>CAWFMB010000008.1:0-257080 GCA_963816685.1 uncultured Prolixibacteraceae bacterium | reverse complement strand
TGGCTGGGCACATTCCCGCGATTTAATTTATGTACCTTCACTTTTTCGTGCATATAATACTGAAAAGAAGATTTTTGAAACATTGATTCTGGCAGAAAAAGCCGGAATTAACTGCATCAATATTGGTTTTCCAACCAATGAAACCATGCTGAAATATAAAAAAATGACCGGCAGCAAGATTAAGGTCATTTCGCAGGTGGCGCCCGAAATGGAAAAGAAGGATTATTATGTGAATATCGACAAGGCAATCGATATGGGTGTGGATATTGTTCAGATCCAGGGAAACTGGTGCGACTGGCTGGTGCGTGACAATAAAATTGATGTCATCGGGAAAATGATGGAACGGATACGCAGCCAGGGATATACGGCCGGACTGGCATCACATACGGTTGATGCATTAATTGCCTGTGAGGAACAGGGTATTATTCCGGATTATTACATGAAAACAATGCATCACGATAAATACTGGTCGGCACATCCCCGTGAAAACCGCGTGCCTTTTGAAGTAGACGGAACAAATTACCTCGATCATAATAAATTTCACAATAATATATTCTGCTTGTTTCCGGACAGAACAAGTGAATTTGTGCAACGTGCAACCGTTCCGGTAATGGGGTTTAAAGTACTGGCAGCCGGCGCTATCGAACCACAGGATGGTTTTAACTGGGCATTTCAAAATGGCGCTGATTTTATCTGTGTTGGCATGTTCGATTTCCAGATTGTAAACGATGTAAATATTACCATCGACATTTTAAACAATTTGCAGGGACGCTCGCGTAACTGGTACGCTTAAATTTTTGCCAACCCTGTTTCTTGTTATGAAACAGGAAAAGCTTTTCAGGATATGATCTGGAACCTAAACAAGGCGTTCTAAAAATCTCAATATTCATTAAAATATGGTGCTCTGCACCTTCTTTTAAAAAAATAAATTTGTATTCTGTAAGGACTTCACCAAATCGTGGCTTAGTGAAAAGGTATGCGACATTAAAATCTTTTGTGTTAGCAAGTAAAAACAAATCAAAAGGTGCAACGCATCAAAATATAATCCATGCATTTAATGCAGGAAATGCTGTCCTGACAGATTGAATCATTAAATTTTGTAAGTGGGTCGTGGCAGATTCGAACTGCCGACCTCATGCCTGTCAAGCATGCGTTCTAAACCAACTGAACTAACAACCCCTTTTCTGTCATCCGCCGGCTGGCGGTTTATACTCAACTGCGCCAGCAGCTCAAAAATATTATGCAACGCAAAAATAACAAAAACAAAAAAAGGCACTGCAAAGTGCCTGAAAAACATTTATATTTTTATTGATTAATTACATTCAACATCATTTCCCTGCGTATCCCAGCAATGCCAGTCAGAATCATTGAAAAAATGTTCTGCTTTTACGTGCCCGTTAAAAACGGTTCTGCTCCATTCTATATTTGCGTCTGTAAATGATTGCAATTGAGCATTAAATGCGTGAATATTGACATAGATATCAAATTCACCCTCTTGTAACCCATACGTTAAAGTACTTCCTTTAAATGAATCGGCTACTCCCAAATCATTTGTATTCCGCACATACGTATATTTGATTTCGCCAACCTAGTCTGCTTCCTTTTTCCAGTCGATTTGAACTGTCTTTTCAGGAAAAGCTGCGCTGTGGTTCAATATCCATTGCCCGCTTGTACCATCTGTTTTTGATGTGCCTTCAAACCAAAGAAATTCGTCAAAGGGTTCAATTCCAATTTTGGTAATATACATTTCCCATTTTACTTGATCTGCTTCAAGTGTTCCAACAAGCCGCGCAGTGTACTGGCTGGTAAAACCATCTACTGCATATTGCCATTGCCACGATAAACCGTCAATCTGAACAGGTTGATAATTAAAGGCAGATTTAAATGCAGCAACAGGAATAATAAATGTAGTTCCGATGATTACATTCCAGGCACCAACTGTAGTTGCCGAGAACATCCAGTTGGTTTTTGCAAATCCAGCTGACTTTTCAGCATTCCCCAACTGACCAAAATCGATGACCATGGTTTCTGCAGGCGGCAATTGTGGAGCAGTTGCCGTTGTTTCTTCTTTTTTACATGAAAACAGAAGAAGCAAAGCGAACAAAATAAGAATGAAGTTTTTCATAAAAGGTTTTAGTTAAAAATTGAATAACTAAAAAACGGAACCGGCTATGAATTATTGTTCGCCGGTTCCGTTTTTAATGTACTTATTTTGTGTATATTAATCCTAAATAAAGAATTTCAAAATAAATAATAATGCCAAAACCACCATAACCCAGGATATATCTTTGAATTTTCCGGTTAACACTTTCAGCAACACGTACGAAAGCATTCCGAAAACAATTCCTTCTGCAATACTGTATGTTAAAGGCATAATTATAATTGCAATAAATGCAGGTATGGATTCGGTGAAATCATCAAAATTAATTTTAAGTATGGGAGACATCATAAAGAAGCCGACCAAAACAAGGGCCGGGGCAGTGGCCGCAGCCGGAACCATTGTAAAAAGCGGTGCAAAAAACAATGCTACAAAAAATAAAGCGGCTGTTGTTAACGATGTTAAACCTGTTTTACCTCCTTCGGCAACACCTGATGCACTTTCGACATAAGTTGTAACAGTACTTGTACCTAAAATTGCACCAACTGTTGTTCCTATCGAATCAGCAAAAAGTGCCTGCTTTACCCGGGGTACCCTTCCTTCTTCATCCAGCATTCCGGCTTTTGATGAAACACCAACCAAAGTTCCAACGGTGTCAAACATATCAACAAAAAGAAAAGTAAATAAAATGATGAGCATATCCATGGAAAATACTTTTGTAAAATCGAATTTCCAGAGGATTGGTTCAAGTGAGGGCGGAACATCTACCAAATGTCCTTCCGGCATATGTGTTACTCCGAATGGCAAACCAGCCACTGTGGCAACAAAAATTCCGATAAGCAGTGCTCCTTTTACTTTAAGTGACAGTAGAACTGCTGTTAAAACTATTCCTCCCGCAGCAATTAAAACTGCCGGTGAACCCATGTTTCCAAGGCTAACCAAAGTAGCATCATTATTCACAATAATTCCTGCATTTTGTAAACCGATAAAAGCAATGAAAAGACCAATTCCGGCAGAAACTGCATGCTTTAGCGAAAGCGGAATTGCATTGACAATCAATTCACGGATGTTAAATACAGTAAGAATCAGGAATATTATTCCTTCAAGAAAAACTGCGGTTAAAGCAAACTGCCAGCTGTAGCCCATTCCAAGAACGACAGTAAAGGCAAAAAAAGCATTTAGTCCCATTCCGGGCGCAAGTGCAAAAGGCAAACGGGCAACCAATGCCATAACAAGGGTTGCAATCATTGCAGAAAGTGCAGTAGCTGTAAACAGCGCGTTTTTATCCATTCCTGTGGCGCTCAGGATATCCGGGTTCACAGCCAGGATATAAGCCATGGTCATAAACGTGGTAATACCAGCCACGATTTCTGTTTTTACAGAGGTATTGTTTTCTTTTAGTTGAAAAAACCGGTTAAGCATAATTTTTTGTTTTTAAATTTAGAAAACATACTTCACTGCCAAAGTGGGGCTTACGAAAAACTTGTCACCAACAAAATTATTACTCAGTTCAATCTCAGTACCTGCGGAAAAATGAGCATTAAAATTATACCACAATTGTGGTTCAGATAAGAAACGGTAATTTGTTCCCCAGAACATTTCTTCTTTCCAGAAATCTGCAAATCCGGCAAAAGTTAATTTCCCCTGCAACATCAGGATAGCCCATACAGCAGTTACCTGGAATGAAGCATCTTCTTTATTTTTAATGTACTTGTAATTACCCTGCAGCGTCAATATTTTGGTGAAATCAGCTGAAGCCCATGTCCGTTCAACGCCTGCCAGCCAGCAATTTTCAATTGGTACAAACGGGCTATCATTTCCATCCAGTTTAAAAACACCGCCATTGTATTCAATACGTGGCTGAAATTTTTGAGTTTCATTCCATCTGAAAGCACGTGCTATTTCCCAGTAAGCAAGCGAAACGCCATTGTCAACATTACGGGCATCTGAACTGTAGTCCATATCGATAAAAAAGAAAGTACTGCCCCAGTTGTCGGGTTTAAACATTTCAACGGTGGTAGTAAAATAGTTTCTTCCTTCACCCAAATCATAATGTAACTGTAAATTTTGTGCCTGTGTGGCGATTACTGCTGCAGTAAAAGCAAATACAAGTAAAACTTTTTTCATTCCTGTGATATAGTTTAAGTTAAAATGCCGCAAAAATAGATAAACTTCTTAATTATAAAAATCGGTAAATTCAATCCGGTTTTTAATAAATGAATACATTTCTTTATCTTACAGCGTTCAATTATCAGTTAAGGATGAAACGAGCAGAATAATTCAGAATCATTAAAAATATATGTGAATGAAAAATATAAACAGGAGGAAATTTATACACGACAGCGCAAAAGGAGTTGCCGGTGCTCTGGCCTTTACAGCAGGATTTTCGGGTTTAAGTTTTACCACGGCAGGAAATGCGTCAATTGATTCTGTTGATCTGGGCAGAACCGGAATGAAGGTATCGCGGCTTGCATTGGGAACAGGTTCGTATGGCTGGAAAAAAACCTCGCACCAGAAAGAACTGGGTGAAAGGAAGTTTATAAACATGGCACGGCATGCTTACGACCGCGGTGTACGGTTTTTTGAAACTGCCGATATGTATGGTACGCATGAATTTGTTGGAAAAGCATTAAAAGAAGTTGGACGCGAAAATGTAACTGTTTTATCGAAAATAATGGTTTACGAGCATCAGGATTGGTACAAACCCGAACCTTTTCAGAAAAGTATTGACAGGTTCCGCAAAGAACTTGACACCGATTATATTGATATTTTACTGCTGCACTGTATGGTAAACAGCGAATGGCCCGATGAATACAAACGTTATATGGACGCCTATTCTGAAGCAAAAGAGAAAGGAATTATTAAAAAAGTTGGATTATCGTGCCATGATTTTAGCGCAATGCAGGTAGCTGAAAAAAGTGATTGGCCCGATGTTTTGCTTGCACGGATAAATTATGACGGGGCTAAAATGGACGGAACTCCGGCTGATGTTATGGCGCTCCTGAAAAGAGTTAAGGAAAGCGGTAAAGGAGTAATCGGCATGAAGATTTTTGGATGTGGTGATTTGGTTTCAGAAGAACAACGTGAAAAATCATTGAATTATGTATTGAAAAGTAATAATGTGGATTGCATGACAATAGGAATGGAAAGTATTGAACAGGTTGATGATAATATTGACCGGATAATGAGAATTACAAATGGCCTTTAAAAACAGAACCCCGGAAAAAGAATTCTCCGGGGCTATTTTTTTAATCGGGAAGATAAAAAAATATGGGTCATCTACATATATATTCTGTTAAAAGTAAAATAGTAACCCCTTTTTCTTCACTTTTTTTCATCAAAAATATCTATTGCTTCATTTAAATATGCATTGACATGGTATAACTGCCTGAATGCATTAACTGTATAATCAACATATCCGTTTCCTGCCAGCAATTTATCTTGTATTGCTGAAGAAAATACAAATGATTTGTATCGCAGCAATTCAATATATTTATGATCTTTTGAAAAACCCTTAGGTGCTGTTTTTAACTGGTGATCGTACATCCCGGGATAGAATTTTTTAAACTCTGCATCATTTATAATCTGCAAAAATTCCTCCGGATGCTTTTCAATGTGCAACCTGATTGCCTTTAGTGGCTCAGCTGGCGGCCAGTAAACCCCACCACCCACAAAGCTTGATTCCGGTTCGATGTGAAAATAATAACCTGCACGCGTACTTTTACGTCCTCCTTTGGCTATAAAACTCCCAAAGTTTGTTTTATAAGGCCGTTTGTCTTCTGAAAAGCGGACATCCCGAAAAATACGGAACATACAATCTTTTGGATTCATGGCCGGAACATCCGGATCAAACTTTCTGATTTCATTCATTAAAACTTCGGTTAAAAAAAGAACTTTATCGCGGCTCTCCTCGTAACTCGGACGGTTTTCATGAAACCATTCCTTATTATTATTGGCGGCAAGTTCCTTAAGAAAATCCAACACTTTTTCCATACTGATGATGAAATTAAATTATTTTTACGCCAAGTTAACTTAAAAATTGAACAGTAACAATGAAAAAGTTTGCATTAATCGTTGCAGGGGGAAGCGGCAACAGAATGAGTTCATTCATTCCAAAACAATTTATGGAGCTCAGCGGTAAACCCATATTAATGCACACCCTCCAGGCTTTTGTCAATGCTGACCCTGATTTCATTTTTATTGTTGTTCTGCCGGAAAGCCAAACCGGGTACTGGGAAAAACTCTGCATCAGATATGATTTCAAAATTAAACATACTTTGGTACCTGGCGGAACTACGCGTTTCCATTCGGTTAAAAATGGTCTGGAAAAAATTAATGATGAAGGAATAGTTTTCATTCACGACGGGGTGCGTCCGCTGGTTTCTGCACAAACAATCGAAAATTGCTGTAAAATTGCAACCGAAAAAGGAAATTCGCTTCCGGTAATTGCACCGGCAGAATCGATCAGAAAAGTAGAGAAAAATATGAATTATGCAGTAGATCGTTCTAAGTACTTTCTTGTGCAAACTCCTCAAACCTTTAAAGTTTCAGTAATTAAAGAAGCATTTAAACAAGATTATTCGGAGAAATTTACCGATGATGCTTCGGTACTTGAAAATACCGGGCAGAAAATTTACCTTGTTGAAGGAAACCGCGAGAACATAAAAATCACATTTCCTGAAGATATAAAGCTTGCCGAAATATATTGTTCCACAAAAAAGTAAATACCCTTACATATTTTTTTTCACCGATAAATTCTAATTTCCAGTAACAAATGCATCCGCCTCCTGCTCCATTCTTTTTATTTCATATACCAAAACTGGCCATTCACCGATTTTATTTGTAAAAACTTTTAGCGTTTCCATAGTTTTGTGGGTCAAATAAATTCAATAACTACAAAAACTAATTTATTAAATAATTGTTTTGAATTTTTTATTTAATAAACTTTTAATACGTAAAGAGTTTCCAACGTTTTTAAAAGGTTTATTTTTGCAGAGTCATGGAAGAAAAGAAACAATTCATATTAAAGAATGTGGGGAACCTGTATTTCAAACACGGAATCAGGGGAGTTACAATGGATGATGTTGCCAGCGAATTTGGCATTTCAAAGAAAACACTGTACCAGTTTTTTAATGATAAAAAAGACCTGGTTCGCCAGGCCGTGGATTATTACCTGAAAAATCCGGCATTTTACTTCCATCAGCAACATTCGGGAAATGCGATTGACAGAATTTTTACATTACGCACCCATCTTTTACAAATACTGAAACATTTTAACAACAACCTTGAATTCGATTTAAAAAAGCAATATCCCGACATGTACAAAAAAGTACATCAGTTTAAACGGGAGCGTATTTTTAACGATACAATTAAAAATGTTGAAGATGGTATAAAGGAAGGGCTTTTCAGACAAGAACTTGAACCGGAATTAATTGCAAAGCTGCAGGTAGGAAGAATGCTGTTTACATTGAATCCTGACAATGAAATTTTCAAGGAAAGTGAGCTTTCAAATATTGAATTATTTGACAAAGTTGTTGATTATCACATGCATGCCATTTGTACCGAAAAAGGTATAACATATTATAAAGAACAATTAAACAAATTTCAGAATGAAAAACAGAATTAAAGCCTATTTGCAACTTGCTGTTTTTGTTTTGGCTGTTTCAGTGGCGGCTGCCCAACCCGAAAATCAGTCGTTTACGCTTGAAGAAGCCAAACAATATGCCATGGAAAATTCCTTTGTCTTACAAAATTCACAAAAGGACATTACCATTGCTCAAAAAGAGGTGTGGAAAACCATTTCCACAGGATTGCCGCAGATTTCGGGTTCGGCAAATTACAACATGTTTCTCAATCTGCCGGTTTCATTAATACCCGGTGAATTTTTCGGAGAGGAAGCCGGAACTTATATCCCGGTTAAATTCGGACAGGATTATAATTCTGATTTTGGATTTAGTGTCTCCCAGCAGATTTTCGATGGCTCATATATTGTTGGTGTAGGTTCTGCTCAAATTTATCTTGATTTGGCAAGACAGGCAAACGAAAAAGCTGAAATTGACATAAAAAATGCAGTTACTCAGGCTTATTACATGGTGTTGATTGGCGAATCAAATCTTAATGTAATGAAGGAAAACCTTGCAAATGTAACGCAGCTTCATAAAGAAACCCAGGCGTATTACGACAATGGTTTTCGTGAAGAACTTGATGTTGACCAAATGAAAATCCTTGTAAGAAATGCAGAAAATGAAATATTAAAAGCCGAACGCGAAATAAAAGTTGCACGCGTGGTGCTGAAATATACAATGGGTTACGATATTGAACAGCCAATTCAACTTGCCGATACACTTCAAAAATTCCTGGCTCCCTTTGTTTCAGGGAATCCAAAAATCAATTTTAGCTTTGCTGACCACATTGATTACCGGCTAGCCAATACAAATTTTAAAGTGTCGGAAAAACTTTTAAAACTTCAGAAATCCACGTATCTGCCCAAACTTAATGCATTTTACAATTATTCAAAAACTGCATACGGAAATAAAGCAAATCTGTTTGAATCGGATGTTTCATGGTTCCCTTCTTCATTAATCGGATTTCAACTTACTGTGCCGATTTTTAGCTCAGGACAAAAAATGATGAATGTCCAACAGGCAAAAATTGAAGTTGCCAAAGCTGAGAATCAGCGCCGGTTAACTGAATCTACTCTCCAAAAAGATTATTTAACTGCTGTGGCAGAAATGGAATCAGCACTCGAAAAATACGAGAACGACAAGGAAAACAGGGCACTTGCAGAAAAAATCGTTGAAAAATCGAGAATAAAATTCAACAACGGGTTAACAAGCAGCACCGAACTGTCGCAACTCGAAACACAGTATATTCAGGCATACGGATCTTTTGTCAATTCAACAATGCAGCTTTTGCAGGCTGAACTCAACCTTAAAAAAGCAGCCGGCCAACTTTAAAATAATTCAGAAACAAACAAAATCAGGATACCATGAAAAAAATTCTAACAGTATTAGCAGTGGCAATTATTATTGTTTCGTGCAGCAAACCTGCTGTTGACGAAAAAGCTGCCAAACAGCAACAGTTAAAAGAATACAAACAGCAAGTTTACGACCTGCAACAGCAAATAGAAACGCTCGAAAAAGAATTAAGTGCAAACCAGGAAGAAGATGTAGTAAATGTAGAAGTGAAAGAACTGGAAACCAAACCTTTTGAACACTACATAGAGGTAACCGGGGAGGCAGAAGCCGATCTGAATGTTAATGTCAGTCCCGAATCGATTGGAGTCATCGATTCAATTCTTGTAAAAGAGGGCGAACAGGTGCGAAAAGGGCAAATTTTGGGAAAACTAAATACAAGTACTTTAAACCGTTCGATGGAAGAAATCCAGATTCAGCTCGATTTGGCAAAAACAAGTTTCCAGCGCCAGAAAAATCTGTGGGATCAGAATATTGGTTCCGAAATGCAGTTTCTTCAGGCAAAAACAAACATGGAAAGCCTTGAAAAACGGCTGGAAGGTGTGAAAGCACAACTTGAAATGTCGGAAATTGAATCGCCGGTTGATGGAGTGGTCGACGTTATTTATCAGAAAAAAGGGGAAATTGGAAGTCCGCAGTCTCCTTTTGCAAAGGTGGTGAACATCAATGACATAAAAATATATGCAGATGTTTCCGAATCGTATCTGACAAAGGTACATAAAGGAGATATCGTTAAAGTTTATTTCCCTGCATTAAAACGCGAAATGCAGGCAAAAATAAACCAGATTGGAAATACAATTGATCCAAATAACCGCACTTTCAGAATAAGAATAAATCTGAATAACACGGATAAAATGATAAAACCAAACCTTGTTTCCATCATTAAAATAAGAGATTATGTTTCCGACAGTGCAATTGTAATTCCTTCGCTTTATGTAAAAGAAGATTTTACAGGCAATTACACCTACATTGTAGAAAATACCGACGGCAAAAAAGTTGCGAAAAAAGTATATGTAACAACTGGAGTTACCGACAATAATCTGACTGAAATTGTGGAAGGACTTTCCGAAGGAATGGAGATAATTTCTGAAGGGTTCAATGAAGTAAGTGACGGAACTGTTGTAAACATTTAAAAAAACAATACCATTAAAAAATAAAAAAATGGTGGAAGAAAAGAAATTTAAAAAATCAGATATTTCCCGCAAATTTAAGCCTGCCTATCTTGCGTTGAAAAACAGAACTACAGTATATATTTTCACTGCGCTTCTTGTGTTTTTCGGGTTGTTTTCCTACAACCAGATGCCCCGTGAAGCGTTTCCGGAAATTGTAGTTCCCTATATATTTATTCAGACTGTTTATCCCGGAAACTCTCCGGTTGATATCGAAAATCTGATTACACGTCCAATTGAGCAGGAACTAAAAGGGTTAAAAGGAATAAAGCAGGTAAGTTCTGCGTCGTACCAGGATGTAAGTACCGTTTTTGTTGAATTCAATACGAATGTAACGATAAATCAGGCACTTCAGGATACAAAAGACAGGGTGGACAAAGCAAAATCGGAACTTCCCGATGATCTCGAAACTGATCCGCTGGTTATGGATTTCGATCTTTCGGAATTTCCTATCATGAATGTGAATATCTCGGGTGATTTCAGCATGCGCGAATTAAAGGAATACGCAGAAACCATGCAGGACGAATTCGAAAGTTTCAGGGAAGTTTCTGAAGCAAATATCCGGGGAATCGAGGAGCGGGAAATCCAGATTAACGTTGATCCGTATAAGCTGGATGCAAGAGAATTAACATTCAACGATATTGCCCTTGCGATTCAGCTTGAAAATATAACAATGGGCGCCGGTGAATTTACTGCCGATCAGACGCGAAGGGTAATACGCACCGAAGCCGATTACAAAAGCATAGATGAAATCGCAAACACAATCATAAAGGTAAACATGGGAAAACCTGTTTACATTCGTGATGTTGCCACTGTTGTTGACGATTACAAGGAAAGAGCAACAATTGCACGTTTAAACAATAAACCGGTGGTTACCCTTTCCATTACCAAAAAATCAGGCGAAAATATTCTGGATGCCTCATCAAAGGTTATTAATGCTATTCAGGAAATGAAGGATAACAGGAAAATTCCGAAAACACTGGATGTAATTGTTACCGATGATACGACCACTTATATTGAGGATACAATTATGAATCTTGAAAACAGCATTATTCTGGGTATGATACTTGTTACCTTCGTGCTGTTTCTTTTTCTTGGATTCCGCAATGCATTATTTGCTGGTCTGGCTATTCCGTTATCGATGTTCCTCTCCTTTGTTATTCTGCAGCAAAGTGGAATTACTCTGAATTCAATGGTATTGTATGCCCTTATTCTTGCACTGGGAATGCTGGTGGATAATGCAATTGTGGTTGTCGAAAATGTTTACCGGCTTTACAGTCTTGGATATAATTTGCTGGATGCAACAAAAAAAGGAGTAAGTGAAATTGCATTTCCGATTATTTCCTCCACACTTACAACACTCGCGGCATTTTTCCCGCTGCTTGCCTGGGAAGGTATAATCGGACAGTTTATGAGCATTTTACCAAAAACACTGATTGTTGTTCTGGCTTCCTCGCTGTTTGTAGCGTTAATCTTAAATCCGGCATTTATAGCCAATTTCATGAAAATTGACGATATCAGTGTAAGGGCCAACCGCAAAAAAACATTTAAAAATGCAGGTATTATAGCAATTATTGCCATCCTTTTTTATGTTGCCAAAATTTATTTGCTTGGAAATATTCTGGCAACCATTGCCTTAATTATGCTGATGAATGTGCTTTTCCTTCGTGCACTCGCCCGCTGGTTTCAGACTAAATTTCTTGTGTGGCTCGAAAATATATATACCCGTCAGTTGAGTCATGCATTGAAAGGTCCATGGCCGTACATTTATTTCGGAGGAACAATAATGTTACTTGTTTTATCGGCAATGTTTTATTTCGGAAGTGCCCCCAAAACCGTCTTTTTCCCCGAAACCGAACCTCAAACGATTTATGTAACCATGGAACTTCCACTGGGTACCTCTCTCGAAAAAACAAATAATGTTTCAAGGCAGGTGGAAGATATTATCAAGGAAACACTTGAGCCGGTGAATAATATCGTAAAATCGGTTACCACCACAGTTGGAGTTGGAAAAGGTGGAATGTTTGAAAATGAATCAAGTCCCAACAAATCGCTCACTTCCATTTCTTTTGTTGAATACAAACTGCGTGGCGGTGTAAATACAAGCCAGCTTATGCAGCAACTTGCACAAAATCTTAATGGATTTGTTGGAGCACGTATTTATGTTGAAAAAGATGAAAACGGCCCGCCAACAGGTTCTCCAATCAGTATCGATGTTTCGGGTGACGAATTTGACCAGCTGATAAAAATTACCGGTGACTTTGTGCAGATGATTGAAGAAGACCAGATTGCAGGAATTGATGAATTAAAATTAAACATTAATGCAAATCAGCCCGAAATGCTTGTAAAGGTAGATAGGGAAAAAGCACGACTTTATGAACTTTCGACACAGGAAATAGCCGCAGTTTTCCGTAACTCAGTATATGGTTACGAAGCAAGCAAATTTAAAGATGGCGAAGATGAATATGATATTTTTATCCGCCTGGCCGAACCTTACCGGAACGATGTTTCAACATTAATGAACCAGAAAATTCAGGTTGAAGGAAATAGCATACCAATTTCATCAGTGGCCGATTTTCAGTATGCAACTACTTATGATAAAATTAGCCGGATTGATAATAAACGGGTGATTACCATTTCGTCGCAGGTGGTTGAGGGATACAATGCAAATGAAATAAATGAACGTATCCGTCAGGTATTGGCCGATTATAATATGCCTGAAGGCTACACATACGAATTTACAGGAGAGCAGCAGGAGCAGGCCGAAAGTATGGATTTCCTGATTTACGCATTACTGATTGCCATTGCTTTGATTATGATTATAATGGTGACACAGTTTAATTCGTTCATCCGTCCGTTAATTATTATTGCAACCGTAATCTTCAGCACAATCGGTGTATTCCTTGGACTTGGTATTTTTAAGATGGAATTCGTAATCATCATGACCGGAATCGGAATTATTTCGCTTGCAGGAATTGTGGTGAACAATGGAATTGTACTCATCGACTATATTGATCTTACCCGCGAACGCAGAAGAAATGAACTTGGATACCCTGAAAAAGCATTCCTTCCGAAAAAAGATGAAATAAACGCTTTGGTTTTGGCAGGTCGTACTCGTTTAAGACCTGTGCTTTTAACAGCAATTACCACAGTGCTTGGATTGCTCCCTCTTGCAGTGGGGTTGAATTTTAACTTTCTGACACTGTACACCCATTTTGATCCGCAGTTTTCAGTTGGTGGTGAAAGCGTTGCTTTCTGGGGCCCCATGTCATGGACAGTGATTTTTGGATTAACTTTTGCCACTTTCCTCACCTTGCTCATTTCGCCGGTAATGTATATGATTACCATCCGCATTAATTATACAATCAAAAAATGGACAGGTAATCTTCCGGAAGTGAACAGGCCGGTTGAAAAAAGAACTGAAATCAAATAATCCGTTACAACATTGCAGCAACTAACCGGGAGGAAAAATGTAGAGTTTTCCTCCCGGTTTTATTAACGCCCTTCCGCAATCATCTTCTCTCCAGTATTCCGAAATTAGCGGATATTGCTGCCTTTTAGATTAAAATCCCGGCTCTTCCTCATTTATAAAAGCCGCTCCTGAAAGCAAGTTGTGAAAAATTCTTCCTGAAACCTGTTCAATCAACCATTTCAAAATAACATCAGTGACAGGGCAGGACGAGCAGGCGAAAGATGATTGCCTGATTCCCGTTCATTCCGGTATTTACTCATCTCTGTCAAATACTAAATTTCGGCATATTAAATCCGTATTAAACTCGAAGTAAACTCGAATTAAATTCGAAGTAAATTTGGTTATAATCAAATTTAATACGAATTTACTTCGAGTATGATGCGAATATGATATAAGGATAAACTCTCTCCTCTGTACCTCATGTAGAATTTACAGTACGATGATCGATCAAATCAAACCTGAAATTTCCGGTACCTCTCACTCTTGCTGGTTACCCAACTGACTTCTGTAAAATTATTGGCAGATTGGTGGGGGCGGGCTTTATTTTTATGATGGTATTCGGGTAGTTTTTTAATTTTAATTCTTTAACCTGTTCTGTCCTGCCGGTTTTGCATTTTCCCGCGACAGTGATTTACCCGTGATTTCCTTCAACGGGATTTGCCAGGTAACCACCAGATTATTTATCGTCAAATTACTGCAATAAAAAAGAGGCTGTTCTGCAACAGCCTCTTTTTTATTGATTTTAAACCAGTGATTCATCTTTTTTAATCCTTACATCAATTACGAACTGTTTAATCAGTTGCTCGTCCTCCCGGCGGCAAATCATCAGGGTGTCGTTTGATTCGGCTACAATATAACCATCCAGGCCATGCAAAACTGCAACCTTTTCATCGTAAAGATTAATGATGCAGTTTTTTGTGTCGTACAACAATACATTTTCGCCACTCGAAATGTTTCCATTTTCATCTTTATCCTTATTATCATACAACGACCCCCAGGTCCCCAAATCAGCCCAGCCAAAATCTGCTGTGAGCACATACACATTTTGAGCCTTTTCCATAATTCCGTAGTCTACTGAAATGCCCTGGCATTCAGAATAAGTTTTATTGATGAAATTAACTTCATCTTCAGTATTGTAAAGTTTATGACCGTTTTTAAAGAGGGAAGAAACACCGTCGAGATGAGTATCCAGCGCTTCAAGGATTGATGCCATCGACCAGAGAAAGATTCCGGAATTCCAGAAAAATTCACCCGTGTCTACAAAAATTTTGGCCATTTCAACGTCTGGTTTTTCAGTAAAAGTTTTCACTTTATACAGATTGTCCAGCCCGTTAAATTCCACTTTATTATCCACCTGGATATACCCGTACCCGGTTTCGGGGCGGTTAGGTTTTACTCCCAGAGTTAAAAGTGCGTTGTTTCCGGCAACAAACTCAAGTCCGTTTTTAATCTGCCGGATAAATTCCTCTTCTTTAATTATCAGGTGATCAGAAGGGGCAACTACAAAATTGGCATCCGGGTTCTTCATTTTTATTTTATGCGTTGCATAGGCAACACAAGGTGCAGTGCTCCGGCGTAATGGTTCGAGCAAAATCTGTTCGTCTTTTAGCTCCGGCAGCTGGTTGCGTACCAGGTCTTTATAATTTACATTTGTAACAACAAGTATATTTTCTTTGGGAATAAATTGCGAAAAGCGATCGAATGTTTGCTGAATTAAAGTCCTTCCGGTACCCAGAATATCTAAAAATTGTTTTGGCTTGGCTTGTCTGCTGAGTGGCCAAAAACGGCTGCCAACACCGCCCGCCATTATTACACAATAATTGTTATGCATTTGATTCTCTTTTAATTCGCGCGCAAAAGTATTTATTTTAAACACAAAATGTACAAATTAATTGTTATTTTCAGGTTACATTCTCCAACTATTCTTGAATTCGATGTTTTGTTTCAACCATTAATATTGTAATTTTAACCAAAATCTAAAGCAAAAGCATCAATTGCAATTTCGAAATTTAAATTTTGCGGAATGAATTTTTTCTTTCATGTAGGCCAGTATTTTATGATGCTCAAACGGGTATTTGGTCGTCCCGAAAAGCACAAAATGTACTTTAGACAGTTGTTTAATGAAATAGATGCGCTGGGAGTTAATTCTGTATGGATTGTAATTGTAATTTCAATTTTTATCGGTGGAATTATGACCATTCAATTTGCCTACAGTTTGTCCAACCCGCTTTATCCCACTTATCTTGTTGGTCTGGGCACGCGCGACACCTTAATTCTTGAATTTTCATCCACCATGCTTGCTCTGATAATGGCAGGTAAAATTGGTTCGAATATCACTTCAGAAATAGGGACCATGCGGGTAACCGAACAAATTGATTCGCTTGAAATAATGGGAGTCAATTCTGCCAGTTATCTTATTCTGCCTAAAATAATAGCAGTAGTTCTTATTTTTCCCTTTTTATTCATACTGAGCGTGTTTTTCGGATTGTTCGGAGGATTGGTTACCGGACCTGTAACGGGAGTAATTACAATACCTGAATATCTTGAAGGTATCCGATACCTGTTTTATCCGTATTATGTAACTTTTTCCTTAATCAAATCGCTTGTTTTTGGTTTTCTTGTGGCTTCTGTACCTGCATATTTTGGTTATTATGTGCAGGGTGGCGCCCTCGAGGTGGGCAAAGCAAGTACAAAGGCTGTAGTTTATACCAACGTCCTTATCCTGTTTTTCGATTTAATTCTAACCCGCTTGTTACTGACATGATTGAAGTTAAAAATTTATACAAATCTTTCGAAGGAAATATGATCCTAAAAGACGTTTCTTCCCGTTTTGAAAAAGGGATGACTAACCTGATTATTGGCCGAAGCGGATCGGGTAAAACAGTTCTTTTAAAATCGATACTTGGATTATATGAAATCGATAAAGGTGAAATCTGGTATAATGATAGAAATTTCATTGAAATTAACGATAAGGATAAGAAGTTAATGCGCAAGGAAATAGGAATGGTTTTCCAGGGTGGGGCGCTTTTCGACAGCATCTCTGTGGAAGGAAACATCCGGTTTCCAATGGATATGTTCACGAAAATGTCATCGAAAGAGAAGCAAAACAGGGTTGAATTCTGCCTTGAACATGTGAATATTGATAAATCAGCCTTCAAACTGTTTCCAAGCGAAATAAGCGGGGGAATGCAAAAACGTGTTGCAATTGCCCGCGCAATCGCATTAAATCCAAAATACCTTTTCTGCGATGAACCCAATTCAGGCCTTGATCCGGAAACATCAACAGTAATTGATAAGCTGATTCAAACTCTTACAAAGGAATTTGAAATGACAACCATTATCAATACCCACGACATGAATTCGGTTATTGAAATCGGAGAATCAGTTTTATTATTGAGTAAGGGAGAAGTTGCCTGGAAAGGATCGAAGGACGAAATTTTAAATACAGACAATAAAAAACTGAATGAATTTATATTCGCCAATAAATTATACGCTCAAATGAAAAAGGCGAACGAGAAAACGGATACAAATTTCATTTAATCCGCCGGAAGGATTTGGGCATAACAATTAAAAATGCCCCGCAAAGCGAGGCATTTTATTATTTATTTCTTTTAGTGCTACACTTTTTCGGGAACAACAAAAGGAGGTCTGTAATTTCGTGTCAGCATTTTATCTGCTTCAGGGTCATTTACGAAACGTTCGGCATCCGGATCGAACGTTAATACGCGTCCCAGCCGGTAAGAGATATTACCCAAATGTGCCAGTCCCGAAGCCAGATGAGCAGTTTCAACAGGTCCGTTTAAAATTGTTTTGTCGTGTTTGCGAACTGCTTCAATAAAGTTTGCAAAGTGTCCATCAGTTCCTCCGTCACCACGGTCCATTCCGGTGCCTGCATTTTCACCGTCATCGCCCGATTTTCCAGGTTCCCTGTTTTGGCCCAGGTAGGTTTTATACTTGTTGTATCCATCAACAACAAGGATTCCCTTGTCTCCATAAAAAATGTTTCCAACTGTTGTTCCCTGTTCATCATTTGTACACCACGGACGCACTTCAAACTGAATGATTTTATTTTCTTCAGGGTAATTATAAACCGATGTAAGCACTTCAGGAACTTCCTTTGCATCGTCCCACAGAAATTTGCCACCCATGGAAGTAATTTTTGTAGGAAGACCAACATCCAGGCCCCACATGCACAAGTCGGTTTCGTGAATTCCCTGGTTACCCACATCGCCATTACCGTAATCCCAATGCCAGTGCCAGTTGTAATGTACAAGATTTCTTGTAAACGGACGTTTGGGAGCAGGTCCTGTCCAGAGTTCATAATCAATGCCATCGGGTACAGGTTCAAAACCTGCGTCGCCAATACTTGGCCTCCAGCGGAAAACAAGCCCCCGTGCCATATAAACCCTTCCTATGTATCCGTCGCGCATCAACTGTATTGCTTCATTTACAGCAGGCGAACTTCTAAGCTGCACGCCGTGCTGAATTATACGGTCGTATTTCTGGGCAGCTTCCACCATTTTGCGGCCTTCCCAAATATTGTGGGAACCTGGTTTTTCAACATAAGCATCTTTTCCGGCCTGACATGCCCATATAACTGCAAGTGAATGCCAGTGGTTTGGTGTTGCAATACTTATAACGTCAATGTCTTTGTTGTCCATGACCCGGCGTAAATCCTGTTCAAGGGCAACATCTTTATCATATGTTTCCTTAAACGATTTCTGTCGCTCTCTCAAAAGATTCATATCCGGATCGCACAATGTGGTAATCTCTACATTGTCCTGAACCATGAATCCTTTGATATGACTTTTCCCACGGCCATTAATACCAAGTACCGCAGCATTTATCCTGTCATTGGCTCCAAAAGCATGAGCTGGAATTATAGTTGGTACTGTCAATACCGCAGCTGCAGCTGCAGAATTTTTAATAAACTTTCTTCGTGATTGATAACTATTCATGATAAACTGGTTTAAGTAATGACTATAAAAATAATAAAAAATGCATCCCATTCCTGATGGAACGACAAGATTAAAAAATTTAAAATAAAAAGCGGGAATTTACCATGGATTTTGCACAATTCAAAAAAGTAGCTATATTTGCAACCCGTTAGAAACGAAATTTCATTGAAATAAAAATATATTGCGGGATGGAGCAGTTGGTAGCTCGTTGGGCTCATAACCCAAAGGTCGTAGGTTCAAGTCCTGCTCCCGCTACAAAGAAAGCCGGTTATTAGCCGGCTTTTTATTTTATATCTGATTCTGCAGGATTTGCTAACTTTCCAAATCATACTAATTCACTTCGAAATTCTGTGGCACAAAACGAACCGGAATAGTCAATTATTGATCGACAAAAGTTGAAGGGAAATTCAGCAATTGGTATTCAATTGTTTTTGCCAACCTGTAGTTTCCGGCCGAACCTGGATGTAACATGTCGGTTTCAACATTTTCAAAATACTTACTGTACGATTCCTCCAGCGGGTACAAACCGCTGATTGAATAAAGGTTGATAAGCGGAACAGCCCAGATGGAAGCAGCTTCCTTTAATGCATTCACATAAGCTTCAAGATAAAGTCCCTGCGCGTTGGCAAAAGATTCTTCCGGCTGGATATTCCTTGCGCCAAATTTGGCAAATCCCCTGTGGATTGGAGTTAAAATTATGATTTGTTGATCAGGATAATTCGATTTTAAAAAGTCCATCACCTTATTGATTCGTCCGCAAAACGTAGAATCGTTGATATCCGGTGTCCGGTATTTTCTTACCACTATTGTTCCATTATAGTTGGTTTCTTTTTGTGTTTCTGTAAAGAATTTTCCCAGTGGAAGGCCATGATTGTAATCGTTTGTACCTGCAAAAACAAAAACAGCATGAACATCAGCCCCTTTTTCTTCTTTAAGTTGAACAGCCTGTCTGTAAATACCATCCCACTGGTGGCCACTGATTCCATAAACAGAGGGTTCGATTCCAAGGAAATCTGCAAGGTATTCCCAGTACACTTTATTGGTACTATCACGTTTTTGGGTCATCGAATCACCCAGAAAAGCTACTTTTTTACCTTTCCATTGCGAATTCTGCACTTCCGGTTTCTCTTTCGGCTGCGCCAATGCTGTTGCAGATAAAATTGTCAGGATATAAAAAATAATTCTTCCTTGCTTATTCATTTTATACTTCTCAATAGATACTGATTTAAACAGGCTTAACCAAAAGCTAAATTTAATAATTTATGTCAGAACGGAACCTGTTTATGATTTAAACAAAATTGCTGATACGAAAAACCAGAAGGTAAACCTGCCTTATGGCAATCTGTTTGTATTTACATGCTCAGTTATCCAATGCAACATCTTCCTAAATTCGCACTACTATAAGTTCTCTGGTTTAAAATAACTGCTTTCTGCAAAAACTTCTTCTTTATACTAAAAAAACAGCTTTCCCAAAGGAATATTAGCAGTCTGGTTTGTTCTGTTAAAGTAATACAATCATTTCTTTTTACATATTTCAATAATTTAATTTACAAAGCATGAAAACTGTAATTTCTTTAATCCTGTTAATTTTCCCGCTTTTCGTATTGAGCCAGAATATTCAGAATATCAAAACCAAAGAAGTGGCTGAACTTCAGGAAAAGGTAGAGAATTATTGTGCGGTGGTGCAGCAATCCAAGGATGGTAAAATCGATTTCTTTGTTGAATTCGATGGAAAAGGATTGTGGAAGCTGCTGGATGAAGACGAAAAGAGTATAGAGTTTAGCAATGTTGTCGCTGTTATGAATTTTATGTACAAAAACTATTGGGAATATATCGGCAATATAAACGAAACAAAGGATACATCGCCCAGGTATTTTTTCAGGAAACGAAGTTAAAATTACAGGCCGTTCAACCCTTGGTTTCCGCTTTAACCGGTGCTTTTAATATCCTGTAATCGATTCAAGCCAACTTCTTACTTCCCTGATTTCTTCCCGCAAGTAAATAATGTCGGCTTCACTTAACGGTTTTATTAATTCAGCATCATAAACATCAAGGAAACTATCGCCGAACCGGGCGATTGCATTTTGAATACCAGATATTTTCATTCGCAGGTCTTTCAATTCCTGCTCTAAATTTTTACGCTCATTCAATTGAAGTTGACTTGATTTTAGCCTTTTTAATTTATTATCATAGAGAATTCTGACTTCAATCCATTCATCGAAAAGTTTTTCCTGATCATTTTTTTGCAAAGCGGCTGTCATCGTAACACTTTTTTTGTATAGTTAATCAATTTACAAAAATTAAAATTCTTAATCATTATTTGAACATTCCTTTATTTACCATCCAAATTATTTCAGGATTTCATTGACCTGATTTCGGGAATATGTTATATATAATTTGAATGGCAAAAAATAAATACAAAATCGTATTCTATTTGCAACTTTTTAACCCACTGCATGTTAATACTGTATATAAATCAATAAAATTCAAACTATGAAAAATCTGATTTTTTTAATTGCAGTTTCTGTTTTCCTGGCAGTTTCTTCATGCAATACGATTCAACCGGATGAGAAACTTCAGAATGAAGCAGTATTAAAAAGCGGACAAAAAGTAATGAATTTCCGGGCTCACCTTTCCGGTGACGAGGAAGTTCCTGCTGTTGAGACAAACGCAACAGGCCAGGCTATTTTCCAGCTAAGCAAGGATGGCATGGAATTGAGTTACAAAATTATTGTCGCGAACATTGAAAATGTGCGTATGTCACATATCCATCTGGGTCCTGCAGGAAGTACCGGAGGAGTGGTGGTTTGGTTGTATCCTTCCGGTCCGCCACCTGTGGTTTTGCCAGGCACAACCAACGGGATTCTGGCTGAAGGAGTTATTACAGCCGGTAATTTAACCGGAGTTTTGGCCGGACAGCCACTTTGGGATCTTGTTGAAGCAATGATGAATGGGGGTACTTATGTGAATGTTCATACCGATGCAAATCCCGGTGGCGAAATTCGCGGACAAATAAAATAAGATAAAAGTCCTTTTTCCCGGTTTCATAAAATGTCGTAGAGGTTATAATTTTACTGTTATAACTTTTTATGACATTTTTATTTATTGCCACTATATACTTCCCGGTTACAATGATAATCTGCAACATCTTGCATCAGTAGCATTTTCTTAAAAATTGCAACAGGTTTACCTTAAATGTTCGTGAATTCAGATTAGAAATCCTTCAGTTTAAAAACATAAATTTCTCCCGCAGTTGTTTCCCTCGAAATAAGTTTTCCGGCGTAACGCAGGTTCAGGATATTTCCCAAATCTGATTTCACTTTAATTGAATTAAGTTTGCCGTTCGACCAAAAAATGGAAACAATAAACCCTCCGCGTCCTTTGATTCCTGAGATACTGCCGTTTGGCAGCTTTGACGGGAGAGCCGGGAGTATATCCAGAAAATAGTTGCCGTCTCCATCCCGCAGGTGCGATTGCAGTAACATTTCAGTTATCCCTGAAGTTGCACCAAAGTTACCGTCAATTTGAAAAGGGGGATGAGCATCAAACAGATTCATATATAATCCACCCCTATCCTGATAATTTGTCTCTTCACTTTTTGAAGGGACCATCAGGTTTTTTAACAGTAAAAAAGAGTGATCACCATCCAGAAGGCGTGCCCAGAAATTTATTTTCCATGCACGTGACCATCCGGTTCCTCCATCACCTCTCTGCAGCAGGGTTTCCTTGCAGGCTTCTGCAAGTTCGGGTGTTGTGGTTGGATGAATTTCATTTCCCGGGTGCAATGCCCACAAATGCGAAACATGGCGGTGTTGGTTTGCAGGATCGTCTTTATCTTCAAGCCATTCCTGCAACTGTCCGTATTGTCCGATTTGAAGCGGTGCAATTTTGGACCGTTTTTCTTTTAATAAATTAACAAAGGCAGAATCAATACCCAATATTTGTGCGGCTTCTATGGTGTTTGCCATTAAATTACGGATTATTTCATGATCCATTGTTGGTCCCATAACCAGACCGCCTTGTTCAGGACTGTTACTGGGGCCACTTACCAGCCATTCCGGATGTTTTGGGTCAGGTACAAGGTATTCAGTAAAAAAATGAGAGGCCTCCTTTAAAACAGGGTAAGCTGTTTTTTCAAGATAATTTTCATCACCGGTAAACTGATAATGCCACCACAAATGCTGGCAAAGCCATGCACCTCCGGTTACCCAGATTCCATGATTTGAATTGTTAATGGGAGCAGCTCCCCTCCATAAATCAGTATTGTGATGTGCCACCCAGCCATTCATCCGGTAATGTACTTTCGCAACATTTTTCCCTGTTTCGGATAAATCCTTTACCATGTTAATTAATGGAAGGGTGCATTCCGATAAATTTGTAATTTCTGCAGGCCAGTAATTCATTTCAGTATTAATGTTGATGGTATATTTACTGTCCCATGGTGGTGTAAGTTTGTCATTCCAGATGCCTTGTAAATTTGCGGGTTGAGTTCCGGGACGCGAAGATGAAATAAGTAAATACCTTCCATACTGATACAACAATGCAACCAAATTTGGATCTTCGTTTTGCCGAAAAGACTTTAATCTTTCATCGGTTGGTTTTTTAGAAAACTGACTGCTTCCCAAATCAAGTTTAACCCTGTTAAAAAGTTTCTGATAATCACGTACATGTTCTGATTTTAAATCTTTATATGATTTAGATTTCAGCTGTGTAAGGGCGTCCTGGCAAAGTTCTGAAGGATTTGCGGTTATTGTTTTATAATCCACAAAATTTGTAGCTGCCACCAGGATTATTGTTACACTTCTTGCTTTAACTATTTCTATAGTTTTATCATTATGAACCAACCTGCCCCCTTCATTTTTAACTTTCAAACGGGCTTCAAAAGTTAATTTACTTTCGGGATAAGGATAACCTTCCCGGCTTGTTTCCTCTGGATAATCGTTTGCTTTGCCCCGAAGGATAATCACATCATCTTCTACAGAAACAGAATAATCGGAATGTGGTGAATTTAATCCGGCAGTGAAATTTAATTCCCTGTTTTTGCTCGATTCCAGGTGTATAACAAGAGCATTGTCAGGATGCGAAATAAAAGTTTCCCGTTTAAAGTTAACACCATTAGTTTTATAGAAAACAGTTGAGATTGCATTTTCAATGTTCAGCCTGCGCTGGTATCCTTCCACATTTTTATGATCCTTAAAATTTAGAAGGATGTTTCCGAATGGCTGATAAGCCTGCTGTCCAAGAGGTTGTGACATAAAATGCTCATTGGCGATTTCCTCCGCTTTAGCCTGTTCGCCGTTCCAAAGTAATTTACGAATCCGGTCCAGGTAACGGAAGGCTCCCCTGTGAGTATAATCATGTGGCTGGCCTGTCCATAACGTTTCCTCATTAAATTGAATAACTTCCTTTTCGGTGCCACCATATACCATTGCACCCAAACGGCCATTTCCCAGGGGCAGGGCCTCTGTCCAGTTTTCTGCAGGCTCATCGTACCATAAAACAAGTGAAGGAACAATTTCTTCAACCGGTTCAGAATAATAATTACATGACACCTGAAATAAAATCAAAATTAAGAGTGGGAGAGATAAATGGAACCTCATTTTTTGGACTTATTTTACATTTTACTCAAACTTACAAATAAAATGTTCAACCCAGATGGAGGATGCTGGTAAAATTCAATCAATATTACACTTTTTAAATCAAAACCATTTAAATTTTTATACAAGTGGAGAAATCTGTTTATGAAAAGGTGAGATTTCTACTCATGCCTTACCGGAATAACAATTCAAAAAATGTTCATTCTGTTAATTCAAACTTTGCTGAATTTTGTGCATTCGAATTTCCGCCTACAAATACTTCAAATTGGCCCGGTTCGGCATTATAATTAAGTTCAAAATCATAAAATGCCAAATCATCTGCTGTAATACTGAATGTCACTGTTTTTGTTTCCCCTTTGGGAATCATCACTTTTTTGAAACCTTTTAATTCACGAACGGGACGCGTTACGGAGGCCTCTATATCGTGGATGTACAACTGAACTACTTCTTCTCCATCATAATTTCCGGTATTACTCACTTCAACTGAGATTTCAAGTTTATCATTTTTGCTGATTGAGTTATTGCTCAACTTTGGATTTGTGTATTCAAATGTAGTGTAACTTAATCCGTAACCAAATGGATACAACGGCGAATTCGCCACATCAAGGTAGTTGGATTTGAACTTGGTGAATACATCTCCCTCCTGTGGCCGGCCTGTTGACCGGTGGGCGTAATAAATTGGCACCTGACCCACATTCCGGGGAAAAGTTGCTGTTAATTTTCCTGACGGATTGTATTTTCCAAACAGCATATCGGCAATAGCATTTCCGGCTTCCACTCCCGGATGCCACACCTGTAAAACAGCTGTCGCCAGTTCATCTTCTTCCACCAGCGCCAGCGGTCTTCCGCTCATGGTAACCAAAATCAACGGCTTTCCAATCTTTGCCAGTGCCCGCACCAGTTTTTTCTGGCTTTCGGGAAGTTGCAAACTGGAACGGCTTGCCGATTCTCCGCTGAATTCTGATGCTTCGCCAATAACTGCCACAATTACATCTGCATTTTTGGCTATATCCACCCCTTCCTTTAGCATGGTTTCCGGCGATCGTTCATCCATATCGATTCGAGTTCCAAAAACATTTACATGCTTTGCAAAAGTCGTATCATCTGAAATATTGGCACCTTTTGCATATTGAATTTCAACATTACTTCCGGCTACATTTTTCATCCCTTCCAAAACCGGTACCGACAACTGCGGATCTCCGGTGGGGGCCCAGGTGCCGAGCATGTTGTTTTTATTGTTTGCCAGCGGGCCAATCAGTGCAATCGTCCCTGACATTTTAAGCGGCAATACCTGATTTTGATTCTTCAGCAAAACAAAAGAATGTGCTGCTGCTTTTCGCGCAAATGCCCGATGTTCATCTGTCAGAATATCTTTTTCTGGTCGCGATTCATCCACATAACGATATGGATTTTCAAAAAGTCCGAGTTTGTATTTCGCTTCCAAAATCCGACGGCAAGCTGTATTTATATCTTCTTCGGAAACAATCCCTTCTTTTAAAGATTTCTGAAGTGTATTCAGAAATCCTTCACCCACCATATCCATGTCAAGGCCGGCTTTAAGTGCGAGCGCCGAAACAGTTTGTAAATCACCCAATCCGTGAGCAGTCATTTCATTAACGGAAGTATAGTCGGAAACCACAAACCCATCGAATCCCCAGCGGTTGCGGAGAACTTCTGTAAGCAGCCATTTATTTCCTGAAGCAGGAATTCCGCGCACATCATTAAACGACGACATCACACAACCGACACCAGCTTCCACTGCTGCCTTGTATGGCGGAAAGTAGTCGTTGAACATCCGCTGCCGGCTCATATCCACGGTATTGTAATCGCGGCCGGCTTCTGCTCCGCCGTATAAAGCAAAATGTTTTACAGTGGCCATCATTGTGTTTTCCTTGCTCAAATCATCGCCCTGATATCCCTGCACCATTGCTTTTGCTATCTGCGCACCCAGGAACGGATCCTCTCCGGCGCCTTCTGCAATCCGCCCCCAGCGGGGGTCACGGGCAATATCCACCATAGGTGAGAAGTTCCAGAAAATACCGTCAGCAGTAGCTTCCTGTGCAGCAATTTGAGCTGTCTGTTTTATCATTGCCGTGTCCCAACTCGCAGATAATCCCAGCGGAATCGGGAAAGTGGTTTTGTAGCCATGAATGACATCGGAACCCACAATAAGCGGAATACCGAATCGGGTTTCCTTTACCGCCAATTCCTGTGCCTGCCGGATTTTTGCCGGCCCTGCAATACCAAAAATACCGCCTACATTTCCGGCTTTAATATTGTCTTCCACACCGGTACTAACTACGGAGCCTGTCGGAATTCCACCACCGGGAGTAATCAGATTCAACTGCCCTATTTTTTCCTGAATGTTCATTTTCCCCATCAAATCGTTAATAAAGGCATCCATTCGGGCATTGTCACTGGTTTGGGAATTTGACTGCAAAACTGCTGCAATCAGCAAAATTGTGAAGAGTAATCCATATCGTTTCATTGCTTGTGAATTTTATATTTCGTTTTAAATGATTGTCCTTAAAATGTCCCGCAGATTACGCAAAATGACGCTGATTATTATTATATCTGCGGGAAAACTATTTCTATTCTACTCTGACTATCTCTGTTCGTTCCGAAATGCCATTTTCATTAAAAGCTTCAATGCAGAAATAATATTCCTGCTCAACCGACAATGCTTTCAGCAACAATTGATTTTCGCCGTAAACCAACCATGAACTGTACAACTTATCAGGGGCAATTCCCCAAAGCACATTATATCCCTGCACATTTTCCTGTGCCTGCCAGGTAATCATTACATCGCGCCGGTCTTCATACCGGTTCACTTTGAAATCTTTCACTCCTTCGGGTGCTTTGCCCTGTCCCTTTCCAAATACCCGTATATCGGATATGGAAAGATTTGGCATTGGCACATGAATGTTCCGGTAACGAATGTAGCGCACCAGTTCGGGAACGGCAAGTTCCACATAATCATTGGGCGTGTCATTGTAGCTGTTCTTTTTATCAACGAGAGTTATCCAGTTTTCGCCATCGAGCGAACCTTCCAGAACATAACGATGATGAAGTCCGGAAATCCGTCCATACATATCAGATTGGTAATCGTTGTAATTCACCTGAACTGCAAATACTTTTGCCGGATTTACAAGATCGATTTCAATCCACTGCTGATCGTTGTTTTCCTTCGCCAGCCAAAACGTTTTAATATTCTCGTCGGTCATATTTTCTGCGGCAAAATCTTCCACAGAAGAAGATGCTTTCACCGGTTTATTGTATGAAAGTAACATCCAGCGGGTAAATTCTCCCTGAATTTCAGGAATGGCCGGTGCATAATGCGGATAATCGCCAAAATAGGTATCAGCATGCATCAATCCATCCTGGTCGAAATAAGTGGGATACATTACAATCCGGCGTTCCCAGCCCACATTTACATTCACCGCCATCGATGCGAAATGCCAGTATTGTTGTTGCGGTCCCAATACTGTGCTGCCATGTCCGGCGCCATTTCCAAACCCCCCGGGTTTATAGGAAATTGGATTGTTCGGTGCATACCTGTATGGTCCGAGAGGTGAATCACTGACATAAACACCATCGGCATAAACATTGAATTCCGTTCCGGGAGCGGCATACTGCATGTAATATTTCCTGTTGTATTTGGTCAGCCATGGCCCTTCAATGTATCCTTCCAGTTCGGTGTTGGAATGATTTTCACCAAAACGTTCCCAGCCGTGTCGGGATTCATTGAGATTAAACAGTTCGATTTCCTCATCCGATGGCCGGAAACGTTTGTTTTTATCCAGCTTTTTGGCACGAATGGGAAATTTGTTGGAGGAACCCCAAAACAGATATGCCTGCCCGTCGTCATCAATAAACAAATCCGGATCCTGGAGATTGTGCAAAATTGAAGGGGTGGCTTTCCACCTGCCGCTTTTTGGATCATCAGAATAAAGTACACTCATGGAACCGGATGGATTGCCGGCAACATACAATACCGAATCCTTATAGTTGAATGCGGCCGGTGCATTGGAACCCTGAAAATACCATTGCTCCGGATCAATAAAATCCCAGTGCTGTAAATCTTCCGAATGCCAGTAACCCATCGACCGGGTGACAAACATATAAAACTCACCCCGGAATTCCACCACCGCCGGATCGGCACCTGAACGGTAGGAAAGATCGTTGTTGGCATTGTATATCATATAAGTGTAATCGAGGTTCAGCGGATTGCAGTAGGTCGTCATCCGGGTATCCTGGGCCGGTGCTTCTGAATAAAACAGAGTGCTTAAAATCGAAGCCAGTAAAACACCACATCCAAAAAATCTTTTCATTTTTATTCCACTATTTTCTTACCATAAATCCGTCGATTCCCACCAGGTAGCCTTCAGAATATCCGGCAGAACGTGCATCTTTTCCTACAATTTCAATTACAATGTCATTTACCCCTTTTTTGAAGTTTTCCTTGCCAAAATAAACCGGCCCGGTAGCTTCCACCCTTTCGGAATAGCCATCCACAAGAGAGCCAATTTGCTTTCCTCCCGCCAGTACGCGAACTATTGCATAATCGCCACCACGGGTAAAAAAGCCCGTAATGCCATATTCCCCTTTTTCGGCTACGGTAACAGGGAAAGTAAGTTTATCTCCCGGCCGGGCTTCCACCCACCACAATTGCTTATCGTTTCCCCAAAGGTTTTTAAAATTCGTCATGTCCTGAATTCTGATGGTTCCACCGGTAATACTCACCTGGTCCGCATAATTCTCCGCCTCAATTTCAGGAAGTTTAGGTCGCCCCAGCTTCGAACTTTCATCAAGGTATAGCGCCTGTAGTTTTTCAATAATATCCGGATGTTTTGATGCCACATCAAAATGCTCGCCAGGGTCATTTTCCAAATGATAAAGCAGTGGCGGGTTATGGATTTGCTGTGGCCCGTCAGGATAAGCTGTCTGGGTGATGAAATGCCCTTTCCACGGACCGTAACGGACAGCATACAATTCATCGCCACGGAAATAATAAAATACTTCCCGTTCTGTTTTCTTCTCTCCCTTTAGTACCGGCAGAATGTTGTAACCATCCAGTTCGTTTTTCGGGAGCGAAGCACCCGACAATGCTGCCGCTGTTGGTAAAAGATCGAGTGTGGAAGTTAAATCGAGCGAAACAGTTCCGGCCGGAACCGTTCCCGGCCACCAGGCAATCATAGGTTCGCGCATGCCACCTTCCCATGTTGTTCCTTTGCCTCCGGTAAGCAACCCTGCGGAGCCGCCATTTAATCCCTGAACCAGCCACGGCCCGTTATCGCTTGTAAAAATAACCAGCGTATTTTTTTCCAACCCTTCATCTTGCAAAGCTTTTAAAACCTGCCCCACACTCCAGTCTACTTCATGAACCACATCACCATACAAGCCGCGGGCGCTGACTCCCTCAAAATCTTCGGAAGCAAATAGCGGAACATGCGGCATGGTTTGCGCCAGATATAAAAAGAAGGGACGGCCGGCATTTTCATGAATAAATTTTACCGCTTCCTGCGTATACCGCTGCGTTAATGTATGTTGATTGGCCGGGCGTTCAATAATTGTTGTATCCCGCATCAGCGGAATATTCCAGTACCCCGGCTGCCCGTTTTTTGGCGCCACGTAGTCCATATCATTGGAGTAGGGAATTCCGTAATAACTATCGAAACCCTGCGCCACCGGCAAAAACTCTGGCAGATGCCCCAGGTGCCACTTTCCGATGGCTTTTGTTGCATAATTTTTGGATTTCAGTACTTCGGCAATGGTTACCTCCTCGGGTTGCAGTCCGGTTTTATCACTGGGGAATAGCACCCGCCCGGGAATAATTCCTTCCACCAAACCGGTGCGGATGGGATAACGGCCGGTCAATAATCCGGCGCGGCTGGGTGTGCAAACCGATGCCGCCACATAAAACTGGGTAAACCGCATTCCCTCTTCGGCCATCCGGTCGAGGTTTGGTGTACGAATCACGGGATTTCCGTAACATCCCAAATCGCCGTAACCCAAATCATCGTCGAAAATGATGACCAGATTGGGCGGATTGTCCTGGGCCTGAATATGATTACTGAATGCAGAGCTTATCAACAGCATAAGGATGAATCCACTACATTGCAAAAATCTTTCTTTCATGATCTGTTACTTGTATAATACAATCTGTGTCCGGTAAAGCTTCTCCCCGGACTGAACGGATATCATATAGATTCCGTTATCCAAGGCTGAAATATCGACAGGTATGACCCGCCCTGAATCATCCAGCTTCTTATTCATCATAAGCCGGCCATCCACTGAAAAACATTTCAACGTAATTTCCTCGTTCTGAATTCCGGGGATAATAATATTTATTCTTCCTGAGGCCGGATTGGGGTAAATCTGAAAAGCTTCCCTTCTGTTAACCTTGTCGATTCCTGTTGTTGTTTCATACTGAAATCCCAATTTATCCAATCCTGCCCGGACCTCGGCATCTTTCATCACATTGTTCCAGAGCAAACCGGAGCGGTAGTTTTCAATCATCACCACTATTGGCCCCTGGTCGATTCCAATCCAGGCTTCCTGAACCCGGTTCAATTCATCGTTAAATGCATCATATGGTCCGTATAATCCGAAGATATCCGGACCGCGTTCCCGGTAAAAGTACTTTAAGGCTTTCATCGATTCCTCAGGAGTGTAGGGAAAACTTGATAATGCGGCCGTCGGACTAATTGTTCCGTTATCGTTGAGAACCGGCGCATGGGCTGTATAACCAAACGGATCATCGCTTGCGGTAAGGCCCCAGCAACTGTCACTGTAATTTTCAAAATCCTTTGGATTATCCATGGCATACAGAACATGAATTTTTGCCGTATTTACATGTTCCTGCCAGTAATCGGCATACTCATCTTTCAACCCGTGCGGGTTGATTCCCAAATGCGTATAGTGAATGAAAAACAGTGGCCCGCCCCAGTCGGGCGCCAGACTTATGGGTAAATTATAATACTTACGCGGCCTCACAATTGCGCCGTTAAGGGCCCAGCCTTGCGTATAAACTTCTTTGGGGATGCCATGTGTTGGCGAAGCAGCGGCCATAATATAAGTAATCAGTGCTTCATTCCAGCCGCGCACCCTCATGTTTTTCTGAAAATTAAAGTTGGGGGACCAGTGCCAGAAAAGTACATTTTGCCCGCCATTCCGATACCACTCCCAATCCACTTCCCGCCATAGTTTATCCGACTTTTCCCTGATTTGTACTGATTGTGAATCATTTCCTGAAAAGTAATTTTTCAATGCAATTAATCCTTCAGCCACATAAGAAGTTTCCACAATATCACCGCCGTCATCATCTGGTGAAAATGGCTGTGTTTCGCCCGTATCAGCATTGTACCAGTGCGACCAGGCGCCGTGGTGCCGTTCACAATTTTCAAGGAAATCAAGAATTTTGAGGATCCTGTTTTTAATGGAATCGCGGGGTTCATATCCCCGTTCATGCGCAACAATCATGGCCATTAAACCCATTCCGGTTGCACCGGAAGCTGCAGTGTTTTCACTTCCGTTTGAGCGTTCTAGAATCATTCCGGACGGCTGATGTGCACCTTCCCAAAAATAACGGAAGGAATACTGCTGAACCATATCCAACAGTTCTTCATCCGTATAGTCATGGATTTCTGCAATCGCTTCTGCCGGTTCCGATACTTTATTCTGAACCGATGCAATTACCCGGTAATGCACCGAAATATTCCTGCCTTCCTGCGGCACAAAATCGAGATAATAATTCTCAGCAGTTTCAGTACGTAATTCGTAAGTATGTCCGCCATCAAACGATGCGAAAATCTGATACGTCAAATCATTTAAGGGTGGAGTCCACGTCAGTTCTGCATGACTGTCGTAACCGGTTACAGTAAAGTTCTCCACCGGCGGCACTTCACCTATGCTTTTGAATGCAGCAATTTCATCGATGTAAAATTGTCTTGAAACATCATTCTTTTCAGATTGACGGAATATAATTCCTATGGTTTCCGCAAAATTTAACTGGCTGTTCTGTTCATCATTCAAAATTTCGCTGAGCGGAAAAGTCAGCCGTGTCCACTGACCCGCCGGAACATCATCATTGTACTCCGATAATTTGTAATACTGCGAAGTTGCATCGCCCGAACCGCTTTTATTTCGTGCCCGCAAAGCAATTAACGGAAGCGCGGAAGACGGAATTTCATTTGCCGGATAAATGTATAAAGCCAGCGAATCGAGTCCTTTAATACTTACAGCAATCCAGCCGGCACGGTAAACACTTACTTTCCAGTCCCCGCTTGCAGCGGAAGTATAATTGAATTTCAGTGAAGTTTCTCCTTTGAATGCAAATGTTGAAGCTGGAATTTTATCGTTATACTGCGGCAAACCGGGCGGATGTGTATGCTCAAATTCACTCTCTCCCAGATTATTGACATCCACAATTCCCTGATCGTAAAAAGTAGTATCGGTGGCTTCGGTAAAGAAAAAAACTTCCTGACTGCTGCTTAATCCGGAAATAAACATCAGTAAAATTATCACCGGTATAAACCCAAAAATCCTGCGCATTTCACTCAATTTAAAAATGAACCTTCAATATACCTGCATTTACAATTCCTTAATCCAGATATTCCGGAATTGAACCAGGCTGGAAGCACCTTTCAGCTTGCCGGTTTCCTCGTTTATACCGCCATGATGCTGTAAACCGATTGGACCCTCAACATCCAATCCCGGGAACAAAGCATTGTTTATCACTGTAATTCCGTTATTAATTACGGTTATCCGGTTTCCTTTCACCATGATATCCATTGCATTCCACTGTCCAACAGGTTGATCTGCATTTTCGGAAGGCACAGCCGCTGCACGTACTTCCGCAGGTTGCGATTGATCATTTCTTACGCTCCACAATTCGCCGGAACCAACCGACCAGCACCAGAGATTCACCTGGCCGGCGCCTTTCAACAGAATACCTGAATCAGAATTTGGACCGGGGGGCTCAATAATCTTCCCGTTTTCATCGCGCAGATAATCGCCATCGGGCAAAATGGTTGGAAGCGGAAAAAGATGGTCGCCGTATCCTTTGAACCGCCATTCCACGTGCAGTTTAAAATCGTCGAATTCTTCTTTTGTCCAAATGTCTTTGCTCCCTTCGGCTTCAGAACGTGCATCGTAATCGATTACTCCGTCGATTACTGACCAATGCCCGTTATCGCCTTCCGGTATTTTCCAATCATTCAGGTTTTTACCGTTAAACAGACTTTTGTAGCCTTCATCCTGATAGATGCTGTAATTTTGTGCAAAACTCCCGGTGGCAAATAAAAGCAGAAATAATCCAGTGGTAGTAAATGTTTTCATAATCTTATATTTATTGGTTTGGCTTCGTTTTTATACCTGAAACTGAATTTTCATTATAAGAAAAACCAAGCCGTTTTAATCCCTTTTGCACCTCTTCATTTTTCATAAAGAGGTTCCACAACAAACCAGTGCGGTAATTTTCAATCATTACCGGAATTGGTCCCTGATCGATAGCCAGATACTTTTGAGGCCACCAGTTGTATTCTTCGCTGAATGCATCGTAAAAACCATAAGGCCCCATTAATTTATTGCCCAAATCAAAATAAAAATGGCGCAAAGCTTTCATGGCCTCCTCTGGTGCATAGGGCATGGATGAAAGGGCTGCAGTGGGTGCAATTACTCCAAGGTCAAACCCTGGTTTATGGCCTGCATAACCCACGTCAACGGATGCAGAATCGGGTTCAGGCTTTTCATTTGTCTGCCCACTGAAATACTGCGCAGCACCCGGTACGGAATAACTTGCAGTAAGCCCCCAGCAATCTTCGCCATAACCTTTATAATTTTGCGGATTCTCAATACAATGCTGATAATTAATCATGGTCTGCGCCACATTGTTTTCCCAGTAATTGGCATATTGGTCGGAGAGGTTGCGCGGATCGAGGCCCAGGTAGGAATAATGCGCCCAAAACAGAGGCCCTCCCTGCTCCAGTGATCCGTTATGGTTCAATGGGAGGATATAACCGTATTTTTCATGATGCCCTTTTATTTCACCGTTTCTGGCCCAACCTTCGTGGTATGCGGCTGTGGAAATCGGGTGAGTTGGTGAAGAAGCCCCCAGAATGTAGGTAATCAGGCATTCGTTATATCCCCTGAGTGGAAAATCCATTCTCCATCCAACATTAGGCGACCAATGCCAGTAAAGCACATCCTCTCCGCCTTTCTGGTGCCAGTCCCATTCAACACCCCGCCAAAGCGAATCAATTTTTTGTACAAGCTGTTGTTCTTCTTCATTCCCTTCAATGAAATATTGTTTCACCGTCAGCAAACCCTGCACGAGATAAGCCGTTTCTACCAGATCACCTCCGTCATCATATTTTGAGAATGGTTTTACCTTACCGGTTTCACCATTTATCCAATGCGGCCAAACACCATGAAAACGATCGGCATGCTTCAGAAAATCAACAATTTGAAGATAACGTTCCAATCCCTCCTGCCGGGTAATATAACCCCGTTCAATTCCAACCAGAATAGCCATGAGACCAAAACCACCGCCACCGCTGGTGACAATGTTTTTATCGTTTTGCGGATAAACCCCGTCCACATGATAACGCTCGCGTGCCAACCCGGAATTGGGTTCTGCACCATCCCAAAAAAACTGAAATGTGTAAAACTGGATTGTATCAAGCAACTGCTCATCAGATAACGTATCAGCTGTGCTATTCAGATCTTGTTCGTTTCCTGATTTTTTAACCGGGGAACAACCGGCGGCCATGAAGAATAACAGACCAAAAATCAACAGATACGCAGAATTGAATTTTGCTGATAACAGGATTGAAACCGGAAAAAACTGCCGGGAATAGTTCCTGGCAGCTTTTCTGAGTGTATGAAAATTCGTATTCATTTATCCGGTTATTGTTCGTCGTTCATCATATTTTGAATTTGGTCCTGAGTGAGTACTTTATCAAAAATACGCAGTTCATCCAATAAACTCAAATCAAAAAAATGGTTCCATTCAGTAAAACGGGGTGTACCGGACATTATCGACAACAAATCTGCGCCTGTCCAGTCGATACCAGCCTGTTTTGCCTCACTTACCACTTCCCCGTTGATATATACTTTTGCGCTGTCAGCTGAGATTGTAAATGCCAAGAACCTCCACTCGCCTGTGGTTGGATCAACATCTGCATTTTCGCCACCATCGAACCATACTTCTGCATCACCGGTACCAACATTGAGTTTAAACCGCTGGTTACTGTTGGCTCCTGTTTCCCGGAAAAACCGGAACCCACTTGTTCGCAAATTCTGTATATCCGGATAATTTGCATTTTCTGTATCTTCAGGGCTCATGATCAAAATACCGGCACGATCGGGGACAGGATTAATGTTGTACCACATTGTTGCACTTAATTGTTCATTTTGAAACCTGTCACCGGGAAAAGTCAGGTATGAATCTGTGGCACCGGCATACGCCTGTCCTTCAACTGCATTGTCTGAAAATCCCGGATTGCCAACTACAGTTGCCTCATTTCCGGTTACAAGATCGGTAAAATTACCGTCAAAGGGCATGTAAAAAATTTCGCCATACTTTGCCTGATATTGTGGAGCCTGACCTGATTCAGCAGTAAAAATATTCTGAATTTCATCCTGAGACAACGCTTTGTTGAACAACCGCAGTTCGTCCATGAAGCTCAGGTCGGAATTATGATCCCAACCAGTAAAACGTGGCGCTCCAGACATGATTGAAATAATATCGACACCTGTCCAGTCGATACCATCAAAATCGCCTTCGCTAACCACCTGCCCATTAATGTAAACAGTTGCATGATTTTGAGAAATGGTAAAAGCAAAATGTATCCAGCTGTTATTTGCCGATGGATCAATTGCTGCGGCATCGCCACCATCGAACCAGATATCTGATGCGCCGGAACCAACGTTCAGTTTAAATACCTGGCGCGTGGCGTTTCCTTCACGGAAAAACCGGAATCCGGAAGTTCTTACATTCTGTGCATCCGGATTTGCAGCATCTTCAGGTGACATGACCAGAATACCCGCACGGTCGGGAACCGCATTAATTTTCATCCAGAAAACTGCGCTGAATTCATTGGTTTTCAGGCCATCGGCAGGAAAAGTCAAATAAGAACCGGAAGCTCCTTTATATGCATTTCCACCCTGTACACCTTCCCCTGCAAAACCAGGAGTCCCAACCACTGTCGGAGATTGAAAGCTGATTAATTCCATGTAATTTCCATCGAAAGGCATGTAGAACATCTCGCCATCGTATTTGGGTGTATAAGGCGAAACTTTTTCAAAATTTACCGTTTTAGTGGTGGATTTACCTTCCAGATCGGTGGCTGTTACCGAAAGGGTATGTTGCCCGTTGGTCACATTTTCGTAATGAATGGTTTTCAAAGCTCTGCGATAATCTTTAAAATCACTGAAATTTGCAATTTCATTATCGTCTACTTTTACAGAAATTGAACCAATTTCAATATCATCTGTAACTTCAAATTCAATATCGATAGGAGTTTCAGCTTCCGGAACCTGAAGTTTTGTCCCTTCAGAAGGATATTTTATGGTTACTGAAGGAGCCGTTTCATCCGGGCCCGGTTCCATTGGAGTGATAGGATCGATACCCTCGTTACAAGCCACAGCAAAGAGTGTGACCAGAACACCAATCATTATTTGTTTTATTTTAGTCATTTCATTAAATTTTTATTTTTAAATGAATGCAACGGAATAACCATGATTTGGTAATCAGCCAGGAAGACCTGTCCTTTGTTATGGTTATTTCATTTTATCCAGTTTATTATGAATAATTATTACTGGTTTGTACCAAGAGCCGGTAAGAGATCCACCTGGTTTTGAGGATACGGCAGGTAAATATCTTCGGGCGCATTGAAAGTGCGTCCGCCATAACTTAATTCGCCATAATTTTCAAGCCTGATCATATCATAATACCGAATTCCCCATTCCATAGCCAGTTCTGCAAATTTTTCATCCATAACCTGTTGATGTGTAACTCCGGAAAGCGGGTTTAATCCTGCCCTGTTTCTTACTTTATTCACTGCTTCATCGGCTGTCATAACCGAACTGTTGGCGCCCATTGTCAGCGCTTCGGCATGCATCAGCAAAATTTCAGCATAGCGGATAACCGTAAAATTATTGTTGTTTCCATATTCTGTTCTGCCCGGTGTAAGCTGGACAGAAGGTAAATAATGTTTACCGCTGGCGAATAATGCACGTGTATAATTATTGATTATATCTCCCGAAGGTGTTGTATTCGTAATCCAGTCAGGAACCGGATTTGAATAGGTACTTTTCAATGAATCAATTCCCCGGTTTGTGAATAAAACGCTGGCCTCAAGGCGTGTCCGTTCTCCACGGTCGAGCATAAAACGAATCCATTTCAGGCTGGGTTCATAAAATCCCCAGCCGCTGCCGGCGCCTTCCACTGCCGGGGTCCATCCCTGTGGCCCAAAAAAGGCATACAGATAACTTCGCTGTTCACCGGCACCCTGTCCGAAATCAGAATACTGCAATTCAAGGATTTTTTCATCGCTCAATTTACCCGGTATCTTAAAAAGGTTGTAAAAGTCTGTTTCCAGCACAAACAAACCGGAACTAATGATTTGAGAAGTGGCATCGGCAACTGCCTGATAGTTTTTCAACTCCAGGTTTGCAAGCGCTTTTACTGCCAGGGCAGTATATTTTGTAACACCACCCGGAATATCTGTCCGCTGATTGGGACGCATATCCGGCAAATCCGGTAGCGCTTCATCCATTTGTTCCGAAATATGCTGCATTACTTCCTGTTTAGGTGAAACATCAGCAACAAGTAATTCCGAAGGATCAGCGCTGTGGGTAATGTAAACATCACCCCAAACCCTCACCAGCTGAAACAACAACCAGCCACGCAGCACTTTTGCCTCGGCAATGTACTGATTACCCAGGGAAGCACTTGCACCATTATCGATGTATAACTGAACCTGTTCCATTGTAGAATGCATGGTTAGAATATCGCTGTAGAAATTCTGCCAGACTGAATTGTACATCCAGTAATCTTTGTTGTAGTTGTACCTGTCGGTTTCGGCAAAATCCTGCTGGTCGCCAAGGCCACCTGCATTTACATCATCTCCTCTTACAGATATCAGCGGGAAATCTTCCCATCCCCGTGAATAGAACTCGGCATAAGCTCCAATAAGGGGTAAAATCATGTCACCGGAGTTAGTATAATCGGTACCCTCCGTAAATGTCCTGTTTTCGGCAGGCTCATTCAAAAGATCGTGACAGGCTGATGGCAATAAAAATACTGCAATCGCCGCAATCAGTTTCATTATATGTTTTACAGATTTCATAATCTTCTGTTTATTAAGTTAAAAGTTAATAGTCAGTCCCACAGTATAAACAGCAGGAATGGGATAGGTTTGCCGGTCAATTCCATCCGAAACTTCAGGATTGAACCCATTGTAACCAAAAATAGTTACTGGCCGTTCGGCTGTAAAAGAGATAGTTGCATCCGGCATTTCTGTGTTAAATAATTCTTCAGTATTGAAGGTGTAGGCAAGTTGTACATTCTGCACCCTGAAGAATGAACCGTCTTCAACAAAATAAGTACTCATCTTTTGATTCCATCCTTTTCTCAAACCGGCAGATGACGGGTATTTACTGGATGTTCCTTCACCGTGCCAGCGGTTTATTGCCAGGTCGGCATCCAGGTTGCCATCCGGAGTCCAAATCATTTCTCCCCGTTTCCGGTTAAGGATTTTATTTCCCGTTTGTCCCATTACATTTACCGAGAAATTGAAGTTCCGCCAGTTTAACCCCAGGTTGGCTCCATACATGAAATTAGGAAAATAGGAACCTAAAACCACCCGATCTTCATCAGTAATCATTTTATCGTTGTTGGTATCTTCATAAATAAAATCACCTGGCTGAAGGTTATTTTCAACAGCTACCGGATCATTTTGAATTTCCTGTTCGTTCTGGTAAACACCTAAAACATTATAGCCGTAAAAAGCCAAAAGCGGTTCGCCAACGATCGACCGTTGTCTGAATTCGGCTGAACCACCATCAATGTATGGCTGACCGTACAAATCGCGTACTTCGTTTTTAAGGGTTGAAAAATTAGCACCTACATTGTAGCTGAAATCATTTGTAACTGTATTGGTCCAGTTTAACACCAGTTCGAAACCCGAATTCCGGATAACACCCACATTTCGTAAAATGCTGGAACCAATCAGTGGTAAAGTCACAAAAATTGCAGCATTTTTTGTATCGCGGATATAGTAATCAGCATCGAGGGAGAGGTGAGTGTCCAGTAAACGGGCGGTTAGACCTACATTTGTTTCTTCCGTTAATTCCCATTCGAGCCACGAAAATGAACTTGCCGAAGTTGTTCCGGTGCGCAACACATCATCGATGGCTGTAGTTACTACTGTTGTTGTGCGGGCCCCGTTGCTGGCCTGTATTTTATCATTCCCGAGCTGTCCCCAGCTGGCGCGTAATTTCAAAAATTCCATCCAGCCGATACCATCCATGAAATTTTCTTCCGAAACTACCCATCCAACTCCAACTGTCGGGAAATAGCCCCATTTTTCCTGGTATTTTGAACTGCCGTCGGCGCGCATGGTACCGTAAAACAAATACCTGTCGCGGTAATTATAGGAAACTCTGCCAAAATAGGAAATTCCATACTGACGGCTTCCGTTATCTGTAACTGCATCTACATTTATGGTTTGTGCCTGGTCGATGTACCACGATTCTTCGCGGTCAATGGATGTGTATTCCTCACCACGTGCCGTAAGATAATCCCAGGCTTCGTCGCGGTAGGATGTACCGGCCATAACCATCAGACTGTGCCGGCCGAAATCCTTGTCGAATGTAAGAATGTTATCCCAGATTTGATCGGAAAACACTTCTGTGGTTTTTGTAATACCTGCAACCGGACGCTGAAAGTTATTACTAATCATATACGGCAAATCCACATTCCTTTGGTTTAATGTTGTAAATGCATGGTTATAGGTAGTTTTGAAGGTCAGCATATCAGGGATAAGGTTCAGTTCGATATAAAAATTGGCAAGTGTTTTCCTGATCTTCTGCCGGTTATTGTTAAAATCCATAGCCGGGAAAGGGTTTTTACCACCCCTGTATCCGATATCTTCGGCACTTGCATAATTTACAGGCCATGCATCCGTATTCATTTCATCGTAAACAGGCATGATTGGCACAGCATAATAGGCTGTGAACCAGGCGGCATCTTCCTGCAGGTATTTTAAAGCATTACTGAAAATTACATTCCCGCCAATGGTAAACCAGTCGGTTGCATGAAAATCAATTTTCGAGCGAAGGTTAAAACGCTCGTACTGGTTTTTCATATCCAGAATACCTTCCTGGTAAAAATAGTTTGTCCCTACCGCATAAGTTGCTTTTTCGTTTCCGCCGGAAACATTGATACTGTGATTCTGGATAACTGCAGGCCTGAGAATCTCATCGTACCAATCGGTGTTGACATCCGGCACATTTGGATTGATCCGGCTCCTTCCGTAACGCTGCATTGCATTTAAAATGTACTCCCTGTCGGATTGGGACCCGGACTCCAGCGCCATAGTGGTAAACTGTTCGGCATTGGCCATTTTCAGCACATTCTGAGCCACCTGGTAACCAAAATAACCGTCATAGGAAATCTGCGCTTTTTGGTTCAATCTCCCGGATTTTGTTTCGATAAGCACAACCCCGTTGGCTGCACGTACTCCATAAATTGCTGCTGCCGATGCATCTTTCAGTACCGAAATCGATTCAATGTCCTGTGTATTCAAAAAGTCGATATTGTCGAAAAACATTCCATCGACAACGTACAATGGCGATTCGCTGTTATTTCCCGGATATGAGCCAATACCACGAACACGGATTGTAGGGGCACTTCCGGGAGCCCCGCTGCTGACTACCTGCATACCTGCAACTTTTCCCTGCAAAGCCTGCATTGCAGAACCGGTGGGTGTTTTTTGAAGTTCATCTGCTTTAACTGTAGCAATGGATGAAGTTAAATCTTTTACATTCATCTGTCCATATCCCACAACTACCACTTCATCAACAAATTCCGTTGATTCCTCAAGTGCAACATTAATTGTTGTATTGTTTTTAACAGCAATTTTCTGGCTCGCCATTCCAACAAAACTAAATTCAAGCGTATCGCTGGGTGCTGCCTGAACAGAGTAATTACCATCGATATCGGTAATAGTACCAGAAGTAGTCCCCTGAACAACAATACTGACCCCCGGAATTGGTTCGCCAGTTGCTGCTTCAGTAACTTTTCCTGTTATTGTACTGGTTTGAGCCGAAACCACCGCAACAAGGAAAAAAAACAAGAGTGTTAATAGATTTTTTTTCATGAAAACGAAGTTTAAGTTTCATAATTACATAATGATCTTAACGCTTTTAGAATGAATTGGTTTACATTTTTTAACTTTTAATGTCCTACAACATGATCACGGGTTGTAAAATGTTTTTAACAACCTTTATGTAATGTTATGTTAATGGAAATAATTAAGTTAAAAATGGATTCAACAGACGGATGAAAAACTTTTCGCACCTAACCGGCAAACAAAAAAAATTACTGTAAAGTACCTTCCGAAATGAGGTTAATGCATTACTCTGATTTCATTTGATACATTTTAACAGAAAACAGTTCTGCAAAAGATTATGTGACAAAATAAACCCTGCAAAATGTGATTTTATTACCGGCGAACTAATCAAAGACTGGTTTTGTATTTCTCTTGAACTTTATTTTGTTAATAGCTCATTCCTTCATCATAATTGAAAAGAGCATATCCTTCTCCTTCCAAATAGCCAGGCACATCTTCTTTTTGATTTTCAACCGCCTCATCAGAAATTGGAGTTGAAAACGGCATTTTACCTGTTGGATTAAACTTGCCGGTAATTACATCCAGCAATGCATCGGTTGTTGTACCGAAAGTGGCAAGAACTCCAACAACATTTTTTGTTCCCTCATTGTATACTTCATTTATTACCCACGGGTTTGTATAGTTAATAACCAGGATAGTTGGTTTTTTTTCTGAAATTCCTTTGAAATAATCAACATCGACACCACACCTGGAAAGAGAGATAGAAACCGGTTCTCCGGTAGAGCGGAATAAAGAATTTCCACCTGGTTGGAGCCAGAGAATAACTGTTTCCGCTTCTTCAGGAGTTTTTACAAATTCAATCTCAAATTGTTTGTTATTTAAAGTATAAACATTTCGGACATCTGCTTGCGTCTCCCCATTTCTTCCCCCTGTATTTCTGGGGTAAGATTCAAAATAAACCTTTGTTTTTGGTTTCAACGGCAATGTTTCATTTTCATTCCGAAGCAAAACAATGGATTTGCGCATGGCTACAGCTGCCCTTTCCCTGAATTTTTCATTGTTAACGATTTTTTCAGCCTCGTCCACATTAACATAAGGATTTTCGAACAAACCGAGTTCAAATTTTTCCTTCAGTAAATGAATAATTGAGCTGTCAATTAAAGCCATGTCTACCATTCCGCTTTTTATCACTTCAATAAGCATTTTCGGATCCGATTCTCCGGAAAAAAGATTTGTGCCCGCTTCAATTGCTTTTTTATAGCGTTCAGGCTTTGTGAGATGCTCTACACCCCAGGCCATACCGGTTAAAATTCCGGTATCGGAGTTTATAATTCCTTTAAATCCCATCCGATTTCGTAGAACATCATTCACAACACCCTTGTTGTATGCGAAACCAACTTCTTCAAATTCAGTGCCTTCTGGCAGTGAGTAATAAGGCATTATTGATGATGTTCCTGCATCGATAGCTGCCTGAAACGGAATGAGGTTATTCTCAAACAATCCACCCGGATATATTTCTGCTTTCCCCCATTCGAAGTGTGAATCCTGTCCATCTTTTCCTGATCCGCCACCGGGGAAATGTTTGGTTGTAAGCGCAACAGATTTTGAATTTAGTTTTTCTCCCTGGAAACCTAACACTACTTCCTTCATCATTTGGGCAACCCATTCCGAATTTTCTCCAAATGTTCCATTCACTCTAGACCAGCGTGGTTCTGTTGCAAGGTCGGCCATATACATGTATCCTTTCCGTAAACCCACAGCAGCCCATTCCTGTCTCGAATCATCAGCAAATTCCCGTACCAGCGAAAGATCGCGCATGGCCGATAAACCAAGTTCTCCGGGCCAGGAAGTGAAAACTGTTGTTCCCACACTTGTGCCCAATGATGCATTTGCTGTAATATTATTTCTTGGATTTGAAGCAATTATAGCTGGAATTCCCAGTGGTTCGCTCTCGCAAAGTTCCTGAAGTTTGTTCGCCCATTCTGCTGTTACTTCTGCACTCTCATTCGACCGAAGTATAAAATGGCGATTGTGATATTGTTTAACCCTGTCCGTTGTACCACCCGAACTATTCATATTGGCAATAAAAGCTCCCTCTGTGTTTTGGGCAGCTCCTCTGACTCCACCCCGGGCACCTTGTCTTGTACTGTCAGCCGAACCCTGCCTTCTGTTTTGTCCGAAGCCGCCAAAACTACTATTACCTCCGGTTTCTGAAAGATCACTCGCAACAAGTTTACCTTCCGATGCTTCTGCTGCTCTGGTACCAACCATATTCAGAGAGTTGATCAACATAAAACCGGCTTTTTCTTCCAAAGACATTTTTAAAAGAAGATCTTTGCTTCTCTCATCCGCAGTCAGTCTCCAGTCTTCATACCTGTCAAGTTCACCGTTTTTATTTAGATCTTTGAACTGAAAACCGTCAACATTCAATTGTGCAACAGAACGTGTACCCAGCTCCGGTTGAACATGCTCCGGCTTTTTTGTGCAGGATTGAAAAATAAGTAAAATTGAAACCATCAAAAAAAGAAGAGTCTTCATAACTGTAAGGTTTAATTATTTATACTCAAATTTAGTTAGCTTTCTAATTTAAACGTCCCAACCAATTTATTGGCACCTATTTTATCCATTGTTGATTAAACTTCGTCTTCTGTTCGGAATCTATGTATTACAAAACAATTAATGAAAACAATTTAAAATTAAAAAGGAAAACGAAATGAAATCAAAAAGATTTTTAATTACAGTATTGGCAACAGCATTAGTAACTATTGCCTCAGCAACAGATCTCTCAAAAATGGTAGTAAACAAGTTAAATGAGAACCAATTGATTGTTTCAGTTGTAAACGATAAAGTATCTAATTTTGAGGTTAGTGTCTATGCTATAAACGGAGATCTGGTATATTTTAAACAATCGGATAAACCTATATCTTCGTATCAGAAGATTTTTGATGTTCAGAATCTTGAAAATGGGAAATACAAGATGACCCTGAAGTTAGATGGTACATCAATGGAAAAGAATTTTACCGTTACAACCAATAAAATACTTTTGGGTGAATCCGTATTAAGTAATGATCCGTATTTTATTTTTGATGGAAAGGATTTGAAGTTTTCATACTTGAATTTCAAAAATGAAAAATTTAAATTCGAAATTTATGAGGGAAACGAGTTAATCTTTAAAACAAAAATTGGTACCTATTTTCCAATTAACTCAGGGTTCAATCTCTCAAAGCTGGAAGCGGGAAACTATAAAGCAGTGTTGAGTTCTTTCAACAAAAAATATACTTATCAATTTGTAAAATAGAAGAGACAAAATGGGAAATAAAAAGCCCGGTTGTATTTAGACAATTGGGTTTTTATGGTCGTAATTGGTTTAAAATTCACAAATTATATCTCTTTTATAAAATGAGTTGGTGTCATTCCGGTTTCCTCTTTAAAAATCCGGTTGAATGTAGTTTTGGAATTAAAACCACTTTCAAAAGCTATTCCAAGTACCGTTAAATTTTTATATTCCTTATTTTGAAGTTTCTCCTTTACCTCCTTCACCCTGTATTCATTTATAAGTTTATAAAAATTCTTTTTCTGACTCCGGTTGATGACTTGCGATAATTTATGCCTCGGAATATTTAAATCGTCCACCATCATTTGCAGGCTGTATTCCGGGTTGAGGTAAGGTTTTTTAATGCTTAAATAATGGAGGACCATTTCCATTAATTCCGATACTTCTTTATCATTTAAAGCAGAACCTAAGTATTTAGCTTCGTTGCTTCTTGGCTCACCCATTGGTATTTGCACATCGGCTCGTTCTTTCTCATATTTGTAAATAACCGATTGATTCATACCAATATAAATCATGATAAAGGTAAAAACGGTGAGATTAAGCGAAAGTGTTGAATACCTGATTATCCCAAGCTGTAATACATTTTGCACAAAAAACATGAAGAAATTAGCGATAAATAAAACCAGGAATAAAGACAACACTAAAATCAGCCAACTCAGAGTATATTTACCCGAATAATTGGAAAAATATAAAGGAATATTTTTGCGGTGTTTCAATATAACATCCAAACCCAAAACCCAATAAACAAATACTGAAACTATTAGAAGTGAATAGTAAATTTTGTTATAAAAATAATTTGGATTTTCATATAAATCTGGAGAACCTGCAATGGGCACTGCATCAATTGTGGAACGATGAATAGACACCAACAAAAAAGGAATAATATGTAAAATATGGATGGGTTTTAATTTAAAATTTTCAATAGCAAGTGAATTCACATAAAAATAAAGTAATGGCCCGAGTAAAAACATAATTGGGAAAATGCCAGGTTTAAAATACTCCACCACCTGGAAAGAGAGCAGACGTGCTCCCAAAAAAACAGCAATAAATAACATCCAAAGGGTTAAAAAAAGAAAACTTAAATGTCGGGGACGTTTTGTGGTAAAAATTAAAATCCCAAACAGCGCCTGCACAAATCCAATAATTATGATTGTTCTTTCCACAAAAATTCTTTTAATACTGAATTTTTGACTTCTATTTGAACGTTAAGTTTAAATAGAACAAAATCGAATTTGAATCTGAGGATTCGGGGCAAATTATCAGCCGTAACGTATGCTCAGAATGGAGAGTTTAGGTTTCACTCTCTCTTTTACAACTCTGGCAATGTTATAAAGAAGCTGGTGTTATACGAATCACTTTGTCAGGATTGTTCAGGACAACATAAATAGCACCGTCGGGCCCGGTGGTAACATCACGGACACGGCCTGCATTCTTTAAAATTACTTCTTCGTGCATTACCCTGTCATTTTCAATATCCAATAAACTAACTTGTTCGTATTTTAATGCTCCTACCATCAGTTTGTTTTTCCATTTTTTGAATAAATCCCCAGTGTAAAAATCGAGCCCACAAACAGCAATTGATGGCTTCCAGTATAACACAGGTTGCTGCAATCCGGGTTTATGAGTTAATTCAGTAATAACTGTTCCATTATAATTTAACCCGTAGGTAACAACCGGCCAGCCATAATTTTTGCCCGCTTCGATAAGATTGAGTTCATCACCTCCCATTGGCCCGTGTTCGGTAACCCAAAGCTGCCCCGTAACCGGATGGATTGCCATACCCTGGATATTCCGGTTTCCCAGTGAATATAATGATTTCATGGCCGCTTCTTCATCCATGTAGGGATTTGATTCCGGAATCCGCCCATCCCTGTAAATCCGGTGTACCTTTCCGTTTGGACGGGTAAAATCCTGTGCATGCTCTCCTGTTCCGCGTTCACCTATTGAAAAATACAAATACCCCCAGGGGTCGAAAACAATGCGGCTGCCGTAATGATGGCGGGTTGTGCGGTACATATCATGAGGCGCTTCAAAAAGTACTTCCTGACCTGTCCATGTATTATTTTCTATTTTTCCCCGAATAATCCGGGTCATAGCCGGCGGACGATCACCTGAGGATACATCGTTCAAAACATGGCTGTACGACAGGTAAATCCATCCGTTTTCAGCATAATCCGGGTCAACTGCAACATCCATTAATCCGCCCTGACCTTCATGGAGCACTTCGGGAATATTTTTTACCGGTTCGGATTGCAGTACCCCCCGGCTAACGATGCGAAGCCTTCCCGGACGTTCGGTAATCAAAGCTGTTGTTGCATCAATAAAATCAATAGCCCACGGGATTTCCAATCCATCCGCAAATGTTTCAACATTCAGATTATAATCCAGTGTCTCCAGCATTTTTGGGAGGTCCGGTTTTTCTGCACCTGCATTTTTTTCTGCATCCCGAAGATAATCAACAATGGATGAAATTTGTTCATCAGTGAGGGTTTCCTTATAGGACGGCATTCCAAGATGCGGAATACCGAATTTAATATTGCGCATAATATAGCTGTTGCCATCGCCAAACTGCCAGATTTTGTCAACCAAACTGGTTGCATTTCCACCCATTAAATCTGCCCCGTGACATTGTGCACAATTTTGTTGGTAGAGCTCTGCGCCGTTTTGCGCATTTGTCCGGAAAGTGAAAACCAGAAAAATAAATACCGGTAGAATTAGTTGAAAAGGATTGGTTGACTTATTCATTTGAATCGATTTTAAATCTTTTCTTTATGATACAAGTAAACAATAACATTTGTTTAACTCATCCGGAAAAGAATATTTGCTATTTGGTAGTTGATCAAATCCTGATATTCTCCTGTACAACATTTAATTTGATGGAAAAAACTCCTCTTTTTATATAAGTTTGCCCTGAACATTTCATTTGGATTGAATGTCAAATGAAAAATCCCGATAAAAAGGTTATAAACATAGAAAGAACAATTAATTTAGTTTTGATGAGAAAATTCATTCCCTGGCTTATTCTGATCACTTTCCTGGGAGTTTTAACCGGCGCCAATGTTTACCTGGCACACAGGTTTAACCTGTATTTTGGCATCGAAAAAACAATGGTGCTCCATTTCATATTTCCGGCACTTACTCTTTTTATGCTGTTTGGAATGATGCCGCTTTCAAATACGACTTCCAGGCTGGGAAGCTATGCATATATTTCTGCTGCAACAATAACAGGGATTATGCTCTACCTGTTGCTTTCGGTTTTGGCGGTTGATATTGCAGGCTTTTTCACGGATTTTCCTCCCCGGATTTATGGATTTACCGCGCTTACAATTACCTTTTTAATTTCAGTTTTCGGTATAATAAATTCCTGGAACATTCAGGTGACAAAAAAAGAAGTCAAAATTGAAGGTTTAACCAAAACAGTCAGGGCAATGCATCTGTCCGACATTCATATCGGCCATTTCAGAGGGAAAAAATTCCTTCAGCAAATTGTCAGGAAAACAAATAAGGCCAAAGTTGATGTGGTTTTCATCACCGGTGATTTGTTCGACGGCCGCATCCGTCTTTCACAGGAAACACTGGAACCGCTGAAACATCTTATTGTACCTGTATTTTTTGTTGAAGGCAATCACGACAGATATACCGGCGTGGAAACTATAAAAAAACTGCTTCGTCAAACCGGAATCCGTGTTTTGGAAAATGAAATGGTAAACTGGAGTGATTTTCAGATTATCGGGTTAAATCATATGAAAGCGGACAGTCATACCTACAACATGCATGCTGCGGGGAATCATTCCACCATTAAAGGAACACTCGAAAATTTAGCCCCCGACAAAAACAAGCCGAGCATTTTGTTGCATCACAGTCCCGATGGAATTCAGTATGCAGGTAAAAATGGCATTGATTTATATCTTTCCGGACATACCCATGCCGGACAATTGTTCCCCATAAAATACATAGCCAGTATGATTTTTGACTACAACAAGGGAATACACCGCTTCAACGGAACCACAATTTTTGTTTCGCAGGGTGCAGGCACTTTCGGTCCGCCCATGCGTGTAGGTACAAAGAGTGAAATAACAATCGTTGAACTTCAAGCTGCAACCCCAATCCATCCCGGATAAATTTGAAGGAGCAGGGATTATTCCTGTAAAGGAAATTCAACCGCAAGCAAAAAGATACCGGTTTATGTGTCGTTGGCGGATATCCTCGGAAAGGCAGCGCTCCTGTATCGCACACTCTTTTTTCTTAACATTCTGCACTCCTTTAAATGCCTGATCTGTTGGTTTCGGGTGCTGCTTCAGGCAACCGTTTGAATAAGGGATCAATCATTTTGTCGTTTCCTGCCAGAGATTTGCCATGATGCAATTGCTCCGCTGCCTGGCCCTTCATTTGTTTTAATTCCGGTTGAATTAATAAAATCCTGCCGTAAATTTTAAATGAACAGTCAAACTTAACCTTAATCCTCCCTGATACCCCCTCTCCCGGGGAACTCTTTCCTCCCTTCATCTATATATCTTCTACTTATTAAATTCGATCTATATTCGCATTAAAGTCGCATTAAATTCGCTAAATCGCGAATTTAATGCGACTTTAATGCGAGTTTAGTGTGACTTTAACCTCACTTTAATCCATAGGTGTACCAGCCATGGTATTCCCCAGGAATCCGGCGGAACTTCACGGGGCATTTCACCAGTCTTCTTTTTTGCGGTTACAAACAGAAAAATGAATATAAATCCGGATGATGAAAAAAAATCAGAAAGACTTTAAACTCTATTCCCCTGTTTTATTAAATAGGGTGTACCTTTATCTTAATCAATCATTCCGGATGTTATTTATGCCGGAGCCAGATGCACACTTAAAAGCTGTTTAATGCTTATTTAAAAATCGGAAGTATGAGTAATGAAAAGTGGACAAAGGAAGATATTCCGGATTTAACGGGAAAAGTAATCATAGTAACCGGCGGCAACAGCGGACTTGGTTTCGAATCGGGGAAGGCATTTGCGGAAAAAGGGGCACATGTTGTTCTTACCAGCCGCTCGGTTGAAAAAGGTGAACAGGCTAAAAATGAAATGGGCGCTGTAAAAGGTAATATTAAAATTATGTCCCTTGATTTACAGGATTATACTTCCATTGAAAATTTTGCGAAGGAATTCAAAGCAAAATACAACCGGCTCGATGTACTCCTGAATAATGCCGGAATTATGATGACTCCTTATTTTAAAACAAAAGATGGATTGGAAGGACAGATGGGGATCAATCATTTTGGGCATTTCAAACTAACCGGGCATTTGCTGAATGTAATTAAACGCACACCAGGTTCAAGGGTGGTGAATGTAAGCAGTAATGCCCATAAGCGTGGAACAATGGATTTCGCCAACCTGATGTTTGAAAAAGGCGGCTATTCTTCCGTTAAAGCCTATGGCCGGTCAAAACTTTCGAACCTGCTTTTTACTTACGAGTTGCAGCGTTTTTTTGAAAAGAACAACATTGACAGCATTGCAGTAGCCGCACATCCCGGAGTATCGCGAACCAATCTTGCACGATACATTGATAATAAATTCTGGTTCAAATTAATGTATCCGCTCTTTAAAATATTCACCCAAAATCAGGCACAAGGTGCTCTTCCTGAAATTTATGCAGCGGTGGCACCTGAAGTGAAAGGCGGAGAATTTTATGGCCCGGACGGATTTAAGGAAATGAAAGGTTATCCTGTAAAAGTGGAATCAAATGAAGCTTCCCACAATGAAGGAGAAGCGAAAATACTATGGAATGTTTCTGAGAAAATTACAGGGGTGAAATTTGAATGAATCTCATCACATCCGAATCACTGAATGTTTATCATTTCGACTAGTTGAAGGAAATAATCTGTAGACCAGATTTTAATATCTTCCTGATTTTTAATAAACGGGCTTACATCGGCGATGACCTGTTCAATGCTTGTGTTTTCAATTTTGGCTTTAAGCATTTTCTTCACATTTGATTTCGATAAATTCTCCTGCATTCCCTGGCTCTGACAGGTTCGTTCAATAAAATGAGTAAAATCCAATGGTATATTATTTCGAATGTACCATTCAAAATCGTACCAGTCACGTCCTTTTACCCTGTTTTTCCAGCCCCGGAAAAGGAATGCATGAATTTTTCCGGCAAATAATCCAGGAAGTGTAAAACAGCGCGTCATGAATGAAAATGGCAACAGCAGTAATTTATATTCAGTTTGAAATTCCAAAGGAGGATTTGTATCCACTTCCAGCTTGATTTTTATCGAAGGTTCAGTCTGAAAACGGATGTTGTACATTTTTGTATTGTCTTTCAAAAATGCGGATTCAACCTGCGATGGTAGCCTTTTTACTTTTTTTACTATTTCGATGTTTCGCCCCAGCAACTTAAATTCAGTCTTTATTGCATCAAAGTAATTTTCAATCAAAAAATTATCGTCCGGTTGAACCAACGAAAAATCCATGTCTTCAGAAAACCGGGGCAACTTATGAAAAATTCTCAAACACGTTCCGCCGTAAAATGCTGCTTTGTTAAAAAAACCGCCCCGATACAATCCGGCAAGCGTTACCTGCTGCATCACTTCATGAATTGCATTTCGTTCATCGTTTTTAGTAACGATCTCGTAACGGGACAACATCCGATTAAAAATGTCCGCCATTTTTTAAGATTTCGAATAACAGAATTAATTCCCTCTTTTTTCTTCCTTTTTCTGCACAATCCTTTAAAATTTCAGGATTCCATTTATGTTTCGTCGAAAAGTCAATTCTTAAATCGTCATTCAAATAAATTTCCATCGCCTTTTTCGATTGAATCCTTAATCCGGCAGTCAGAAGAATTAAATCTGCAAGTGCTTTTTCAGGAGTTGCTATTAAAAATGCATAATCATTGTCAACGATTTCATTTTTAACGCCAATGGGAAAATAAGTTTCGGGAACCCTGTAATATTCGAAAGTTCCTAATCTGGTAATGAACTTTTTTGAACGCTTTGCACAGACTGATTTTGTTAAGTATACTCTTTCAGGAATTAAACTGTAATGGGAAAGGGCGCTTTCAGCAGAAACATAGGAGGGTCCGTACAGATGATTGGCAATCAATTCTTTTGAAAGAGATTGTTTTGAATATTCCGGGGATAAAACAAACAATCCCTTTTTTAGCCGGATCAATTCACCATTCTTTTCCATTTTGCTGATTTTATCCTTAGGCGATTTGTAGTTGCCAATAGCTTGAACAACCATATTGTAATCAACCGGCACTATCCCAAAATCTTCCATAACATCGTTTTTTTTTATGGACTATACAAAAATAGCAAATTCTGCACACATAATCGATATTTTATCGAATATCTGTGCAGAATCTGCTAAATCAACCGGATAATTTATTCTAATAAACGGTTTTATAGACGGGGATTTCACCATAAACCACATCAAGATTTACTTTGCCGTTTTTTAGTTCAACGGTTCCAAAACCTGTTTCTGTTGAAAGAAAGCTTTTAAAATCGCCGACCTGCGAATCGACGTACAGTGTCTTATCAACAGCATCGTAACGTACACCGGTCAGTCCCTGCAGCAATCCGTAACTTGCCATTGCCCGGGCATACCAGTGCCCGCATTCGTATTCATTGAACGGGTTGCGGATTCTTCCGTCATACCGCTTCCGCACTTCTTTGACGATATCCAGCCCTTTTTCCACTTCCCCCATGGACATGAGGTGCGAGGCAACCTGGTATTCAATACCTGTCCACACTTCGTTACTGTATACAAACGGCAGGGTCAGCTGGCCGCCGTTCGGCCAGGTACACAGCAGCAACCCGCCTTCGTTGCCCAGACCGTAAGCCGGCCGCTGCGGATTGATATGATCTGACAAATCGGTTTTAAAGTTGTACTTGTAAACTGAATTGAGGTGGCTTGCAACTTTACCGTGGTCGATGAATTCATCCATTCCGGCCATTTTCCCCATCCAGGCGCCTAAGATTCCATCGGATAAACAACCATTTCCGTACTGGTATTTCGGCCCTTCTTTTTTCAGCAGTTCAATGGCTTCGGGCGAATAATTCATGTTTATTCCGATTTGCGAAGCCTTTACCGGATCGGCAGCTTTCAGTCCTTCCACCTTAATTTGCTGATAAAAATAATCGCCGTTGTACAAATCATTCTCCAGGTATTTTTTTCCTTTTTCGAACAATTCGCGGTATTCAGAAACATTTTCCCCAATGGCTTCTCCCATCTGAATAGTTGCAGACAAAGCGCCGAGATAAAAACTGGTGCACATGCCATCAGGTCCCCAGAATTCGATATCGTAGGTATTGTGATGCGGTTCTTCCAGAATTCCCCTGTGTTTCGGGTCCCACTCTTCAATACAGTAATCGAGGCTTTTCTTCACTTTAGGGAAAAGTTCCTTCATCCATTCCGTATCTCCGGATATTCGCCATTCGCGGTACATTTTCATCATTCCCCCGAGCTGGCCATCGGAGGCAGCATGAAAGTTGTGGGAAATGTCCGGGGCTATCGGTAAACTGGAGCGAAAGGTCTGGTGTCCTTCTTCATTCTGGCTTTCCATAAATTCGGTTTCACGCAGCGAACGTTCCAGTGATGGAAACAGATGGCTAAAAGCCTGCGCATAATTCCAAACATGGGTGCACGAGCCATAACAGCAACCTGATGCATCGTGGCAGCCTTCCCATGCCCAGAGCTTTCCGTTCTTCTGGCGTAAAACCGTCGGCGATTTCAGAATGGTTAAATTGGCCGCCACAGCTTCAATTACTTCGGGCTGCAGACTTGAGTCGTAAAAAGTTTTCGTAAAGAGCTGTGATTTCGAGCGTAAATCGTTGTAATTCGACTTCCAGTAATTAACGACCTCTTCGATATTTTTAAATCGCCCGGAGTACCAGGGTTCGTAATACAGATTGCTCAAACCGGCACCGCACGGATCCCCTGTCGGCGAGGCTTCCATATCTTTTTGCACCACTTCATCGGAAACCGGCCCCAGGCCTATCCGCAAATTTGAATGCGGCACATACCAGCTCATCATCACGCGCACTGTTTTTTCCTCGCCGGGTTTTAAGGTAAAAGGAACATAAACTGAGGCGCCCGGTGAGTTCAACGTTGTGGTATCGGCTGAAAAAGTAAAATCAGTGAGGTCTTTCCAGAGAACTGTTTTGGGATCGAACCATCCGCCGCGAAACCAGTTCAAATCTACCACCGCATCGGAGTCGTCGGTAAAAATGGCAAAGTCGCCTTTGTAGAAAGGTTTATCGGATTTGCATTCCTGTTTCAGCAAAAATCCATTGTCAATGCCGGCGATTGAATGTCCCGGGTTGTAATTTCCACCCCACTCACTTGGATCTTCCATTCGCATCAGGTTTTCGGCATGGTACGAAAAGTTGGCTTCCACTTCTTTGCCTCCGGTATTTTTGAAGGTATATTCCATGCTTCCCACCGGCAGGCTCGAATTATCCTCATCGGTTGGAATAAAAGGGCTCCAGCCGGTAATGGAAACTTCCAGCGGAATATCGTCATCTTCGAGTTTTACAGTTCCGAAAGGAAACGAAGTTTTAAATGATGCTTTTTCAAACCGTGGAAAACCGTATGATTTGCCGCTTGCACCGTTTCCGGTATCCGGGCTCCCAAAAACTTTCCAATCGGGTACAGGACCTTCCAGAACTTTGGCGCCATTTTCCAATCCTTTCACGGAAATGGCCGCCATTAAAAACGGTTCATTGTAAATATCGGGATGGTTGCGGACTGAAACATGCGAAATGGCTCCGGTTCCTTCCAGGCAAATCATTCCCGCTCCGATTCCTCCAACCGGAAATGCGACACGATTTAAATATTCGCCTTCATAAACCGAATTAAACTCCCGCTCTTTGTTGTTAACAGATTGCTTTTGGCAGGAAAACAGAACAAGTAAAACAGGCAGTAAAAGGATGATTTTTTGGTTCATATTATCAGGTTTTAGTTAACTAAGGTATTTACAGATAAACCAGCTTTATTCTTTCATCGCTGGCAGGCGAAATAATTTTTCCTTTTAAACGAATAACCGGAATTCTGGTTTCATCCGGGCAAAAAATGGTGGCTTCTTCCAGATTACCCTCCTTCCATACCACATCGACCGTGTAGTTTCCCCGTGCTTTAATACCGGAGATTTTACCGGTTTTAAATTCATCGGGCAATGCAGGAAGCAGATGAATTTCGTCCATATGCGACTGCATGATCATTTCAGCGATACAACCCGGTAAGGCTGCAGATCCGTCGAGCTGAAAATGGCAAAAGAGGCCGTTATCTTCGCGGTAAAAATCTTCCCTTCCCATACTGTAATCGGCATGTTGATAGGTAAGGCCATTTTCGAATCCTTGTTCGGTGAGCATTTCCGTCATAATTTTATTTGCCCGGTTTCCATCGAGCAACCGTGTCCAGCACCACATACGGTGTGCCCGTGCCCAGTTTCCGCCGGAAGCCAGTTCCTGTTCCGGATAGCGCCCGTCGCCCCGCATGTTTAATGATTTTTTTGCCGCTTTTGCTAATTCGGGTGTGGTGGTAGGGTAAATTTCATTTCCCGGACAAACGGCATACAAATGGGCTATATGCCGGTGATGACATTCCGGATCATCAATATCCCGGTACCACTCCTGCAGTTGTCCGTGTTTGCCGGTTTTAAGCGGCAACAGTTTTTCACGGACCTTCAGCAACGAATCGGCAAACGCCGTTTCCCCCACCAGTTTTGCAGCTTTTGAAGTATTGGTAAATAGATCCCAAATCATCTCCATATCCTGGTATACGCCAGGCAGACTGTAAACATATTTATCACTTTTAAAATCATGGAAAGCAGGGTTCAGTCCCGAATCGGTCTCCAGTGCCCCGTGTTCCGCTGAAACTGTTGGTGCAGTTATCAGATAACCCTTGAAGGGAATCAGGTTTTCGAGCCAGAAAACCGATGCCTCCCTTAACAGCGGCCATGCATGATTTTCGAGGTATTCCCTGTCCTGATTGAATGCATACTGATCCCAGACGTGCTGACAATGCCAGGCCGAACCCATGGAATACATGCCCCAGGGATGATCTCCTATTGGCGCCGCATGCCCCCAGATATTTCCAGTGGTATGGCTAATCCATCCGTTTGTTCCGTATACACGTTTGGCAACTTCCTTACCCGAAACAGCGAGGTTTTCAATCCAGTTGATATATGCCTCCTGGCACTCCTGCAAATTTGTATTTCCGCACGACCAGTAGATTTCCTGCAGGTTGATATTGCTTTGGTAATTCCCTGCCCATGGAGCTACATAAAATGAATTCCATACCCCCTGCAGATTTGCCGGCAAAGTTTTTGGCCGCGAAGAACTGATAATCAGGTACCGCCCAAGATTAAAGGCCAGCACTTTATAACCGGGGTCCGGCATGCCGGATTTTAATTGTTGAAACCTTTCGTTTGCGGGCAATTTTTCTATTGCTTCATTTGCAGGCAATTCAAATTTTACACGGTTGTATAACGACTGGTAATCCTGAATATGATCGGTTCTCACCCCTTCATATCCTTTAGCCACGGCATTTTTCATTACTGAAGTTGTGGTAATTTCCGGATCGTCACCAGTGTAGGAAGGGTACTCCATTTTGTAATTCGTTGCCATCGTCAGAAACAACTCTGCCGCATCTGCATTTTTCACGATCAGTTTCCCATCCTGACTGCTGATTTCTCCACCATCGTTTTTAATGTTAATCAAAACTTCAAACGGACGGTTATTTCCGTCAATTGATCCCTTCAAACGAAAGGTATTTTTATTGATTTCAACAGCCGATGCATGCTGCATCACATCCACCGACAACTGAAATGAAACTTGGCCGGGGCGGCTGGAAGTAAATTTCATTCCCAGCACACGGTCAGGATAGGAGCAGAAATATTCCCTTTTAAAAGTAGTATTTCCCAATTTGTACCTAACCTTTCCCAGGGAATTCATGAGATCCAGTTCACGGTAGTATTCTGAGGGTTCTTCAGAATGATTTTCAAAATCGATGTTTAAGTCGCCGATGGAAGTAAAAAATCCATACTCTTCAGAAGAACCAAAAACATCTTCCGCAATCAGTTTATCGGCCAGGCTGCCGTTTCCTTCCACCACAGCTTCTCTTATTTTTGGAATGGCATCCTTGGCTCGGGGATTCACTCCCGCTTTTTGCCAGTCGCCTTCAGCAGGACTGCCGGTCCACATACTTTTTTCCGAAAGGGAAAGTTTTTCATGCTCCACTCCTCCAAAAAATGAAACCCCAAAATAGCCGTTCCCCAGGCGTAATGCCTGACTGTTCCAGTATTTTGCTGGATAGTTATACCACAATTTTTGGTTCAAATCCGGGCTTCCCTCCGTTTGTTTACAGGAGAAGTGCAGGAGCAGCAGGAAGAATAACAATATAACTGCAGGTATTTTCATCGAATTTCTATTCTGTTTTTTCCACTTTTTAATTCTATCGTTTTTTCTTTCCAGACAAATCTCCCCGGCAGATTTTCAGGTAAAAAGACTTCAACTGTTAATTTATCGACGTCCGTGTCGAGTTGCAATTTAATCATTCCCTTATTATGCGGAATTTTTACCTTTACATTTCTAATGCAGTTTTATTTCCACCGAACCCAATTTCGCAAAACGATGGCTGCACCCCGTCAATGGTAGCAGCAAATTCTATTGCCGGATATGTACTTCAGACAAAGGAGTAAAATAAACTTTTTCATTTTCCAGTACTATTCCAGGAATTTTCCGATTTCTTCTGCCCACAAATCGTAACCCTTTTTATTCATATGCAGGCCATCCTGAATAAAAATATCCTGGTAAACCACACCGTCATCATCGAGCATTTTGTTCCATACATCGGCAAATTCAAGGTTATCTTTCCGGTGGCAGTATCTTTCCAGCCGACGGTTAAATTTTTCATAGTCCTTTTTCAGGTTCCAGCGGGCAATACTCGGTTTGGGCGCAATAAAAACAATTTCGATTTCCGGGAAATCCTGCCGGATCAATTTAACCAGTTTTTTGGCATCGCGTTTGATCTTCCCCGGTCTTTTGTTTCCGGCAATATCATTGTCGCCTTCGTAAATAAAAAGGATTTCGGGATTAAATTTTTTAATGAGATCATTATAGAAATAAATAAGGTCGCTGAATTGCGAGCCGCCGAATCCATTGTTAATCACATTGTACTGCGGAAAATAATCGGGGACATCTTTCCACATTCTGACGCTTGAGCTTCCGGCAAAAACTACAAGTTTTTTATCGGGGCTGAAATTGTACCGGGCTTTTGAAAGCTGTTCCACCTGATCCTTAAAACGGTTAGGGTCCTGCGCTTTTGCTGATAAAATAACAACAGTTAAAAGAAATAAAAAAGCGAATTTAATTCTGAGTTTCATTTGTATTCTGTTTTAATTTGTACGTTCGTATTTTAACACCGGCAAGGTCGGACAACTCATTCACAGGTTTATCGAGGTAAAAATAAGCGGTTGACGACCAGTCATCGGAACGGTAAAAGTTAGTCCAGCCCGACATCAATTCATCATTTTTTAAATCTACCGGCGATGCCGAATCCATCAATCCCTGGAATTCCTGTCCCTCCTGAATGGTAACCGGAATTAAAGGCGCTCCTTCGGCCATCATTTCAATGACTTTTTCTTTTTGATTACCACCCATTGCCTGAATGGTTACGCGGATATCATTTTCAAAAAATATGGGATCAGGAATATGGTAGCGGTAAAAAACCCAGTGGTCGTTTTCACGATCGGCAACAGGGCAACCCGTATACCGGTTAATAAATTCTCCCTGGCCCCATGCAGTTCCGATGTAATCTTCCGTACCGGTACCTACCAGTGTCGGAAATGCACCATCACCATCCAGATACATTTTTACTTCGCCTTCACCCCACCACGATTTATTGTATACCGGATTTGCAATTACACCAAAGGTGACACCTAAAAACCGTCCCCTTCCATGAATTTCAGGAAGAATGGTATAATCAATGCCTGGTGTAGTGGCGGTATCGCGGTTCCAGAAACAATGAAAATAAAGGTTTTCGTCGTTCCATTCATCCATTTTCACCAAATTGATGTCATAAAAAAGCATATTCAAATCGGTGCTTCCTTCATTGGTAACAGCCAGTTTTGCATGGGTTTTAAATGGCATCGGGATGAAACAGTTGAATGAACGTCCTTCGGGATTGGCAAACAGTTCATTTTGCAGGGCCACCATTTGCCCCAGCCCGTTTCCAAAGAAATCGCCAAAGGGAGCCGCAACGGCAGGTTTTTCATTACCGTCCCAAAAGATCTCAATTTTCATCGAACGTAACATTTCGGGGGACCGATCCTGAATGGTAAACCACATTCTGGTAATAATTCCAGGGCCGTTCACATCGAGCAAAACCTTGGTTTCACCTGCTTTCAGCACATCGTAGGGATGTCCCTTTGCTCCTTTGTTCTCCTGCCCGCCGGCGCCTTTTAGAGTTTCAGGATTTTCAAAACTGTTCCAGCGCGGCTCCAAATCCTGGTATTTGAAAAGTGGCGCATTCAGAACATCACCGGCAGTTTTGGATTGTTCGTTTTTACAGGAAACAGCAAAAAGCAATAATATGAAAGGAAGAAAAAAGAAATTACTACAGGTTTTCATCGGCATGATTTTTTAAATTTAGTCAGTAACCAAAGATAAAAATCTAATTTTGGAAGCAAAACTGAGATAAACATTTATTTTCTCTGAGACCAGATTTTTATCCTTTTCGCTTTTTCATTTATTAGTTCAGAATCATAGGAGCAGGAGAATCTTTTCTCCTGATTATTTTTGGGTGGTTAAATAATAAAAGTACGGACTTAGGAAAGTCCGCGTCCCTTGAGAGCAGGAGAATTTCTGCGGATTTTGGCCGCTCCTATGAGAACAGGAGAATCCTTTCTCCTGATGGACAGTAATTTCGGAAATATTACCTTTTGAATTTTACCACGGTTATCCGGTGTGAATAAAAACCGGGTGAGGCAAGAAAGGAATAAAAAGCATTACGATTTAACCATTAATGTAAGATTATTAATGGTTTACAGTCTGACTTGTTTTTTATTTGGAAAATTAATTCATCTCCTTATAATCGCTGTAACTGATCAGCTTTATTCCTTTGTTTTTGATCACCTTTTTCACCTTATCGCTTGTAAACACGCGGGTTACCCATTCCCGGCTTTCCGCGACGTCTGTATTCCCTTTATGCCCTACAGGCTTCATTTCCGGAAAATCTCTGGCCGGATGTTCCACAAAAAGATAAGTCCCGGGTGTTAGTTTCTCCAGGTTTTCGCAAAATTTATCAATTCTTGCTTCCGGTTTTGCGTCGTTTCCCCAACCGGGAAAACGATTTACACCGCTCATATCGATGTATAAACTGTATTCTTTGGCCAGCTTTTTAACCACCTCTCCGATTTTTTCATCGAAACCATTAAAACCCATATGGGTGGAAATATGTGAAATTTGCGGGACATATTTAAGTGACAGTTCAATTTGTGCACGCAATTCGTTTTCTATTTCTTCGATGGTCCAGTTTGATTCCTGAATGGAAGAATGTGGCGGGAAATTATCGTTTTTCCAGACCATTGGGAAAAAATTTCCGGCGTCATCGGTCAGTTCCGGACAATTTGTTAGCGGGCGCCATTTATAAAGGCTCCATTCGCTTGTTAATGTCAGATGAATACCAACATCCAAATCTGGATTTTCCTTCAGCATTTCAACTGCTTCAAAGAACCACGGGCAGGGGGGCATTAGTTCCACCGACTGCATTATCCCTTTTTGATACGATTCGATGCATCCGATATTGGCGGCATGAAACGAGCCAATATCATCACCGCGGATAATCAGGTAAATATCATCACCCTTTTGAGCGTAAAGATGAAATGAAATTAAGATGAACACCCAAAATACAACAATTGACATAAAAGTTTTCATACAATTATATTTATTTTCATAAGTCTCCTTGAGAACGTATTGCCAGGCGATATTTCAGGGAATTACTATCCGCAAATTTACTACAATAAAATTAAAAGTTTTCTTAAATCATGGTGCTGGTTTTAAACTCAGTTTTTTAAAATGAAACAAGAAAAAAAGGTTGGCTTAATCAGACCAACCTTTAAACGATGTTTTTTTTTTATTTTGCCGATGCGCTAAAATTATATTCATCAAAAATCTTTTCAACAGCTTCAGCGATAGCATTTTCATCATCGTCTGTAATATTGCTGTCATCAATTATTCCTGATGCATAACCTCTCCAAACTGCCAGTCCCTTATCAATATCGGCCATGTGAATTAACAGGGTTCCTTTATCAAGATGATACGTTTTTTTATCATCAGGTTCTCTTGTGCGTGCGCTCAACTCCATTGGACCCCAATAACGATCATCCGAGAAGTTATTTACCCAACCGGTAAATTCGGTATCTTCATTTAAAATCTGAAAAGTTACCAGCAAATCAGCATCTGGTCCGTCGGTATATTCGTAACCAAGAGCTTCAAGTTCGCCTTTCACTTCTTCTTTAATCTTACTTTTTAATGATTCACTGTCCCAAAAATAGGAATTGTCGTCATTGTTTATATGATCGGCAAATGTAAATGTTGAATACTTGTCGAATTCACCATCTTCCAGATTTTTGTCTGTTGCAACTGTTGCATTTTGAGCAAAAACCGTGAAAGTAAAGAATGTAAAAACTAATGCTAACTGTAATGTTTTCATGACTAAAGGGTTAAAATTAATATTAAAGTCTGTAAAATTTAAACACACTTGAAAGATACATTGTTCATGATTTCTATTTGGTCAGAAGCTGCTGCAATCAATGTGTTGGCGAACAGAATTAAACTAAAAGGCCAAAGTTAATGAGGTACATTGGAAAGATCATGGTAATTCTGTTTTGACTCAAAATCAAAAATTTTGGAGAAGTCAAATACAGCGCTTCCATACTTTTTTATTGAACAGGAATTATAGATTTTAAGCACTTTGCATCGTATTTTATGTTGAAGTTACAGTAAGTTTGGATGAACAAAATTGTAATTTACCGGTTTTTTAGTAAAGTTAGTCAATCAGACGGAAGTGCAGGTTGGTTCATTAGTATCCATTTAATCATCTTAAAATAAGATAGTATGAAAATAATTCATTATAGATTACCGAAATTAATTTTGTCCTTGGTTTTATCGGTTACATTGATTATCGGAATCAGTTCATGTGCTGAAAATATAGCATTTCAGCAATCTTCAGTAGTTCCGGCAGCCGATGGTAAAGTTAAAGTTCGTAAAGACGATAACAATAACTATAAGATTAATGTGGAAATTTCAGATTTAGCAGAAATAAGGAAACTTTATCCGCGAAATTACAATTACGTAGTATGGATGGAAAGCGAAGAAGGACAAACCGAAAACCTTGGGCAACTGGTAAGTTCCAAAGGTTTTTTTTCCGGTCAGTTAAAAGCATCACTTGAAACTGTGTCTTCATTCGAACCAATAAAAGTTTTTATTACTGCCGAAAAAGAGGATAATGTACGATTTCCAGGCAACAAGGTTATATTAACTACCCGAAGATTTTAAATCCTGCTTGTGCTTTTAGCAGCAAGTTCTTCAACTTTTTTAAATACCCTGAAGAAATTTCCTCCCCAGACTTTGGCTATTTCTTCTTCAGTATAACCTCGTTTTAACATTTCGAAGGTGATGTTGGGAAACTGGCTCACATCGGCACAGTCTGCCAGACCGCCACCACCATCAAAGTCGCTGCCAATGCCTACATAATCAATACCCACCAGGTTTTTTACGTAATCAATATGATCAACGTAATCTGCAACAGCAGGAAGATCTTTGGTATATTTTTCATTGACTTTTCTCCACTTCTTGCTCAAATCACTTCTTTGTTCATCGCTCATTAATTCGTACTGTGTATTGTAAATTTTCCGAAGTTCTTCCAGTTTTTTATACCGCACAGTAGTTGTATCCGGATCTTTGATGTAATCATCGAGTAAACAAATCTGAATTACTCCTCCGTTATCTGCAAGCGCTTTAATCATTTCATCCGTCATGTTCCGATTATGATGAGCAATGGAACGTACACTAGAGTGGGATGCAATAACAGGAGTTTTGCTTAACTTAACAACATCAAAGAATGATTTATCAGAAATATGAGAAACATCTATCATCATTCCAAGATGATTCATCTCTTTCACCACTTTTTTACCGAACTTGCTCAATCCGTTGTGTTCAGGACCTTTCTTATCAGACGATGAATCGCAAATGTCATTGTTTTTCGAATGGCAAAGTGTAATATATCGTACCCCGCGGGTATAAAACTCCTGAACACGATTAATGTTTTTTCCAATGGGGAATCCATTTTCCATACCAATATAAATGGCACGTTTCCCGAGTGATTCAATTCTTGCAGCATCTTCCGCATTAAAAGCAACTTCAGCCATTTCATTGTATTTGTGGCAAACGGCATAAACCGAATCAATCATTTCATTTGCCAGCCGGTATGCCTTTTCGGTATTTTCAAATGTACGTTCCCGCTGGCTGGTGAAAGCAGCAAAAAATATTGCATCCAGGCCGCCTTCTTTCATGCGCGGAAAATCGACCCTGTTTTTAGGTGCTTCATTACGTTTGCCAATATCGAAATGTTCTTCCAGTAAAGCCATCGGTGTATCGCAATGGGTATCTACAGTTAGAGCATTATTGTGAATCTTCATTACACGATCATCTGTATTTTGTCCGGAGGCAGATATAGAAATAATTGCCAGGATAATTAAAAAGGCGGTTGATTTTTTCATGAGATGTATATGTTTTAAAACTATTGCAATAATAGCAAACATATTCCCACCTGCCGAAAATTGAAGCAATAAATAATGATTCAACATGTCAGTAAATACATACTTCATACAATACATTTCATGAAGAAGGGTTTATTAACTTTGCAACATATTATTGAATTCAATGAATAAAAAGCACAATAAGTTTCACTTTGCACGATGGTTAATTTTACCGGCGCTTGCAATTTTTACCTTTTTATTAACTGAGTTTTTTGCTGCCCGGCCCGAGCTGGCCGGAAAATATTATTCCCGTTTGATTTACCCGTTTATCGCAGGAAGTTTCTCTAAAATAAGTGTGATTCTTTCTTTTTCGCTTGATGATTTATTTTATCTCTGGCTTGTCTTCATTGGATTTTTATTGTTGGTTCTACTTGTTTTGAAGCGGATTTCGTTCAAAACTACCGGTAAAGTTATTTTGAATGTTCTGGCAGCTGTTTATATTCTATTTTACTTTTTGTGGGGGTTTAATTATTACAGGCCCGAATTGAATACACGTTTAAACCTTGAGGCAAAAGAGCCTGACAAGAAGGAATTTATTGATGTTTTTCAGGAATTGGTTAAAAGAACAAACGAATCCTATTCAGCTTTTGACAGGTTTGATAAAAGTGAAGTTGATTCAATGGTAGAAAACTCATATCGAAATCTGGCACCGGCACTTGGGTTAACTTATCCGGCGGGAATCCGTAAAGCAAAGAATATTACATTCAGCCATTTTTTTGCGCAGGCCGGAATTTCAGGTTATTATGGTCCGTTTTTCAGCGAGGTGCATGTCAACAGCAACAATCTTCCAATTGAATATCCATTTGTTTTGGCGCATGAAAAAGCGCATCAGTTTGGCATTACAAGTGAAGCTGAAGCCAATTTTTATGCGTGGCTGGTTTGCACACAAAGTTCATCGAAACAATTGCAGTATTCGGCCAACCTTGTTGCTTTGCGGTACTTTATTTATCAGGGATATCAGTTGGAAGATTTTCAGGAAATAACCGGAGAACTGGATGAACGGGTGAAAACGGATTTGAACCGTATTCGGGAGCATTGGTTAAAGCTAAGAAATGAAAAGATAGATAAGGTAGCCGCAAAAGTTAATGATGCTTATCTGAAAACCAATAAAGTCGAAAAGGGAATAGAAGATTATACCGGTATCGTAAAGTATATAATGGAATTTTCGCTCGATTCTGCTTTTCAAAACAAGTGGAATTTAAATTCAGATTGAAAGCTTTAATTTTGTCCACATATTTAACCGGGAAATGAAACGTCAGATGCAGAATTGCATTTCTGATTTTTGTTTCCACTATTTATTGTTAATGAAACTCTTTCCAATTTCAGCCGGTCATTTTCATTGTGACGGGGGAGCACTTTTCGGTGTTATACCCAAAGTATTGTGGAGTAAAATTTACCCACCATATTCGGGCAATTTTACGCCATTGGCCCTTCGTTGTCTGCTGGTTGACAAGGGCAGGCAAAAAATTTTAATTGAAACCGGTATTGGCAACCACTATTCAGAAAAATACATGTGGAACAATGGCGTAGTTGACGGATTTCAACTGGAACAATCGCTGGCAGAAAAAGGCTATTCACCGGAAGGAATAACAGATGTTTTGCTCACTCATCTTCACTGGGATCATGCCTCAGGTGCAGTAATTAATGCAGAAGGAGAACTTCAGCTTCGTTTCCCGAATGCCACTTACTGGTGCAGCAAAATTCAGTGGGAGCATTCAAAGATTTCAAATCCCCGGGAACGGGCAGCCTATCATTCCGAGGTTTTAAATTTTTTATTTAATTCCGGAAAACTGAATCTGGTGGAAAATGAAGGTGAATTATTTGCAGGCATCGAAGTGTATTTTTACAACGGGCATACACCTGGCCAGATGATTCCGTATATTCATTACAAAAGTAAAACACTGGTTTACACTTCTGATTTAATTCCTACTGCGGCCAATATTCCGCTCCTTTGGATGGCTGCCTATGATTTGAATCCGGTACAAGTAATGGAAGAAAAAGATGCATTTTTAAAAGAAGCAGCAGAAAGAAATTATGTCCTGTTTTTTGAACACGATTTTAATTGCGAATGTGCTACAGTGAAACTATCAGAAAAGGGATTTGAGGCAGATGAAAAATTTGGATTAGGTGAAATTTGGGAATAAGGTTAAAATGAAAAGTAAGGCTAAAATACTGCTCGTTCCTTCAGGAAAATTGTTGACCGTAAACGCCGGAACTCCGCTGACTGATGTATTGCATGAATACGGAGTTGAATTTCCGTGTGGCGGAAAAGGCACCTGTGGCAGGTGTAGGGTAAAACTACTGCAGGGAAATTTAACTGCTGATTTGGCACAACAGCAAAAACTTAAAAAGCTGGGGTTTGAGGATAGCTGGCGGTTGGCCTGTTTTTGCAATGTGGATTCAGATATCACCCTCGAAGTAGCACAATTCGAAAATATAATTCTTGCAGACAATACAACTTTTGATTTCAGGCCTCAAACCGGTTTTGGAATAGCGGTTGATTTAGGGACAACCACAATTGTGGTACAGCTTTTAAACCTTCAAAACGGGCAGATACTGGATGCAGTTTCCGGATTAAATCCACAGGCAAAATTTGGTGCCGATTTAATCACCCGAATTCAGGCATGTCTGGAGGGAAAACAAAAGGAGATGCAGGAACTTATCCGCAAAAAAATGGGTGAAATGATTCATTCCGCTTTGCAAAAACATCCGGTGCAGGTTTCAAAAATTGTAATGGTTGGAAATACGGTCATGCATCATATTTTTTCAGGATTAGATGTACATCTGCTCTCTTTTTATCCTTTTGAATCCCCGGATTTAAATGAACAGAGGTTTACATCAGAACAACTCAACTGGAATTTACCTGCAGCCGTTGAAATTCTTTTTTATCCTTCAATTGGAAGTTTTGTCGGCAGCGATATTCTTGCCGGAATAGCAGCAACAAAAATGGCTGAAAAGGATGAATATACAGTTTTAATAGATTTGGGTACCAATGGGGAAATTGTTGTTGGCAATAAAAACAGGATTATCTGTGCCTCAACTGCAGCCGGGCCGGCTTTTGAAGGGGCCAAAATTAGTCAGGGAATGCGGGCTACAACCGGTGCTATTTCATCGGTAACAGCCTCCCCTAAACCCTCCGAAGGAGGGGGAAAAGACCAACTTAGCTGTCATGTGATTGGAAATGTACAAGCTAAAGGAATTTGTGGCAGCGGACTTATTGATGCAATGGCCATTCTCCGGAAGCAAGATTTAATCGGCATGTTTGGTGAAATTAATTCAGGGGATAAAATTGAGCTGGTTAGCACATATTTTTCTTACACAGCAGGATATCCGGGAATTTCAGCTGGCAAAGGCCGCCATTGCCACCGGATTGCAGATTTTGCTTAACCGGTTAAATTTAACTTTTGACTCAATCAGTACATTTTATATTGCCGGCGGTTTTGGTAATTTCCTAAACCTTCAGCATGTAATTCAGACAGGATTGCTTGAAACTTCGGAAGATAAAATTGTAAAAATGGGAAACACTGCATTAATCGGAGCAAAAATGTTTTTGTTTGAAAATAAAAATTATATCCGGCATATTCTGGAAAGAACATCTCATATCAATCTCGAAGGTGATCCGGCATTTCAGGATATTTATATTGAGAAGTTGATGTTGGGGTGAATGTATAATTGACAGGAATTGAAAAATGAGTAAATGATACAGAAACCTAATCTCTAATCAACTCTTTGGTAGAAAGCAAACCACAAGCCGCATAAATGTCTTGTCCGCGGGAGGCACGGATTGTTGTGAGGATTCCTTTTTTATTCAGCATCTCCTTGAAGTGCTGAATGGTTTCGTCATTTGGGCTTTTCAGCGGAGTACCTGGCACCGGATGAAACCGGATAAGATTGATGCGGCATTTTAGCCCGTCCAGCAACCGGGCCAGTTCCTTTACGTGTAGGGGCGAATCGTTCAGGCCTTCAAACAAAATGTATTCAAATGAAACCCGTCGTTGCCGTCCAAAATCCCAGCGTTTGATTTCTTCCACAACTTCTTCGATGGGATAGGCAACCTGCACCGGCATAAGTTTCCGGCGCTCTTCGTTAAATGGAGTATGTAAACTTACAGCCAGGTGCGCTTCACATTGTTCGAGGAAAGTAAGCATGCCGGGGATGATCCCAATGGTTGAAACCGTAATGCGTCGCGGGCTCATGGCAAAACCCCATTCAGAGGTAAGAATTTCGATGCTTTTAAGAACTTCCGGCAAATTATCAAAAGGTTCTCCCATGCCCATATAAACGATGTTTGAAACTTCGCCGGCTTCTTCAATGCTTTTAATTTGATTGACGATTTCGCCGGCTGTAAGCTGCCCCTGGAAACCCTGCTTTGCAGTAAAACAAAACAGGCATCCCATTTTGCAACCTACCTGCGAACTTACACAAACGGTAATTCTTTCGCGCTCCGGAATCATTGCGGTTTCAATAAATTTATTCTGAAAAGTAGGAAAGAGGTACTTTTTTGTACCATCGGTACTCACCTGAACTTTGGTTGGTGCTGTCCGCCCGAATTCATACTTCTCATTCAGCAGTTCCCGCGCCTTTCTGGAAAGATTGGTCATCTCCTCTATCATTGAAACATCCTTTTTATACAACCAGTCAGTTATTTGTTTGGCCGTATATTTTGGCTGTCCCAATTCAACAACAATTTCCTGTAATTCAGTTAATGTTTTTCCAAAAAGGTTCTCTTTCATAAATAAACTTTGTTGCAAAGATAGGTTAATTGAACAGGTTATGGAATTTTTCAATTTGAATTTGGAAACTTCATATGTACAATTGCTGCTTCATTTTAAATTTGATTTGAATTCCGCTCATACTTTGGCAGGTTCTAACCAATTGCTTTAAATTACTCAACTTATTATTAACTTTTTTGTTGTAATTATTTGAACATGCGTATTTTGAAGAGCCCGGTTCAACATCGGTGAATGAAATTAGGTTCGGCCCGTAATTATCTAAAATAGCGAATCATGGGAAAATTATCGTCACTCAAAAGTTTACTTTTTTTATTTATACCCGGTCATCCGGGAGAACATGTCAGGAATGCCGTGGTGTACCTTGAAACTGAAACCGGAAGCTTACCGGTTGCATTTCAAAAAACCGGTAAATCGGGAGGTATTACTTTTGCACATCTCGATAAAGGGGTGTATAAACTGGTGATGGTACTTCCGCAGCAAACCGGTAAATATGCAAGAGATTACAATGAAGTACAGGCGGATATTCAGGTGGCTTATCATGGTGATAAGAAAATCTATTTCTTTCAGGAAGCGGAAGGATATTTTACAATCCGGTTTTCGGGAATTAAAAACCTGACTGATTCTAATGTTACTCCTATGTATGAAATTCAGGAGAAAGTGAACAACCGGATTATTACCGGTAAGTTTGAAGTTGATGGAAAATACGGCAGTTTAACCATGAAAATTTCAGCACTTAAACAAAAATCATTTCAGAAGCTGGTGAATAAATACAGGCATGATGCAGAAATGGCTGTAATCAAAGGGCAGCAACTCAGCTAGCATGTATCCTGTTTCAGTTTAGTGACATTGCAGGGCAAGAGGTAATGCTGTTTTATCAGCAGAATTTGAATTTCCTTCCAAGACATTTTCATACCGGTTTTCGCCATACCTTCCATATACCAGGGACGGGGTTGGTTCGCGATTTAATATCGAAGATATAGTGATAGTATAGTCCGCTTAGCGGGAAAAACATTTCATAACCTTTTCTTTCGGGAAGTCAAAACTACATTTGGTTCAGGAGACAGTGTGATGCCGGCTCAATGTTCATTCTCTCCAATTCATTTATGTATGTGGTTATTATGGTTGTTCATTGCAGCTATACAAAAACAGATTATTATGCAGTGTTTTATCAGTTTTATCTTTTTCCCACCTGATTTTTAAAGGTGATTCTTTATTTTTATCCATTTAAAACCTAAAAAATGAAAATTTTATTGATCCTTCTGCTATCCATCTGGCCTTTTAATCCGGGAAGAAAAGTAATAAACGCAATCGTAACAGTTGAGGATGCACGTACAGGAAATCCTGTGGTTTGGCAGCGCACAGGCGATGAAGGAAAAGTTTCATTCCGGTTTCTTGATGCAGGAAATTACAGCTTGGCAATTGAACTCCCGCAGATGGGAGGTAAATGGATATCCCAAAAACGAAAGCAGTATGTTGCGACAAAAGCAACATATAATCCTAAAAACAAAACTTATTATTACCAGGGGGATGAAGGTTTTTTCGCCGTAAAGTTTATGAATTTAAGAAGAATCGATACTGAAAATTTTACTCCTGTTTTCAGGGAGATTCAACACGAAAAAGGCTATCAGTATGTTATTGCGCAATTTCAGTTGCAGAGGAACCGGGGGCAACTTTCCGTTCAGATAAAAGCCCTTACTGCTGGTCAGTTTAAACGCGCAGTGGAAAAAACTGACACTGATATTTCGATGATATCCATTCCGAAAAGATATTAAAAAGGCGTATCTGCCGTTGCGGATACGCCTTTTCAGTTATTTTACTTTAATTAATTCCAATTGTTGAAATAGACATCATTTGTCATTTCCTTATTAATATCAAGTTCATCAATGGTTATTGGGAAATATTTATGTTTTTCCTGAACAGGAGTTCCTTCACCTTGTGCCTGTTTTTCAGGATTTAAAGTTTCGACAAGAGAATCCCACCGGATTAAATCGAAGAAACGAACCTGTTCGCCGCCAAGTTCCAGTCTTCTTTCGCGTCTCAGTATTTCCATCGGATCGGAACCCAGTGAATCATAGAGTTCGGCACCTGCTCTTGCTCTTACCTGATTAATAAGATCAAGGGCTTCTGAATTATTGCCCAGTTGAATCTGGCATTCGGCCCGCATCAGCAATACATCTGCATAACGGATTACAGTGGTATTGATTGGACTTTTAGGAACACCTTCGTTTTGCAAAATTTCATAACGTTCGTATTTCTTCCATGCATAACCTTTTGATTCGAATGGATAAGGTTGCACATTGTTTACGCAAGTGTCGCAATAGAAATCAGTATCGCCTCCGCTGGCCGCATCACCATAAAATGTATAAAAAGCACGTGGGTCAGTATATTGTTCGCCATTGATAGGATATTTAAAAGCCTTAACCAGCGAATTTGAAACAAAAACATTGAACCAATCGTTGAATCCAAATTCCATAGCCCGTCCGGTTGAAGCCTGATTTGGGCCCCAGCTTTCCTGTCCGCCAAACATGTACCAAATGTTTGCCGCTTCGTTAAATGCATGTTGTATTTCGAATATTGATTCGGCATTGTTATCGCCGGCTTCCGTATGGAGTTTTCCGAAATCATCAATAAGGTGATAGTCATAAGGAGCCTGGCCCAACTTGACAAATTCATTATCTGCGGCCTGATAATCTTTCTGCCAGAGATAGAGTTTTCCCTTAACTGCAACTGCTGCACCTTTTGTGACACGTCCTTTATTGGCATCATCCCAGCTCACCGGAAGATTTGCTTCCGCATCATTCAGAAGCTCAAAAATGTAATCCACTACCTGTTGTTCGCTTTCAGCTCTTGGAAAATCTTTAATGGCCATATCTTCAATCGTTTTTCTTAATGGAATAACTCCCCAAAGACGATAAAGGGAAAAATATGCCCATGCTTTTAAAAAGCTTGATTCACCAACAGTTTGTCTTTTAATGGTTTCTTCCTGCGAAGTTGTTGCCTCGAATGCTTTTGCTTTGTCCAATGCAATGGTGGCCCGAAGAACAATGCGGTACAAACTTCTCCAGCTGTTTTGGATTTCAGAGTTAGTGCCGTCGTAATTGAAAGCCGGTAATTGTCCCATTGCACCTGTGCCTACAATTGCCGGTGCTGCTTTTGCATCATTTCCCAAAAGATCATGATAAAAGTACCATTCGCGGGCAAATAATCCATTATGATAAAAGCCATAATAGGTTGCTGCCACAGCTTCCTGAAGTTGTTCGGCAGTTGTAAAATAGCTGTCTTCGGAGTATGCATTTGGATTCTGAATATCTAAAAATTCATCGTTGCAACTTAGAAATCCAATAAACAATGCAGCTGTAAATAAATATTTTATAACAATTGATTTTTTCATTGTCTTAAGTTTTAAATGATTCATTAAAATACAACTTCAACACCAAACATGTAAACTCTCGGATGTGGAGTAAATCCATCATCAATCCCTCTGCCGAGGTTGTAACCATTAAGATCTCCGGGGTCAATAGCCGCAACTTCCGGGTCCAGACCTTTATAAGAGCTGAAAGTTATCAGGTTTTGTGCGCTTGCATAAACCCTTAATTTGGAAACAGTACCAAGATTTAGGCTGGCCAGAGCATCAGCGGGAATTGAATAACCTATTGAAAGGTTTCTCAGTTTGGCAAAAGCGCCACTGGTGATGTACCTGTCGGATGTTCTTAGATTATTGCTGGGGTCAGCACTAATTGCTCTTGGAACATCGGTGTCCCTGTTGTCGGGTGTCCATCTGTCGAGAACATAAGTTGTATGGTTTCCGGTTACCCTCATTCCTTCAAGGTTCCAGGTGTAAAATGCACTGTAAACATCCGCATCGGCAACACCGGTTAAGGTAGTTGCAAAATCCCAGCCTTTATATGTTGCATCGAAGGTAAAACCATAAGTATATTTTGGTATCGGGCTTCCTATGTATGTTCTGTCATCGTCGTCGATGTATCCGTTACCATCCACATCCATGAAACGAATATCACCCGGGGATGTTGCATCATTTTGATAAAAATCAGCACCAGCAGCCTGTGCTGCTGCATTATCGGCATCCACTTCTTCCTGTGACTTATATACTTTGTCAACCTTAAAACCATAAAATGAACCAATAGGATGATTTTCATCGGTAAGCGTTATTGCAGCCTGTCCGTTATACTGCGGGCCGGTAATTGGTTCTCCTTCTCCCAGTGCGGTGACTTCGTTTGTTACATAGGTTAAATTTCCTGAAATGTTGTATTTAAAATCATGGTCATAATTGGAATAGGTAGCAGATAATTCAAACCCGTCATTTTTTGCGGAAGCTGCATTTGCAATACGGTTTCCACCTTCGGCTCCGCCAGCCAGACCTAATCCCATGGAAGGCGAGGTTGGCACAGTTACCAAAATGTTATCAGTCACCTTTTTAAAATAATCGAATGTGAATGTAAAACGATTATTCCAGATTCCAACATCCAGACCTACATTCGTAGTTGTTGCTTCTTCCCATTGAATATCAGGCGAGGCAAGTGCCTTAATGGTTGTTCCAATCAGGTATTGTTCGCCTCCGGGCATTCCAACCGGATAAGAAATTCCTGTGGAATGCATATAAGAAAGATACTGATAAGCTCCAATATTGGAAATACCGTTTTTACCCCAACCAACCCGTAATTTCAGGTTGCTGAATTCAGGCAAACTTTCCCGGATAAACGATTCTTCCTGCAATTTCCATGCTGCCGATACTGCAGGGAAATAACCCCAGCGGTTCTGCGGAGCAAAATTCGGAGAGGCATCAGCTCTGAAAATTGCGGTCAACAAGTACTTATCGGCAAAACCGTAGTTGACCCTTCCAAAATAAGACAAGCTGGCCGATTCGCGAATGTTTTCATCGGAAATCAATCTGTCCTTTGCCAGCAGAATATTATCCAGTTCTTCGTTCGGGAAATTTTTCCCGGTAACTGTGATACTTCTGCCACCACCGTATCGGGCAACCGACATCCCGCCCAGTAATGTAATAGAATGATCTCCAAAAGTATCATCAAAAGTTAATGTTTGTTCAAGCAACGGATCCATTCCCCAGGAGTAATTTTCTTCCAGCGACTGAGGTTCTGTTTCGTTACTGTTTACATGAGAAAGAACGAATAAATTTCTGTAGTGGTTGTTGAAATTAATACCCATACTTACATAATACCGTAAACTTTCCATGAAGTTGATATTTGCATACACATTACCAAAAACCCTCGCATCTTTTTGTGAATCGGTTCTGTAAAATACAGTTGTCATTGGGTTGTCGGCATTGTTGTTATCGTTAACGTTATTGTTGTTTCCAAATCCCCACCAGTTGCTTTCATCATATACCGGTACATAGGGTGCCATGCGTAATGCGCCAACAATCAAGGTGGAACCAGATCCGGCAGCATCATGACGTGTGGTGTATGCAAGGTTCATGTTTTCTCCGATGCTGATATGATCTCCCAGTTGGAAATCAGAAGCTAGACGTATGGTATATCGTGTAAAATCAGCACCAATTACTATGGCCTCCTGATCGGCATATCCCATGGAAAAGAGGTAGTTTGCATTTTCGCCACCTCCGCTTACACTAAGATCAGCCTTATAAAGATCTGCATTACGAAAAACCACATCCTGCCAGTCTGTTCTGTCGACTCTTGAATATCCATAATCTAGTACGGTAGGTCCTACAACTTCATCAAGTGCGCTGTTGGGATAGTAGTTCGTTTGCTGTTCAATCAATAAATCAACATATTGATCAGCATTCAGCAAGTCCAGTTTTTTTGGTGTTTGTGCTATACCGTATTGTGTTTTAAATGTGACTTTTGCCCTGCCTTTTTTACCTTTTTTTGTTGTGATAAGAATTACACCGTTTGCACCATTGGCCCCATAAATGGCTGCAGCAGAAGCATCTTTTAAAATTTCAATACTAGCAATATCCTGCGGATTTATCATCGACATGATGTTGAATGACTCGCCGCCACTGTTAAAAAACTGAACTCCGTCAATTACATAAAGTGGTTCAGAATTATTGATAGAACTAACTCCCCTGATTTTAATGGAAACACCAGCTCCCGGCATACCGCTGGAAGAAACTATATCAACTCCCGCTACTCTTCCCTGTATCATGTTATTGATACTCAGGGATGCTGATTCCGGTAAATCTTCAGCATCAACAGAAGCGATGGAGGCGGTAAGGTCTGATTTCTTTTGCGTACCATAACCCACAACAACTACTTCATCTACGCCAATTGTTTCTGTTTCCATGGAAACATCAATAACGGTTTTGGAACCGATAGGAATTTCCTGAGTTCTCATCCCAACAAAAGAAAATACGATAACATCCGCTTCTGCCGGCACTGGAAGGGAATAATTACCATCTACATCAGTAATTGTTCCGGTTGTTGTTCCTTTCGCAACTACCGAAACCCCTGGTACCGGTTCTCCGTTTTCGTCAACAACAGTTCCTGTTATTGTCTTTTGTTGAAAAGATAAGGATCTTTTTTCTGCAGAATAATCAAGCATGATTTGCCTGTCATTTACTTCATAGTTTATTCCTGTTCCATCGAATATTTCATCAAGGATGGATTCGACACTAACATTAACAGCATCAATATCCACTTTTTGTGCAGTATTGATGCCGCTTTTACTGAATAAAAATTGAAATTCACTTTGATCTTCAATTTGATTGAGTACCGATTCGATACTGGCATTTTTCATTTTTAGCGACAGTTTGGTTGATTTGGAATATGCACTTGCAGAAACCTGTACCGAAACCATCACAAATAAAACCGTAAAAACACAAATGCTTCTTAAAAGGCAATTGCCATTTTTGGATTTAACTGGATTTTTTTTCATAAAAGGAAAGTTTAAGTAATGAATTTTAATTTTACATTTTGATTTTTTGGTTAATCTCTTTGGTTTTAGTTTGTCCAAAATACAATTTGAAGTAAAAGTTACGCAGAATTTTTAAATATTGAACAATTATAACATGGAAAGTAATTCTCTTTCAAAGAACTTATGCAGATAACTATAGGTTAGAAGATGACTAACCTGAGAAGATAATTGAAAGTACTATTGGTTGAGGAATCAGGAAAAGCAAAATGAAAGTTGATGAATAAACGGACAACTTCTTTTTAAAGACGAGGAAGGAAGGAGTTTCATTGATTTTCAAATGAGAAGATCAATGAAACCCCTTTTTTAAAACTATTGTTATTTCAAATGATTCCCAACACTTTTCCAACTTTAATAAAAGCATTTATTGTGTTGTCAATTTGTTCAGTGGTGTGCGCCGCTGAAAGTTGTACCCTGATTCGTGCTTTACCTTTTGGAACCACCGGGTACACAAATCCAATCACATAAACATCTTCCTTCAGCAGTTCATCGGCAAATTTAACTGCCATTGGTGCATCGTAAATCATCACCGGTACGATGGCAGTATCGCCTTTTACCAAATCGAAACCGGCAGCTTCCATTTTCATACGGAAATGTTTTGCATTGGCTATTGTTTTTGCCGGGAGGTCGCTCGATTCAGAAAGGATATCAATCACCTTCATCGTGGCTCCGACCGTGGCAGGCGCCAGTGTATTCGAAAATAAATAAGGGCGCGAACGCTGACGCAGCATTTCAATGATTTCTTTCCGGCCCGAGGTACAGCCGCCGTTTCCGCCGCCCATCGCTTTCCCGAAAGTTGTGGTTATAATATCGATTTTTCCCAGCAGCCCGAAATGTTCGGCAGTACCGCGACCGGTCTTTCCAATGTAACCGGTGGCGTGCGAATCATCGACCATTACCAGTGCATCATATTTTTCAGCCAGTTCAACAATTTCAGGAAGTTTGGCCATATCACCGTCCATTGAAAAGACACCGTCGGTAACAACGATTTTGTATTTCGCATCCGATGCATCTTTCAGACACTGTTCCAGTTCATCCATATTCGAATGTTTGTAGCGAAAACGCTGTGCTTTACACAACCGCACCCCATCGATAATGGAAGCATGGTTTAGTTCATCGGAAATAATTGCTGAATCTTCGCCCAGTAATGGTTCAAATACACCACCATTCGCATCGAAACAGGCGCAGTATAAAATGGTATCTTCCGTTCCCAGGAATTCAGAAACCCTGGCTTCCAAATTTTTGTGAATTTGCTGTGTGCCACAGATAAAACGAACGGAGGAAAGTCCGAACCCCCAGTCGTTCATAATATCCTGCGCAGCTTTTACTACTTCAGGATGATTGGCCAGCCCCAGATAATTGTTTGCACAGAAATTGAGCACTTCTTTATCTTCACCAACTTTTATTTCGGCACTTTGCGATGAGGTAATGATTCGTTCGGTTTTGTATAATCCCTGTTCTTTTAATTCTTCGAGTGTGTTTTTTAAGTCTTGTTTTATTTTTCCGTACATATTTTTTGATTTAATGTTGTTTTTCATCTAAAGCAAAATAGGCAATAGGCAATAAGCAATAGGCAAAATTCAGTAGGCAGAATAGATTATTGTCTGGGTATATATTTTTCCGGATTTTCTACCATATGATTTAGTAGCCGGCCAACTTCTTCAGATTTACCAATCAAATCATTATAATTTTCCTGTGAGATATATTTGCATTCAACAGCAAAATCCAGAGACACCTGGGTTTCTGTATTCTCCATGTCGGCATCGCTCATTTTACTGGAGAAATGTTTTGGATATTGTCGTTTTCGATAGCCTTCGCCTATTGCCCGGCAAACAGCACGCGATGATCTCCTGATTTGATCGGTTAATTCATATTTCTCTTCCGAAGGAAACTTCTTGGTCATTTCATAGATTTCCATTGCCAACGAAAATGATTTTTGATAAACTGTTAAACCGCGAAATCCTTTATTCATGATTGTCTCTTTTAAATTGCCTATTGAAATTTTGCCAATTGCCTATTGATCAAAATTCTCTACAAAATAAAAGAAATCAGCCGAAACAAACATTGATAAAATGCAGCGTTGATTTCATAATTATTCATTCCCTCATTTTCTTCTATCTTTGCAGCGAATTCAAAAAAAGAGCGATGAGCAATTCAAAAGTTCGGGTGCGTTTTGCCCCAAGTCCAACCGGTCCGCTGCACATGGGCGGCGTTAGAACAGCTTTGTTTAACTACCTGTTTGCACAAAAAAACGGTGGCGATTTTATCCTTCGCATAGAGGATACTGACCAAAACCGGTATGTGCCGGGTGCCGAGGAATATATCATTGAAAGTTTGAAGTGGTGTGGACTGAACCCCGCAGAAGGTCCAGGTATTGGTGGAAGTTTTGGCCCGTACCGGCAGAGCGAACGAAAAGAAATTTATAAGAAATATGCTGATCAACTGGTAGAATCCGGCTGGGCCTATATAGCTTTTGATACACCCGAAGAAATTGATGAACTCCGAAAAGCAGCTGAAAGTAAAGGTGAAACTTTCTCATATGGAATCGGCATGCGTGATAAATTAAATAACTCACTAAACCTTTCGGAAGCAGAGGTCAAACAAAAAATGGAAGCCGGCGAAAGTTACGTGATTCGCTTTAAAATGCCGGAAGATACTGATGTTACCGAAGATGATTTAATTCGTGGGAAAGTAAAATTCAACACTACCAAAGGCCTTGATGATAAAGTGTTGTTTAAAGCCGACGGAATGCCAACCTACCACCTTGCCAACGTTGTTGACGATCATCTGATGGAAATTACACACGTTATCCGCGGTGAAGAATGGTTGCCGTCGATGCCGTTGCATGTGCTGCTGTATAAAGCATTTGGCTGGGAAGATACCCAACCCCGGTTTGCCCATTTGCCGCTCATATTAAAACCAGTGGGCAAGGGTAAACTCAGTAAACGCGACGGCGATAAAATGGGCTTTCCTGTTTTTCCGCTGGAATGGAAAGATCCCGAAACGGGGGAAATTTCCCGGGGCTACCGCGAAGATGGTTATTTTCCGGAAGCTTTTATTAACCTGCTGGTTCTGCTGGGATGGAATCCGGGTACCGAACAGGAATTCTTTTCGCTGGAAGAGCTGGCTGAAATTTTCAGTCTGGAACGGGTGGTGAAATCGGGCTCCCGATTTGATCCCGAAAAGGCAAAATGGTTCAACAAACATTATTTCCAGCAAAAATCAGTAGCAGAACTTGCCGGACTTTTTAAACCTGTGCTGGAAGAAAAAGGTGTGAGCGCTTCCATAGAACAAATTGAACGGGTAGTTGCCGAGGTAAAAGAACGCTGTGAATTTGTTCCCGATTTGTGGGAGCAGGGGCATTTCTTCTTTGTGGCGCCTGATTCATACGATGCTCAAACGATAAAAAAACGATGGAAAGAAGACACCCCGGAGAAACTGGATGCAATTGCCGGACTTTTTAATGCAGTGGAGGAGTGGAAAGCAGAATCAATAAAAGAAAAGTTTTCTGCTTTTATGAATGAAAAAGAGTGGGGATTTGGAGCCATAATGAACCCGCTTCGTTTATGCCTGGTAGGCGGAAATGTGGGCCCCGATTTATTTGTCATCTGCGAAATTTTAGGGAAAGAGGAAACGATTTTAAGGATAAAATCGGCAATAAAGATTATTTCAGGTTAATTATTTTCTGCTTCTTCTTCATAAGCCTAATTAGAAGTTAAAGTACAATAAAAAATAAATTAATCCCATGCATAAATCGGGAGCTGATAATAGCACTGTCTGCAGATCATTTCAATTCATTTTTATTTTTCTGGCAAACACCCTGATTTCATTATTTAGTTATAAAGTTATCTTAAAAATAAGAAATAAAGTTTGAATAACAACAAAGTTATCTTTAAAAACAAGATATTTATGTTTGTAAACAACATAATTAGCTAGTTATACAACTAAGATATATCTCAGAATAACAAAGATAGATAGAAAAAAAATATAGATATGATGAAAAACAATATAGATATGATGAAAAACAATCAGGATAGACTGATGATTAAATAAGATAGTTTGAAAAGAAACAAAGATATGTTGATGAATAACAAGATTATCTTTTAAATAAGTTGATTTATAATGGTTTTTGAATTATTTTGTTTTAATTTTAAAACTGACTTAATTTTAAAACAAAAAATTATGTTGAATTATAATTTCACCCGGATTTTCGAAGCTAGAGGAATTGCCAGACCGTACAATTTTCTTGTTAAGGCAGGATACTCTGCTAATTTTGCGACCCGTGTTGCAAACAATAAGTTGAGAAAACTTAATTTGGACGAAGTGGAACGTTTTTGTGTGCTGTTGAAATGCACACCGAATGACCTGCTCGAGTGGGTTCCCGGAGCGGATGACGGCAACGACGAAAAACATCCGCTTTTAGCGTTGAAGCGCGATAAGCCGGCTGTCAATATCAGCCAAATGCTGAAATCGGTTTCTCTCGAGAAGCTCGCCGATATTGAAATCCTAATCAAAAAAGAAATCGGGAAATAGTGATTCCTTCAGGTGTATTTCAATTTTATATTATATTGTTTATTGTGACAGTTCTGCAAAGCATGGTTCATAAGCTTCAGGGAAAGAAGGGGTTTGAGAACAGTTGAATTTTGCAGGCAGAAATTTATGTAGAATTTCAGAAGTTGAAAACAATAGTTTACCGGTGTTGTTTCATTTTGTATTATTACAACAACTTAAATGAATAAACTACCGAAAAACGTCTGGATACTCACTATTGCACAAGCATTAATATTATCTGTTAGCTCGCTGGTGGTGTTTGTGGGCGGACTGGTTGGAACCAAGCTGGCACCGGTTGAAAATCTGGCAACTTTACCGGTGGCAAGTGTGGTTGTTGGTACTGCGTTGACAATTCCGCCGGTGACCTTGTTGATGAACACCATTGGGCGAAGGCGCTCATTTTTTATCATTATTGTTTTTTCAATTTTTGTAGCCTTGCTTGCCGGTTATGCAATTTCCCGTTCAAACTTTTACCTGTTTTGCCTGAGCACATTTTTACTGGGTGCGTCTTATTCTTGCGTGATGCAGTTTCGGTTTGCCTCAATGGAAAGTGTTTCAGAACAATTGATTCCAAAAGCGGCCTCCATGGTTTTGGTAGGAGGAATTGCGGCGGCTTTTATAGGGCCTGAAATTGCCATGTTTGGAAAAGATTTGCTGAATGTGGAATTTGCCGGCTCGTTTATTTTACTGGCCGGAGTATTTATCATTGGTTTGTTGTTTCTGACAGCTTTTAAAAATCCGGTTATCAGGGAAGAAAGCAATCAGAATCCGCAACGCCCGTTAAAAATTATCCTGAAACAACGTGTCTTCCTCCTGGCAATGCTGAGCGCAACAATTGGCTATGCAGTTATGAGTTTTATTATGACTGCTACTCCTGTGAGTATGCACGTCATGGATGGTCATTCTTTGGGCCACACAAAATGGGTCATTCAAAGCCATATAATTGCTATGTTTTTGCCTTCATTGGTCACCGCATGGATAATCAAAAAACTGGGAATATCCCGAATGATGATGATGGGATTATTGGCGTATCTCATTTGCATAGGCATTGCTTTTGCCGGGAAAAACCTTTTTAATTACTGGGTTTCGCTGGTGTTGCTAGGTGTGGGCTGGAACTTTTTGTTTATTGGAGCCACAACACTCTTGCCTCAGTCATACAAACCCGGTGAACGTTTCAAAGTGCAGGCAGTTAATGATTTTGTTATTTTTGGAACACAGGCAGTTGCATCACTTTCCGCAGGCTGGTTTATTTTTGCAGTTGGATGGAAAAATTTATTGTTGTTAACTTTACCTTTTATCGTATTTCAACTGGTAGTGGTAGCTAAATATGCATGGGTAAACAGAAAGAAACTGAGTTTTTCCGTTACTCGTACCGCAGACTCTCCACAGGATTTCACGTAATAATTTTATAAAACAATTGTGAATCATCATCATGTTTTCTCATTTCTGTGAATCATTTGATTTAAATCCATCTTTTATTTAATTTTAACAAAAAATGGAGAGATGAAAAACTGGGAAAATCATATCGAATTAAATCCTGAAATTTTATATGGGAAACCCATAATTAAAGGTACCAGAATCCCTGTCGATTTATTACTCGAAAAAATGTCGAACGGGCAAACTTTTGAGGAGTTAATTTATGATTATCCTGACCTGAATAATGATGATTTATATGCTTGTTTGGCGTATGCAACTTTGCTTCTTAGAAATGAAATCTCTGAACCGCTTGCTTCCTGATGAAATATCTGGCTGATGAAAATATTGAATATCCTGTCATAGGGCTTTTAAAACAAAATGGTATTGAGGTAATTGCTGTTCGGGATATTATGAAAGGAGCCACTGATACTGAAATCATTCATTTTGCATTAAAAAACAATTATCTCATTATAACATCTGACAAAGATTTTGGTGAACTGACTTTTCGTTTGCACAAGCCAAGTTGTGGAATTATACTTTTGCGTGTAAAAGAAGCCGACAACAAACAAAAAGCAGATATACTTTTGAAGGCAATAAAAACGCTGACTGATGCTACCGTAAATAAATTTATCGTTGTTGATGAACGTAAAATCAGGATTCGTAAGGTTATATAACTACTGACCAATTCATGTTGCTATCTTTAAGCCCCTTCAAGGGTTTGGGGTGATTTTCACTCGTACCGCAGACTCTCCACAGGATTTTTAGTAGCGGTTTTCCAGGATTGAATTGAAACGGTCAGTACTGTGATTATCAGCACCAGCAATCCCGCCAGGAAAAATATCCACCAGTTTAATTGTGTCCGGTAGGCAAAATTCGCAAGCCAGCGGTTCATGACCCACCATGAAAATGGTACGGCAACAACGAATGCAACAGAAACCCAAATGATAAAACTGCGGTTGAGCAACAACAATATCTGACCGGTGGTGGCGCCGTTAACCTTGCGCACGCTGATTCCTTTTTTGTGTTTTTCCAGGTAAAATAAAATGAGCCCGTAAAGTCCCATCGTTGCAATTCCAATGGAAAGTAAAGTCAGCCAGAGATAGAATTTGCTGTAACGTACATCCGATTCATATTGCCTGTTGAATTGTTCATCAGCAAAAACTAAATTGAAATTGTCTTTTGGGTAATGCCGGTTCCAAACCATTTCCATCCGCTTGATTGTTTGCTGAAGGTCGGATGTGTTCAGGCGAACTGAAAAGTAGCCAAATTCCCAAGGATAATCGTTGTTCCAAGCCATCGGGTATATCTGTTTATGCAGTCCTTCGTTATGAAAATTGGCAACAACACCGGTAATTTCAAGTGCAGTGGTGTCATTCCCGTCGCGGTAAATCTGCCTTCCGATGGCGTCCTCAGGGTGTTCAAATCCCAAAAGCTGTGCACCAAGTTCATTTATAATCAGCTTGCCATTATTTTGATTGCTGTTTCTGTCAAAACCTTTTCCTGCCAGCAATTTCATTTCATAAGTTTCCAGCAGACCATCGCCGGCGTTGTTTTCAAAAAAAAGATTATCCGGATTTCTCCCCTGCGACGGATTGTTAAATTCACGTAACCCATATCCGGGAGCCTGTCCCGGCACAAACATGTTAAAGGTCATCGACTGAATTCCCGGCTGACTGAGCAAATCACTTTCGAAACCCTCGTAACGCTGCCGCTTGTTTGGATCTGCGTTTAGCGAAGCCGGGCCGTTGCAAACGACTACTTTGTTCAAAGCAATTCCCAAATCTTTGTTTTTCATGAACGAAATTTGTTTGTACACCATAATAGTACTAATCAGAAACAGGATGGAAAGCGCCATTTGAATTACGACAAGACCTTTTTTCACCGTCCCGCCATTGATGGTTTTCTGTTCTTTTAGCGTATTAATTTTCGAAAGTTCGATGCCGTGGTAAATGCTTGAAAACAGGATTCCGCTCAAAACAACAGCCAGCAAAATGGCCAGGATATAAACAAACGGAATGTGTGCCTGTGTCACCGGAATGTTAAAAAACGAAGCGAATGATTTCAGGAATAAAAAATAAATCAGCAGTGAAACAAACAGCGCAAGAAAGTTAAGAATAAAACTTTCGGCCAGTGACTGGTGCCATAAATGTACGTTAGAAGCGCCAATCAGTTTTCTCATACTGATTTGTGTCGACCTTGCCTGGGCATGGGCAGTGGAAAGGTTCACATAATTTATCCAGGCGATAAAAAGCGTGACGAGTGCAATGATAATTAAATTGATCAACGAGGAATAATTACTGACTGCGCCCAACTCACCTTCTATTCCTTTAATGAAATGAAGGTCGTTTAACGGTTGCAGCGAAAACTCACCGCTACGGTTATCTTCGGCCATAAATCCCATGTAAGAAGGTATAAATTCATTTATTTTGGCCTGTGCAACTTCAGGCGAACTGTTGTCGCGGAGTCTGATGTAATTCCACCAGCCGTTCCAGTGCCAGTCGCCCTGCTCTCCGATAGCGCCCATTTCAACCCATGTTTTTACCGATACAAAATATTGTGCGGAAAGATGGGTGTTGGCTGGCAAATCCTCGTAAACACCCGTTATTTCAATGGGCATTCCTTCATTCACCTTCATTATCTTACCGATTGGGTCTTCATTTCTGTAAAGCGCCTTTGCTGCCGTTTTTGAAATAATTCCCGTTCGCGGCCGCGAATAATCTGCCGTGCCGGCAACCATTTCCAACGGGAAAACTTTTTCGAAATCCTCCGAAACCCACAATACATCCTGATTGGCGTAATTTGTATTTTCGTAGGTGACCAGGCACTTTTCGAAATAGGCCAGTCCGTTGGCTTCCACTTCCGGAATTTCGCGTTGCAGGGCAAAAAAGAGTGCCCGCGGTGTTTTGGCACCATTATATATTGATTCACCTTCTTTTTCCACTTTCAGATTTATCCTGTAAATGTTTTCTGACCTGGGGAAAAATGAATCAAATGAGAATTCATACAAAATATAGTGGGTGGCAAACAAAAATGAAGTCAATCCCAAAATCAATCCCAGCAGGTTGATTATGCTCATTTGCCTGTACTTCAGCAAACTTCTGATGGCAGAACGAAAAATAATTTTAAGCATCCGGTGAAATTAGAAAATTTCTTGTTTATGTTTATTTTGAACGTGAAGTTTTATTCATATCTCAGGCTTTCTACCGGATTTCTTGTGGCTGCTTTCCAGCTTTGCAGGCTCACGGTTAACAAAGCTATTCCCAAGGCTACCATTCCGGCTAACACAAATATCCACCAGCTTAACAAAGTTTTGTAAGCAAAGCTTTCGAGCCACTTATCCATGGCAATCCATGCCACCGGACCGGCAATTGCAAAAGCAACAGCTACCAAAATCACATAATCCTTATTCAGCAACGTAATAATTTCTGAAACCTTTGCCCCGTTTACCTTTCTGATACCAATTTCCTTTATTCGGCGCTGAGTGGTGATTAAAGCCATACCAAACAAACCCATTGAACTGATGAAAAGGGCAATTATGGTAAATATGGAAAGAAGCCTTGCCTGTAATAACTCCGATTGATATACTTTTTCATACATGGCACCCACATATTCATATTGAAATGGATATTCGGGAAATAATGAATTCCAAACCGTCTGCATATCGTTCAACGCCTGGTTTTTCATTTCAGGATGATATGAAACCACAAAATTGATCAGCCATAAACTTTCGCGTTTGAAGAAAACAAGTGGTTCAACTGCATTTTTGAGGCTTTGAAGGTGAAAGTCTTTCACCACACCAATAATGTTACCATCCGGAATTGAAATATCCGAACCGGGTGCTGAAAAAATCAACCTGAATTTTTTGCCAATAATATTGTCCGGATTGGTATACCTCAGACGGTGCATGGCAGCTTCATTGATGATATATTCCCCTGATCCTTCGGTGTCTGTATTTTTCTCAGAGAAATTTTGTCCGCTCAGGAACTGCAGGTTAAAAATCGATGCAAAAGAATAATCACATGGAAATACGCCTATTCTGTCCAACTCCTGATTTTGTTCATCGGGCTTATATCCTTCCATTTCAAACGGAAACATATCATTTGCTTCTCCCCCTGGTGGTTCCATCATCGCAGAAACCGATTCAATGCTATTGTATTTTAGCAGTTCTTCCTTGAATATTTTAAACTTCTGCTGAATGACTGAATGAACCGATTCAAGGCAGACGATATTATTCTCATTAACTCCTAGACTACTGTTCAATGCATATTTTGTTTGCCGGGAAATAACAATTACCGAAATTATCAAAGCAATGGAAAAACCATATTGGAAAATGATTAATGCACGGCTTGTTTTACCTCTATCAATATTGGCAGGAGAATTTCTTTTTGTAATCAGCCGAAACGATGAAAACAGAGAACCTGACGCCGGAATCATTCCCAAAAAAAGAGCCGGTAAGCTGAAGACCAGCAGAATGAAAAGAATAGCCGGATAATTTCCATTGAGCAGATTTAACCCGTACGTCTTTTCAATGAATAAATTCACCGGCACCGAAACCAACAGGGCAAGAATAGCAGATGCTGTAACGATGAATAACCCTTCAATGAAAAAATAGCGGAGTACTGAATTTTTGGATGAGCCTAAAAGTTTGTTGATAAACATGTACTTTGCACTAAAGCCTGCCATTCCCATGTTGAGATTGGCATAATTGCTTATCGAAATCAGCAGTAAAATGAATGCCGCAATTGCCAAAACATAAATGTTCAGCCAGTTTCCGTTAGGTTCAATTTCACGAAGTTTATCTGAATTTAAATGAATACCGGTAATATTTTGCAAATCCGCTTCCGTTTTCATTTCTTCCGAATCCGAACGCTGATTTTCTTCCAGATAGCTGTTCACAGCAGTATTTATTTTTTCGGGATTGGCATTGTTCGCCAGCAACAGGTACGTCCATGCCCAGCTGTTTTCAAATTGATCCTGTAAAGGTGTGGCAATAAAATCGGGGTGGAAATGACTGTTGGAAGGAAAATCCCGCATAACACCCTGTACGGTAAAATTCTGTGAACTCCCGTAAAACTGTCCGGAAGGAAGTGTCAGCGTTTCACCAACCGGATTTGAATTTCCAAAAACTCTCTTTGCGAAGCTTTCGGAGACTACAATGGATGCAGGATTTTCCAGCACCAGTTGTTTATTGCCAACTACCAGGTCCGCATCAAATATCTGAAAGAAAGTACTGTCGCATTCAAAAGCTTCATTGATGCTGTAATACGTGTTGTTGTATTTCATCAGACCGCCCCGTACGGGTATCAGACGGGTAAAGCTCTCTATCTCGGGAATTTTAGTCTGTAAATCGGGAATATAGCTGGTATTAAATACACGTGCAAATTGTTTTCCCCCTAAAAAGCCCGGATTGGAAACCGTGTATCTGTAAATCTGATCCGATTTCGTATTAAACTTGTCGTAGCTTAATTCATTTTTTAAAAACAAGCCAATGAAAATAATTCCCGTTAGAGCCAGACTCAACCCGATAATCTTCACCAGGTTCAAAAATGGATGCCGGAGTAAATTTCGGACTACAACCCTTAAAATCATAATGAAATATCTGCTTTTTGTATTTCCACCGGAAAATCTTCTTCTATCAGACCGTCAATCAATTTCACGATTCGTGTGCCGTACCGGGCAAATTTTTCGTTGTGGGTTACCTGGATGATGGTCATTCCTTCTTCGTTTAGTTTTTTCAGCAGATTCATGATCATTTCACCCTGTTCAGAATGGAGGTTTCCGGTAGGCTCGTCGGCAAGGAGAAGTTTTGGGTTGCCGATAATTGCACGTGCGATTGCAACCAATTGTTGCTGTCCGCCGGAGAGCTGGCTGGGGAACAAATCTTTTTTTGCAACGATATTAAAATGATCGAGCAGATCCGCCACCATGGCTTTTCGTTCCTTTGCCTTAATGCCGCGGTAAATCAGAGGCGTTTCAATGTTTTCGTAAACATTCAATTCGTCGATAAGGTGAAATGCCTGGAAAATAAAGCCAATATGGCTGCGGTGGTACTGTACTTTCTGTTTTTCCCTGATTTTATGTGCCGGTTCATCCCAAAAATAATATTCGCCGGCGCTTGGTTCATCCAGCAGGCCGATAATATTCAGTAGCGTTGATTTTCCGGCACCGCTGGGACCCATGATGGTTAAAAATTCACCTTGTTTTACTTCAAGGTTTACCCCTTTTAAAATAAAGGTTCGTTGAAATTTAGCGTCGTAATACTTGTCGATTTTTTTTAGTTGTATCATGTCTTGAACTTTATTGACGACGATAATGGTTATATTCAAATGAAATTATTAATCAGATATTCGCACCAAAACCAGTGCCTTTTTTGCAAGATATGGATTTTCAACTACATGGAAAATTCAACATGCTTATGTTGTCAAAATTTTTGACAAAAAGTGTATGATTTTTTGTCAATGTCAATTGCGTATAATTGTATTTCAATGAATATGTTTGGTTCAGTAATATGTAATCATTTTTTGTATTTTTGTTATAAATTCATTAGTCATGTTGTTAAAAGACAGGATAACCATTGAACCCGGCAAACGAAGCGGTAAACCTTGCATTAGAGGAATGCGGATAACCGTTCAGGATATTCTGGAATATCTGGCTTCCGGAATGAGCACGGATGAAATTCTCGAAGACTTTCCTTTTTTGGAAAGGGAAGACATACTCGCCAGCCTTAGTTTCGCAGCTCATAAAGAGCAAACTGAAATTTACGGGTAATGAAATTATTAATTGACCAAAACCTTTCTCCAAAACTGGTAAATTTACTTTTTGATTTATTTCCCGATAGTAAACATTTGACAAACTTAGAACTTGACCAATCCCCGGATTCCGAGGTTTGGGAATTTGCTAAAAATCATGATTTTATAATTTTATCAAAAGATTCTGATTTCATAAACCTAAATGTATTAAAAGGATTTCCGCCAAAAGTAGTTTGGATACAACGGGGCAATTGTTCAACTGGTCAAATTTTTAATCTTATCAAAGATAATTTCATAAAAATTAAGTCCTTTAGTGATAATCCAAAGGTCGGAATATTGGTTTTGCGGTAAATTTTATTATCCGTTTTTCCTTATTCTCCCCGCCAGTTGGCGGGGGAGTTAGAGGGGGCCTTACTCATATCTTAATGCCTCAACCGGATTTCGGACTGCCGCTTTGTACGACTGATAGGAGACCGTTAATACTGCAATGATTACGGATAATGCTCCGGCAAGGATAAATACCCACCAGTCCAGACTGGTTTTGTATGCAAAGTTTTCAAGCCATTTTTGCATCACCAGCCAGGCTACCGGACAGGCAATAACAAATGCAATAAGCACCCAGCGAATAAAATCCTTGTTCAGCAAAAACATGACTTCCCCGATTTTGGCGCCATTTACTTTTCGTACACCGATTTCCTTCTTCCTGCGCTCAATCACAAACAATGAAAGCCCAAACAACCCGATACAGGAAATAAAAATGGCAATGAATGAGAAATACCGGAATAATCCTGAAATTCTGATTTCAGAGTTGTACATTTCTTCCAGGCTGTCGTCGAAGAAACTGATTTCGCACAACGATTGCGGTAACACTTTTGTCCAGGCAGTTTTAATATCGGAGAGCGTTTTTGTGAAATTGGCGGGGTCAATCCGCGCGATTATATAACCTGGTTTACCGGTGAGCGGCAGCAATAACATGGGTTCCACCGGTCTTTTTAGCGACTCGAAATGAAAATCATTTGTCACTCCTGCAATTGCCCCTTTAATCTCTTCGCCTTGCCTTCCAAAATATTTTCCTACCGGATTCTTCATTCCCATTCGACGGATGGCTTCCTGATTGAGAATAACTTTCGGGGATGGAAGCTTTTCAAGATCCAGCACTTCGTTATAGTTATCCGGAAAATTGTTGCCTTCAGAAAATTGAATACCCATGGTTTCAAAATAGTTGCGGTCGACATTCATGTTGCAAATCAAGACTTTGTTTTCCGGATCTTTTCCCTCCCAGTCGAATCCCCACGATGAGTTTCCGCCATAAAAGGGAATGCGGCTGACACGTGAAACATTCACCACTCCCGGTATTCCCAGGAACTCCTGTTTCAGCGCTTCGTGTTTGTTTTTGGCTTCTCCGTCCAGCGGAATATATATCAGGTTGGCCTGATCGTAACCCAGATCATAATTGTTGATGAAGTTTAACTGCCGGGCTATAATGATGGTACTGCTGATTAAAACAACTGATAAAACAAACTGGAGAGTTACCAGCAGGTTTTTCAGACCAAGGTTACCCTGTTTTTTCATCCCCGGATTTTTAATGGCATGTGCTGGTGTGAAGGAGGAAACATAAAGCGACGGATAAACCACCGAAAGCACCAAGACGGTGATTACCACACCTGCCAGCAACAGGATCATCAGCTTATTTGAAAGCAGGCTCAGCGAAACCACTTTGTCGGAAATAGAACGAAAAGCAGGCATAAACAGGAGCACCAGAAGTGCACTGAACAACAGGCTTAAAAATATCATGATTCCTTTTTCCTGCAAAAACTGATTTAGAATTGACATCTTATTGGCACCCATGACTTTCCGGATGCCAACTTCCGGACGCCGTTGCTCTGCCTTGGCTGTCGACAAATTGATAAAATTTATTGAAGCAATAAGGATAATAATAAATGCAATGCCCAGGAACTGGTAAATATACTGAATACGGTTATTTTTACCGGAATAGGAATAAAGTCGTTCATTTTGAAAGGGAAACAGGTAAAGGGTTGTATTTTCCTGATCTCTGTCTTTCATGAAGTTGCTGATTTTGGAGTTTAATCGTTCAGCATCCGCATTTTCGGCCAAAAGCACACTCGTGCGTGGCCAGTTGTTTCCCCACCGGGTTAAATCGGCACCATAAATTTCAACCAGTTTTAACGGCGCAAGAATTTTAAACTCGATGGTGGAATTTAATTTTGCTGTATTTACCACAGCCCCAACGGTAAAGGAAAGTGTGTCGTTAAAAGCAATCATCTTTCCCACAGCCGGTTCATTGCCAAAAAGGAGCGTAGCTATTTCTTTATTAATAATCACTTTATCGGGCGCCTGTAATGCATCTTTATTGCCTTCTGTTATTTCAAAGGAAAAAACATTCAGAAATGCACTGTCTGCGCATATCACCGGGCCTTCCTTGTATTCTTTATTTTCAAACCGGATGAGTTGTTCGCCCACATTGGCAAAAGTGGTGGCATTCTTCACTTCGCTGTAGTTGTCCACAAGTTCTTTACCGAGCGGGAAGGGAGTACAAAAGGTGAACAACTCCTGTCCTTCTGAATATTGCTGGTGTTCGTAAACCGTATAAATGCGGCCGATGTTTTTATGAAATTTATCGAAACTTAATTCATCTACCACCCAAAATAAAATGAGTGTTGCCACTGCAATTCCAAGTGATAATCCGGTGATATTGATTATGGAGAAAATCCCACTCTTTTTGATGTTTCTCCAGCCGATGAGCAGGTTTCTGAAAATCATAGTGAAAAGTTTTTAATTGGTTATTAATCAGATATCGTATAGACACTCAAAAGTGGTCTGCGTTACATATTTGCAGGATTATTTTGTATTTAAGGGGTTGTAATTTATTTCAGGCCTTTTTTAACTGATTACAATTAACAATAAACAGTTCCGGGAAACGAATTGCTTTCAGGAATATGATTTGATGAAACTGGACTTCATGCTGTTCATTGCAGTTTATAATGGCAACCGGCAATGTGCCGGTGATCCTTCCGGATAACTGCCCGTTTTCATTTCCCGGATTTTCCTGCTTCATCATCCGGTTCAATTGTTATGTCAGTCAGATATTTTCGTTATACCAAAGAGGTACCAAAGACGGATTAAATTCGATTAAAACCGAATTTAATCCGTCTTTGGTATAGCTTTGGTACATTTCAATCAAGTTATAGATGCTCAAATTTTACATTAACATTTCCGCCGGATGCACGCATATAGACTGGAATTCCACCTTTGTTCATTGTTCCCTTTACCCGGTCTTTCTCTGTTTTACCCGAAAAATTATTCAACTCAATATTCACTTTTGATGAGCTCAAATCCAAATCAAGGCCCAGATTTTCACCGTTTTGAATGACAGCATCAACTCCTCCTCCGCTGGATTCCAGATGCAGTTCCTTACTTAAGTTGCCGATGTTGACATGAACTGATCCGCCACTGGATTTGGCCTTAACAGCACCCGATTCTCCGTTAACAGTTACACCGCCGCCGCTGCTGCCGGCTTCTACATCGCCATGTATATCATTCAGATGTACTCCGCCTCCTGAGCTGTGTGCCACAACATTACCACGGGCGCCATCCAGGGTAACACCGCCCCCACTGGAGCGCAACTGAACATCCCCGTTTTGGTTTGTAACTTTAACACTTCCGCCTGATGACTTTGCTTTGGTGTTTCCGGTAATGTTTTCAAGGTGAACGCCACCACCGCTGCTGGTAAAACTATGTGTTCCGGCCACACCTGAAATTTTTAATCCTCCGCCACTCGATGAAACATCACATGACATTTCGCGGGGGACTATAATCGTTAGCGATATGCCCACATTATTCATAAAACGCCATTGACTCTGGCGTTCCACTATGGCTGTTATAGCAGAACCACTTTTGGAGAAATCCAGATTGAAATCCTCCAGCACTTCATCAAGCATTTTGTCAGTAGGGGACAAAAGCCTTCCGTTTTTTCGGACGTAAGCCTGTATCACAACAGTTTTCTGATCGTGGGTCCTTACCTCTACACCACCTCCTGATGAACGGGCATTTAATGTTCCCGGCTGGTTTAAATCAAATGTCTTCGTAATTGTTGGTTGATCTTCTTTTGAAAATCCATACAAGGAAATCGCTGTCATGAGCATAATAATCATTGTATACTTTTTTAAATGCATTGCTGTTTTCATGATGATATTTTTGATTGTATAATTAAGACTACCAATAGGTATGACGCTTATTTTACTTTATAGTTACACCATTTCGTTTGGTTGGAAGGTTTTAGTCTGCAAAAAAGTAAAACGGGTCCATCTCTTTTGACAATTAATCGTCTGAATTATGATTCATCTGATACTTGTGACGGACTTTGATTTTTACCGTTTTTACATCATAGCTGTCCGCCTGCACACCGTCAGCATTGCAAATTCAGGTACCAGTAAACCAGCCAATGCAAATATGCATTAACCTATTTCAGTTTACCGGCAATTGTTTGCTGGTTTATTTAATCAATGCAGCTGCAATGGAGAGTCCGTTACCTTCCATAATAAGCTCTTCAACCATTTCATTGTTATTGCGCCGGAATTTGCAAATGAAATCAAGGCCACCATAATCCAGCATACAGAATGATTCAACTGATTCCGGAATAACCTCGTAAAAACCGCCATCATTGAGCTGAAGTTTTAACAGATCATTTCCTTTGCTGATTGTAATAATCTGTTTAGCCATAACCTCCGGATTGGTAATCATGTACCTGCCACAGTATTCCTGCAATCTGTTTAAATCGAATGCTTTGTATCGTCGTGATTCTTTTTTTTCTGCCAATTCTGTTCTCTTCCAGTAAGCAAAAGATTCAGCAGCATTTGTTTTTGGAAAAAGATCCGGCAAATTGTAAACATGTTTTCCTTTGACAAGCTCCTTTTTAATGTCGAGAACAACAACGTTCTCAAAATTGTGAAAGTGGTAAATATATACCAATCCATTGGAAAGGTCGGCGATGTAGGAATAAAGCGTTACATCCTGTCCTTCGGAATGAGTGGCTGAAAGGATTTTTCGGAATACATCAACTGAGGCTTCTTTGATTGAGTCTAATATTGAGTTGGCAATCTGATATCTCGGACAATCATACCCTTTACCATGTGGAAATTCAGATTGCCTGAAATTAGTGATAACCTGATAATTACCCTGCCTAAAAATAATTGTATCAGATTCAATAATTGCCGAATTACCGAAACTGTCGCCAAACATCCACTGATAACGTGTCATTGATGCCCGGCTGTATTTTTTTAGCATCAGCACCACATCATTTACGCTTGTACATTCTGCCAGCAATTTTTCCTGTAAATCACCGGGATATATTTCTCCCTTTAATGAATGTACATCCCTGGTTGGTAATCCAAAGGCATCGAACCATAATCCTTTTTCATTAATACCTCCCTGAGATGAGAGATCCTTGAAACCGAAAAGTATCCGGCCATAGGTTCCATTCTCACCTGCAGGAACGAACCATATCCGGGTTTCGGGATTAGAGAAATCTTCGTTATTACCAGCGAGAATTTTATTCCCTGCTTTCATATAAAAAGCAGTACAAGCCTCCAAATTGTTGCCTGGAAAAGATACAAGAAGGACGAATAGTGATATCATTTGACTGATAATGATCACTTTACTTATTAAGAACAGTGATAACTTAATCATGGCTTATAAGAGTTAGTTTCTTATTCTGTTATTGTAAAGACCCGAAAAATATTTTTACATTACATGCAGGACAAGTTATTTTTCTGCGGAGATATATTTCTCCATTTCACAGACTTTCAACCGGTTGATGTGATGTTAATTTTCATTAAAATGTATATTCGCTTTGCTTCATAATATCTTTTGGAAGTACGTCTTTGTGGACCATTACAGAAATTGTTTTTAACAACAAAAATTCTTTTGACATATAAAGGTATCCTCCGCAATTAAACAGAGCATTCGAATTTTTAAGAATATAGTATCTGTTCCCTTTATCGTTTTCTGCAATGCCTATAATATGCATATTATGGTCATCCCGTGTTGTAAAATTATCAAATGCCGTTTGTCTTATTTGCTGGGTAATGTTTTTAACCGAATCATTCAGTACTGCAAAACCGTTTCTATAACCTTCATGAATATCGCCGTCCCAACATAATGAATAATTATTTAGTAATGCATCATCAATTAATTTGCTAAATTCATCCAATGGCAGGTTGAGGTAATAATTATTATTCCAGTTTGATTCGATCTCTAAAATGAACCTTGAATAAAATGGATGGTGGCTGAATGACGTTATTTCAATATAATCATCCGGATTGATATCTATTTTTTCTGATGCAAAGGATTTTGGTGTAAAGTTATTTCCCTGGCAGATAAAATTAGCCGGGATTTTCCCCACTTCATTGGTTACAATTTCTTCTATTTCATTTCTGTAACCGGATGTTGTCATTTTACCACGACCTTGATTCACGTAATAATTCACTTTTTCTGTAAGCGCCTTGATCATATCGCCATGATAATACCTGATTGTGGAATCAATTTTTCCCGAATAAACTTTTTCAGGGATTGCGCCATATTTTTTATACGCCTTCATTACACTAAATGTCAAATCACCTTGATCAAAGTAGCTTTTACCATTCATTCTTATATATTTCTCAGCTTTGTCCAGATAGGTGGGCACAACATAAAATATGGGCGAAAGGACAACAGGTTCTTTCCCTAACCTAATAGCTTCCGTTTCGATAAATGAAGTAGTTGCAAAACTCCAGCATAACCCGGTGGCCTGTTGATCCTTGATGGGAGTGCTTACAATCAATTTTACAATTTTGTAACCTTCGAGTTCCGGATTCAGGTTAGTTTTGGGTTTATAATCAGATTGAGTCCGGCGAAGTTTTAACGGGATACCACCCCAAAATCCTTCAATTACTGAATCACCTGGAAGCACTAATCCTTTGAAAATGGTTTCAGATTCCAAATCGGTGAAAATACTGTCTTGTTTGTACCAGATTTTATCGATTGGAATGTCTGTGAATCCTTCATCGGGACTATCAAGAAATCCTTTTATCATTTCATGTCGTACTTCAAACCGAAATATTATTTGCATTGAATAGTTGCCCGGGTTAACCGTCCCTATCCATGAACCCTTTAGGTTTTGTATTACATTATTCTGACTATAAATTAAGGATGGAAAAAGAAGTAACAGAGACAGGATTAAAATTTTTGTTTTCACATCTATTTTTATTTAAAGGTACTGATTTTCCATTGATTTTAAACTTGTTCGTTTTACCTTACTTATTTGATTTTTAACATTTAAAAGAATCAATCAGGCCCTGGCTTTCAGTAGGAGGTGGGGAGGCCTTTATTCATACCGGAGTGCCTCCACCGGATTTCTTGTAGCCGATTTCCATGATTGAAATGAAACAGTTAACATCGCGATTTTCAAAGCATCGGAAATAAGCCGCGGTAAAAGTCCTATGGGGACGGTGTTGTTATTTTCCCATTCATAAAAATCGAATTGTTGTTTAATAATATAACACCATCGCTACGCGATTTCATTTTCAAATCATCACTCTTTTCTACCAAAACTGCATCGCTGCGCGACTTTTCTATTCACACCTCAACGCTTCCATCCCGAGTCACTTCGTTCTCGGGATTTCGTTATTCATACCTGAGTGCCTCAACCGGATTTCTCGTAGCTGCCCTCCAGCTTTGCCAGCTCACTGTTAGCAATGCAATTCCAAGCGCCAGCAAACCAGCCAGCGCAAAAATCCACCAGCTTAAACTGGTTTTGTAGGCAAAGTTTTCGAGCCATTTATTCATGGCGAACAAGGCTGCCGGCATTCCAATGAGGTAAGCTACAACTACCCATTTTACGAAATTTGAATTCAGCAGCGTTAGAATTTCTGTGATTTTGGCGCCGTTTACTTTTCGTATTCCAATTTCCTTTATCCTTCGTTGACATGCATGAAATGATACGGCAAATAATCCAATCATCGAAAGAAATACGCTGATGGCACAACATGCACCAATCAATCTTACATAATTGGTGTTTTCGCGGTGAATCCATTTGTAACGATCGCCAACAGACTCCATATTTAGCGGATAATCGGTTATCAGTTTATCCCAGATTTCCGAAATATCAGCCCTTACCTGGGCGGTCTGATTGGGTGCTGGTTTCACCATCAGGTAGAATCCATCCGTTCCGTAGGTAATGTAACCGGGTCCAACATTTTTCTTTAAACTGCTGTAATGAAAATCTTTAGAAATGCCTATGACCATCGTGTTTTCAGTTCCGGGAAGAATTTTTCCAATCAAATCCTGGTCAGAAAAAAGTTGGGCAAGCGACTGATTAATTATACACTTATCCCGGTTCGATTCAGCATGTTCCAAAAAATTGGTTCCTTCAATAATCTCTATTCCCAGAACCCTGCTAAAATCTTCATCGCCCACAAACACAGCCGGAGTGTATTCCTTTTCTTCCCCATTATCGTCGTAGTGCAACAATAACATATAATGTTCCAGCACCGGCGATGCATTCGCCATTGAAACCATTTCAACCGAAGATTGCTTTTCCAATTCATTTTTAAATAACGCTGCCTGGTTTTTATACTGACCGGGAATTTTAATCTCTATCACATCTTTTTCAATTCCAATATCTTTATTTGTGATATAGTTTATTTGTTTGATAATTATTATCGAACCGATTATTAATGCCACAGACACTGCCAACTGTGAAATATTTAAAGCAGGAATCTGCATTTTTGTTTTTGGATGAAACTTGCCGGGTTTTAATGTTTCTGCACGGACGCCGGTATCAATACGCATAAACGAAAAGATAGCGGTTGCCAAAAGTATTAATGCCGGAATTCCTGAAAGCAATAGAATATTTCTCATGCTGAACAACCAGTCTGTTGTAATATTTGCAGCTGTAAGGTTATTAAAAAATGGAGTCATCCAAATGAGCAAAACATTGCTCAGCACAAATGCTATAGCTATCAGAAAAAAGGTTTCATTCAGGAACTCTGAAACGAGGTTGATTTTGGAGCCGCCATTTACACGACGAACGGAATGCTCCCCGGCTTTTTCCAGCAACCGGTTATTAATAAGTCCCAGGTAATTAAAAACCGCAACTCCCAATATCATCAGTCCTATTACCAGGGCAATGTATAAATCAGATTTATCGCGGTAATTCTCGACGGTCTGGTGCCGCGAAGTATCGAAATAGGCTGCTTTAAAACTTTTGAGGTAATGCGTTCCGGGAGTGCCGTCAAGAACCGATGGAATCGTTTCTTTGTTTTGAGCAAATTTTGCCTCCAGTTCCTGGATGTTAGCATTTTCGGACAGCAACAAATAGGCACGCGCATCTTTGTTCCCTATAGACTGTACCATCCCGAAATTCAATTGTGTGCTTTCTGCCGGTTTTTTGAATACACCGGAAACAATCATCTCCTCCTTTCCATCCCGATGGTGAAAAGTAAGTCGTTCGCCGACTACGTCTGCTTTGCCAAAATATTTCTGTGCCAGCTCATCAGAAATCACGATATCCTGTTCGGTCCCGAGCACTTTCTGAGGATTTCCATATAAAAGCTGATAAGAAAAAAAGTTGAAGAAGTTGGGAGAAGTTCCAATTGCTCTTTTTTCGTCAAAGTAATCCTGGTTACCTGCTGTAACTTTTAGAGGAGATACATTCCGAATCCGGCAGAAATCCTCCACTTCGGCAAAATTATCTTTCATGTATTCGGCTGCACCTTCGCGGATAAAATACGTTTTTTGGCCTTCGCCAAAAGGGTCATCGGCCTGAAGCGCATAAATTCTGTTCTTATTCTTCTGAAAACTTTCGGCATTGAATTCCCGTGTTACAAATATTGCAATCAGGTTCATGCATGCGATTCCGATTGCCAGGCTTACAATGATGATTGAAGAATTCAGACGATGTCTGACTAAATTTCGAAGTGCGGTTTTAAAATTCATATTTTCTTTTTAAATAATTCATAACTAACCATTACCCTAATCCCCTAGAGGGGACTTTGAACCTGTATTTCAAACTTGCAATTCATCCTATTTTCATCGCTAGTAGCTTTTGCCGGTTCTTCCGTCAGTCGGCGAAGTTGCTGCCCGCCAACTCTGCCAAATCTAATAAACCCCTAAATCCCCTGAAGGGGACTTTGAGCCAGTGCATATTTATTACATCTCTTTATCGTTATTCTGTTTTATCAATCTGGCTGCTTCCAGTTCCTCCCCTTGGGGAGGTTAGGAGGGGTCTTATTCATACCGGAGTGACTCAACAGGATTCCTCGCAGCCGCCCGCCAGCTTTGCAAGCTCACAGTTAACAATGCAATTCCCAACGCCAGTAAACCGGCCAGTGCAAATATCCACCAACTCAGGGTGGTTTTATAGGCGAAGCCTTCAAGCCATTTGTGCGTGGCAAACCATGCCATTGGTGTGGCAATCACAAATGCAATAGCAATCCATTTCATGAAATCTTTATTTAACATCACCATCACTTCCGAAATTTTAGCCCCGTTTATTTTACGGATACCGATTTCTTTGATTCTAACTTCACCCATAAAAATGGAAAGACCAAGAATTCCCAGTGCTGCAATTGCAATTGCGATAAGCGAAAACAGCGTAACTGCTTTTGCCATTTGATCATCTTTTTTATAAAGTTGTTCAAAGTCCTGATCTAAAAAATGATAGCTGAATGGAAATCCGGGAGCAAGTTCATTCCAAACGGTACTAACTTTCTCCAGCGTTCCGGGAATGTTTGTGCCTGATATTTTCAGGTTTACAAATTGCCCCTGTCCCGGAAGATAAATAATGACAAGCGGTTCTATTTTATTGTGTAATGATTTGTAATTGAAATCTTTTATAATTCCAACAACTTTAGCTTTTCCTCCTGGCACACGAATATTTAACCGACACGGATCTTCAACTCCAAAATCACGAACTGCAGCCTCATTAATTAATGCGGTGGCATTTTCATCGGTTTTCAGATCTTTCGAAAAAAAACGTCCATCAACCAATTGCAGGTTATAAAGATGAATAAATTCTGCATCGACCCAGGTTGTGGCAAAGTTCAGGTTTTTACCATCAATTTCCTGGTTATCCAGCCCTTCTATTTTTCCAAAAATATTACTGGTAAATGCAGTTTGTTCAATTTCAGGGATTGCAAGTAAACGTTCGCGTAATATTTCTTTATTGCCCCGAAGAATCTGAAACGGAAGTTTGGCGTAAACAATTTGTTCTTTGGGAATTCCAAGATCTTTATTTTTTATGAAATTTAATTGTTTAAAGATTAAAAATGTTGCTGCAATTAAAGCAATGGTAACTGAAAACTGGAAGATAATTAATGAATGACGAAGATTTCCACCGTTACTTTTTGCACCCCCTTTCATCTTCATAATATCAATGGCTTTTCGGGAAGAAAGCAAAAAAGCAGGATATATTCCGGAAATTATACCTAACACAATGGTAGCAGGAACCAGCAGTACGAAAATCCGGGGCTGGAATTTTAATCCGTTTGCAACATTCATGAAATTTCCGAATTGCCTGATTAGTAAAAGTGCTAAAAACGTTCCAATAGCAACAGCTAAAAAGCTAATTAAAGTTGTTTCTGAAAGGTGCTGAAAAATCAAATCTCTTTTGTTTGAGCCAACTAACTTTTGAATGGCAATCTCTTTGGTTCGGCCTGATGCACGTGCTGTTGTAAGATTTATATAATTGATTACCGAAAGCAACATTACAATGCCACCAATAATGAAAAGCATATTTACCAGCGCCATGTTTCCACGATTTGTTGTGTCGTTAGAGAGGTTTTTATTAAAATAGATGTCTTTTAAGGAATGCAACTGAATTGGATTTGCTTTGGCATCATTTACACTTTCCGAATTCGACAAATTCGTTTGGTAGTAGGAAGTCAGGTTCGCTGCCAGTTTTTCCTCCAGCAATTTGGCATCAACATTGGGTTTCAGCAATACATAACTTTCATAAACGGTATAACCCCAATTCTCTGAATACCGGTTGCCACCCATTCCATTAACCGATGCATCGGAAACAAGACCATTAAACTGAATGGATGAGTTTGAGGGTAAATCTTTAATAACAGCATTTACTGTAAAAGTGAAGTCCTGAAAAATTTTCCAGGTTACTGTTTCTCCTATGGGATTTTTGTTGTTAAATATTCTCGAAGCTTCACTTTCAGTTAAAATAAGAGAAAAGGGAGCTTCCATAGCCGATTTGAGATCACCTTGTACGACTTCAAAACCAAACATTTCGAAAAATCCCGGGTCGGCAGAATAGTACTTTTCAATTTCGAAGGATTGATTTTCATACTGAACAACAGGTGAAAACATGGATAGCTGGCGCGTTTCAATGTGCGTGGTTTGCTCAATCCCCGGAAACTGGTCTTGCAAATATTCAGTTAATGGACCTGGTGTGAGGCTTGAATTTCCATAGGTAATTTTATAAATTCGATCGGTTTTCGAATTAAAATTATCGACACTCAATTCATTTACTGCATACACCGTTATTAACAACAAAATAGTAACTCCCAATGCTAAACCGGCAATGTTTATACCTGTGTTTGCTTTGTTTTTACGGATGTTGCGAAAGCTAAGTTTAAAAAAATGCTTAATCATGTCGGTAATTTAATTTTGCTTTACTCAAATCTCAATGACACCGGATTTCTCATTGCTGCCCTCCAACTCTGCCAGCCCAAATCCCATCCCAAAATCCCCTGAGGGGACTTTATGCCAGTGCATATTTATTACACTCTTTATCGTTATTCTATTTTATCAATCTGGCTGCTTCCAGTTCCTCCCCTTCGGGAGGTTGAAGGGCTTTATTCATACCTGAGTGCCTCCACAGGATTTCTTGTCGCTGCCCGCCAGCTTTGCCAGCTCACTGTTAGCAATGCAATTCCAAGCGCCAGCAAACCGGCCAGAGCAAATATCCACCAGCTTAAACTGGTTTTGTAAGCAAAATTTTCCAGCCATTTATTCATGGCATACCAGGCAATTGGGGTAGCTATTAAAACAGCCGCAACAACACCTTTCATAAAATCTTTATTGAGCAGCAGCAAAACTTCGGATACTTTAGCACCGTTTACTTTGCGGATTCCGATTTCTTTAATTCGTTCAACCATGCTCATTATTACTATCCCCAGCAACGACAAAACTGAAATAGCAATTGCCATTAAACTAAACAGGATGAAACAGCGGTTAAATTGTATGTGCGACTGATATTGCCTGTTAAAATAATCCTCGAGAAAAAAGTATTCAAAATAGTTGTCTTTGAAAAAGTCTTGGTATCGAGCTTTCACTTGTGAAACCAGTTCAACCGGATTCTTCCCCTTAAATTTTATAAAAATGAAATAACCAAACTGGTCGGGATTAAAAATAGTTGGAGGTACTTCCTGATCGAGTGAATTTTGAAAGTATCCATCCACCACACCAATTACTTCACCCATTTCATTTTGATCGTCATTATCGACTAAAATCTTCCCTAACAATTCATCATAATTTGATGCGTCTAAAGCAAGAGCTGCCTGTTTATTTAAAATTATTTGCTTAGGACCACCTTCCCAATTGGTTTCGTCAGGAAAAAATAACCTGCCGGCCAACAGCTTTACACCAAAAAAATTAAAAAAGCCTGGAGAAACGCTGGATTGAAAAAACTGGTCGCTTAATTGGTCAGAACCTTTAATTGCAATACCACCTTTCACCCATCCGTTTTTTTCGCCCGGTGTAACAGTTGAATAACTTGTTTCCAAAACTCCCGGAATGTTTTTTAAGCTCTGTTCGAATTCTCTTTGCATCGAATTAAAACTTTTGTCAACCGGACGTTTCACGGTTAAAACCTGATCGATATTCATTGTTAGCGCAGATTCCTGCATGAAATGAATTTGTTTAATTGCCATAAACGTGCAGACAATTAAAAAGACAGCTATACTAAACTGCACAATCAACACTATATTCTTAGGCCGGTTGCCCCGGGTTACAGAACCCTTTCTTTGAATCAACTGCAAGGGTATGGTTTTTAAAAACCGCAGGCTCATAAAGGTTCCGATACAGATACTAATACCTGCAATTACAAGAATTGAAAACAAAATTACCTGAGGGTCCAAAATTGCATCGGATGAATAACCCAAATTCAGGTAACGCTTTAACTCCGGGAACAACAGTGCTAAAAGCAGAAAAGCTAATGCAAGGCTTAGAAGACCAACAATGAGTGTTTCCAATATAAAATCCAGTGCAAATGATCGCCACGATGCTCCGTTAATTTTTCGAACGCCTAAATTTTTTATCTTCTTTTTTATCAGTGACTTAAAAATATTGGAATAATTTAGCCATGCACTCAACAGAATAAAAAGAGCAACTATAAGCAGTGCCAGTTGGTATTTATAGTTTCCATTGGCTTCATGTTCGAACCGGTAGTGCGAGTGCAGGTGAATATCAGTAAGCTTTTGCAGTTGAAAATCAATTTTAAAATCCAGTTTGTATCCTTCAGATTTAAAAAAATCCATTGCCACACCTGTCATTTTTGATGAAACTTCCTCTGCGTCGCTTCCTTCACGAAGTAAGAAATAAGTGTTTGTATTGTTGCAGGTATAACAGTACGAAGGACCAATCTGGCTTTCCAGCGAAATAACCATGTCAAATTTCAGGTGTGAATTTTCCGGAACATCCTTAACAACTCCCTGAACATAAATTGGGGTGTTGCCAGGATTCACCCGATGAATAGTTTTTCCAACAGGATTTTCATTTCCAAAATACTTCCTGGCCAGTGATTCAGTAATTACAGTCACATTGGGTATTCGCAAAAATCCGGGTTTAAATCCGGAAACAACCGGATATGAAAACAGGTCGAAAAAGGAACTGTCGGCATAAAAAACTCTTTCTTCCTTAAAAATTTCATCTTCAACTTTTATAAACTGAGTGGACTTTTTGCAGCGAAGAAAATTCTCAATTTCAGGAATGTTTTCGCTTGCCAATTGCCCCGCCATATAACTGTTTCCAACACTCTGGTCTAATCCGGTAGTGTAGTGCCGGTTTAAAACCAACCGGTAAATTCGTTCTTTATTCTTTAAAAATGAATCATAGCTGTTTTCAAATCTTATATATTGTGATATGAACAGGATAGCAGCAATTCCAATGGCCAAACCAAAAATGTTGATTGTATTTATGACTTTATTTTTGAAAAGTTCTCGAAATATTACTTTGATACTTTTTAAAATCATTGGTATGTCATTTTTACAAGAATTTTAAGTCACCAAAACTATAACTTCACTACATGTTAGTTTTGCCGGCAAGCCATTAACAGAGCAATTCCAGGTGCCGGCATTCATTCTATTCCCTGGTACTTTTATTCTTACTCCATTTGTTTCACACTTCTGCCTGCAGCGCAGTATTCATAGCATCACTTCTAACCATCCCGTCCTCAATCCGGATGATACGATTGCCGTATTGAGCAAATTTCTCATTATGCGTTACCTGGATGATTGTCATTCCCTCATCGTTCAGTTTTTTCAGTAGTTTCATAATCATTTCGCCCTGCCCGGAATGCAAATTTCCGGTCGGTTCATCGGCAAGCAAGAGTTTTGGGCTGCCAATTATAGCGCGGGCAATGGCCACCAGTTGCTGCTGTCCTCCTGAAAGCTGGCTGGGAAACAGATCTTTTTTAGCCACAATATTGAACCGGTCGAGCAGATCTGCCACCAGTGCTTTTCGTTCTTTGCCTTTTACGCCACTATAAATCAGGGGTGTTTCAATGTTTTCATAAATATTTAGCTCATCGATGAGGTGAAAGGCCTGAAAAATAAAACCTATGTGGGTGCGGTGGTACTGCACTTTTTGCTTTTCCCTGATCTGGTGGGCAGGTTCATCCCAGAAATAGTATTCGCCGGCGCTGGGTTCATCCAGCAGCCCGATGATGTTCAGCAGCGTAGATTTTCCCGCGCCACTTGGTCCCATAATAGTTAAAAAATCACCTTGATTTACTTCAAGGTTTATTCCCTTCAGAATAAATGTCCGCTGAAAACGTGAATCGTAGTACTTGTCGATTTTTGATAGTTTTATCACTTCATTAAATTTTAATTCATTTTTTCGCAATAAATCCAAATATTCATCCTAAAAGATTGCTTCATAACACTATCGCTATTCGATTTTTGGAAGAAAACGAATCTCATTTCTACCATAACATTGTTGCTATGCGACTTTTTATTCATACCTCAAACTTTCAATTGGGTTCCTCGTTGCGGCTTTCCACGACTGAAAAGAGGCTGTTAGCAGTGCAATTCCCAACGCCATTAATCCGGCCAGTGCAAATATCCACCAGCTTAAACTTGTTTTGTAGGCAAAGTTTTCGAGCCATTTATCCATGGCGTAGTATGCAATTGGTGTGGCAATTATAAAAGCAAGCACCACCCATTTTACAAAATCTCTATTCAGCATAGCAAGTATTTCGGAAACTTTGGCGCCGTTTACTTTGCGGATGCCGATTTCTTTGGTACGATTCAAACTTTCCTGAAATATTTGACCCAAAATGCCCATACTGGTAAGAATAAGTGCGATGACTGCAAGTATCCCGATTGCCTGGGCTGTTTTTTCTTCTTTTTCGTACAGGCTGTCAAAATAAGAATCATAAAAGGTGTAATTAAGCGCTTCGCCGGGAATAAATTCTTCCCAAAGTTTTGTAAGTTCATCCATGTTTTCAGCCAGATTTCCGGGAAGAAGCCGGATACTCAGGTTATCCGTAGGATTTTCGGAAAGTATCAGGCAAACCGGTTCCATTGCCGAATGCAACGAAGACACAATAAAATCTTCCATCACTCCGATTACCTCTTTCCCCTGAAATTCCTTGTAATCTTCATTTTCCCATTCGTAGCTTTCCCATGCCGTTTGATTAAAAATCAGTGCTTTGCCTGCATCGCCGGGAATAAAATCCCTTCCCTCCAGCATCGTTATTCCAAGTGTTTCAAAAAAGGTGTTGTCGACTTCTATTTGTTTTATTTTGTAGTTTTCTCCATCGTCGAATATCTTTGTAATTACTCCCGGAACACCGTTACTTAAACTTGAATTTTGCACATTTGCAAGTTGATCTACACGCTGTTTAAAGGCATCATGTTGCGTAAATCCTGGAGGAAAATCCAGACGCAAAAGATGTTCGGTTGAAAAACCTAAGTCTGCGCTTTTTACAAATGACAATTGTTTCGACATCGTAAAAATTGAAGCTACCAATACAATGGAAGCAGCAAACTGAAAAACAGTTAAAGCATTTCTTTGTGTTTGTTTTTTTTCGGGATTTCGAGCTCCGGAGACAAAATTTCGAATATTGATCCCTGAAAGTAAATGAATTGGAGCAAATGTATTTAATAGAATTATGGTGCCGATTAGAACTAGAATAGAGATTATAAAAACCGGTGAAAAAAGCATATTTGATGACAATGAACTGCCCAGAATTTGATTGCTGTAAGGAATAAGAAATGTTGCCAATCCAATGGCGAGAAAGAATGAAAAGAGGATACTGACAGAGGCTTCGGTGAAGTAATAAGAGATCAGGTGTTTTTTTAAAGCGCCGTTTATTTTCCGGATTCCGATGCTCTTATTTCGCGAAAGTTGTAATGACAAATTAAAATTCAGGTGGTTTATCACTGATAACACCAGAATGACAGTTGCGATAGTTAAAAATATAAGATTCATCCGGCTGCTTCCGGTTCTGTTGCGACTGCCATCGATGGGCTCCGAAAGATAAATATCATCCAGTTTTTGAAGGTTAACAACTTCAAGTTTGTCTTTACTCCCGGAAAAATACGTGTTTAATTTTGTAAGAAGTTTATCCGGGTGCTGATTGTCATTCAATAAAATATAATTATTTGCAAGATAAGTACATACTCCATTGGTACAGGATTGTGAAAACCGGAATTTCTCGTTTTGCATATTTAAGAAAACAGGCGCACTTAAGCTGATATTTGAAGGGAAATCTTCTACCACAGCGGAAACTATAGGATAAAAGGTATTGAAAATGTTTAATTCTTTACCCAACGGATTTTCGCCTGGAAACAGTTTCTGCGCCATAGACTCAGTAATAATTGCCGAGTTTAAATCAGCGAATGGTGAGTCGAATGATTTTTGTAAAACACCTAGAGAAAAAATTTCGAAGAAACTATTAGTTGTTGAAATTAATCCGTTTAGCTGTACACTTTTCTCTTCTGATTTTAAAGGTACATTAATCCCTGGCATAAAAATAACGGGAGAAGCGAGCTTTATTTCAGGAAAATCAGCCTTCAACATTTCGCTGTACTTGTAATCCAGTTTGCACGTTTTTTCTTTTGTATCTACCAGCCTGTAAATATTGTTATGATTTTCAAATGCCTGATCTACCGTTTGTTCATTTAAAATATAAAGTGCGATAATTAAAAAGATAGCAAAGCCAAATGTAAAACCGACAATGCTTAACAAGCTGTACAGTTTATTTTTTGATAAATTCCGAAGCGATAATGTTAGATTGATAAATGACATTTTTGTTTTGATTTTTATGTTTGTTTATTCATACCGCAACGCCTCAACCGGATTTCGCGTAGCTGCCCGCCAACTCTGCCAGCTGATAGTTAACAGCGCAATTCCCAGCGCGAGTACACCGGCCAGAGCAAATATCCACCAGCTTAAACTGGTTTTGTAGGCAAAAATTTCGAGCCATTTATTCATAGCATAATACGCAATGGGTGTAGCAATTACAACCGCTATCGCTACCCATTTCATAAAATCTTTATTGAGCAACGCCAGTATTTCAGATACTTTGGCGCCATTCACTTTCCGGATACCAATTTCCTTGATTCGGCTGATGGTAACCAGGTAAATTTGACCAAGAATTCCCATACAGGTTAATACCATTGCAACAATGGAAAAGAATGTAATCGATTTGGCAAGTTTGCTTTCTTTTACGTACATGGTCTGAAACCGATCGTCATAAAAGGTAAGATTCATGGTTTCACCAGGGATAATGTTGTCCCATATCTTCTGGATTTGATTGATTTGCTGATGAGTAATTCCCGGCTTGAGCCTTGCCGAAAGCACATTGTATTCTCCCTTTTCAGTATTATAAATTAATGCAGTTGGCGCCACCTTCTGGTGTAATGATTTAACATGAAAATTTGCAGTTACGCCAACAACTTCATATCCGCCTTCTCTATTATTGTTAAACCGTTTTCCTTCCAGGTTGTCCCAGTCGTATTGATTAAAGGCTTCCTCGTTTACCAGGCAGGTTTTACCTTGTTCGCTTTTCATCACGTCGCGTCCCTGGTTCAATTCAATGCCCATGGTATTCAAATAATTGTCGCCAATGAAAATACAGTCCAAATCGAAACTTTTTTCACCGGTATTACTTCCCATCACGTTGTTTATCATTCCGGGGCAACCAAAACTGAGTGCGCTGTTTTTAACAAACGAGAGTTTATCAGTTTCCTGTTTCAGAATTGCCAAATTTGGATTGTGCGCAGGCAAATCAATCCTGACCAGCATTTCCTGGTTGAAACCCAAATCATAGTTTTTTACGAAATGAAGTTGTTTAAATATGATTAGTACCACCGCAATTAAAGCGATCGAAGCTGTTAGCTGGAAAGTTAGCATTGCTTGTTTTCCGATTTGTTTTCCTTTACGTTTTCCAGATCCTGAAAGGAAATCGGTGATATTAAAACGCGACAGTAAGATAACGGGCGCCAGGCTATTTACCAGGACAACTGTAAAAATAATTCCCAATAGCGCAGGTATTATTTTTACTGCATTTCCGCTAATAAAATGAAGTTCTTTACCAAACAGAATGCCGGAGTATGGCAGTAGCAAAAATGTTATTCCCAATGAAATTAAAACTGATAATAAAATGCCGAAAGTAACTTCCGTAACTGAATAGGAAACCAGCTGGGGCCAACCTGCACCTAATGTTTTATTAATGCCCCTTTCCTTTAATTTTGAATACTGAATCGAAATCGAATAATTTAGGTAATTGATGCTTGAAAGAACGAGGATGAGGATGACGATAAAGAGAAACATGAGTAACATCCTGTTGTTCCCTTTGGAATGCATGTCATGCAAAGTAAGGGGTGAAAGGTAAATACTGCCAAGGTTTTGAAGTGCCGGTTCTTTTAAATCCAGACCGTAGGAATCAATGGTTTGGTGGAGTTTGCCGGCAAATTTATCAGGATCGACATCGTTGTCTAAAAGCAAAAAATGATTGGTAAGATACCAGCAAATCCCTTTATTGCAAGCTTTAAACAAACGGAAATTTTCATTGTCGCTGTTTAACAGCAACTCTGGTCTGAATGTGGAATTTTCCGGTAAATCTTTAATTACTGCCGTAATTGTAGCATTAAAAAAGTTGTGGATATTTATGGCCTGCCCGATTGGATTTTTATCGCCATACAACCGTTTGGCAGCTGATTCGGTTATTACTGCTGATTCATTTCCTGTAAACGGTTCAGTCGATAAACTGGCAACCACATCCGGCTCAAATACTGAAAAGAAATTATTAGTCGTACTTGCCACATTTGTGACCCGTGTATCGGCATGAAGCTGTTCATCCTTAACAGAAAATTCAAATCCCGTTGCATAACCCACGGGACAGGCGTATTCTACTTCGGGGTAATTTTCTGCCAGCACCGGGAACAATTCATAATCGAGGTTGAATGATTGCTTTGAGTTATCATACAAACGGTAAATTTGTTTGTAATGTGTAAAATCCTTATTTACGTTGTGTTCCGAATTATAGAATAACCCAATGAGAATACAGGCTGCAAAACCAATGGAAAATCCTCCTATTATCAGGAATGAATAGACTTTGTTTTTGAGTAAATTGCGGATGACTAGTTTGATGTTAAATAGTATCATCATCGATTGATTTAAATGTTCCTGTTTTTAAATATCAACTCTCTGTATCCCCCGAAGGGGGACTTTAAAGAATTTTATTTAAGTTGTTTTCACTCATTTTTGAAATATTTTATTTCCAGGTGTAAGTTTTTAAACCCCTCCTTTGGAAAAGGTGTGTGGGCTTTTTATTCATATCGGAGAGCTTCGACAGGATTTCGCGTTGCCGCCCGCCAACTTTGCCAACTAACCGTCAGCAACGCAATTCCCAACGCCAGCAATCCTGCCAGCGCAAATATCCACCAGCTTAAAGTGGTTTTATACGCAAAATTTTCGAGCCATTTGTGCATGGCGTAATACGCAATCGGTGTGGCAACTACAAATGCAATGGCCACCCATTTTATAAAGTCTTTGTTGAGCAAGGATAATATTTCGGAAACTCTGGCGCCGTTTACTTTGCGGATGCCGATTTCTTTTATCCGTGCTGTTGTAATCAGCCAGGATATGGCAAACAGGTTTATCACGCTGATAAATATCGCCACCAAAATAAAAAGCCGAAATATTTTTATGAGTTGATTTTCTGAGTCAAACTGCTTATTATAGTAATCTTCAGACACAACATATTCAAACGGATAGTTTCGAAATGTTGCACGAAATTTTTCCCGAATAAACGGAAGAACGGAAGCATAATCTGCAGTGACTGTTTTTATGGAATAATTTCCCCAAATCATGTTCCGGGTCCAGTCAATCAATATAATTGGTTCATGTTTTTCTTTGGCGTCGCTGAAATCCATATTTTCGGTCACCCCCGTTATCTGAGTATCAAAATCCTGTAATCCGCTTTCATCTCGCAAATTCAGTACTTTCCCAATTGCTTCTTCAGGATCGTTAAAATCCAAAACCGACAAACATGCCAGGTTGATGATACATTGGTTATTTTCACCAATATCGCTGTTGGCAAAAAAGTTATTCCCGGCAATTAATTTAATTTTATAATTCTTTATGTAATTATTATCAGCCACAACTAAGGCCGCCTTACCTCTTTTTTGTGACTGTTTTTCCTTAAAATTGAAATTGTAAGCAGGCAAATCTCCCGGAATTACATTCGAACCCGAGATCCCCAGAATTGAGCTGTGACTGGTTATATCATGCTCAAAAGCCTTCAGGTTGTTAATCTGTTGTGAGGTTTTCCGAAGATTTGAAGGAACTTTTACCACGAGCGTATTTTCCAGTTCAAAGCCCTTGTCTTTATGAACAAGAAAATTCACCTGCTTATTCATTCCTGAAATCCCAGAAATAATAGCGATAATAATTACAAACTGGGCAACCACAATTACCTGCCTGAAAGAGATTCCGTTGGTAACAGGTTTATATTTTAGCTTTAACAGTTGGAGGCTGTTAAACCGGTTGATCAATAAGGCTGGTAAAACTCCATTTATAAAAATGCTCAGCACAAGAATACCGCAAAGAACTACTACAAACAAAGTTTGACTGAATACGGATTGAAACAAAATTCCAAATTCATTCCGCATAACCGGAAAAAGCAATCGCGTAACAACAAGCGATACGATTAGCGCAACTAGATGAATAACAATAGATTCAGCCAATGAAGCGAAAATTATTCTGGAAGATGTAGCGCCGTTAATCTTTTTTATACCTGTTTGTTTGGCTGAATTTATTAATCGTGAAAACGAAAACTGAATGTAGTTAAAACCGGAAGCCACAAGAATTAAAAATCCGACGATAAAAATGAGGTAAACATATTCAGCGCGGGAATTTGGTTCTAGTTCATTTTTTAAACTGGAATGAAGGTGAATACTGTTTAATGGCTGCAGATGATACTTGTGTTGAATATTGGTTTTCTCAAAAGTAATTTTTTTGTTTTCTGAAACCAGATTATTTATTCCGGTTTCCAACTGGTTGATATTTGCATTGTCTTTCAATTTCAGATAAGTGTAGAAACCAGTTTCGCCCCACTGGGCTTTTGCGGGTGGAGGCAGGTGCATATCATCATGAAACGAAAGCAAAACATCAGCATTAAAATGAGCCTGTGTCGGAATATCCTTAAATACACCTTCAACCGTAAACTCATACACTGGATACTTAAACAAAACCTTACCGATCGGGTCGCTTGAACCAAAGTATTTTTTTGCCGTGCTTTCCGAAATAATGGCGGTGTAAGGCCGGGTTAAAACCTGTGCTTTGTTTCCCTGAAGAAGAGGAATGGAAAAAACTTCCAGAAATCCCGGCGAAGCATGATAAATATGCTCATTAGTAAAAATCTCCTCACCTATTTTGTACTGGGGGTTATCGGTATTCGTAATATAACCTGCAGCCAAAATAGTTGGATATTTTTCTTTTAACGAAGTTGATACGCCGCGCTCGCATTCCGGGATAGAAAGACTCAACTCATTTCCACTGTAGATGTCGGCTGTTACGCGGTAAATATTTTTGTTATCAGGAAAAACACGGTCAAATCCCTTTTCATAAAAAACATAGCCGGAAACCAGGATAAAAGTGATTAACCCGATACAAATGGATGAAAGCAGAAAAAAAGTATATTTCCTTTCCCTAAATAAATTCCTAAATGCAACCTTTAAGTAGAAGTTCATGGTTTTAAATTTCAAATTACCTTAAATCCTCCGGGCACTCTGAGAAAACTCAAATTTATGCTCTACACGAAATTGTTTTGTATTTTCCATAGCACAATTTATTTCATCGTTGCGGCCTTTCAACTTTGCCAACTAAAAGCCCCCTAAATCACCCGAAGGAGGACTTTGAGCTAGGGCATATTTATTACATTCTTTATCATTATACCGTTTTATTAATCTTGCTGCTTCCAGTTCTTCCCCTTCGGGGAGGTTAGGAGGGGCTTCTACAATATCTCCGCCATCGGCTCATTCACATTTTCGGTCAGCACTTCTCCGTCGAAGAGGTTGATGACGCGGTGGGCGAATCCTGCATCGTGCATCGAGTGGGTAACCATGATGATGGTTGTTCCTTCTTTGTTTAATTCTGTTAACAGGTTCATGACTTCGAGTCCGTTTTTCGAATCGAGGTTACCGGTGGGTTCATCCGCCAGAATCAGCTTCGGGTTGGCAACAACAGCCCTTCCTATTGCCACACGTTGCTGCTGTCCGCCGGAAAGTTGCTGCGGAAAGTGTTTGGCCCGGTGCCCGATTTTCATGCGTTCCAAAACCGCATTGACCATTTCTTTTCGTTCGCGTGCTTTTAGTTTCAGATAGATCAGTGGCAGTTCCACATTTTCGAAAACGGTCAGTTCATCAATCAGGTTGAAACTCTGAAACACAAATCCAATGTTTCCTTTTCGCAACTGGGTGCGCTGGCGTTCTTTGTAGGTCCCTACTTCGGTACCATCGAAGAAATACTTGCCACCTGTTGGATTATCAAGCAACCCAACAATATTCAGCAAAGTCGATTTCCCGCAACCGGAAGGTCCCATAATGGCAACAAATTCACCTGCTTTTACATGAATTGAAACTTCATTTAATGCGTAAGTTTCCACTTCCTCAGTACGGAAGATTTTTGTTAGTTTTTCTGTTCGTATCATAATAGCAGCCCCCTCTAACTCCCCCGAAGGGGGAGGATTAAAAAATGTTTATTGTTATTATATTCAATTTATATTAATAAATGTTTACTCTTACTCGTTTTCCCTGTCATGGACCAGGGCGAGGCCTCTCTTCTCCCCTCCTTTGGAGGGGCCGCGGGAGGCTTCTTTACCTCAGTATCAGCTTATCATTATCCCCAAACAAATCATATCCTGAAGTTATCACCTTTTCACCTTCTGCCAATCCATCAAGTACTTCATAGTACTTCGGATTTTTCCGCCCAATTTGAATATCACGTTTTGTGGCAAAATCACCTGAAGGATCGAGGACATAAATCCACTGTCCACCTGTGCTGTTGAAAAAGCTGCCCAATTGAACCAGCATCGATTTTTCGGGTTGTCCCAACTGCAGGTTGATATAGTAGGTTTGCCCTGTGCGGATATTCTCCGGTCGCTCATCAGTAAAGACGAGGTCAATTTGAAACTGTGAATTCCGAACTTCAGGATATACCTTTTTCACCCTTAAATTAAACAGACTGTTCTGTCGATCAAAAGTGGCAGTTAATCCGGGCCGAACACGGTCGATATAATGTTCATCGATTAGCGCCTCGATTTTGTAATCTGTCAGTACATTTATCTGACCAATACGTTGTCCTTTTCCGATGCTTTGACCAATTTCGGCATCAAGCATTCCCAACTGTCCGTCAACGGGAGCTTTCACATTCAGGTTGTCGAGCCGCTCATACACAAGTCCAAGCGTTTGCTGCATTTTTTTAAGATCCTGCTCCAGTTGTTTCATTTCAGTAACCCGAATGAGCGAATCATTTTTGGCTTTTAATTCGTTAATTTTCTGTAATTGAACCGAATATTCATAGTTTTCCTTTGCCTCCAGGTAAACGTCTCTCGACACCAGATCCTTTTTGTAAAGTGTTTCCTGTTGATCGTAATAGCGTTTCTTTTTAATGATATCGTATTTCGAATCGAGCAGGTTGCGTTTTGAATCGATTAGCTGGGTTTCAAAATTGATGCGCGTTTGACGCAGCATGTTTTGTTTTTGTGCAAGGTTCGATTCGCTGTTCATGATGTTTTCGTAAAGTGTCCGATTTTCAAGCACCAGAATCACATCGCTCTTTTTCACTATGGCTCCTTCTTCAATTAACCGTTCTTTTACCCGGCCACCTTCTTCCGCATCCAGGTAAATGGTTGAAATTGGTTCCACGGTTCCGTTTGTCCTGATATAATCATCAAAATCCCCGTATTGTACTTCTTCAACTGTTATTTTTTCCCTGTCGACCCGAAGGGAAGAAATATTCGAATCTTTCACAATTTTAATGACTAAAAGAATAAAAGCAATTCCGGCAACTGCATAAATTACATGTTTTGGCCGTATGCCTTTTTTCTTTTCAATTTTTCTGTCCATTCCCATAATCGTTCCTCTGTTGATTTTCGTTTTTTTAAATGAATTTCATTATTTCCTTCCAAATAAATGCCAATATTTTTATATGGTTGATTTACAGAATAATATTTTATATTCTGATGATAAATTTAAGATATTGTGTAAAAAAAATAGACGAAACTGTAAAATATTTTGACACTGGGTTTGAAATCAAGCAACGTAAAATTAACTTTGAGAAGAACTTTAAATATATGCCAAAAGGAAACCTATTAATCGTTGATGACAGCAAAAGTATTCTAAGTGCTCTTGAAATACTTCTACAGGATGATTTTGAAGAAGTGAAAACGATTGCCAATCCCAATCAGATTACATCGCTCATTGAAACGGGAAATTTTGATGTGGTTCTGCTCGATATGAATTTTTCAGCTGGTGTCAACACCGGAAATGAAGGATTGTACTGGCTTGCCCGCATTCGCGAGTTACGTCCTGAAATGGAAGTCGTACTTTTTACAGCTTACGGCGATGTGGAACTGGCAGTAAAAGCATTAAAAAAAGGGGCTGCTGATTTTATCCTCAAACCATGGGATAATGAAAAACTGCGGGCAACACTTCGGAATGTATTTCAGTTGCAGCAGTCGAAACAGGAAATTAAGAAACTTAAACAAAGGGAGAAAGTTTTTAAAAGCGAAATCAACAGGGAAAAGTATTTTATCATTGCTGAGTCACCCCAAATGAAGCAGGTAATGAGCCTTGTAAATAAAGTGGCCCAAACGGATGCAAATGTGCTGATTACGGGCGATAACGGAACGGGTAAGGAATTAATTGCGCGCGAATTGCACCGCCTGTCCAAACGGACCGATGAAATTATGGTTTCAGTTGATATGGGTGCGATTAGTGAAACTTTGTTCGAAAGCGAACTTTTTGGCCATAAAAAAGGAGCGTTTACCGATGCCCGTGAAGACCGAACGGGCAAAATAGAAAATGCCAGCGGCGGTTCACTTTTTCTGGATGAAATTGGTAATCTGCCATTGCAGCTTCAACCAAAATTATTGTCGGTATTGCAAAACAGGACAGTTACTCCCATTGGCAGCAATAAACCAGTTCCGGTGGACATCCGTTTAATTAGTGCCACCAACCGCAATTTACATGAAATGGTGGCGGATGGTGCATTTCGTGAGGATTTACTGTACCGTATTTATACCATTCAAATAGAAATTCCGCCACTTCACGGGCGTCCAGAGGATGTTGCAGCCATAGCGGAACATTTCCTGAAAGCGTATTGTGGCAAATACAGGAAAAACTGCATTTCCATATCCGATTCAGCAATGAGCAAATTAAAAGATTACAGCTGGCCTGGTAACGTGCGTGAATTACAGCATACCATTGAAAAAGCAGTAATTCTTTCTGACAACAGTGAGTTGACTGCCGACGATTTCTTTTTCAATTCTGTGGTTCAGGATTCAGGAGATATTTTCGGGGGAACAATCGAAGATATGGAGAAAACGATGATAAACAGAGTTTTGCAAAAAAGTAATATGAACTTATCCGCAACTGCAAGCCAACTCGGAATTACGAGGCAAACTCTTTACAACAAAATGAAAAAATACAACCTTTAAAGGCAATGGCGAGCAAAAATTTTTATATAAAAATCGTTGTCAGGGTTGGTTTTTTAAGCGTCATTGCCTTGCTCCTGGGTTGGCTGATTTTTGCTCAACAATTGTACATTCCAGGAATATTCATTTTGTTGGTTTTTACAATTCAGGTCATTGAACTTATTCATTTTTTAAACCGGACCAATCAAAAAATAGCTTTCTTTTTCGACGCTGTACGCAATGAGGATTCCACCTTAAATTTTCCGGAAAATACAGGAAATAGATCACTGAATGAATTGAACGCCAGCTTAAATAAGGTAAATGATCTGATAAAAAAAGTCAAATTTGAACTGCAGGAACAAGAGCAGTATTTTAAAACCATCCTGGAACATGTTTCCATTGGTATAATTACATTCAGTGAAAATGGTAATATTTACTTGTCAAATACAGCTGCCCAAAAATTGTTAAACCGGGAACATCTGACGCATATCAACCAGATAAAGCAATTTGATTCCAAATTATTTACGGCAGTTAAAGAACTGCAACCAGAATATCCCGGATTGGTGAATATTAAAGGGAAAACCGGAATGGTGCAGCTTTCACTTCGTTCGGCAATTTTTAAAACCAAACAGCAAAGTTTTAAGTTGGTGGCAATTCAGGATATAAAAAGTGAGTTGGAAACAAACGAACTGGAATCGTGGATTAAGCTGATCCGGGTGTTGACTCACGAAATCATGAATTCTGTGGCACCAATAACTTCCTTATCTGAAACAATATTAAGCTTTTATAAAAATCTGGATGGAAAAACACCTTCAGTAAAAATAATAGGGAATACAATAAAAGGGCTGGAAGTAATTAATGAACGCGGTGCAGGATTAATCAGTTTTGTGGAAACATACCGCAAATTAACGCGGTTACCGCAGCCGGATAAAAAACCAATCCGGTTAGGTGAGTTTTTTGATAGTACAATTACGCTTATCAATTACAAGCCTGAGAAAGATAATGTAAAAATCATAAGGAAGGTGATTCCCCGCGACCTGGAAGTTGTTGCGGACAAAAAACAATTGTCGCAGGTGTTGATTAACCTCATTAAAAATTCCTTGGAAGCTCTGAAAAACAATAAGAATGGGGAAATTGTGCTGAAAGGTGAAATCAATAAAAATCATCGGGCACAGATTTCGGTTATTGACAATGGTCCGGGAATTCCGGAAGAATTGCAGGATAAAATTTTTGTCCCTTTCTTTACTACCAAGGAGTTGGGGTCTGGTATAGGATTAAGTCTTTCGCGGCAAATCATGCAGTTGCATGGCGGAAGTATAACGGTAAAATCGAATCAATCAGGTACAGTTTTTACATTGGTTTTCTGAATTAGGGAAGTTACAGAAATCCGTTAATTCACCTCATATTTCGAACAGAATGATAATTTTCGCGGAAAGGTATTATTTTTGTTGGGCTTATGACCCGTCTTTACTGTTTTGGGCGGGTAAAATTATTAAACTTTGAGAAGTGAAATTTGTTTCACTGACTCACAACCTGGTTTATACATGAAGGAAGTGGAGGAATTAAATGCTTTTTGCGCCCATTCGATGATTGGTTATCTGGGAATCACTTTTACTGAAATTGGGTCAGACAGCATTAAGGCTACAATGGAAGTAACTACCAAAACCTGTCAACCTAATGGTTGGCTGCATGGCGGCGCTTCACTGGCTTTTGCCGAATCACTGGCTGGTGCTGGTTCTTATCTGTTAATCGACAGAGAGCAATTTAATGTTTACGGACTGCAGGTTTCAGGAAGCCATATTTCATCCGTCAACCAGGGAGTTTTACATGGAAATGCACAATTAATACATAAAGGAAAAACGACGCACATTTGGGAAGTTAAAATATCAGATAAGAGTGATAAACTTATTTCAGTAGTGCGGGTTACTAATATAATAACTGATAACAAGAAGAAAGAAAATTAATGAGTCAGACAAAAACATCAGTTAAATCAATTGACCATACTATATCGGTTTGCCTGGAAAATAATTTAACTTTTGCAGCCTATCGTTTGCCCAATAAGGCAGAACGATTACTAATGGTTCAAAAAAGTTCAATAACGGAAGAGGTGAAAAATCTTTCCAAAATCACTGGGTTAAAAGGTTTTCTTATTGCACCGTTTTTGCGTTCTGAAAAAAACAGAATGTTAATAATCAAACCCGATTATTATTTTACTGATATAGTTTCGGATGAAGAATTCGATGAAATAAACGAAATTAAATATCCACCCCAAAATGATGCAGTATTAAATCCATACGAAGTTTCGGAAAAGGAATATTTACAGCAGATTGAGAAAATTACGAATGCCATCAAAACGGGTAAAATTCATAAGGCAGTATTAAGCCGGGTGAAAGTGGTAAACAATCGTTACCATAAAAATTTACCCGATATCTTTCTGGAACTTTGTCATAAATTCCCGAATGCCTTTGTTTATGCCTTTAAAGCTAATGGTCACTTTTGGATGGGAGCAACACCTGAGCCTTTTGCTTTTTTAAAGGATAATTGTTTTCAAACTTCATCTGTTGCGGGGACGAAAGAAAACATCGAAAAATACCGCTGGATTGAAAATTGGGGAAATAAGGAAAAACAGGAACAGCAATTTGTTTCTGATCATATCGACAGAGTTTTAAAAAAAGCGCACTGGGAAAATATGGTACACAATGGCCCTTATGTGAAGGAAGCAGGAAACCTGCTGCATCTCCGCACTGATTTTATTACCAACGTCAACTCCATAAACGGAAACATTGGCGAATTACTGAGAACCCTTCATCCAACACCGGCAATTTGCGGTTATCCAACCAAAGCTGCGCTCGAAATAATAACATCCACCGAAAAGCACGACCGGCAGTATTACGGCGGTTTTCTTGGACCGGTAGGTATGGAAAATCCAATGACATTGTTTGTTAATTTGAGGTGCATGCAGATAACCGAAAAGCAATTGGTTTTATACACAGGAGGAGGCATAACTATCGATTCGAATCCTGCCGATGAATGGTATGAAACAGAAATTAAAGCTGGTACAATACTTTCGGTGATTAAAGATATTACCTGATTCAATGCCTTATCCACTGCAACATATTTCTGATCTGGCTGAAATTCTTTTTGCGCATAGCGTGAGGGATGTTATTGTTTCACCAGGTTCCAGGAATGCCCCTTTAATCCGGGCTTTTTATGAACGTTTTGGTAGAAATTGTATTAGTTTGGTGGACGAGCGAAGTGCGGCCTATTTTGCCCTGGGACAGTCGCTGGAAACAAAAAAACCAACCGTACTGATTTGTACCTCAGGCACTGCTGCATTAAATTATGCGCCCGCCGTTTCTGAAGCGTTTTATCAACATGTTCCGCTGTTGGTAATTACTGCCGATCGTCCTCCGGAATGGGTAGGACAGCAGGATAACCAGGCGATTCAGCAAAATAATATTTTCGAAAAGAATATCAAAGCTACTTATTTGCTTCCTGTGGAAATCACAAATCATGATGAACTTTGGTATGTGCATCGAATTGTAAATGAGGCATTTTATAAAACGGTTTCTGCCAATCACGGACCGGTACATATTAATGTTCCGTTGCGTGAACCGCTGTATGAAAAATTGCCGGAAGCTTCAGAAAACGTTCGGATAATTCTAAAAGAAGAACCGGAAATAAGGGTGCCGGGAAACAGTAAATTGGCGGCAGCATGGCAGGCTGCAAATTCTGTTATGGTTATTGCCGGACAACTTCCACCTGATGAGGAAATGTTAAAAGCTATTCAACAACTTTCTGCAGATCCCAGGGTTGTCGTTATTGCCGAACCTGTTTCAAACCTTCATGAAGAAGCTGTTGTTGCTAATCCGGAAGTGGTTTTTAACAGTAAAACAAAATATCCGGTAAAAGTAATTCCAGAACTGGTTGTTTATTTTGGAGGGCAGGTGGTTTCCAAAAAAATCAAGCTGTTTCTGCGCGGATTAACCAATACCGGATTTATGTTTATTTCACCTGAAGATCGCATAACAGATACCTTTCAAAATATTGATGTACATATTCATGCAGATCCGAAGGCGGTTTTAAATCAATTGGAGGTACAATCCTCCGGCAGAAAAAGTGTTTTTAAGGACTTTTGGGAAAATGAGAATTTAAAAGCCGCCCGGTTAACAGAAAAATATATTAATAACATTTCTTTTTCAGATTTGCAGGTATTTAAAAAACTTTCGGAAAACCTTCCGGATGATGCAATTGTTTTTGCCGGAAACAGCAGTGTTGTGCGGTACATAATGTATTTTAACCAAAAGAACAGGATGTTTTATTCCAATCGCGGTGTCTCAGGAATAGATGGCTGTCTTTCAACGGCAGCAGGGTTGGCATCAAAAACAAGCAAAAGGGTTTATGTCATTGTTGGGGATCTGGCCTTTGGTTACGATTCCAATGCATTGTGGAACCGCAATTTCCCGAAGAACCTGAAAATTATTCTCATTAATAACGAAGGCGGGGGAATTTTTCATTTGCTAAAAGGACCATCGGAGCATGAAGCATTTCGTCCATTTGTAAATGCTTTTCATCCAATTGATTTCCAAAAACTGACGGAAAGTTTTGGTCTACGCTACCAGTTAAATATTTCCGGGAATAAATTGGTTCAATCACTTAAAGATTTTGTTTCGCCGGATAATGGCGTTCAGGTTTTGGAAATCCGGACACCTGGTAACGGAGAACCTCAGATTACAAAGGATTTTTTCAAATTTTTAAATAAAAACTATGGAACGGAACTGGACTCAGATTAAAGAATACAAAGAGATAAAATTTGAATTTTATGAAGGAATTGCCAAAATTACTATAAACAGGCCACGATACCGTAACGCATTCACGCCCGATACAACAAAAGAGATGTGTGAGGCAATGGTTCACTGCCGCGAAAACCCGGATATTGCGGTGGTGGTATTTACCGGAGAAGGAGACAAGGCTTTTTGCAGCGGCGGGGATCAAAATGTGAAAAGTTTTGCCGGATACATTGGCAGCGATGGAGTGCCCAGATTGAATATTCTCGATTTACAAAAGCAAATCCGTTCCATTCCAAAACCGGTAATTGCCATGGTAAATGGTTATGCAATTGGAGGCGGTCACGTTTTGCATGTTGTTTGCGACTTAACCATCGCTTCCGAAAATGCGATATTTGGACAAACAGGGCCCAAAGTTGGTAGTTTTGATGCAGGTTTTGGTTCATCCTATCTGGCTAGAATTGTTGGTCAGAAAAAGGCACGCGAAATCTGGTTCCTCTGCGAGCAATATTCGGCTGCCGAAGCATTGGAAATGGGGCTGGTAAATAAAGTTGTACCTTTAGATCAGCTGGAAAATGTAACAGTTGAATGGTGCCAAAAAATTATGCAACGCAGTCCGCTGGCCCTGAGGATGATAAAGGCAGGATTAAATGCTGAACTGGACGGGCAGGCAGGAATCCAGGAATTTGCCGGAAATGCAACCATGCTCTATTATATGACGGAAGAAGCACAGGAAGGCAAAAAAGCTTTTTTGGAAAAACGAAACCCGGATTTCAAGAAATATCCGAAATTTCCTTAATTTAAACGCATGAACAGATTCTTGGTTTGGATACAGGCTTTCAGATTACGCACACTGCCGCTGGCTTTATCGAGTGCCATACTGGGAAGTTTTCTGGCCTATGCTGATGGGCAATTTGAGCCCGTCGTTTTCTGGCTTGCTGTTTCCACAACCATTCTCCTGCAAATACTTTCTAATCTTGCCAACGATTTTGGAGATTCGCAGCATGGTACAGATAATGTAAAACGTCTGGGACCGGTGCGAACGGTTCAATCCGGTAAAATTTCAAAAACTGAAATGAAACGGTTGATTTTTGTGTTTGTACTGCTTTCTTTTATTTCCGGTGGGTTGCTTATCTTTTTTGGTTTAAAAGATACAAATGCCGGAATGATGCTGTTGTTTCTTGCCCTGGGAATTGCGAGTATTATTGCTGCCATAAAATATACCGTTGGAAAAAATCCTTACGGTTACTCTGGCTTTGGTGATTTATTTGTATTTATCTTTTTTGGGTTGATTGGAGTATGCGGAACCTACTTTTTGCATACCAGCCAGTTTCATCCGCTTTTGCTTTTACCGGCAGCTTCCATTGGATTGTTAAGTGCAGGTGTATTAAATCTGAATAATATGCGCGATATAGAAAACGATGCGGCAAGCGGTAAAAAGACGCTCGTTGTGCGGATGGGATCCGAAAAAGCTAAATTATATCATACCTCATTAATTGTTTTGTCAATTGTTCTGTCGGTAGTTTATATTGTTGAAACCTGGCAGTCGTTGTACCAGCTCATGTTCCTGCTGTCTGTTTTTCCGCTCGGATTTCATCTGTATGAAGTGTATCAGAATCATGTTCCGCAGAAATTAAACAATCAGCTAAGGGTCTTGGCGCTCACTACTTTTTTCTTTTCAGCAACCTATTCACTGGGAATTTTTCTAATGAAATGATACATGCATCTTATTCAAAACGCACCTTATTCTTTAAACGACCAGCCGGGACATCACGGGGTGTGCTAAAACAAAAAGATGTATATTATCTTAGACTTGCAGAGACGGATAATCCTTCCATTTTTGGAGTAGGAGAAATTGCTCCTATTCCAGGACTTAGCCCTGATGCCGTTCCCAGCCTGGAAAAGAGAATATCAGATTTCATTCATAAAATAAATAAGGTAGAAGAAATTACAGATGAAGAATTGGCAGATTTTCCCTCAATAAGATTTGGTTACGAAACAGCAATAAGGGGGATAGTGGTAGAATCGCCTGTTTTACTTTATCCATCCGGCTTTACAGAAGGGAAAACAGGAATACCAATTAATGGCTTGATTTGGATGGGAACCAAAGAATTTATGCTTCAGCAGGTGGAAGAAAAACTGGCTGAGGGATTCACTTGTTTAAAACTGAAAGTAGGGGCCATTGATTTTGATACAGAACAGGATATTCTTCGCACAATCCGGAAACGCTTTCCGGCTGAGCAACTTGAAATAAGGGTGGATGCCAACGGAGCTTTCCCGGCTAAAAATGCCCTTGCCGTTTTGGAAGAACTTGCTGAATTTGAATTGCATTCCATTGAACAACCGATTAAAGCCGGGCAGATTTCAGAAATGCATAAATTATGTGCGGAAACGCCTCTGCCCATTGCACTTGACGAAGAGTTGACTGGAATCACAGATGTTGATGATAAAGAAAAGTTACTGGATAAAATCCGGCCACAATACATTATTCTGAAACCTACATTAACCGGTGGAATTAAAGCCTCGGAAGAATGGATTTCGCTGGCTGAAGAACGCGGAATAGGGTGGTGGGTGACTTCAGCTTTGGAGTCAAATATCGGGTTGAACGCAATTGCACAGTGGACGGCAACACTTGGCACTTCCAATTTCCAGGGGCTGGGCACCGGTGCGTTGTTTACCAACAACATGGAAAGTCCCTTATATGTTTCGGAAGGTTTTATCCGCTATAATCCAAAACAAAAATGGGATTTTAAACCGCTGGCAGAATGATGAAAGAAATGAAAGGACTCAAACTTAATGACAGTTTTTTTACTGTACCTGATTTGATTCAGTTTTGCAAAAACGAAATAAAAAATGGTATCGTGACTGACTGGAAATTGGAGGTGTACCGTTTTATTCTCGAATTTCTGGATGAATCCAAAGTTATCCGTCAGCAAACCTCCGGCACAACCGGCGCACGAAAAACCATTGAACTCCCTAAAGAATCGATGCTGGCTTCAGCAAAAAATACAGTTGATTTTTTTCAGTTAAAAGATGGAGATGTGGCGGTGCTTTGCCTGCCCGTTAAATACATTGCCGGTAAAATGATGGTGGTGCGGGCGCTACTTGCCGGATTGAATCTGAAACTCATACAGCCATCGGGAACACCTGATTTTACAGGCATTGAAAAAACTGATTTTTGTGCCATGGTACCCATGCAGACTAGTCATCTTTTGCAAAAGAATTTATGGCCCCAAATGAAAACACTTCTTTTGGGCGGCACTGAAACGGGACCCGAATTGCTTGAGCAACTTCAACATTTGAATACTTTGGTTTTTGAAACATACGGTATGGCTGAAACCTGTTCGCATGTGGCATTAAAACAACTAAACGGGACACAACGGGAAACCGCTTTTAACGCCTTGCCTGATGTACAAATTTCCACTGATGAACGGGATTGTCTGGTGATTCGTGCAGCGTATTTACCTGAAAAAATCATTACCAACGATAGGGTACAAATGGTGGATACTAACCGGTTTAAATGGCTCGGCCGGTTCGACAATATTATCAATTCCGGTGGTATAAAAATTCAACCTGAAATTCTTGAAAAGCAGTTTCAGGAAATTCTGCAAAAGCCATGTGCCGTTTTCGGGAAATCCGATGAAATACTTGGACAAAAAATAATACTTGTTGTGGAAACACTCCATCCTAAGCAGCCGGAAGAGGTATGGGCAAAACTGGCTTCTCATATTGAAAGAAAAATGCTGCCGAAAGAGATGTATTTTGTTCCATCATTACCCCGGAACAAATCGTACAAAATCGATCGTATGGCATTGAGAAAAATGTTTTGATACGCAATGGGAGCAGGAGAATCCTTTCTCCTGATTACTTTAGTGGTTGTTTAGTTAATAAATGTGGACTTGGGAAAGTCCACCTCCCGTACTTAGAAAAGTCCGTGTCCCGAAATCTTTTTAAAATAATAACTTTTCTTTTCTGCTTTTACATCATATGTATAAATTTCAATACCTGGTTCGCGATAAAAAATGGAAAGTAAACCAATATCTCCCGCACAAAATAGGCTATGGGCACTCATCACAAAAATCAGGAAATAGAAAACCGGATGATGAAGAAAAAGAATGATACCAATCAAAGTAATCAGCTTTACAACCACCAAAGGCGCCAGTGCCACCAGCTCAAACTGCTTACGGTTTAAAACATGACGGTCGGCTTCGGCATAAAATATGAATTTCTTTATATAACCGCCAAAATGCAGTTTTCGGGCACCTGTAATTTTCAATGCAATTCCATGCAACATCTCATGAATTACAACTAGCAATGTAAAACAAAAAAGCAGTGCGACCAATGAATAAATCAGCGGGTTAAACTGATTATGAAATGCAAGAACAACAGAGCGGGTAAAAAAGAAGATGCCGGTGATAATCATAAGTACCTGGTAAATCATGAACCCCTGGATGATTTTTGTATTTTTCATCAATTGATTGAGGACAAATTCTTTGATTTCCTGGTGATTTAATTCAGCAATCAATTCAAATTTCCCGCTGTTTTGCAACTCTTCAATGTTGGGATTTGCCATTTCTATTCGTAAAAAATGATTTTATACAAATCTCTCAGATTGAATAATTTCAACAAAAAAGCAAAAAGAACAGAAACTATAATCATGAACAAATAACCGTAAAACCAGTTGGTGAAATTTTTGGAAACCGTCCCTAAAACAGCAACAATGCCGATAAACATCAGCAGTTGAAGCACAAATCTAAATCCTGGTTTCAGCTTAAAAATAACAAGTACCAGTATTACCTGCACTCCTGCTGTAAAAAGTTGGGTAATTAAACTTGCATACGCCGAACCGAAAGCCTGATAACGTGGTATTAAAAACAGGTTTAGTAGTACATTTAAAATCATGGCTGCGAAAGCCATTATGTTCAGTTGTTTAATGCTTCCGTTTGCCGTCAATAACGTGCCAAAAATATAGGTAGTAGCAATCCCAACGAACCCGGTCATCAGAATTCCAAGTATTTCAGAAGAATGGGCAGTATTGGAATGATACAAAATATCCATAATTTCATAATTGTAATAAATACTTGAAATTGCAATGATGATAGCGGGTACAATTAGCAAAGTATAAGAAAGTTTAACCATTTGCCCCACAGGTTCATTCATTTTAATCATTTTGGCAAAAATTGGTAACAGCAAGCCGGCAAAGAGTACCCCAAACATTGAAACTGCCTCAAGCAGTCGAAAGGCCTGAGCATAAATTCCTGCCTGTTCTTTTCCGGTTGAATCTTCCAAAAGTCTTTCCAGCATTACAGAATCAATTCGATTATATAGTGACATTAATAAAATCAGCAGTGCATAAGGATAGGATTTTCGCAAAAAAACAAAGAAAAAATTTAAGTTGAATCTTAACTTTATTCTGCCCGACTTATGAAGTACAACTGCAAAAGTAATTATGGCAGTAAGCAGATATGCAGCCGTTTGTGCATAAACAAACCAACTGATATAAAATCTTCCTCCGAAAACATTGGTGAAAAGTAGTACGCTGCAAATAATAATCATAAAACTTCTGTCGAGCACAGAAATCAGGCTATCTGTGCGAAACAGGTGCAATGCACTGATGTTTGAACGAAGATATAATGTAAAGGATACAAGGAATTGGTTGAAGATCAGGAATAAAAGCAGATGAATCTGAATTTTTTCGTAACCAATTATATATGCAACAATTAAGCTGAAAACTGCATAAACTATTGCAAGCATGAATTTGAGGCCAACTATGTTTGATAAATGTTTGGATAAGAGAAAGTTGTGCTGGGCAATGTTGCGGTTATTATAGTTGGTGATTCCAACATCCAGTAAAATATTAAGGATTACTGAAAAGTTGAACAGCGCGAAATACATCCCGTAGGTTTCGTCACCCACCATATTTTGCACTGTCCGGTCAATTCCGAAAAGCCAAAATGGTTTTATGAGGAGATTGAGGGAAAGCAGTAATATTAGATTAGTTACAAATTTACGTTTCAAAATCTGGTTTTTATCATAAAATCTGTCAATAAAATTTGTTTTTTAAACAGGCTGTAAATTGAAATGATAAAAGTAAAAAATATTTAAACAGACTTTGTACATTTACCCGAAATTGAACGATACCTAAATGATAATTGCGGTAAATACGCGTTTGCTATTAAAAGATAAACTTGAAGGAATTGGCTGGTTTACATTGGAGACGCTAAAAAGAATGACAATCAATCACCCTGAACATCAATTCATTTTTATTTTTGACAGGCCATTCGAAAAGGAATTTATTTTTGCTGAGAATGTGACTCCGGTAGTAATTGGTCCACCAACACGCCATCCGGTTTTGTGGTACATCTGGTTTGAATTCCAAATTCCAAAAGTACTTAAAAAGTATAAGGCTGATTTGTTTCTATCTACAGATGGTTATTTGTCGTTAAATACCAAAGTCCCTCAACTGGCAGTTATCCATGATATTAATTTTGTACATCGACCTGCCGATTTACCCTGGTTGAAAGCAAAATATTACAACTATTTTTTTCCAAAATTTGCAAAAAAGGCCAAACGGATTTCCACAGTTTCATTTTATTCAAAGGAAGATATTACGCGTTCCTTTAAAGTAGATTATGACAAAATAGATGTGGTTTATGATGGAATCAACCAGATTTTTGAACCAATAAATGAGGAAGAAAAAAAAGCAGTGAGGGAACGTTTCACCGGTGGTTCGGAATATTTTATTTTTGTTGGCGCTTTACATCCGCGAAAAAATGTAAATGGTTTGTTAAAAGCATTCGATGCTTATAAAAGCATTGATGATAACAACATTAAGTTGGTAGTTGTTGGAGGAGAAATGCATAAAACCGGGGAAATATTCGATACTTTTGAGAATATGCGTTTCAAAAAGGATGTGGTTTTTACAGGGAGGGTTTCTTCCAACGAATTGCATGATATTTTTGGTGCTGCCCTGGCATTGACATTTGTACCTTTTTTTGAGGGCTTTGGAATTCCAGTAGTAGAAGCAATGAGTGCAGGAATTCCGGTAATTTGTTCAAATACAACGTCCATTCCGGAAGTTGGTGGAAATGCAGTTTTATATGCGGATCCATGTAAAATTGATCAAATAACCGAGGCAATGTTTAAGATTGAAAATGATGCCGAATTGCGTGGGGAGCTAATAAAAAAGGGATTCCGGCAAAAAGAGAAATTTAGCTGGGACGAAACATCGCGGTTACTTTGGATGAGCATTGAACGTTCACTGCAATAACACAATTGAGTAAAGGATGAATTGAATTGATGAATCAGTATGGCGGTAATAAAGTTATTATCATTTCATAAGGAAAATACAATTGAAGCTGGCTGCGACGAAGCCGGCCGGGGATGTCTGGCAGGACCGGTTTTTGCAGCTGCAGTAATTCTTCCACCTGATTTTGAGCATCCGTTACTGAATGATTCAAAAATTCTTACTGAAAAGCAACGACTGGAATTGCGCCCTATGATTGAACAACAAGCGCTTGCATGGGCTGTAGAAATGGTTTCAAATGAAGAGATTGATAAGGTAAATATCCTCAATGCATCATTTCTGGCGATGAATAAAGCCGTAAAAATGCTGAAGGTGGTACCGGAACATTTATTAATAGACGGGAACCGCTTCAGGCCACAATTGAAAATTCCATTTACATGTATGATAAAAGGAGACGGCCGGTTTTATTCTATTGCTGCTGCATCGGTTCTGGCAAAAACCTATCGCGATGATTACATGATAAAAATCCACAATGAATTTCCTGACTATCAGTGGCACCATAACAAAGGTTATCCAACGAGAAATCATCGCATGGCCATTAAAAAAGTTGGAATCTGCAAATACCACCGGTTAAGTTTTCGTTTACTTAATGAGCAGTTTGAACTTGAATTCTCAGAATAAATTGGTATTTTAAAGATAGTTTTTTTCTGAATTGAATTTTATATAACTATGAAACTGTTACAATTTATAATTTTATTGATTCTGCCGATTGTTGTTTTTGGTCAGAATGATACTGTTGTTTATTTTGGTGTGAACGGTAAGCTTAATAATATTGAGCAACGGGAAATTAAAAAAGAGATAGATTATCGCAAAAAAAATAAGGTGAAAATTGAAACCTTTAAATTTAATGAAGGAAACTGGCAACAGCTTTTCACAGAGAAGATTGATATTGAAAATGATGGGGCTGTTTTCAAAATAAATATTAAAGGAAAAGAGTTTTCAGAGAGTTTTGCCCGTGTGTTTGAAACTGAAAACAGTGGTTATAAATTTACCGATTGGGTGAACGATAATATTAAAAGAACCGGGCATGTTCTGTCTAAAATACCACTGATTTTTGATGGTGAGGTCACTGAGTTTTATCCTGACGGAAGTAGAAAGTCGGTTTCGATTTATGAGAATAATGAATTGATATCGAACAGAAACTGGCGTGCAAATGGCGATGAATATATAAGTAACATATTTTATTCGGTAGATAAGCTTCCGGGTTTTACTCCAGGAATGGGAGTTCTGCACAATCATGTTCTGAAATTTTTTAAAAGTTCAGGTATTGATTTTTCCGGCTTCGATGGCAAAATGGTTGTTGGTTTTGTTGTTATGGAAAATGGAGGAATTGATGGGATTAAGATTGAAGAAGGAATTGGTTCACAGATAAATAATGTTGCTGTAAAAGCGTTTGCAACTTTACCACCAAATTGGGAACCGGCATTGCTGGATGGTGAAAAAGTGAGATATTTTCAACTGTTTCCAATTAATTTTATCTATCACGATTATGAATTCGATTACCTCGATTTTTCAGGCAGCAGGTTGTACTGGGAAATAAATTAACTGGATCTGGTAAGTTAAAACGTAAGGTGCAGGATTTCTGTTTAAAAAATCAATTGAAAGAAATACATGTCACTTTTCGGAAACCCCTAAGGATGTATAAACTGTTTTAATCTTTGTGCCAGGCTATTTCATGAAAGGACAAAGCTTTTGTAAACAATCATCCCCCACCCGTGAGAACAGAGGTAATAGTTAACCGATCATTGGTTAGTTGACGATTAACCTTAATAACGGCATACATAAATGAATTGGAAAGAAAGAACATTGAGCCGGCATTGCACTGTCTCCTGATCCAAATGCAGTGATGACTTTCCAAAAGGGAAGGACCTGCGAACCGGACTTTACCAACACTATACCATCAATATACTTTCCATATTAAATCGCGAACCAACCCCGTCCATGGTATATGGAAGGTATGGTGAAAACCGGTATAAAACTGCTTTGGAAGGAAATACAAATCCTGATGTTAAAACCACATTACCTTTTACCTTAAATTCTACTTCTGCAATGTTATTTATATAAAGATAAACGGAGAAGTTATAGTGGGTAGTTATTTTTCTGAAATGTCTTAATTAAGCCGGCTTTTTTTCGTCTTCATTCAATTTAAGTGAATAAACCATTGCCTGCACCTGCCTCAGAAAATTTCTTTTGTCTTTGCTTGGTGCAAATACATATCCAAATGCCACAACTACCCGCTGATTTTCGTCATCAAGAACTGCAAGCGAAATATAAGGTCCACCCATAAAATCATTTTCTACCCTCCATAAACCACGCATTTCGGAAGCATAATTTCCGTTGTGTTGTGTGATATTCTGAACCTGATCAATTCTTCTTTCGGTTGCCATATAACTTCCTTTTCTGGGACCTGGTACATTGGCTTTCAGAATACTGTCACGTACTTTTAACAGGTAACCTTCAGTAAAAGCACTGTCGGAAACATATGGGAATGAATAAACAATAACTCCCTGAGAGATTTCAGGTGTTTCATATTTTAACCAGATAAAATCTTTCTTTTGTTCTGCAATTACAAAACCAGGTGGTACTTTCATGGTGATATCAAACTTCTCGTTCAATACATTATATATTCCTTTTTCGTAATACCTGTTGTAGTTCAATGTAAGCCTTTCCTGCTCTGCCTGCAGAAAGTATGACATTATTTTGTTTTTATTTTTATTGAAAATTTCAACAAACTGCTCCGGACTTTTGGCTGAGATTGTCACAGTGGCCTGGGGATAAGCCCAAACGTCATCCCTGAAAGCAATTCCGGTGGAATCAACGGTGGGCGTAATCCGGGTTTGAAGGATGTTTCGGGTACTTTTAAATATACTTTTAAAACCACTGGATGGAACTCTCACTATATCGAAAATTGGCTCATTCTGCGGAAGTGCAACATGTTCCTGAGATAAGGTTTCGCGCATTATTTTACCGGGCTTTCCATTCCATGATTGATCGGATGCTACAATTACCAGTTCTCCGGCTTTACCTGTAATATTTTTATGTAATCCTGTCTGATTTTTGTTGTTGCATGAGATGAGTGCCATTACCAAAAACAGCAGGAAATGGGCAAAAGTAACTTTCGATTTCATAATTTATAGTTTTTGGAATTTTCACTCTTTCTACAAAAATCTTACCAGTAAATAAAAAAATCCCGTGTCTGTTTTTCACAGAGACGGGATTTCTGAAAGTTAGCTAATATTAATTAGTGTTCAATTTTTTCCGCATCTACATTACTTCTTTCATCGTCATCTTCTTTGGTGGCTTTTTTAAATTCTTTCATCCCTTTTCCCAATCCTTTCATTAATTCAGGGATTTTACGACCACCAAACATAAGAAGAACAATTATTAAAATGATGATTATTTCCTGCGGACCAATAAATCCTGCAATTACATATAAATTCATAATCCTAATTTAAAATGTTCGTTACAAAAATAGAACTTTTTACTTAAAATGTGCCATTAATCATTTTTATTATATCGTTAGCATTTGCATACAATACCAATGCCAGGAGCAAAACCATTCCAACAATTTGCGCATATTCCAGAAATTTTTCACCCGGTTTTCTTCCGGTTATCATTTCGAACAGCAAAAACATAACATGCCCTCCATCCAGTGCCGGAATGGGTAACAGGTTCATTATCGCGAGTATAATCGATATAAAAGCAGTCATTTGCCAAAATGAAAACCAATCCCAGGTTCCCGGAAAAATATTTCCAATTGTGGCAAAACCTCCCAGTGATTCATATGCCTTTGTTTCGGGTTTAAAAAAGAGTTTAAATTGTTTCAGGTAATCTCTTGTGGTTTGAACACCACGATCGATTCCTGCCGGTATAGATTCCAGGAATCCATAATCAATGGTTTCAAATTTTAAAATGTCAGGATTGTTGTAAGCCGGATAAAATCCCAGTTTCCCTTCATCCGTAACGTTAACCTGCTTTTCGATTTTTTCATTGTTCCGGAGAATTGTAAGGTTTACTGATTCCCCTTTTTTGCTTTCAAGATAATCAGTAAACTGGTCGTAAAATTCGAAATTCCGGCCATCTACATTTAAAAAAACATCTCCTTTTTGAAGTCCGGCTTCTTCTGCCGGTAAATTTTTGGTTAACCTGTCAATGTGGATATCGAATGGTGTACGGGGAAGCATGAATGCTTTGCTTTTTAGCAGGAGCGCCAAATCCGAATCACTGATTTCAACATCAACCTTTTTCCCATCTCGCAACACCTGAACTGTTTTGGCATTATCGAGTACAATGGTTTGGAAAACTTTATTGAAATTTTCAACAGGTTTATTATCTACTGACAATATTTTATCACCATCCTGAAAACCAACTTCTTCACCTACTTCATTTACAACAATTCCGTATTTTGCATTTTCTGTGGGAAGATATGATTCGCCCCAGGCATAAAGAACTCCAATATAAATAACCAAGGCAAAAAGAAAGTTCATGAGTACACCGCCAACCATGATTAACAAACGCTGCCATGATGGTTTTGCACGAAATTCCCATGGTTGAGGTGGTTTTTTCATTGCCTCCTTATCCATGGATTCGTCAATCATTCCCGAAATTTTTACATAACCTCCCAATGGAAGCCAGCCAATTCCGTATTCAGTATCTCCTTTTTTAACTTTGAAAAGTGAAAACCAGGGATCGAAAAAAAGATAAAACTTTTCGACACGGGTTTTAAACAAGCGGGCAAACATAAAATGTCCGAACTCATGTAAAACCACAAGTATCGAAAGGCTCGTCAGTAATTGTGCTGCTTTAATTAATATCGTCTCCATTCAATAATTTCTTCTTAATTTTTTTCTGTTAATGATTCAGCAATTTTTCTTGCTACGGTATTGGTCTGAATCAAATCGTCAATACCTGGGTTTTTAATAAAATCAACTAGATTCATTGTTTTCTCAATGATTTCCGAAATTTGCAAAAAACCGATTTTCCTGTCAAGAAACGCCTGCACTACTACTTCATTGGCGGCATTAAGTACACATGGCACATTTCCCCCCAAATTAAGTGCATTATAAGAAAGTGCAAGATTACGAAAAATTTTCGTATTGGGAGGCTCAAAATCGAGCCTTGGATAATCGAGAAAATTAAACCTCGGAAACTCATTTTTCAACCGGAAAGGAAAACCAAGTGCAAACTGAATAGGCAGCCGCATATCAGGGAGTCCAAGTTGTGCTTTTATAGAGCCATCTTCGAACTGTACCATCGAATGAATAATGGACTGAGGATGTACCACTACCTCAATTTTTGATGCCGGCATTCCGAACAACCAGTGTGCTTCAATTACTTCAAAACCTTTATTCATGAGTGTTGCCGAGTCGATAGTGATTTTTGCACCCATATCCCAGTTTGGATGGTTCAGCGCATGATCCACTGTAACATTTTCAAGCTCCTTTCCACTCTTATTCCTGAATGGACCTCCCGAGCAGGTGATGATTATTTTCTCCGGCGGATTTGCAATTTCTCCCATTAAACATTGAAAAATTGCAGAATGTTCTGAATCAACCGGAAGAATGTCCACCTGTTTTTCTTTTGCAAGTTTGGTAATAATTTCCCCTGCAACCACCAGCGTTTCCTTATTTGCAAGGGCAATATTTTTACCTGCTTTTACTGCATGGTAAGTTGGTATTAAACCTGAATATCCAACCATTGCAGTGAGAACCAGATCAATGGTTTCCATCTGCACCACCTGATTTAGCGCTTCGGTTCCGGTAAATACTTTAATAGGTTCACCTGCAAGGGCTTCCGATACAAATTTATATTTGTCCTGATTTGCAATCACTACTGTATTGGGCTGAAATTTCTTAGCCTGTTGAATCAGTAAATCCACATTGTTGTTTGCAGTGAGCACTTCCACCTCAAAATTTTCAGGATTGTGTTCAATAACTTCCAGCGATTGTGTTCCGATCGAACCCGTTGAACCAAGAATTGCAATTCTTTTCTTCATAGTTAAAAATCAATGTACTGTTCGGGATTCAGGGCGATTCCGTTGTGCCAAAGTTCGAAATGCAAATGTGGTCCCGTGGTTAACTCGCCGGAATTTCCAATGATGGCAATTGCATCGCCGGCTTTAACTTTTTCTCCTGTTGTTTTCAATAATTCGGCATTGTGCTTGTAAACCGAAACAATGTCGGCAGTATGTTGAATGTATATGACATAGCCGGTTTCCAGCGTCCAACCCGAAAAAATAACTGTTCCATCAAGTGTGGCAAAAATTCTTGAATTTGGATCGCTAACCAAATCAATGCCAAAATGTTCATTTGTTGAATCAAAATGATTGGTGACAACACCTTTCAAGGGTACAAAAAAATGTATCTGACTAATACTTGCTCTTTTATTTGTATTGCTTTGAATAGATAAACTTGTTTGCTCTGCCAGTAAACGATCCTGGAATACTGAATCGTGGTTAAATTGACTGAATTCTACAGTATTGGGTTCAACAACAGAATCAACATCAATATAATTTTCCGGTACTTCTCCTGAAACAATCGCTTTTATCCCTTCAAAAAACTGATCCCGTTTCTTGATTTCATTTTCAAGTGAATCAACTTTTAGGGCGGTGTAAAGAACCATTTGCCGGTATTCGGCTGTTGGATAACCTGGAATATATTCACGCAATCCTGTTGTCGAAATTAAAAGTATAACAAGAACCACAATGACTGCCGACATTAAACTGGTTACTGTAAATACTTTTAAACGAGTAAGTTTCATGCTCCATACCGACTGAAATGTAGTATCATTGTAAATGATTAACCGGTAGCGGTCACTTAGTTTTTTATAATAATTTTTTTTCTCTTTCACCACTAAATTTTTGCGAGGTACAAATTTAGAAAGAAATGATGAACCACCGCTATTTTATATTTTTTTAACCTCCATGTAAAATTGTAATTATGAATGTTTTTTGAAATAAAATTACCTGACCGGATAATAAATTTTTGTCAACCAGTTTTCAGGATTCTGTTCAGAAGCAGGATCTGTCATATAAAATTCAAGTGGTGGTCCGGCGAGTTTGAAACGATGTTCTTCAATCCATGATTGCAAAGCGGTATGGGCATCTTCAAGCTGCCTGTAATCGCCGAAATAATCCACAGTTGCACATTGCACACCTTTGAATGTGCCGGTAGTTACCTGCGCATTTCCTTCCACCAAATCTGTAATTGGAATTCCACATTCCAGGTCAATTTCCTCTCCGTTCATTTCATGATAAATTGAAAAAGGCATTTCCGACGCACCTGTTTCTGCCGACTCAATAAAATTATTTATCCTCCCGAACATTTCTTCCATTTTTAAACTCACTTCAACAAACGGTACTTTTTCACGTATACTTGCAAAATAAAATGATTTAAGCTGAACCAGTTCTGTGATATAAGCATTCTCCTGAACCAGCACTTTACAAACTACATTAAGGTTGGCAAGTCCCTCCTCGAAATCGGGTCCCACAAAACTTTCAATAAATAAACCCATCCAGCGCGAGAATGGATTGTAACCAACATCCGTCCTCAACGTCCAGGTTACTTCAGTCCTACCCTGAGTTTCATCGAAATAGAAAACACTGGACGAGATTCCCTGTTCTGAAAAACTGATTTCGGTAACAATTGAATCATAAGGAACTGATTGGGTAATCAAAAGCTGACCGCTGCCCGCTTTTCTGTCGTCGCTTTCCCAGGAATATCCGGCACCCTCACCAACTCCATGATTTATGTAACTTAGCTGCATGTCAGGATCAATCTGGTGCCACTTCGACCATTTCTCCCAGTTGTGTAAATCATTGACCTGCGCAAAAACAACTTTTGCCGGTGCATCAATAATTGCACTTCTTTCAACAAAAACTATTCGCGGCAGAAAGTATGCCCCGAAAATAAAAAGGGCGAAAATGAACAACACCCACATGATTATTTTGATGAACCGTTTCATTCAGGTTTTTAAATTTTATCGAAATATATATCATTTCATAATGACAGCAATGATTTTGTTGCGGTTTTACCTCAATAATTCAAATAACGAATTGAATATTTTGTAATCGATGTAATTATAAAACGAAAGTTATACAAATAAAAAACCAAATTAATACCATGAGAAAAAGGGAATTGTCATACTTTCAGGCAAGCAGGTTAGCATTGTGGTTCGGGAATTTAAACTGCCGGAGTATTTCAGGCATATTAATTGTGATGATTTTGGATGCGATTTACAATTTTCTTTGTCATTTTCATTTTGAATCTATTCCCACTGGTTTTGGAAAGTTGTCTGTTCATAAAATGCCAAAAGACAGGATGTCGCGTACTTTTAAATTTCCCGCAAAAACAAACATTTATCACCACACAATGAAAAGTGAAAAACTATATTTGCAAGTTATAAACTATTAAAAGTTAATTTAAAAGATGAGAAAGTTTATTTTAATGCTGCTGGCTGCCGTTTTTATGTACGGATCGGCAGTGGCTGACGAGGGAATGTGGCTTCCTTCCCTTATTTATAAATTGAATATTAATCAAATGCAGAAAATGGGGCTGGAGTTGAGTGCCGAAGATATCTATGATATTAACAATGCCAGCCTGAAAGACGCAGTTGTTGCCCTTGATCATGGTTCCTGCACAGCTGAACTGATTTCGAAAGATGGTTTGTTGCTTACCAACCATCACTGCGGATTTGGCGAAATTCAAAGCCATTCAAGCGTTGAACATGATTATTTGCAGGATGGTTTTTGGGCCAAGTCGAGAGAAGAGGAACTTCCGAATCCGGGAAAAACTGTTTCTTTTCTTATAAGGGTTGAGGATGTGACCGATAAGGTTTTGGCCGATATAAATGGAGAAATGAGTGAAGAAGAGCGGAATTCAAAAATACTTTCTGTATCCAACGAATTGGAAAAAGAAGCAAAAGGGGATACACATTACGAAACTTTTGTCCGGAGCTTTTTTAATTCAAACCAATATTACCTGTTTGTACTTGAAACGTTTAAGGATATTCGCCTTGTTGGAGCTCCTCCACAGGCACTTGGAAAATTTGGTGGCGATACCGACAACTGGATGTGGCCACGACACACTGCCGACTTCAGTATGTTTAGGGTGTACTGCGGCCCCGATGGAAAACCGGCAGAGTATTCAGAAGATAATGTTCCATACCATCCAAAATATTTTCTTCCTATATCGATAAAGGGAATTGAAGAAGGTGATTTTGCAATGGTAATGGGTTATCCCGGAAGCACTAACCGTTATAAAACTTCGTATGGTGTAAATTATACGATGCAGGTAACCAATCCTGTGCGGGTTCAGGTTCGCGAAAAGAAACTTGAACTTCTTTCAGATTACATGAAGACCAGTCAGAAAGCAAGGATTCAATATGCTTCAAAATATGCACGCAGCTCAAACTATTACAAATACAGTATCGGACAAAACAAAGGGCTGCAAGAATTGAAGGTTATTGCAAAAAAGGAAGCTATTGAAAATGATTTTTCCAAATGGGTAAACGAAGATGAAGCGAGAGTGGCTGAATATGGCGCAGCTCTCGAATTAATTGCCGAAGCTTACAAAGAAATTGATGATGACAAAGCACGCGAATACTTATCAGAAGCTATGCTGCGAGGTCCCGAAATTTTTATGTTTGCTTACCGTGCAATGCCGCTGTTAAGTGTACTTGACCAAAAAGAACCAAATCAGGAACGCGTTTCAATGGTTGTTGAACGGATCAAAGAAAGCATGGATGATTATTTTAAAGATTACGATGCTGAAACCGATCAGAAGGTTGCTGCCGAATTACTGAAGTTGTACAAGGAAAATAACGATCCTCAGTTCTATCCTGCCTTTTTTGCTGAAGTTGATAAGAAATACAAAGGGAATTTTTCAAAATATACCCAAAAGATGTTTGATAAATCAATATTCGACAACAAAGAAGAATTAACCGCATTTCTAAATAATCCTTCAGCAAAAGTTTTGAAAAAAGATATGGCATTTCAGGCAGCGCAGGATATTTTCGATGAGTACCGCAAAATCAATGAAATGACTAACGAGCAGAATGAGAAGCTTGCCACCGGAAGAAGGCTGTTTGTTGCCGGTTTAACTGAAATGATGAATGACAGTAATTTTTATCCGGATGCCAATTCTACAATGCGTCTTACTTACGGAAAAGTGCTGGATTACGAACCGCGCGATGGCGTCATCTATAAATATTACACTACAACTGATGGTTATCTCGAAAAAGAAATTCCGGGCGATGATGAATTTGATGTTCCCGCACGAATGAAAGAACTGTTGCTGGAACAGGATTTTGGCCGTTACATGTCGGACGACGGAAAATTGCACACCTGTTTTATCACCAACAATGATATCACTGGTGGTAATTCAGGCAGTCCTGTTATGAATGGTAAAGGCGAATTAATCGGAATTGCATTCGATGGAAACTGGGAAGCAATGAGCGGTGACCTTGCATTTGAACCGGAAATTCAGCGCTGTATAAATGTCGATATCCGTTTTGTTTTGTGGATTATTGATAAGTATGCAGGTGCAACAAATCTTATCGATGAAATGGAAATAGTACAATAAAAGAAAGTTATTATTTGGAAAATACCCTGCCGGATTTCTGACAGGGTTTTTTTTTGATGGATTGTGAAGAATGAAGGCGCCTTCATTCAAAATATGTTGCTTTATATGAATTTTACCTGCTAATTTGTATTTTATTGAAATCGCATTATTATGGCCAGACCAAAAATTACTATTTATACTGATGGCGCAGCACGTGGTAATCCCGGCCCTGGAGGTTACGGAATTGTTATGCTTTCCGGCGAACACCGAAGAGAGCTTTCAGCGGGTTACCGCAACACCACCAACAACCGCATGGAATTGCTTGCTGTGATTGTGGCTCTTGAAACCTTGAAAATCCCGGGAAGCGAAGTGACCATTTATACCGATTCGAAATATGTGGCTGATGCAGTTGAAAAAGGCTGGGTATTCAAATGGGTGAAAACGCGGTTTAAAAACAAAAAGAATGTTGATCTCTGGTTGCGCTTTCTCGAAATCTATAAAAAGCACCTTGTACGCTTTGTCTGGGTTAAAGGTCATGCAAACAACCCACTTAATGAACGTTGCGATCAGCTGGCTGTTGAAGCATCATTGCTCCGGAACCTTCCTGAAGATACAGGTTACCAGCCCGAAAAATAACTTCTTTCCTTATTCTGTTTATTGTTCATCCTAAAGTGAAAAAGCAGGTTGATGAAATTGTTGTATATTTAAAGAAATCATTAACAGGAATGAGCAAACGAGACTACTTGTACGAAGTAATTTTTGAAGCCGACACACGTGAAGGTAAGATTTTCGATTTGGTATTGCTCATCGTAATCATTGTCAGTGTGATTTTGGTAATGCTCGAAAGTGTAACAGAGATACGCTTAAATTACTACCATTTGCTTCGCATTTCTGAATGGATAATTACAGGAATTTTCACCATCGAATATATTGTCAGGATAATAGTTGTCAGGAAATCATGGTTGTATATTTTTAGTTTCTACGGAATTATTGATTTCCTTTCAGTTATCCCAACTTATCTGAGCCTTGTATTGGCAGGTTCCCACAGTTTAGTTGTTATTCGTGTACTTCGTTTGCTGCGCGTGTTTCGGATTCTTAAACTTACGCGTTACACACAAGCCAGCCGTACTTTGGGAAAAGCACTCTGGGCCAGTCGCGAAAAGATAGGCGTTTTCATTTTTTTTGTTGTTACTCTGGTGATTATCATCGGCACACTCATGTATCTAATAGAAGGGGAAAAAGGAGGGTTTACAAGTATCCCGCTTAGTATCTATTGGGCAATTGTTACCTTAACCACTGTAGGTTACGGAGATATAAGTCCTGTTACTCCCGTAGGGCAATTCCTTGCAAGTGTTGTAATGATTCTGGGTTATGCTATAATTGCTGTCCCAACCGGAATTGTCACCGCCGAAATGATAAACCCATCAGCTTCGAACGACAACACACAGGTATGTCCAAATTGTTTGTACGATAAACATGACAACGATGCTATTCACTGTAAAAAATGTGGTGCAAAACTCAACAAATAATTAAAATATATCAGTAATTTGCTTTGATTTTTAATTCAGCTTTAAAAACTCAAAAACCATTCAAAATGAACAAAATAGTATTTCTTGCAGTAATTATTTTGTTGTTTTCATCGTGCGCAACTGTATATAATTCTGCCGGTTTAAAAACCGCCGAACAAAAGCATCAGTTGATTGCCATACTTCCTTTTGATGTTACTGTTCAATACAATAAACTTCCCAGGAACGTTACTGTTGAGCAGATTGAGGAAAATGAACATGATTTGGCTTTTATTTTACAAAACCAGATGTACAACCGTTTTCTAAGAAAAAATGATCAATTCAGGATTCAATTTCAGGATGTGGATAAAACCAACATGATGCTTGAACGGAATAAAATTGAAGTGGAACAGCTGAAGGAATTTTCGGCCGACGAACTTGCCCGATTGCTGGAAGTGGACGCGGTAATATCAGGCAAGGTAATAACAACAAAACCCATGTCCACAGGTGCAGCAATTGTAGTTGGTGTCCTTTTTAATGTCTGGGGTTCAACAAACACCGCCGATGTAACTGTTTCACTGCATGATGGCAATGATTCTGATTTGCTCTGGCGGTTTAATCATGTTTACTCCGGTAGCGTGGGAAGTAGTCCTGAGCAATTAACCAATGCCATGATGAAACCGATTTCACGGAAATTTCCCTACCGGATAAAAAGTTAAATCATTGTGGATATTTTAAATCATTAAAATTGAATCCACCCCGTTTAAAGTTCTATTTTTGCAGGAAACGTAGGAATTATGAAGCAGTATTTAAACCTCCTGGAAATAATATTAAAGGAAGGGAAAGAAAAAAAGGATCGCACAGGAACCGGTACCATTAGCCGGTTTGGGCACCAGATGCGTTTCGATTTAAGTGAAGGTTTTCCGGTAATTACAACAAAAAAGTTACATCTTAAATCAATAATTCATGAATTACTCTGGTTTCTTGCCGGCGATACCAACGTGAAATATCTGCAGGAAAACGGGGTGCGTATCTGGAATGAATGGGCCGATGAAAATGGCGAACTTGGCCATATATACGGTTATCAATGGCGAAGCTGGCCTGCACCCGACGGAAAGCACATTGACCAAATCAGAAATGTAACCGATTCCATTAAAAATAATCCCGATTCGCGGCGGCACCTTGTCAGCGCATGGAATGTGGGTGAACTCGATAAAATGAACCTGCCACCCTGCCATGTTATGTTCCAGTTTTATGTAGCCGGAGGTAAACTTTCATGCCAGTTGTACCAGCGTAGCGCTGATGTTTTTTTAGGCGTGCCGTTCAATATTGCATCATACGCTTTGTTAACGCTGATGATGGCTCAGGTCACCAATTTACAACCGGGCGATTTTGTCCATACCTTTGGCGATGTGCACATCTATTCCAATCATATCGAACAGGTTAAGCTGCAGCTTGCCCGGGAGCCCTATCCGCTGCCAACCATGAAAATCAATCCGGATGTGAAAAGTATTTTCGATTTTAAATTTGAGGATTTTGAACTGGTAAACTACCAGGCACATCCGCATATAAAAGGGAAAGTGGCGATATAAACTTAAACTTATGATTCATAAAAACATCTCAATCATCGTTGCCATTGCCGAAAATTTCGGGATTGGAAAAAACAACGACCTTCTGTTTCACCTGCCAAACGATCTCAATCATTTTAAGGAAATAACAACGGGCCATTGTCTGATAATGGGACGAAACACCTTGTTGTCATTGCCAAAATGGCCGTTACCCAACCGGCGTCACATTGTCATCACCGATAAAAAGGATGATAATTTTCCGGGTTGCGAAATCGTTTATTCCATAGATGAAGCAATAGAGAAGGTAAAAAATGAGGACGAGGCATTTGTCATTGGCGGCGGAATGGTGTACCGCCAGTTTTATCCGCTGGCCAAAAAACTTTACCTGACACTGGTACATAAACCTTTCGATGCGGATGTTTATTTTCCTGAAATCAATTTTGATGAATGGATTCACAATTCACGGGAGGATTTTTTCGATCGCGAAAACGGATTCGTTTATTCCTACATGAACATGGAACGTAAATAAAGATTTCTTTTAGCCTTATTAAGTGTATCAGGACAGGAAATGTAATTTTCCCCGATACAAAGAGCAGATTTTGCATTTTAGTAAAACTACGACCAGGTCTTTTTCAGAAAGCGAATAAAATTCATGTGCATAATGTTGTCAATATCTTCCTGAGAATAGCCTTTGTCTTTTAAAAGCTCAGGGAATTTTTGCAAATCAGCAATGGTTTCCAAATCATACGGACTCTGTTCTTTCCCGAAGGCACCATCCAAATCAGAACCGATGCCTGAATGAAGCGAATTTCCTGAAAGCTGGCACACATGATCGATATGTTCAACTACTTTTTGCATATTGATATTTTCGCTTTCAGGTGTTGATTTTCCCCGCACCCAGTTCGGAGCCAACATCCAGTTATCGAATGCTGAGCCCAAAACCGCACCACGTTCAATTAAAACCTTAATTTGCTCATCACTAAACTGGCGGTTGTGGTCAACCAAAGCACGGCAATTTTGATGGCTTGCCCAAACAGGACCGTTAAAAATTTTCAGTGCATCCCAAAATGCATCATCATTTAAATGGGTAACATCTAGAATGATATTTAATTGCTCCATTACTTTCAGCAGTTCTTTTCCTTTTTCATTTAAATGTCCGGTTGAATCGGTGCCGTTGGCATAAATTCCAGGCCCGTAATGCGCCGGGCCAACCGCCCGAAGTCCCGATTCATATGAACGCTCAAGATGTTTCATGGAAACAATTGAATCAGCGCCTTCCAGACTCAAAATATATCCGATTGGCTTTTTATCCTGATTCTTGTGTTGTGACCATAACTCAAGCTGTTTATCCAGACCTTTCTCATCTGTAATCTGAATCATTTCACCTGCTTCTTCCATGGTTTTATACCATTCAAGTTGTCCCTGAGTTTGCGCCCATGCCTGTTCCTGCGAATGCCACCCTGGAATTTTGCTTCCGGATTTAACATATCTTGCAATTTGTGTAGCGACAACAATACCAATTTTCCCTTCCCGCATTTCAGGAAAAGCTACCGTTCCCTTCCACCGGTCGGGTTTATCGTTCATTCCTTTTTCCATATCGCGAATTGTTTTTACAGGCATACGTAAATCGCGATTCCATTCGAGGGCATTCATACTCAGGTCAAGGTGTGCGTCAAAGATAATATTCATGATTTATTAAATTGAAATATTACGGCTTCGGGCAATAATCTTCCATTGTCCGGCAATCTTCTTATCTCTGATAACTTCAGCGTTATCGTATAAAGCCACCGTTGGACAAATGTGTTTTGGAATGGCATAAAAAGCATCACCGATTTTATATTCAGCGCTGTTTGCTACTTCTGCTACAAGATGTTCTTCGCTCTGTGATACAGGAATTGCCCCCGGATGATTCAGAAATTTAACCCGTGGTAACGGATTTTCGGATGATACCGATTTATAACCTAAATCCAGGCAAAGCAAATTTTCGGCAGGTTTTGAAATAATACGTGTAAACAATAAGGCCGCAGGCAGAAAATTCAAATCAGGAAATGCTTCCTGATATCCGTAATCCCAGAAAATGCTGGTTCCCGGGCTGCAAATGGATTCCCGGTTTTTTGCATGAATCCGGAAAGTCGGGGTTCCTCCTGCAACAAGGTTTAGATTCAAGTTATATTTCTTCTCCAGTTTCTTTCTGAGAGCATGCACTTTCTGAAAAGCTTTTTGGCACTTTTCTTCCCGTTCACCCAAATCAGAATCATGTATTTGCCCGTCGTATGCATGAAATCCAAGCATTTTAATATTTCTGAGAGAAAGTCCATAATCGAAGAGGTTTTCAGCATCCCTGTCCGGCAGAATTCCGGTGCGGTTCATACCAACATTCAGATCGATATATATGCCCGGTTTTATATTTAAACTGTTTATTGCTTCTGAAAAACAGGAAAGAGATTCCTTATCATCGACAATCACTGAGAAATGCGTTTTGGGATACTTGAGGCAAAGTTCCTTGATCCGGTAACAATTGGGGCCAACCGGCTGGTAAGCAATCAAAACTTCTCCTGCACCTGCCAAACCCAGCATTTCAGCTTCAGCAATGGTAGCACATTTAAACTTTTGAATACCCTGCTGAATCTGCATTTCAGCAACTTCTTTTATTTTATGGGTTTTAACGTGGGGCATTAACCAGTTAACATCACCGGTAACAGCAATCATTCGCCGGATGTTTTCCCTGATCCTTTCCGGATATATCAACAATGCAGGAGAATGGATTTTTGATAAATCTTCAACTTCAAACCACTGGTTGCCCATAGACTTAAACATATTAATCAGCAAGTTCAAAAAGTGCTTCAATTTCAACAGGAATATTCTCAGGCAGACTTCCCATTCCGACAGCACTTCTCACTCCAATTCCATTTTCAGGTCCAAAAACTTCTGCGAAAAGTTCACTGCACCCATTAATCACATACGGATGTTTTTCAAAATCGGAAGTGCAGTTCACCATACCCAAAACTTTGATTACCCGTTTAATCCGGTCCAAACTTCCCAGATTGGTTTTAAGTGTTGACAATATGGTTAAACCTACCTGCCTCGCTGCCAGTTTACCGGCTTCCATATCCATCGTTTCTCCAATCCTTCCTTTAATTAGAGTGCCATCATTTTTTACCGGGCCATGCCCTGAAACATAAACGTTCTTTCCATCGATCAGCAGTGGTTTGTAAACTCCTTTTGGAGAGGGAGCAGGAGGAAGTTCAATCCCCGTTTGCCCTGATTTTTTATCTGCGTTTGACATATTCCTTAAATAAATATATTAATGATTAAAACACCTGCCAGTCCAAGAACCGAAATTATGGTTTCCATAACCGACCAGGTTTTGAATGTATCTTTCACTGAAAGGTTGAAATATTCCTTAAACAGCCAGAATCCCGAATCATTCACATGCCCGAGAATCAAGCTACCGGCTCCAATGCTCAAAACCATCAGATTCGGATCAATTCCCTGTTGCTGTGCAAACGGGGCGAGTATTCCTGCCGATGTCATAGCAGAAACTGTTGCTGACCCAACGGAAATACGCACCAAAGCTGCAATTATCCAGCCAAGTAAAAGCGCTGAGATTTCGATACCCTGAAGACTTTGTGCAATGTATTCGTTTACTCCGCTGTCGGATAATATCTGATTTAAAGCTCCTGCACCTCCAATTACAAGCATAATCAATGCAATGTCTTTTACAGAGCTGCCAAGATTCTGCATAACAGCTGAGGTTTTCATGCCTCTTTTTAATCCAAGAAAATAAACTGCAAGCAGGACAGAAATCAACATGACTACAACCGGATCTCCAAAAAAGAGTATAATTCCGTAAGCTAATGTATTTTCATCCACAAGATATTGCAAACCCGATGCTATGATCAGTAATAATACCGGAGATAAGGCCACCAGGATACTCTCCGCCAATCCGGGCATATTTTCCTGCTTCCCTTGTTCAGCACTGTAAAATACCTCCAGGGGTTTGGGATTATATTTTTTTAATGTGCGGGAAAATAGAAGTCCGGAAATCCAAATCACAGGAACTGCAATGACAAATCCATAAAATAATGTTTTTCCCATATCGGCACTGAAAATGCCAATAAGTGCTACCGGTGCCGGATGCGGAGGCAAAAGACCATGAGTTACCGACAGTGCAGCAACAAGAGGCAATCCAACATAAACAAGAGGCAATCTGGCAGTTGCGGCAATAGTAAATACAAGCGGAATCAGGATGATAAATCCTACTCCAAAAAAAAGCGGAACACCCACAATAAACCCGGCAACCATTAATGCCAGCCTAAGTCTTTCTTTCCCAAAAACAGATATTAATCCTAATGATATTTGATGTGCCGCACCACTTGTGGCTACCATTTTCCCGAGCATCGCCCCGAATCCAAGAATAATTGCAAGAAATCCAAGTGTATTTCCAATACCATGCTGAATGGAGGTGGATAAATCTTTGAGCGGCATCCCCAGCATCAATCCGGTTACAAGACTTGTAATAATAAACGAAAGGAAAGCGTCAACCTTAAAAACAGTAATGAGGACAATCAAAAAAACTATTCCGGCAGCAACCAAGACAATGGGCATAATTTACTTTTAACGAAGAAAAGGTAACAATTTCATCGGAGCAATGCAATTGTTACCAAATTTAAGTTTTTATAAATTATGAACAGCTTGCTACGAAAGTAATTTTCCAAGATTATCGAATTTAAGATTGTAATCCTCCATTGAACGTTTAATCACTTCATATGCTTCATCGTAACCATAAGTGGCGGCAATTTCGGTATTACTGTCCTGTCCCGGCATATCTTTATAAGTTAAGAAATAATGCTCAAGCCGTTGGATTACTATTCCCGGTACCTCATCGAAGTTTCGGAAATGACCATAAACTGTATCATTTAAAAGAACTGCAATAATTTTGTCATCGGCCTGATTACCGTCAATCATCCGGAATCCGCCAATGGGACGGGCATTTACAAGTAAATCTCCATGTGCCAGTGTTTTCTCTGTAAGAACGCAAATATCAATAGGATCGCCATCGCCCTTAATGTTCTTACGGCCTGTTTTTTCGTTACAGAATTCACCAACTTTATCGCCACAAAAGGTTTGAGGAATAAATCCGTAAAGTGCAGGTACCACATTCGAAAACTTTTGCGGCCGGTCGATTCTCAAATATCCGCTTTCTTTATCGATTTCGTATTTTACTGTATCGGTGGAAACTACTTCAATAAAAGCAGTGACTTCTTCGGGTGCATTTTTCCCAATAAAAACACCATGCCAGGGATGCGATTTATAACGGAGTCCCATTAATCGTCCGATGGGATCGGATAGTTTGTCTGCCATTTAAGTAACTTTTGGTTTGTTAGAGAAACCAATTAAACAGGTTTTGGTTCATTAAGCAGTCGGAAGAACTGTTTTATGTTGCATTCCGGCAAAAAAAAATCCTAAAGATTTAAATTAAACAGCTTAACTAAATCTTTAGGAATGGGTAGTACTGCGAAATCAGTTACGTTATGTCGTTAATTTGCAAATGCGGCCAGTGCATATACCAAAGCCGACTGCCAGTTGATGCAAACTTCGTTAAGGTTGTACTTTGCCTCTTCGTCCAGCCAGTTGGTTGCCTTTTCTCCACCGCCAACAATATATCCGGGCCATGGCGCTTCTATGTTGTCTGCGCCGGAGCGGCGATCATGCGGATGCATCGGCGGGTTCAGTCCCAGGCCGGTAACATACGAACGATTGTAGTAATTGTTGCCAAAAATATGATTCACTGCGCCCAATGCAGTTTCGATATACTCCTCCTTGTGCTGAATTCGGTTGGCAACCTGCAGGTTCACCACCTGACGTGCAACTGTTCCGTTGCATCCCCAGTAATAACGGGATCCCAGTGGCCGGCCATACACATCGTTTTCTGCTTTTGTAACAAGATTATCTGCATCGGCCAGGATATTGTTACGAATTGCTTTCTCCGTCTCCGGGTTTTTACCTCTCTTTTTGGACAAAGCATAAGTATACATACCCAGGTTGGAAACATTACCCCAGTCCCAGTTTTCTTCTATTTTGAAATCCATCTCTGCAGCCCTTTTTTCGAAATCCTTCAGGCAATCTGCATTTCCGGTGGTTTCCCACATTTCGGCTGCCGCCCAAAGGCGGTCGTCGTTATCGCGGGTTTGATAACCACCTGTGCGGAAGTCACCCTGTTCAAAACGCTTGGGTTCCGGGTTCTCCTGCAAAAAGCGATAGCTTACCCAGGCGGCATCAAGGCATTTTTTTGCATACGCAGTATCGTAAGGTTTGAAATACCGTGAGGCCATGGCCATAATCCCAATGAAATCGGCGGTTGCGGCCGAGCTCCAATCGGTAAAATACCGTTTTTCATGATCGTCTTCCGGCATAATAAAACCTGAAAAGTTGGTGCGTGTCAGCTTGTGCGATACACGTCCTGAGCCATCAGGATACTGCATCTTCAACACCCAGTCGGTTTCCCATTTCAGTTCCTTCAGGAATTCAGGATAACCGGGAGCAGTTTCTGGCAAATCAAAATTCATCTTTGCCAATGGTTTTTGAAACTGGTCCCAGGCCATAAACAAAACACCCAGCGAAACTCCGGCATTTACTACATATTTTCCATGGTCACCGGCATCATGCCAGCCACCGGTTCCGTCTCTTTTTGAGCCGGGTTTACCGATATAGTCTTCGTAACCATCATCCATATGGCAAATTCCGTTTTGGAATGTGTCCCCATTGTATTCACCGCGCACCGCAGTTCCGCAACGCCATAAATAAAAAGCACGCATACTTGTTTTGGTGGCAAAGTTGTACACATCCTCGGCTACTTCAAATTCGGTGGATTTCCCAACTCCGGGGACTTCCACATAATATTTACCCGGCTTGTTAAACTTTGAAAAATCAGCTATCCATACACTCTGGTTCAAATCTTTCTGAAATTTCGGTCCTTCTGTTTTTCCTGCAAAAACTTCTTTCCCGCTCTTTGTGTCTATAACTCTAAAAGATTCACACTTTTCAGGGATAGTAGCTGTTTTCCCATGCTTTGGTAAAAAGCCGATGGAATTAAGATGAACGGCAGGAGTTTGCGCTATTGCACTGATTATTAAAAATAAAGCAATTAATGACGATATAATTTTTTTCATCGCAGTTGATATAGGTTAATAAATATTTTACAGCGGATGAATATAGGCAAAATTTTAATTGTGGAAAATTCAAAAAGAAAATTCAAAAATCAGTTTTAAAGCATGAATACCTTTTTTTAGTATTGTATTATTGAAAATAAACCATTACCAATAGGTTATCAGATGAAGTACCTTCATTAAGATTTTTAATTAACTGATAATTCCCTGCGAAACCGCTAATTTTATCATCATGGCGGCATTATTTGCATTGAATTTAAGAAGAATGTTTTTGCGGTGACTGTCAACCGTTGAACAGCTGATATACAGGGTTCTTGCAATTTCCTGATTGGTCAGGCCATCTGAAATCAACGATAGTATTTCAGTTTCACGTTTTGTTAGTGCTGGTTTCTGAACTGGTATTAATTTATTTGGATAAATGAGTTCTTTCACTTCTTTATCCAAAAAAAAGTTACCGGTTAAAACTGCATTGAAAGCTTCTTTAATCATGCTTAAATCCGATGTCTTTAGAATTATCCCGTCAACACCTTTTTGAATCAGTCGTTCTGCTGTCATTCGTTGTGCCGGAGAAATAACTGCAAGAATTTTCTGAGCTGAATTTTTCAATTTCACTATACCGCAAAATTCTACTCCACTTAAGTCAGGCGGGTTAATTTCTATAATAATAACTTCGAAATGATGACGGTTAATAAAATTAAGTCCTTTTTTTCCGGTGGTGGCAGTAAAACATTCAATCTGAGCTCCGGTATTAAAGATCACCTGTTTTAATAATTCAGCAACAATAGGGTATTCTTCAATAATCAGAACCTTCTTTATCATAAATATTAATTTTTTTAATGTAAATATAGTTGAATTTCACTCTGTAAACATGACTATAAAATTAATCAAATTTGAAATAAAATTTCGAAGTTGAAAAAATCCCCTTTTTAGGGGAGGTTCAACATCTGTGAAACATTTATCTTTAAAGGTTTGGCAGCCGAAATATTAATTGAATACATCAATCAATTTCAAAAATAAACCAGAAACTAACATTTCGTAAGTAAACATATGTCATGGATAAGATGTAGAATGTTTTATCATTTAATTCAAAAACCAAAATCATGAAACTATCAGGAATTTTATTTTTGTTTATATTTTGTCTGAGTACAGGCAGTATAAATGCGCAAATTAAGGTTGGACAAAAAATTAAAAACCAAACGAATAACAGGGCTGACAAGAATGTCGACCAGGGTATTAATAAGGGGTTGAATTCAGTTGAAGATGGGGTTAAAGGAATGTTTAAGAAAAAAGATGCTTCTCAGGTAAATACCGACAGCGTTTCTCAAAACGGAACTCAACAAAATAGTACCAATGAAAAAACTCCGTCTGACATCACACCGGCTCTTACTTCTTATTCGAGGTATGATTTTGTACCTGGCGATAAAATATTACTTTACGAAGATTTCAGTCAGGATGCAGTAGGTGATTTCCCGGCGCTATGGACAACCGATGTTGCAGGCGAAATAAATACATTGAATATTGCTCCGGGAAACTGGTTTAATCTGAACAGTACCGAAGGAACGTACTGGTTAATGCAGGACATTGACTTCCCAAATAATTTTATCATGGAATTTGATATCGTGCCTAAGTCACAAGGGGCGAGAATTGCAGCCGATGTAGTTATATTCGGAGAAAACAATCACAGTGAAATGGATAAAGATGGCGATCCCGGTACCTGCGGGTTACACGTTTTAATTGATAAGGAATCCTGGTCAACTGAAGGGTACAAGAAGGGAGTGAGTCAGACACTTAGTGGCTCATCGGTAAATTATCCTGTTGAACCTGATAAAATAAACCACGTTATTATTTGGGTTCAGAACCGCAGGGTAAGGATTTATCATAAAGGCGGTAAAGTAATCGATGTACCAACTAATATTTATGAAGGAAGCAAGTTTACACGTTTGTGTTTCAAACTTTACAGGGGTGCATCATGCGGTTCATACATCTCAAATATCAAATTTACTACTGCAGCGCCCGACACACGTAACAAGTTGCTGGAAGAAGGAAAGTTAATTACCTACGGAATTTATTTCGATGTAAATAAGGACGTGGTTAAACCCGAATCGTATGGTGCTTTAAATGATATTGCAAAAATACTGAATGAAGTACCGGATATTAAAGTAAAGATTTTAGGGCACACTGACTCCGATGGACAGGAAGATGCAAATCTCGACCTTTCGAAAAGGCGTGCAGCTTCAGTAAAAGCTGAACTGGCCAAATCATTTGGCGTGAACCCGGAACGAATTGACACCGATGGAATGGGAGAAGGCCAACCCGTTGCAGCCAACGATACACCTTCCAATAAAGCACTGAACCGTAGGGTCGAATTCATCAAAATGTAAGTACAAAAGTCGAATGCGGTTTTGCCCAATCAAAAAATGTCATACCTTAGGGTAAATTGTGAGCCGATTCAAGATAACAGAAAAAAATTATTAAAAATCAACGATTAAAAAAACTTAAAATGAAAAAACTATTATTTCTCGTGACAATCACTTTTGCCGTCGTAACCTTAAAAGCACAGGATATATTTTTCCCTACCAAAGAAGGGACAGTTCTGGTGTATAAAACTTTCGACAAAAAAGACAAAGAAACCAGTACAGTACGATATACTGTTAAAAACATCAGCAACAATGGCGGCAACCTGGATATTACCTATTTATGTGAATCACTTGATAATAAGGAAAACCTGGTTTTTAAAGAAGAAATTACGATACATAAAAAAGGCGATGTACTTTATCTGGATATGAGTAATTTCATCAATAAAGCTGCCTTTCAGCAAAATGGTGAAATCCCCGCCGAAATACAGGTTTCCGGGAACAATATGGAAATACCCTCGAATCCGAAACCGGGTGATATTTTACCCGATGCGAATGTTGAAATGGCGATGAAAATGGGATTTGTTAATATGAAGGTTGCTGCCGATGTTACTAATCGGAAGGTCGAAGGAATTGAAGATATTACTGTTCCTGCCGGAAATTTTAATTGTTATAAATTCTCCAGCGATGTCAATTCGGTTGCGCTTGGAATGAAAGTGAAGTCGAAAACGGTGGATTGGTATTCAAAAGGAATTGGAACAGTGAAAACAGAATCATACGATAAAAACGGAAAACTTCAATCGCACACTGAATTGGTGGAATTGAATTAACTTAATGAGTTAAGCCGCAGATTCTTAGGAAATTATTGAAAAACAATCAATAACCCTATTATGAAAAAGACAACATGCGTCGTTTCGTTCTTTTTATCAGTTTTATTCAGCCAGGCACAGGTAACACCTGAAGCATTTCTTACCAGATTTCCGGCAGTTCCTGATAATGTTTGTGAAATGAAATCTTTTCAGCGTCAGGAATTTCTCGACAAAGTTGATATTGTTTCCCAGGAGATCAGGGCAATAATGGATGAATTAAATGAGGAAATTGAAGCCAACGAACCGGAAATGGAAAAGCAGGCGTTGAATAATGTGGCGCAGCAATATGGATTGTCTGCAGCTGACATGCAAAAATTGCAAAATGGTGATGAGTTGAGCGAACAGGAAGAGCAGGCACTTGCCAATAAAATGATGCAAAACAGCATGAACATTTCATTGGGAGAAGTTGAGAACCTGAAGAAAATGGGCAAAGAAGGGCAGGAAGCCTGGGCCCAGGCATATTCAACCGAAATAATGGCCGACGCACAGGCCAATCCGGAAAAATACCAGGACCAGCAACTCCAGGCGAAAAATATGGTTGAACTAACAACCCTGCAAAAGCATTTGCTTGACAGCCTTGGTGCAGTTGAATCTAAATTTGGCAAACAATTCGAAGAAATATTTAACAGCAGCGAAGCAGTTGCCATGCGCGATGAAATTGACCGGCTGGAAGTGAGACGTAATACAATGTTTGGGAATAGCAGTGACGAACAAATTGAAGAGTTGAGCAACCAAATCAGAGATAAAAAACGGGCATATTGCAACAAGTTTACACCTGCGCACCTCGCCGTTATCCAAAGATATATCGATCACACCAAAACCAGTCTGCCTGCTTATTACCGGCTAGAAAAAATTGAAACCGCACTAATAAAAGCACAAACAGGAGTAGATATTAAAATGAAGCGAGGACACCTGGCACTGGGAAAGGTGGAGTCGGTGGACGGCATCCTTTCCAGATCCTTTGATTACAATCTGTTTACCGGATATGATTTGGACCACGAATAATTTCAGTATGAGGAAGTATTGCCTGTTGATAGCCTTCACCCTTTTCTGCGGAAACATTCTTGCCCAAAATCCCAATGTTGCTCAAATCAGGCAACAAATGGCAAACATCAGGCAAAGTACGGATTGGAACAACCCGGAAGCGGCAAAAAAAGCCAACGAAAAAATCAGAGAGCTTTCAAAACAACTCATGACAGGAGGCCAGGCAAGCAATCCTACATTTGCCGGGCAGGATTCAACTCAACAGCAGCAAGCGGTTGAAGGCGCCGAATACAGGATGAAACTTTGGGACCAAATATGGACTGCCGCTAAAACGGGCGAAAATGCCAATATTGACCTCGCTAAACCGCTCCGGGAAGAAATTAAAAAAGAATATGAAGATGATGAATCCCGAAAAATAGGTAATCCACTGTATTTGGATGAGATGACTTATTTATGTATCGATATGTCGTCACCGGTTATTGGGGAAGTAATTGAACAGATGGAAAATTACAAATCCATCAAAACCCTTGTCATTACAGGCGGTAAAAACGGGGCGCCGGTCGATTTGCTGTTTCTCCTGTCAAAGGCAAAAAATTATCCGCTGCAAACACTGTACATCATCAATTTCCAAAACTTCGTAACAACCATTCCTGATGCGGTAGCCGGATTTCAGCAATTGAAGTTGCTGGGATTGTATAACAATTCAATTACGCAGTTGCCATCGAAAATCAATTCGCTTGCAAACCTTGAAAAACTATACATCGATATGAATCCTGTTTCAGTGGTAACACCGGAAATAAATCAGCTTATAAACCTTGATTCACTGGGAATAGTCAAAACAAAAATCAACGATGATGAGTTGAAACAGATAGCTCAATATTTGCCAAACTGTAAAATATTTAAAGAATGAATTTCACAGTAAAACTGATGTTGTTACTGCTTTTCGGATTTGAGACAACTCAGGCTGCAAGCCCGCAGTTTTTTATTGCAACTACAGCAAACAGTAAAGAAGCCGAAGCTTACCTGGGCTATTTTGAAACGCAGGCTTTCAAAGAGCTTCGAAAAAGTTTCCCATGTGTTGAAATAAGCAGCCAATCCACAGTGGCTTCACTGCTTGAACTGGAGCGTCAAAAACAGCTCCTCGGCAGTGGCAGCGATGAACAACTGGCAAGCATTGGGGCAGCGCTGGGCAGCAATTACCTGATATCGCTGAAGGTTGATTTGCATGAAAACACTGTCTTAATTTCGGCACTTTGTATGAATGCTGTAAAAGCGAAAACCCTTTCGCGGGCAATGGCTTCCGCTATACATGGCGATGCTGCCCTGGATGCGGTCGAAATAGTCTCCCGGGAATTGGTTGATGGTCTGCAGGCTTTTGAAATCTGCCCTTTTACTGGTCCGGTGGATATCGCGATTTCATCATTTCGCGATACAACCGAAACCGACCAGTACCCGGTATATTGTAATGGAGGTGACGATATTTATAAAAAAGTCACTCAAATAAAGACCCATACCGAAAGCACCTGGAACCTCCGACGGAAAGGAGTTTCGTGGACGGAAGGGACAATGACCTTTTATAATACTGAAAAAATTTCAATAGAAGAAACAAATGGCTGCTATCGGTGCCCGTCTGGCAGGGAAGGAGGTCGCACTTACTATCAAAAAAAATCATTTAATGTAAAAGGAAACGGCATTTCCCACGAGAGTATCCACGAAGGCAAACCGCAGCAGGATACACGCGTTGAACTTGTATTTCTGGATGACGGGACCTATCTCATTAAACCTAAGGGAACATCGCTGGCGGCAAACGCTGAAGAAGAAACAGAAATATCGGCTGAAGGCACCTGCGATAACCTCAGCCCTCAAACAAGAACATTGCAAAAGGAGGTGACTATTCCACTGAATGTTGTTTTTGGACCCTATCCTGGGAAATCTACCGACAAAATTTTAAAGCAACATGACGAAATGAATACGATTGATCCGGTGAACGGGGAACGGTCAAAGGCTGTTATCGATTTCGAACTGAAACATGATTAAACATATACTGATTAAAAACTAAAAAATGAAAAAAAAAATCGTCCGTTATTGTTGTCAGCAGTTTTTATGTGCAGCCATGTATAAAATTATTCTACTGCTGATTGCAGGATTTCTTGTATTGTCTTCTTTTTCCCGGACCGAAGCCCCACAAAACTATACCATAAGTTATGTTTTTAAAAATCCCGATGGTACGCCGTTCCGGGTCATAAAGTACTATCTGCTTGAAGGCATGAAATTCCGGGTGGAATATTATAGTTTTAACACACCAACCGAAATAAATGTTAGCGCCGAAGCAGAACTAAACCTGGATAACGCAGCAGTAAAAGAAGTTTCGAAAGTGAATGTTGATGTAAATGAAGTAAATAAGCTGCAGGCCCCGGACCTTACCGGCTTGGAAGCACATACAATTGAGATTTTGCGAAATGATAAAAAACTGGTTTGGTCGATGGAACCTTCTTTTAAACAATATGTTGAAGTTCCTTTAAGAGAAGATTCGTGGAGACGTTCTCTAATGACGATTGTAATTAACAACTTCGCTGATTATAAAAAAACAGGTGAAACAAAGCTGTTAAATTATTCATGCAGCATGTATGAGAACGTTCAGAAAATTGGAGACAATAGTTGGATTAGTATTTTATATGTTGCTGATGGCCTGAATGTTATTCTAAAAGCTGAGACCTTTAAAAACGGTACTCTGTTTCAGTTGCAGGAAGCAACCGAATTCAGACAGGATAAACCTGAACAGGCATTGTTTGAGATCCCGAAAGGTTACCAGAAAAATGATAATAATCAATAAAATGAAACGTAATATCAAACAAATAACCGTAGTTGTTTTTATTCTTGCGGAAACCCTGCTTATTTGCACAACCAGTACCGGAACTCCCGCTTATTACTGATCATCCTGGTACTTTCGAAATACTCAGCAGAACTGATTATGTCCATCCTGATTGCGGTTTCAAAAATGTTGAAATGACTGCCAATCTTCAGAGAATAACTGAGTTAGTCAATACGATCTGCAAAAACCCAGTTCTAAATGAACCAAAAGGATTTGATGGCAGGGCAAGGATTTATAACGCAAGTTGTAAAGAACAAGGGGGTTACGGTATCCCTTCAAGGATCAGTTTTGAATTTGCTTCATGGTACAGAAAGAAAGACGGGACTGAAACAAGGGGTTTCATCGAACCTCCTGAATGGTCAGTCATTATAAATAAATTAAAACCAAATTCAATTTGGGGGTTTTTAATTGATGATTTTGCCGGCGACCCAAATTTGTATGTGGTTCCCGCCAGAAAGGAGCTTGAAAAAGGAATTGATGTTTATAATGGTGACGAATGTTATGTTATTTATAATCCCAACCGTCCTCCGTATTGGCTGCCTGTTACTATTAAAGAAGCATTCACTGCTTTAATTGAAAAATGTAAAACCTATGACCAAACTACAAGAGATTTTTGGCTGGGAAATATCGAAAATGAATATGCTGCCATTTCTGAGGGAAATTGGAATAATCCGGCATACTATAGTAGTGAGTCTTTTTCACACATCAGTACAAATAGCGGGAATGCTCAAATAGTGCGGGCTAATCCCGAATATTGGGATAAAAATTTGCCAAAGTCAGCCATTCAGTTCCTCTATTTCAGATCGGTTCCAAATAAGGATTATTTGCGTGAGTTAAAAGAAGAATACCTGAAGAATAATAGCATAAGTTACCATTGTGCCCGTTTTGAAGAATCATTCGATATGGAAGATATACGCGCACTTGTTCCGCTAATTGGCAAATGAACCAACAACTAAACGGATAATAATGAAATGATCAGGAAAATGCTAAATGAAGAATGTCCTGTCATTTACCGCTCTGAAGCTCAGCTCACTGCTAAAAACGTTGGTGCATTTTATATGTTGTGGTAAACGATAAATTCTGTAACAAACAATCTGGTTATGTTGAACTTGTTGTCAATATTTTTTAGTCGGCAAAGAAGGACGAACTTATGTTATAGGAGCCTCATGGTCATTGATATCTTGGCTGTCAGCAATTTGGTTCAGACAAAAGAGAATAAATTGTTGTCTGACAAACCAGGTACGGTTTATAATAAAAACAAGCGCACTCAACGGGCAGGGCGTTGATCTGTACGGAAAAAAATGCTCCTGCAGCAACTCCGAATCAGATGCGGCGATTAAAAATCTGCGTAACCTTTTGACGTTTTTCAAAATACACGTGTATTGAAAGACATCAAAGGTTTTGATGGGATTTGTGATATTGGCGGTGTAGTATGTAATTCAAAGTTTGGGTATAGGATTCAGTCATTGGTAACCTTTTATTTCAGGACGTGGAACCTGAAAAATGGCAAAGAATCACAGTGGAAAGTCGAACCGCCTCAGTGACGTTTTGTGGTAAATATGACCGAAAAGTTCTGCAGCCGTGGTTTTAATGTGAGCGATCAAAGCAGCGCCTATAATCCTATAAATCCAGGTTTTAGCGAAGAAAAAGCCAGAAATGCGGCACTGGCCCTGCAGCACATTTAATCCTTGTTACTTAATTATCCAGTATACTCCTTATTTTCTCTGCTATTTCGCTTGTATACAATTGTTCATCCGCTTTGATTTCCCCTGCTTTATTTGCCTGTGCGCCAAAAACAATCAGCCAGGTTTGATCTGCACCATTTATTTCATCTCCGTGACTTCTCCATTCGTCCAGCGGATCGTAACCGCGTCCGTGGTCAGCGGTAACTACAACAGTTGTATTGTCCCTGTAATACGGATCGTTTTGAATAAACTGCCAGAGTTCCCGTAAAAATACATCGGCAAAATGAGCACTGTTCAGATACGCATCATATTTTCCCTGGTGGGCAAAATCATCCGTTTCATCGTTGGCGATAAAAACAATATCCGGATGTTTCCTTTTCATGTATTCCAGTGCATAATAATCGGTAAAAAAATCGAGCCGGGCCGACGGGCCAAACGGACTTGGCGTATATGGCTGAATCTTATTCAGAAAATTCTCGGTTTCAGTCAGGCTGTCGCCTTCTGCCATACGGTTGCCGGAATTAACAGGAACCTTGCTCCGATCATCGTTAATGATATAGGGGAAAACATCCCAGCTGGCAAATGCAGCTACTTTTCCCTTATATTGATCCGAAAGATTATACTCTTCCAGGAAGGTAACATTGGGGTTATACACCTTATCGTTACTGCTGATGCGGTTATCATCTGCCTTCCCGGTGAGAATTTCATTATAACCGGGATAGGAAAACCACATTTTATTGGTGAGGTTCATGTTGCTCCCGTATTTCCGGTTGCCATGAATTTCGCCCATTGCAGGTACTTCGTTCCAGATAAACGGCAGTAAAACAGAACGCCTTTCTTCCGGTGTGGAGCGCCAGTATTTAGCCCTCAGGCCTGTTGTGTCATCAACGTATGCGGCATTGGCAACCAGCAATGAATCTGCACCGGTGAACAGTTCCTGCCATCGAAAACCATCCAGTAACGACAAGAACAATTTTGCGATTGTGGTGCAGGGAATGATTCTCGGGAGCCTTACACGAAAACAGAATGAGACTAAAGAGCGCAATTAGAAAAATGTGTTTCATGATAGCTGGTATTTAATATTGCATCATATATATTCGAATTTCCTGTAAAAAAGACGGTTGTAGTACTGACGCTAATGTAGCGAATAAATCCGTATACAGGACAGGTAGTTTGCCTACTATTTCTTCTAAACTTCAATTGTAATGAATAATTACTTACCGGACGTCTGATTGACTTAACATCTGTTTTTACTAATAACATATTCTTTTTCAGTAATATATTCCCAGTACCTTTCCGGTTTCAGGAAATGCACCGAAATTGTAATTTTTAGACAAATACACTCAACGTCGCGGAATTCTCCATCTAAATTGTTATTTTGCCTCCACGTTGTCCATCTTTTTAATTTCAGTAAACCTTAACCAATGATTATCATGATTAAAAGAATGGTTGCATTCGTGTTGTTTTTTCAAATGGCACAGGTTGCGAATTCTACCGCATATTACTGCGATCCCGTAAACGGAAACAATGAAAATACCGGGTTGACGCTTTCTTCTGCATGGCCAGCTTTGGAAACCGTTATCTCCAAAAAAGCATTTTCTCCCGGTGATACAATTTACCTGCTTTCGGGAAACCATGGTGCCCCAATTGTAACAAGGAAGAATTCAGAAGATGTTGTCATCACCAAATTTCCGGGAGAAAATCCGGTTCTGAAACAGCTCGTATTCAGCGGGGCCAGCCACTGGAAAATCGACGGCTTAACAATTAGTTCGGAGGGCGCCCGCATACCATTAGATCCTCCATTAGAGCATCCTGTTTATCCGCTAAAGGAGAACAGCCTCGTCCAAATTGTCAGCAACAGCTCTGCTATCACCATGGTCGATTGTTATATTGCCTCTGTCGGCAATTCGTCGGAATGGACAAAAGACGACTGGAACTACAAAGCATGGAACGGGATTTACAACAGACAAAACAGCAATGTGACCATTCGAAACTGCCACCTTAAAAACATCAACTTCGGGATTGACAATTCGGAAAGTTGTTCGGATAATCTGTATGAATACAATGTCATTGAAAATTTCTGCGGCGACGGGTTGAGGGCACACGGCACAAATACGGTGATTCAGTACAATACGGTAAAAAATTCGTACGACACCAACGGTAACCACGACGATTTGGTCCAGGCCTTCCAGTCCGGCCAGGTGGGCCTGGTTTTGCGCGGAAATATCTTAATGGCTTATACTGATCAGAATCAACCCTTTAAAAGTGTTTGCCAGGGCATTGGCTTTTTCGACGGGATATTTCACGATTTTGTTATTGAAAACAATATAGTGGCTACCAACCATTGGCATGGTATCACGTTGCTGGGCGCCGAAAATTGTAAGATAATCAATAATACGGTTGTAGATTTGGATAATACCGACAGTCCCGTTCCGTGGATAATGATTGACGACCACAAGAACGGAACAGCAAGTTCAGGCTGTATCATCCGGAATAATATCTGTACCGATATCCGGACAGGCGCCGGGGTTACAACCGATCACAACCAGATTATTTCCTTCCCGGAATACAACAGGTATTTTATTGATTTTGCACATCTCGACCTGCACCTGAAATCCGGAGCGCCGGCTATTGACAAGGGAAGCCCGGAACAGGCGCCAAATATGGATATGGAAAAAACGGTACGTCCGCAGGGGGAAGGATTTGATATTGGCGCTTATGAATACCATGAATCGGCAACAGGTCTTCGCATACCTGAATTTAATCCGGATTTTGCCCCGAAGTTTTATCCCAATCCGACTTCCGGCAAACTAAATTTTGAATTGCCGGGGTCATTTACCGGCAGCATTACCATATCAGACTGTACGGGTAAAAAAGTACTTGAAAAAAGGATTCTATCTCGTCAAAAGGCAGTTTCGATTTATCCGGAAGTAACAGCGGCATTTATTTCGTTCGCGTCGATGTCGGAATTAATTCCCTGCACAAAATAATGAAGTTGTAGAACCTGAAACGGATTAAACATGAACAATATAAAAACTTTCTTTGCTTTTCTTTGTGCCGCATTTTATATCCTAATTACACCGGCATCTGCCCAAAATATTACCTCAAACACAAACGATGACGGCTTTTTCCCGATTGCAGTGTGGTTGCAGTCTCCCTTCCGGGCAAGTGAATACAAGGCAAATGGCATTAATTTATTTGTAGGTGTATATAATGGCCTGGATCAATTCAAACTTAATGATTTTAAAAAGGCAAATATGCCATTTGTTTGTTCGCAGAATGAATTCGCCCGCAACCACATGGACGAACCGCTGATTTATGCATGGATGCACGGCGACGAGCCGGATAATGCGCAGTGGAACAGTGCCGAAGGAAAATATGATCCCTGCATAGATCCTGGAATTATAATTGGCGATTATGAGGAAATCAAGTCGATTGATTCAATACGGCCGGTTTATCTGAACCTCGGCCGGGGTGTGGCATACAATGAATGGATTGGACGCGGAGACTGTACAGGTGATACGAACATGTACAAGGTTTCCGGCAATGGTTACCTGAAAGGCTGCGACATTGCATCGTTTGACATTTATCCGGTAAACAGTACCGAAAAAAAAGTTCAGGACAGTTTGTGGTACGTTGCCAAAGGAATTGATAATCTTGAAAAATGGTCGGAATACGCAAAACCTGTATGGTGCTGGATTGAGACGACACGAATCGATGAAAATTCAAAACGGAAGCCGACCACTTCAGAAGTAAAGTCTGAAGTTTGGATGGCAATCATTCATGGTGCATCCGGTATAGGCTATTTTTGCCATTCATTTTATCCCACTTTTGTTGAAGCAGCTCTGCTGCAGGACCAGGAAATGAAAAATGAAGTAAAAAAAATAAATGCACAGATAACTTCGGTCGCAGCAGTACTAAACTCGCCGGATACAGTGGGAATTGCCACGGTTGAAAGCAGTAATCCGGCTGTACCGGTCGATATCCTAACAAAACGTTACAACAATACCAATTATATATTTGCTGTAGCAATGCGGCCGGGACAAACGCATGCTACCTTTACTATCAAAGAGGGTGATGAGGTGCAAGTCCTTGACGAAGACCGTACAATTGAAGTTACCGATGGAAAATTCACTGATGATTTTTCGGATTACGGGGTGCATATCTATAAATACAGTACAACAACCACAAATCTGAACGGATTTAAATTGAAATCCAATTCAAATCCAAAAATTTATCCGAATCCGACTCCGGGCAAATTAAATGTAAAATTTCCAGCTCCATTTACCGGAGAAATAACAATATCAGACATAACCGGAAAAATTGTCCTTAATAAAAGAATTTCCTCTCAAAGATGCAGTTTTGATTTGACCGGTGAAAAATCGGGAATTTATTTTGTTCATGTTGATTCGGATGAAAATTTCAGGTATAGAATTATCAAACTTTAAAAGGATCAAATCAAAATCGATAAAACAATTTCTTCACTTTTCTTATTCCTCATTCCCTGTCCGTCCATTCAGACGGGCTTATTCGATATTCTGCATTCCTTTCTTCCCTTTCTTATTCGTTATTTCTTATTCGATATTCTATATTTCCTTTTACCACAAATGTCACTAACAATCATACAATATTCGGAGCACGAATTTCCCCTCCTTTCAGCAAGGAGGGGACAGTCCGGCGCCAGCCGGACAGGCCCGTCTGTTCAGCCGGACAGGGGTGGTTTGAGCTTTCCTAAAAATAAAAGAACCACCACCCCCGGTTTCGTCCACATGATTTTTAATTACCACAAACGTGCTGAAGGACTTCAACCGACCCCTCCTTGAAAAAAGGAGGGGAAAAGATTCGTGGTGTTAATTTGTTTTGAATTCAAAAAATGGTTCATGCTTCAAATTCTGATTCATTATTCCTTATTCAATATTCAATATTTTCTTTCTTCCCTTCTTCATTCAACATTCCCTGTCCGTCAATTCAGACGGGCTTATTCGATATTCCTTTCTTCCCCTTCTTCATTCAACATTCCTTATTCGATATTCGATATTTCCTTTTTTACCCACTAATATCAATAACATAGCAAGTACCTAGTAGCTAGTAGCTAGTGGCTTGAAGCTTTAATTGTAAAGGTGTTTGATGTTGATCTTTTAGAACCACCCCCGGTTTCGTCCACATGATTTTTAATTACCACAAACGTGCTGAAGGACTTCAACCGACCCCTCCTTGAAAAAAGAAAGGGAAAATATTCGTGCTGCTAATTTGTTTTGAATTCAAAAAATGGTTTCTGCTGCACTTCGTAATTCGTTATTCAATATTCGACATTCGATATTCTACATTTCCTTTTTACCCACACGAATAGCACCAATAATCACCAATAATAATTTCTTCCCCTTCCTGATTCCTCATTCAACATTCCTTTCTACTTACCTTATACTTTCCCTATACTCTCCCTGTATTTTCTTCGCACTAAACTCGCACTAAACTCGTACTAAATTCGCGATATCGCGAATTTAGTGCGAGTTTGATGCGAATTTAATCCGAATTTAATTAGGAGGTGGTATAGCGATGACAGGGAGAAAAGCAGGAGATATATTCCCGGTGCCAGGGGAGGGAAAATAGGAATTACATCACTTTCATTGTTTCCCGAAAAAATAGCACCCGGCGCTGGATAAACCATTTTTATTCAGGTTCTGCCGCCACAAGAGGCAGTGGTGCCCAGCGACAGAAGCGCTGTCCGGTTTTAACCGGTGTCAGTCATTTCAGAACAATGTCCGGCTGTTAGCTGATTACACAGAGCACTGCCGAAATATTCAGAATATTAAGGCACTGGTGCATCAGGAAGAATCAATCTGAATGTTTTTGGTGTATCGGGAAGGCTTTTTTGAAAATCAGCCCTGTTTCCGAATCGTACATGAAACATTGGTAAAGGCGCTGCTTTTTTATATTCTTTATCGAAGTAATATGTTTGTTCATGTTTTATATATTAAAACCCATTATTAACAGATAATCCATTCAATGAAAAAATTACATTTATTTAATATCCTGTTTTATGTGTGTGTTATACGGTTGTTCCAGGCATGTAAAAAAGAATATGATAAACCTGAACCGGCCATTGATTATATTGCATCTTCTCCTTTTAACAGAAATGCAAAACAGACATTTCCTGATAAAAATGAACAACCGGACCACCTGCTTCCCCTTCCTGATTCGTTATTCCCTGTTCGTCCATTCAGACGGGCTTATTCGATATTCGATATTCGTTTTTCCTTTCGTTCCTTCATCATTCAACATTCATTATTCGACATTCGATATTCCTTTCTTTCCCTTTCTGATTCCTTATTCCTTTCTTCACCTTCCTGATTCCTCATTCGACATTCGTCATTCCTTTTGTAACGGGTAGAGGGAGTTTGGCCACACAATGAACACCCAAAAAGCAGTTACAACTTTGGTGCAAAACGTACACGACCAAGTCATTAAGATACGCCGCTTCTCAGAGCCAAACCAACATGTGCGACAATTTTATTATGCCATAAGATATAAATATGCCCCATTTGTAAACGAAAATCCGTAGTACACAAATCTGAACTCGAAGACTGCCAATTTATTGAGCAGCACGTTCGGATTAGCTGCAAAGTGGGTTAAGTAATGAACAGCATTCTCATCTTTTAAAAGATAATTATTTGCTGACGGGATTTATATTTTGTTGCTTTAAATGTCGATACAATCGACTGACCATAAACCCCTCGTTGCAAACGAGGGATAGGCTAAGAACCTGCAGCTTTTTTATGCACCCCAGTTCTCCCGGTCCAGACTGCGGTAGTGAATTGCTTCTGACAGATGATGTGCCTGTACATGTTCTTCATTTTCCAAATCGGCAATTGTCCGGGCGACTTTCAGGATCCGATCGTATGCGCGTGCAGATAGTCCCAGCCGGTCCATTGCATTTTTAATGAGTTCATTTCCTGCTTCATCAAGCTGAACATATTCGCGAATCAATTTGGAACTCATTTGTGCGTTGCCATAAACTCCAGGGTGCTCCTCAAAACGTTCTTCCTGAATTTTCCTGGCTTTAAGTACCCGTTGCCGTACTGCTTCGCTATTTTCGGAAGATTCCTCTTCCGATAGTTTTTTAAAGGGAACGGGCACTACTTCCAGGTGAATATCGATTCTGTCGAGTAGCGGGCCTGATATTTTATTCAGATACTTTTGCACAATCCCGGGGCCACAAACACAATCTTTTGTGGGGTGGTTGTAATATCCGCAGGGGCAGGGATTCATGGATGCCACCAGCATAAAGCTTGCCGGATATTCCACCGAAAACTTTGCCCGCGAAATGGTGATATTCCTGTCTTCCAAAGGCTGGCGCATAACTTCGAGTACAGTACGTTTAAATTCAGGAAGTTCGTCGAGAAAAAGTACGCCATTATGGGCAAGTGATATTTCACCAGGTTGCGGATAATTTCCGCCTCCCACCAGGGCGACGTCAGATATGGTATGATGGGGGCTGCGGAAAGGCCGCTGTGTCATTAGCGAGGTATCTTTACCTATCTTTCCGGCAACCGAATGAATTTTTGTCGTTTCAAGAGCTTCCTTTAACGTAAATGGTGGAAGAATAGTGGGAATGCGTTTTGCAAGCATTGTTTTTCCCGATCCGGGCGGACCGATTAAAATAATGTTGTGTCCGCCGGCAGCTGCAATCTCCAGAGCGCGTTTCACATTTTCCTGTCCTTTTACATCGGCAAAATCGAGCGGGTTGTTGTTCATTCGTGCATAAAATTCAGCACGGGTATCAACAATGGTTTGTTCCAATGCGAGTTCGTCATTCAAAAAGCCGACTACTTCTTTGATATTTTCAACGCCATAAACTTTCAGGCGATCAACAACCGCAGCTTCCCTTGCATTTTGTTTCGGCAGGATAAAGCCTTCAAAGCCTTCTTTCCGTGCATTGATGGCAATGGGCAAAACTCCTTTTATGGGCTGCAATGTTCCATCGAGCGACAGTTCGCCCATTAAAACAAATTTGGCAAGTTTATCGTGGTTGATTTGCCGGGATGCCGCCAGAACAGCTGCAGCCAGAGGTAAATCGTAAGCCGAACCTTCCTTCCGGATATCGGCAGGGGCCATATTGATGATGATTTTATACTTCGGCCATTTGAAGCCGTTCAGCCGCAGGGCTGATTCCATGCGCTGCTGACTTTCCTTCACTGCACTGTCTGGCAGGCCAACCAGCATAAATTTTATGCCGTTTGTAACATCAACTTCAATGGTTATGGTTGTGGCATCAATTCCGAAGACTGCACTACCGTAGGTTTTAACCAGCATTTAAAGGAGATTTAGAATGATCGTGGTTAAAATTAAGGAATTTATACTGAAATAAAAACAGATGAACTGGAAAGTGGCTGAGGAAGGGAGCCGGATTTTTCAAATCCGGCATTTTCGGTTTATTTCCTGAATCTTTTATTACTCAAAATCCGAGAGTTCTGTAAATTCACGCGAATTCATCGACTGCATTGGACAGATTCACGTGAATTCATCGAATGGATTCGACAAATTCATGTTTCTCAAGTTTATTTCATCAGATTTTCAGCTAATTAATCAAACCAATTACCAGGGATTTACAACACAATAAAACTAAAATAACCTTTTCCGCTTCACCAGGTAGGAAAATAAAACCTGCTGAAAATCTTTATTGATGTCAGCTTCAGCCAAATCAATTTTATATTGTCCGCATTTCACTTTTAAATCATCGAAATAAGATTTCACAGAAGCTATATATTGTTTTTTTATTTCCCACGGATGAAATTTAATCGCCTGACCGGTTTCCAGATCAATAAACTTGTGTGGCCGGTTAGTGAATTCAAATTCGCGTTCCTGCTTATGGTCGGTAACATGGAAAAGGATGACCTCGTGTTTGTTGTATCGAAGGTGTTGCAATGCAGTAAAAAGCTCTTCGGTTTTTTCACTTTCAATCATGTCGCTGAAAATAATGACAAGCGAGCGTTTGTGGATATTTTCAGCAATCTGATGAAGGACATCGGTGGTGTTGGTGTTTTTGCGCAGGTGAGCGTTTTCGGGTTTAATCAGTTCCGAGAGTTTCCCGTACATCAGTTCGGCATTAACCGAAGAGAGGCGGGGAGTGGTGTGAAACTCAATCTGGTCTGAAAACAAGGTGAGGCCGACCGAATCGCGCTGCTGGCGCATCAGGTAAATTAAGGCTGCTGCAGTGTAGACAGAAAATGCAAGTTTATTTTGCAAATGTTTTTTCCCTTTTGAATAGGGGAAAAGCATAGAGGACGATGTATCGATAACCAGCTGGCAACGCAGGTTTGTCTCCTCTTCATATTGCTTGATAAACAATTTGTCGGTGCGGGCAAATAATTTCCAGTCGATGTGTTTTGTCGATTCACCCTGGTTGTATAACCGGTGTTCGGCAAATTCAACAGAAAAGCCGTGAAACGGGCTCCGGTGCAAACCGGTAATAAAACCTTCAACCACTTCGCGGGCAATTAATCCGAGGTTATCGAACTGGTGAAATTGTTCTATGTCGAAAATGTTTTTCAATACGATAAGCAAAAAAAATCACCGGACAGCGAATTGCCGTCCGATGTTCTATAAGAATATAAATTAATTTTTTAAATCAGGGCGTCAAGTTTTGCAGTGAAAGCCTGTTTGGGTGCGGCACCAACCTGTTTATCAACAACTTCACCGTTTTTTACAAACAAAACAGTAGGAATATTACGGATTCCGTATTTCATTGCCACATTCGGGTTCGAATCCACATCCACTTTGCCGATAACTGCTTTGTCTTTATATTCGCCCGACATTTCTTCCACAATCGGGGCAATCATCCGGCACGGACCGCACCAGACGGCCCAAAAATCAATCATTACCGGTTTATCAGAATTAACAACTAATTCTTCAAAATTGGCATCTGTAATTTCTATAGCCATAATTCAGTTTTTTAATGTTGTTTGTTTTATATTTTTCACAAAATTAACTAATTAATTCTATACGCAATATTTTCGTTTTCCTGAAGGAATTTCAAAATACTATCTGATAAATTAACTTTTGTACTTCGGGAGAATAATTTCACTTCCAAATTACTTTCCGGGTCGAATACATTAAATTTTAACAATGCACTTCCTTTATTGTTTTTTGCAAGTTTATCGATTTCATTTATCACCAATTCATTGAGTTTATCCAGCGAAATTGTAATTGTCAGACTTTTTACATAGTTTTTCCGCGCTTCATTCAGAAGTTCAATATGAGATATTTTAAATTCGTAATACTCACTTTTGTACCTCGTTTTAACTGTTCCCTTCACCATTAAAAACAGCCCTGGTTTGCAGTATTTATGAAAATTTACATAATCCTGACCAAAGAAAAAGAATTCGGTGGAGTCGGTATAATCCGAAAGTGTGAGTGTGCTGAATGGATTTCCGTTTTTTGAAGTTCCTTCCCGGGCTGCCGTTACCATTCCACCAAAAGTAAAATCCCTGTCCTTGTATTTTTCAATGTCATTGGCAAGATCTTTCAGTGAAACATCGCGTGAGCAGAAGCTTTCAATTTCGAGTTTGAAATCATCAAGCGGGTGTGAAGTGAGGTAAATGCCGATGAGATTTTTCTCTTTTTCAAGAAGAATTATTTTTGGCCACTCCGGAACCTCAGGGATGGATGGCTTTTTTACAACAGCATTGCTGGCTACTTCGCCAAAGAGGCTTTGCTGCATGCTTTGATTTTCGTTCTGGATTTTATTTCCGTACTTGATTAACTTCTCAATAAAGGTAGTTTTATCATTTTCGTCGTCGCCGGCAAAAAAGACGCTTCTTTTTATTCCGTCGAGATTATCAAAAGCGCCAGCCATTGCAAGTGCCTCCAGGTTTTTTTTATTTACTGACTGCAGGTTGACGGTTTCCACAAAGTCGTAAATTGTTTTGAACAGTCCGCTATTCTCGCGGGCTTTAATCACATCTTTTGCAGCTCCTGCGCCTACCCCTTTTATGGCACCCATGCCAAACCGGATATCACTGTTTTTATTTGCAGTGAATTTTATAAAACTTTCATTTACATCGGGCCCGAGAACATTTAATTTCATGCGTTTGCACTCAGTCATTAATTTGGTAATATCTGCAATATTGTTCAGGTTGCGGCTAAGGTTGGCCGCCATAAATTCTGCAGGAAAATGGGCTTTTAAGTAACCGGTTTGATATGCGATATAGGCGTAACAAACTGAATGTGATTTGTTAAATGCATACGATGCAAAGGCTTCCCAGTCTTTCCAGATTTTTTCGATAACCTCATCCGGATTTTTACCGGTTAGCTTGCACTCATCCGTAAATTGAAAATTAGCCTTACAACCGTCTACAAATTTTACTTTCAGTTTACCCATTAATGCGGTTATTTTTTTACCCATTGCCTTTCGCAGTGTATCAGAATCACCCCGGGTAAAATTGGCAAGCAACCTCGAGAGTAACATCACCTGTTCCTGGAAAACTGTAATTCCATAGGTTTCGCTGAGGTATTTTTCCATCATTGGAAGATCGTAATCCACTTTCTGACGGCCGTGTTTACGGGCGATGTAATCCGGAATATATTCCATTGGACCCGGCCGGTAAAGTGCATTCATTGCAACCAAATCTTCAAAACGGTTTGGTTTCAGTTCGCGAAGGTGTTTTTTCATTCCTTCCGATTCAAACTGAAATATGGCAGTTGTTTCTCCCTGGCTGAACAAACGGAATGTTTTTTCATCTTCCTGCGGAATACTTTCGATATCAATTTCAATGCCTTTGGATAATTTAATATTCTCCAGGGTTTCTTTAATTATTGAAAGTGTTTTCAGTCCCAGGAAATCCATTTTAAGCAAGCCGATACTTTCCACAAAACGGCCATCGTACTGCGTAGTTAAAAGATTTTCACCATCTTTTGTTGGCATTAGCGGAAGATGGTCACTGAGCGGATCGCGGCTGATTAAAATTCCGCAGGCATGAACACCGGTTTGCCGGACCGAGCCTTCAAGGGTTTCAGCAAACTTAATTGTTTTAGCAATGAGAGGATTAACAGAAATTCGTTCCTTTTTTAAATCAGGGCTTTCTTTAAAAGCTTTGGTAAAAGTCATTTTTGGAGCGTCGGGTACAAGTTTTGCAAGGCGGTCGGCTTCCGGCAGTGGAAGTTTTAGAACTCTTGCTACATCTCTGATTGCCATTTTTGTGGCCATTGTTCCAAAAGTACAAATATGGGCAACTTTATCGGCGCCATACTTTTTTGTTACATAATCAAGTACAAGCTGACGGCCATCATCATCAAAATCAATGTCCACATCGGGCATGGAAACACGATCGGGATTCAGGAACCGTTCAAACAGCAAATCGTGTTTAATGGGGTCGATATTTGTTATTCCGGTGCAGTAAGAAACTGCTGCTCCGGCAGCAGATCCGCGACCCGGACCAACAAGAACACCCATTTTTCGCGCTGCATTTATAAAATCCTGAACAATTAAAAAGTAACCGGGAAATCCCATTTGTTTAATGGTTTCCAATTCAAAATCGAGGCGTGCTGAAACCTCTTCAGGTAGAGGGGTTCCGTATCTTTCTTCGGCACCTAAAAAGGACAAATGCCTTAAATAGGCTGCTTCACGTTTTACCCGGAGAACCTTGTTGTAATCCCCCATACGATCATATGCCTCGCCAAATTCATTTCGAAGTGCTTCTTCGGGATATTCTTTTTTAAAATCTTCTTCAGTTCCAAATTCGGCAGGAATGGGAAAAAAAGGCATAATTGGAATTGAATCCAGTTCAAAATCTTCCACCTTTTTGACTATCTCTTCAGTGTTTGCCAGGGCTTCAGGAATATCGGCAAACAATTCATTCATTTCACGACGGGTTTTAAACCACTCCTGTTTCGTGTATCTCATTCGCGAAGGATCGTCAACATCTTTGCCAGTATTTAAACAAATCAGCAAATCATGAGCATCTGCATCTTCGGCATTAATAAAATGAATGTCATTAGTAGCGATCACTTTAACTCCAAGCTTTTTTGCCAGCGGAAGAATCTGTTTATTAACAAGAACCTGCTTATCGTAAACTTCTTCACGCTGCTGCGGCATTTCTGACGGATGCCGCATCAATTCGAGGTAAAAATCGCTGCCGAATATATTTTTGTACCACATGATTGTATCTTCAGCATCTTTTACATGATTGTTCATAAGCAGGGTAGGGATTTCACCTCCCAAACATGATGAAGAAACAATCAGACCTTCGCGGTATTTTTCGAGTAAACTTTTGTCAATTCGGGGCTTGTAGTAAAAACCATCAGTTGCTGCTATTGAAATCAGCTTAACCAGGTTTCGGTATCCTGTTTTATTTTTTGCCAGCAATATGAGGTGATGCCCTGAGCGATCGATTTTATCTGATTTATCGGAAAAAGTCCGGGCGGCAACATATGTTTCACAACCGAGAATTGGTTTTATTTCGGACCTTTTACAAGCCTGATGAAATTCTTTGATGCCGAACATTGTACCATGGTCGGTTAAAGCCACCGCTTTCATTCCATCGGCTTTTGCCTTCGATACCAAATCGTTAATGCTGGCAGCACCGTCCAGTATTGAATATTGTGAGTGTACATGTAAATGTGTAAATGGAATCATTTTTTTCTCCTGATTTTGGTTGCACCGGAACTGTAAAAAAGTTGCTTAAAGTTAAAATTTTTGGGAAGGCGATAGTACATTGTTGATAAAAACTGGAATAAAAAAAGCCTGAAGATATTTCCAGGCTTTAGTTAATGCTCTATTTATTTCTTACTGAATTTCGTTGGAAATTTTGTTTTTCAATTCCTTAAATTCTTCATCAGTGAATTTTATTTTTTCAGCAAAATTTAAGACATCAGTTTCATCTTTCATTGGGATTAAATGAATATGTGCATGCGGTACTTCCAGCCCCAGAACCAGCACACCAACCTTCACACAAGGGAACAGCTTTTTTTAATCCTACTGCAACCTTTTTGGCAAATAACTGCAATCCCGGCATATAATTTGGTCGTCCAAATCGAAAAGATAATCCACTTCTTTCTTTGGGATAACCAGCGTGTGGCCCTTAGCAACAGGTGAAATATCCAGGAATGCCAGATAGTTTTCATCTTCCGCTACTTTATGTGCCGGGATTTCGCCATTTACAATTTTTGTAAAAACGCTTGCCATGATTTTTTAGATTGAAATTTCAACTATTTCGAAAGGTATAACTCCTGAAGGAACTTTAATTTCAACAACATCACCAACTTTTTTACCCATTAATCCCTGGGCAATCGGTGTATTCATGGAGATTTTACTCTCTTTGAGATTGGCTTCGCTTTCGGGAACAATAGTATACTGCATGGTACTGTTGTTCTTTTTGTTTTTAATGGTAACCTTATTCAGAATCTGAACCTGAGAGGTGTCAATTCTGCTTTCATCCAGTATCCTTGCATTGGCAATTTTTGAACGAATTCCGGCAATTTTCGCTTCGAGCATTCCCTGGGCATCTTTAGCTGCATCATATTCTGCATTTTCCGAAATATCTCCTTTTTCGATGGCTTCGCCAATTTGTTTGGAAATAGCGGGACGCTCAACATTCATTAAATGTTCAAGCTCTTTTTTTAGCTTTTTTAACCCGTCGTTTGTTAAGTATGTTATCTCTGACATTTCAGTTCCTCCTCATTTTCGTATAACCTCTAAAAAAACAGAAAGAATTCCAGGCTCTCCGGAACTCTTCCTTCGACAAAAATAGATATTTTCCCGAATATTAAAAAACTTACCTTAAAAATATTAACCTTAACCGATTCAAGGGATTATTCATATTTTCGGTTTAGAATTTCACTAAAAATTACTGCCTTTCGTAACGAAAACTGAACCGAACTTTTTTTAACTTTCTCTGGTTCCGATTGCTCATTTTCCAGGATTTCATCAACAGAGTCAATTTTGTATATTGACATTCCTTCATCTTCCGGAGCAAACTGATACTCTTTTTTTGTTTCAAGGGATTCGGTTTCGGCTAATATCTCTGCTTCTTCTTCCGCTTCTTCCTCATAGTATTGTTCCTGTGGCTGCTCCGTAATTTTCATTTCATTTTCCAGTAAATTCCAGAAACCTCCTGTATTGTTCTGTTGCTGATTGTTCTGAGTTGCAGCTTTTCGTTTTTTTAACTGCCCCAGTACACCAACTACTGCAATTATTAATGTTAATATGATTACAATTAAATCGTCCATTCACCAGTTATTTTGTTGCAATAAAAAAGTTAATTTTAAGTTTTAGTAAAAATAACAAAAATGATGCATCTGGTTTTGAAAAGCATGAAGTATTTCCAACTAAATCTTTTAATAGTGCCAAAAGTGCATCGTTTTTTAATAACCAAAGTTGCCCTTTTTGTTTTTATGTCTGGGTTGATGTTTATTTTACCATCCTGCAACGATGATAACAACAATATTATTCCTTACGTACCTTTTTCATTCTCCGTTAATTTAAACATTGTAAATGATTTAAATGTTCCGGGAAATTCTGTTTTTTTTCCGAATGCCGGATATGGAGGAGTTATCATTTATTGTGAACTTCCGGGTTCATACTATGCTTTTGATGCGACCTGTACCTACGAAATCAGCACGACCTGCAGAGCTGTTAACGAAGGTGTGCTTGCAACCTGTCCTTGCTGCGAATCACAGTTTATTTTAATAAGCGGTGCTTATCCTTCAAGAGGCCCTGCAGAAATGCCGCTTAAACAATACCATGTTTCTGTTGTAAATGACTTTACTGTGCGGGTTTATAATTAATAGAAGTTGGTTATAAAAAAAAACGGGTTCCAGTTTACCGGAACCCGCTGTTATTGTTATCAATGAAATTTTAGTACCTGTAATGCTCCGGTTTAAACGGACCTTCTTTGGGAATTCCGAGGTATTTTGCCTGTTCATTGGATAAAGTGGTTAGTTTTACACCCAGTTGCTGAAGATGCAGGCGGGCTACTTCTTCATCCAGTTTTTTGGAAAGTCTGTACACATCAATCTCATAGTCATTTTGCCACAAATCAATTTGTGCCAGCGACTGATTTGTAAAAGAGTTGCTCATTACAAACGAAGGATGTCCGGTTGCACATCCCAGATTTACCAACCGTCCTTCAGCCAGGAGATAAATGCTGTGTCCATCTTCATATATATATTTATCAACCTGTGGTTTAATATTTATTTTACAGATTCCAGGCCATTTTTCCAGTTTTGCCACCTGGATTTCATTATCGAAATGGCCGATATTACAAACAATTGCCTGGTCTTTCATTCGGGCCATGTGATCGGCAGTGATTACATCTTTGTTCCCGGTTGTTGTAACATAAATATTTCCTTCATCCAGTGCATCTTCCATTGTTTTTACTTCAAAACCTTCCATTGCAGCCTGGAGTGCGCAAATTGGATCGATTTCGGTAACAATAACACGTGCTCCGTAACCTTTCATTGATTTTGCACAACCTTTTCCAACATCACCATAACCTGCAACAACAACCACTTTCCCGGCAATCATAACATCTGTAGCACGTTTGATTCCGTCGGCAAGTGATTCACGACAACCATACAGGTTATCAAATTTTGATTTTGTTACCGAATCGTTTACATTGATAGCCGGAAACAGTAATTTTCCTTCTTGCTTCATTTGATACAGGCGGTGAACTCCTGTTGTAGTTTCTTCAGAAACTCCTTTAATTTCGTGTGCTGCATTTGTCCACCGGTTTGGATTTTCCTTTAAAACATGTTTTAATATTTTCGTCAGTTCCTTTTCGTCGTCACTTGCATCCTGTATATCAAGAACTGATTCATTATTTTCGGCCTGGTAACCAAGGTGAACCATTAAAGTTGCATCTCCTCCATCATCTACAATGAGGTTTGGACCCATACCATTCCCGAAATCGAGCGCCCGCTCAGTGCACCACCAGTATTCGGCGAGTGTTTCACCTTTCCATGCAAAAACAGGGACTCCGGCAGCTGCAATTGCAGCTGCTGCATGATCCTGAGTTGAAAAAATGTTGCAGCTGGCCCAGCGGACATCGGCACCCAGTTCAACCAAAGTCTCAATTAAAACTGCAGTTTGAATGGTCATGTGAAGGCTTCCCATTACCCGTGCATCTTTTAATGGTTTCGACGGTCCGAATTTTTCACGGATCGCCATTAATCCCGGCATCTCTTTTTCAGCAATTTCAATCTCTTTCCTTCCAAAATCAGCCAAATTTATATCAGCTACTTTATATTTTAATTCATTGTTTACCGTTACAGTCATATTAAAATGATGTTAATTATTGTATTTTAAAAACAGAGCACAAAGTTAACAAATTGAAACTAAAATTAGTTTTAATCAGGGAAAGGGATTTAATAGTTTTGGCTAGTTTCCCAAATCGGATAAAAATTTAACCCGCATCAGGCGAATGTCATCTTCTGAATATTCATCTTCGCCCAGCTCTTCAAGTGCACTTTCGATAGAATCATCTTCTGCTTCCCTAAAATAGTCGAAAATTTCAGTCTGGTGTTCTTCATCCAATACATCATTTACATAGTAATCAATATTTAGCCGCGTGCCGCTATGAACAATTGCTTCCGCTTCCGAAATAATATCTTTCACTTCAACACCTTTTGAATTGGCAATATCTTCAAATGATATTTTCCGGTCGATACTTTGAATGATAAACACTTTTAATTTTGATTTATTGGCAACCGAGCGAACAATCAAGTCCTCGGGACGTTCAATTTCATTTTCTTCAACATATTTTTTTATCAGCTCCACAAATTCTTTCCCATACCTGCGGGCTTTTCCCTGTCCGACTCCCTGTATTTTCTGCAGTTCATCGAGATTTACAGGATACTGGATTGACATATCGGCCAAAGAGGGGTCCTGGAATATTACGAATGGCGGAAGATTTAGCTTTTTGGCAATTTTCTTGCGTAAATCTTTTAGTATTGAAAACAAAGCAGGATCACCACTTGATGCACCTGACGGAACAGCACCAGCAGCAGATCCTTCATCATCTTCCTCATACTCATGATTTTTTACCAGCATGAAACTGGTAGGATTTTCAAGAAATTCGTGTCCCTTTGGATTTACTTTAAGCAATCCGTAATTTTCAATTTCTTTAGTGATTAGGCCTGCAATCATCGACTGCCTGAAAACAGCATTCCAAAATCCTTCGTCGTGATCTTTTCCTGTGCCGAAAGATTTAAGTGTATAATGTTTGAATGATTTTATTGCTGCTGTTTTGTTTCCAATGAGAATATTTGCAATATGTTCGGCTTTGTATTTCTCATTTACTTCCAAAATAGCTTTTAATGCACGTACCACTTCATCTTTTGCTTCAACCTGTTCTTTCGGATTCAGGCAATTGTCGCAGTTGCCACAGTTTTGCCTGTCGTAAATTTCTCCGAAATAGTATAATAGAATTACTCTCCGGCAAACTGCTGATTCGGCGTATGAAACTGTATCGAGTAATAATTGCCTGCCAATTTCCTGCTCAGCAACCGGTTTCCCGTGCATAAATTTCTCCAGTTTCTGAATATCCTTATAGCTGTAAAAATTGATGCATTGTCCTTCTCCTCCGTCGCGACCGGCTCTGCCGGTTTCCTGGTAATAACCTTCAAGACTTTTAGGAACATCGTAATGGATAACAAATCGCACGTCGGGTTTGTCAATTCCCATTCCGAAAGCAATGGTGGCAACAATCACATCCACGTCTTCCATCAGGAATCTATCCTGGTTAGTTGAGCGGGTCGCCGCATCCATTCCTGCATGATATGCCAATGCTTTTATTCCGTTTATCTGTAAAATTTCGGCCAACTCTTCTACTTTTTTTCGGCTGAGGCAATAAATTATTCCCGATTTTCCTTCGTTTTGCTTAATAAATCTGATGATTTGAGCTTCAGGCTTAATTTTTGGCCGTACTTCATAATACAGGTTTGCCCGGTTGAATGAAGCTTTAAAGACCTGTGCATCAAGAATGCCAAGGTTTTTTTGAATGTCGTGCTGAACTTTTGCTGTTGCCGTTGCTGTCAATGCGACAATTGGGGCCGCACCAATTTCCTGCACAATAGGTTTTATCCGTCGGTATTCGGGTCTGAAATCATGCCCCCATTCCGAAATACAATGGGCTTCATCGATGGCATAAAACGATATTTTTACATTTTTCAGAAATTCGATGTTTTCTTCTTTTGTCAGCGACTCAGGTGCTACGTAAAGCAATTTGGTGTTCCCGTTTAAAACATCGTTTTTAACTTCCTGAATGGCTGATTTCGATAAAGAAGAATTCAGGAAATGTGCAACATTATCTTCTGTTTGCATCCCCCGTATTGAATCCACCTGATTTTTCATTAAAGCAATAAGCGGTGAAATTACAATAGCTGTGCCTTCAAGTAAAAGTGCCGGCAATTGGTAAATTAATGATTTTCCTCCTCCTGTGGGCATCAATACAAATGTATCTTTCCCGTCCATTACACTTTTTACAGCTTCTTCCTGTTGTCCCTTAAACCGGTCGAACCCAAAATAATGCTGTAATTGTTCTGTCAATGATAACTTCCTGTCCATACAATTTTTTATCTCCCTAATAATCTTAAGCAAGTTCTAAATTATTAAAAGAATGCAAAACGACAATAACATTTGATAATTTTTAAGATTTAATAGCATTCTTTTAATTAAGTGGTTTCATAAAACCACTAATATAAAGAAGTGTATATATTTGTGGGGATTTTTAAAAACAGAATTCTGATGAGCGAAGTTGAAGAGAAGAAAGAAAAGAAAAAAAGAAGGAAAAAGGCACCAAAGCGTAATTATAATGAGATGTCTTTTCTTGAACATTTGGAAGAATTGCGCTGGCATGTAATTCGATCGGCGCTGGCCATTTTTGTTTTTGCTGTTGTGGCTTTTATAATGAAGGATTTTATTTTTGATACGGTAATATTAAAACCACGAACACCTGAATTCTGGACCAACAGAATGCTTTACAGGCTGAGTGAATTAGTAGGTACTGATGCACTCAAAATAAATCAAAAGCCGCTTGAATTAATAAGTATAAAAATTGCAGGCCAGTTTTCGATGCATATTATGACTGCAATTATTGCTGGGGTTATTATTGCTTCTCCGGTTGTTTTTTACGAGTTTTGGCGTTTTATCCGCCCTGCATTGTATGAAAATGAACAAAAGCATGCACGAGGAGCCGTCTTTTATACTTCAGTTTTATTTCTTTTGGGTATTTTGTTTGGTTATTATTTAATTGTACCACTTTCCATTAATTTTCTGGGAACCTACAATGTGAGTAGTTCAGTTGCCAACCAGATTAACCTGAAGTCATATATTGGTTCGGTAATTTCAATTGTTGTGGCTTCAGGAGTTGTTTTCCTGCTGCCAATATTCTCCTACTTTTTAAGTAAAGTTGGAATTCTGACTCCGCAGTTTATGAAAACATACCGCCGGCACGCATATGTTGTAATGTTGCTGGTTTCGGCAATCATCACTCCTCCTGATATTTTCAGTCAGATAATGGTATGTATTCCGCTTGTGTTTTTGTACGAAATTGGAATAGTAATTTCCCGCCGTGTAGTTAAAAAACGTGAAAAAGAGATGGATGAAATATAAACTTTCACCCAAATTAACGTTATTTGCCTGAATGATTCTTCGTGCCGAAAATATTGTAAAGAAATACCGTAAACGCACTGTTGTTAAAGGGGTAAGTTTCGATGTAAAACAGGGTGAAATTGTAGGTTTGCTAGGACCGAATGGTGCGGGGAAAACCACTTCGTTTTATATGATTGTGGGACTTATTCAGCCATTTTCGGGTAAAATTTTTATTGATAATGAAAACATTACCAAACTTCCTGTTTATAAAAGAGCAAAAAAGGGAATTGGTTACCTTGCTCAGGAGGCATCGGTTTTCAGGAAACTAAGTATTGAAGACAATCTGAAAGCAGTGCTGGAAATGACCAACTACACAAAGGAATATCAAAAGGAAAAACTTGAGACATTAATTGATGAATTTGGATTGCAGCACATCCGGAAAAGCAAGGGAATTCAACTTTCTGGAGGAGAACGGCGCCGCACCGAAATTGCCCGGGCACTGGCAATCGACCCAAATTTTATCCTCCTTGATGAACCATTTGCCGGAGTTGATCCGATTGCAGTGGAAGATATTCAGGAAATAGTTGTTAAGCTGAAGGAAAAAAACATAGGGGTATTAATTACCGACCACAATGTGCATGAAACACTTTCGATTACCGACAGATCATACCTGCTTTTTGAAGGTTCGATATTAAAAGCCGGAACAGCAGAAGATTTGGCCAATGACGAAGATGTGCGACGAGTTTATCTTGGACAGAATTTTGAATTACGGAAGGTTAAAAATTAATTTCCCCGTAAGATTATTCGCAATTTTTGATTTGTAAATTAAAAAAACTTGTTTTTCTTTGCATCGCCAAAAAAAAGGAGCTTTTACAAAAAGCTTGAGATTTGGTCAATATGATTCTTTGAAATCAGTCATTCTAAAAATATTGTCAATGTGCAGTATTTGAAAAATGGCGCATTTCAACAGATACCACTAAAATTTTCAATTTTTATGAGATGAAAATTTGGTGGATTATAAAAATGAAGTATTTTTGCAGTCCCAAAATTAGGGAAACATAGGAAGGCCCGTTCGTCTAGGGGTTAGGACGCCAGGTTTTCATCCTGGTAGCAGGGGTTCGAATCCCCTACGGGCTACATTTTTAAAAAGATTTTAACAAAGCATTATGGCACATCATAAGTCGGCATTAAAGAGGATAAGACAGAACGAGAAGAAAAGGGATCATAATCGTTACTACGCAAAAACCACGCGTAATGCAATTAAAGGTTTGCGTGGAACTTCTGATAAGGAAGAAGCAACAAAATTGTATCCCGAAGTTGTTTCGATGATTGATAAACTGGCAAAACGCAATATTATTCACAAGAATAAAGCGTCGAACCTTAAATCGAAACTTGCTCATCACGTCAGCAGTTTGTAAAATTTAATTTATCATCAGATATTGAAAAGCCTTTCCGAAAAACGGAAGGGCTTTTTTAGTACCCTCCTGCGACCGATTTGACCTCTCCAGACAAATGTGATCCCTTTAATTTTCTTCGTACCTTCCAAATACCCTGGACGGGGTTGGTTCGCGATTTAATATCCAAGGTATAGTGATGGTATAGTCCGGTAGCGGAAGAAACACTTCTGAACCTTCTCTTTTGGAAAATCATAACCATGTAGTTATGGAGACAGTGCAACGCCCGTTCGATGTTCTTTCTTTCCAATTCATTTATGTATGCAGTTTTTGTGATAGCTTTTTTGCATCCATACAAAAACAGTTTAATATGCAGTGCTTTATCAATTTTATCTTTTGCCCACCTGATTTTTGAAATGATTCAATAAATGCACCAGAGAACCATTTTAACCAACGAAAGCAATAAAGCAGGAAATTCAGAATAATTTTACCAATCATGCCGGAGCAGCTACAATTTTTCCGGGTAAAATGTTTATTTTTAAGTTTCAACTTAACCGGCTTAACATGAACGAATATAAAAGGTTAAAAATTAAGGAATGGGCAGTGGAAGACCGGCCACGGGAAAAACTGCTCAACAATGGCCAACGCTCCTTAACCGATGCCGAATTAATTGCCATTTTAATAGGCTCCGGAAATTTACAGGAAACCGCTGTTGAACTCTCCCGGCGGATATTAACAGGATCAGGAAATAATTTGAACGAACTCGGTCGCAAAAGCATCGACGATTTAAAAGAGTTCAATGGAATTGGAGAAGCCAAAGCCATTACTATTTTGGCAGCGCTCGAATTGGGACGCCGCCGGAAAGACGCCGAGGTTTTTGTGAAGAACAAAATCACCGGGAGCAAAGATGCTGCTGACTACTTTCTTCCCAAGCTTGGTGATCTTATTCATGAAGAATTCTGGGTGCTTGTGCTGGATCGCGGAAACAAAATACTTGAAAGTTTTATGGTAAGTCAGGGCGGAATTTCTGGTACTGTTATCGATGTTCGCATTATCCTGAAAAAAGCACTCGATAAGCAGGCGAGCGCATTGATTCTTTCCCATAATCATCCCTCCGGAACGCTGCAAGCTTCCGACGCTGATTTGAAAATAACCCGTAAAATAAAAGATGCAGCACATCTCATGGATATTTCGGTGTTGGATCATATTATAATTGCCCAAAACAGTTATCTTAGTTTGGCAGACGAAGGTATGTTGCAAAAAATTGTCCTGTTTTATGATTTTGATTTACTCCAATGAAATTAATCCCCGGATTGAATATATTTCAAGGTTGATTTTTACTGATATTTTGAAGGTTGAAGTAAGCTACACCTCAAAATCTTCAGAATTTTTAAAATCAAATTTGCCTAAACTGAATTATTCATACGAAAAGTTTAACGATGAATTTTACATTAAACCGCATCAGGTTGATGTATTGCAAAGCATTGATTCAGCCTGATATGCAGCCGGTTTGGTATGAAGGTGAGAAGTATTTCTGCGAAAGTTCAAAAGATTCCGATTTGCCTTTCGACCCGTTTGCCGCATCTTTTTTTCTGGTTACCCGATATGAAGAATATCTTGGAACAAAACGCGGAAAATATAACCGATATCCGGGCAGTGAAAGTATTCTTTCGAAATATAATTTGTTAAAAAAGCCGGTAGTTAATATTTGGGCCAACCTTCTGGCAGATAAATTAAAGCAACGGTTTCCGGCATTTGGATTTTTCCTGAACGAAAATTTCAGTTTCTTTCAACCATTGATATTGACAATGCCTGGGCTTTTTTGCATAAAGGATTTCATACGCACCTGGGGATGCACTTGCAAAAGTCGGCTGTAAATGGGAATATTCAGGAATTCAAAAACCGGTTAAATGTTATTTCGGGAAAAGAAAAAGATCCTTACGATTCATACGATTTTCTGGATTCAGTTTTTACGGGAAATGAAGATAAGGTGACTTTCTTTTTTTTGCTGGGAGATTATGCGCGGTATGATAAAAACATTCAGTATAAAAATAAATTTCTACGACAACTCATAAAAACAACTGCCGCAAAATACAGTGTCGGGATACATCCTTCGTATTCATCAAGCAAAAAGAGAGGGAAAAAAAAGTTACCTGTTGAAATTGGTCGCCTTGAAAAAGTTACCGGTACATTAAAATGAATAAAAGCCGTCAGCATTTTATCCGGCTTCGTTTTCCGCGCAATTACCGCCGGCTTTTGAATGCCGGAATTCTTGAAGATTTTACCATGGGTTATCCGTCGCACACCGGCTTTCGGGCTGGAATTTGTACACCGTATTATTTTTTTGATTTGAAAAAAGAAATGGCTACAAATCTGAAGATCATTCCGTTTCAGGTAATGGATGTCACTTTACGCGATTATCTAGGATTATCGCCACAGGAAGCAACAAAAGAAATTGGCCGGTTAATGGCCGAAGTAAAAGAAGTTGGAGGTACTTTTGTGAGTATCTGGCATAACGAAACGGTCACTGATTTGGATGGATGGAAGGGCTTTCGACAGGTTTTTGAAGAAATGAACAGGAATGGATTTGAATGGGCGAATGAATAACAGGAAAGGATTAAAATACCTGAAACATGCTGAAATAGATTCGGGGAAATGGGATAGTTGTATCGAACAAGCCCTCAACAGCAGGGTTTATGCTTTTCACTGGCATCTTGATCGGACTGCGGGTGTTTGGGACGCCCTATGTTTATGGCGAATATGAACATGTGATGCCACTTCCGGTTCGCCAAAAGTGGGGAATTAAATATTTGTATCAACCTTACTTTTGCCAGCAACTGGGAATATTTCCGGCACCACCTTTTGAGGTTCAGGTACTATTTGCCAATGAGCTGGCAAAACGTTTTCGGTTTGCCGATTTCCAGGTCAATCCGCAAGTAATCCCTGCCGCTTTTACACCGTTTGAGCTAAAGGAGAAAGTTAACTTTATTTTGCCGCTGCACGAATCTTATTCAACGATTGCAGCGCAATTTAAAAAGCGGGCCAGAAATAATATTGCAACTGCGCGCAAAAAAGGGATCCGTGTGGTTAAAGCACTTGATGCCATGGAATATATTGAAATGAAAAAACGGCAGGTAGCAAAAAATGTTGGTCATGAATCGTTCAAAATGCTGGCTAAAATTATTTCGGCGGGTCAGACAATTGGTAACGGGACAATACTGGCTGCTTATACTCCCGGTAATGAAGTTTGTGCTGCAGCTTTTTTTCTGCGTTCCGGCAACCGGATTGTTTACCTGAATGCTTTTTCAACTGATGAAGGAAAAAGTTTCAATGCCATGTATGCCATTTTGGATGAATTTATTCGGACACATTCAAAATCAGGTTTTTTACTCGATTTCGAAGGTTCTTCACTTGAAGGTGTGGCGCATTTTTACAGAAGTTTCAGTCCTTCGGAAGAGACATATTATCAGTTGTATTTAAACCGGTTGCCTTACCCGCTAAACCTGCTTAAAAAGAATAAATCATGAACCGGGAACTGGTAAGAAAACTTGCATTTCAACTTTCATTGCCTTTCCCGTTTCAACTGATGCGCCGGTTATCGGGGCAAAATTTTATATTTCCGTTTTACCACGTTATCTCCAACGAACCATCACCACTGGTAAAACATCTGTATCCTGTTCCTTCTGAAAAGCAGTTCCGGAAGGATTTGGATTTCCTGTTAAAATATTTTTTTCCGGCAACATTCGATGAAGTACTGATTTATGCAAGAAAGGGAAAATATAAAGGTAAACCGAAATTTTTCCTCAGTTTTGATGATGGATTTTCAGAATGTTTCCATGTTATTGCACCGGTTTTAAAAAAAATGAAAATTCCGGCGGCCTTTTTTATCAATCCGGCTTTTGTGGATAACAATCTGCTTGGCCATCGCCAAAAAGTAAGCCTGATTATTGAAAATGTTTTAAAAAAAGAACATACTAAATTCACTGAAGAAGCAGCCGGGGTTTTAGGAAAGGAAATAAATAATTCCGGTGAATTAATCCAAAATATAAAAAAGCTGACCATTACTGATGCGGAAATCATCGATAAACTAGCGGCTGTTTATAACATTAATTTCGAGGAAGCACTTCATTTTTATCAGCCTTATATGAATTCAGGGCAAATCAGTAAATTACAAAATGAAGGATTTTTAATTGGTTCGCACAGTTTCAATCATCCTGAATTTAATTTGCTTTCAGAAGATGAAATGAAAATTCAGTTCATCAAGAGTTTTCAGTTTCTCGAATCTGAGTTTCATATTAAAAACAGGATTTTTTCATTTCCCTTTAATGATATTGGTGTGCCGCTTTCATTTTTCCAATTTCTTCAGGATGAAAATGTAAGAGTAAGTTTTGGTACTTCGGGAATAAAACATGACAATGCCCCTTGCCACTTACAGCGGATTCCTGCGGAACTGAAGGGTTTTCCAGGTGCCGAAGCAATTATTCGTTCAGAGTATTTTTATTATCTTGCCAAGGCTCCAGCCGGTAAAAATTTTGTAAAAAGAAAATGAACCTGATTCAGCAATATTTCCAGGCATTTCAAAACTTTAGCAATAACAATGCTTTTTGTTTGGGGAATGAAATGCTGAGTTACAGTCAGTTTTTATCGCTGGTGAATGGAAGCCGGAAACTACTTGAAAGTCAGTCGGGTTTTGTACCTCAAAATGCTGTGGGGGTTCTGTGTAATGAAAGGGCAGAAACGTATGCTGCGGTCTTTGCCATCTGGTTTTCAGGCGGAATTTTTGTCCCGCTAAATCCATCTTCACCGGCATTGCTGAATAACGAATTGATACAGAAACACAAAATCAAGATTATATTTGCTTCAAAAGATATTCCGGAAGGAATGGAGCCGCAGCTGAAAATTTTGAACAATAAAGTTGTTTCGTCACCTGATTCGTTGCCGTTGTATAAATGGAAAAGTCGGCAGGTTATGTATGTTTTAAACACATCAGGCAGCACAGGTACTCCTAAAAATGTTCCGGTTAACCTGAAAAATTTAACTGCTTTTGTGGAAGGTTTTCTTGAATTGTATCCTGAATTGTCTTCTGCTGATAATTTTTTACAAACCTACGAGTTGACTGCAGATGCGGCATTTACCGGTTATCTGATTCCGTTTTTAAAAGGTGCAACAGTGTATTCTGTTCTCAGTGGTCAGTTTAAACCATTTGCTGTCGCAAAAATTTTAACGGAAAAACCAATAACATGGGTTCAGGTAACTCCTTCGTTACTTGCATGTTTGCATCCATTTTTTGACTCCTTCAATCTAAAAGTAATCGAACATTTTCATTTTGGGGGAGAAGCACTCCCGGCAAATATGGTGGAAGAGTGGAGGGAGTATGTACCAAATGCTGAAATATCAAATGTTTATGGCCCCACTGAAACAACGGTAACGGCAACAATTTACAAATGCCTGCCGGGAGAAAAATTAAAAGCTATAAACAATATAGTTAGTATTGGGAAACCGCTAAAATCTGTTTTTGTGAAGGTTACGGAGAACGGGGAATTACTTATTGCCGGCGACCAGGTGATGGAAAATTATTTGTTTACATATGACCAACCTTTTAAAAATTTACCGGATGAGAATCAAGATTATTATCCAACTGGTGATTTGGTAGAGAAGGATGATGATGGATTTTTGTATTATCACGGAAGATTGGACGAACAGGTAAAAATTAACGGATACCGGGTGGATTTAATTGAAGTAGAAAATAAGGTGCGTTTATTGGTTGCGGATGCCAGGAATGTTGCAGCGGTATCTGTTGAAAAATCTTCCGGAATACATCAACTGGTTGTATTTATCGAAAACTATTCAGGAAACGGAAATGAAATTACAGAGAAACTGAAATCCATTTTCCCTGTATATAAAATTCCTGAAAAAATAATTGGAGTTTCGCAGTTTCCATTGGCACCTTCAGGCAAAACAGATAAAAAGGCACTTGTTACTCAATTTAAAAATTCACCGGAATGATGAGTGAAAGCGAAAAGAACCTGTTCGATTTTTACAGACGCATCGGATTAAGCCGATATATTTCATTAGCTGAAGGGAAAGATTTTAGTGCTGTTTCGGGAGCAAGTGGTTGCTGGCCGCAAATGATTTTTGACATCGATCTTTCTGAAAGTGCAGGAAAGCAACTGGTGAAGAATTTTATTCAGGCTGAAAAAATTGTCAAAGCGCGTTTTGCAGTTTGCAACAGTTGTTTTTTTACTTCGGAGGATCAGGAATATCTGCGGCAAAATGCTGTATTTCCCGTAGAATCCTGGACATTGATGGAGATCAACAGAAACGGGAATTTTGTCCACCGGCAGTCGGATAAATTTAGCATCAGGAAACTGGAACAGTCCAATCAAATAGAAGCGTTTACACTTCTCGTTAATTCAGAATTAATGAAAGCAGTAAAAGTTGATTCACATTTATTTCCGGAACTTCTTCATTCGCCAGGAACAGATATTTACGGTTTATTTATGGACAATGAATTACTAAGCGGATTACTTTCTTTTTCTGATAATAATCAAAACGCCGGATTGTATTTCATCGTTACAAAAAGTGGGTACCGGGGAAAAGGATTGGCCACAGAAATTATTGGATCGGCTGTGTATTCACTTTTTCAGCAGGGAATTAAAAAGGTGGTTTTGCAGGCGGTGCCAAAGGCTGTATCTTTGTACACCAGGTTGGGATTTTCACCACAGGGTAAACTTATTATTTTTTGGAAACAGTAGCATGGAACGACAACAAATTCTTAATCAAACAATCGGTGTATTTAATTCTGTTTTTGGCGAAGATGTTCAGGTAAACGAACAAACTGCTGCCGATAACATTACCCGATGGGATTCCATGAATCATATCATATTAATCCAGGAGCTTGAAAAAAAATTCGGGATGAAATTTGACCTTTTTGATATTATTGAAATACGGGATGTTTCGGGAATTGTCAATTACATTTATTCAAAACAAAATAAATGAACTTTCGGGAAATAACAATTGGCAAGTTACCGGATTTTATTGAAAGCGAAGAATATTCGAAGCTAAATCCCAAGCCAATTACCCGTTTACGTGCTATTTCACAATTTAATAATCCGGCTGCGCAATCTGAAGATGTTGCTCTTGTTTTTATTTCAGAAAATAATACGCTGCTGGCTTTTGCCGGGTTACTGCCTGATGAAATTTCTGGTTTTCAGGAGACGGTTTTTTCAAATACCGGATGGTGGGTTCATCCCATGCTGGGCAGGAAGTATGGATTGCCGGTGTTTTTTAAAGCACTGCAGGCAAGCGGGGCTCGCATGTTTTTTACGGATTGTTCAGAGCACACCAAATCGATTCTTGAGAAAACAGGCCTTTTTGATTTTTCTGCACCTGTTTCCGGCACCCGGTTTTTCCTGCGGTTTTATACCGGTAAATTATTGCAGCGAAAAGGAAAAAGCAGTTTTTTTTCAAAACCCTTTTTTGTTGCTGATGCTTTTTTAAACTGGTTTGTTTCTCTAAGTTTTCAGGCAATGAGAATGGAAAAGAATTGCCCCGGATATTTAGTTCAGCCGGTGCAAGAAATTAATCCGGAGCTGGAAATTTTTATTGCCACACATGCTGAAAACTATCATTTAAAACAAAGTGGTAATAAATTGAAATGGGTTGTTAATAATCCATGGGTAACTGCTGAAAAAAATGAACCTGAAGTGAACTACCCTTTTTCACATAAAGTTGAAAATTTTAAGCAGCAACTTCTTGCAGTGCAAAAAAAGGGAGTAACAGTAGCTTTACTGTTACTTTCCATCCGTAACAACCAGGCTTCGATTCCTTACATCTATTTTAAGAAAGATTATTTGGCAGATATTGTGCATGTTCTTTGGACTTTTATCAGTCGTTTAAACATCGACAGCATAGTTATTTTTCAAACAGAATTGCTCGATGCAATTAAAGTAACAGGAGTGCCTTTTATTTTTAGGACAAAAATTATTCGATTTTTTGGGCATACAAAAGAATTGAATCCTATTTTTGCAGCGGAAAAAAAGTTTCAGGACGGAGAAGGTGATGTTGCATTTACATAAAATTGAGTTTGATGGAAGTAAAAATATTAGGAAACAATCATTCAATCATTGATCAGTATTTGGCTGAAATCAGAGATGAATCGATACAAAAAGATCCACTTCGATTTCGCGAAAACCTATACCGGATTGGTGGAATTTTCGCTTATGAAATCAGTAAGGAACTTGAATTTTCAGTTTCCGAAGTTATTACTCCTTTAGGTGTTGCGCAGGTGCCAATGCTTAAAAACCAGCCTGTACTGGCCACTATTTTGCGAGCAGGATTGGCTATGCACAATGGCCTTTTGAAAATTTTAGACCGGGCTGAAAACTGTTTTATTTCAGCCTACCGGAAATATACGCCGGATGGTAAATTTGAAATCGAATTTGAATATATGGCTTCGCCGCTGCTCGATGAAAAAGTTGTAATTCTCTCCGATCCGATGCTGGCTTCAGGGAAATCAATAGAAATTGGTTACCATGCTTTGTTCTCCAAAGGAACACCTTCTCATATTCACATTGTATCCATAATTGCAAGTAAGCAGGGCGTGGATTATGTGCTTGAAAATATTAAAGCTGAAAATGTAACACTCTGGTTAGGTGCAGTGGATGAAGGAATGACGGCAAAATCATATATCGTTCCAGGGTTGGGTGATGCCGGCGATTTGGCCTATGGCGAAAAGATCGACTCTAAACTAACAAGAAATCCCGGCAATTAACCGGGTTCAGATTTATTTAAAATATACTTTTAAAAATAAACTTCCACATTAACATTATCGCGATCAAAACCTTTGTCCTTCAGTATTTCCATGGCATCAAAAATCATATCGCTGTTGCCGCAAAGGTAAAAACTTGTATTTGTATCGAAATCCTTTTGTTTTAAATAATCGGTTACACGGCCCTCAAAATCTCCTGAATCGTCACGCGAAGTACATAATACGAACTTGTTTTCATCGTAATGATTTTTTTCGTAGGCTTCATTTGCATACCGCACGCCATGGATTAACCGGTAATCCAAACCTGGGTTACTTTTTACCATACTGTGAAATGGTGCAATTCCGGTTCCGCTTGCAATAAACACATGTTGATGAGTATCCAGCCGTTTCGTGTCCAGTCCAAACTTTCCAAACGGTCCGTGGATTTCAACAAAATCTCCTTCTTTCAGGTGTTTTAATTTTGGCGAAAAATAACCTCCATCTACTTCTTTTACAAGAACTTCCAAATAATCACTTTCTTCGGCACTGTAAATGGAATATTCGCGGCTTTGATAATCGCCTTTTATCGACAAGGAAATATGCTGACCGGCATAAAATCTGAACCTGCTTTTTGGCATGCGCAGGATAAAAGTACTTTCAGTTAAATTTTCGATGTTTAAAATTTTATAATAGTTGGTGTCAATCTGGATTTCTGGTTTCATTTCAATTGTCATGGTATGTCTTTCTGTTAAAATTTATGCAAAATTAAAATCAATTGGGAAATAAAAGACTATTAGGTATCTTTTTTATCCGGTGTATTTACAGAATTAACCGATTATTAACACAATTGTTCGATTAATGGATATAATTTTGGCGGACAATCAACAGTATTAAAAATCTGATTTCGCCATTCTTTAATAAAACTTATTAAAAACCAGAGAATAAAGAACTCGTTGAATTACGGATGAACTGCCTGGAATTTTATCAAAAGATTAGTGATTTAAAACTGCTTCGGTTAAATGAGGTGGTTGATAGCCTGAAATTAAAAGTTCAGGTAAAATTCGCGGGTAAGTAATTTGTAATCTTCAGAATAACCGGTTCCTTCATCATTTTGGATGAAGAGGATGTTTTTTTCCGGCTTTGATTTAACCCTGGTGAATTCCATTAGATAACGATGAATGATTTTATTTTTTCCCGGTTTAACTTCGGTAAGCCGCAACAAATGCAAATCGCTGATTTTGGCACGGTGAATAAGCTTTTCAGCAGGAATAACCGGTAAAATAAGTGCAAGTTTTCCTTCCGGTTCGAGAAGTTTTTCAGTACCGGCAGCCAAATCTTCCAGTGATAAAAGCCGGTTATGTTTTGCAATGGCGAGATTTTCATTTTTCGAATGCCGGCTGTTTATAAAAAAGGGCGGATTTGAAATTACAAGATCAAATTTTTCTGTACAGGTTTTCATAAATTCCTGAAAAGAAATGTGAACAATATTAATACGGTTGCCCCAGTTGGAATTTTGTGCATTTTCAACAGCTTCGGCGGCTGCATTTTTTTCAATTTCGATTCCGGTTATTTTTGCTTTTGTACGTTGGGCCATCATTAAAGCAATTAAACCTGTTCCTGTACCAATATCCAGAATCGATTTTACACCTGATACTTCAGTCCAGGCACCAAGCAGAACTCCATCTGTACCCACTTTCATTGCAGTGTTATCCTGGATTATTTTAAATTGTTTAAACTGAAAAAAATTATTCTTTCCCATGAAATTTAAAAATTAGAATTTTTCGAACACTCCTAGTCCGAAGAGGGCAAAATCGTATTTTACAGGATCTGCGGGATCAAATTTTCGCAACTGATTGGTAATTTCTTCTACCGCTTTCCAATCATTCATTTTCCGGCGGAGCAAACCCAGCTTTCGTGCAGTATTTCCAGTATGAACATCCAGTGGGAGCATTAATGCTGACACCGGTATGGTATCCCAAATTCCAAAATCTACTGCATCTTTTCTGACCATCCACCGCAAAAACATATTCAATCGTTTTGCCGATGCACCCTTGGCGACATTCGATACATGTTTGCGGGTGCGTTCTCCTTTCAGTTCGAAAAATACATGCCGAAAATGTGATAGTGCAGATTTTATTGAATTTTCCATTTGGAATCCTTTTTCACAAACAGCTTGCAAACCGCCGTGTTCCGTGTAAATATTTCTTAATGAATGGATAAAGTAAATGCAGTCTTCTCCATTGAATGTACGATGAACGAATGAATCAAGGCGTTTTAAATCGGAAGTAGTAGCATTCAGGATAAAATCATAAGGTTGAAAATCCATTGCGCACATCAGTTTTGTTGCATTTTTTATGATGGATTGCCGGTTACCCCATGATATTGTGGCGGTTAAAAAAGCTGCTGTTTCAATGTTTTCATTGCTGCTGAATTTTCCGGGAATTTGAATCGGATCACTTTCAATAAAAACCGCTTGATTGTATTTTCTTGTTTTTTCTTCAAGAAAATCCTTTATTTCGTGCAACTGCGTCGGTAATTTTTGCTGAACTGCCATGGATAGATGCAGATTTATCAGATGATACCATCTTTAATGTGAATAATTTTGTCTGAACGTTCAGCAAATTGATCATCATGTGTAACAATTACAAATGTCTGTTGGAAATCATCGCGTAGTTTAAAAAGCAGGTCATGCAGCTCGTCGCGGTTGGCAGAATCAAGATTTCCCGATGGTTCGTCTGCCAAAACCACGGTAGGATTATTTACCAGAGCGCGTGCAACTGCCACACGTTGTTTTTCTCCTCCCGAAAGTTCCGACGGTTTATGTTCGGTGCGATCTTTTAAGCCCAGGTATTCAAGCAGGTTCAATGCTTTTTTTTCGGCTTCCTTTTTCGGAAGATTTGCAATAAATGCAGGAATACAAACATTTTCGATTGCCGTAAATTCAGGTAAAAGATGATGAAACTGAAAAACAAATCCAATTTCCTTGTTGCGGAAACCGGCAAGTTTTTTATCGGAAAGGGAGGAAACCTTCGTTCCGTCGAAAAAAATTTCTCCTGAATCGGGATTACTCAGTGTCCCTAAAATCTGCAGTAAAGTTGTTTTGCCTGCACCGCTGGCTCCTACAATAGAGTAAATTTTACCTTTTGGAATTTCAAGATTTATTCCTTTTAAAACCTGCAGGTCACCGAAAGATTTTTTGATATTTACCGCTTTAATCAATTGGTTGAATTTTAATTAAAACTTTAAATTTAAATCAATATTATTTCATGCGCTACATAAAATACATATAAACCTAATAAAATTAACCCTGAAACTTTCCCTATTTTCCATTTGCTGACAACAAGCAGCAGCGAAAGTAAAATAACAGAAGCAAAAAGAAGGATTGCCGAGCCGGTAAAATCACTGTTGCCGGAATTTATTGAGCCGCCGTGAATCAACATAAAAATCAGTAGCGGCAGACCAAGACCAACAAGAATATCAAAAATGTTTGAACCGATTGCATTGCTGACTGCCATCCCGCCCCTGCCTTGCCGTGCAACAATCATCGACGAAAACAGGTCAGGAACTGAAGTGCCGATTGCAAGAACAGTAAGTGCAATAACTGCTTCCGGTATATTTAAAGCTTCCGAAAAAATCACGGCAAGTTCTACAAGTGCCCAGCTTAATCCGGCAATAAAAAGAATGGAAAAAAAGAAAACCCGGTAGTAATGTTTTTCATTGGGAAACAGAAACTTCAGGGCCCGGTCAGGAATTCCCCAAATACCTTTTTTGCCAAAGTTCTGGCTTTCCGGAATATGATGTTCACCTTCGGCATAAGGAAGAATTTTTTTCAAGAAGATAACGGCAGCAACATAAATAATATAAATTGCCAGAAAAATTAATGCTTCCGGAATCGTGAATTCACCATCAAGAATAAACCAAAGGAGCAATCCAACTGCGGCAGTGTAAAAAAGCAGATCACGAAAAACAGGTTGCCATGTAAGTTTTGCAGTTCTGATTAAAGCGGCTGCACCAATAATTACAAGCAAGTTAAAAATTGCGCTTCCAACAATGCTCCCGATTCCAATCATTTGATGGTCGCCTGGTTTAAAAACAGAAAACAGGGCAACAAAAAGTTCTGGTGAGCTGGAACCAACAGCCATTAATGTTGCACCGGCTGCATCATTTTAAAGCCGGAGATCAGCGGAGATTTTATCTAATGAGGAAATGAAAAACAGATCGATAATGCGGGCCAGCAATGCAAAACAAACCAACATTGCAAGGGCATAAAAAATCATGTTCCGCTGGCTTGGATTTATAATTTAATCATCGTAAGGATCGGGAATACCGCTGTTTTTTTCATTGTTCTTTTTGTTCACAGTTGACGATGTTTCATCAATTTCCTTTTTTATATCATTGGTTTCTTTCTCAACAGATGATGAAACATTATCAATATCTTTTTTAATGCTGTCGGTTTCTCTTTTTACGGTCGACTGGACATTATTCAAATCCTTTCTTACAGATGACTGTACTTCGTCGATGTCTTTTCTAATATCGGATGAGTAATCGTTAATTTCTCGTTTTATTTCGTTAGTTGCTTTCCTGAATTCACGCATCCCTTTTCCCATTGTTTTTGCTATATCCGGTATAGCTTTCGATCCGAAAAAAAGTAATGCAAGCAACATTACAAGAACAATTTCTCCCCCGCTAATAAATAAAATATGATTTATCATTTCCTTCGTTTGTTTTTAAACTTTCTATAGTGAATTTTTATTACTCTTTCCCGAATAATCAGGACTCGATTTATTTCATTCAAACGCACAAATATACAAATTGGAAATTTCAATTTATCCTGAATAGTTTAAAAAAAGAATAGCCCTGCATTTCTGCAAGGCTACTTTAGATATTATTAACATGAAAAACAGGTTTTTATTTTTTCCTCTTTTCCTGTAATTTGATTACACGTTTTTGAGTATCAAATGCAATTGGAGATGCAATGAAAACTGATGAATAAGTTCCAACAATAATACCAAGCATAAGAGCAAATGTAAAGCCACGGATAGTTGTGCCGCCAAACAGGAAAATAGCAAGCAGCACAACAAATGTAGAAAGTGCAGTACTGAATGTACGGCGTAATGTGCTGTTTATGGCATTATCGAAATTGTCACCCCTGGTACGTTTCGGATAAAGCCCCATAAATTCCCTGATTCGGTCAAAAACAATTACTGTATCATTGATAGAGTAACCAACAATTGTAAGAATTGCTGCAATAAATGCCTGGTCAATTTCAAGTGAGAAAGGCAATATCCCATACAACAAAGAGAAGATTCCCAGAATAATCAACGAATCATGAGCAAGTGCAATAACAGCACCCAAACCATATTGCCAGTTGCGGAAACGAATTAAAATATAAATGAAAATGATAACAAGAGCAACAGCTATAGCAATGGCCGAATCTTTCCTTATATCATCTGAAATAGTTGGTCCCACTTTTTGGGAACTCATCTGATAATCATCGGTAAATTGCTGCAGAGTTACAGTCTTATCAATAAAACCGCCATCCTGAAGTCCTTTCATTAATAAACCTTCAACTTCATTATCAACGTTTTCGCTGTTATCATCAATCTTATACTCTGTTGTAATTTTTACCTGGTTGTTTTCACCGTATGTTTTTACTTCGGGAGATTCTCCAAAAACAGCATTTAATGCCTGAGCAACTTCATCCACTTTTACCTGCTCATCAAAACGGACAACATAAGTACGTCCCCCTTTAAAATCGATTCCGTAATTTAATCCACGAACAACAAGTGAACCAATGGAAATCACTATGAAAGTGGCAGAAATAATATAGAAAAGTTTTCTTTTTTCAAGGAATTTAATCGAGGTATTGCGAATCCAGTTTTCTGTAGCCCGCGAAACAAAAGTAATTTTTTTGTTTTTGCCCAACTGCCATTCAAAAATGAGGCGGGTAATAAAAATGGCTGTGAATAATGAAGTCAGGATACCAATAATTAAAGTTGTAGCAAAACCTTTAATTGGGCCAGAACCAAAAATGTAAAGGACGATACCGGTTAAAAGTGTGGTAACCTGTCCGTCGATGATTGCAGAATAAGCATTTTTGTATCCATCCGAAATGGCAAGTTTAATGCCCTTTCCGGAAATTAATTCATCCTGAACCCTTTCATAAATCAATACGTTCGCATCAACTGCCATACCAAGTGTAAGAACAATCCCTGCAATTCCGGGTAATGTTAATGTTGCGCCAAGCGAAGCCAGCACACCAATCAAAAAGAATACGTTTGTAATAAGTGCAATGTTGGCAGCCAGTCCGGCTTTTTTGCTGTAGAAGAACAACATGTATATCAATACAAGGACAAATGCAACAACAAAGGAGAAAAATCCGCTGTTAATTGCTTCCTGACCCAATGAAGGACCTACAATTGCTTCCTGAATAATATGTGCCGGTGCCGGCATCTTTCCTGATTTCAAAATGTTTGCAAGGTCTTTTGCCTCTTCAATACTTTCCAATCCGGTAATGCTGGAGCGGCCTCCTGAAATTTCATTTTGAACAGTTGGAAAGGAACGTACATAATCATCCAATACAATTGCAATCGATTTTCCAATATTTTCTTTAGTCATCCGCTGCCAAACTTTTGAACCTTCGCTGTTCATTGACATAGCTACTTCGGGATTCGAGCCAAATTGATCGAAATCCTGACGTGCATCAACAATTGCATCTCCGCTAAGTGGTGCCTGAGCATCGCGGGTGGTAACTTTCAGTGCTATTAGTCTGTAATAGTTTCCAGCCTGGTCAACCGGCTTTGCCGACCAGCGGAAAAACATATTCCTTGGAAAAATGCTTCTTATCTGTTCCCGGTGAAGTAAATCGTTTACTCTGGCGGTATCTTTTGAATGCGCAATTCCAATTGACGGGCCAGGATATAACTGTCCGTTTTGGTCGGTGCTTGGATTCAAAAGTGCAAAAAGCGGATATTCATTTTTAAAATTCTGCAGGTCGTTTAATCCTGCAGCAGTAGTATCATTCTCAGCACCGGCTTCCAGTTCCGAAAGTAATGAGCTTTCTTTTGCAGTATCGGAATCAGCAGATGAAACGGTTTCACTTTCATTTGAAGCTTCAGCATTATCTTGTGTTTCATTTTCTGAAGATGAACTTTCAATATTCTGATTTTGATTTCCCTTTTCAGTTGCCTGCATGTTTTTAATGCGCTCATTGGCCTGCAGCAAATAAGGATAAACTTCCTGGTTTTCGTAAGTTTCCCAGAATTCGAGGTTTGCAGTTCCCTGCAACAGGTTACGTACGCGATTCTGGTCTTTTACACCCGGCAATTCAACAAGTATGCGGCCTTTAGTTTGCAACTGCTGAATATTCGGCTGGGCAACTCCAAAACGGTCGATACGCGTGCGAAGAATATTGAATGAGTTGTCGATGGCTGCATCAGTTTCCTGCCGGATTACATCCAAAACTTCACTGTTGGTGGTGTTGAAATTAATCCTGTCGCGTAATTCCAGTGTATTAAAAATGGAAGCAAGTTTTGCATTCGGATCAATCTCTTCGAAAGCCTGTCCAAAAAGCGAAACAAAATCTTCCTGACTCGAACGCTGAAGTTGAGAAGCTCTCGCAAGTGCGGCATTAAAAGTAGAGTCAGTGCTGTAATTCGACATAGCTCTAATGAGATCATTTACTGAAACTTCAAGAGTTACGTTCATTCCACCTTTAAGGTCAAGACCTAAATTTATTTCAAGTTCTTTTACTTCTTTATAAGTGAATTTTTTCAGACCCAAAAAATTATACACAACTTCACCTGAAATTGAATCGAGGTAAATGTTTTCTTTTTGAGGATCACCCTGTGCGTATTCTGCTGCTTTATCTTCAATTTGCTGTGCTTTCCAGGTAAATGATAACTGGTACAGACAAACTGCTGCAAACAAAATAGCGAGCGTAAATATTGCACCTTTGTTTTGCATGTGATTTAATTTTTAAATTGTTTTATTTAAATTTTAGTGATAAATATTTGAAATTGAACAGGTTTAAAGCTATACATAAACAGCTGTTCACCCGGATAGATTTAACTCGAATGTTGTAATCAATTATTTTAGCAAAGCGGCGGTTCCTCATCGGGAACAGTGAAGTAATAATTTCGGAATACAAGGTAGTGGTATGAAAGGAAAAGTGGCGTAGTTGGTTTTTTCTCATCCACTTTCAATACCTGGTAATTTTTTTTCTGATGGAATTTTTGAAGAAATTTATCATGATACTGTTCATCAATCCTTCTGTTCGAAGGTTTTTGAACCAGCGTTTTTGCACTAACCGGATTAGTTTGGCTAAAAAGATAAATTGTTCCGTGCTCAGTTGAATGCTTCTCCGGTTTATGCTGAATGCAATCCAGTTTATCCGGGTTGTTGCCAAAATAAATATCGAAAAGATTGGCAGCGCCAATAACCGCTATAAAAAGCGCAAGCCGTAGCACCAGTTTTTTCGTTATTATTAATTTGAAATCCATCATATCATTTTTGAGCGCGACAAATATACCCAAATAGTTCAGGTTTACAAAGATGAGGTTTGTAAATTTAAACGTGAAACTAATTCTTTTTAATGGAGCAGCTTTTTATATATGGAACATTACTGTTTCCGGCAGTTTTGAAAAAAGTTACAGGAAAAACTTTTAACTCGGTGCCGGCAGTTTTACCTGGATTTATAAGGTGCAGCATAAAAAATTGCGAATATCCGGCAGTTATCAAAAACAGCAATTCAAAGGTTTCCGGAATGCTGCTTCAGAATGTGGATAAAAAATCGATGAAGAAGATTGCTGATTTCGAGGGAAGTGAGTACAAAATATCGCAGGTAACAGTTTTAAAGGGAAAACAAAAAATACTGGCTAATGCATTTGTCTGGCAGGGAGAGTTAGAACTTTTGGAGCAAAAGGAATGGAACAAAAAAGAGTTTGAATTGAATTTTTTGAAATACTATTGCTGATTATGAATCACTTAATCCCGCAGTACTAAAATTTTTCTTTTGTAGTCGATAACCGCCTTGTATTTCATCAGAAAATCGCCGCCAATTAATCCGCATATTTGATATTGTGTGGCTTTTTTGTATAAATCATTAATGTGCGAAAGATCAAGCAGCGCCACCTTTTCCATATCGATTTTCAGTTTTCCCAGGTAAAAAACATTCAATTTACCTGTACTTGTTTCCATTGGTTTTTCACTAATTCCGGCAGAATGTATTTCTTCGGTTTCATCCTCTAAAATAATGTAATTTTCGGAAAGACTTTTATCGAAAACTGTTTTTGAAGCGCCGGTATCGATTATCCAGTTTGCATTAGCTCCGTCAGTAAATACTGCGGAAACCAGCAGGTGAATATTACCTGCTTCCAGTTCAATTATATTTAAGGGAATTTTAATTTTTGACATTCAAAACAGAGATAAAAAAGCGGCTGAAAAATCATTAACAGCCGCTTAAATACAAATTAAAATACTTTTATTTCGTGTAAACGAAGAAATCAAAGGATGTTCATTCCATCCAAAACTTCCATCACACTTTTAACAGCATTTGCCGAATCGTGCAACAGTTGTCGTTCTTCGTCATTCAGTTTTACTTCAATAATTTGTTCGATACCATTTTTACCCAATTTTACGGGTACACCAACAAACATATCATTCAAACCGTATTCACCATCAAGTTTAACACAGCATGGAAACACACGTTTTTGGTTCATAACAATTGCTTCCACCATTTGTGCTGCCGCCGAACCGGGGGCATACCATGCCGAAGTTCCCATAAGGTTTACTAATTCGCCACCACCTTTTTTTGTACGTTCAACAATTGCATTTAATTTTTCTTCATCAATAAGTTCGGTAACAGGAATTCCGGAAACTGTAGTATAACGAGGCAGTGGCACCATTGTATCGCCATGACCGCCCATTAAAAGTGCCTGAATATCGCGTGGTGAAATGTCCAAAGCTTCTGCCAAAAATGCACGGTAACGGGCTGTATCCAAAATTCCGGCCATTCCCATTACTTCGTTTTTTGATTTTCTTGAAGTTTTGAAAGCAGCATAAGTCATTACATCCAGTGGATTGGCAACTACAATGATTTTTGCTTTGGGAGAATATTTGACAACATTCTCTGTCACATTTTTTACGATTCCTGCATTTATTGAAATCAAATCATCGCGACTCATTCCCGGTTTCCGCGGAACTCCGGAAGTAATTACTACAACTTCTGAATCAGCAGTTTTTGAATAATCGTTTGTTGAACCTATCAGGCGGGTGTCGTAATAATTTATCGGTGCGGTTTGCCATAAATCCAACGATTTACCTTCTGAAATTCCTTCTTTTATATCCACCAGGACGACTTCCTGAACTATGTTTTTTTCGGCAACAATTTGTGCGCAGGTTGCACCAACATTCCCTGCTCCTACTACAGTTACTTTCATCGTTATTTTGATTTTTTCATGTTTTTAATATAAGCGGATAAAATACAATTTGTTTTCGAGAAGCACAAAGATAATCCATTTTATTCGTGTTAAAAACTGCAGGTTATCTTGTTAAAAGGCTTAACATTTTGATAAAAACGATATGAACTATTTAATTCAGCCAGTAAGTCATTTTTAAAACGAGTGCCCGGTTTCGTGAATTCCAGCTTCCCGGAATATAATTGTCTGTATAAACAATAAATACATCGGAAACCGGCTGGTAACGCCACTGTAAGCGCATGTTAATATTCATGTTGTCGATTTGTTCATTATACTGTACAAATGTCGACCAAAAAAGTTTATCTGTAAATGTTACGTCAAGCTTTGGACCAATCAGCCACAATTTGGTATGTTCAAAATTATGCATCAGGTTCATATCAGTATAGTTTAAATTCACCGAGAAATTGATAAAAGGTTGATACCTGTAACCAAATTCACCAGTTACATATTGAATCTTTCCGCTGTAAAATGTACCTTTTGCTACTTCTGCATTCCAGTTAAACAAAGTTTTGCGGGTGGACATAAAATTTAAAAAAGCACCACCAAAATTATATTCTGTTCCCGCGGGAAGATAAGTACTGCTTATATGTGTCGGATCAAAATTCTGAGTCAGGTGAACAAAATTATCCTGATAACCAAATGAAATCTCTGAACGGTTCTGGAACTCAAACCGGTACTGGAAGATATTTTCATGTTCAATTTTTTCAAAATCAGGATTAAAATAGTACCTGAAATCCACAAAAATTCCATGACTTACAATCCGTTTATTCGGTACAAAAAGATAAGCTGCTTCAGGACTAATAAAATGATATCCTGTCCGTTGAACATAACCAACTTCGGCATTGTAATTTTCGCCAACCGACCGCTGCATCATCTCCAGTTGCAGGTGTTTTGTGTTGTATGCAATACTTATTCCCTCTGCAAATTGTTTGTCTGGATTGCCCGGCTGAAACGAGCGGTGGTAGTAAAATTTGCCTGCCCAAATATTGTCTCTGCTGGCGAGATTGTAATCCACACCGGCCACACGGTTGTACATGGTTGTATCGACCGGTTGATCGAAATACTCCTTATTTACAAGAATGAATCCGATATTGGAACGGGCAAAAACCTTTCGCTGCATGGAGGCAACAGTATAATTGCGCGCCAGATAATTGCTGGTTTTTTGGGTGGTCATATTCATAAACCCGATGCGCCAGTCGTTACCGATTTTACCGCTAAGCCGTGCGCCGGCCAAAACAGGGGCATCCAATCCAATGCGGCGCGAGAAAAACGGGGTTACATCACCACTTCCAAAACCAGCAAATAAATCGCTGTTTTCAAGAAAGAACTGCCTTTTTTCAGGAAAAAACAATTCAAAACGATCGATATTAGTAACCTGCTGATCGACCTCCACCTGCGCAAAATCGGGATTGTAGGTTAAATCCAGGTTCATGGATGAAGAAATTCCAATCTTTGCATCAAATCCGAAATCCTTTTTATATTCCGCCCCAGTTCCAGCTTCAAAATCCTTTGCATAACTCCCAAAAATATAGGGGATAAGAGACAATTGCGTTTTCGGTTTTGGCAATGGATCTTCAAATAACATCACTCCTGTATATGCAAGTGATGCTGTCGGAAACTGCCTTGGCACCGGTGCCCAGGACGATTTTTCGTTCGATTTTAAATCAAGCCGGCTGAAGTTGGTATTCCAGCGCTGGCTGCCTGCCGGATAACGGATTGATTTAAATGGAATGCGCATTTCGGTTACCCATTTGTCATCGTATTGTCTGGTTTTCGATTCCCATTTACAATCCCAGTCGAGATGAACGGTGTGTCCGTCACTCATCATGCCGTCCCATTTCGCTCCCGATGCCGAAACTCCAAAAGAAAAACCATTGGTTTGATCAAGAAATGTATCAAAGAAAACAAGGAGGTTATCATTGTTCCCAAAAACAAAATCGCGCCTGTATGATTCCATTATTCGCTTGCCGGGAATTGTATCGTAAAAAATCTGGGCCAGGTAAAGTGCCTTGTCATCGTATGTCATCATAATTACCGACTGCTGCACGGCAAAGCCGGTGTCGATGGGCAAAACACGGTAAAAATCACTTGCTTTTTCTGCTTCATTCCAATCGGGCTCTTCAATTATTCCGTCAATATTTATTTCGGAATGTGCTTTTTTTACATGATATACAAAATCCTTGTTGAACGTATCTGCAATGGTATCTTTTTTCGGATGGTGAAACAATTGTGCATTTGCTGCAGAAAATGCAAAAACAAAAAGCAACAACAGGTAAAAATGCTTCATTTTGAACAATAACTTTAATTGATTTAGGAAAAAACGAACACAAAGATATTCATTTTAACTTAAGTGCAAAGCACCGTTTTTTCCTTTTTAAAATGAAAACAAGGTTGTTGAAATTCAGAAATTAAGATTGTTTTTTAATTCAGCCAGTAGGTTAGTTTTAGAACAAGTGCGCGGTTTCGTGAATTCCAGGTGCCCGGAATGTAGTTGTCAGTGTAAACGATAAATAAATCGGAAACAGGCTGGTAACGCCATTGAAACCGCATGTTGATGTTCATGTTATCAATTTGCTCGTTATACTGCACAAAGGTCGACCAGAAAATTTTATCGGTAAAAGTTACATCCAGTTTTGGTCCAACAAGCCACAGTTTCGTATCAGTAAAAGGCCGTGGTAAATTTAATTCGGTGTAGTTTACATTTAATGCAAGGTTGATGCAAGGTTGATAACGGTAACCCATGGTTCCTTTAATGTATTGAATTCTGCCATTGTAAAATGTTCCTTTGGCAGCTTCTGCCGACCAGTTGAACATGGTTTTACGCGTTGATGCATAACTGATGAATGCATTGCCAAAATTGTATACTGTTCCGGCAGCCAGGTAGTTGTTGCTGATATGTGTTGGATCGAAATCTTTTTGCAGCTGAATGAAGATATCTCTGTATCCTAATTTCATTGTAGAGCGATCACGGAATTCAAACTGATAGGTTGCCCTGTTTTCCTGATCGATTTTGTTGAAGTCAGAATCGAAATACAAATTGGCGTCGAGTTTTAATCCGTGGCTTACTACTTTTTTGTTTGGTACAAAGAGGTAGGTTATTTCAGGGCTGAAATGTTGGTAACCGGTGCGGGTAACATAACCGGTTTCTGCCTTGAAATTTTTCCCAACCGAACGCTGGCCAAACTGAGCCAAAACATGCTTTGTACTATAGCTGATGGCGAAACCTTCTGAATACTGTTCGCCAGGGCTTTCGGGTTGGAACGAGCGGTGATAATAAAATTTTCCGGTCCAGATATTATCCTTGCTTGCAAGGTTGTAATCGATACCGGCTACACGGTTATAAAGACTGGTGTCAGCAGGTTGTTCCAGATATTCTTTGTTTACCAGGATTACACCAATGTTGGAACGTGCAAAAACTTTTTTCTGAACGGAAGCAACAGTAAAATTCCGGGCCAGGAAGTTACTGGTTTTTTGGGTAGTCATATTCATAAATCCAATGCGCCAGTCTTTTCCGATTTTACCACTCAGGCGCGCACCTGCCAGAACCGGTGCATCCAATCCAATCCGCCGCGAGAAAAACGGGGTAGCGCTACCTGATCCAAAGTCTGCAAACAAGTCACTGTTTTCAAGAAAAAACTGACGCTTTTCAGGAAAATAAAGTTCAAACCTGTCGATGTTTGTGACCTGCTGATCCACTTCTACCTGCGCAAAATCCGGATTATAAGTCAGGTCGAGGTTCATGGAAGTGGAGAATCCAATTTTTGCATCAAATCCAAAATCTTTTTTCCATACATTTCCGGTATTCAATTCATAATTGTTGGAGTAACTGCCGAAAATGTAGGGAATCAGCGAAAACATCAGATTCGATTTTGGTAATGGATCTTCAAACTTTAAAACCCCGGCATAGGCCAGTGACGAAGTGGGAAACTGACGCGGTACAGGTGCCCATGATGATTTTTCATTTGTTTTTAAATCGAGGCGGCTAAAATTGGCATTCCAGGTTTTACCTCCCGAAATGTAACGGATGGATTTAAACGGAATGCGCATCTCTCCAATCCATTTATTATCGTAATGTTTTACTTTCGAGGTCCATTTGCAATCCCAGTTGAGGTTGCTCCCGGAGCCGTTGTGCATCACTCCGTCCCATTTGGCACCGGATGCAGATAGCCCAAAAGTAAATCCTGTGGTTTGGTCGAGAAAGGTATCGAAAAATGAGAGAAAGTTGTCGTTATTGTAAAAAGTAAAATCACGACGGAAAGACTCCATAATACGCTTGCCAGGGATTGTATCGTAAAAGATAAATGCAAGGTAGAATGCCTTATCATCGTAGGTCATTACCACCTCCGACTGTTGCATGGCGAACCCGGTGTCGATGGGTAAAACCTTATAAAAGTTGATGGCTTTTTCCGCTTTCAGCCAGTCGGGCTCATCAATTATACCGTCAATTCTTAGGGGTGATTGTGCTTTTTTAATATGCAGTATAAAATCATTGTTGAAGGTGTCTCCAATGGTATCTTTTTCCGATTTGTTAAAACCACCGGCAAACGAGCTTACATTTGCTGCAACCAACAACAGCAACACCAGATGTTTCATTCAGCGAATGTTTATTTGATTTTGTCTAAGCGCGTAAAGATATTTAATTCGTCATTATTCCAAATTTAATTATCGGGGGAATTAAGCATTTTATCATTTTAAGACGACTGAGAATTATATTCCCTGAATTGCAAAACGAATTCATGATAAATGCTCAAAAAAAAATATTGAGAATTTATGCCTTGAGTCAGTAGTCATGGATTATAATGATTGTTATTGCCTTGAGCTTAACAGATTTCCACATTTAAATTAGCTACCAACGATTCTGATTTGATAAAGACAGAAAAAGATATACAAATTCTTACCATGCTGTAATTTTGAACAGGACTATACCGATTTCAATTTCTCCGAAATCCAGAATTTAATAATGGATTGCCGGGTAACCCCAAGTTTCATTGCCTGTTGGTCCAGCATTTTTATCATCCATTCGGGAAAATCAACACTTACACGTCTGGTTTCCAGGCCAGTACTTTTTGCCGATTTTAAATCTAAAAATTCAGTAATATCTTTTTCCTTTTCGAACAGTTCATCAAACTCCTGTGTTGTAATAGATCTCTTTTTCATTTATTCTTGACTTTCTAACTGAAATAATTCGTATTTTCTCTTTTCTTAAAGTAAATATTGCTGACCAAACAGTTCCACTCATTTCTGCAATTAGAAGTTTTCCTGGTTCTCCAATAGTTCGTGCTTTAATTTCAATCCCTTTGGGATCGAGCCATAAATATTGTGCTTCCTCAAAATCAACCCCATGTTTTAGTTTATTTAACTCACTTTTATGAGGATCATACTCAAAGACCATAAACTGCATTTTACTATTCAAAAGTGCAAAAATTAAACCTTTATTAATTAATAAACATGAAATAAGGAATTAATAGAAATATGCCTTACTTATAGATTTTTGCACTTAATCAGTTTTCAAATTCCGGATTTAACTCCTTTGGCACCGGTGCATATATCTCTTTTCTCCAGTTATCAAGCATCTGTAGCAATTCATCTCTCTTTTTATGATTAGATTCTGCTAAATTATTTTTTTCCCCAATATCCGCTTTCAGGTTGTACAATTCAATATCATTGTTTTCAAAATACTGGATGAGTTTCCAGTTGCCCAAACGAATCGCAGAACCTGGCCGGGTGCGGAAAAGCGGATCCTGTGTTGTGGAATCGTTTTCTACATAAGCTTCGAGGTAAATGGGGAAATGCCAGTAAAAAGGTCGTTCTTTCATTGTTCCCGTTCCTGTAAGGACCGGTAAAAAACTTTTGCCATCAAGTAATTTGCCTTCCGGTTTTTCAACTCCGGCAACTTCCAGAATGGTGGGGTAAAAATCGAGGTTAGAAACGGGAACGTCTGTTTTGGTTCCAGGCTCAATTTTTCCCGGCCAGCGTACAAATAGAGGCTCCCGGATTCCACCTTCGTAGTACGAACCTTTTCCCGAACGAAGCGGCCATTGTTTTGTTATTGCGTAATGCCCGCCGTTGTCGGATGTAAATAAAATGAAGGTATTATCCAATTTTTCCTTTTGTTTTAATTGTACTACCAGCCGGCCAATTTGGGCATCCACATTTTCAACCATTGTAGCATATTTGGCATTGTTTTGTCCATTCCACGGCGGTTTGTTTTCGTACTTAGGCAGCAATGAATCGACAGGATTTATCGGGGTGTGAACAGCATAAGGGGAATAATACAGAAAGAATGGCTGACTGCCCGTGGATTTCAAAAACTCCAGGGTTTTATCCATAATTAAATTGGTCAGGTAATAATCATCAGTTGGCGGCTCAAGCGAAGGAACATTTGTGTAGGGCGGATAATAACTTCCGGGATGTCCTGCATGATTGCCACCAATATTTATATCAAAACCAAATGATGTGGGATTATCCGACAAATGCCACTTGCCTGCATGGCAGGTTTGGTAACCGGCTTTTTTTAAAACTTCAGGAAGCAAAACATTTGTATCAGGCATATATTCATTATTAACTACCGGTATAAGTTTTCGGTCACTGCTGTTTCCACGTTCTGAGGTTGAAACCGTATAAATTCCATGGCGGGGTGTCCACTGGCCGCTCATCATGCAGGCACGGCTGGGTGCACAATTCGATGCAGAAGAATATGCGTTGGTAAAAATCATTCCACCGGCAGCAAGTGCATCGATGTTTGGAGTTGCGTAATACTCCGAACCCATAAATCCAACATCGCGCCACCCCATATCATCGATGTTAATAAGGATGATGTTGGGTTTCGCTGCAGATTTATTCTCATTTCCTGAATTACATTTTATGAAAAAAAAAGCGGCGCAAAATGTGAGTAACAGTGGTAACCTTTTCATTTTGATTTGCTTGATTTTTACGGGTTCAGCAAAATAACAAAAGTTGTTAATGATAATTCCGGGGCCGGATAACTGATTTGATTGTGCTGTATTTGAATATCATTTAATAAATTACAATTTTCATTAGAACTGGTACGGTAAATTTGGGCAGACTCTCCGGTTTTCAGAAAAGAACCGAGGTTTACTTTGAAATCGCGGCTGGTTTTATTCGGATTGTTGAGCGCGATAACCAGTTCTGTTTTTTGTGGACTTACTGCAACGACAGCATCATCACAGTTGCTTTCAAGCAGCATGTAACCCTGCTTTATAAATTTTGTAATTTGCATCCGTACATAATAATTCTTCACGATTTCGAAGTCTCCGGAATTGAAATTGCACCGGATGACGCACCATGTGTCATTGGTTTCTTCCATTAACTGCCAGTCGAGCCAGGCCTGTGGCTGCATCAGGTTCAGGTCGTAAAACATTTTTTGGACAAGCAATAAATTACTTTCCAATCCATTCGCCCTTCGCGGCAATCCCATTGGACCGGTTTCCGACTGCCAGAAATCTTTTCCCGTCTCCATGACCAGCCGGTGTACTTTAAGCCGTTCTTCATTGGTTCCGGAATAGGTATGCGTATTTAACTGGCCTACTTTATCCATGATATCGTCCGCCTCTTTATAGGCTTTCAACACTTTTATAAATGACGAAAGATTGGTTTCATCGGAAGCCGAAATAACAGTTGTTAAACCCGAAGCTTTTAATTTGGAATACAATAAACGAATGATTTTCTTTTGCGTGCCGATATCGAAATGGCAACCTTCCTGGCTTCCCTTGTAATTCCAGTAAGCCGATGTTGATTCATTAAACGGCTCCAGGGTTTTGAATTCGATTCCGTATTCATCTTTATAATGCTTGCACACCTCTGTAAGATACTCACAAAATGCATCGTAATATTCCGGCCTCAGGTTGTCCTTTTCAGGATCAGCATTTCCGGCAGAACAGCCGCTATATGTCATCCAGTAGGGCGGTGAATTTGAAAAAGCTTCAAAAACGGCATCGGGTCGTTTCTCTTTTATTTTCAACATGATGGTGCGCTGTGCTTTATCCGCGTTCCAGTTGTACGGAGCGACAGATGAAGCTTTAAAACCTTCCATCTCGGCGCGTTTTCCTTTACCTTGAACCATATGTCCGTTGATATGTGCCGGATCATCGCCACCGCCAATGTTATAGCGAAAAATATTCATGTTCAGTTTGTCGGGCGAAGTAATCAAATCAACGATACTGTCAACTTTTGCTTCTTCCCAGTTGCCTGCCTGACCAGCCCACCAGCACAGCGAACTTCCCCAGCCTTCGATGGTTTGCAATTGCATTTCCGGATTGGGGCTGACATGTAAGACATCCGAAAAATCATCATGTTGTGCCTGGCATTGCCCCGGTGCAGGAATAAGAAAAAGATAAAAAAACCAGATGTATTTTTTCATAAGGCAGAATTTTGAATAAGATAAATGTGGGGCAATTCATTGGATTTCAATCGTGGATTTAAATTAAGGAAATCTATGATTGTTAATCATTATTGCCCGGTGAAAAACAGAAACCTGGGTTAGGCCGGCAAGGAATGAAAATTGAATAGTTGATAACAGACAATTGCGAAAAAGAATATTCAATTCTTTTGGCTGTATAATCTATCCGGCTGTATCACCTGTTTATCCAAATGCTGTCGCTCATGGAGGTTAGTTTTAAGTTGCGGAAGGCCATCCACACACCTTCAAGGTTATTTGCCTGCACCGGCTGCGGAAGCCTCCACAGATACTCACCTTCGGAGCGGCGAACGGATGTGAAATCATGGATTCCGTTGCCGGTATCCCCGGGTAAAGCCATCACCACCAGGGTATCATTTGCCGCACTGCCGGTAGCTTCCGGTCCGTTTTCCCACCGGATAAGCAGACCTTCCGGCTGAGCAGTGACTGATACACCGGCAGGCAGTGGGAGAGGCCCCCGGCTGAGCAGCACTTTGCTCTTGTCTATACGGATATCCGGATATTCTCCGGCCAGCGCATGGCGCATGTTGTAGGACTGTGCTGCCTGTAATGCCGTGCGTCCGGTAGCTTCTGCAGCAAAAGTAACCCGCACCAGGTCACGGAAGGAGCGCAAAAAACTAATGACCACCTGCATCCGCTGCCGCTGTGCCAGTTGTGCCGGTGACTTCCTGTCGCGGTATTTTGCCGGCCGTGTCCGCACATAACTGCTGCCGTTCATCTTGTAGAAAACAAGGTTGCCCAGTTTTCCTTTTCCGCCATCCAAAATATTTTCAATTTTAGCCATAGTGATTTGTTTTTATCATTCAAAAATACAAAATAAACGTATCAATGATGTATCAATTTCGGATCAATTTCGGATTAAATTCGGACTAAATTCGCGATTTCGCGAATTTAGTCCGAATTTAGTCTGAATTTAGCCTGAATTTAATCCAACTTTAATCTGAAAATGAAAAGTTATCATTTCGTCTCAAGGATTTGTTTTGGAAATTTCCGGTTTTATGCCCGTATGGTCTTATTGAATAATTTATTTTAATATGGATATGATTAAGATAAGTTTGCAGCAATAATTATTGGGTGAACAGCATTAGTGTCCGGTAAAAAAAATATGGCTATTTCCTGGAATAGTGGGGGCTTACTTTTGAACATGTAAAACTAAATTGTTGATTAACTGCATATTAAAAACAAATAATTACAAATATTCCGGTGTGCCGGACAACGACGATTGTTAATATACAAAACCGGATACCAAATAAAAAGCATAAAAAAGCCCGCACTTTTCAGCGCGGGCACAAAAAACAATGTTCAAGCAGTAATTGAGATAAACTATATCTCCGGACAATTTAAATATTATAATTCAATTGTTTTCCCATTATAAAAATCAAGGATTTTAGTTCGGAAAATATATTCGTACCTGGATTGCAGTAATTCAGATTGTGCAGTGGTTAAGTTATTCTTACTCTGATTGTATTCTACTGAGTTTACCATTCCCACATTAAATTTTTCTTCAGTGTAACGAAAAGCTTCCTGGTTTGAACTTACAGCTTTTTCGCTTGCAATGTAGCGGTTAAGTGCCGCCAGTGCGTTTGTGTATGCCTGTTCAATATCTTTCCGTAATACATTTCGGGCCGATTGAAGCTGGTAAGCATAATCCTGAATCTGAAGCTGTGCATTATCAATGCCGTTTCGCACCTGGAAGCGGTTAAAAACCGGTATGTTTAAACTGAATCCAAATCCATAGCGGCCGTTACTTTTAAGCTGTTCTTTAAAAGTTAACTGCGGTATCTCGCTGCTTATGATATTAAAATATTGATTGTTGTAATTGGCACCAAACGAAAGACTGGGCCAAAGATTGCCTTTTGCAATTTCAAGCTGCCGTTTTGCACTTTCAACCCGGAGTTGTGCAGCTTTAATTTCAGGCCGCAGCTGGACGGCTGTTTTAAATACATCGAATGAATTGTCCATGGTAACATCGGCTTTTATTTCGGGCAACACCGGCTCTTTAACCTTAAAACTTTTTTCAATTGGCAGTTCGAGCAACTGATATAAATTCAGATATGCCAATTGAACGTTGTTTTGGTTATTTACCTGTTGAAGCTCTTCCCGGGCAAGTTGTGCCTCAATTTCAAGCAAAGCTCCACGAGCCAGACTTCCGGCATCAACGAGTTGTTTTGTTCGGTTAATTTGCTGCTGAGTAACCTCAATTTGCGCCTCCGAAATTTTTAATTGCTCTTCAGCAAATAAAATTTCGAGATAAGAAGCAGCAACATTCAGAATAAGATCATCTTTTGCCTTTTGCAAATCCTGCATGGTTGCCTGTAAATCCAGTTTGTATTGTTCGACAGTGTTTTGAAGAATAAATCCATTAAACAGAGTGAGGTTGGACGAAAGATATCCGTTCAACTGTGCAGAATTCACATCTTCGTATACGTTGTTGTTATTCAGCGAACGTCCATAACTAAAATTATTGGAGACTCCGGCATTTAAATTGGGTAAACGGTTAGATTTAGCCTGATCGAGCAGGTTCTCATTATAATCAGTATTCAGTGCCTGTTGTTTTATCTGAATATTGTTTTCAAGGGCATATTCGACGCATTTTTGCAGCGACCAAACTTCCTGGGCTTTTAAAGTGCCTGTGGAACAAATAAATAGCATTCCGGAAAAAAGGATAATTAAATTCTTCATTTTTCTGATTTTTTATTACGAGCTAAAAATAATAAACTAAACTGAATCAGCTGCTTTTAGCCCTGTTTGGTTTCATTCTCTTTCAATTTTTTCGGATCTATTTTTTCACCCTTAACTTTATCTTCCTGTTTAAGACCATCTGTAATTTCAATATTAATTCCATCAGACAATCCGGTTTGAACGAACCGTTTTTCAAACTGCTGCTCTTCGCCAGCCTGGATTTCAACAAATGACGAATCATTCTCGAACTTAAGCATTCCTTCAGGAATCACAAGTACACTATCGCGGCGGTCAAGTTCTATATTTGCATTGGCGCTGTACCCGGCCCTGATAAACTGGCCCTCTTTTAGCTCAACTTTTGCTTTAATTTCAAACTGAATCGCTCCGTTTTCTTCCACACCTTTTGGAGAAATGTATTCAAGAAAAGCTTCGAATTTTTCTTTGTCGATTGCACCGATTTCCAGTTCGATGGGCATACCTTCCTTAATTTTTCCCACTTCAGTTTCGTCCACTTTTCCTTCGAAAATCATGTCGTGCATATCGGCTACAGCGGCAATAGTAGTTCCGTCGTTAAATGTGTTGGCCTGGATGACTGAATTTCCAACTTCCACAGGAACATCCAGTACCATTCCGTCAATGGTTGAGCGAACCAGTGTATTTGTTGCGGTCTCGGCTTTTTTAGTTACCCCGTTTTTAATTAAATCAAGGTTGTTTTCAGCAGCAGTCATTTCTTCCTTGGCTGAATCATAACCTACTTTTGCATTTTTAAACTCTTCGTACGAAATTACATTTTTATCGAAAAGTTTTTGCTGACGTTCATAATCAATCTTTGCATCTTCGAAGTTGATTTTTGCCCGGTTCAGCCTGGTTTCTGCTGAATTCAGTGTAACCATGTCCGGAATAATTTTTATCCGGGCAATCACCTGGCCTTTGGTAATTTTATCACCGGCTACTACAAATAATTCATCAATAATTCCTGAAACCTGTGGTTTAACTTCAATTTCGAACCGGGGAACAACCGAGCCGGTTGCAACGGTTTTCATAATAACATTGCTGACAAAAGGATTTTTTGTTTCATAAAATTCAGGTTTCTTTTTCGATTTATTGTACAGGAAGAACAGGGTTCCTCCAAATGCACCAATCAAAATAACTATTCCTGCAATTCTTAATACTTTTTTCATGACTTCTTGTTTTTTGTTTGTTTCTGTTTTTAATGCTTAAACTCTTATTTTAATTTTTTTAATTTATAAATTTTTAAACTCCTTCATCGCGCAGCGCATCAATTGGTTTAATACTTACCGCGCGTCTGGCAGGTATCAATCCGGCAATTATTCCTGAGAAAACAAGGACAGTTAATGCCGAGACAGCCATTTTAAAACTTACCTCCGGACGGCGGAAAAATATTTCATCGCCACCTGATTCAAGTGCTAAATTCAGCAATTCGAGCAATCCAACGCCAAGTGCCAGACCAATATAGCCGGCCATTACCGTCAGGAATACACTTTCAGCAACAATATGCATAATTACATTGGCCGGTGTGGCGCCAATCGCCCTTTGAATCCCGATTTCCTGAGTTCGCTCTTTAATAATTACAAGCATGATGTTGCTTACCCCGATAATTCCGGCAAGCAGCGTTCCGATTCCCACAATCCAGGTCAGCATTTGAATGCCATTAAATAATCCCATGTACTTTTTATATTCCACTTCAATATTGAAGGAGCCTACAGCCTGCATGTCGTCGGGTGCAATATGATGGCGATCTTTAAGCAATTCTTTCAGCCGGTTTTCCAGTTTGCTAACCGCTACTCCGGGATCAGATGTTACCGAAAAGAAATGAACCACATCGCCCATGTTATAAGTTTTTTGCATAGTACTGAACGGAATAATGATGCTTTCGGGTTTGCGACCGCCAAAATTGATGCGGGTTTCAGGATGAATTACTCCAACTACCTGAAAATAGACGCCATTGATTTTAAGATATTCCCCTATCGGATCTTCGTCTGGTTTGAACATGACTTCTGCCACGCGTTCACCAATTGTACATACTTTACGGCTGTGCAAAATATCGATTTCATTAATTAACCTGCCTTTTACCGGCACCCACGGGTCAATTTTGAAAAATTCAGGATAATCACCGAAAATATTGAAAGCTTCTGATTTCTCGCCCCGGATGGTATTCGGACCTGAATAGGAGTTTGGGCCAAACAACCGCGGTGATAAATATTCAATGTCGCTGATATTGGCTTTTACATATTCCATATCTGCATTTTTGTAATTCCACGAACGGCCGCGTTGAAAACCTTCGTAAGGTTTGCTGGTGCGTTCAGTCCAGAAAAATGCCGAATTGGAAGCAAAAGCTTTTATCCCGTCCATGATTCCGTTTTCCAAAGCGCGTCCGGCGCCTGACATTACAATCAGCATAAAGATTCCCCAAAACACACCAAATGCAGTCATAAAGCTGCGCATCCGGTTTTTTTTCAGTGCACTTATTATTTCTTTCCAAAGGTCTAAATCAAACATATCAAAAAGTTTCAAGTTTCATGTTTCATGTTTCTAGTTCCGGGTAAAGAATTTAGATTATCAATTCTATCCGTTTTTCCTCCTTTCCCCTCCTTCGGAGGGGTTAGGGGAGGCTTCTTTTATTCATCACGCAATGCTTCAATGGGTTTAATTTTTGCTGCCCGTTTTGCTGGAATATAACCAGCCAGTGCACCGGCAACAATTAAAAGCGCGGTTGCTGATAAAGCAACTCCCAAATCCACCGTAGGATTCCTGAAAATCATATCACCGTTTCCGCCATTGGTTGCCGATGATGCAGCAAATTGCTTTTCCACCAAAAGGTTTATACCTTCCATTAATCCGGTTCCGAGTACAAGTCCAATGTATCCGGCAACAGTTGTTATTAATACTGCTTCAAGTAAAACCAGGCCAATGACTGATCCGGGAGTTGCACCAATAGCTTTGCGTATCCCGATTTCCTTGGTGCGTTCTTTTACAATAATGAGCATGATGTTACTGACTCCAACCACACCGGCAATCAATGTTCCGATACCGATTATCCAGATGAATATTTTAATGGCCTGGAAAATCTTCATGGTCTCCAGATAATTTTCAAGTTTATTGTATGAACCCATGGCCGATTCATCGGTAACATCGAATTTATGTTTTCGGGCCATGGTTTCCCTCACCCTGTTTTCAATTTCATTTGCTTCATCAATACTGCCTGCATTTATTGTAAGTGCAAAATTGTGTAACCGGTTGGCTCCGTTGAAAACTTTCTGTCCGGTTGAAACAGGGATGTAAGCGTTTCTGTGGCGCGTACTTCCGCCTTCGGTGCAAATACCGATCACCTTAAAAGGCACACTGTTGATTTTTACATATTCGCCAATCGCATCCTTCTTTTTAAAGAGAGCCTCATAAATATCTTTTCCAAGTACTACTGATTTCCGGCTCTGTAAAATATCTACTTCGTTGATAAATCTACCTGACTGGATTTCAATGGATTCTACTTCTTTTAAATCAGGATGGCAGGTAATTACAGTATATTCGCCAAATTCATTTTCATAAGAAATTTTATTTCCTGAAATAAAATAACGCCCGGATGCACTTTCAATTCCCGGTATCTCCCGGATTATTTCGTAATCGGCATTGGTAAATTTTACATCTCGTCCTTCTTTCATTCCCTGGTACGGAATGCTGGTTTTTCCGCTCCACAGCCACATGGCATTCACCGCGTCGCGCATAAAGTTTTGTGCAACACCATTGCTCAGGCCGTTTCCGGAACCGAGTAAAATCATGAGCATGAAGATTCCCCAGGCCACGCTGAACCCTGTGAGGAAAGTACGCATTTTATTTTTTTTGATGGTGGCAAGGATTTCCTGCCATTTATCGATATCAAACATCTCAGTTCTGAATTTAAAAGTTTAATGTTCAAAGCAGATGAAAGTAACTGCCGGTGAAAATTACGCCTGCTAAAATATTCAGGCGGTTTCCCGCTGCTTGGTATACTGGTGCTGAAAATGTTTCAGATCGCCGTTTTTGATGATTTCAGAAATGCCGCCATCTTTTAACCGGATAATTTTGTGGGTCATCGCAGCAATATCGTGCTCGTGAGTTACCAGAATAATGGTAATTCCTTCAGCATTAATTTCTTTCAGGATTTCCATCACCTCGTATGACGTGGTTGAATCAAGCGCTCCGGTTGGTTCGTCGGCAAAAATAATTTTGGGTTGCGAAATCAGTGAACGTGCTATGGCAACACGTTGTTTTTGTCCTCCCGATAATTCATTGGGCATATGATTTGCCCAATCCGTCAATCCCATTTTGTCAAGGTATTCCATTGCAATTACATTCCTCTTTTTACGTTTAATTCCCTTGTAATACAGAGGAAGCGCAACATTTTCCATGGCATTTTTAAACGAAATCAGATTAAATGACTGAAATACAAAACCCACCATTTCATTGCGCAGTTTGGCAGCCTGTTTTTCCGACATATCTTTAATCAGTTTCCCGTTCAGGTGATAGGCACCCTTGTCATAATTATCCAGAATCCCGAGAATGTTTAACAAAGTAGATTTTCCGGAACCGGATGAACCCATAATTGAAACAAATTCGCCTTGTTTGATTTCAAGGTCGATTCCTTTTAGAACATGCAGTGAAGTACTGCCGGTTACATACGATTTGTGAACATTGCTTAAACTAATCATTGCTTTATTGTTTTTGTTTTCTGTTTTCTGTCTGAACCGCCGGAGCGATTATTCACTTTAAAATTGAAGAAAGTTCTGACTTCTTTCTTCATTTTTTCGACAAACAACCGTTTTTTCAGTGTGAAAGAATCATTTTCTGTTTTCATGGCTTTAAGGCAGCCTGCCGAATTTATAATGTCAGACGCTTTAATCTGAAAAACGTTACAATCCATTTTTAAATGCTTTCGAAAACAAATATCAGGTTGAACTTTAAAAGGTTAAAACAAAAAATGGTGAACCGGAGTATTTTAAGGATGAAAGGGATAATTGAAAGGTTGAAGTGAAACTGCATGGAATAATTGAATGTTTCTGTACTTTTGAATTTAGATTATATTTATAATGGGGTTCAAATTTATATCCATAAAGTTACCGACTGATTTTACACAGGAGCAATTGCGCAGTAAAATTGCACGGGACTTACATATTAAGGATTTTTCGTTTCAGATTGAAAATAAAAGCCTTGACGCCCGCAAAAAGACAGATATTTTTTTCCAGTTAAAAGTAGCAGTCAGTTCGCCGGAACTAAAAGGCGGAGAACCTGAGAGTAAAGAACAATTTGAAATTCCATATAAAAAAAGAAACGAAACTGTTGTTGTTACCGGAAGTGGACCAGCCGGTTTCTTTACAGCATTTGTTTTGCAGAATGCCGGATTTCAGGTTTCTTTAATAGAACGAGGCTCTGATGTTTTAAAGAGAGCCAAATCGATAGCAACATTTGAAAAATCAGGGATATTCGATTCGCAAAATAATTATGCGTTTGGTGAGGGCGGCGCAGGAACTTTCTCCGATGGAAAACTCACATCGCGTTCGAAGCACATTTCAAAAGAAAAACAATTTATTCTCGACAGTTATATTCTTGCAGGCGCACCTGAAGAAATTGGTTACATGGCGCATCCGCATCTTGGCACCGATAACCTTCGGAAAATAGTTCAAAACCTTCGTGTTCAATTCGAAAGTTTGGGAGGGAAATTTCTCTTTGACACACTGCTCGAGGATGTGGTATTTAAAAATTCGAAAATTACAGAAGTGGTAACTTCCCGGGGAAATCTGCCTGCTGCTGCTGTTTTTATTGCACCCGGTCATTCTGCTTATGAAACTTACCGCATGCTTATCAGACGGGGAATTCAGTTTCGGACGAAAAACTTTGCAGTTGGCAGCCGGATGGAACACCGTCAGGAAGTTATTAATTTAGCCCAATGGGGCAGGGAAAAGTTGCCGGGAGTGAAAGCTGCAGAATACCGGCTCACTTCACCTGCCGATGGAAAACACCCGGTTTTTTCGTTTTGCATGTGTCCCGGCGGAATAGTGGTTCCCGCTGCTGCTTATCCAAATACCAATATTGTAAACGGGATGAGTTATTACCGCCGGGGTGGAAATTTTGCCAATGCTGCCTGTGTGGCCGGTATTCATCCCGACGAACTGGCGGGTAAAGCTGTTTCGCCACTTGAAGCGCTTGAATTTCTTGAATTGCTGGAGCAACAGTTTTATGAGATTCACGGAAATTACAGCGCCCCGGTCTGTTCCATTACATCGTTTTTAAATCAAAAATTAAATCCCGGAAAGCTGGAAAGCAGTTATCCGCTTGGTTTGGTTTCTGCTCCGTTGTGGGAGTTGCTCCCCAAACCGGTTGTGAAATCAATGCAGGCCGGGTTACAGGATTTTATCCGGAAAATGCGTGGATTTGAAACCGGGAATTTATTGGGACTGGAAAGCAAAACATCATCACCAGTTCAGGTTATTCGGGAGAAAAACGGGTTATGCGCCGGTTTTGATAATTTGTACATGGTCGGCGAGGGCAGCGGTTATGCGGGTGGTATTATTTCAAGTGCTGCCGATGGGATTAAGGCAGCCATAAACTTTGTTCAAAATCAGAATTAGTTATTTTTGACAGTTTAAAACTTTTAATTCAATCAACATGAAATATCCTGTACATAAGTTTCTGTTTCTAATTTTATTGGCCACTATTGCAGATTATTCGGAAGCGCAGTATAAATGGCCAAATGGAGCCAAAGCAGCCGTTTGCCTCACCTACGATGATGGCCTTGATTGTCATCTTGATGTTGCCATTCCCCAGCTGGATGAATTTGGGTTGAAAGGAACTTTCTTTTGTACCGGAAATTCCCAAAGTTTATACAACCGCCTCGAAGAATGGCGCGCCATTGCTGACAATGGCCATGAGCTTGGTAATCATACTCTTTTTCACCCCTGCGACGGAGCACGCGGGGATTGGGTAAAGCCGGAATATGATCTGAACAACTATACTCTTGAACAATTTCTTTCTGAAGTCAAAACTGAAAATACATTGTTGAAAGCAATCGACGGAAACGAAAAAAGAACCTACGGTTATACCTGCAGTGATGTAACAGCAGGCGGTAAAGATTTTACTGATGAAATAAAACCACTGTTTGTTGCTGCCCGGCGCGATGGTCCTGTGCCTGAAAACATGCAGAATTACAATGTTTACCAGGCACCAAGCTGGGGTGTGAACAGTCCTTCAGCCGAAGAATTAATTGCTTATGTAAATGAAGCGAGAGAAAAAGGAACTATCGCAGTTTTTATGTTTCACAGTGTGGGCGGCGGCTATTTGAATACCGGTGGCACGGAACATCTCAAACTCCTTGAATATCTTAACAAAAACAGCAGTGACTTTTACTCTGCCACATTCATGGAAGTAATGGAATACATTAAGGAAAATCCGGCTCCGTAATGCCATTGCAGGCGCCGGAATAAGAATTTTTTCATTGCTGTTACAATTCAATTATCTTTGCACTGATTTTTAGGAATTTAAAACCATCGCCTGGGCGGTAATAGAAAAAAAGAATAAAAACAGGTGGATGGTTTTGATTGTTAATGATTTAAAGTAAGATTGAAAAACAGGAACAATGGCACATAAAGCAGGATTTGTTAATATACTCGGAAACCCAAATGTAGGAAAATCAACCCTGATGAACGCTTTGGTGGGTGAGAAATTATCGATTATTACCCAAAAAATGCAGACAACCCGTCACCGGATAAAAGGAATTGTCAATGGCGAGGATTTCCAAATTGTTTATTCCGATACACCTGGAATTCTTAAACCGAATTACAAGTTGCAGGAAACCATGATGAAGTTTGTGGAAACTGCAATTATCGATGCCGATGTGATTTTGTTTGTTACTGACGTCATTGAACAACCAGATAAAAACAAGGAATACATTGAGCGGATTGGCAAATCGAATGTGCCGGTGATTGTGCTAATCAATAAAATTGATTTGTCGGACCAGGAAGCGGTTACAAAACTTTATGAACGTTGGAGTTCTGTTTTTCCGGGGGCAACAGTTTTTCCTGTTTCAGCAAAAGAGAAATTTAACATTGCACCCATTTTCGACCGTATCCTTGAATTGCTTCCTGAAAACCCACCGTTTTTCGGGAAAGAAGAACTGACTGATCGCAACGACCGATTTTTTATGCAGGAAATTATTCGCGAAAAAATTCTGATGAATTATCAAAAGGAGGTTCCTTATTCAGTTGAAGTTTTGGTGGAAGAATTTAAGGAAACTGAAAAGTTGTTAAAAATACGGGCAGTTATATATGTTTCGCGCGAAACCCAAAAAGGAATCATTATCGGGCATCAGGGGAAAATGATTAAAAAAGTTGGAATAGAAGCGCGGCTGGATGCCGAAGAGTTTTTCGACAAGAAAATATTCCTCGAGCTGTTTGTAAAAGTGGATAAAGACTGGCGCGATAAAGATAATAAGCTGAAAAAATTTGGTTACGACGCCTATTAAAAAAGTTTAACAGTCGCAGTTTCAGGTAACAGAAGATGCAATTGAACTGTTACCTGCTATGTCTAAATATTTTATTGGCGCCGAATATGCGCAGGTTAACAGCACAGGACAAATTCCTGTGATTAGTAAAAAAGAAAGAAAAATAGAAATGAGCAGCAGAATATTAGCAGTAGTTGGCCGTCCGAATGTAGGAAAATCGACTTTGTTTAACCGCATTACAGAATCACGAAATGCAATTGTTGATGAAATTTCGGGCGTAACACGCGACCGGAATTATGGAAAAGGGCAGTGGAACGGCATTGAATTTTCGATTATAGATACCGGAGGTTATGTGGTAAATTCCGATGATGTTTTTGAAGCAGAAATCAATAAACAGGTGCATCTTGCAATTGATGAGGCCGATGTAATTCTTTACCTGGTTGATGTTGAATCGGGAATTACTGATCTTGACGATGCAATTGCACAGATTCTTCGTAAAAGCAGAAAGAAAATAGTACTGGCTGTCAATAAAGTGGATAATAACCAGCGCATTCCTGATGCACAGGAATTTTATGGCCTCGGTTTAGGCGAAATTTATTGTATTTCGTCGATGACCGGCAGCGGAACCGGCGATTTACTGGATAAAGTGGTTGAATCATTTCCTGTTATAACAGACGTTGAAGAAGAAAATGAACTGCCAAATATTTCGGTAGTCGGCCGTCCAAACGTTGGAAAATCGTCGTTTATTAATACGTTGATTGGTGTGGAACGAAACATTGTTACCGAAGTGGCCGGAACGACACGCGATTCTATTCATACCCGCTACAATAAATTTGGCCATGATTTTATAATCGTGGACACGGCAGGTTTGCGCAAAAAAGCGAAAGTACACGAGGATCTTGAGTTTTATTCGGTGCTGCGATCTGTGCGGACAATTGAAAACTCGGATGTTTGTTTACTCTTAATCGATGCCACCCGTGGTGTGGAATCCCAGGATGTAAACATTTTCAATCTCATCATAAAAAATAAAAAAGGGATTGTGGTGCTTGTGAATAAGTGGGATTTAATCGAAAAAGACACTCATTCAACCAAAAAAATGGCAGAGGAAATTCGCGAAAAATTTGCTCCGTTTACTGATGTTCCGATTTTGTTTATTTCAGCAAAAACCAAACAGCGTATACATAAAGCCCTCGAAACTGCAATACAGGTTTTTGAAAGCAGAAAGCAACATATAAAAACCTCTCAACTGAACGAATTGCTTCTGGAGGCTGTGGAAGCTTATCCGCCACCTTCTGTTAAGGGGAAATACATAAAGATTAAATATGTAACTCAACTGCCTTCGAAAACTCCTTCATTTGCGCTGTTTGCTAATTTACCGCAGTACATTAAAGAACCTTACCGCAGATACATCGAAAATCAAATCCGGAAGAATTTCAATTTCACCGGTGTGCCCATTCAGGTGTATTTCAGGCAGAAGTAATTCGAAGTTCAATCCTGGATCATTTTTATAAATGGGAATGAATTCAATTTTGCCGGAGCTGGATAATTTCTTAAATTGGAAATTAAAAAGCACGTTATGTATATCGCTCATGTTTTTGTTCATGTAAAAGACAATCGGGTAGAAGCATTTAAAGCAGCTACTGTTGAAAATGCACAAAACAGTTTGAAAGAACCCGGAATTGCACGTTTCGATGTCATTCAGCAACAGGATGATGCTACCCGGTTTGTTTTGGTTGAAGTTTATCGTACTGCGGAAGATCCTGCAAAACATAAGGAAACCGATCATTATAAAAAATGGAGGGACATTGTCTCTGAAATGATGGCAGAACCACGTTCAGCAATAAAATTTACAAATGTATTTCCAAATGAAGAGGGATGGGATTAAATTTTCAGTTTGCCACAGCTTCTCAAATTATTTTCGGAAACAATTCGGTAGAAAAAATACCGGAATTAATTGCCGGACTTGGAAATAACTTGCTTTTGGTCACAGGTAAGGATGACCAGCGGATAAAGTTGTTAACAGCCAGACTTCTGCCTGAAACCAATGTAGAAGTTTTTCATATTCCCTCTGAACCGACTATTCAGTTGATAAGCGAAGGGGTAAAAACAGCGCGTAAATTTCATGCAGGTGTTGTTATCGGATTTGGCGGTGGCAGTGCAATCGACAGTGCAAAGGCAATTGCTGCATTGGTCCCGAACAAGGGCGAATTAATGGATTATCTTGAAGTGATTGGGAAAGGAAAGAAGCTTACAGAACCGCCTTTGTATTGTATTGCAGTTCCAACAACGGCGGGGACAGGAGCTGAAGTTACAAAAAATTCGGTGTTAAAATCGCCGGAACACCAGGTTAAAGTAAGCTTGCGGAGCGAATTAATGTATCCAAAAGTTGCGTTGGACGACCCGGTGCTTACATTATCAATGCCACCCGTAATCACAGCAAATTCCGGTACTGATGCGCTGACACATCTGCTTGAAACATTTGTGTCAAACCAGTCGAATCCTTTTATTGATATGCTTTGCAGGGAAGGAATGCAGCGGATTTCCAGGTCGCTGTTGAAAGCATTTCATGATGGCAGCGATTTGAAAGCCCGCGAAGATATGGCCATGGCAAGTCTGCTGGGCGGAATGGCACTTGCAAATGTAAAGCTGGGCGCTGTACATGGTTTTGCCGGACCGGTGGGAGGCATGTTTGAAATGCCGCACGGCTCCATTTGTGCCTGCCTTTTACCGGCAGTTATGGAAGAAAATATAAGGGCAATTTCAGCAGGGAACATGAAGGAGCTGCTGAAGAAATATGATGAAGTAGCCCGGATTTTAACAGGTAACCAAAAAGCAGTTGCTAAAGATGGAATCGAATGGGTGAATATACTGAATTCGGAGCTTTCAATTCCTTGTTTATCTGATTATGGGTTAACTGAAAACCATTTTGGTGAATTGGTTGAGAAAGCAAAAAAAGCAAGCAGTATGAAAGGAAATCCGGTAGTACTGAATGACGATAATCTGATGCGTATTCTTGAAAGATCATGTTAAAAATATTTAATCTTTTTTGTATAAAAAGTATTTGGTGTACGTTTGAAGGTGGAATACAGCAGTTTGAATAAAACTGCAGGTTTTCGGTGGAACAAATTTTGTAGAATAAAGTTATCTTTGTAAAAATAAATAAACGAATATGATAGGTCGGTTTTTTCATACGCCCAGCGCTAAACAGTTCAACATAACCCCCAGGTTTTACGACCCGGATAAGGAGGAACGTGAGGAGCGGGAAAGAAGGATAAAAGAGGAGATGGGTATTTTTGAAGAAAAAAAAGATAATGGAAAAATATACCGTCCAAACATTAAAGGACAATTCAGGACGATGCAGGCCGGCCATTCTAAAACAACCGAAAAGGCCCGTAAATCGTCGAATACAAGATTAATTATTTTGATATTGATACTTTCTCTTGTGTTCTATCTTTTTTTCTATTCTGATTTTCTGATGTAGTGAGCGATATTATTCAATTATTGCCCGATTCCGTAGCAAATCAGATTGCAGCAGGCGAAGTAATTCAGCGTCCTGCATCGGTTGTAAAGGAACTGGTTGAAAATTCTCTTGATGCCGGAGCCACCGAAATTATAATTCATATAAAAGATGCCGGTAAAACCCTGATTCAAATTACTGATAATGGCTGTGGAATGTCGCCAACAGATGCAAGAATGGCTTTTGAACGCCATGCAACATCAAAGATAAACTCTGCCAATGATCTGTTTTGCATCCGTACCATGGGTTTTCGCGGTGAGGCGATGGCATCGGTAGCTGCAATTGCCGATGTGGAAGTGCGCACTAAACGAATGGAAGATGAAGTTGGTACTTTTATTCATATTATTGGCTCCGAAGTTAAAACCCAGGAACCGGCAGCCTGTAATAATGGCACAACAACACTGGTTAAAAACCTGTTTTACAATGTGCCGGCGCGTCGTAAATTTTTAAAAAGCAACACTGCCGAATTAAAGCATATTATCAACGAAATTCAGCGGATAGCTATTCCAAATCCGGATATTAAGATTTCGTTTTACCACAATCAATCTTCCTTATATGAATTGATTAAAACAAATTACCGCAAGCGGATTGTGGATCTTTTCGGAAAAAGTATCAACCAAAGTCTTATTCCTGTTGAAGAAGAAACCAGCCTTGTTAAGATATCCGGTTTTACCGGGCAACCAAAGTATGCCCGGAAAACAATGGGGGAGCAGTTTTTCTTTGTAAATAAAAGATATATGCGTCATCCATATTATCACAGGGCGGTAATGCAGGCTTATGAAAAACTTTTACCTTCAGATACTTATCCGTCTTATTTCTTGTTTCTTGAAGTTGACCCTGCGGATATTGATATCAATGTGCATCCAACTAAAACTGAAATAAAATTTGAAAATGAGCAGGCAGTTTGGCAGATAATTCATGCAGCCGTGCGCGAATCCCTTGGAAAACATAATGTTGTTCCTTCCATCGATTTTGACCAAAGCGGAAGTATCGAAATACCTGTTCGCAAAAAAGAAAATAATAATATCTATTTTCCGGATATAAAAATTAACCCGGGATACAATCCTTTTGATAGTGAAAAAGATTCATCTTCGGGCAGATTTGAAAGTAATAAAGAGGATAAACAGAATCTGAAACACTGGGAAGATTTATACGGAAATCAGGATAGAGAAAAACAAACTGATTTAAATTTTAATGGCGACGACAGATTGAATTTAATGTCTGCAGGACAATACAGCGGTAAAAAGATATTGCAACTGAAACAAAAATATATTCTTACACCTGTAAAATCAGGATTAATGGTTATTGACCAAAAGCGGGCGCACGAGAGGATTCTTTACGAGAAATTCATGGAAGTTCTTAAGTCTGATTCGGTTGCAAGCCAGCAGCAATTGTTTCCGCAAACCATAGAGTTAAATCCGGCCGAATCAGAGTTGTTAAAAAACATCCTGGACGATCTGCTGGCACTTGGTTTTGATATTCGTGAATTCGGCAAGAATACCTTTATTATCAACGGAACACCGGGAGTACTTGATGTTTCGTCACCAGAAATTATTGTGGAAAAGTTGTTGGAAGAGTATAAAAATTCGCCGGTTGATGCACACCATAAAGCAAAGGAACAGGTGGCAGTTTCACTGGCAAAAGCATCGGCGCTTGATTATGGTGCAGAATTGAAAAAAGAAGAAATCGAGCATCTTATCGATAATTTATTTGCCTGTTCAACACCTAATTATTCTCCCGAGGGTAAAAAGGTGTTGACCATCATTCCATTGGATGATATTGAAAAATTCTTTTATTAATGACAAGTTGTCGTTATTTTTGAATAATTACAAAATGGTCTGGCTATTGCTGGTACCGACATAAATTTTAAAAATATGAATTACAGGCCTACCTTTAATAATATACCGCCGGTTGTTAAGAACCTTATTATTATCAATGTTCTGTTTTTACTTGCAACCTGGATTCTCCAGGGACAGGGAATTGATTTGGTGGAATTTTTTGGAATGCACTATCCGACATCCGATAAATTTATGTTGCACCAGGTGATAACCCACATGTTTATGCACGATCCAACTGGAATCTTTCATATTTTCTTCAATATGTTTGCCTTGTGGATGTTTGGACGGGTACTCGAAAATGTATGGGGTTCAAAGCGTTTTCTGATTTACTATTTTGTTACAGGACTCGGTGCAGTTGCACTGCATATGTTTGTAGCTTATCTCGAAGTTTCTTCCATGCAAAATACAATTGAAGCTTTTCAGAATACTCCCTCTCCCGAAATCCTCGATAAGTTTGTCAACAAAAATTTACCTGCAGCATCGGCACAGGTTCGTGATTTTATAAATACCTGGTACGATGATCCAACCAATACAGCATATGCAAGTGAGGGATTAAATCTCATGCAGCGAATTTTGAAACTGCGTGTAGATATTCCTACAATTGGAGCCTCGGGAGCTGTATTTGGTGTACTGCTTGCATTTGGTATGTTATTTCCGAATACTCAGCTTATGCTTCTCTTTCCGCCGATACCTATCAAAGCAAAATATTTCGTGATAGGTTACGGTGCAATTGAGTTGTTCCTCGGATTGAAAAGTCCGGGCAGTAACATTGCCCACTTTGCCCATCTCGGAGGAATGCTGTTTGGCTTTATTTTGATTAAATACTGGAATAAAAACACCAAACATTTCTACTAGTTAAACTGTTGAAAATTTTGCAACTAAAAAGCAGGTTTCAAATTAATCAGAACGCGGTTTATGGATATTTTTCATGATATAAAACGGACATTTAAAGAAGGTTCGGTGCTTACCCGGCTGATTTATATAAATCTGGGTGTATTTCTTGTTGTTAAATTGTTAGCTGTATTTTTTTACCTTGGCGGTCATCCGTTTTTTTTAATCGAGTGGCTTTCAGTTCCGTCCGATTTGAATGAACTGATCACAAAACCCTGGACACCCATAACTTACATGTTTTTACATGAAGGATTCCTGCACTTGCTTTTTAATATTCTTGGATTGTATTGGTTTGGAAAGCTGTTTCTGTATCATTTTGAAGGCCAGAAATTATTAAGTGTTTATTTATTGGGTGGAATTGCCGGTGCCGCTTTATATGTGGTTTCCTATAACGTATTTCCTGTTTTCGATGCAGTTCGCGGGTTACTGTTAGGTGCATCGGCAGCCATTTTTGCTGTGTTGGTAGCCATTGCGGTTTATGCGCCCAACCAGGAAATACACCTTTTCTTTATTGGCCGGTTCCCATTGAAATATATTGCAGTATTTTATGTTTTACTTTCAATTATAAGTATTTCAGCCACAAATCCGGGTGGAAATCTGGCGCATTTGGGCGGAGCAGCATGGGGCTGGTTTTATATCTTTCAACTGCGAAGGGGAAAAGACTGGGGTGCCGGAATGGTAAAACTTCTGGATAAATCATCTGACATGTTTAAACAGAAGAACCATATGAAAGTAACCTTTAAACAACCTCCCCGTGATGATTATGAATATAACCGCCAAAAACATGTTCAGCAGGAGGAAATCAATCATATTCTTGACAAAATTGCAAAATCGGGTTACGAAAGCCTAACGAAAAAAGAGAAGGAAATCCTGTTCAAACAAGGAAAGTAACTATTCAACTTTTTAATGGAGGTTCTTTAATTTCTCCTTTTTCATCACGTAATGCGTTTTCAGAATCTTCCTTTTCGCTGTGAGCCTGGTAAATGCTTGCATTCAGTTCAAAACCAACCAGCAGGATAAGTGACATTAAGTACATCAGCAACAGAATAATCAGCAAAGTACCGATTGAACCATATAATTTATTGTATTGGCTGAAATTGTTAATATAGTATGAAAATCCCATAAGTGCAACAATACTTAATGCGGTGGCCAAGGTTCCACCCGCTGAAATAAACCGCCACTTTGTTTTTTTAGCCGGAGCCATATAATACAGAAACGAATAGGCAAAGAAAAACAGCAATATGATAACAACCCACCGCCCTACAACAAGCAGAAAAATGGTGAAGTTATCCTGTAGAATATGATGTTCGGTGATGTAATCGGTTAAAAGCTGACCGCCGGTTAAAAGTGCTACTGCAAGTGTAAGCAAAGCAGCCAGAATAAACAGAAGCACAATTGCAGCCATCCGCTGGCTCACCCACGAACGCCGGTTAATGCTGTGAATTGTTGCATCAAAAGCGCTCATCATCGAAGCAAGTCCGTTGGTGGAAAAAATAAGCGCCATAAAGAAACCAAGCGAAAGCAATCCGCCTCGTTGCTGCAGTACAATATCGCTTAAGGTTTCTTCAATTGTGTCGAAGGTGCTCTGCGGCACAACTTGCTGAATAATAAGGTAAAGGTCAGTTTGAAAATTCTCAATCGGAATATATGGAATAAGGGTAAACAGAAAAATAATTGCAGGAAACAAAGCAAGGAAAAATGAAAATGCAATTGCCGAGGCACGCGTGGTTATTGACCCATCGACAATGCTGCGCCAGAAGAAAAGTGCAACATCATAAATCGGAATCCCGCCAAAAAACGGGAGTGATACTCTTTCAGCCCGTTTAATTGCATTATCCCCTATTTTTTTAAACCGGTTTAATTTAGGTAAACCGTTCTTCATAAAATCATTATTGTTTTTCAATTCTGAGCTGGTGGATGTAATCTTTTCCTCCATTTTGTTTTAATAGAAAATATACTCTGAATTTCCCGTTGTCTGTGCTCAGGTTTCCAATTACATATTTCGCCCCTTCTTTTCCTCCCTGGTGGATAACGTTGAAACTTTCGGGTTTGTAACTGTTAAAAAAGTTGCTTACAATTTGTTCTGCCTGCGCCTTGCTGTACACATTATCATTATCAAGAACTACCAACTCTACATTCTGGTTAAAATAATCTGACAACACTTTTGCATTTCCCGATTTAAGGCTAAGAATAATTTCGTCAGGAATCTGTGATTTTGCAGTTTCAGAAACAAACAACATTCCGCTTAAAAGTACTACTGCTATTGCTATTTTTTTTATTGATGGCATTTTCTCTTATTTTATGCTTATTAGTGCCCGATGGTTTGCAAAAACTATGCAAAACAACTATCATGCTTTAATTTTAGTGTAAATTTATAAAATTAAAATTCAATACGCAGAATGAAGATTACTTTATTGGTCGTAGGAAAAACCGATGCAGCTTATTTAAAAGATGGAATTAACCTGTACAGCAAGCGTCTGAATCATTATATCAACTTCGAAACAGAGGTTATTCCTGATGTAAAAAAAGGCAAAAATTTAACTGTTGAAATTCAAAAGCAAAAAGAAGGGGAAATAATATTGTCGAAGTTGTCTCCAGGAAAAGAGTTTCATTTATTCGACGAGAATGGCAAAACTTTTACCTCGCGTCAGTTTGCAGGGTTTCTCGAAAAAAAAATGGCAAGCGGATTGAAAGAGCTTGTATTCGTAATCGGAGGACCGTATGGTTTTTCCGATGAAGTCAGGGAGAAGACAAATTCAGGGATTTCATTGTCGCCTATGACGTTTTCCCATCAATTGGCGCGACTTTTGTGTGTTGAACAAATCTACCGTGCATTTACCATATTAAAAGGCGAACCATATCATCACGATTAGAATGCTTTTAAAATTGAACAAATACAATTACCTCATTGCTGCCCTCAGTTTTTTTGTGATTGCTGCAATCATTGAAAATAGTTTACTGAAAAAACATCCTGAAACTCACCTTATTGAACATTTCCAGGAACAGCTGAATGAAAATGAAAAACTACTTTCTCACCAGCTCGATGATATTACCGGAATGATAACTTCTGATGATTTTGATGGAAACTTTATACGGTACCTGAATGAAAGTAACCTGATGCTTGAGGAAAAGGGGTTTGGTTATTTAATTTTTAAGGATAACCAGTTGAAATACTGGTCCGACCGCTCCATTTCCTTTTATGATAATAATAATTCATTGCTGCAAAATGATGGTTTTGTTCATCTCCCAAACGGTTATTACCTGATAAAAAAACGAACAAAGGAGGATTACCAGATTTATGGTTTTCATCTTATCAAACATAAGTACACCTACGAAAACAAATATCTGAAGAATACCTTTTTCAGGAAGTATGATCTTCCGGATGATTTTCAGATTTCCGAAACAAGAAACAAAAATACAGTACCGGTTTATAATGTTGACGGCGGTTATCTGTTTTCGATAAAACCAGTGGGGAGCTATTTATGTACAACGCGTCAGTTATATCTTCCCGGAGTTATTTATTTTCTTGGACTTGTTATATTGCTTTACTATTTCCGCCGTGAAATGGATGAATCGCAGGCTCCATTTTTTATGAAATTGTTTAGCCTTGCTACCGCATTGTTTATTGTTTACTGGCTTCACTTCATCTTTCAGATTCCAAAAGTATTCTTTCAGCTTCATTTTTTCAGCCCTGAGTATTTTGCCCTCAGCAGCTGGCTGCCGTCACTGGGTGATTTCTTTTTGTTTGGCCTCTTTTTCCTGTTCTGGATGTACAACTTTGGGCACCGGCTAAATATTACTGAATTGCAAAGAAACTCCCTGCTTCCCCGAAAGATTATTATATTGCTGTTGCTCCTGTTTGCAGCAACCACTTATCTTTTTGTTCATTATTTCATAAAAGAGCTGATTTTTAACTCCACCATTTCTTTCTCGCTGAATAAAATAACAGAAGTAACAGCACAAACTGCAGTTGGAATTTTCTCAGCAGGATTGTTTTTACTTGCAATATTGTACTTCACAATAAAAATAATTAATGAAGCGCGAAATGATTTTAAACTGCTGGAAATTGCAGGTGTTGTTTTGCTGATTTCTGCAGTACTGGCTGTTATTCAATATATTTCTACAGGGATAATATCAATTGAAGCATTTGCTTTATTTAGTGTTTCAGGAGTGCTTGCTTCGATGTTCAGCAAAAATTACCTTCAGAAATTTACATTGAGCTACCTCATCATTTTTGTTTCAGCAGCTTCCATTTATTCACTCGTGGTAATTTACCACACGACCAGTGAAAAGGAACGGGAACATCAAAAATTGCTTGCAGTAACACTTGTAGCAGATCGGGATCCTGCTGCCGAAGTTTTTCTTTCCGAAATCCAACAGGAAATCAGCAGGGATTCTGTTATTCCGAGCCTTCTTATTCAGGAAGAAGGCCTGACCAACTACATTGAGCAGACCTATTTTACCGGTTACTTCAGGAGGTACGAAGTTCGCGTATTTATTTGTTCAGGCGTCGATAGCCTGTATATCGAAATGGAAGACAGAACCGAACCTTGTTTCCAGTTTTTTAACGATATGATTAAAATTCAGGGTGTGCAGGTTCCTGGTACTGATTTTTACTTTATGGATAACATGAACGGAAGAATTTCATATACAGGACGGCTGCATTACCCGCTCGCTTCCGAAATGCAGGGAGAAACAATTTTTATTGAATTAAATTCTGATTTGCTGTTCGAAGGAATTGGATTCCCTGAATTACTTATCGACAAATCAATGGCAAAACCCGAAGATTACAAGAAATTCGATTACGCAAAATATTACGGCGGCGAACTGACGGATAAATTCGGCGATTACAATTATAATTTTTATGTGGATACATATCTTACTTCCGAAAAGGAATACAGCTATAAAAAATGGGATGGAATGGAACATCTCATTTACCATACCAAAGAGGATAATTATGTTATCGTCTCGCGCGAAATGTTTACAGTAATCGATTATCTTATCTCATTCCCGTACCTTTTTGTTTTTTATTTCCTGTCGGTTCTGATTTTTCTGTTAATCGGGAACAGGACAATTCGCAAAAAACCAGTTGTGTTCGATTTAAAATTCCGAATCCAGGCTGCAATTATCTCTATTGTATTTGTATCGTTACTTGTGGTTGCAGCGGCAACAATCTGGTATAATGTACGCGAGTATAAAGAAAAACACCGCAACGATTTAAATGAAAAAATGAAGTCGATTGCCGAGGAAATCGATTTGCGGTTGAATGATGTTCCTGAAATTACCTTCGAACTTGAAGAATGGCTCCATCGCGAACTAATGAAACTATCAAACATTTTCAGAACCGATATCAATATTTACGGAAATGACGGAAATTTGATTGCCTCTTCACGTTTCGAAATATTTAACCGTGGTCTTGTTTCTACACGTATAAATGCACAGGCCTATTACGAAATCTTTGAGAATTTCCAGATTAGTTATTTTCAGCCCGAAAAGATAGGACAGTTATCCTACCTGTCGGCTTACCGGCCAATTATCAACAACCGCGGTAATTACCTTGGTGTAATTAATCTTCCCTATTTCATAAAACAGGATAAATACAGCCAGGAACTTTCAACGATTATTGTGGCATTTATAAATTTATACGTTTTGCTGCTGCTTGCCAGCGTTATTATTGCAGTTTTTATTGCAAATCAAATTACGCGTCCGTTGGTGATCATCCAGGAAAACCTGCGTAAGATTGAATTGGGAAAACGAAATGAACCCATTCGGTACGGCCGTAATGATGAAATTGGCAGCCTTGTAAAAGAGTACAATAAAAAGGTGGATGAACTGGCTGTCAGCGCCGATTTGCTTGCACGCTCCGAACGCGAATCTGCCTGGCGTGAGATGGCAAAACAAATCGCTCATGAAATTAAAAACCCGCTGACTCCAATGAAACTGAACATCCAGCAATTGCAGCGTGCAAAACGCGAAGGACACCAGGACGACAAATTCCTTGAACGGGTGACTTCAACTTTAATTGAACAAATCGACAACCTTTCCAATATTGCCACCGAATTTTCAAATTTCGCCAAAATCCCAACTGCCCGGAACCAGGTGTTCAACCTCTCAAGGCAGTTGCAAAAAGTAATTGATTTATTTGATACCCACAGCCGTGTAGGTATTGAATTTCATTCAAATGGCATGGAAGATATTGATGTAAATGCAGACCGTGAGCAACTTTCGAGGGCAATTATCAACCTGGTTAAAAACGGAATCCAGTCAGTTCCGGAAGATATGGAAGGTTGCATAAAAATTAACCTTAGCCGCCGCGATCATATGGCAGTAATTGCAGTTTCGGATAATGGTTCAGGAATTCCGGTTGAACTCCGCGATAAGCTGTTCAGTCCCAGTTTTACAACAAAATCCAGCGGAATGGGGCTCGGACTTGCAATCGTGAAAAATATTGTTGAAAATTTCTCAGGCACCATCTGGTTTGAAACTGAACTGGGAAAAGGAACAACTTTCTATCTTGAAATTCCTGTTTATGAAGAGTCAGTAAACGAATAATTTTTTGCCTGATTCAAAGAAATCAGCTATTCTTGTATTACTATATTCAGTATTCTGATATTCTAATATTCTAACATTCTAATATTCAAATTATGGTCCCGCTTTCATTTCGTGAAATAGCCGATCGGCTCAGAAAGACTGATTTACCCGAATTTGACCTTGTCATCGGAATTGGTTCAGGAGGAATAGTCCCTGCCGGTTTTGTCGCCTTTCATTTAAATGCTGAATTGCAGGTGATGGTGATGAACTACCGTGATGAACAAAACAATCCGCGGTACGATGAGCCCAAAGTATTGCAAAAGCCGGAATGGAACCTGAAAGATAAACGCATACTTGTTGTTGATGATGTATCGGTTTCAGGGAAAACAATGAATGCAGCGCTTGAACTTTTAAAGGGATTTAACGTGAAAACCCTTGCAATGAAAGGGAAGGCTGATTATGTTTTATTTCCCGAAGTAAAAGATTGTGTGAAATGGCCATGGAAGCCTTAGGTACAGCAGTTGTCATTAAAAATTGGAAATATGATTTCAAAAAGAAAATTGATATTCAGGATAATTCTTATTTCAACACTTGTGTTTGTGGTGTTTTCGTGTCTCCTGCCGTCAAATAAAACGCAGTACATAAGAAAGTACGAACGTTTTGTAGACCAGGTTAAAAAAGATCACAGCGAATACAGCAAAAAAGAGTGGCGTTGGGCCGATAAACGGTATAAAAAATTCAGCAAAGACTGGTACAAATTGTATGAAGACGAACTGACGACTGGCGAAAAGTTGAAAGTTGCTGCGCTGTCCGTCCGCTATCAGTCGTACAAAGGCAAAAAAGAGCTGGGGAAAGTAAAAAAGCTCCTGAAAAAAGATGTGGACGATATGAAAAAGAAAGCAGAGGAATATATTGAAAATGATGCCCGGGAAGATTTGGAAAAATTGAGGGAAGGGGCGAAAGAAATTGGCGATTCAGCGGTAAAAGTACTTGAAGATATCATCGATTCGGTGGAAAAGAAATTGAATTAAAGAAGTTCTCCCGCAGATCACGCAGACGGGCGCAGAGAAGGAAAAGGAACAGGCAAAGACAAAGGCAAAGGAAGAGAAACAATTATGGGTTTTGATTTCTTGTCTGCGAAAGTCTGCGGAATCTGCGGGAAAAAAAAGAATCTCCCGCAGATCGCGCAGACGAGCGCAGAAAAGGAAAAGGAAGAGGAAAAAGAATAGATTATTTTTACTTTCTCATCTGCGAAAATCTGCGAAATCTGCGGGAAAAAAAGAATCTCCCGCAGATCGCGCGGACAAGCGTTGAGAAGGAACAGGAAAAAAACAGATTCCATTTTTACTTTCTTGTCTGCGAAAATATGCGAAAATCTGCGGGAAAAAAGAACCTCCCGCAGATCGCGCAGAAAAGTGCAGAAAAGGAATTGGAACAGGAAAAGATTATATTTTATTTTCTTGTCAGCGAAAATCTGCGTCCTCTGCGGGAAATAAAGAGATCTCCCGCAGATCGCGCAGACGAGCGCAGAAAAGGAAAAGGAAGAGGAAAAAGAATAGATTATTTTTACTTTCTCATCTGCGAAAGTCTGCGAAATCTGCGGGAAAAAAAGAATCTCCCGCAGATCGCGCGGACAAGCGTTGAGAAGGAACAGGAAAAAAACAGATTCCATTTTTACTTTCTTGTCTGCGAAAATATGCGAAAATCTGCGGGAAATAAAGAGATCTCCCGCAGATCGCGCAGACGAGCGCAGAAAAGGAAAAGGAAGAGGAAAAAGAATAGATTATTTTTACTTTCTCATCTGCGAAAGTCTGCGAAATCTGCGGGAAAAAAGAACCTCCCACAGATCGCGCAGACGAACGCAGAATATTAAACTAACTAATACTAAAACCGGGAAACATGACTGAGAATGAACTTTCATATAAAATCAGAGGTGCTATTTTTAAGATATACGATGTGCTTGGTCCAGGTTTATTGGAATCAGCTTATGAGGCGGTGCTTGCATACGAATTGAATAAGCAAGGCCTTCAGGTAAAAACACAGGTTGCACTTCCTTTAATTTATGAGGAAATTAAGATGAATATTGGTTATAGAATTGATATTCTTGTGGAAAATAAAGTCATTGTTGAAATTAAATCTGTTGAGGCCATTTCAGAAGTGCATCATAAACAGGTTATTACTTATTTAAGATTATCCGGTTTAAAGTTGGGTTTGCTGGTCAATTTTAATTGTGATGATATTCAGAAATCAATAATAAGAAAAGTAAATAACCTTTAATTTGCGAGGATCAGCGTCCTCTGTGGGAAAAAAAAGAGTCTCCCGCAGATCGCGCAGACGAGCGCAGAAAAGGAAAAGGCAAAGGAAGAGAAACAATTATGGGTTTTGATTTCTTGTCTGCGAAAGTCTGCGGAATCTGCGGGGAAAAAAAGAGCCTCCCGCCGATCGCGCAGACGAGTGCAGAAAAGGCAAAGGAAGAGAAACAATTATGGGTTTTGATTTCTTGTCTGCGAAAGTCTGCGGAATCTGCGGGGAAAAAAAGAGCCTCCCGCCGATCGCGCAGACGAGTGCAGAAAAGGCAAAGGAAGAGGAATAATTATAGTTTTTGATTTCTTGTCTGCGAAAGTCTGCGGAATCTGTGGGGAAAAAAAAGAGTCTCCCGCAGATCGCGCAGACCGGCGCAGAGAAGGGAGAAGCAAAGGAAAAGGCAAAGGAAGTGGAACAATTATAAGTTTTTGATTTCTTATCAGTGAAAATCTGGGGAATCTGCGGTAAATATCTTTATTTCTTATATTTTAATTTCTCATCTGTTATAATCAGCGTTCTCTGCGGAAAAAAGAGAACCTCCCGGTTTGCACAGATGAGCACAAAAAAGAAATAGTAAAGATGATTGTTAATTTATCTGTTAATGATAATTTTAGGCGGGTAAATAATTACAGAAAAATATCTAAACCATGAAATCCATAAAATGTTTATTTCCTGTCGTAATTGTAGTTGTATTCTTCAGCAATTTAACTGCGCAACAAAAAGTAAAAGTCTGGGAAGAACCGCTTGTTATCCCTACTTACGTAGTAAAGGAGCCTGATAAAAACCCGATGTTCTTTCAGCACCAGTCCTATCAGGGAGCAAGCCGGTACATTTATCCGTATGCTTTGCAGGATAACATTACAAGCGAAAAAGTGGATAAAACCTACAAGGCGCTATATCTCGAAAATGATTACATAAAGCTTTGTGTGCTTCCGGAAATAGGGGGCCGCCTGTTCTATGCCACCGATAAAACAAACGGATACGATATTTTCTACCACCAGCATGTAATTAAACCTGCAAATATTGGAATGGCCGGAGCATGGATTTCCGGCGGAATTGAATTTTGCGTATTCCACCACCACCGGGCATCAACAAATTTACCGGTGGATTACAAACTCATTCAAAACGACGATGGAAGCGCTACAATCTGGATTGGAGAAACTGAACCGCGCCACCGCATGAAGTGGACTATCGGAATTTCATTATTTCCCGGAAAATCGGTTGTGGAAGTGGATGGAAGGCTTATGAATCCAACTGATAATATAAATTCAATTTTATACTGGGCAAATGTAGCCACACATGTAAACGAAGATTACCAGGTTATTTTTCCACCATCAACTGATTTTGCTGTTTACCACGCCAAAAACAGCTTTGCACACTGGCCGGTTACAACCGAAACCTACAACGGGAAAGAATATTATCAGAATAATATCGATGCAAGCTGGTGGAAAAATCATCCCGATCCTGTTTCATTTTTTGCACACAACATTAAGGAAGGTTTTCTTGCAGGTTATGATTACGGGAAACATGCCGGAACCATGCATGTTGCCAATCACAATATTGTAAAGGGCGCCAAGCTTTGGGAATGGGGACCTGGCGATTACGGCGCAATGTGGGATTCGAAAGTGCTGACCGACAGCGACGGGCCATATGCCGAATTAATGGCAGGTGCCTACTCCGATAATCAACCCGATTACAGCTGGATAAAACCATATGAATACAAGACATTTCAGCAATTCTGGTACCCCCTGCGTGAAACTGAAGGGGCTGTGGCTGCAAATAAGGATGCTGCCATCAATCTAAAGAAAACAGGAGAAGGTGAATTCATTGTTGCTGCAAATACAACGAAGTCATTTCAAAATGCAAAAATTCTTCTTCAGAAAAGCGGACAAACCGTTTTTGAAACAAGCGCTTCCATTTCACCCGATAACCCGTTTTCACAAAAAGTAAAAGTCAAAAATGCAGGGGAGAATGAGCTTCAACTGATTGTGCTAGAATGAAAGCGGCGATGAAATAATATCATATCAGCCTGTAATAAAAGAGGCCAACCTGCCGCTTCCCGAACCGGTGGAACAACCTAAAGAACCTTCAGAAATTGAGTCATTGGAAGAATTATATCTTACCGGATTACGAATCAAACAATTTCACAATGCCCGAATTAGTCCAGTTCCCTATTTTGAGGAAGCACTGAAACGGGATCCGCTGGATGTTCGCAGTAATATTGAAATGGGAATACTGCTGAAGCAGCAATTTAAGCTGGAAGAGGCGGCGGCACATTTCAGAACTGCACTAAAACGGATAACCGCCAATTACACCCGGCCCCGGAATTGTGAACCATTTTTCCATCTCGGATTAATTCTTCAGCAGCAAAAAAAGTTTGATGCAGCTTACGATACATTGTATCGTGCAGCATGGGACCAGGATTTTGCTTCAGCAGCTTACTTTCATCTTGCACAAATTTCTGCCGGACGAAAAGATAACGAACGTGCGTTGCAGGAAATTAACCGCTCACTGGATTACAACAGCTCCAATCTGAATGCGCTGAACATGAAATCGTCGCTCCTGCGTAAACAGGGAAATAAAGATGAAGCGAAATTGCTTGCACAAAAAGTGATAGAAAAAGATGCATTGAATTTTAGGGCGATGAATGAGTTGTTATTGATTTCGGGAGGTGATGATTTAAAAGAAAACCTGAAACAAATCATGCGCGATAATCCGGAAACCTACCTTGAACTTGCAGTTGAATACCTGAATTCAGGATTTCGGGAGGAGGCAAAAAGTTTGCTGTTAATGGCGGTTAATTCTAACAACACAAGGTTACGCCATTACCCAACCCTGCATTACTATCTTGGAGCAATATACACTGATGAGGGAAATTCAACAAAGGCAGGTGCGCATTTCAAGATTGCCCGGAGCCTGCCAACTGATTACTGTTTCCCGTTCCGTTTCGAAACTATCGATGTGTATAAAACTGCATTAAATTCAAATTCTGCCGATTCGCGTGCATACTATTATCTTGGGAATTTGCTTTACGATAAACAACCCGAAACTGCCATACAATACTGGGTGAAAGCTGCACAGTATGAGCCTGGACTCGCTGTTGCACACCGAAATGTCGGCTGGGGGTATAATCAAACCTACGGAGACCTTGAAAATGCAATTGCAGCTTACGAACGGGCAATTAAAAATGAGAATTCACAACCCCGGTTTTACTATGAACTCGATAAATTATATGAAAAAAACGGAACCGATTTGGAAATCCGTAAGAGACTTTTGACGGCGAATCATGAGTTTGTTTCCCAAAGACCCGATGCGTTTTTGCAGGAAATCCAGGTGTTATCGGCTTCAGGTGAACAGGAAAAAGCAATCGGTTATTTGCTGAACAATTTTTTCCCGCGACAGGAAGGAATGGACGATCTACATGAAATTTACGTTGATGCATGCCTGGGACAGGGAATTACTGAAATGAATGCCGGAAATAATGAAAAGGCACTGCAGTTTTTTAAAATGGCTGATGAGTATCCGGAAAACCATCAGATTGGACGCAATAGCAAGTATGAGAAAAATGTGCAGATTTATTATTATCAGGCCCTGGCACAGGAAAATCTGAATACTAAAAAAGAAGCCAACCGGCTTTATAAAGCGATTGAAGAAATGGAGGTGCATTCCCCGGAATATAAATACTACAAAGCGCTGGTACTGAAACGTGCAGGGAAAAATGATGAAGCAGGCAAGCTGACGGAAGAAATCGAACAAAGCGGAAAAGCATTGCTGACAGAAGCCGAAGATGTTGATTTCTTTTCCAAGTTCGGGGAAAACCAGTCGCCAAAAGTGAGAAAATCGAATGGCGATTATTTAATTGGTCTGGCCGATTTGCTGAAAGGAAATAAAGATTTTGCACGGCAGCAATTCAAATCAGCAGTGGAGCTTAATCCTGCAAATCTGTGGGGAAGGATGTTTTTGGATCAAGTGAAATGAAGCTGATCACTTCCGTTTTGGGTTGTTTTTCGCCACTGATACATTGAAACTGTTCAATGATTGTTTTTTGTAACTTTGAATTTTTAGATAACAAAAGGTGATTGATATAAATAAACAGATAGAGTATTGGATAAATGGAGCAGAGGATGATTTAATTACTGCTGAACTATTGATTCGGGAAAAACGGATGCTACATGGATTGTTCTTCTGTCATTTAGTAATTGAGAAAGCTATAAAAGCCCATATTGTCAGGGCATCCGGAGAAATTGCCCCAAGATCACACAACCTGATTTATCTGTAAGAAAAAGCAGGTCAGGAATTCGATAATGGAGACTGAAATATTTTTGGGTATTTTAATGAAGTACCAGTTGCAGGGACGTTATCCGGATTATAATCCTGATTTACCTGATGTTATAATAATAAACGAATATTTGTCAAAGGTGAATATCTTATTACAATGGCTAAAGGGGAGATTGTAGAAATATTGAAAAAATATATTTTTATTTTACGTTCAGAGGGTATAAGAGTTGATAAAGCATTTCTGTATGGAAGCTATTTGTCAAATACAGCCACAGATGACAGCGACATAGATGTTTTGATTGTAGTAGAAAATGAGGATGATTATTTAGCAGGAAAAATCTGGAGTCTGACCCGAAAAATAAATTCTAAAATTGAGCCTTTTCTGGTTGAAAAACAGAGGTTCAATAATAATAATGAGGATTCGCCATTGATTGAATTAGTGAAAACAACAGGATTGGAAATAGCATAAACTTCGGGAGCCGGATTTTCCCAAATCCGGCATCTACTTGTTGGAGTTCGGAAACTCCAGCTCCCGGAGAAGTCATCCGCTCAAAATGTATAAAAACAAATAAACAGATAGATATGAAAAAAATATTATTCCTGCCGTTGCTTCTCTTTTTACTTTTCGCGTTTAAAAAGGAAGATAAAACCATTAAACCGGGTGAAACCTGGCCCGACAACAATGGCATTCATATCAATGCACACGGAGGCGGTATGCTTTTTCAAAACGGAAAATATTACTGGTTTGGCGAGCATAAAGTTGAAGGTGAAAAAGGCAATAAAGCCTGGGTTGGAGTTCATTGCTACTCTTCAAAAAATCTTACCGACTGGAAAGATGAAGGAATTGCGCTGGAAGTAGTTAAAAACAATCCCAATCATGATATTACCGAAGGGTGCGTTTTGGAACGGCCAAAAGTGATTTATAACGAAGCCACCAAAAAGTTTGTGATGTGGTTTCATCTCGAGCTGAAAGGACAGGGTTACGATGCTGCCCGTTCAGGAGTTGCCTTTTCCGACAGGGTTACCGGACCTTACACTTTCGTAAAAAGTTTTCGTCCGAATGCCGGATATTGGCCACAAAATGTAAAGGCCATTCATAAACAGCCGGTTGGCCCCGATGTAAAAGACAAATATTGTGGTGGAAAAGGCTGCCTCCCGGCGCATCCCGATACAGTAAATCTTCTGGGACGCGATTTTAAAGGTGGTCAAATGGCACGCGACCAAAACCTTTTTGTGGATGATGATGGAAAAGCATACCACATCTATTCTTCAGAAGAAAACAGCACACTTCATATTTCACAGCTTACCGGTGATTACCTGTCTGATTCCGGAAATTATATTCGTGTTTTTGCTGACCGCTATATGGAAGCGCCAGCCATGTTCAAATATAAAAATAAATATTTCCTGATGGCATCCGATTGCACCGGCTGGGCCCCGAATGCTGCCCGGCTTGCATGGGCGCCAACTGTACTTGGCCCCTGGAAGGAACTTGGAAACCCGTGCATTGGAAAAGATGCCGATTTGACATTCCATTCACAAAGCACTTTTATTTTGCCGGTGCAGGGGAAAGAGAATGCTTTTATTTATATGGGCGACAGGTGGAATCCTGAAAATGCAATCGATGGACGCTACATCTGGCTGCCCCTGCAATTCGATGAAAACGGAATCCCTTTTCATTGAATGGATGGACCAATGGGACCTCAGCTATTTTAATTCGCGTCAGTAAAACACCGGCGATTAATTCGGTCACATCAATTATACAAATGTTCAGGAATAGCAAAACCGTGTTATTTGTGGCAATACATCACAATGTCATCATTTCATTCATGTACAGTGGCTCAAAAAAGCAGGTGAATCTGATTTCTGTTGCCGGTAATATTACTTTTTCAAATTCTCTGCTTTCTTTTTGAAAGATTCGTCGCCACTCAATTCATAGGCCTTTTGCAGATGAATTATTGCCTGAACTGTATCATTCCTTGAAATAAAAAAGTCGGCCATTGAGTTCCAGGCATCTGCGCTCCGGGAGTAATAGGTAGTCTGAGTTTCAAAAAACAACCTGGCCTTCCCGGTTTGGCCCATTTGCAGAAACATATATCCGGCCATATTCAGCATTTCCTCGTCGGCTGGCGGAACAGGATATCCAAAATGGTCACTCAGCACCTGTGCACGTTTATCGATGTGCGTTTTTAATACGTCAACCGGAGTTTCCGGATTGTTATAAACAGCAGCATCTTTCAACCGGTACCAGTCGAACATTACTTTCAGCCCGTCAAGTATCGAAGGAAGCGGGACTGTTCCATGGATATCATCCGGATAATATTTCCATGAAAAATTGAGATGATTGTTCTTCATTTCCTGTTCAGCTGCTTTAATAAACTTCAGCTTGGAACGTGAAACCAGTGAATTTTCCGAAGTACTTTCCAATACTTCTTCAAGCGAGGCGTTTTCATTTTCCCTGTCAAGCGGACCAGCCAATGTTAAAAAAGCTGATTTTCCTTCCAGTTGTTGGGTTTTAAGTTTTGCAGCTGCCTCCTTCAGAAATTTCTGATTGTCCCAATCCAGCGTTGGATCGATTGCGATATAATTCGCAAAGAGCTGTGGCCGGTTTAGCAACATATTCAGAGTAAATAATCCGGCATAGGAATGCCCTGTAAGTGTTCGGTAATTTGTAACCGGGTACTTTGCTTCAACAAATGGAATCAGCTCATCCTCAATAAAATCAGCAAATTCCTCTGCGCCTCCGGTTTCCATATTCGGGTTTTTAATATCCGAAGTTGTTAAATCACGCGTACGGTTCTTCTGATTGGAAATACCAATCAAAACCATCTTCGGCAAATAATTTCCCCAATACGTTTCATAAACGGCAACCAAAGCACGCAGCTGAACACTTCCGTCCAAAACATATACTACCGGATATTTAAGGTTTGCATCAAAATTTCCACCATCAGGCAGATGTACCCAAATAATACGGTTCTCCTTAAGAACCTGTGAATAAACACTGTCTTTTACTCCTGTTTTGTACAGATAAACTTCATCAGGATGTTGTGCCTGCAATGCAGTGTAAACAAATAAAAGCAGAACAGGAATTATAGCATAAGTTTTCATTCGAAAAAATTAGAGTTAATGTATTGCATTTCTGTAACCGTTGCTGTATTATTTTGTGATTCTATACCTGTGAAACTCACAACTGAAGATATGTTTGTTTCATACCATTTTTATTATTATTTTTATTATTATTATTGGTATTTTAACTGTTTATCAAATAACCGGAGCATAAACAGTTTACCTCATTCATCTTTCACCGGTTCGAGGTAAGCGGGTAATTTATATACCGACTTTTTCTGCTTTTTATTCATCCGGTTGTAAATATCCATCAAACTGTCATATTGGGCTTTTGTTTCGATGGGAACAATATACCCTTCTTTCAAATCTTCTTCATTCATTTTACCCGTTCGTAAAACCTCTTCCATATTGGCAGTTGAACGCCAGTATTGTAACATTTCCTTTCCCGAAACGCCCGGATTATCTGAACAGGCAATTATTACCAGCACAAACACCGGAATGACAAGCACCTGTTTCACCCAATGAATTTTGGATTTCTGCCTGTTCATCATTTTCAATCTTTTTTTAGTAAAGGAGAAATTAAAACCACAGGATAACGGAATGCGGGCAGAATCGAGATAATTTAATAATAAATGCTGATAATAATTGACGTTTTCAGGCGAATCAACCACCGAGTTATCGGCAAGAAATTCATGATTGAGTTGCATTGTCCGTTTGTAAAACCGCAGCATCGGATTTATCCAGATAAAGATTTTCACTGCTTCAATAAAAAATATATCCAGCGTATGAAACTGTGTCACGTGAGTCAGCTCGTGTTTGAACAATTCGGGTGGAATGACCTGATACTGCTTTTTATTGACAAAAATATAACCAAGAAAGGAGTGGGGGGTAGTCTTTTGGTTGGTCAGCACAACGATTACCTTCCCGGTTTTTAAGGTTTCATTTTTACTGATTATTCGAATAAAATCAAAAATCTGAACTGCAAACCGGATAAAGAAAATGGCAGTAACCGCCAGATAAATCCGTTCTGCCAGAAGCAACCGGTTATTGTAATTTGTTGGAACATAAACCGGTAGTTCGTTGATTGCCTGCCTGATTTCGCCGGAAGCACCGAAAGAAACCAACGGAATAATCAGTGAAACCAGCAACCCACAGAGTAAATAAAACCGGTTAAAATGATACGATTTTTCCTTTTCCAGAAAAACTTTGTAAAAACCAAAGATGATGGTCAGTGCCAGGCTGAACCGAATGATATACAGTATCATTTTTTTTCGCTGTCTAATTTTTCATCAATCATATTTCGCAATTCCAGTAATTCCTCCCTGCTTAACGCCATATTACTTGTAAAAAAGGAAGCAAACCGTGCTGAAGATCCCTGGAAAAAAGTCTTAATCATATTTGTCAGATACGAAGAAGAATAATCCTTTTTTTCAAGAACAGGATAATATTCTCTTGAATTTCCATGCAGATGATAGTTTATCGCCCCTTTATTGGTCAATCGCTTGAGCAATGTTGCCAAAGTTGTTGTTGCAGGCTTTGGTTCCGGATAAACGTCAAGCAGGTCTTTCATGTACGCTTTTTCAAGTTGCCAGATGAAGTTCATCAACTCTTCTTCTTTTTGAGATAATTTCATAGTTTATTATGCTTTACAACCGATAGTGGCTCTACGAATATAGAACAATTATTTCATTCTACAAACATAGAACAAGTGATAACGACTATTTCAGGTGAGTAAAATCCATGGAATACCAAAAAATTTATCTAAATTGAATGGGAAAAATCAACAGGCCGTTAACTCTGATTAGTTAATGGAAAGTTTCCGCAGGTTGTTAATTAAATGTTACAGATATGAAAAGTAAAGTATTTGTTTTGGCCGTGTCTCTTGTTGTTTATTGTTCCTGTGCTCCCGGAACTAAAAAGGAGGTGCAGCAAATCCAACCGGAAACCTATACTTCGGTGTTAAAGAAAGGAAACGCGATAGCAACACAGGCACAGGGTGTTTTACTGGCAAATGTAGGAAAAGCCATTCAACAGGGCGGAACAGAATACGCGGTAGAATTTTGCAACCTGCAGGCTTCAGGAATAACCGATAGTTTAAACCGGGTGAATGATGTTGTAATCTCAAGAGTATCCGGTAAAAACAGAAATCCGCAAAACAATCTGAAAGATGAGGAAGAAAAAGGGTTGTGGCAGTTTTATGTCCAACATCCTGCAACCGGCGATACGCTTGTTTTGCAAAACGATAAAATCATTTATTACAAACCCATCAGAACTGCAATGCCGGCCTGCCTTAAATGCCACGGAAATCCGGATTCGGATATTGAACCGGCAACATTGCAAAAAATCCGCACCCTCTATCCGGATGATTTGGCAACAGGGTATAAACTGAATGATTTCAGAGGATTGTGGAAAGTTGAGTTTAATTAACGGGAACCGGATTTTCCTAAATCCGGTATTCAACCACAGACTACTCTGATTTAAATGGATAAAGGAACAATTCAAATCAAGGATTGAACCCACTTTAGGGTTCTTTATGTTTCCGATTCAATACCACGGGTTTCACCCGCGGCTATTATTGTTTAATCCGCTATGGCGGATTAAGATAAAGTAACCACAGATTACGCTGATTACAAAAAGAATTCAGCCACAGATTACAAGGATAAGGAAATCCCTGTTAGGGATTAACAAAAATAGCCCCGTGCAAAGCTCGGGGTAGACAACTAAACGCAGTTAGTATGTTCATATATATGATTATCATCCGGATGAAATAACTCCCCCGCTACCCCTGACCCCCAAGGGGGATCCTTCGTATTCATATAAAAAATTTTATGCTGATTAAATGAATACCATACCTGTGGTCATAAAAATGCATGAATGCATGAATGCTTGAATGCTTACCATGAATTTTAATTGAATGTTAGTGCATTCATATAATGATTATTATCCGGATGAAATGAATACCTGTGGTCATAAAAGTCAAAACCCTGGAAGGGTGGTATATATGGTAGCCCCGGGTTTTAACCCGGGGTAAATGAGCGAAGCGAATACCCGGCGCAACCAGGTGGTTGATTGAAATAATGCCGATTGCATGCGCCGGAATGATGAGATTTTGATTGATAATGTTTGAATGTGTGAATTTCCACATGAATTTCGTATTTGAATGTTAGTGCATTCATATAATAATTATTCATCCGGATGAAATGAACTCCCCCGCTACCCCTGGCCCCCAAGGGGAATCCTTCGTGTTCATATAAAAAATTTTATGCTGATGAAATGAATACCTGTGGTCATAAAAATGCATGAATGCATGAATGCATGAATGCGTGAATGCTTACCATATGAATTTTGTAATTGAAAATTAGTGCATTCATATAATGATTATCATCCGGATGAAATGAATACCTGTGGTAATAAAGAACTAAACCCTGTAAGGGTTTGATTATAGTAGCACCGGGCATCGCCCGGGGTACATGAACGAAGCGAATACCCGGCGCAACCAGGTAATTGATTGAAATACTACCGTTGCATGCGCCGGAATTATGGAACTAAGGTCCGGAACGCATCTGGTTCAATTGATTCGTCAGTTTTATTCACGGGGTGACAAAAGAAGTCAACCCGTGAAATAGGAAGATACGGACTTTCTTATTCTCCCCCTCCGGGGGAGCCAGAGGGGCTTCCTTGTTAGTAAGATATCATCACCGTTCCTTTTTTCACTTCGTTTGTGCCCAAATCAAGAACATAAACGTAGTTGCCTGCCGGTAATGTTCCCCTACCGAGTGTAAGTTTGTATTCCGAAGTACCCCACCACCAGGCATCGGCATTTGAACCCCAGAAGTCCATGTTTCCGTAATGTTCTTTTTCAAACAGTTTATTGCCTGCACGGTCAAATATCATCATTTTGGCATTCGGATATTTCAGGATACAATACACCTGGAAGAAATCATGAACTCCATCTCCGTTTGGCGAGAAGCCCTCAGGAATAAACAATTCACAATCCGTTCCGCGGTCAAGGTATTCAGGATGACCATCCAAATCAATGTCATCATTGCTGTAGTCACCATCTGAATTTATATCCTCATCAATGGTAAGCCATTCATCATCATCATCGTTTGTATCGCGCCAGTCACGAACTCCGTCAGCATCAAAATCCTGCAGCGGAGCATTGCTGCCAATTTCATTGTACGGTGTCGACGGAATGTTCCAGTTCTCATAGGTATCGTATGCATCATCGAGACCATCACCATCAGTGTCAGTATATGTCGGATAAACATCCGGAATACCGTCTGCATCCAAATCATGCCCTTCAATCATATCCAGTACACCATCACCATCCGTATCGATATCCAGGTAATCGGGCACTTCATCTCCATCCACATTCATTGCAGGATAGTACGTGCCGCCGTTATCCGGATCATAGGCATTATCCCATCCGTTTCCGTTGGAGTCGATTCCGGTAGGCGGTATATAACCCGTTTCGGTTTGCCATTCGATGTTATCCGGGATACCATCGTTATCAGCATCAATATCAAGGCGATCAACTACACCATCTTTATCGCTGTCCCTGTCAACATATTTTCCGTCCGTAAGATCCATTTCATCTATATCTAAAATGCCGTCGTTGTCATCATCAATATCATCAATATTCGGTAAGCCGTCACAGTCATAATCCGAAACGTAATCGATGTAAACAGTTGCAGTGTCATAAAGCGACGGCAAACCGATGTCGTAAATCCGGTAGATGAAGCTGTCAACACCCACAAAATTCTTATCGTATGGCTCGTAAATAAATGATCCGTCGGGATTAATCTGAACAACACCAACAACAGGATTTGTTACAGGCACAACTTCAATGGTTATTGTATCCGAATCCTGATCGTAATCGTTGGGAAGCAGGTTTCCTGTTACACTGAAACACATCAGGGTGAAATAATCATTAATCGCAATCGGCGCCATGTTTGGCCTGAGAACATAAATTATCAATTTTGCTGTGGCGCACATCGGTTCGCAAGGTATTCCATCATCGCAAATTGAATATTCAATAACATCCACTCCACTGAAATTATTATCCGGCACATAGGTAATTATTCCGGAAGTCGCTTCCACGTCTGCTTTACCGTAGCGCGGATTCATGATTTTGGTAACTGTGGAAGGAAGAACCGTCTGTTTTGTATCGAAGTCATTTGCTGCAACATCAACGGATACGGTTTGACCTACCATAATCCGAACGGTGTCGTTTTGTGCAACAGGAGCAATATTTCCGTAAACTGTAATATCTGTTTCGCAGATACCGGTATTACCACTCGGATCGGTAACGGTTAATTGAATGGTAGTGGTACCGATATCATCGCAGGTTAAATCATACTGGCTAAGGGTCCGGCTTTCAATACCGCATTCATCAAAATCACTTTCCATGATTTCATTCACGCTTAGCGTGTATTGCGCATTTTGATCCAATTGAATTTCAAAGGAATCGGCACAGCTTACCATCGGTTTAATTTCATCGGCAACAGCAACCCGGGCGGAACATTCATCATTATTTCCTTCCAAATCAACCACTGTAAGGTTTACGATGTTATTGCCCACATCGGCGCAATCGAAAGTATATGCAGAAAGGAACATCGTATCGAGGCTGCAGTTATCGGTTGAGCCGTTGTTAATCATATCCACATCAATCTGTGCCTGGCCATTTTCATCCAGTGTTACAGTGATGTCGCGGCAAATGGCTGCAGGCGGTACAGTATCGAGTACTGTTATGTTTGCAACACAGGTACTCTGATTACCTGCTTCGTCGGTGACAATAACATTTATAAACTGAATGTCACCCACTTCAGTACATGTAAATTCACTTGGATAAATTTCAATAAGTAAATCTTCCGGCGCTGTACAGTTATCATTTGAGCCTTCCGAAATGGTTTGTTTGTCAATTTCTGTCAGCATGTAATTTCCATCTGCATCAAGAATAACAGTGATGTCATTACATACTGCTTCGGGTGGAATGCTGTCCAGGGCAACCAGCAGTTGTGAACAGAATTCTTCATAACCGCAAAGGTCTTTCAGAGAATATGTCCTGCTGATTTGAAGTCCTGCGCTTGTTTTATCGAGGATAGTTTCATCAATCAACGTAAATGAAGCTGAATCGATTCCGCAATCACTTACAGCCGTTCCGCCTGCAGCAATAAACTGCTGAATGGTGGTGGCAGCGGCAGGCAGATCACTCATACACGGTACTTCAACCGGAGGCGGACAGTTAATGATGAAATTCGGATTCTTACGCGTAATCACCACTTCTTTTGTATTCTGACATCCGTTTGCATCGGTAACCACAACAAGATAAGTGCCGGCTTCAAGCTGGTTAATATCTGCAGCAGATGCAGTAAATCCATTCGGTCCAATCCATGCATAACTGTATGAGCCCGTTCCGCCTTCAACTGTCAAATCTATACTGCCGATAGGTATTTCTGAATATTCATTGTCGGTTTTGGTGAAAGTAATCAACAGGGAATCGGGTTGGTTAACCGTTACAGTTATAGTTGTGTCAGCGCCGCTTGAATCCGAAACTTTAACCGTATAATCACCTGCCGGCACATTGCTGATGTTCTGGGTTGTGTCGCCTGTGCTCCATTCAAATTTAAATCCGCCAAAATCACCACCAACAGCCAGAGTAATTGAACCGGTGCTGTCGCTGTAGCAAAGCACATCCGCCACATTCGAAATTACAGAAAGTTTCTCCGGTTCGTAGGTTGAAATTGTTATCACGTTGGAAGTTGCAGGATTGTTAACCGCACAAGCCAAATCCGAAACAACAACAGCATAAACTACATCACCGTCTTCAGGTATATAGGTGAATGTCTCCAGTGTTTCACCAGGCACTTCCACACCATTTACAATCCAGGTATATACCGGAACCGTTCCGCCATTCACCGGAGTTGCGGTAAAGGTGACCTGTTCTCCCTGCATTACTTCATCCCTGTCCACTTTTATTTTTAAGCTGACAGGCTGTTCAAAGTACATTTCAATGGTCTGGGTGCAGGAACTTTCATTTCCGCAGGTATCGTATACCTTGAATGTGCGGGTAACTGTAATATTACATTCACCGGCAACTTCATCCTGATAGGTCACCTCCCTGATGTCGCAGTTGTCGGAAACGGTTATTCCCAGTGAATTCAATTTCGACAACTTGATGTTTTGTACGGTATCCGAATAGGCAAGTCCGGTCTGTTTAACCAGATCATCCAGGCCACCATCGTATGAAACTGCCGGCGGACAAGTGATTTCCGGCGGAATGCTGTCAATTACAGTAATGATCTGTTTGTATGGCGCTGAAACATTTCCACAGAGATCAACAAACTGATAGGTGCGTTGAATTACCCGCGGACAGTCCTCGCTGATAAATACATCCCCAACAAATTCAAGGGAGAATTTACCGCAATTGTCAAATACAAGACCACCATCGTCGTGGAACTGGGTATAGTTTTTATACGGCGCCGGGATGAAACATTCGGTATTGATATCCGGTGGTTTATTGACAATGTTCGGCGCTTTTGTATCATCCACAATTATTTCTTCAATGGCAGTTGCACGTTGTCCGCAGACATCATAGATTTCATAGGTCCTGAAAATTGTTTCCGGACAGGTCTTCCGGTCAGAAACATCGGGACCAACTTTCCGGAGTGTCGACCAATCCAGCGCGCAATCACCCGGAGTCACACTTCCCTGGCCTTCATTGAATTCTATTTTCGTTCTGTAAATATCCGGTATGACTGTTGCAATCCACAAATTTAGGCATGATACGCATTTTGGGCGGATTAACAGCTATCACCTCAATTTCAACATCTACAGGAACCGCACATTCTCCCGGATTGGGTGTAAACGTATAGGTTATAAATCCAACACTTGCCGTAGATATGATGTCTGGTGACCATGTTCCCGAAATACCGTTTAACGATACCAACGGCAACGGCGGTGGTGTACTTCCCGGATCATATGGGCCGAATACTTCAAATAACGGGGTAATTTTGTTCGGTAATCTCTATATCCATTGTCACCGGGACAGCACACTGTCCGCATCCGGAGTATAAGTATAGGTTTTTATTCCCACAGTACTTGTAGAAATAGTTGCTGGATTCCATGTCCCTGTGATTCCATTATTTGAAATCAGTGGCAAATCATCCGGTTTGCTATCGAGGCAGTATGGACCTAATTGTGTAAAGATCGGTTCCACTTCATCCGTAATTTCAATGTCCATTGTCACCGGTACAGCACACTGTCCGGCATCCGGAGTAAAGGTATAGGTTGTTGTACCCACTGCACCGGTAGCAATAGCTGCGGGATTCCATGTCCCGGTGATTCCATTGTCAGAAGTCAGCGACAAATTATCCGGTGTTGCATTGAGGCAGTAAGGTCCAAGCTGTGCAAAAAGTGGTTCCACTATCATCTGTTATTTCAATATCTATTGTAACTGAAACAGCACATTGTCCGGCATCAGGTGTAAAGGTATAGGTCTCTGTGCCTACAGCATTTGTAGCAATGGTTGCGGGGTTCCATGTCCCTGTAATTCCGTTGGCGGAAGTCAATGGCAATCATCCGGTGTTGCATTCAGACAGTATGGTCCGAGCTGAGCGAATACCGGAACTATCTCATCGGTGATGTTAATGGTCATGGTTACCGGGACAGCACAATCCTGTCCTGCATCCGGTGTAAATGTATAGGTAAATGTCCCTGCCACATCCGTAGCAATGGTTGCGGGGTTCCATGTACCTGTAATTCCGTTGGTGGAAGTCAATGGTAAATCATCCGGTGTTGCATTCAGACAGTATGGTCCGAGCTGAGCGAATACCGGAACAATCTCATCCGTGATATTAATGGTCATGGTTACCGGGACAGCACAATCCTGTCCGCATCCGGTGTAAATGTATAGTAAATGGCCCTGCCACATCCGTAGCAATGGTTGCGGGGTTCCATGTCCCTGTAATTCCGTTGGTGGAAGTCAGTGGCAAATCATCCGGTGTTGCATTCAGACAGTATGGTCCGAGCTGAGCGAATACCGGAACAATCTCATCCGTGATCTCAATGGTCCATGGTATACCGGTGGCACAATCCTGCCCGGCATCCGGGGTGAAATGTATAGTTGAACGTGCCCACCACATCCGTAGCAATGGTTGCCGGATTCCATGTACCTGTAATTCCGTTGGTGGAAGTCAATGGCAAATCATCCGGTGTTGCATTCAGACAGTATGGCCCGAGCTGAGCGAATACGCGGAACAATCTCATCGGTGATCTCAATGTCCATGGTTACCGGTAGCAGCACAATCCTGCCCGGCATCCGGGGTAAATGTATAGTTAAACGTGCCCACCACATCCGTAGCAATGGTTGCGGGGTTCCATGTCCCTGTAATTCCGTTGGTGGAAGTCAATGGCAAATCATCCGGTGTTGCATTCAGACAGTATGGCCCGAGCTGAGCGAATAGCGGAACAATCTCATCGGTGATGTTAATGGTCCATGGTTACCGGTACAGCACAATCCTGCCCTGCATCCGGGGTGAAATGTATAGATAAACGTGCCCACCACATCCGTAGCAATGGTTGCGGGGCTCCATGTCCCTGTAATTCCGTTGGTGGAAGTCAATGGCAAATCATCCGGTGTTGCATTCAGACAGTATGGTCCGAGCTGAGCAAATACCGGAACAATCTCATCGGTGATGTTAATGGTGAAGCTGTTTTCATTGTAGCAGTTGACATCCGCCGGGGCACCTGCCGCGACATAGAGTGTTGTTGTAACAGTAATATCCGTACCTGCAGTCACCGGGTCAATGCTTCCGGGCTGGCGGAAATAGTTTCCGTTTGTAAGGGCCGGCAACGTATACAACCCGCATGCAGTCACATCCAGCGGGGCATCAGCCAGCGGGGCATCTGTAATGGTAATGGTAAAGCTGTTTTCATCGTAGCAGTTCACATCCGCCGGGTCACCTGCAGCGACATAGAGTGTTGTTGTAACAGTAATATCTGTACCTGCAGTCACCGGGTCAATGCTTCCGGGCTGACGGAAATAGTTTCCGTTTGTAAGGGCAGGCAACGTATACAATCCGCATGCAGTTACATCCAGCGGCGCATCCGCCAGCGGAGCATCTGTAATGGTTACGGTAAAGCTGTTTTCATCGTAGCAGTTCACATCCGCCGGGTCACCTGCAGCGACATAGAGTGTTGTTGTAACAGTAATATCTGTACCTGCAGTCACCGGGTCAATGCTTCCGGGCTGACGGAAATAGTTTCCGTTTGTCAGGGCCGGCAACGTATACAATCCGCATGCAGTCACATCCAGCGGCGCATCCGCCAGCGGAGCATCTGTAATGGTTACGGTAAAGCTGTTTTCATCGTAGCAGTTCACATCCGCCGGGGCACCTGCAGCGACATAGAGTGTTGTTGTAGCAGTAATATCTGTACCTGCAGTCACCGGGTCAATGCTTCCGGGCTGACGGAAATAGTTTCCGTTTGTAAGGGCAGGCAACGTATACAATCCACATGCAGTTACATCCAGCGGCGCATCCGCCAGCGGAGCATCTGTAATGGTTACGGTAAAGCTGTTTTCATCGTAGCAGTTCACATCCGCCGGGTCACCTGCAGCGACATAGAGTGTTGTTGTAACAGTAATATCTGTACCTGCAGTCACCGGGTCAATACTTCCGGGCTGACGGAAATAGTTTCCGTTTGTCAGTGCCGGCAACGTATACAATCCGCATGCAGTCACATCCAGCGGCGCATCAGCCAGCGGAGCATCTGTAATGGTTACGGTAAAGCTGTTTTCATCGTAGCAGTTCACATCCGCCGGGTCACCTGCAGCGACATAGAGTGTTGTTGTAACAGTAATATCTGTACCTGCAGTCACCGGGTCAATGCTTCCGGGCTGACGGAAATAGTTTCCGTTTGTCAGGGCAGGCAACGTATACAATCCACATGCAGTCACATCCAGCGGGGCATCAGCCAGCGGGGCATCTGTAATGGTTACGGTAAAGCTGTTTTCATCGTAGCAGTTCACATCCGCCGGGTCACCTGCAGCCACATAGAGTGTTGTTGTAGCAGTAATATCCGTACCTGCAGTCAGCGGGTCAATGCTTCCGGGCTGACGGAAATAGTTTCCGTTTGTCAGGGCCGGCAACGTATACAATCCGCATGCAGTTACATCCAGCGGGGCATCAGCCAGCGGAGCATCTGTAATGGTTATGGTGAAGCTGTTTTCATTGTAGCAGTTCACATCCGCCGGGTCACCTGCAGCCACATAGAGTGTTGTTGTAGCAGTAATATCCGTACCTGCAGTCAGCGGGTCAATGCTTCCGGGCTGGCGGAAATAGTTTCCGTTTGTAAGGGCAGGCAACGTATACAATCCGCATGCAGTTACATCCAGCGGCGCATCCGCCAGCGGAGCATCTGTAATGGTTATGGTGAAGCTGTTTTCATTGTAGCAGTTCACATCCGCCGGGGCACCTGCCGCCACATAGAGAGTTGTTGTAGCAGTAATATCCGTACCTGCAGTCAGCGGGTCAATGCTTCCGGGCTGGCGGAAATAGTTTCCGTTTGTAAGTGCCGGCAACGTATACAATCCGCATGCAGTCACATCCAGCGGGGCATCAGCCAGCGGGGCATCTGTAATGGTTATGGTGAAGCTGTTTTCATTGTAGCAGTTGACATCCGCCGGGGCACCTGCCGCCACATAGAGAGTTGTTGTAGCAGTAATATCCGTACCTGCAGTCACCGGGTCAATGCTTCCGGGCTGGCGGAAATAGTTTCCGTTTGTCAGTGCCGGCAAAGTATACAATCCGCATGCAGTCACATCCAGCGGGGCATCAGCCAGCGGGGCATCTGTAATGGTAATGGTGAAGCTGTTTTCATTGTAGCAGTTGACATCCGCCGGGGCACCTGCCGCCACATAGAGTGTTGTTGTAACAGTAATATCCGTACCTGCAGTCAGCGGGTCAATGCTTCCGGGCTGACGGAAATAGTTTCCGTTTGTCAGGGCCGGCAACGTATACAATCCGCATGCAGTTACATCCAGCGGGGCATCAGCCAGCGGGGCATCTGTAATGGTAATGGTGAAGCTGTTTTCATTGTAGCAGTTGACATCCGCCGGGTCACCTGCCGCCACATAGAGAGTTGTTGTAGCAGTAATATCCGTACCTGCAGTCAGCGGGTCAATGCTTCCGGGCTGACGGAAATAGTTTCCGTTTGTAAGGGCAGGCAAAGTATACAACCCGCATGCAGTCACATCCAGCGGGGCATCAGCCAGCGGGGCATCTGTAATGGTAATGGTGAAGCTGTTTTCATTGTAGCAGTTGACATCCGCCGGGTCACCTGCTGCCACATAGAGAGTTGTTGTAGCAGTAATATCCGTACCTGCAGTCAGCGGGTCAATGCTTCCGGGCTGGCGGAAATAGTTTCCGTTTGTCAGGGCCGGCAAAGTATACAATCCACATGCAGTTACATCCAGCGGGGCATCAGCCAGCGGGGCATCTGTAATGGTTATGGTAAAGCTGTTTTCATTGTAGCAGTTCACATCCGCCGGGGCACCTGCCGCCACATAGAGTGTTGTTGTAACAGTAATATCCGTACCTGCAGTCAGCGGGTCAATGCTTCCGGGCTGACGGAAATAGTTTCCGTTTGTAAGGGCAGGCAACGTATACAACCCGCATGCAGTCACATCCAGCGGGGCATCAGCCAGCGGGGCATCTGTAATGGTAATGGTGAAGCTGTTTTCATTGTAGCAGTTGACATCCGCCGGGGCACCTGCTGCCACATAGAGAGTTGTTGTAGCAGTAATATCCGTACCTGCAGTCAGCGGGTCAATGCTTCCGGGCTGTCGGAAATAGTTTCCGTTTGTCAGTGCCGGCAAAGTATACAATCCGCATGCAGTTACATCCAGCGGGGCATCAGCCAGCGGGGCATCTGTAATGGTAATGGTGAAGCTGTTTTCATTGTAGCAGTTGACATCCGCCGGGGCACCTGCCGCCACATAGAGAGTTGTTGTAGCAGTAATATCCGTACCTGCAGTCAGCGGGTCAATGCTTCCGGGCTGGCGGAAATAGTTTCCGTTTGTCAGTGCCGGCAAAGTATACAACCCGCATGCAGTCACATCCAGCGGCGCATCAGCCAGCGGGGCATCTGTAATGGTAATGGTGAAGCTGTTTTCATTGTAGCAGTTGACATCCGCCGGGGCACCTGCCGCCACATAGAGAGTTGTTGTAGCAGTAATATCCGTACCTGCAGTCAGCGGGTCAATGCTTCCGGGCTGGCGGAAATAGTTTCCGTTTGTCAGTGCCGGCAAAGTATACAATCCACATGCAGTTACATCCAGCGGGGCATCAGCCAGCGGGGCATCTGTAATGGTAATGGTGAAGCTGTTTTCATTGTAGCAGTTGACATCCGCCGGGGCACCTGCCGCCACATAGAGAGTAGTTGTAGCAGTAATATCCGTACCTGCAGTCAGCGGGTCAATGCTTCCGGGCTGACGGAAATAGTTTCCGTTTGTCAGTGCCGGCAACGTATACAATCCGCATGCAGTTACATCCAGCGGGGCATCAGCCAGCGGGGCATCTGTAATGGTAATGGTGAAGCTGTTTTCATTGTAGCAGTTGACATCCGCCGGGTCACCTGCCGCCACATAGAGAGTTGTTGTAGCAGTAATATCCGTACCTGCAGTCAGCGGGTCAATGCTTCCGGGCTGTCGGAAATAGTTTCCGTTTGTCAGGGCCGGCAACGTATACAATCCGCATGCAGTCACATCCAGCGGGGCATCAGCCAGCGGGGCATCTGTAATGGTAATGGTGAAGCTGTTTTCATTGTAGCAGTTGACATCCGCCGGGGCACCTGCCGCCACATAGAGAGTTGTTGTAGCAGTAATATCCGTACCTGCAGTCAGCGGGTCAATGCTTCCGGGCTGGCGGAAATAGTTTCCGTTTGCCAGTGCCGGCAAAGTATACACCCCGCATGCAGTCACATCCAGCGGCGCATCAGCCAGCGGGGCATCTGTAATGGTAATGGTAAAGCTGTTTTCATTGTAGCAGTTGACATCCGCCGGGGCCCTGCCGCCACATAGAGAGTTGTTGTAGCAGTAATATCCGTACCTGCAGTCAGCGGGTCAATGCTTCCGGGCTGGCGGAAATAGTTTCCGTTTGTCAGTGCCGGCAAAGTATACAACCCGCATGCAGTCACATCCAGCGGCGCATCAGCCAGCGGGGCATCTGTAATGGTAATGGTGAAGCTGTTTTCATTGTAGCAGTTGACATCCGCCGGGGCACCTGCTGCCACATAGAGAGTTGTTGTAGCAGTAATATCCGTACCTGCAGTCAGCGGGTCAATGCTTCCGGGCTGGCGGAAATAGTTTCCGTTTGTCAGTGCCGGCAACGTATACAACCCGCATGCAGTCACATCCAGCGGCGCATCAGCCAGCGGGGAATCTGTAATGGTAATGGTAAAGCTGTTTTCATCGTAGCAGTTGACATCCGCCGGGGCACCTGCCGCCACATAGAGAGTTGTTGTAGCAGTAATATCCGTACCTGCAGTCAGCGGGTCAATGCTTCCGGGCTGGCGGAAATAGTTTCCGTTTGTCAGTGCCGGCAACGTATACAATCCGCACGCAGTTACATCCAGCGGGGCATCAGCCAGCGGGGCATCTGTAATGGTAATGGTGAAGCTGTTTTCATTGTAGCAGTTGACATCCGCCGGGTCACCTGCCGCCACATAGAGAGTTGTTGTAGCAGTAATATCCGTACCTGCAGTCAGCGGGTCAATGCTTCCGGGCTGTCGGAAATAGTTTCCGTTTGTAAGGGCAGGCAACGTATACAACCCGCATGCAGTCACATCCAGCGGGGCATCAGCCAGCGGGGCATCTGTAATGGTAATGGTGAAGCTGTTTTCATTGTAGCAGTTGACATCCGCCGGGGCACCTGCCGCCACATAGAGAGTTGTTGTAGCAGTAATATCCGTACCTGCAGTCAGCGGGTCAATGCTTCCGGGCTGTCGGAAATAGTTTCCGTTTGTCAGTGCCGGCAAAGTATACAACCCGCATGCAGTTACATCCAGCGGGGCATCAGCCAGCGGGGCATCTGTAATGGTAATGGTGAAGCTGTTTTCATTGTAGCAGTTGACATCCGCCGGGTCACCTGCCGCCACATAGAGAGTAGTTGTAGCAGTAATATCCGTACCTGCAGTCAGCGGGTCAATGCTTCCGGGCTGGCGGAAATAGTTTCCGTTTGTCAGTGCCGGCAACGTATACAATCCGCACGCAGTTACATCCAGCGGGGCATCAGCCAGCGGGGCATCTGTAATGGTAATGGTGAAGCTGTTTTCATTGTAGCAGTTGACATCCGCCGGGGCACCTGCCGCCACATAGAGAGTAGTTGTAGCAGTAATATCCGTACCTGCAGTCAGCGGGTCAATGCTTCCGGGCTGTCGGAAATAGTTTCCGTTTGTCAGTGCCGGCAACGTATACAACCCGCATGCAGTCACATCCAGCGGCGCATCAGCCAGCGGGGCATCTGTAATGGTAATGGTGAAGCTGTTTTCATTGTAGCAGTTGACATCCGCCGGGGCACCTGCCGCCACATAGAGAGTTGTTGTAGCAGTAATATCCGTACCTGCAGTCAGCGGGTCAATGCTTCCGGGCTGTCGGAAATAGTTTCCGTTTGTCAGTGCCGGCAAAGTATACAATCCACATGCAGTTACATCCAGCGGGGCATCAGCCAGCGGGGCATCTGTAATGGTAATGGTGAAGCTGTTTTCATTGTAGCAGTTGACATCCGCCGGGGCACCTGCCGCCACATAGAGAGTTGTTGTAGCAGTAATATCCGTACCTGCAGTCAGCGGGTCAATGCTTCCGGGCTGTCGGAAATAGTTTCCGTTTGTCAGTGCCGGCAACGTATACAATCCACATGCAGTTACATCCAGCGGGGCATCAGCCAGCGGGGCATCTGTAATGGTAATGGTGAAGCTGTTTTCATTGTAGCAGTTGACATCCGCCGGGGCACCTGCCGCCACATAGAGAGTTGTTGTAGCAGTAATATCCGTACCTGCAGTCAGCGGGTCAATGCTTCCGGGCTGTCGGAAATAGTTTCCGTTTGTCAGTGCAGGCAACGTATACAACCCGCATGCAGTCACATCCAGCGGGGCATCAGCCAGCGGGGCATCTGTAATGGTAATGGTGAAGCTGTTTTCATTGTAGCAGTTGACATCCGCCGGGGCACCTGCCGCCACATAGAGAGTTGTTGTAGCAGTAATATCCGTACCTGCAGTCAGCGGGTCAATGCTTCCGGGCTGTCGGAAATAGTTTCCGTTTGTCAGTGCAGGCAACGTATACAACCCGCATGCAGTCACATCCAGCGGGGCATCAGCCAGCGGGGCATCTGTAATGGTAATGGTGAAGCTGTTTTCATTGTAGCAGTTGACATCCGCCGGGGCACCTGCTGCCACATAGAGAGTTGTTGTAGCAGTAATATCCGTACCTGCAGTCAGCGGGTCAATGCTTCCGGGCTGTCGGAAATAGTTTCCGTTTGTAAGGGCAGGCAACGTATACAACCCGCATGCAGTCACATCCAGCGGGGCATCAGCCAGCGGGGCATCTGTAATGGTAA
>CAWFMB010000007.1:0-31131 GCA_963816685.1 uncultured Prolixibacteraceae bacterium | reverse complement strand
GGGGAATTTTGGAAAAGTTTGAGGAACAGTTGAACAGCTATTTTTCATCGGATAAACCTCAAACCATCGGTTTGCCGTCAGTAACATGGTTTGCCGAAGAACTTCATTTATCGGCCAACTATTTCGGTGATTTGATTAAAAAAGAAACCGGCAAATCAGCAAAGGAATACATTCAGAATAAAGTAATTGAGGTGGCCAAAAACAAAATATTTGATGCAGATAAAACAGTGGGTGAAATAGCAGGCGAATTGGGTTTCAAATATCCACAGCATTTTACGAGATTGTTTAAAAATGTAACCGGACAAACACCCAATGAATATCGTAATTTTAATTGAAGGCAACTTTTTTTTAGGCAGGGTTTTCTATATTATCGGAATATTTCAACAATCTGTACAGCAAACATCGGGTACTTTGGTTAACCGGGAGGTGCGAAGGATACGGTGATGGCCTAATTCATCGCTCACCGGACTAGGTTTTTGCCGGACTTCTGCAGTTACAGATGCTGCCCTCGCGCTAAACCTTTTATTGTATTCCCGGCCGAATGTTGCTTTCTGTTCATCGCTCAAAAGATTTGCCGCGGTTTGAGCCACATGCAGCTGGTTCAATCCCGTTATGTGCTCAAAGATATTATTGATTTGCGGGAGAGTTTCAACAACAACCACACTTAAGGAAGCATCTTTGGGCAAACCATACATTGAAAGCAACTGCGACAATTCTTTACTTGTCCAGATTGTAGTTCCGTATTTCGTGGAATTTTTATTTTTCTTTGTAAAATCAACAAGTTTGATGAACTTGCCGGTTTGTGCGACGGATGTCTGCCCTTTTGTTGTTTTTAATGTAATGTTACTGAGCAACTGCAGTTCATCCTTTGTATATTTCTCAAGCACATTGACATTTTTATCAGCCTCAATTTGTACCCTCCAGTCGAGCGGACGGTCATCCAGCAGGATGTTCCTGTAATCGTTGTTATCGGCCTGTTTTACCTGGGCATACAACAGTGCCCACAATTCAGTACGCGGAGGAATTGCAGTAACATTTTTACCTTTATGAACCGCTACAGCGTACGGAGCGGTTACCCAAAGCTTGTCACTGTCCCTGTTGGGCATGCATGTGAGGGCCGGGGCAGGATGTTGAATACCTTGCGATTTTAATCTTCTGCCAAAACGTGCCTGAGCAGTTGTCCACACTTTTTCAGGTTCTTCATTTGGATGAACAGGTGGCCTTTCATAATGGCCAAGCCTGAATTCATAGGTAAAAAAACCGAACATTTCATCACTGTTTGCGTGCAATCCCGGAGGCAACGGCAAAATATAATGTGTGTTGCTCGTCGTACTTTTAACCATTGGTTGCATTGCATTTAATCCTGCCAAATCGTTTGCTGAAGAGGGTGAAATAATCCGCAACAGCTCAGGGGCAACCGGTAATGGAGGTTCTTGCTGACCAACAAAAAGTGATGGATTGTTATTGCTTATCAGTTGATCCGGTGAATTGGCCAAAACCCTTGCAAAATAAATATCCTGAGGATCTTCTACAGGTTCGGCAAATTCAATCCACAGAAATCGTTTACGCGATTCTGAATTTTCATATTTTTCATCCCGTACATAAGGTGTAAGGGCAATACCTGCTGAAACAATTTTAGGAACCTGGGCAGGTGGTGTGGTGATCGGGAGCGTCAGTCCCAGGGTTTCCGGCTCATCCCGTTCTGCTGCATGGTCTGCTTTAAACCGGGGTTCAAGTTTATAACTTAAGTCGATTGTATCAGGAAACGACGGATTACCATTCTGTTGGTTCCTTTTGGGTTCCACTGCATCTATAAATACAATTTGTGTTGAATTCCTTTGCGGATTATCCAGTGATTCAAAAGAAGCTGTCCTAATCATCTTAATCCGTCCCACTTCAGCATCTTCCTCTTCGGGCTGGTTGTCATGGGTAAATCCTTTTGTACGTTTTACCACAAAACTGTCTGTTTCCATAGCATCCCACATCCAGTCCCTGTCCAATTCATGATTGATGCAACATAACCAATGATTAAATAAATCGGACTTTGAAGCAAAAGTAATGGATGATCCATCAGGGGCCAGGGTGTGACGTATCCTGCTTGAACATCCAAATACCACACGCCTGCCTTTGCGGGCAGTTAATGTTAAACCGCTGCTTTCAAGATTCAGTTGATCTGCCAGCTGTTTTACATTTGTATTTTGAGAAACATTTGTGTTGCCAAAAAACAGTGTAGTCAGTTTACCATCGAAAACTGTTTCAGCATCCGGGCGCATATACAATGCCTGAATATTTGGAACTCCCGGTGTGAGCGCCAGCAAACCTGTTTCATCATTTGATGCTTTATAAAGCGACACTGTAAATGGCTCGCCATACCTTACATCCAACTTTTTATTTGCTTCATTGATAACGCCATAATATGATTTTGTATCATTATCATCAGCTTTGTCTTCACATACTGCACGAATAGTAAGGCGTACTGTTCTGGCTGTCGGTAATACCAGTTGGGGAAGACTGTCAATATCACCGGTCAGGCCTAAATCCTGTACGAGATTAATTTCATCTCCCACATTTAAAACTTTATCCGGTCCCTGAATATCTTTATATTCGACAGGAATATTTAAATTGGCTTCAAAATTATCATCGTTGCCGTTAATTTCAGGGAAAAATCGCCTGGTTGTGTATAAATGCACATAATCGTCTTTTCCATTTACACTATCCAGTTTATCCAGCTTTAACGATTCAATCTCAACAATAATTTCCACCTGGTTAACGTCAGGGTCGGCAATTCCAAGGCCTACTCTATGTTCTGCATTATGACTGTGATCCGCATTATTTACATCCAGACTTAAATTTGACTGGTTCAGGAGACGTTGAACAGGATCGTTGTATTTATTTGTATAAACAACAGCCGGATATCCAAGTTTTGGTCTTCTGATATTGAGTTCGTTTAATTCCGATGGACCATCTGTACCAATTACCGGATGTAACTCTCCGGGTTGTGCATTGGGAATTGCTTCTATTTCCTGAATACGTGGCTGAACAGGTGCGATGTACCGTTTAAACCGGCAGGTTGCAATATCAGCCGGGGATTCATTCACCGGATTTTGCTCAATACCCGGAGCACCGCCACTGATGTCCTGCATGCGAATCCTGAACTGGTATGTTCTGCCATAACGAAGCTGTGCATTTACAGGTCCCGGATTATACAATTGATTGAGATTATTTTTAGCCCCTCCTGTTACACCAGTTCCGGTACTGACCGGATTTCCATCTTTATCGGTAGCCGGCTGGTCGGGGTCGGCATCCACATTTGCATTGGTTGTTTGATAAACGGTGGCAGCATCCTCATCGGGCAAAACCATGCTGTGCCCGTTCCAGTTTGCAAAATACATGGGTAACCAGTACGGCTGCATTTGTCCGGTTACCTGTTCGGTACCATCCAACTGCTGAGGGTAAACCTGGTACGGCAATTCACCTTCAAAATTGCCCAATTCAATTAAATCATTATTTATATTTGGATCCTTTAAGAGGGTAAGTGGTTGCCTGCTGCTCACCAGATTTAATGATTCCCACGGATTTTCAGGATTACCTGCATCAGCCATTTCCCGAACATCAATTACATAACCATGCACACCTATCGGGGCATCCAATCTTTTTTCAGTACTTGTAACTGATGAATCGATCATCAGTTGGCGCATGTACCAATTCAGAATTTCTTCATCATTCCAGCCCAAACTGATGCCTGTATCTTTTACAGGATAAGAGCCGTCTGCTTCTTCCTCCAGTGGATCACGATGCGGAGGTTGATGACAATGTACAATTTTGGCAAAACCATCATCGAATTCTGCAGTTTCGATAAATAACTTATCATAATTTCCATCATGAATGTTTAAAACAGGATACAAGAGTGACGCAAAAACATGTCGTGCCTCCCCTGGTTTCAGTGCCGGAATTCTCGCAGCGTATCTTTTAATAAATGCATCATCTGCTGCCTGTTGCGGACTGAAAGTACTTCCATTGGCCAAATCAATGTATAAAAAGCCACCATCAGGAAAGGTGCCTTCCTCAATTGAAATGCTTGTCGTGTAAATAAATCCGGCTGCTCTGGCTAATAAAGGTTGCCTCAGAATATGGGCGAAAACTTTCCCCCAGCTAATGATATTGCTGCTTTTTTTAAAGCCCTGATGAAATTTGGCAGCTTTTACTGCGCAATGATATTGGTCACCGGTAAAGGCATTTCTGTTTTCGGGTGCTTTATTCCCTGTTGCAGTAAAATAAGATTTTGGAATGTGTTTATAAACGCTGAATTGTACTGGTCTCGCCTTTTGAAATTGCCTGTCAGCAGGTATATTTTGCAGGTTAATATTGGAGTTCACCATGTTGAGATTGAAAATCTGAAGATGATTTGCCATTGCTTCAAATATTTCACGCGGGTTATCAGGTGAAGATGTATTTAAAAGAATAGCCTCGCTAAGCGGTCTGGGTTGAGGTAAGGGATTCGAACCAAATCCCTGTACAAGCTGGGCGCCAAACGAAAAATTTGCATCTGCAAATGCCGCAGTTGCATCCGGAATCTGGGGCTCTTCACCAACAATAAGCGGGTTAAGCGGATTATGGTCGCGGGGTAATACAACAATGTTTATCTGAAGTTCATTTCCATCAAAAAACTGAGGGAATGTCATTATCGATAATCTTTGATTTGGATTCATAACCTTTGTTTTAGTTAAGCTATCTGACGTTGTTCCTGCCAGGATTCTGTGAAACTAATATTGATAATAAATGCAATACTGATGTCGAGGCCGAATGTAACCTGACACTGGAGATCAGTGCGTGAACCACCACTTATTGCTTTTTTTGAATACGTACCTTTTGCTTCAATCCGAATGGTGATTGCTACAATACCACCTAAGATTTCAGCATGACCTTCAAACAGCAGAAAAGCTGAAACCTCTACTATTCCTGATGCAATGAAAATTTCGGCTCCCACAACAAACAGCACGCTTACATTACCGGCAACGGGTAGCCCTACAACAATCTGGGCACCAAATCCAAACTTCATTCTCAGCGAAGGACCAATTTTGGTATCGGCAGCAATGTCAACATTTGCCTGCCCGATGGCATAAATAGTAGCTGCCGAAACAGATACGCACATCACCGACAAACGGGCATAAAAACCTAAAACTCCACCTGCAGTTGGCAACAATTCATTTGCATCGGTAGTTATTTTTAAAGCGGCGTTAAAGTATGCGCCAATGTGTAACCCTGCTTCAAGTTTGAAGGGCGTATTTGGATCATTGTAAACAGCATCTGGAACAGGAAAACGTAAAACAGGAATTTCCTTCGATGCCTCAAATTTATATTCCCAACTACCGGCTTTGTTGCTCATTGCAAGTTTCAGCCCATTTTGAACAGCCTCGCCATAATTGCCATCCTGCAGGCTTTGCAGAATTTCAAGCAGATCAACCAAAGGATCAAGTTCGGGTGCAAACTTCAAATCCGGTTTCGGATAGGTGGATTCTTTTCCATTTTCCGAATCCCATTTACCCCGGATTGTCATTAACCGCTTTATACCCGCCAAATCGATCACCAGTCCGATATTGTTCATCTTACTTTTCCAGCTTTCTGCTACAGAGTTGATATCAAAATCAAGTGAACCTGATTCCTCTACATTTCCATTCTTATCCTTTTTATCGTATTCGATGTAAATTCTGAAATTACCATCACCTGCATCGATTAATTCAAACTCTGAAGGCAGATCAAAAGCCTCCTCCGGATTATGCAACAGTTGAAGACCCTGTTGCTTTACATTGTTGATGGTATCCTGAATATCCATCAGTTCAAAAACATCTTTTCCCAGATCCTTAAGGTTACTTGTGTCAAAGGGAAAGCTCCCGTTCTTTTTCATCAGTATTGCTTCTCCAACAGTATCACCTGCCAGATTCTCCGCTTCTCCGATGTTTGGAAAGATTCCTTTGGAGTTTACAATCCGGAATGCATCAACAAAGAGCGGAGGCGTTTTACTGAGCATTTTTTTAGTCCCTTTTTTGAATGAAGGAGTCAGGAATAATGCCTTTTGAGTGTCCGTGCTTTGCAAGAATCCATAATTAACAGTATTGGCGACAGGTTGCCTGAGCAGCTCAGCCGGCTCAGCAATACGAGTTAGTACATTTTCAACAGGAGTATCAATTTTTACTGTATTTCCATTTTTCACTACCTTCCCCTGCCTTATTACCGGTATGCTTAAGTTTTCCGGCACCGGGCTGACATCACCATTTCCCCGTTCGTGTTTAATCATGCTCCAACTGCCATCTTTAGGTAAAAGCACATTTCCCCTTCCTGCCACACAGAAGATTGGATCAGAACCATTGCCTGAAAATGAATTGTTGAAATCGAAATGGCTGAGACGCATCTTTTGTGTACTATCCACCAATTCAGCTTCACAATCCACCGGACCGCCAATTGTGCCCTGGCGGTTTACCAAAAGCTTTAATGCAGTGTTGTTAAGAGGAAATCCTTTCGGCCCCAGTTGTACAAAACCAAGAATCCTTTTTGAAGGCACAACCTTTTTTTCGCCGTCAGATGTTGGTTTTGAAATCATTCCGGAAACCACACCTTCCACATCAACATCAGCATCAAAATAAACAGGTTGAAGTTCGATATCGTAATCTTTTGGTGTATTTATTTCAACACCAAGCTGATCAACAGATTTTGCAAAAGTAACTTTTTCATTAAAAGGCTCTACTTCGTTGGTTTCAATAATGTTACTCACATTATACAGTGCTTTTACAAGCCCGGGATGTATTTCAAACTCAGCCAAACGCTCTTCCGAAATGAGTTGTGGTTCAGGATTTTCAGGAGTGCCACCCGGAAAATTCGGATTTGTTTTGAAAATGTAATATCTGAAATCAAACTTGCCGTCACTTTCAGCCCTCCAACCGCTGTCAAAGCGATAAACATATCCGGTGTTTACCCGAAACAAAGTGATGGTACGTACGACTTTAATTGCCCAGGGATATAAAATGCTTTTTACCTGGATAATTTCGTGCGAGCAACGGCCTACAAATACATCAAATTTAGCCTGGCTGGTTTCTGCAATGGCAGCTTTTGTATTCAGCCAATTACTGAACATTGAAGCACCATAACCACTTAAATCCATTCTGGTTACAGGTACTCCGCGTTGCTTAAACAATTCAAAAGCATAATTTGTATCGTAAAAAAACTCCCTGTTGAAAATGCTTGTGACACTGCCTCCGAGGGTACTGTTTCCTGTTGCATTACCAGTAAAATCAAGGATATTATTTATTTGGACAGTAGTGCCCATAAACATTTTACTGTCGCCTTCACGAAGTGGTACTCCGGCATCCATTCTCAGCTGGAGTCCGGACTTCATATCATTTTCGAAAGCTACTTTAATCGAGTGAAGATCGCCACCATCCCGCGGTACATTATTATAAACATACTTCTCACTTAACCGGGCTGCGGCCTTCATTCCAAAAGGCAAGGTAAAAAATGAGAATGCCTTAAACTCACTGTCTTTATCCCGCTTGTCCAGCAAGAATTCAGTGACAGGAAGTGGAGCCAGTGTAACTTTATCGATGCTGTTGTTCAGAATATGGGTAGGACCGCCATCATTCGGATAGTAATTAAATCCACCTGCCGGATCCCCTGGAACGGGTCCGTCAGGAGGAGGTGCCGGAGGGGAAAGATTGAATACAGGTTCCCATGAAATTTGCGGCACTGTAAAAGCCTTAACATTCGCTCCTGCACTCACCACATTCATTCCGTCAACCTGAACAGGGAAAAAACTGGTTATTGTTTCACCCGTTGTGGAATCTGTGTTTGCCGTAACCCTAAAATCCCGGCGTGTAAGCAGGTCGAAACTAATTCCAAACAAATCAGCATTTGTACTTACATCCAGTAAAGCAAATAAATCACGCTTGTAACGAAATGCTTCCTTATCCCATTGTGATCCGTAATCAGGTAATGGCTTGCGATGTGTGGCAGCAGCGGCCATTCTGGCTGTAACCGGTTCATTAATACTTAATTCACTGTTTCTTATTTCAGCTGATGAAGCCGCAGTACGTGTCCTGCGCAGGGTATTTGAAATGTTAAGCCCTGATAACCGTGAAACTGATATATCCGATTCAGCACCGGAACCCCGGGCAGGTTTAATCTCAGTATTTACAGTTGATCCGATTGAAGATTCCGATACGGATTCCGGAGTTTCTTCTTCTTCAGTCAAATCCAGGGAAATATCTCCGAATTGATTGTTCAATGGACCAAAATGGAATGAAACATCTGTCTTGTCATTCACTTCATTTTCATCAGCAGACTGCGGACCACTCCAGGCTGTCCGGCAAATCAGCCAGGCAGTTACCTGCTGGCCCGAAACTGCAAAACCTCTGCCGGTGGCAGCACCTGCAACCGATCCTCTTATTTGTCTTTGCATTATTCCAAGATTGGCAGCATACGGATCGGGCAATGTTGGGATATAAGCCAGAAGGCCAAAAGTGAGAAACAGAAATCCTTTTTCAATTTTGGTGAATTCTTCATTTAAATTCCCAAAAAGCAAACAGCCATTCGGCTGTGTTACTTTAAATAATGCATTTGTGAGTGCCAAAGCCATTTGTTCAGGCACTATTGGATCAATATTATTTATCCGGGCATAATCTGAAATCAGGTTGTCGTCGAATAAATAAACCAATCTGCCGGCAGAGTTGGCAGAAATAACCAATAATGAATTTAATGAACGAACTTCAGGGGGTTCACCATTGACCTTAACAGGACGGTCAATTCGAAAACCGGCGTTTGTGTATGTCATCAGTACCTCATTACCATTGGCGTTATTTACATAAAAAAATGGAGTACTATCTGAAAAGCTCAGGTTCACAAGAGAACCTGTTTTATTTGTTTCATCTGTCCAGAGTTTCAATGTTTGATTTGAATGCGGATTACCTGCAGTGAGATCTGCGATTAAAATTTGCCCAGGACCAACCAGCAATCCGGGCATATTTAACGAGAAACTTCCCCCTTTTAATCCAGTCCATTTATTGGTAAGACCTTTCTTACATTGCACATACATTTCACCGGTACCGGCTGCTGTTGTGGGTTGCGAAACATCAATGGCTGCAACAGGCAAGACCCAGCCACTTTTCTGAATTGCAGCTTCTTTTTCCAAAAAATGAAATTCTGATTTATTCTCCTGAATCACAATTTTCTGCTCCGACGGTTTAAAAGGAAAAAATATCCGTTGCAATTGTGTCTCGTAAACCGTTTGCTGGTTAGCTATCCACTCAAACTGCATTTCCTGCCCGTACAAATTCCATGATGCATTTCCAACAGCATCAATAGTTCTTCCATTTGCTGAAAAATGAAAATGAAGCATTTCGGGTAACTGCAACTGAGCATTTGCTGCATCCTTTCCATACGAACTTTCATTACCGGCATTAGGAACTTGCTGCTGATCCAGGTTTAATTCAACACTTACTGTTGTATTGGCGGATATTGTCAATTTGTTGTTTATATTTTGAGGCGGCTTGCTTAATACAATTTTTCCTCCGGTAATTGCAAGTCCGGTAAAACTACCTGCAGGGGCATTCAGGGCTAAGAATCTTGAATTGATCCATATGCTTCCTTTTACAAGTGAATATGTACCGGAGAGATTTGCCCTGACAGGAATATTTGGACTGGCAGTTAACCGGGTATTTTGTTTTATTTTAAATAAAAGAACAGGATCAGCAACTCCCTGCATGTACAATGTTACAAGTTTTTCAATCGGGTAAAAATCATACCAGAATTGACGGCCGTCGACATTGGTCATAGGTCCTATGGTATGATCAACTTTGGAACCGGCGGCCCAGTCAGCAACCGAATTATGAAGCAGTTGTTCCCTGACAGAAACCTCCCTGCGAAATACTTTGTAGGCAGTTTCTTCCTTTGCTTCTATCCTTTTGTTTACTATATTAATGATGGATTTTCTCTGAACATCGGAAATTGTATCATCAGAGAATAAATCAGACTTTTCGATGGAGACCCTTGCAGATCGAGGTCTGGATTTTTCTACTTCAAAGACTGATTTTGATAATGATCTTTTTAACTGGTCGAATTTTTTTTGATCTTCATCGGTTTCAATTTTTAAATGACCAATGAGCCCGTTTAGGGTCGTCAAAAATTGCTGGGTTTCCATACACGATTAATTTAATGGTTGCTCGTAAATCGAAAGTAAATCAATAGATCGCGCCTGTCATATTGAGATAAAAACTTACAAGTTACAACCCGGAATTTTAAAAGTCAATTCCCATTTTTAGGTATATTTCAGCAAGTTGATTGAAATAACCATTACAGAAGAATAGACCTGGATGCTTCCTTAATTAATTGCGCTGTATTTTTGACATTAAATTTTTCAATAAGTTTTTTTCTGTGTGCTATTGCAGTATGGTTGCTTATGTATAACTCATCAGCTATTTGTTTTGAAGAAAAACCCTCGGAAATCAATACTAGAACTTCTTTTTCCCTTTTTGAGATGGTTATGTTTTTATCGTTGTTTGACATGTTTTGCCTTTTCACCCCCATAAAATATTCAATTTGTTCTTTTTGAGAGATATCAAAAAGATAATTGATGACGATAAGATTTTTTTTGAACTTATGCAATGACAGTTCATGTCTAACAAAGTGATACTCATTGTAAATATCTTCAACATGATAAGTAAGTGAAAGCACACCCGGGAGTTTTAGTGAATAAGGTTTTTCTATTAAAAAGTTTATTTTATTTCTGATTTTCCCAAATTCATCAGGATTAATTTTATCGTACCAAAATTCCCAACCTCCTGCTATAATTTCTTTCGAACTGTATCCAAGAATGGTTTTTACTGAATCATTGCAAAACAGAAATTTATTTTTTTTAACATCAAATACACTTATCATCAGAGACTTTCCCTCTTTACAATAAAAAGAGATTTGTTTCAATACAGATTGAATAAGGCTGTCATTTTCAACATTGATATTAGCAGGTATCTGATTTGCGAACATGGTTGATTCGTCTTTGTAACAAAAGAATAAACTATCAATTCTGCAAAATGTTCACCCTGTTAAAAGTTACGTGACAACGAATCATTTCAATTAAAATTTAATTCTTTAAAAACTCAACATTGTTCAGCCGGATTCCTTTTTGTCAAAGTGAAATTGTACTGATGAGTGTTTGATTTACTCTGGAGAAAAATTATCCAGGTAGTTCTATTCTATTGAAACTATCTGCTGCAGAAGTGAAACCGGAATATCAGCCATGAATGGAATCTGCTTTTTCACTCAATGCAACAGGATGCTGACTTCGGGTAATACTCAGAATTTCTGCCAATACTGAAACTGCAATTTCAGATGCTGTTACCGCCCCGATATTGATGCCGGCCGGACTGTGAACCTGTTCCAGAAATTCAGGAGAGATATCCGGATGATAATCCATAAGCGTGTTCAATATTCTTTCCCTTCTGTTCACAGAACCTATAACACCCAGGTAAGCGGGTTGAACTTCTTTAAGCGCCATCAGGTATTGAACGTCTTTACTAAAATTGTGCGTCATTAAAACCACCGCAGTTTGTTTATCCAAAACTGATGTATCGATATTATCGAATGAAGGTGTAATCAACGCAGAAGCCCCGGGGAAGTAATCACAGGATTTTGATTCATCAGCAGAAGCTACAATTGTAACTTTCCAGCCCAGTAACTTTGCTGCTTTTGAAAGTTCAACAGCGTCATGTTCAGCTCCAAATATATAAAGTTGAAAAAGTGGATTGAATGTTTGTGAAAAACACTCCTGAGCATCAAGCTGTCCGGAAGTGAAAGCCGGATTCAGGGAATGTGTCTTATTGTTGAGTGTTATAATGCTACCAATGTTTTCATATTCTCCAACTTCGGAATGAAACCAGGTATCCATTCTGAATTTTTGCCTCGATTTTAACACCGATTCAAAGTTATTTAGTAAATCATCCGAAAGAAAAACCGGTTCAATTAAAATATGAATGATTCCTTCGCAACCGATGCGTAAACGTCCATCATAGGTTATCACTTTTGCCTTACCGGTTTTAAACACAGTTTGTGCCTGCCGCTCTATCTCTTTTTCGACACATCCCCCGCTGACAGCACCAACAGATTCCCCCTCTTCGCTGATGATCATCCGCACACCCGGTTTCCTGTAGGAAGATCCCTGCAATGCGACCACCGAAACAAAGACAGCTTTTTTGCCCTGTTGCTGCCATGCTTTTAATGTTCGAAACAGAGTTTTTATTTCATGAGTCATTTCAAAAAAATTATTCTGTTAATAAAACTGTTGGCTGAATTAATACAGAACTGATTAAAAACAGCTTACCCAATTAAAAATAACTCCACCAACAAATCCTGAAAATAAGTAATTTTTTCCGGTTTTATAATGACCCGAGATTATTTTTGGTAAAAGGCTGTTTATAATACCGTTGACCGGTTGCTTTGTACAATGCATTTCCAAGAGCAGCAAAAATTGGCGGGAATGGTGGTTCACCCAACCCTGTCGGGGCAATTTCATTTTGTACAAAATGAACATCAATATTTTTAGGCGCTTCATTATGGCGAATCATTCTGTAACTGTCGAAATTATCTTTATCCGGTTCGCCATTTGTAAAAGTCATTTCACCGTACAATGCATTTCCAATCCCATCCACTACTGCACCTTCCACCATATTTTTAGCTGCATCAGGATTTACAACAATACCGCAATCAAGAGCACTAACTACATTTTCTACTTTAGGCTGTCCGTTTTCCATAACTAAATCAAGAACATGGGCTGCATAGCTGTTGTGACAAAAATATGCAGCTACTCCCCTGTTTTTGTTTGAAGTTTCTTTTCCCCAGCCCGATTTATCACGAACCAGTTCCAGCACTCCGGCATAACGGGCGGCATCATAATCATTACGCTCGCCTACAGGATTTTCCTGCGCCCGTTTTAATAATTCAAGACGAAATTCAATCGGATCTTTACCTGCTGCTTCTGCAACTTCATCCAAAAACATCTGTTCAGCAGGTCCGATAAAATTGGAACGGGGGGCACGAAAAGCACCAATGGTGATGTTGGAATTTAATGACCATTCTTCGGCAAGATAATTATCGACAGCGCCAGCCGGAAAACGATCAGCATGCAACGGACTTTCAGGTATACCACCTGCCTTTGCATGAAACGCAATCAGGTTGTTGTTATCGTCAAGTGCAGCGCGGTAAGTCACCTGGTAAGTGGGGCGAAACACTCCAAACCTTGTCGTATCTTCGCGGGAATAAATCAGTTTAACAGGAGCTTTGACTTTTTGTGAGATAACTGCTGCTTCAGTAGCGTAATGGTTATATGCACGACGTCCGAAACCTCCACCCATTCTTGTCATTTGAACATCAATTTTTTCAACAGGTATTCCAAGTCGTGCAGAAATTGTACCTTCCACAAATTCAGGCGCCTGTGATGGTCCGGCTACAACAACTCCTTCATCGGTAACATGGGCAAAGAAGTTAATCGGTTCCATCATAAAATGGGCAAGGTAGGGAGCTGTGTAAGTTTGCTCAATTACTTTTGCTGCGTTCTTAAATGCTTCTTCCGGGTTGCCGTCGCGGCGAACCACAGTGCCTGGCCTGGCTGCAGCTTCCTTCATTCTGGCCAGATGATCGTCAGTGTTTTCCAATCCTGCCGGAACCTCCACCAGTTGTTCGCCTCTCCAGCCTTGTGCTGTAAACCGGTAATCCGAAAAAGGCTCCCATTCCACATTCAGCATTATTTTTGCATTCATCACTTCCCAGGTCGTATTGCCAACAATGGCAACCAGTTCTGTAAATGCATCGGTATCAAATCCATTTCTTTTATAATCGTCATTATACGTTTTAAAGGAAAAAATATCTTTAATTCCCGGCATTGCTTTGGCTTCAGTTGCGTCAAACGACTTTAACTTCATTCCGAACGCCGGGGGAAAAGCAACCATTGCAATCAGCATCCCTTCGCGGTCAACATCAATACCGAACATTGGTTTTCCGGTGACAAGTTTTTTCCCCTCCACATTTTTTCGTGAAGTACCTACAATTTTAAAATCTTTTGGCTCTTTCAAATCCACCTCCTCCGGAACCGGAATTTGTGCTGCTGCTGAAGCCATTTCACCGTAACCGGCTTCTTTACCGCTATTTTTATGATACAGTACTCCTGCTTCAGTTATAATTTCATCAACCGGCACATTCCAGGCTTTTGCCGCTGCCTCCCTGAGCATTTTTCGTGCTGTAGCACCTGCCATACGCAAACCCTGCCATCCCTGCCGCAGCGCCTGGCTGCCACCGGTAAACTGGCGTTCGTATATTTCTGTATTAAACGGCGCCTGTTCCACCAATACATTTTTCCAATCCACATCCAGTTCTTCCGCCACAACCATAGGCATCGATGTCATTACCCCCTGACCAAACTCCGGATTTGTTGAACGAATGGTAACCACGCCGTTCTCTCCTATTTTAAGATAGGCATTGATTTCAAACCACTCATTCGGCATTGTCAATGCTTTAACCTGATTATCCGTGCATGATGCCAGCCAGCTAAACCCAAGCATCAAGCCGCCACCTGCCAGAACCGTATTTTTTATAAATGAACGTCTCCCGTATGTAATTTTTGCAGTTGTCATCTTTTATTATTTAAGGTTTAAAACACGAACTATGCAGTTGCTGCAGTTTTGATTGCTTTTTTAATTCTCGTGTAAGTTCCGCACCGGCAAATATTTCCACTCATTGCTGTTTCAATTTCTTCATCCGTTGGATTTGGATTTCTTTTTAAAAGAGCCACTGCCGACATCATCTGACCAGGCTGGCAATATCCGCATTGAGATACATCATGGTCCAGCCACGCTTTTTGTACCGGATGGTCGCCATCATCGGAAAGCCCTTCGATGGTTGTTATTTCACTGTCCCCAACCGAATCAACAAAAGTTATGCATGAACGTACTGCATTTCCATCCACATGAATAGTACAGGCACCGCACTGGGCAACACCACATCCGAATTTTGTTCCCATGAGTTTTAAATGATCCCGAAGCACCCACAACATTGGCGTGGACGGATCAACATCAACCTCATATTGCTTCTTGTTGATTTTCAAATTATAAACTGCCATGATATTTAAATTTTAGTAATTGTCAGGTATTAATCGTTAAGTTGAGCTGAATCAGCTTAAATACATCTGTAAAGTTCCTAAAGAACTATTCCATTCAAATTCTGATAGCTTTTTCTGAATCAATTACATAACAATATAAATTACAGTTAGTTCAAGCCACGAAAGATTACTTCATCAGCGTCTGCCCAACCAATAAGTTAACTACAGATAACATTAAATTTGAAAATCCGCCTTAACCAAAAACCAAAGTGTATTTATTTTAGCTACACTTCAAAGCTGTTTTTGACAAAAGGCTGATGATAATATCTTTTACCGCTTGCTTTGTACAATGCATTTGCAAGTGCTCCCATCACCGGCGGATAAGGAGGTTCTCCGAGTCCTGTGGGGTCGATGTTATTTTCAACAAAATGAACTTCGATTTCTTTTGGCGCCTCCGCGTGCCGGATCAAACGGTACATATCAAAGTTATTTTGCTCAGGCTGACCCTGATTGAATGTTAACTGACTGTACATCGCGTGGCCGATTCCGTCCACAATTCCGCCTTCGGTCATATTAACGGCAGCATCAGGATTTACCACAAGTCCGCAATCAACAGCTGCATATACTTTTTGAATGACGGGGTTGTTGTTATCCATTACTACATCAACAACATTTGCCACATACGAATTATGGCAGAAATAAGCTGCTACCCCTCGATTTTTACCGTTGGAACTGGTTTGCCATCCTGATTTATCACGCACAAGTTCCAGTACACCTGCATAACGGGCTGCATCGTAATCGTTTTTTTCGCCCACCGGATTTTGCTGTGCCCGTTTCAGTAAACCGAGACGAAACTCAATTGGATCTTTTCCAGCCGCTTCCGCCACTTCATCCAGAAATGACTGTTCGGCTACTGCATTAAAGTTGGACCCTGGTGCTCTGAACGCCCCGGTACTGATATTTGAATTGACTGACCAGCTTTCGGCGAGGTAATTATCAACAGCACCGGCAGGAAAACGGTTGGCATGCAACGGGCTATCCGGTATTCCACCCATTCGTACATGGAAAGCAATGAGATTGTTGTCATCATCCAGTGCAGCGCGGTATAATGCGTGGTATGCAGGCCGGTAAATCCCATAAGCCATATCGTCTTCCCGTGATATAAATCAATTTGACAGGCGCTTTTACTTTTTGCGAAATCACTGCAGCTTCCACAATAAAATGACCGTATAAACGTCTTCCAAAACCGCCGCCCATTCGTGTCATCTGAATATCCACTTTTTCGGGTGGCAAACCCAGTCTGGCTGAAACACTTTTTTCCATGAACTCCGGAGTTTGAATGGGGCCGGCCAAAACTGCACCATCATCAGTTACATCAGCAAAGAAATTCATTGGCTCCATGGTATTGTGAGCCAGGTAAGGTGCAGTATAAGTTCGTTCAATAACTTTGGCTGCATTTTTAAAAGCTGCTTCGGGATTGCCATCCCTGCGAACCTCCGTGCCGGGTCTGGCACCGGCTTCAGCCATTTTTGCATTGTGATCTGCTGTGCTTTCAAGTCCCGCTGGAGCTCCCGTTCCATTAGTGTCAGAGAAAGGTTCCCATTCCACATTCAGCATTAATTTACCATTCATTACTTCCCAGGTTGAATTACCAACCACCACCACCAGTTCGGGAAATGAAGTGATATCTGACCACTGCATTTCGTAGTCATCATTATATGTTTTAATTGTAAAAACATCTTTTATTCCCGGCATGGCTTTGGCTTCGGTGGCGTCAAATGATTTGAGTTTCATGCCAAATGCAGGCGGACTAACAATCATCGCAATCAGCATCCCCTCCTTTTTATAATCAAGACCAAACAAAGGCTGACCTGTCACAATTTTATGACCATCCACATTTTTCCTTGAAGTTCCAATAATTTTAAAATCTTCAATATCCTTTAGTTTCACCTCTTCGGGAACAGGCAGTTGTGCCGCTGCTGAAGCAACATCTCCGTAACCGGTTTTTTTACCGCTGTTTTTATGGTAAAGCATTCCTGCATCTGTTGTTATTTCTTCAACAGGCACATTCCATTTTTTTGCCGCTGCCTGTTGCAACATTCTGCGCGCTGTGGCACCTGCCATCCGGAGCCCCGGCCAGGCCTGACGAATAGACTGGCTTCCGCCTGCAAGCTGACGTGTGAAAATATCTGTGTTGAGCGGAGCTTGTTCCACAATCACATTTTTCCAGTTCACATCCAGTTCTTCTGCAACAATCATCGGCATCGAGGTTTTGACATTCTGTCCAATTTCAGGATTTGGTGACATGATAGTGACCAATCCGTTTTCACCGATTTTAAGAAAACCATTGATTTCAAACCACTCATCGGGCATAGTTAATTCTTCGGAGGTAGCCGTGCTGCAGGATGAAGCAAGCCAGCTAAAACCAAGCAGCATTCCTCCACCCGCTAAAACTGAACTTCTTATAAAGGAACGTCTGTCGAGTTTCGTTTTTACAATTGTCATTTTACTTTGTTTTTGTGATTCATCTTTTGTTAAAGAAATTTTGTAACTGATACTTCCGGAAATGTCTCTTATGCATTAGCCGCAGTTTTAATGGCTGCCTTTATTCTTGTATAGGTTCCGCAACGGCAAATATTACCATTCATTGCTGCTTCAATTTCCTGATCTGTAGGATTTGGATTTGTTTTTAGCAGCGCCGAAGCACTCATTATTTGCCCCGCCTGGCAATAGCCGCATTGCGGCACATCATTTTCTATCCATGCCTTTTGAACCGGATGGTCACCATTTTCCGAAAGTCCTTCGATTGTTGTTATTTCCTTGTCACCCACCGAATCGACAAAGGTGATACACGAACGTACCGCATAACCGTCCATATGTATTGTACAAGCCCCGCACTGGGCAATCCCGCAGCCATATTTGGTCCCTACCAGATTTAGATGATCCCGCAGCACCCAAAGCATTGGCGTTGACGGATCCACATCGACCTCATATTCTTTCCTGTTGATTTTTAAATTAAAAACTGCCATGTCTTTTGAATTATTTAAATTGCTGATTATAAGACGTTTTATTTAGTCAGAACCTTTAAAGGCTGATAAATTCCAATATTCAGATTGGATAAAATTTTATGAATCAAAGCTATAACAAGAAAAAGTCTATGCTTGTTTAAGAGCAGATTGTCTTTTTTTTAGTAATTTGCGTCCGATGCAAAACAGATAGAAAGTTAAAGCGTTATTATTGTTAATTCAAACAAGCAGATTGCATCTGATTTACATTTGGGAATTCATTGTTTTAGTAATCCCGGATTTCAGTCTAAGATTCTGGAATAAAGCGTTACAACGATTGAATCTACTGAACAAATTATCAGTTTAAAAGTTAAATAGTACATGGTAAAAATTGAAGATAAACTGGGAAGGAGATTTGAAAAGCTGAGGATAAGTTTGTTGAATTCCTGTAATTTTTCATGTATATATTGTGTTGAAGAGGAGCCCGGTGGAATTTCTATCGTAAAACCTGCGGGATCAGCTCCTGAAGATCAACTTGATGTAGATGAATTTACACGGTTGATAGCAGCTGTACACCGTTTAACCAACCTGAAAAGCATCCGGCTTACAGGTGGTGAGCCTTTGCTGTATCCGAACCTTTACCCGTTGGTCAGAAATATTCAAACCATTGGGATAACAGATATCCGGCTCACAACAAATGCATATTATCTTCCCGGAAAAGCTTCAAAGCTTTTTGATGCAGGCATTAAATCGGTCAATATTTCAATTGATGCGATCGATGAGCAAATCTTTGGTAAAGTTGCGCGGCATTCAAATACATCCAGGGTTTTTCAGGGAATTGAAGCTGCAGTTAAAGCCGGAATGAATGTAAAACTAAATGCGGTAATCATGCGTGGAAAAAATGATTCCCAGATTATTCCGCTTCTTGATTATGCTGCAGGTCTGGGAGTGAAAATACGTTTCCTTGAATTAATGAAAATGGGCCATTTGTACCATAAGCAAAACGGTCTCTTTTTTTCTGAAAGGGAAATTCTGGATACAATCCGGCAAGAATCCGATATAAAGGAATTGCCAAGAAAACATGCTGAAACTGCGCATTACTGGAGTACTTCAGAAGGTGGTGTTTTTGGAATTATTGCAAACGAATCCACACCGTTTTGCCACGATTGCAACAGGTTGCGAATGGACAGCAACGGTTATTTTTACGGATGCCTTAGTAATTCGCACGGAGAAAAACTTTCGCCTTTTATTAATAATGACGAACAGTTAACAGAAAAGCTGAAAGAATTACTTCGGTTGAAACAGCCGGTAAAATTTCATGGAAGTGAATTATCAATGAGAAACATTGGAGGATAAAATGGAAAAAATGAACATCAAAATTGTCTGCTTTGCAGGGCTTCGAAAGTATTTTGGAAACGAAACAACTGTTCCTGTCGAATCCGGGGCAACCTATTCGAAAGTCATTGACGAACTGGTTAAACAACATCCTGAAGCAAAAGAAGTCCTGACCAGCAGCAGGATTGCGGTTAATGAAGAGTTTGTCCCGCTAAATGAAATACTTAAAACAGAAAATACATTGTTTTTAATTCCGCCATCCAGTGGTGGGTAAAATTGAATGAATATGAAGCATTTGCAATACAACGAGATAAACTACAGCGAACTTTTTGATGGTTTTCGCAATCCAAATAGTGGTGCAGTGGTGCTTTTCAGCGGCGAAGTGCGCGACAACAACAAAGGTAAGGAAGTCACGCATCTTGAATACGAAGCATATGAACCGATGGCAAATAAAATGATTAGTGAGATCATTGAAGAAGCAAAATCGAAGTTCAAACTCAATGAGGCCGCATGCATCCACCGGCTTGGACGGGTTGAAATCAGCGGATGTGCAGTTGTGGTAGTTACCGGCGCGGGTCACCGCAAAGAAGCGTACGACGCAAACCGTTATATCATCGACAGGGTTAAAAATGAAGTCCCCATCTGGAAACATGAATTTTTTGCCGACGGCACCAGCGAATGGGGCCAAAACTGCGATTGCATTACCGAAACTCATGAACACGACCACGATCGTCAACACCACCATGAAACAGCTAAGTAACGAAGACTCATCACGGTTTACACGTCATTTTTCGCTGGCTGAAATTGGCCGCGAAGGACAGGAAAAACTTAAGAATGCAAGGGTTTTGGTGATTGGGGCCGGTGGTTTGGGAAGTCCGCTGCTGATTTATCTCGCAGCTGCCGGGGTTGGCACAATTGGTATCGTTGATGATGATATTGTCAGTATTTCAAATCTGCAGCGACAGGTGCTGTATACTACAGCGGAAGTGGGCCTGAAAAAAGTGGAACTTGCTTCACAAAAATTGTCGGCACTGTATCCCGAAATTGATGTTCAAACATTCGATTTGAGGTTAAATGAAACGAATGCAGAAAATCTTTTTAATGAGTATGATATTATTGCCGACTGCACCGACAATTACAAAACACGGGAATTGCTGGGGCAGGTTTCAGCAAAATTAAGGAAACCACTTGTTTTTGCCTCCGTTTTAAATTTCGAAGGCCAGCTTACAGTTTTTAACTACAAGAATGGCCCTGCCTATGCCGATTTATTCCCCAGCGTCCCGAAAGATGGCATATACAAGGAAAATGAAATTGGTTTAATCGGAGTCCTGCCCGGAATTGCCGGAACACTTCAGGCAAACGAAATAATAAAAATCATTACCGGTTACGGAGAAGTTATCAGCGGGAAACTGCTTGTGTTCAATATACAGGATAACCGGTTTAACCTCTTCAAATTTTGAATTTGTGAATTCAATCCTTTTTTTAAAACAAACAAACAGTTCCTTTCACTTAAAGTAGTTAAATCGGGAAGGAGGAAAATAAAGCAGATTTCCTCCTTCTTCATTTTCCGGCCTCTGATTTTAAAAATGAAATCCATGAAATAGTTTATGTTATTGTTGCCGACGCAACAGAAAGTGGAAACTTTAGGGATACAAAGGAATTATTCGAAGAAGTGATTGATATTGGCAATGTGGAGAATAAACCGGCGATAGAATAGAACACTTAAATCTACCTGTTTAAAAAACCCAAACGTAATTTTAGAGTTTTGAAAAAAGCAAACCGGTGGATTATAAGTGTGATAAAAATTGAACAAAAATCATTTTATTTACTAAGTCTCGAATCAAAATAAAACTTCTTCTTCTCTATAATCTTTACCTTCTTATAATCAGGATGTTTGCAATTCAGAATAATGATATGGGAAGTATGAATGATACAACTTGGTACTTTTAGCGCAACCGTTTTTTCTTCATTCACCCATCTTTGCCCAATTTCCGAAAGAATAGTTGGCGCCGGAAAATGGTACCAGTTTTTTGGCAAATCTTTTGGTTCAAAGGCAGATATTGAACCGTCTGGAATTTCTATTGTCAAAGCGACCAACTGCGGTGTAATCAGCGGCGGGATATGAACAATATATTCAAGCAATGCAATTTCAAGATTTTCACCCGCATACAATACAGGTGTACCTTTTCTGTTCCATCTTCCGGGATAGAGTGCTGCGCCGGTACCACTAATATCTGATGCGAATTTGCTTTTTGTAATCCGGTAAACCAGCATCGAAACTAACTGTAAATACCATATTCAATTCGCCCGAGTATATCTTTAACTTTTGCAATTCCTCCCGGAACTTCCAATACCTGTTTTGGTTCGAGCCCTCCTAAAACTGAGTTGGGCAACTCCAGCCACTTAAAAAAGTTCTCCTTGCTTTCAAACACTTCGGTACCATACAGAAAAAGATCGGCAAGTTCAAAAAGCTGAATAGAAAAATTTCGTTCAAGCTTTTTATTGTTACGAATCCACCGGTATATAGTTGGTTCGGAAACATTTAAAAGTTCTGCCGCATAATCGCGCGTAATTTTGAAATGCTTTCTGAAATTGACAATCACATTTGCATCGATTCCTTTCGATGCAATCGTAATAAAATCATACGGGCTTTCTATTTTCGACCGGATGTATTTCTTTCCGAGAATGGCTAACAGTTTATCGTAATGCCCGGTTGTCGTTTTAACATTTTGCTGTACTGTTGTCATTTGATAAAATTATTTATTAAATGAACGAAATTACAAATAGTTCAGGCAATATCAAAATTCAAAATGTAACTTAGACTTGAGGCTTGCAGCTTTCCGCTACTTTACAAATACCTTCTCCACTTTCCTGAAATCACCGGAATTCACGTTCACCAGGTACATCCCCTGCGAATAATTTTCACCAAAAGAGAGGTAACTGTTTCCGGCGTCAAATACTTTATCCGCAAGAATTTTCAATAATTTACCTTCGGAAGTAAAAACAGATACTTTTATTTTCCGGTTTGTCGAACTGAAGAGCGAGACGTTCACACCGTTATCGGCAGGATTTGGATACACTTTGAAATCAAATGATTTATTTTCCTGTTGAATACCGGAAGTACTGTTTCCTGAAACTACAACAAACTGAGGTGTTTCTGTTAAAACCAAATCAACAGAAGTTCCTGTTACATCAAGTGTCAGCGTGTCGCCATTCATATCATTGTCCTGCGGGAGAATGCTGAATGCATATTCAGGCTGGTAATTCAGTTTCAACTGATAAGGAAGTGATGCACCGGAATCTGTATCCGAATTGTCCAGTCGTGTCCAGAGTACGTAAATAAGATCATCGTTTACATTCCTGAATTTAAAGTTGTAAACTTCATTGTTCCCTGCCGTTTGGCGGTATGCCAAAGTAGAATCATAAGCCGCTTCGCCGAGTACATTTTGCATGGTTGCCAGATAATAATACGAAGGTTTTTTTTCATGTCCTGTATTCTGGTCAGAAATTAATCCGCTGCTCGAATATTGCAGTGTCCCTGTGCTATTTGGGTCTTTGTCCATAAACAAAAACGCCTTCTGAAATCCCATCTTCAGTGTCACAAAATACGATCGTAAAATGTAGTTGGCCTGCTGCTGAGGAGGTGCATACACATAGGAATGATTTCCTGAACTGATGTATGTATCCCAGCCAAATTCAGTAATCCAAACCGGCACATCCGGAAGTGTCCGGTTGCACCAGTCCATAAAATCGCCAAGGTTCTTTTCTATTCCGTGAGATTCGTTTTCGGGTGAATATCCGTCGGTATGGTCGGTACAGTAGGTATGAATGTTTAGCACATCGAATGGAACACGGCCATTTGAATTGTTCAGTATTTTCTGAATATAAGCCGGAGATTCTGTAGCCATACCTGCCAACACATGCACAGCAGAAGAATCTACCGATTTAATACCGAGTAATGGATAATCTTCACTTGTTTCCACACCGTAACCATCGTGAACAGCATTGCAGTAAACAGCATATTTTTCGGCAGGCCACAGTGGATTCTCCCACCAGTAGTCGGGTTCATTATCGTCTTCGTAATATTTGATGTAATTCAAACCCGTCACTTTATCTGCAGTTTCAAGCAGTGACTTGTCCACTTTCTGTGCTCCGTACCGTGCCACCAGCTGTCCGATAAATTCGAGCCGTTCAAGATAATCTTCCGGCTGTGATCCGTCACCAGTGTTGTAAGCGCCTCTTGATTCCCCTGCCCAGTCGGGTTTATCCAGCACATCGATAAGAACATTGATTCCAAGCCTTCGGCATTCGTTCATGAATTTTGTATGGTCGGGCCATGTATAACCCTGCGGATATGTGGTGATATTATCCCATTTGTAATAATCGTTTGCAACTTCGTAATGTCCCCACGAATGGTATTCCCGAATCCATTTGGTACACTTTGCCAGATCAGCGAGGTAATGCTGGTCATAGGCGGCAACATTGGAATTCACGCCAATGTATTCCGACATTTTAACTGGATTGGATTCCTGTGCGGATAAAATGGTTATCAGAGAAAGACAAAATAAAACAGTAAATATTTTCATCATCATAAATAAGAATTATAATCGAATCTCAGGAATCTTTTTATTCAATTACTCCCGGATCCTTTTGTTTCAAATCAATTGTTGTAAACAAAGAAATATTTTCCGCCGGAATAGTAACATTTATTTTTTTATTATGAAACGATTTTAGCGGATTTAATTTAAAACCTTTCTTTTGTATTGCTTCCTCATTTACAGGCAGAGGTTGAAAAGTTTATTTGTGTCGAAGTTCAGAATTTCAACATTTGCAGTTACTTCTGACTTATGATTGTTAACTGCAGGTACAGACAAATTTCCAACCCTGTTTTTCCAGCCGGTAATTACAACTCCGGCTGCTTTCTGTCAATTATTACTGATAGAACAGAGGCGCATTTCCCCATAAACGGGAAAGCATGGCAAAATCAAAATAAGCTTCTTTTTCGGGAGAAATATTTTGTACGGTTGTCTTTGTTATCCGGGCAAATGTTTTTACACGCAGTCATTGTCTGTCAGGGTCACCACGATTTGTAAAACTCCGGCGATTGAACCCATCCACTCCCATGTTCATACAAACCGCCATATCCGAAGTATTTGAAAGCCAGACTTAAATGATTTAGGCCTGGTTTGCGGTCCCCCACCCCAAATCCATATTTCCGGTTTCGTCAACAAAAAACAGACAAGAAAGAAGCAGGTCCGAAGGGGCATGGCTCAAGGCCTGCAGCTTCTTAATTTGTTTTAAATGAAACTAAATTGTTGCACATCTTTTGTAATGACAGAATAATTGGTAATATTGCAAACTCAAAACCTATAAGCAAATTTTAAGTTATCATTTTGATGTTTAAGTACTTGCAGCTAAATTAAAATTGTTCATGTTAATCAAATTCGGATCATATCTTCATCCACTATTCTTTGGGATAATTATACTATTGTTGGTTTCTTCCTGCAGTACTCCGATTCAGGAAGTCACTTATTTATACGGCATAGAACCCGGGATAACTTATCCCGGAGGCCCTGTTCCGGAGGAATACCGCATCCGGCCAAACGACCAGCTTTTTATTCAGGTCATCAGCGATGATCCTGCAAATGCTGCTTTTCTGAATCTTACACAAGGGACTACTTCAAGTGCAACATCGGCAAACAGTCTCGAACTGATTACTTTCCTTGTGGATGCAGAGGGAAAAATTTCCTATCCGCAACTTGGCGATTTGGAGGTGGAAGATAAAACTGTATCTGAAGTGCGTGATGTTTTGCAGTCTAAAGTGGATAATTACCTCGAAAGTGCTTCAGTTTTTGTAAAACTTGTAAACAGAAACATAACAGTATTGGGAGAAGTGAAAGCTCCCGGTCAGAAACTGATGGTTAAAAACCAGCTTACGATTTTTGAAGCGCTGGGTACTGCAGGCGATATTACCGATTATGGCAACCGCCGGAATATAAAAATAATCCGGGAGTTTCCGGATGGAAAACATGTTGCACAACTCGACCTTACCGATCCTTCGGTAATTTTTTCTCCTTACTACTACGTCCTTCCGCACGATATTGTGTACGTGGAATACAGCACGAAAGTGTATGGCGCTAAAAACATGCCGTATGCTGCACCGCTAAGTATTGTAGCTTCTGTGATATCTATTGGTTTACTGGTTCTTAATATTTTTAAATAATGGCCTCTACTGATTTTATTCAAAATACTCCCGTTAACGGCAACAGTACTCAAAATCAACAGCCTGTCCGTTACGACGACAACAACGAACTAAAAAAAACAGTATTTAAAATTTTACGTCACTGGTACTGGTTTGTTCTGACTGTCATTATTGCCGGCGGACTTGCCTATGCATACAACAGGTATACAACTCCTGTGTATGAAATTCATTCTACAATGCTGGTGGAGGAAGACAAGGTGAATTCACCCCTTGCAGGAGCCACCGGAGCATCACAGAATGTGTTTCAGGGACTGGGGGTGATGAACAGCATGCGAAACATTTACAACCAGATGGTGCTGCTCAATTCAACTCCTATTGTTGCCCATACACTCGATGAACTTGATTTTGAAGTCAGCTACTACACAGCAGGCAGGGTTGCAGTTTCCGAAAGTTACAGAGATGCACCTTTCAAGGTAAACTGGGACAAAAATCATCCGCAGATCATTAATGCCGATTTTCTCCTGACGATTCAGCCCAGTGGGAAATTTTTGCTCAGCATTGAAGCAGAAGATGCAACAATTTACAACTATAGCGAAGAACAGACCATTAAAAAAATACAGGATTATTCTTTTTCGAAGGAATTTGAACCGGGGGCACAACTTTCTACAAATGAGTTTTCGTTTCATATTTTGCTGAATGAGCGGTTTAAACCAGGGGGAGCCAATAACTACAAATTCAGGTTCAACTCAAAAAGTCAGCTCGTAAAATACTATCGAAAAAACTTAAATATTGCACTGAATGTAGAGGAAACTTCGATCCTTACCCTTACATTGCGTGATTTCAATGTAAAAAAGGGAGAGGATTTTTTGAACAAACTCACCGAGGTATACCAGTTGGATAACCTTGAAAAGAAGAACGAGAATGCAAACCGCACCATCCAGTTCATTACTTCTCAATTGCAAACCATTTCCGATTCGCTGACAGTATCTGAAAACAGGATGGAAACCTTTCAAAGTGAAAACCAGGTAGTGGATATCTCCATGCAGTCGCAGCAGTTGCTGGAGCAGATGCGCGAAATGGACAGGGAACGGGTGTCACTTGAAACCCAGAATAAATATTACCATTACCTGCGCGAATACATTCAGACGGGAAACAATACAGATTTGGAAACGGTAATTGCTCCATCGGCAATGGGAATTCAGGATCCGCTGTTAAACAGCCTGATTTTGCAACTGAATGATTTGATAAATGAAAAATCAAGCCAGACCTCAATCAAACAGGGGTCGCAACATCCGACTGTTTTGCGGTTAAATGCAACCATTGAAAGTGTAAAAAATTCACTGGAGGAAAATGTGAACAACATTATTTCCCAGTCGGATATGGCTCTTGAAAACCTGAACCAGCGCATCCGCCAGATTGAGGCACAGGTAAGGCGGCTTCCGGCAACTGAGCGGAATTATGTAAACATCGAACGCAAGTACAAACTCAACAACGAAACCTATACATTTCTTTTACAGAAACTTTCGGAAGCACAAATTGCAAAGGCTTCAAATACCCCCGACAGCCAGGTAATTGAAGAGCCGCAGATGAGCGGAGGCGGACCGGTGGAACCTCAAAAGAAAAGGATTTATTCCATTGCTCTTTTACTTGCCCTTGCATTCCCGGCAGGAATCATCCTGCTTGGCGATTTCTTTAATACAAAAGTCAATTCACAGGAAGACATTGAAAATCTTTCTGGTTTTCCAATCATTGGACATATTTTTCATAATGAAAGCAAACAAAACAGCCGGACACTTGTACTTGACAAGCCAAATTCCCCTTCAAGTGAGCCGTACCGGGCAATTCGTACAAAATTAAATCTGATTACAAAAGGAAAAGCAAATCCGGTGGTTGCTGTAACTTCCACTTTCCCAAAAGAAGGAAAGTCATACAATGCAGTTAATATTGCTTCTTCATTTGCGTTGATGCATAAAAAAACCGTACTGCTCGATCTTGATTTACGCAATTCAAATCTGAAAGAAGAGTTTAAACTGAAGTCGGACCTTGGTGTGGTAAATTACATCATCGGTAAAGCCAAACTTGAAGAAATCACTTTTGCAACAAAACATCCGTGGTTAAAAATAATACCTGCAGGTCCTATTCCGCCCAATCCCGGTGAAATGCTTACAGATGCAAAACTGCTGCAACTGGTGGAAGAACTGAAGGAACAGTATGATGTGATTGTGATTGATTCCGCGCCTGTTGGTTATGTGGCCGATTTGTTTCACCTGCACGACCTGATTGATACCAACCTGTTTATCATCCGCCACAAATATACCCACAAACTAGCCTTGAAAACTGCACTTGAAGAAGTTGGCAAACACCAGTTGAAAGGGGTTGGCCTTATTGTGAACAATATAAAACGCAATAAGAAGAGTTACAGCTTTAGCGGAGGCTATGGTTATGGTTATGGCTACGGCTATGGCTATGGGTACGGCTATGGTTATGGCTACGGCAGTGAGAATGGAAAAGACAAAAAGAAAAGCAGCCGTAAACATTTAAAATCCGAAGATATAGTTTAAATATATTATAGGTTGGTATTGTCAAAGTGCAAGTAAATCAGCCTGTTATCTGTTAATCTAATAGCAAAATCAAATTACTAATTAAAAATAATACACAAAACTTATATTTTACAAAATATTTGATTATTTTAGCTTTTTAATATTCAACCTGGTAAACGAAAAACTAAATACGATTTAAAAGCTATACTTTACTTTAATTTATTTTACCTTCTGGAACCAAACAACTATGGAACGAATAGGATGTTATTTTTCTCAACGCTTTGTGCCCCGATGGCTTGTGTTGATGTTTGATCTTTCTGCATTACCGATTGCCTATTTTCTTGCTTTCCTGCTCCGTTTTAATTTAAACCTTCCCAGTACACTTGAATTTGTAAGTCCGGCTCACCTGCTTTTTATTGTACCTGTTTTTATCCTCTTCTTCAGGTTAACCAAGTCATATTCAGGTATCGTACGTTACAGTACAACAGTTGATATTTTGCGAATAGTTACAGCAACAGTATTTTCTACATTATTGTTGTTGATTATTTCAAATGCAGCGCGTCTGTTGAATGTCCCGGCCGCCTTTGTCCTTCCGTACTCAGTAATCATTATTCAATTTTTGCTGCTTACGTTTATTTTAATACTGTTCCGGCTGATGGTTAAAGCAGCTTTTCTTTATATATCCCCGCGCAAAAAGGAAGTGAAGCGGGTAATGATTTTCGGGGCAGGAAAAATGGGGCAGATTACAAGGAATATTCTTTCAGGTGACACCTCTTCCAATGTTGAACTGATTGGTTTTATTGATGATAATACCTCCCTTCAGAATAAAATTTCAGCAGGTATACCCATTTATTCTGAGAAAAAAGCTTTTGAAACGATAATATCAAAAAAGAAAGTCCAGGAGCTTATTATTGCCATTGAACCATCAGGTGTAACACATCAGAGAAAAAGAGAAATTGCCGACCTGTGTATAAAATACAATATCCTGATTAAAGAGGTGCCACCTGTGAAATCATGGATTAACGGTGAATTAAAGGCGAAATCAATCCGGAAAATAGATATTGAAGATTTGCTGGGAAGGGATTCAATTCAACTTGAAAAGGAAAAAATAGAACAGGGTCTTAAAGATGCAGTGGTGCTTGTGACAGGAGCTGCCGGTTCAATTGGTTCCGAAATTGTCCGCCAGCTCATCAGCTTTCATGTAAAGCGGGTGATATTACTGGATAAAGCGGAGTCTGAACTTTATGATTTGCAGAACGAAATTCTAAGTAAAAACAATCCTTCACAATTTGATATCATCGTTGGCGATGTTACCAATAAGGAGAAAATGCGGAAGATTTTCAGCAGGTATTTACCTTCCATTGTTTTTAATGCAGCCGCATATAAACATGTACCATTAATGGAGGATCACCCTTGCGAGGCATTGAGGGTAAATGTGGGAGGCACAAAAATCCTTGCCGATTTATCCATAGAGTTTAATGTAGATAAATTTGTATTTATCTCTACGGACAAGGCAGTGAACCCCACCAATGTGATGGGTGCTTCAAAACGAATCAGCGAAATCTATATTCAGTCGCTGGTGCAGTCAGGCAATATAAAAACGAAATTCATTACCACGCGGTTTGGAAATGTTTTGGGATCCAACGGTTCAGTTGTTCCCCTGTTTAAAAAGCAAATTGAAAGAGGAGGCCCTGTAACTGTAACACATAAAGATATCACCCGGTACTTTATGACTATTCCCGAAGCCTGTCAGCTCGTACTCGAAGCCGGATTTATGGGTAAAGGCGGCGAAATTTTTATATTCGATATGGGGGAACCCGTCAGGATTTATGATCTTGCAAAAAAAATGATTCGCTTGTCCGGTTATATTCCAGGTCAGGATATAGAATTAATAATTACAGGACTGCGGCCGGGAGAAAAGCTCTACGAAGAATTGCTGGATAATAAGGAATTGTTGTTGCCGACCCACAATGATAAAATTCTGATTGGAAAAGTAAGAAAACATGATTTCAATTTGGTAAACAACAAAATTCAGGGTCTTCTTCAGGATTTGGACAAGAAAAGTGCGCATCAGATGATTAAACAGATGATGAATATTGCTCCTGAATTTGTTTCGGTAAATTCATGTTACTCTGAATGTAACACGAGGATTAACGGCAATTCAACCGTTAAAACAAACGGAAATGAAAACGGGAAAAGCACGAAACTCGTAAATCCGGAGGTGCAGTATAACCAACTGTTAGCCCCGGAAAAGTAGAGATCAGGGTTTAAAGTTTACATATGAAGTTATATGCCACAAGCTGCTGGCTGCTAATTGCTATTACTAAAAGTTTTTTCTCACGGAATACCGGTTTGAAATGACAAGTTGGGGTAAAGTGACGAATAAATGCTTGAATGCTGGAATGCTTGATAAACACATGAATTTTGTAGTTGAATGTTAAGTTTCCAGCCAAGGAAACACCCGCGCTACCCCTTACCCCTAAAGGGGACCACGTCATTTCATGATTTTTATCGATGAAATAGATACATGTGATAATAAGCTATTAGCTGCTGGCTGCTGGCTAATCGCTATTACTAAAAGTTTTTTCTCACGGAATACCAATTCGAAATGCACTGCCGCTGACTCAGGTGCAGAGCACCGTTAATATTTGCAGCCTAAAAGTTTGAGTCTACATCTTTAGATGCAGAGCACCGGCAATATTAATTCCTAAGTCTGGAAAGCTATTAGCAACAGATTTCCCCTGGGATACCGGTGCGAAATGACAATTTGGGGTAAAGTGACTAATATCTGCATGAATGCTGGAATGCTTGATAAACATATGAATTTTGTAGTTGAAAGTCAGTACCAATCAGGTAAACCCCGCTCTAATGCCCAAGCTACCCTTGTCCCCCAAGGGGCGAAGCCTTCGCGCTGTCATT
>CAWFMB010000006.1:0-83020 GCA_963816685.1 uncultured Prolixibacteraceae bacterium | reverse complement strand
AGTATTTGAAAGCCAGCCTTAAATGATTTAGGCCTGGTTTGCATGCACCCCACCCCAAATCCATATTTCCGGTTTCGTCAACAAAAAACGGACAAGAATGCAGGTCTGAAGGGGCATGGCTCAAGGCCTGCAGCTTCTTAATTTGTTTTAAATGAAACTAAATTGTTGCACATCTTTTGTAATGACAGAATAATTGGTAATATTGCAAACTCAAAACCTATAAGCAAATTTTAAATTATCATTTTGATGTTTAAGTACTTGCAGCTAAATTAAAATTGTTCATGTTAATCAAATTCGAATCATATCTTCATCCACTATTCTTTGGGATAATTATACTATTGTTGGTTTCTTCCTGCAGTACTCCGATTCAGGAAGTCACTTATTTATACGGCATAGAACCCGGGATAACTTATCCCGGAGGCCCTGTTCCGGAGGAATACCGCATCCGGCCAAACGACCAGCTTTTTATTCAGGTCATCAGCGATGATCCTGCAAATGCTGCTTTTCTGAATCTTACACAAGGGACTACTTCAAGTGCAACATCGGCAAACAGTCTCGAACTGATTACTTTCCTTGTGGATGCAGATGGAAAAATTTCCTATCCGCAACTTGGCGATTTGGAGGTGGAAGATAAAACTGTATCTGAAGTGCGTGATGTTTTGCAGTCTAAAGTGGATAATTACCTCGAAAGTGCTTCAGTTTTTGTAAAACTTGTAAACAGAAACATAACAGTATTGGGAGAAGTGAAAGCTCCCGGTCAGAAACTGATGGTTAAAAACCAGCTTACGATTTTTGAAGCGCTGGGTACTGCAGGCGATATTACCGATTATGGCAACCGCCGGAATATAAAAATAATCCGGGAGTTTCCGGATGGAAAACATGTTGCACAACTCGACCTTACCGATCCTTCGGTAATTTTTTCTCCTTACTACTACGTCCTTCCGCACGATATTGTGTACGTGGAATACAGCACGAAAGTGTATGGCGCTAAAAACATGCCGTATGCTGCACCGCTAAGTATTGTAGCTTCTGTGATATCTATTGGTTTACTGGTTCTTAATATTTTTAAATAATGGCCTCTACTGATTTTATTCAAAATACTCCCGTTAACGGCAACAGTACTCAAAATCAACAGCCTGTCCGCTACGACGACAACAACGAGCTGAAAAAAACAGTATTTAAAATTTTACGTCACTGGTACTGGTTTGTTCTGACTGTAATTATTGCCGGCGGACTTGCCTATACATACAACAGGTATACAACTCCTGTGTATGAAATTCATTCTACAATGCTGGTGGAGGAGGACAAGGTGAATTCACCCCTTGCAGGAGCCACCGGAGCATCACAGAATGTGTTTCAGGGACTGGGGGTGATGAACAGCATGCGAAACATTTACAACCAGATGGTGCTGCTCAATTCAACTCCTATTGTTGCCCATACACTCGATGAACTTGATTTTGAAGTCAGCTACTACACAGCAGGCAGGGTTGCAGTTTCCGAAAGTTACAGAGATGCACCTTTCAAGGTAAACTGGGACAAAAATCATCCGCAGATCATTAATGCCGATTTTCTCCTGACGATTCAGCCCAGTGGGAAATTTTTGCTCAGCATTGAAGCAGAAGATGCAACAATTTACAACTATAGCGAAGAACAGACCATTAAAAAAATACAGGATTATTCTTTTTCGAAGGAATTTGAACCGGGGGCACAACTTTCTACAAATGAGTTTTCGTTTCATATTTTGCTGAATGAGCGGTTTAAACCAGGGGGAGCCAATAACTACAAATTCAGGTTCAACTCAAAAAGTCAGCTCGTAAAATACTATCGAAAAAACTTAAATATTGCACTGAATGTAGAGGAAACTTCAATCCTTACCCTTACATTGCGTGATTTCAATGTAAAAAAAGGAGAGGATTTTTTGAACAAACTCACCGAGGTATACCAGTTGGATAACCTTGAAAAGAAGAACGAGAATGCAAACCGCACCATCCAGTTCATTACTTCTCAATTGCAAACCATTTCCGATTCGCTGACAGTATCGGAAAACAGGATGGAAACTTTTCAGAGTGAAAACCAGGTAGTGGATATCTCCATGCAGTCGCAGCAGTTGCTGGAGCAGATGCGCGAAATGGACAGGGAACGGGTGGCACTTGAAACCCAAAATAAATATTACCATTACCTGCGCGAATACATTCAGACAGGAGACAATACAGATTTGGAAACTGTAATTGCCCCTTCGGCAATGGGAATCCAGGATCCGCTGTTGAACAGCCTGATCTTGCAGCTCAACGATTTGATAAATGAAAAATCAAGCCAGACCTCTATCAAACAGGGGTCGCAACACCCGACGGTTTTGCGGTTAAATGCAACAATTGAAAGCGTAAAAAATTCACTGCAGGAAAATGTAAACAACATAATTTCGCAGTCGGATATGGCCCTTGAAAACCTGAATCAGCGCATCCGCCAGATTGAGGCAGAGGTAAGGCGGCTTCCGGCAACTGAACGGAATTATGTAAACATTGAACGCAAGTACAAACTCAACAACGAAACCTATACATTCCTTTTACAGAAACTCTCGGAAGCACAAATTGCAAAGGCTTCAAATACACCCGACAGCCAGGTGATTGAAGAGCCGCAGATGAGCGGAGGCGGACCGGTGGAACCTCAGAAGAAAAGGATTTATTCAATTGCCCTCTTACTTGCCCTTGCATTCCCGGCAGGAATCATCTTTTTAAGCGATTTCTTTAACAATAAAGTAAATTCACAGGAAGACATTGAAAGCATAACCGGTTTTCCAATTGTTGGCCATGTTTTTCACCATGAAGATAAAAAGAACAGCCGTACACTGGTACTGGATAAGCCCAATTCCCCGGCAAGTGAACCATTCAGGGCAATTCGTACAAAATTGAACCTGATTACAAAAGGAAAAGCAAATCCGGTAATTGCAGTAACTTCAACTTTCCCAAAGGAAGGAAAATCGTATAATGCAGTGAATATCGCTTCTTCTTTTGCATTGATGCATAAAAAAACAGTACTGCTCGACCTGGATTTGCGCAATTCGAATCTGAAAGAAGAGTTTGAGCTGAAGTCGGACCTTGGTGTGGTAAACTACATCATCGGCAACGCCTCACTTGAAGAAATTACTTTTGCAACAAAACATCCGTGGTTGAAAATCATACCTGCAGGTCCCATTCCTCCCAATCCCGGGGAAATGCTTACAGATGCAAAACTGCTGCAACTGGTGGAAGAACTGAAGGAACAGTATGATGTGATAGTGATTGACTCCGCGCCTGTTGGTTATGTGGCCGATTTGTTTCACCTTCACGACCTAATTGATACAAATCTGTTTATCATCCGACACAAATACACCCATAAACTTGCCCTGAAAACTGCGCTTGAAGAAGTAAGCAAAACACCAGTTGAAAGGGGTAGGTCTTATTGTGAACAATATAAAACGCAATAAGAAGAGTTACAGCTTTAGCGGAGGCTATGGTTATGGTTATGGCTACGGCTATGGCTACGGTTACGGCTATGGTTATGGCTACGGCAGTGAGAATGGAAAAGACAAAAAGAAAAGCAGCCGTAAACATTTAAAATCCGAAGATATAGTTTAAATATATTAAAGATTGGTATATATCAAAGTACAAGTAAATCAGCATGTTATCTGTTAATCTAAAAGCAAAATCAAATTACTAATTAAAAATAATACCCAAAATTTATATTTTACAAAATATTTGATTATTTTAGCTGTTTAATATTCAACCTGGTAAACGAAAAACTAAATACGATTTAAAAGCTATACTTTACTTTAATTTATTTTACCTTCTGGAACCAAACAACTATGGAACGAATAGGATGTTATTTTTCTCAACGCTTTGTGCCTCGATGGCTTGTGTTGATGTTTGATCTTTCTGCAATACCGATTGCCTATTTTTTTGCTTTCCTGCTCCGTTTTAATTTAAACCTTCCCAGGACACTGGAATTTGTAAGTCCGGCTCACCTGCTTTTTATTGTACCTGTTTTTATCCTCTTCTTCAGGTTAACCAAGTCATATTCAGGTATCGTACGTTACAGTACAACAGTTGATATTTTGCGAATAGTTGCAGCAACAGTATTTTCTACATTATTGTTGTTGATTATTTCAAATGCAGCGCGTCAGTTGAATGTCCCGACTGCCTTTGTCCTTCCGTACTCAATAATCATTATTCAATTTTTGCTGCTTACGTTTATTTTAATACTGTTCCGGCTGATGGTTAAAGCAGCATTTCTTTATATATCCCCGCGCAAAAAGGAAGTGAAGCGGGTAATGATTTTCGGGGCAGGAAAAATGGGGCAGATTACAAGGAATATTCTTTCAGGTGACTCCTCTTCCAATGTTGAACTGATTGGTTTTATTGATGATAATACCTCCCTTCAGAATAAAATTTCAGCAGGTATACCCATTTATTCTGAGAAAAAAGCTTTTGAAACGATAATATCAAAAAAGAAAGTCCAGGAGCTTATTATTGCCATTGAACCATCAGGTGTAACACATCAGAGAAAAAGAGAAATTGCCGACCTGTGTATAAAATACAATATCCTGATTAAAGAGGTGCCACCTGTGAAATCATGGATTAACGGTGAATTAAAGGCGAAATCAATCCGGAAAATAGATATTGAAGATTTGCTGGGAAGGGATTCAATTCAACTTGAAAAGGAAAAAATAGAACAGGGTCTTAAAGATGCAGTGGTGCTTGTGACAGGAGCTGCCGGTTCAATTGGTTCCGAAATTGTCCGCCAGCTCATCAGCTTTCATGTAAAGCGGGTGATATTACTGGATAAAGCGGAGTCTGAACTTTATGATTTGCAGAACGAAATTCTAAGTAAAAACAATCCTTCACAATTTGATATCATCGTTGGCGATGTTACCAATAAGGAGAAAATGCGGAAGATTTTCAGCAGGTATTTACCTTCCATTGTTTTTAATGCAGCCGCATATAAACATGTACCATTAATGGAGGATCACCCTTGCGAGGCATTGAGGGTAAATGTGGGAGGCACAAAAATCCTTGCCGATTTATCCATAGAGTTTAATGTAGATAAATTTGTATTTATCTCTACAGACAAGGCAGTGAACCCCACCAATGTGATGGGTGCTTCAAAACGAATCAGCGAAATCTATATTCAGTCGCTGGTGCAGTCAGGCAATATAAAAACGAAATTCATTACCACGCGGTTTGGAAATGTTTTGGGATCCAACGGTTCAGTTGTTCCCCTGTTTAAAAAGCAAATTGAAAGAGGAGGCCCTGTAACTGTAACACATAAAGATATCACCCGGTACTTTATGACTATTCCCGAAGCCTGTCAGCTCGTACTCGAAGCCGGATTTATGGGTAAAGGCGGCGAAATTTTTATATTCGATATGGGGGAACCCGTCAGGATTTATGATCTTGCAAAAAAAATGATTCGCTTGTCCGGTTATATTCCAGGTCAGGATATAGAATTAATAATTACAGGACTGCGGCCGGGAGAAAAGCTCTACGAAGAATTGCTGGATAATAAGGAATTGTTGTTGCCGACCCACAATGATAAAATTCTGATTGGAAAAGTAAGAAAACATGATTTCAATTTGGTAAACAACAAAATTCAGGGTCTTCTTCAGGATTTGGACAAGAAAAGTGCGCATCAGATGATTAAACAGATGATGAATATTGCTCCTGAATTTGTTTCGGTAAATTCATGTTACTCTGAATGTAACACGGGGATTAACGGCAATTCAACCGTTAAAACAAACGGAAATGAAAACGGGAAAAGCACGAAACTCGTAAATCCGGAGGTGCAGTTTAACCAACTGTTAGCCCCGGAAAATTAGAGATCACGGTTTAAAGTTTACATATGAAGTTATATGCCACAAGCTGCTGGCTGCTAATTGCTATTACTAAAAGTTTTTTCTCACGGAATACCGGTTTGAAATGACAAGTTGGGGTAAAGTGACGAATAAATGCTGGAATGCTGGAATGCTTGATAAACACATGAATTTTGTAGTTGAATGTTAAGTTTCCAGCCAAGGAAACGCCCGCGCTACCCCTTACCCCTAAAGGGGACCACGTCATTTCATTATTTTTATCGATGAAATAGATACATGTGATAATAAGCTATAAGCTGCTGGCTGCTGGCTAATCGCTACTACTAATAGTTTTCTCTCCCGGAATACCAATTCGTAATGCACTGCCGCTGGCTCAGGTGCAGAGCACCGTTAATATTTGCAGCCTAAAAGTTTGAGTCTACATCTTTAGGTGCAGAGTACCGGCAATATTAATTCCTAAATCTGGAAAGCTATTAGCAACAGATTTCCCCTGGGATACCGGTGCGAATGACAAATTGAGGTAAAGTGATTAATATCTGCATGAATGCTGGAATGCTGGATAAACAGAATTTTGTAGTTGAAAGTCAGTACCAATCAGGTAAACTCCGCTCTAATGCCCAAGCTACCCTTGTCCCCCAAAGGGCGAAGCCTTCGCACTTTCATTTATCCTTAGTAATTTATAATTTATAATTTGTACTGCGTTGAATCAGGTGCAGAGCATCATTAATATTTGTAGCATTAATATTTTGATTCCAAATTTTTAGGTGCAGAGCACCGGTAATATTAATTTCCATGACTGATAAATCACAGGCAAACTCTAAACACAAGCCACATACTATTAGCAACAGATTTCCCTGTTCCTTTCATCGAATGACTTGAAATCTTCCGATGAATACAAGCTCGTTCAAAATTACAGGCATATTGTTCAGCCGGTCAAACTTTGATCCTTTCTGCCGACAGTCAGGTCCAGAACTCTGCAAGATACAGAGATAAAACACAAGATATAAGACAAGAGACATACTACAAAGCCGGAACCAAAATCCGGAACAGCAGAAAGATCAGGGATAGCTGTCATTCAAAAAAAATGTTTTATTTTGCAGCCGATTTAGAACGACCAACCATTAATGAGAATTATTGCCACGATATGCATTGTTCTGGGCATCATTTCGTATGCAGGGGCACAGACCGACAGTAAGATAACCGGTTTGTTGTCGGATATCCGCATTACAGGCAAGGGCGGCATCTCACAATTGATTACCGAATTTAGCAGCACAGGACCCATCAATGAATTCAATAACCAGTCTGGTCTGACTTACGGCATTGAACTCTCCAAACAATTTTCCCGCAACTGGGAAGCCGGAGCCGAATTGCTGGTCAGCATCCTCCGGGGCAAAACAGATGCTCCTGATTTCTCCGCCATTGGCCGCCATCCCCTGATGATGGCACCAATTACTGATCCTGTCATCTACCGGAACATGTTTACCAGCAATAAAATATTTCTGCAGTACAACTTAAACTCCGGTGGAAAAAACGGGCGTTACCTGCCCTTTATAAGAGCAGGCTCCGGATTGCTACCCTACAAATCTGAATTGCGCTACAAAGATAACCGGGAAGATGGGCTGATTTTCGGGAAAAATGTCGAAGAATTCTCAAAAAGTAAAATGTCCACCGCCGTATATTTTGCCGGTACCGGAATCCGCGCGGCAATCAGCTCACATGTGGAACTGAATGCTGTCGTTAATGTTAACCTTGTCAACTACGATTTTCTGGATGTGGTCCATAATTATAATACAGCGGGCGAACGCCGGAAAATAACTGGCATCTACTCCGACTTCACTATCGGCCTTACATTTCTGCTCAACAACTCAGGCAAATATGTCAAAAAACAGGCAAAACGAAACGGCAAACGCCAACCGGCCAATCTGCCGTTTTACAGGGGGAGGTAGGTATCTTGTGTCTCCTCTTGTCTTTTGTGTCTTATGTCTTATGCCATTTACTGAGGGAATGATTTACTGAAGGACTGAAGGACTGAAATAAGCACATAGCTTGTGTCTTTAACCCAACCCGTAACCTGTAACCCGAGTCGGCTTCAAATTGGAACCTGGAAGCCGAAGACTTTAAACTTAAAACTTTGAAATTCTGAATTAACTTTCGTATTCTTTTAAATAACAGAAGAAAGTGGTACCCGTTTCGGGTGAGCTGGTCAGGCTAACATGACCTCCGTTGCCTTCAATGAGTGTTTTTACTATATACAGACCAATTCCGGAGCCTTCACATTTGTCTGTATTGCGCTGAAATACCCTGAAGATGTCTTTCCATTCCTTTTCAGAACCGGTAATACCCATGCCATTATCTTTTACTGTAATGATAATAAATTCGTCCTCCCTTTTGCTTTTAACCTCCACCAACAGTGCCCGGTCGTTGTGTCTGTATTTTACAGCATTTGAAACTAAATTGAAAAGAATACTGAATATGAACCGCTCGACATAGTGAATATGAGGTGCAGCATCGAAGTTGAATGTTATCTTTCCATTTTCCGGAACGGAGATATCCAGTACTTCGTTAACATCGCGCATAATATCGCTCAGGTTTACTTTTACAGCATGAAGATTTTTAGGTTTTTGAACTTTAATGATCTCAATGAGGCCATCGAGCACTTTTTGCTGCTGTACAATCATCTTTTTTAAATCCTGCAGAATCTCGTCCCTTGATTTCTGTTCTTCAAGCTGATAAAAATAAGTCAGGGTTTGATGCATGTTTCCCAACGGTCCTTTCAAATCGTGTGCTATAATGTGTAGCAGGTTGTCGCGCAATTCATTTAATTTCTTCAATTTAAGGTTTCGGTTGGTCAGGATCAGGTTGGCCTGTCGCAATTCATCTTCGGCGATTACATGCAGGTGGCTGTTAATTGCTGAACCAACGAATCCCTCGAACCTGCCGGCGTCATTAAATCGTGGTGCTCCCTCCGACTGGTGCCAGATAAATTCATTGTTGTTGTTTTTTAACCTGAAATTAATCTTAAATGCAATATGATCTTTATTGGCGCCATTGAACATTTTGAAGGTCAGTTGCTGATCATCAGGATGAATAGCCTTCACCCAGTCGAAACCCAAAGCTTCCTCCGGAAGCTGACCTGTAAATTCGTACCAGTTTTTATTTAAATAAGTGCAGAAACCATCGGACTGAGTAATCCATATTTTTACAGGAGTATGATTTGTAATAATGTTGTAAAAAGATTCATAATTGCGAAGGTTTTCTTTGGCCTGATGTGTACTTTTTAAGTTCATAACAGTAAAAGTTTAAACTGAAAAAAGGCATCAAAGAAAAACTGCTTAACAATATACAAGCGGTTGATTGTTAAACTGTTATTTTAACTGAAGATACACAAATTTTTGGTCATTTGCAAATCGCAAAAAGCGAAGTGCAGGGAATAAAAAATTCCAAACCAGGAGCCTGGAACCTTGACCCGGGAGCTAAGAATCGAAAAAAGCAGGTATAGGGGATATTCGTTTTATTAACCGGCATCCATAACTGATTTCTTGAATTCAGCCGCTGGTTTAAAAGAAGGAATATTATGGGCAGGAATGATTATTGTTGAATTCTTTGAAATGTTTCTGGCAGTTTTTTCTGCCCGATGTTTAATTGCAAACGTACCAAAACCTCTTAAATAAACATTTTCACCATCAGTAAGTGATGATTGTACAGTTTTAATAAATTCTTCAAGTGTTTTAATTACTGTGTTTTTATCAATGGCGGTTTGGCTTGAAATTTTGTTTACAATGTCTAATTTGGTCATAGTAATAAATTTTTAACTGGATATTATGAATTTATAAATCAGGGTCAAATATATCTTATAAATTCTAATTTTAAAAACATCGCAGTCGACTTTATTTATATTTTTTTGGAATTTCCAATTTGAGAGGAAAGAACCGTCTAAATCATTCATTTCATAAATTTGAGTTTTAAGAATTACAGGATTGAGCCAGTTTAGAAAAGTCTGATTTATCATTAACATATATAAATGCAAAATTTACGAAGTATAAAGGTACCGGACTATTGAATTTCAATCAACAGTTCAACTCCAATGAGCTTCAATCACCGGTTCCAACCAATTTCATCTTTTTCCTCCCTTACTTAAACAAAATATTACTTTAAATCAGCAATTCTGAACTGTAATTTCAGCAATAAGAACATTCTGGAATTTTCTAATATGTCTAATTTTGATTTACAATTTATGCAAACAACTAATGCAAGATCCAGATATCAACAAAGCCTTTAACAAACTTGTAAAATCGTGCCCCCACGACAAACCAAACCCGCAATGCCCGTTTGAAATTTACAGGAATATGAATGAGGAATTTTATGAAATTGCTGAAACCTGTTCGGATGCCAATAAGGAAATTATGCTTAAATACCACAAAGTCTGTAACGGCATTCGTTCGAAAAACTGTACTGATTCGATAATTCCGGCTTTGAAGTCGCAGGTTTAGGACTCCAGGACAGAGTTCAAAGTTTAAAGCCTGCCCGGCTGAACAGACGGGTTCAAAGATGGATCAATGACACAAGATTAAAGCCACGAGCTACCAGCCATGAGCCTAAAGACCAGTAATTCATACCTTCTAAAAATATAGATTCAAGCATTCAAGAAATTCAAGCATTCAAACAATTAAGCATTCAAGCATTCAAGCATTCTTCAGTCCTTCAGTAATTTGCCACAAGACACAAGATTAAAGCCACGAGCTACCAGCCATGAGCCTAAAGACCAGTAATTCATACCTTCTAAAAATATTCAAGCATTTAAACATTCAAGAAATTCAAGCATTCAAGAAATTCAAGCATTCAAGCATTCTTCAGTCCCTCAATCCTTCAGTAATTCAGTCCTTCAGTAATTTGCCACAAGACACAAGATTGAAGCCACGAGCTATCAGCCATGAGCCTAAAGACCAGTAATTCATACCTTCTAAAAATATTCAAGCATTCAAGCATTTAAACATTCAAGAAATTCAAGCATTCAAGCAATTAAGCATTCAAGCATTCTTCAGTCCCTCAATCCTTCAGTAATTCAGTCCTTCAGTAATTTGCCACAAGACACAAGATTGAAGCCACGAGCTACCAGCCATGAGCCACGAGACCAGTAATTCAAACCTTCAAAAATATTCAAGCATTCAAGCATTTAAACATTCAAGAAATTCAAGCATTCAAGCAATTAAGCATTTAAGCATTCTTCAGTCCCTCAATCCTTCAGTCCTTTGTCCTTTTGGCAAAAACAACTATTTAAAAAGGTTTAACGATGTACAAGTGAAATCTTTTTTTTACCTTATACTTATTTAGAACAAATATATTTTACACAAAAGGTATGAAGACAATGACTTGCAGACAATTGGGAGGGGCATGTGATAAAGAGTTCCATGCAGATACCTTCGGACAAATGGCAAATCTGAGCAAAGCCCACGGTGTTGAAATGTTTCAGAAAAAAGATGAACCACACATAAAAGCAATGCAGGAAATGCAAAAGTATATGAATTCACCTGATACACTGAATGAATGGTATGATAAAAAAAGAAAAGAATTTGATGCCCTGCCTGACAATTAACCCGGTGAATACAAAAACGGACTCCCCCACTCTTTCAGTAAAATAATAATCCGGAGCTTATCGGTACTGCGCCGAAATAAATGTAATGAAACAGATAAATGAAAAAATTTGATGCAATAATTATCGGTTCGGGTCAGGCAGGAACACCGCTTGCTTTTAAACTTGCCTCAAAAGGGAATAAAGTTGCTTTTATTGAAAAGGAGAAGTTAGGAGGAACTTGCGTGAATGATGGATGCACCCCCACAAAAACCTATGTGGCAAGCGCACGTCGGATCCGGGATGCCCGGAACGGGGCTGAACTTGGAATTCATATTCCCGAAGGTGCTACTGCTGATTTAAAAAGAATAAAAAGCAGAAAGGATGAAATTGTGAAGGAATCGGTTGAAAGCATAAGTTCGGGTGTTGAAAACGAAGAAAACATTACTTTTTTTAATGGACAGGCCAACTTTACAGGTAAAAAAATGATTCATGTTAACGATGTGGAACTTACCGCCCCTGAAATTTATATCAACACAGGTGCAAGAGCTGTTATTCCTGAATCGCTGGAGCAACTGGATTACCTCACCAACGAATCAATACTTCAGCTTGAAGAACTGCCTGAACACCTGCTCATTGTTGGAGGAAGTTACATCGGGCTTGAGTTTGGTCAAATGTTCCGGAGATTTGGAAGCAAAGTCACAATTATTGAGAAAGGGCCGGCTATTATTGGTCGTGAAGACAGTGAAATCAGTGAGAATATTCTGGATTTCCTGCAAGAGGAAGGCATTGAATTCCGGTTGAATACTTCGTGTATCGGCGGTATACAAAACAACGATAATTCAGTCACCCTGAAACTGGACTGTAAACAAGGAGCTCCGGAAATTTCAGGTTCGCACCTGCTGATTGGAGTTGGGCGCAGGCCAAATACAGATTCGCTGAACCTGAAAGCCTGCGGAATAAAAACAGATGACCGCGGTTATATTCATGTAAATGAGTATCTTGAAACAAATGTTGAAGGCATTTATGCACTGGGCGATTGCAACGGAAAAGGTGCTTTTACACATACCTCGTACAATGATTTTGATATTATTGCCGACAACAAATTCAACAACAAAAACAGGAAAGTTTCTGACAGGATAACTGCATATAACCTGTATATCGATCCGCCTTTGGGACGTGCAGGATTAACCCGCAAAGCCGCACTTGAAAAGGGAATTAAACTTTTGGAAGCAACAATGCCCATGAGTAAGGTATCCAGGGCGAAAGAAAAAGGGGAAACCAAGGGAATGATGCAGATTATAGTCAATGCTGAAAATCTGAGAATAATCGGTGCAGCTATATTAGGCGTTGGCGGCGATGAAGTTATTGGCAGTATTTTACAAAATATGTATACCGATGTTCCTTACACAGTAATGAAGAACGCTGTTATTTCACATCCTACTGTATCAGAGCTGTTACCAACTTTGCTGAAAGGGTTGAAAGCGATAAATTAAAATTTAAAATTCATCCGGTTGCATATACAAGTGTTAGAATATTTGCATCATTCCCACCCTATTCGAATTGAATTTAATTTGATAAAAAATTTTATGAGAAAAAATCTCTGGTACCTGGTTTTCAGAGACAGAAATTCCTTAAAAGAATAATACAAAAGAATATGGACTTAATATTTTTAAACAAATAAAATCCATATTTGAAATATTCAGCCAATATTATATGTTTCCAATATTTTTGAATTTGGAAATATTGCATCTATATTTGAAAACTTCATAAACTAATGACGACAGATAAACAAATATGGGATGACTTCCGAAAGGGTAACAGCTATGCATTGTCTCATATTTACTATCAGCATGTTCAAATCCTGTTTCGCTATGGTAAAAAATTTAGTCAAAACGATGAATTAATAAAAGACAGCATTCAGGACCTTTTTTTTGATTTAATACGCACCCGCTCCCGTCTTGGAGAAACTGACAACATTCAGTTTTATCTGATACGTTCGTTTCGGCGAAAACTTGTTCGGAATATAAAAGCTCAGAAATTTGAAGAAATGGATGGTACCGCGATTTTACCGGAAGCTTTTATATTGTATTCAGCGGAACAGGAATTTATTGAAAAAGAGGAACTGACTGCGCGGGAAAAGATGGTACAGAAAGGCTTGAGTGAATTGAGTCCCAAACAGCGCGAAATTTTATTTTACAGATTTACCTGTGAATTCGATTACGAACAGATTTGTGAAATTATGCAACTGAAATATGATTCGGCCCGCAAACAGGTTTTCAGAGCAATAAAAGCTTTGAAAAAGGTTTTATTGGAGAGTGGGATTTTTATTTTGTTTGCAGGAATATTCCCAAAAAGCTCTCCACTGTTAAAATAATTCCCCTGAAGTGTCTACAAAATCTTAATTTATCCCTTTACTATTTAAAGACGGTGTTTTGCATAACCGGTTCATAGATTTAGGTTAGTTAAGATGAGCGCTCAATTTTAGGGCGCTTTTCTTTTGACGGAATTTTAACTTCAGTATGGATTATGGAAACTGTTACACCTTTAGCGAAAGGAAGTCTGACGCTTTCGATTCGGTCATTAATTATTCGGATACAACTAAAAAAATTTCCCCGGAAAAGATGTCCACAAAAATCCGGCGCCTGTCTTTTTCTTAATATAAAGCTGCAAGTAACGAAATGAAATCAAATTTTTTAACATATAGTCCGGAAGAACTGATTGAGGATAAATCTTTTATCGCGTGGGTACTCCAGGGGAAAAAGGACAAGGAATGGGTTAAATTCATTGACGATAATCCGGATTTTAGAGATACGGCAAATAAAGCGCGGAAAATAATTCTGTTACTCCGTGATACAAATGATATTCTGGATAAAGAATCAGTATTGGAAATATGGCAAAATATTGATCAGTTTGAACAAATTCAACTTCAAAAGAGAAGAAATCCTGTACTCATGAAAATTTTTACCCGGGCAGCTGCCATACTGTTAATAATTTCAATTGGGACACTGGGTTACCTATATCTGAATGAAAAAGAAGAAAGTTATCCGTTCGAATCTGAAAAGACAGTTTACGGCAACAAAGAAGCCCGTTTGAAGCTGAGTCACGGTCAGGAGGTAATTCTTAAACAAGATAATTCAAGCATTGATTTATCCAGGAGCAATCAACTGGTCATAAACAACGACAGCGTGATAGATCTTTCCAATCTTGAACCTGATGGAATTGAAATGAACGAGGTAATTATCCCTTACGGGAAGAGTTCGGAACTTTTATTATCCGATGGTACCAAAGTGTGGCTTAATGCAGGCACACGACTGGCATTCCCTTCCAGGTTCAGCAATAAAACACGCGAGGTTTACCTCGATGGTGAAGCCTGTTTTAAGGTGGCAAAAAATGAAAGCCAGCCGTTTATAGTAAATGTAGGTGAACTGGATTTAAAGGTACTGGGAACATGGTTTAATGTTTCAGCATATACATCCGATGCCAGTATTGAAACCGTTTTACTGGAAGGAAGTGTGGCTTTAAGAACACAAAAATTCTTAGGCATCGGAACAAACGAAGTAATATTAAAACCCCACCAAAGGGCAAATTACAACAAGCAGAATACGGAAATCAACGTTTACGATGAACCTAATACAACAATGTATATTGCCTGGACCGAAGGATGGCTGGAATTTTCAAAAGAAAGCTTACAATCGGTTTTTACCCAGCTCGAAAGGTATTACGATGTTGAAATCACCCTGCCCGATAGTTTTCCATCTTCCGGATTGATTACAGGTAAGCTTGATTTAAAGGATTCTTTGGAAGAAGTACTAATAGCGTTGGCCGATGTAGCCCAAATAGACTACCGCATAGTAAACAACAAAGTATTTATTGATAAAAAAATGAAAGAGATACCAAGCAAATAAAAAAGCGAAAGCCGGCAGGCGGCCAGGCCCGGCGACTTTCAATAAATTAAATAAAGTATTTAATCTAAACAATTCAAAATTATGAAAAAAAAGCGAACAATGCTGCGCTTTCCGGGAGGAAGCATGGTGAAAATTCTTTTAAAGATGAAACTTTTGATTATTTTGATGCTTGCTGTAGTTGCAGTTTCAACAGCTAATAATACCTACTCGCAGGCAATTAAATTTGACCTGAAACTGAACGATGTAACTATAAAACAGGTCTTTCAGGAAATCGAGGAAAACAGTGAATTTATCCTGCTGTACAACGAAAAAGCGTTGAATGTAAACCGCAGGGTGAATGTGAAGGTCAAAAATGAACCTGTTGAATCAATACTCGACCAGGTGTTTGAGGGAACCCGCAATGTCTACCGGATTTACGACAGACAAATTGTAATCCTGGAAGATGAAAATGCAGATACTCCGGCTACTCTAAAAACAAATGCTGCAGAAACAGAAAATTCACAACAGCAGAAACAGGTCATTACCGGAATGGTGACTGATAATAACGGCCAGCCGCTGCCTGGTGTTTCAGTGGTTGTTAAAGGGACTACTACCGGCACTGTAACCGGTACTGACGGAACATTCTCGTTGACCGTTCCGGATGATGTACAATCGCTACAATTCTCTTTTGTAGGAATGAAAACCAAAGATGTTCAGCTGGAAGGACAAACATCGGTTAATGTTGCAATGGAAGAAGATGTCGTTGGAATGGATGAGGTGATTGTTGTCGGTTACGGAACACAAAAGAAAAGTGACATCACCGGAACTGTTGCCTCGGTGCCCAATGAAAGGTTGGAAATGGTTCCAAACATTAATATTGCTCAGGCTATCCAGGGGGCGATTCCGGGAATTATGATTCAAACATCGTCAGCTGGCGCAGCACCTGATGAAAACATTATGATTCGTGGCCGGAATTCAATCCGGGCAAGTAACGATCCCCTTATAGTGGTGGATGGTATCCCTTATGGTGGCAGTCTGAGCGACATCAATATAAATGACGTGAAATCAATTGAGATTTTAAAAGATGCTTCGGCAGCTGCCATTTACGGTTCGCGTGGGGCAAATGGCGTAATTCTGGTGTCAACAAAAACAGGAAGTACAAAACAATCGCTGATAAGTTATGACGGATACTATTCGATCCAGGATTTTGTTAAACTTCCCGATGTAATGAACGGTGAAGAATTCTATAATTTCAAACAGCAAAGATGGCCTGATGCAATGACATTGTCAGAAGAAGCCATTTATGAAGCTGGCCCGGATGCATGGGTTGACTGGCTTGATTTAGGTTTGCGTAAAGGTCACAGCCAGCAGCACAACCTTTCTGCTTCCGGAACCTGCGGGAATACAAACTATTACATTGCAGGCGGTGTACTGGATGTACAGGGCCTTCTGGAGAATGATGATTACCTTCGCCTGACCAGCAGGATTAACGTAGATACAAAATTCGGTAAATGGCTTACTCTCGGCACTCGCACACAATTCAGCTACGATGATAAAAGCGGAAGCTCACCCAGTATGGAAGGCTTGTTTTGGATGAATCCACTGACGAAGAACCTGGATGAAAACGGAAATTACCTTGTATATCCATGGAGTGAAGATACTTTTTTTGAACATCCGATGGCGCCGACACTCTACAAAAACAAAGATGACTCTTACCAGATTTTAACGAATAATTATGCCATTGTAGATGTGCCTTTTATTCCGGGTTTAAGCTACAGGCTAAATTCAGGTATCCGCTTCCGGTTTAACGATGATGCTACCTACAGGGGGCGAAATACCAAATCAGGTTATGAAGCTAACGGAAGGGCAGAAACTGAACGCGCCCGGCGTAACAATGCGGTTATAGAAAATATACTTTCCTATAAAAGAGAGTTTGAAAAACATAGCCTGTTTTTAACCGGTGTATACAGTTATGAGAATGATAAATACAGCTCAAACGGGTTAAGTGCACGCGGTTTTCCTCACGATTTTCTTACCTGGTATTCTGCAGCCCAGGCAGAATTGGTTGTACCTGAATATTTGTATAATGAAACCACTTTGATATCGCAGATGTTGCGTCTGAACTATGTTTACAATGATCGTTACCTGCTAACGGTAACCGGCAGAAGAGATGGATTTTCGGGTTTTGGTGCAAGTACAAAATGGGGATTGTTTCCTTCGGTTGCTTTAGGCTGGAACATTGCAAATGAAGATTTTTTCCCGGCAAATGATTTCGTTAATGAATTAAAATTGAGAGCTTCATGGGGGTTAAACGGAAATCAGGCTGTTGGAGCTTACGAATCAATTTCAAGGTTAAGTGAAGAAAATATGGTTTACGGAAAAACAACATATGCCGGATACATTCCCAGTGTGCTGGGGCAAGATGAGCTTGGATGGGAATCTTCACGGACTATCAATTTTGGAGTGGATTTAGGCTTGTTAAACAACCGGTTCACAGGAACTGTAAACGTTTATAAAACAAATACAACCGATTTGTTGTTAAGCAGAACGATTTCGTCGGTACATGGAATTACTTCCATCACCCAAAATATTGGTGAAACCCAAAACACAGGATTTGAAGTTTCTCTTACCTCCAGAAATATTGTTTCGGGTGACTTTAAATGGTACACCACCGGAAACCTGTCGTTTATGAAAAATGAAATTGTTTCGCTTTACGGAACACTGGATGATGAAGGACAGGAAATTGATGACGTTGCCAATGCCTGGTTTATCGGCGAACCAATCCGGGTAAATTACGATTGGGCCTGGGATGGAGTATGGCAGCTGGATGAAGCTGAAGAAGCAGCAAAATATGGTTCTGAACCCGGTTTTGTAAAATTGAGGGATGTTAATAACGACGGACAGTTGACAGGAGAAGATCGTTTAATCATCGGTCAGCAGGATCCTAAATTTTTATGGGGAATGACTAATTCATTCTCTTATAAAAACTTCAGCCTCAATGTATTCATACATGGTGTGCATGGCGTTACACGAAACAATTCACTGATGACTGATGAAGACACTTTTTCGCAGGCAAGGAGAAGAACCATTAATAAAAATTACTGGACACCCGAAAACCCGACAAACGACTGGGTGGCAAATGTGGTGGACGCAGAAAGAATGTCAGGTATTATCGGTAATTTTTATGAAAATGCAAGTTTCATCCGAATAAAGGACATTTCGTTATCCTATGATTTTTCACAAAATATGCTGGATAAATTTGGATTGAACAGATTGCGACTTTATGTTACAGGAAGAAACCTTTTTACTGTTACCGAATGGTCTGGTCTGGACCCGGAATTGAATTCCCAGGTTGCTGCTCCTTTGCAAAAAGAGTTTGTTTTTGGAATTAATTTAAGTTTGTAAAATCAATATAATATGAAAATTATGAAATTAAATATTACCGTTACAGTCAGCATACTGTTTGTTTTGATTTTGTTTGGCTGTTCAGATGAGATGTTAAATGAAAAACCTCCTCACCTGATAACAACTGAAACGCTGTATACTTCATTGGAAGGTTTTGAAACCGGCTTAAACGGTTTGTATGCTTTGGTGAGGGAAGAAAGGACAGGAGTGAGAAACAACAGCAGCTGGATTAGAAATGAAACTTTTATGTCGGGAACTGATGTTTTGCTTACCAATTCTGAAAATTCCGGTGGAGGTTTCGGACGAATTGCGCTCCGTTGGGGAGATGAAATCACTCCCAATACAGAATTTATTGATGGAATGTTTACCTGGCTGTATCAAATAGTAAATTCAGCAAACACTATTATTAATCAGGCTGAAAGCAAATCGGATGTCGACTGGTCAGGTAGCGACGGAACTGCCGAAGAGAACAGAAACAGAGTCATTGCAGAGGCAAGGGCTATCCGCGCATGGGCGTACAGGCATCTTACCTTTGGCTGGGGAGATGTACCATTGAATTTAAGTGAAGCCCTTGGTTCAACAATTAAAACCGATTGGGAAAGAACTCCTGTGGCCGAAGTACGGAAACAGATAATGACGGACTTTTTATTTGCAGAAAAATATGTTCCGGTTGAACCTGAACTACCAGGCAAAATTACAAAAGGGGCAATTCAGCATTATTTGGCAGAAATGTACCTGGTGCTGGATAAACCGGACAGCGCATTGTATTGGGCGAACCAGGTCATAAATACTCCGGAATATGAATTGGTTACAGAAAGGTATGGCGTTCAGGCCGATCAACCGGGTGTTCCTTTTATGGATATGTTTCTTGAAGGAAACCAAAACCGTTACCAGGGAAATACCGAAGCATTATGGGTACATCAGTTTGCACGCGAAACTGTTGGTGGTGGCGTAGTTCATACAGTTGTATCACATGCAAGCAGGTATGCAAATATTAATGTCGACGGAGTACGACCTTTTACAAATACTGTTGAAAGAGGTGGCAGGGGATCTACCCGTATGTCATTATCGCAATATGCACTTGAACTTTATAAATGGCCTGAATCCGGCCCTGTTACAAAATCAGACATTTTGAATTTTAATGATGACCGGCTTTCACCCTATGCAATCAGATGGTTTTATATTTTAAAAGACGCAGAAGGAAATGCTCCATATGACGCTGACCGTTTACCTCCGGGATATGAATATGGGGATACCATCTGGACGAGTTGGGACGAACCAATCACTTTCGATACAAGAACCCGCGTAACCTGGCCTTGGTCAAAAAAAGTGGCTGCAGGTGTTGATCCCAATAATCCCGATGGAGGAAGTACTTATGGCGATCAGTTATATCTGCGCCTTGCCGAAACTTATCTTATTAAAGCTGAAGCTGAATTCAAACTTGGAGATTTGACAGCAGCAGCTGAAACAATAAATAAGATACGAAGACGGGCACATGCAAGTGAAATTACTGCAAATAATGTAACTCTCGATTTTATTCTGGACGAACGGGCACGCGAGCTTGTTGTTGAAGAACACAGACGGTGGACTTTGCTGAGAACAAATAAATGGATAGAACGAACAAAACTGTATAATACCAATGGTGGAGAGTATATCACTGATCGTGAAAAATTATTCCCGATTCCACAATCGGTAATTGATGCCAACCTTACAGCACCAATGCCCCAGAATCCGGACTATAATTAAACCGGATTGTATATCAACTGCAACACATTATGTTGTAACTTTAAGAAAATACGGATCACTTAAAACCGGTCCGTATTTTTTTGTTTTTGTTTTATGTTTTAATCACTTTATGAATTGAATAACTAAAATGAAAAGTAAAAACTCCACTTCTTTACTGCTTGTAACTGCATCATTTTTCGCTGCCACAGTTGGATTGGGGCAGATAAATGTTCCTTTTGAAAATATAAAACCCAAAGTTATTACTGATACAGTCAAATGGGATACCGATGATCCTGCAATATGGATAAATCAAAAAAATCGGAAGAAGAGTTTGATTATAGGAACGGATAAAAATTCAGATGGAGCGCTTTACGCATTTAACCTGAAAGGAGAACCGGTTAAACGGGCAGGAGGATTACGAAGGCCGAACAATGTTGATATTGCCTGTGGTTTTAAAATTAACGGACAACCAACAGATATCGCAGTAGTTACAGAAAGGGAAGCACAACGGTTGCGCATCTTTCGTTTACCTGAACTTCAGGTTTTGGATGCAGGGAATTTAACTGTTTTTGATGGGGATAAAAACCGGGCTCCAATGGGCATAGCATTGTATAAACGCCCAACAGATCATGCCCTTTTTGCTTTTGTCAGCGGAAAATCAGGTCCTGAGCTAGGCTACATTAATCAATACCGTATTGAATGTAACGAGGTGGGAATGATAGAAATGAAACAGGTTCGTTCATTCGGCCGGTATTCAGGAAAAAAAGAGATTGAATCCATTGCTGTTGACGAGGAATTAGGTTTTGTATATTATTCTGACGAAACAGTCGGTATAAGAAAATATCATGCTGATCCGGATGCAGCCGACGCAAATAAGGAACTGGCACTTTTTGGAAATCAAGGGTTTGCTGAGGACCACGAAGGAATCTCAATTTATAAAACCACTGATACTACCGGGTATATTCTGGTTTCAGATCAACAGGCAAATCAATTCAGGATTTTTAACAGGGAAGGTACCACCGCCAATCCTCATGAACATGTACTCTTAAAGGTTATAAAAGTTCAGGCAGAACAAAGCGATGGAAGTGAAATAACAAATAAAGCATTGCCTGGCTTTCCTGCCGGAATGTTGGTTGCCATGTCACAGGGGAAAACCTTCCACTACTATTCATGGGAGGATATTGCCGGTAGTGACCTCAAAAAATACAGTTCCGTCAAGAATAGTTTTAATGCGAAATAATTACAGTTTTAGAAGGTATTTCACCAGAAGTGATGGGTTGTGTCTTACAGTTAGTATTTATCTGTTGTTTGTCCCGGGTATTTTACTTTCTCAAAATGTTGGTAAAAAATTTAGCCAGCCGGTAATCAAAGTAGATATTTCGAACCCTACCGCAGATAAACCGCAATCAAAACTGTGGTATATGAACAGTTGCTGGTGGGCCATTCTCCCCCGAAATTCAGGACCTTCTTTATGGCAACGTTCAGAAAACGGCTGGAAGGAAGTTCACGAAATTACCAAAGCACTTCAGGGAGTGCCTGGCCGGGTTGATATTTGTTCAGAAAAAAATAGCATTACTGCGGTTGGTGTGGATGAAACTAAACTTGTAGTATTTCATCTCGAAACGCAAATATCAAAGAATAATGGCCTGCGATGGAAAACACAAATAAAGACAACTTTGTATCCTCCCTTCGGAAACGAAAAGTTTGAAACTGCTACCATTGCACGGGATAAAAAGGGTGTATTTTGGGTAGCTGCAACTGCTGGGAAAAAAGTTTGTGTGTGGAATTCAGTTGCGAAAAATAAAAAATGGAACGGACCTTTTATTTTAACTGAAGGAATAGATAATGATGATATATGCACGATTACATCATTACCCGATGGAGTTGGAGTTATTTGGTCGAACCAGGTACTGGATGCTGTATTGTTTTGTGTTCACAAAAACAATAAACAAGATACAGTTTGGGAAAAAACAGAAGTTGTTGAAGCGGGCAATAAAACCGCCGATGACCATTTAAATTCTGCGGTTACTCCCGATGGAACTTTGTGGGTAGCTACAAAAAACAGCCTTGACAGCGTTGGAAAACCGCAATTTGTTTTAAGAGTTCGCACTGCCGAAAAAGGATGGAGCAGTTATCCGTATTTGATTTTAGACACAATTGAACATCCGAGCCGCCCGATCATTATTTCCACAGACGAAAATCCACCGGTAATTTTAAGCGGACATACCATTTATAATACAAAAAATTCATTTCTTGGTAAAATTGAATTTGGAATAATCGATACAACAAATTCATCAGTTTTAATAAATTCCGCCACTGTGATTTCTCCGGATACCATCAACTGGAAAAAGAATAACCGCATCAATGATGTAACTTCTTCAAAAAAGCCATTTCCCAAAAATGCTCCATGGATTGTCCTTGCATCCGACAAGGAAGGCAATATTTATGAAGCTGATTTATCGTTGTTTTTGAAATACGTTGAAAATCAGGAAGAGAAAAGTTACAAATGATGAAATATTGCCTGAAAAATCAGCATTCATATGATCCAAAGAAGCAGCCATATTAAAATGGACTACAGGAAAAATAACGTTAAGCAGGAACGTACTGTCTCCTGTAAGTAAGTATTGGAATTACCCCCCAAAAAAGAGGAGCATCTGAAGGGTTTTCAATGCTACACCGGCATTACCATCAATATACCATCAATATACCATCACTATGTATAATTGAATTTAATCCGTCCCTGGTATATCGAATGTATAGCGAAAGTATAGGGAAGGTACAACCACTGCAAGAAAAGATTGTGATACTCGTTTGGATAAATGAAGATTGATGTCTGATCTATTTTTACTCCACCGGAAAGTTAAATTAAATCATTTTATATCCGGTGATTCTTATTGCATATTTTTCTTTAATGCTGAGAGATATGGCAACACCGTTAGGTAAATCTGTATTACATATGTCATCCGGCCATCATCTGCTGTGTGAATCTTTTGATGAAAATAAATAAACCACTGTAAAGTATGATCTTACAATGGTTTTACAATATTAAATGTACCCCGGACGGGATTCGAACCCATGACCTACTGCTTAGAAGGCAGTTGCTCTATCCAACTGAGCTACCGGGGCAGCCTTTTTTTTATTTGCGGTGCAAATATATAAATTTTAGCACGGTTTAAAAGCCACTTTAAAAAAAATCCCGGCATTTAACCGGGATTGGAATTTATAGCAGGTGAATTCCATTAATTCTGCAATTCTGAATCATTTCGTCGGGCCAGATGCTCGACTGTATTTCGCCAATGTGGGCTTTGCGCAGGAAGTACATGCACAACCTGGACTGGCCGATTCCGCCACCAATGCTCAGCGGCAGTTCGTCATTAAGCAGCATTTTATGCCACATTAGTTCTTTACGATCTTCAAGTCCTCTTTGCTTTAACTGCAGGAGCATTGCGTTTTTATCGACCCGGATACCCATGGATGAAATCTCGAAAGCACGGTCCAGTACATTATTCCAGAGAATAATATCGCCGTTTAGCCCTTTACGGCCGTTTTCCGTTGGTGTTGTCCAGTCATCGTAATCGGGTGCACGGCCGTCGTGGATGCCACCCCCGGGAATTTCACCACCAATGCCAATAACAAAAATTGCCCCGTGCTCTTTTGCCGCTTTTGTTTCCCGTTCAAAAGGAGTGAGATCAGGATATTTTTCTGCAAGTTCTTCCGAATGGATAAAAGTTATTTCTTCGGGTAACTGTGGTTTAATTTCTGGATAGTTGTCATTTATGAGGAATTCTGTCCTTACAAGTGCAGAATATATTTTGGTAACAGCTTTTTTCAAAAACGACAGGTTACGTTCATCTTCCGAGATTACACGTTCCCAGTCCCACTGGTCAACATACAACGAATGAATGTTGGTCAGTTCTTCATCGGGCCTGATGGCATTCATATCGGTATAAATTCCATAGCCTTTTTCGATGCCTAAATCTGCAAGCGCAAGTCTTTTCCATTTTGCCAGCGACTGCACAATTTCAGCCACCTGTTCGTTCATCTCCTTCATCGGAAACGAAACCGGGCGTTCAATTCCATTCAAATCATCGTTAACCCCGGTTCCCTGCTTTACAAACAAGGGCGCAGTAACACGGCGTAACCTCAGTTCGGAAGCCAGGTTCGACTGGAAAAAATCTTTAAGTAATTTAATCGCCTGTTCGGTTTGGTTTACATCCAGTACCGACTTGTAACTTTTTGGAATAAATAATTTCATTTTAATTTATTGTATTTAATGTATTTCAATTTAAGGCAGCTGCAAAAAAACATCCGATGTATTCTGTTTTAAAATGCTGGATGAGATTCATCGGATGATTTGAATGTCCTGTAAAGGCAAAAATAAGATTCTGCTTTCAATTTGAAAGAAAATATTCCATTAAACTTCCATAATTCTTTACAAAAAGAATAAAAAATAAATTAATGTAAAGAAGGTCTGTTTTGGAATCCAAAGTGATTTCTACTTTTGTATCAAATCAGAATTTACCAAAAAAGTTGGTGTCGCGAATCAGTAGAAATATAACAAAGCTTTACCTGATTAAAATCTCAAAATGGTTTAATCTGGTGATGCCTGTGGTGGTTCTTTTTTACCAGTCGAATGGGATGGGAATGCATGAAGTTTTTGTACTGAAGGCGATATATTCTCTGGCTATTGTTTCGATGGAAATCCCGTCGGGCTGGATGGCCGATGTATGGGGACGCAAAAAGACTTTGATTCTTGGAAGTATTTTGGGCAGTGCAGGATTTTTAATGTACAGTTTTTCATATGGTTTTTGGGCATTTGCAGTTGCCGAAATTATTCTTGGTATTGGCCACTCCTTTGTTTCAGGCGCCGATTCGGCTCTGCTTTTCGATACCTTAAAAGCACAGGATAAAACCAGCGAATATGTGAAGCAGGAAGGCCGGATAACATCGGCAGGTAATTTTGCTGAAGCAATTGCAGGTATAGCAGGCGGTTTCCTGGCAGCCATCAGTTTACGGACTCCGTTTTATTTTCAGTTTGCTGTTGCTGCAATTGCCATTCCGGCCGCTTTAACATTGAGAGAACCGAAATTTCATTCAACAGAACATATTCATTCCATTAAAAAACTGGTACGAAATATCGGTAAAACCTTTTTATCTGACCAAAACCTGAGAATCGCGATTTTATTATCGGCTGTTACCGGAACAGCAACATTAACTTTTGCGTGGTTTGTGCAGCCTTTTTTTAAAGCCATCGGACTACCGGTAGAGTGGTTTGGAATATTGTGGACCTGCCTGAACCTGACTGTCGGGATTTCTTCGGTTTTTGCCTACCAGGTGGAAATATGGGCAGGGAAAAAATTGTCAGTGCTGCTTGTAATTGTGTTGCTTTCGGCGGGTTATTTTTTATCCGGTTTATCCATTTCGTGGGTGGGAATAGGATTCCTGTTTTTATTTTATCTTGTACGCGGGATAGCAACTCCCATCCTTAAAAATTACATCAACCTTTACACTGGCAGCGAAGTACGGGCAACTATGCTGTCGGTGCGGAATTTTATTATCCGGATCAGCTTTGCCGCCATAGGGCCGATGCTGGGCTGGATAACTGATAATATTAACCTTGAGTCAGCATTTATTCTGGCTGGCGGTATTTATCTTGTATCGGCTTTAATTATTGTTATGCCCTGGTTAAAAAATGATGGGGTGAATTGATTACTGAACTTTTCTAAAATTATTGCTGTTCGTTATACAGGTTTATTTCAAGGCCATCGTATGCAAGAAAAACATTTTGCGGGAGTTCTTTTTCAATATCCCGGTGCTTACCAAAACCATGACTTAAATGAGTTAAATATGCCTTTTCCGGATTTATTTTTTCGATTATTTCCAGCGCTTCAATTAAATTAAAATGTGAAATGTGTTTTTCTCTGCGCAAGGCATTAATAATCAAAACATTTGTTCCTTTAATTTTATCCATCTCTTCGGGAGGAATGAAATTGGTATCCGTAATATAAGTCACCCCTCCCACCCTAAAACCGTAAACCGGCAATTTATGGTGGTAACACCGGATAGGTATGAATGTAATTCCATCGATTTTAAACGGTACGTTACGGAGGATGTGAAGATTCATTTGAGGAATACCAGGATATTTATTTTCAGTAAAAACATAGGAGAAAATACGTTTTATTGCCTGTTGCACACGCTCTTCTGCATAAATATCGAGTGATTTTTTTTGCAACCAGTTGAAGGAGCGAATATCATCCAGACCAAAAATATGATCTACATGTTCGTGCGTAATCAGAACGGCCCGCATTGATTCAATCTTTTGACGCAACATTTGCTGTCTGAAGTCGGGGCCTGCATCAATTACAAAATTTTTGCCTTCAATTTGAAGCAGTAAAGATGAACGTAACCGTTTATCTTTCTCATCTGTCGACAGGCAAACTTCGCAATTGCAGGCAATAACCGGAACACCTTGTGACGTCCCTGTTCCGAGCAGCGTTGCTTTAATTGTAAAATTATTCCGGTCTGTCATTCCGCAAATTTAACAAAAGCTGTTGTGTTACCACGAATATCTCTATTTTTGCAAAAACTTTTCACATGGCAAAGCTCTATCTTGTCCCAAACATTTTAGCTGATGGTGACTGGCAAAATGTACTTCCTGCTCAGATTTTCAAAATTCTTTCAGGTACAAAATATTTTATTGTTGAAAACATACGCACTGCCCGCAGGTTTCTGAAACAGGTAAACAAGGAAATTGACATTGACAGCCTTACCTTTTTCGAATTGAACAAGTACACCCAAAAAAGCGATTTACCGGACTTTTTAAAACCCGTTGAAACTGGAATGGATGTAGCAGTAATTTCAGAAGCAGGTTGCCCGGGTGTTGCAGATCCGGGTGCCGATATCGTTAGAATTGCTCATCAAAAAAATATAAAAGTTGTTCCGGTTTCAGGGCCTTCTTCAATTATTCTGTCGCTGATGGCTTCGGGACTGAACGGGCAGAATTTTACATTTAACGGATATTTACCTGTTAAACCAGGTGAAAGGGTGCGTGCTGTTTCCATGCTTGAAAAGCAAGTACAAAATAACAGGCAAACACAAATTTTTATTGAAACACCGTATCGCAATAACCATTTGATAAATGATTTGCTGAAAACCTGCTCCCCTTCTACCCTTCTTTGTATTGCGGCCAACTTAACTGCCGAAAATGAATTTGTGCAAACAAAAACAGTTGGTGAATGGAAAAAACAAATCCCGGATTTTCATAAACAACCTGCGATTTTTTTAATTGGAATATAATTACAGGAAGTCATTTTTACCTGCAAAGTTTTCGAATGACCCCGGGTAATCCGATGGCCATTTGAATGCAGGGAAGGAATGGCCGTTCGCCTTTCTCTGCTATATCAATAAGGCATTCTTGAGTAGTTGGAATTCGTGTTCGAAATTTGGTGTAAAAACCTCTTTTCCGATTTGTTTTTCAACCTGGCTTTTGGTCCAGAACCGGGCCTCCTCCACCTCGTTGGAATGAATATTATAATTTTTATAATCGAATGTGGTAAATAAATAAACCAGTTCGTTTTCCACTTCTGACTCCCATTTATAAACTTTCTGCAATTTTGCAGAAAAATCCTTCAGTCCGATTTCCTCAAATGCTTCTTTCCGGAGAGCCTGTTCCAGCGTTTCTCCTGCACTAATATGACCGCCCACTGCAGTGTCCCATTTTCCGGGTTGAATGAGTTTTGATGATGGCCGCTTTTGTAATAGAATTGCTTTATTTTGATTGATAACGTGCATGTGAACCACCGGATGTAATAATTTGCTCCCGTTATGCACCTGAGAGCGTGGCACCTGTCCGGTAATTTTTCCTGTTTCATCCACAAGCGGAACCCATTCTTCACTTGCAAATTTCTTTTGTTTTTTCTTTTGATTGATAAATTCGAATAAAAAATAAAGGCCAAACAAAACATAAAATAATCCACCACTGATAAAAGCCCATGCTTCCTTGCTCATGTAAAAGGTGGCATAAAACACAAGAACAGTGTGCGCAGAAAACAGGTAAAAGAGTATTTTTAAACTCCTTCGCATTTGCTTTACCTGTGCCTCGTTAAAATTTACACCTTTCATGTAGCGCTGTCCCATCAAACCGATAATATTAACTGGAGAGAAAGCCGAAACACCAAGCACTGCAACAAGGATTAGCTCAATGAGCCCCGGTTTAAGTTTAAAAAATATATCGTTGTTCAGCAGAATAGAAACTGCGCCTAAAATTACCAGCAGCAGTGTATCGAACAGAATAAATTTATCGAATCGTTTTTCCCTGAAACCGACCCAGGACATTTCTGCCAATCCTACACCAATAGCAACAAACAGCCCGGTTTTGGTCCCCCATATTTCATCGGCAAGGATGAAAACAAACAGCGGAATAAAACCGGGCAGTAGTTTTTTCAGGAGTTCTGTCTTGTTCATACAAATTCCGGAAAAATATTTTAATTCGGGTTATTGAGTTGCTGCAGGATAAACTTTATACACTTCCACTTCCATTAAAATTGTTGTAAATCCAGGTACTACAAGCGCGTTTTGTCCGTAGGCCAATTCTGAAGGTAGAATCAGCAACGCCTTTGTATCTTTTTTCATATACGTTAAAGCTTCGTTAAGTCCCCGGAAATTGCTTACTGAGGTTGCAGCAGAACTTAATTGTGATGCCGGCTGGACAACTATTTGAAGGGGTTCATAAGAGCCGCTTCCGTCAACATAAACACTGTCAAGTGTCCACATATCATAAAAAATCTGCACCCTGTCCCCAATTTTTATTGAATCGCCGATGCCTTCTTCCTGTTCAATATAGTATAACCCCGACCGTTTTGGATCCAAAGTAGGATAATTATTCACAATATAAGTATCCAGTTTTTCAAGCTCCCGCTGCCGCCGTTTTGCCAGATCATCTTCTTTGCAGGCAAAAAATGCTGCCACCAGCAACATCAAAACCAATCCATTTAAAAATTTTCGTTTCATTAATATGATTTTATTTTTCAAACTTCCGAAGAAGGTTTTATTTCGAACATCTTGACTACAAAAATCAAGGATTGGTTAGCACCAATAATTCCGGAGCCAAACTGGCCGTAACCTAACTCAGAAGGCACAATAAACTGAATTTTTCCTCCTTCATTAATTTGTTTTAATCCATCTTCCCATCCAGGAATTGAAGCATTTGCACCCATTTCAAATTCCCATTTACCGTCGGACCAGTGAATTTCAGAGGAATCGAATAAAAATCCATCCATCAGATAACCTGAATAACCTACGACCAAAGTATCTCCGGCTTTAGGATATTCACCTTCACCTTCTTCAATTACAACATAATAAACTCCCAAATCGGTAGTATCCACATCGTAACTTTTTGCCTCCAGACTATCGAGATATGCACTAAGTATTATTTGCTCTTCAGCTTTTGTCTGTACCCGGTCAGGTTCCTGATCCCCCATATCAATACACGATGAAATCAACGCTGCAACAATCACCGCTAATCCTAAATTCATTAAAAATTTCATTTTCATTTTTACTTTAAATTATTGTTTCCAATAACTGATGCTTATACTCCTTTAAAAGTTGCTTGAACCTTTCAACAGTTTCAACAAGATTTTGCTTTGACTCGCCACCTGCAGCATTTAAATGTCCGCCGCCTTCAAAATGACTGCGGGAAAATTGATTTGCCGGGAAATTCCCTTTCGACCGGAATGATGCTTTAACAAAACCCTCCTTTTCAATAAATAACGCAGAAAAAACAACATTATTGATTGAAAGCGGATAGTTTACAAATCCTTCAGTGTCACCGGTTTTATATTCAAACTCTTCGAGTTCCTTTTTGGTAATCGAAATAACTGCTGAACGTAATTCGGGAAACACTTCCATTTTTTTGTCCAAACAATGTCCCAGTAAACGCATCCTGTTAGCCGAGAAATTATGGTAAACGTTCGACTGGATTTTTTCAGCTTTAATTCCCAGGGCAAGCAGTTCGGCAACTACCCTGAAAGTATTTGGATTTGAAATATTGTGACTGAACGATCCGGTGTCAGTCATGATACCGGTGTACAAAGCTTCTGCGGATTGTTTGTTTAAATGTTCTTTCAACCCGATTTCGCTAATAACCACATACAATAATTCTGCTGTCGAACTGTATTCCGGCTCAGAAATAAGAATATCCGGAAAATCGGATGGATGCGGATGATGATCGATTAAAACAGTTGGCCGGTTAAAATTCAAAATATGTTTTTCCATTTTACCTGCACGTTTTGCATCATTGAAATCAAGACAAAATAAAATCCCGGCTTCTTCCAAGACTTTTTTAACCTTCTTTTTTTCTTTGCTGTAGATAATAATTTCAATTTCCGATGAAAACCACTTTATAAATTCAGGATAATTGTTTGGAGAAATAATGGAGACAGTATGCCCCTGATTTTGAAGAATTTCAGCAAGGCCAATCGCTGAACCAATTGCATCGCCGTCAGGATTTTCATGTGTTACCAAAACAATCTGCTCTTTTTTGTCTTCGAGAAGTTGTTTCAGTTTTATAAGAACCTCATTTACAGTATTTTTCAAATCAGTTATTTTTTTGAACTGACAAAGATAAGAATTCTGTTATGCGTGCAAAGGCTATTTTAGTCAATTTTTTATAATATTGCGAATTGATTACAAAATTTTAAAACTGATAAAATGGCAGGAAAACTCACCTTCACCATGATTAAGCCAACGGCTTTTAAAAACAATTACACTGGTGCAATTTTAAAAATGATAAACGAAGCAAGCTTTGTGATAAAAGCGATGAAACTTACCCGGTTAACACCCGCACAAGCCGGTGCTTTTTATGAAGTACACAAGGAACGGCCGTTTTATGATTCACTTGTTGAATTTATGAGCTCAGGCCCCATAATTGCAGCAATTCTTGAAAAGGAAAATGCTGTGGAAGATTACAGGGTTTTAATTGGTGCCACCAACCCTGAAAATGCGGCTGAGGGAACAATCCGTAGGTTGTATGCAACAAGTTTACAGCAAAACGCAGTTCATGGTTCCGACAGTGATGAAAATGCAATTATTGAATCAGATTTTTTCTTTTCGAAAACCGAACGGTACTGATTGACCAGAAGCTTTCGACAGGATATAAAAATGCCGGCGAATTCATTTGAATACAATTTTGTATACTATTACTTCGCCGGCATTTTCATTTAGTTTGTTCCGGATTTCCTCGCGCATCATTAAAAGCTCATTTTTTACCACAGGAGAGGTGACTTCAACATACAAAACACCATTCGAGAAATAGACATTCCGGGTATAACGGGCAATTGTTTTACCTAAGACTTCTGCCCACGATTGAACAATACTTACTTCCTTTAATTTGCGGTCCATCTTCATTTCCCGCACGTATGCACGCAAGGCCTCTCCCAGTGTTTGTGTATTGTTTCGTTTCATTCGTTTGCTTTATTTTTCAAGATCAACAGTTCCCGAATTAACCCTGAAGATACGAAAATCAGCATTCATTTTTTTGATGATGGCATCAAGATGTTCGCGGTTGGTATCGGTTATAAAAATTTGTCCGAATTTATTGCCAGACACAACTTTCATTATTTGCTCCACGCGCAGCCGGTCGAGTTTGTCGAAAATATCATCAAGCAAAAGCACTGGTTTCATTCCCGAAATTTCTTTAATAAAATCGAACTGTGCAAGTTTCAATGCTGCCAGGTACGTTTTCATTTGTCCCTGTGATCCCAGTTTCCTTATTGGATGACTATCGATGGTAAAAATCAGTTCATCCTTGTGAATTCCGGCGGTTGTGTATTGAACAGCCCGATCTTTGGACTGAGATTCCGTTAAAAGGTTTTCAAATGTATTTTCGTGCAAATTGGATTGATGCGTCAGTCCTACAATTTCATTTCCCTGCGACACAAATGAATAATAATATTGAAAAACAGGAATTAGTTTTTCAACAAATATCAATCGTTGCTCATGAATTCTTTTTCCAGGCTCAATTAATTGCTCATCCCAGATAGCAAGCAATTCAGGATCAAAATACCGTTCAGAAGCAAATTGTTTCAATAAATTGTTGCGTTGCAAAAGAGCACGGTTGTATTTTAATAAATCTTCGAGATAACCCTGATTGTATTGCGAAATTACTCCATCCATAAATTTCCGTCGTTCATCACTGCCGCCCAATATCAGGCTAACATCCGAAGGAGTAATCATTACTAATGGCAACAATCCAATATGATCAACAAGTTTTTTATAGACTTTGGAATTTCTTTTAAATTGTTTTTTCTGTCCTTTCTGATAGCCGCAGTTAATTGTTTCTTTTGAATCGAGACGCCTGTAAATTCCGTTCAGTATAAAATAATTTTCATCGTGATTAATATTGAGCTGGTCGATAGGATTTGAAAAACTCTTACAAAACGACAGATAATATATTGCATCGAGCAGGTTTGTTTTTCCGGCACCGTTATTGCCAATAAAACAATTCAAACGGTTCGAAAAAGAAACCTTAACATCTTTCAGGTTTTTAAAATTAACGATTGAAATTTCTTCAATAAACATTATAAAATTTCTGCAAGTTTGCTGCAAAACTAATTAAAAAACATGGGGAGATGAACTTCGGAAACAATTTCGTTTTAATAACAAGGCGATGTTGATTATTATTCAAAATTATACGTTTATATTCCATACTGTTTTGAAAAAAAAGCTATTTTTGCGGCACAATTTTGAAAATGAAGACATGGCAAAGAAAAAAGCTCAGCAAGAAGATAATTTGCAGGAACTTGAAAGCGCTCTAACGAAAACGGAACATTTTATTGAAAACAACCAGAAATTAATCACCTACATGATTGGTGCAATTATCCTGGTTGTGGTTGTATATTTAGGGTTTACGAAATTCTATCTTCAACCTAAAGAAGAAGAAGCCCAGTCGCAAATGTTTATGGCAGAGAATTATTTTGAAAAAGATTCTTTCAACCTTGCTATAAATGGCGACGGTAACTATCTTGGATTCCTTGATATTATTGATGATTACGGAATTACCGAGGCAGCAAACCTTGCAAGTTATTATACAGGAATATCTTATCTTCACCTTGGGCAGTATGAAGAAGCACTTGATTATTTGAATGATTTTAAAACTGATGATTTGTTGCTTGAACCAATTACTGCAGGTGCGAAAGGTGATGCATACCTTGAGCTTGGGGATAAAGAAGAAGCCCTGAAGCAATATAAAAAGGCTTATTCAATGGACAAAAATGAATTAACCACTCCTATTTATATGATGAAAGCAGCCAATCTGCTTGAATCGATGGACAGATTGGAAGACGCACTGGCAGTTTATCAGAAAATAAAAGATGAATATCCGGAATCAGCGGAAGGACGAAATGTTGAGCGATATATCGCACGGGTAAAAATAAAATTGGGTTAAACTCAAATAAGTATAAACCCCTCCGTTTCGAGGGGTTTTTTATTTTTAAAATTATGGCAACAAAAAATCTTTCATATTACGATGTACATTCAATTCCTTCAGCAGAAAAGGTGCGGTTTGGCATAGTTGTAGCCGAATGGAATTTTGAAATTACAGCAGCATTGGCCGAAGGAGCATTAAGCACATTAAAAAAACATGGTGCAACTGAAGAAAACATCCTTTTAAAATATGTTCCCGGAACATTTGAGTTACCTTTGGGAGGACAGTATTTTGCAGAAATGGAAAATGTTGATGCTGTTATTCTTCTGGGATGTGTAATACAAGGAGAAACCCGCCATTTCGATTACATTTGTGAAGGTGTTACCAAAGGGACAGTGGATTTAAACCTGAAATACAACAAGCCTTTTATTTTCGGTATATTAACTACCAATAATGAACAACAGGCCAAAGACCGTGCTGGCGGGAAACATGGTAACAAAGGAGATGAAGCAGCAATTACTGCTATTAAAATGGTGCATCTGAAGAATTCTTTTTTGTAAAAAGGGTTTACAAAATATTTGCAAACCCTTAAACTAATCTAACTACTAAACTGTATTACATTCCCCCAGGTCCTCCACCTTGTCTCCTTCTTTCTCTTCTTTCTTCAAGATATTTTTCGTATTTGCCCCACTGATCTTCAGTAAGAATCGCTTTCATTTTTTTATTCTGACCTTCGCGTATTTTTGTCATATCATCGCGCATTGATTCCCAACCTGCTCCCTGGTTTTTTTCGCGTAATGCCCTCATTTCTTTGCTGGTTTCAAGGTTCAGGTCATAAACTTTTTTCTCCTGGTCCTGGTTTAAATCAAGCGCCTCTTTAAGCTGTGCTGTCTGGCGTTTTGCCATTTCTTCCGGATCCAAATTCCTTTGTCCGCCGGGCTGCGCCATAATAGCGGTTGCTCCTAATATTAAGGCGGTCAATAACAATCCAATTCTTTTCATAATTAAAATTTTAACGTTTTACATCATAGTAACTAAAACAGATGTTCGACTATAATAAAACTAAAACGTTTAACTGTTTTGAGAAAAAAAGAATTTAATTCAGACCAACGTTCATATTCAACCTAAGAATATCAACAGTATTCCGGAAATCAGTAGTTTTGTTTTTTTCGAACACACAGTAAATTTTCATTTTACAATGTTTTCGCTCAAATGCCTTCAATCCTGCATATAATCACAAGATAAAACAAACGAAAATTTCAGATATGGAATAACAACAGCATCAAAGGATATTCAATATTTCAACATATTTTAAAATCCTGTTTTTATTTGTTAAGGATTAAAATAAGCTGTAAAAAAAATGCCGGTATAAAACCAGCATTTTCAATTTTTATGATTCAGAATTTATTTTTTCGGTAATTGTACGCCACGTTGTTTGGCCATATCTTCGAGACGCTTTTGAAACTTCGACTTTTTAACTGTCTTTTTCTTATTCACCTGCAGTTGTGCTCTTATTTTATCTTCATCAATAAATGAACGGATTAAATAGGTTTGACCTATTGTAATAACATTTGCAAGAAAATAATAATAACTTAATCCTGCAGAATAATTATTCAGGATAAAAAGAAACATAATCGGCATCAGGTACATCATTGTTTGCATTCCGGGCATAGCCTGACTTGCCGTGGCTTGCTGGTTCATTTTGGTTGAAATGATTGTTGTAATAGTCATCAGAAGAACAAACAAACTGACGTGGTCGCCATAAAATGGAATAGAAAAAGGAAGATTCAGAATTGAATCGTAAGTGGATAAATCGTGCGCCCATAAAAAGCTTTCCTGTCTGAGTTCAATCGAAGTTGGAAAGAAAAAGAACATAGCAATCAATATTGGGAACTGCAACAACATGGGTAAACAGCCTCCCATTGGATTTACTCCGGCTTTTTTGTAAAGCGCCATTGTAGCCTGCTGTTTTTCCATGGGTTTATCTTTCCCAAATTTACTGTTCAATTCATCAATTTCAGGTTTTAATGCACGCATTTTTGCCTGAGATGTGTATGATTTGTATGTAAATGGGAACAACAGTGTTTTTATAAAAACAGTAAGCAACAGAATAATTATACCGAAATTATCGATAAATCTCCGAAGGAAATTAAATACAGGGATAATCAGATATTTATTGACAGGACGGACAATTGCATAGCCGAGATAAACCATCCGTTCGAGGTCTAAGTCGCTGTATTGCTTCAATGTTTGATAATGATTGGGACCAAAATAAAATTTCATCCCAACCTGCTCATTGGATGTTCCTCCATATGGAATTGCAATTTCAGCATAAAATCTTGAAAGATATTTTGGATCATCCTCAAATTTTGTTGAACGCACAAAAGCATTTGGAAAGGATTCATCGGCAATTAATGTTGAATTAAAAAACAATTGCTTAAAGCCGATCCATTTTAAGCGTGTGCTCAGACTTTCTTCATCCGATTTGTTTTGTGCAAGATTATCCACTTCATCTTCGAAAAATTTATAGGTAATGTTTGTATATCGATCTTCTCCAAATCTGGAAGGCCTTTCCTGGCGCGGCACATCAATAGCCCAGTTAAAATTCAGATACGATTGGTTGGATGCAATATATTTGTTCATACCCCGCATATTGATATCGAAATCAACCATGTAGGAATTGTATGAAAGTGTATAAACATATTCCAGATACTGCCCCTGGGCCAGTTCCAAACGGAAATTGATGGATTCTGTGCCGCCCGGATTTTCTTCGTTGAATTTTATTCTGCCCTCATTGGCCCGTTTTACCTGGGGACCTGAAATCACTATATTCTTTTTCTGTGTAGAAGGTTCAAAATAAAGCTGTTCGGTTTGAATGGTCCTGTTTTGAGAAAAGAAATTAAGGCCAAATTCTGTATCATCGCCATCAAAAAGTATAAGCGGAAGTGAATCATGTGTTTTATAATCTTTCAATTCCACCGAATAAATTCTTCCGCCTTTGTTGCTAAAAGTAATTTTTACAATATTATTCTCAAGTGTATAAAATTGTTCATCTCCAATTGCAGCTTTTCCAAAAACACCAAACTCATTTACTTTTTGCTGAACATTGTTTGCTTCAGCCAAAGAATCGAAAGCAGCTGTATTGTTCTCATTCATTTCATTTTGTTGCTGCTCCTGATCCAGTTGTGCTGCTTTTTGAGCCTCAACCTGTGCAATGGAATCGCGTCTGTGTTTTGCTGCTTCAATTTCTTCCTGAGATGGCCGGTTGATTATTGAAAATACAACCAGTATCGCGAAAATCATTACGATTCCAATTATTGAATTTCTATCCATTTTTTTGTTCTTCTTCTAAAGTACTTTTTATAAAATCGACAAACAGCGGATGGGGATTTAAAACTGTACTGCGGTATTCAGGATGAAACTGCACCCCCACAAACCATTTGTGTTTAGGAATTTCAATGATTTCAACAAGATCGGTTTCAGGATTTATTCCAACCGGAATCATTCCTGCCTCAACATATTGTTCACGGTAAGCATCGTTAAATTCATAACGGTGACGATGCCTTTCGTAAACAGTTAATTTATTGTATGCTTTACATGCATTTGAATCCTTTTCTACAATTCGACATTCATATGCCCCCAGTCGCATTGTACCTCCGTAATCAGTAATTCCCTTTTGATGTTCCATTAAATCGATAACCGGATGCGGAGTTTTTGGATTCATTTCCGTTGAATCGGCATTCTGAAGTTTTAAAACATTACGTGCAAATTCAATTACAGCAACCTGCATTCCCAAACATATTCCAAGATATGATGTGTTTGTTTCGCGGGCGTATTTAACTGCCAGTGCCTTGCCTTCCATGCCACGATGGCCAAAACCGGGAGCAACAATAATACCATTTAAATCTGAAAGCTTCTGAACGTAATTATCTGATTTTAACGATTCGGAATGAATCCATTTAATATTTATTTTGCAAAGGTTTTCGGAACCGGCATGAATTAAAGCTTCTGCAATTGATTTGTAGGCATCATGTAATTCAACATATTTACCAATTAAACCAACATTTACCTCAAATTCAGGATTTTTCAAACGGGATAAAAAGTTGTTCCACGAAGATAAATCAATGATTTCATTTATCTCCAATCCAAGCTTTTTCATTGTAATGATGTCCAGTTTTTCTTCCAGCATTTTTAACGGAACCTCATAAATCGTGGATACATTAATCGACTGAATTACTGCATCGATATCGACATTGCAAAATAATGCAACTTTCTCTCTGACTGTTTTATCGATTTCATGTTCAGTACGCAACACAAGAATATCGGGTTGAATTCCTGCTTCGAGCAACTGTTTTACGGAATGCTGCGTTGGCTTGGTTTTTAATTCACCGGTTGCAGCCAGATATGGTACAAGTGTAAGATGAATTACAAGCGCATGAGACCCCAATTCCCGTTTTAACTGGCGTACCGATTCAATATAGGGTAACGATTCAATGTCGCCAACTGTACCTCCAATTTCGGTAATGACAATATCGTATTTGCCTTTCGAGCCAAGAACTTTAATTTTTCGTTTTATTTCATCAGTGATGTGGGGAATTATTTGCACTGTTTTTCCGAGATAATCGCCACGACGCTCTTTGCTGATCACCGATTGATATATCCTGCCGGTAGTTACATTATTCGCCTGGGATGTTGCTGTATTCAGAAACCGCTCATAATGTCCCAAATCAAGGTCGGTTTCTGCACCGTCTTCTGTAACAAAACATTCACCGTGTTCATAAGGATTCAGTGTTCCCGGATCAACATTTATATATGGATCCAGTTTTTGGATAGTTACATTGTATCCACGTGATTGCAGCAATTTAGCCAGTGATGCAGCCAAAATACCTTTCCCGAGAGATGAAGTAACTCCACCAGTAACGAATATGTATCTTGTTTCAGACAAATCTATATTTTTTAGGTTTTTAAAAGGCACAAAATTAATCATTAAAAGTTATTTGGAAACTAAACCTCCCTTTAATTGAATATGGATTGATATAAAATAACCCCGGATTTGTTTTCCCTAAATGCAGTTTAACAATAATGAATCCGATTTTCCCTTAAAAATTATGAATTATCATTATTTATTCAGTATAGTCTTAAAACTGATGTTATACAATCCTGTTACATACAAATTTAACATTAATACAATTGTAAATAATACTCATTACAAATGTATATTAATTTGTATTTCAGCAAAATACAATTTAATTAAGGATTGGATAATTTTATATAAAATGCATTGCCGGTGTGCATTTGGAAATCTGTATTCATGTTTATCATTAATTCTTTCACAAAAAAAATTACTGATTTATACAGGAAAACGATGAATTTCTTTAAAAATCAGGTAGAGAAAAGATAAAAAATAGACAAAGCATTTCATAAATAATCTGTATCAGAATAAATGCAAAGAAGCAGCCATAATAACAGCATACATGAAATAAACAGGAGCATAACAACATTGAGCAGACAATGGGCTGTCTTCTATCAGAAAGTTTTGGCACGACCTCTTATTAGAGGAGTTCCTGAAGCGTTTTCTCCCCTTTCCGGCATTGCCATCTCTATACCAACAATACATACGGACGAATTTAATCCGACGATAGTAAAGACCTGGTACAGACTTTATATAGCCTTGATATAATGAAGAAATATTAATTCCGTATTAACTCCGTATCAAATTCGAATTATACTCGTATCAAATTCGCATTAAATTCGCGAAATCGCGAATTTAATGCGAATTTAGTCCGAATTTAATACGAAGAAGATTCGAAAATAATACGTATTTGGTATAACGTTGAAGTATAGCTTTAGTAGAGTCTTGGTAATGTAAAATGGAAGGTAGCGATGAACCTGCACAAAACTGCTTTTGGTGATTAAAACAGAATTCCGTTTTATTCATCCGATAGTGTATTTTAAAAAACAAACGATAATGCAGTTGCCTATATCCACCTGTTCAATGGGACTATCGGGCAACTCCTTAAAACAATAAAGCCATTTGTCGATTGATAAATGGCTTTATTTCAGATTAAGAGAAATTGTTTTGTTAATGAAATTCATTTTTCAATTGGTCCACCCATTTTTTTACTCTTTCATTGGTAAGCCGCGGCTGATTATCCTGGTCAACCGGCAATCCAACAAATTCACCATTGCGTTCGGCTTTCGATGATTCGTAATTGTATCCTTCAAGGGGAGTATGCCCCACAACTTTACCACCACAATTTTCAATGATTTCCACTAAAATTCCGATGGCATCACAAAAATTTTCAGGATAACCTTTTTGATCGCCCAAACCAAATACTGCGAAGTTCTTATCTTTTAAATCCATTTCTTCCAGATCGGGAATAAATTCATCCCAGTAATTGGGTAATTCACCATCGAACCAGGTTGGAGCGCTTAAAATAAAGTTATCATATTGTTCGAAAACCTCTATTGAAAGCTCCTCTGCATTAACAGCCTCTATTTTTGAGTCATCAAATTCGGCAAGTATTTTTTCTGCAACTTTTTTTGATTTCTGGGTATTGAAACTATATATGATTGCTGTTTTACTCATAGTATACAAATTTTAATAAAGGATTAATTCTTTTGCAGCGTTGTAAATTTTTTCGGCATTTGGAAGAATTGCCTGTTCCAGTATTTTATTGAATCCCACGGGAGTAAATGTTGAACCAACTCGTTTCACTGGAGCATCAAGAAATTCGAAAAATTTATCAGCAATAATTGCACTTATTTCTCCACCAAAACCTCCGTATACTTTATCTTCGTGCACAACCAGAACTTTATTTGTTTTTTTAACCGATTTTTCGATGGTTTCTTCATCCAGCGGAATAAGTGATCTTAAATCGATAACCTCAACACTCACACCTTCACTATTTAGTTTTTCCGCAGCTTTTAAACTTAAATGCGTAGTATTTCCGTAGGTAATTATTGTAAGATCTGAACCTTCTCTGCGGATTCGGGCTTTTCCAAACGGCACTTCAAAATCATCTGGTACAACAGTAGCAGCTTTTGGATCCTGATACAATGCTTTTGGTTCCATGAACATGGTTAATCCTCTGGAACGAATAGCTGTACGCAACAATCCTGCTGCATCATCTGCAAAAGAAGGGTAAACAATACGTACTCCCGGAATTGCAACCAAAGAACCTTCGATATTCTGCGAATGATACATTCCGCCGCCAATATACCCTCCGGAAGCAAGTCTGATTACTATGTTTGGTGAAAATTTTCCATTGGAGCGCCAATAATCATGGCTGGTATCTACATACTGTTCCATTGCAGGCCAGAAATAATCTGCAAATTCAGCACCTTCCACCACTACTCTGATTTTATCGTTGTATCTCGACATTCCATTGGCAGTTCCCATGATAAAATCTTCGGCAATTGGTGCATTAAACACTCTTTTCTTACCAAATTCCTGCTGCATTCCTTTGGAAACATTGAAAATTCCACCTTTATCTTTATTGGCCATATCCTGTCCCCAGATAAAGGTATCGGGATTCAATCTGAATTCTGCCTTTAAGGTTTCGTTCAGTGCAGTTATCAATTTTTTCTTCTGACCTTCCTGATTATGAATGCCTTCGGGGTACTTTTCCGAATTCAACGGTTCCGGTAAAACAAAATCAAGAATAGAATCAGGAGAAGGATCAGGCGCTTTTAATGCTGCTTTATGTGCATCTTTTATAATTTGTTTTGTTTCTTCTTCGATAGCTGAAACTTCTTCTTCAGTAAATCGTTTGTACCGAATCAACATCCGCCTGAATTTTGCCAGCGGATCATATTCTTCTATATAGTTTCTTTCCGACTGGCTGCGATAGAGCAAATGATCGTCAGAATTGGAGTGTGAAAGCATACGGATACAATTTGCCTGCAGAAGAACAGGCATTGATTCTTCCAAAGCAAATCGCTTTGCTTCGGCCATTGCATTCATCGAATCGAAAACATCTTTTCCATTGCAATGTATTATTCGCAGATTTTTAAATCCGGTAAAATTATTTGCTACTTTTCGTTGTGCTGTCTGATCTTTTTTTGGAACAGAAATTCCATATCCATTATCCTGAATTACAAAGATTACAGGTAATTTTTCTTTATCGGCACCATTAAATGCTTCATAAACATACCCTTCACTAACTGAGGATTCGCCTTGTCCGCTAATGGCAACGGCTTTTTCGCCATAATATTTAATAGCCCTGGCAACACCAACGGCATGCAATGTATGATTTCCGGTTGATGAAGATACAGTGTGAATATTCCATTCAGGTTTAGCAAGATGGTTCGACATGTGCCTGCCACCACTTGAGGGATCAGTCGCTTTTGAGATTCCGTTCAGGATTATCTCTTCCGCAGTCATTCCGGCCGAAAGCGCAGACAACATATCGCGGTAATACAAAAATAAATGGTCTTTCTTTTTTTCAAAATTCTGCCCAACAGCCAGTTGTATTCCATCGTGACCGGCGTAGGGAGCATGATATGACCAACCAATGGCCTGTTTTAAATAATTGGGCGCCTTATTATCAATCGCCCTTCCAATGGTCATTAATCTATACCATTTTTCAAGCGTCTCTTTTGGCGTTTTTTTAATAGAATAAATTTTTGGTATCTCTAATTCTTTCATATTAAACTTTAAATTGAACGGTTTAAATCAAATTGTTCCAGGTTATCAGCAATTTTCCTGAGAAATGCACCTCCAAGAGCTCCATCAACAACACGATGATCGTATGAAAGTGATAAAAACATTTTATGCCTGATAACAATGGCATCTCCGGTTGGTGTTTCCATTACAGCCGGCTTTTTCTCTATACTGCCGGTGGCAAGAATTGCAACCTGTGGCTGGTTGATTATTGGAGTTCCGATTAAATTGCGGAACGACCCGAAATTGGTTATAGTAAATGTACCTCCCTGAATTTCTTCGGGTGTTAGTTTATTATTTCTTGCGGCAACAGCCAGTCGATTCATTTCTTTTGTTAATCCAACAATATTTTTTTGTTCTGAATTTTTAATTACCGGGACAATTAAATTTCCATCAGGCCGTGCTACTGCTACACCGATGTTGATATTTCTTCTTAAGATTATTTTATCCCCATCAACAGAAGTATTTACCATCGGGAATTCGGCTAAAGCCGCTGCAGTTGCTTCAATGAAAAACGGCATGAAAGTTATTTTTTCGCCATATTTATTTTGAAAGGCATCTTTATTTTTATTCCGCCAGAACACCAATTCAGTTACGTCTGCTTCAACCACAGATGTAACATGAGGCGAAACCTTCTTGGACATCACCATATGATCTGCAATCAATTTACGAACTCTGCCCATTTCAACAATTTGATCCTCTGCCCCAACCGATACAGATACCTGCGAAGTTTTGGGTTCAAAAAACGGAGCTCCTGACGCAGTAAATTCTTCAGCCTTACGTTCGGCAGGTTTACTTTTTGTTGCTCTGTTTTCGATATAATCAAGAATATCTTTTTTCTGAACACGACCATTTGCTCCGGAACCTTTAATGCTTTCCAGTTCTTCCGGTGAAATATTTTCCTCTTTTGCAATAGTTCTTACCAATGGTGAATAAAAACGATTCGATAGCTTTCTGCTTCCAACTATTTCTTTTTCCTGCGATACTTCAATTTCCACATTTGCTTTTTCAGCCTGAAGTTCCTCTTTTTCTGTTTCCGGAACGACTTCCGCATCTGCTTCACCTTCCATATTTAAAATGGCAACTACTTCGCCAACCGGAACCAGACTGTCAACCGGAAACAATATTTTAGTAACAATACCATCAACAGGTGAAGGAATTTCCGAATCAACTTTATCTGTTGCCACTTCAAACAACATATCATCTTCTTCAATGGTGTCACCTTCTTTGACAAACCATTTGGTGATTGTGCCTTCCTGTATACTTTCCCCCAGTTTAGGCATTACAATTTCAAATTTCGACATCGCTTTTTATGATTTATTATACGGTTAATTGCTATTTACGCCTTATTAAACATCACTTAAATTGAAATGTTCACATTGCAATTTTGTTTCAAACTGTCTTTGCATATTTCTTTTGAATACCATTAATTAAAAGGTAACTTACATCAACAACAAACTATTTATTAAAAGGCTTAAAAGATAATTTAAAAAGAGTACTCCTCTTTTTAAAAAAGTCTATCCTGCAATGCTGTTTACATTTGTAACGCACCGATTAATTCGCTCGCTGACTGTAAATTATGTCTCTCCAGGTATTCATTTATTCCTTCTATAATTTTTAATGGAATAAACGGATCTTTAAAAATTGCTGTTCCAACCTGCACCGATGTTGCACCTGCAAGCATGAATTCAATAGCATCGGCAGTATTCATTATTCCTCCCATTCCTATAATTGGAATTTTAACTGCATGATAAACCTGCCAAACCATTCTCAACGCTATTGGTTTAATTGCGGGGCCCGATAAACCACCGGTAATAGTTGATAACAATGGAATACGTTTCTCTGCATCTATTGCCATACCCAAAAAAGTATTTACAAGCGAAACACTATCAGCCCCCTGTCCTTCCACTGCCTTTGCAATTTCGGTGATGTCAGTAACATTTGGCGACAGTTTTACAATTAAAGTTTTCTTATAGGCTTTTCTTACTTCGCGTGTAACTGCCTCAGCACTTGGGCAACTTACACCAAAAGCCATTCCACCTTCTTTAACATTTGGACATGAAATATTTAATTCGATTGCAGGGATTTTCTCCAGTTCGTTTACTTTTTCTGTAACTTCGATATACTCTTCAACTGTTGATCCGTTTACATTTACAATAAGTGGTGTACCATAATTCTTGATCCGTGGATATGTATGTTCAATAAAATAATCGATTCCTTTATTCTGTAATCCTACTGCATTTAACATTCCTGAAGGAGTTTCCGCCATACGGGGATATTTATTTCCATCGCGATTTCGCGGTGTGGTTCCTTTTAAAAAAATACCACCAACCTGTGATACATCATAAAAATCGTTCATTTCCTCGGCAAACCCACAAGTTCCGGAAGCCAGCATCACCGGGTTTTTCAATGTAAGATTATGTAATTTTATACTTAAATCTGCCATTTTAAATCTTTAATATTGAATACAGGACCCTCTGTACAAACACATAAATTACCTTTTACAGTAGGTTCAATACAGCACAAACAAACACCAAACCCACAAGCCATCAGGTTTTCGAGTGAAACTTCGCAGAATACACCGGCGGCTTTTGCATCCCTGGCAACAGCTTTCATCATTTGGTCAGGTCCACATGCATATATTTTATTATATGACTGCAATTTGTTTTTATACATAGAATGATGAATAACAAATCCTTTTTCACCTAATGACCCATCCTCTGTAGTAAAATAAAAATTCCCGTAACGACGGTATTTTTCGATATCGATATGATCTTCTTTTGTGCGGGCACCAAGTAATATATCAATATTATCTAAAGGTAAATTTGCTTCTTTGGCAAGGAAAAGCATTGGAGCAACACCACTTCCTCCTCCTATCAGCAAAATTTTATCGTCCAATGCAGGATATGTAAAATTTTTACCAAGCGGATAAATTAAATTTAAAAGTTCACCGGATTTGATTTCGGTTAGCTTTTTAGAACCTCGTCCTAATATCTTTACTATTATGGATAAAGTATTCGAATTTTGATCTGCTTCAAATATTGAAAAAGGTCTCCGTAAAAAAATTGCATTGGTATTTTTTATTTCGATGTTTGCAAATTGGCCGGGTTTTATTGCCGGTAATGTGTCCTCAGTTCTTAATTTGAGCAAAAAATTAGATGAATTTAACTGAATATTTTCAATAACAATAAAATCAGCAACCGACTTCTTAACCATTACCAAATAGATTTGGCTGCAAAGATATAGAAATATTTATTTTACCCTGTTTTCAAAAAAAGCCGGTTACCAAATTTAATGTAAAATAAAAAAGACCGTTAAATTTAACGGTCTTTTATCTTCTGTTTAACTCTGGTAACTAACTAAACTAAAACTTACTTGGGTTTGCAAATCTAAACTATATTAATTTTACCATCCTGTCGTTGTAATATTGTACTGTACAAATGTAAATATAAAATTTACATTTGCAAACTTTTTAGGCTAAATATTTTTATGTTGTAAAACATTTTTTGTTGACATAAGTAATCAAGAATAGATGAGAAATTATTCAGGTTTATACAAAACGAAAGTGCCATCAGAGTGTAACAACAAAACTTTATCCAGGATCTTTTTTATTTGTGGTTGATTCTTTATTTCAGATTGATTATTAGGTTGATGGCTTTTTGTTGTTTTAGGTGCCATATCCGTCTTTTCCAATTCAGAAGATTGCATAGAGATACTATCCTGAACATTTAATGATTTGGAAGTGTCACTATTTACCATATTTCCCTCACCAGTCAACAACCAGCGTGCATTTAATTCAGGAAACACAAGCAGAAACTTCTCTATAAAAGCCGCTCCTGGTTTGTTCCTTCCATTTAGTATATGCGAGATGTTCGAACGCTGTACGTCCAATTCAGAGGCCAGATCGCCAGCTGATATACCTTTGTAATCAATGAATTGTTTTATTCTCTCCTTCATAGTGAAAATGCAATAATAGATTATACAAATGTAATTTTCTTCTTTAATATTTCCAACTTATTCTAAAATATATTTTTGCATAAAAAACCCACCAGAAAAGAATTGATATAACAGTACATCAAAAAATGCAGTGGTGTATACCTTTTACTTCTTCATACTGAAGCTTCAAAATACTTTAATTAATGAATTATTATATCCTGATTTGTAAACTCTTAATTTTCAATTTTAACCCGATTTTAATGAATTTACGTCATTATATGAAAAGAATTATAATAAAGTTTAAATGATTACAATTAATTATTTGATTGAATGAACTTTATAATTTAAAAATCAGGTAAGAATAGATGACAGTGAATTTTATAAATTTCTGTACTTAACTGTATTTACTGGAAATATCAATCCTTTCTCCTGATGAATAAATATTCATTTTACAGCAGATGGACATTGAGTACCATTCTATAAAGTTTACATATTTATACAATTCCATCTCAAAAACAGTTGCTTCCCTGGATAAATTATTGCCATTTATTGTTTAGTGATGTTTACAAATGGATACATAAACTATTTCTGTGATGTTTAAAATAATAAGAAAATACAAAGTTGTATTATACTAATGCAAAACAGATTTTACATTTTAACCATCCATCCTACTTGTGAATCTAAAATGATAAAAAAATTTCAATTCCATTTAAATTTGTATCATAAAGTTTTTGACAGGAGAAATTCTTTTCATTTATTCTTACTGGAAATCATGATTAGATGAAACTTAATTATTTTTTTGTGGATTTTAAATTTTACCCTGTTTTAGTCGTATTTTTAGCGGGTAAATGCACATTAATAAAAAAATATTCAAATCTCAGAGGCTATAAACAAGCTGATTTGTTACTTAAGCAACTGAATGATTATAGATTACAATATATTTTTATAATGCTTTTTATTGATTGAGTTAGTTCAAAATCAAATCACATACTTATGAGATCATTTCCTCTTCTACTTATTTCGATTTTTTTACTATTTTATTTTTTGATCACCTTTGGCGCGTTTAAAAATTTAATCAAATTAACATCTGAAAGTTTTCGCCAATCATCAAAGTGGATATTTTGGTCGTTTAATTTAATCCTGCTTTTTAGTTTCGTGTTTTTGTATATTTACCCAAACCAACCCAGGCATGCCACTGATTATACAATATACTTCTATTTTAATCTCATTCTTTTTATCGACTTCTTTTCTAAAATCCCTTTAACACTTTCATTATTAATTTCGTACCTGACAAAAAGAAAAGGAAATCGTAAAACAATATTGTATTCGGGGCTGATTATTTCCATCTGTCTTATTTTAATCATGATTCTTAGTACTTATTTGGGCCAACATAAATTGCATGTTAATGAAGTTGAAGTTGAATTTCAAAATTTACCTGAAAGTTTTGACAACTATAAAATTGCACAGATATCTGACATTCATTTGGGAAGTTTTCTCAAATCGAATCAAATGTTGAATAAAACACAAGAAAGAATTGAACAATTTCAGCCTGATCTTTTTTTGTTTACCGGTGATTTGGTTAATAATTATTCACGGGAAACCATTGGTTGGAATGAACCATTTAAAAAAATGACAGATAAGGTTTTAAGTTTTTCAATATTAGGTAATCATGATTACGGGGATTATACCCGTTGGAAAAATCAGGAGGAGAAACAACAAAACTTGCAGGAAATTATTGACGCAGAAGAAAAATTTGGATTCGAACTATTGAGGAATGAAAATGTTATGATTAGCAATGGTATTGATTCAATTTTTTTGGTTGGTGTTGAAAACTGGGGGCATCCACCTTTTCCTCAATACGCCGATTTGGAAAAAGCCATGAAAGGAATTCCAGAAAATACATTCGTTATTCTTATGTCGCATGATCCGGCACATTGGGAATCGAAAATAAAAGATAAAGAAACGATAGCGCTTACATTATCAGGACATACTCATGGTTTGCAGTGGGGAATAAAACCTGCAGGAATTACTTTTAGCGTTTCATATTTGACCCGTAAAAACTGGGGAGGTATATACATATCGGAAAAAAATATTCTTTACACAAACGTAGGTTTGGGAACAATTGGCATTCCATGGAGAATTGATATGCCGGCAGAACTTACTCTTCTTACATTAAAAAGAAGCAAGATTTAATGAAAAAAGAAAATCAAAATAAAAGTCTTTTATTTTTGGCAAATATGAAGTACGGATTCCAATATTAACAGGTGCGTAAAAACGAAGAAAGTTTATATCTCCGGTTAGTTCAAATCCTAATGAAGATATATCGCTGGTAAAAGTACCAACCTGTAAATTGTTTTTATATGTATTGCCTTTTAAACGGGCAAAATCTGCAAATAGATCAAAATTTACCCGTTTTAAATACCAAAGTCCTCTCATATTCCAATCCGGATAAATAAGCGGCAGTTTATAATCAACACCAAGACTATACATCCGGGTAGTATTTATGCTTCCCCATCCCCGGGGATACCGGATTGCATCGCTAAAACCATAGCTTTTGTTCATCTTTTTATTCTGAATCCCACCATAAACTTTTATTCCATGATTATCAAGTAATCCGGGTAAAAACAAATTCGTCTGAATTGTTGTCAGATTTCCAAAACTGGTGGTTCCAAAAGGAGAATTCCGGTAAGCAACATCGAAAATCACTCCAAAATCGGGATAAACATCCCGCTGACTTTGTCTAAGTAACTGATAAAAATACAAACGATAAGATAAAGATTGAAAATTCCCTTCGTAAAATCCATGCGGAGTGGATTCCCTGTGCTTGTACAAAGTAAAATCATAGCTAATTTCGGGTTGAAGAAATCTGTTATATTGGCCTTTCGAAAGTTTTAGTGGAATATTTAAATCGATGCCCGCATTTGTTTCGCCCCATAAAAATCGTTCACTTGTAGTATCCTGTTTAATAACTTGTCCCCATTCATTTTTAGTCTGATTGATTAATCGATATTCGGAAGCACGGTTTCCACTGCTTATTTCGAAATTAAGAACAGGAAACCATCCTTTATATTTGTAAGCGGCATAAAGTTGACCGGCTTTTTCTGTATAATCCCATTTATATCCCACTATTGTTTCCGACGTTCCCAGTAAATTTTGCGACATCAGACTTACACCTGGCAAAATTTCGTAAGAAGCAGCATCAATAAAAGCAGGGGCCCAACTATGAAAATTAAATAAATGAGCTGCTTTGCTATAATTTTTCGATTGATATTCAACTTTTTTCAATCCTGTTAAATCGGGTTGTCCTGGTTCCTGTTCAGACAATTTATGAGCCAGCGGATAACTTCCTTTTTCAATTATATCAATTGGAACTTCATTTTCATAACCCCCTGGAATTGCAATCAAACGAAAACCATCTGCCGTATAATCACTCAAAACTATTTCATTTTTACTGGAAGAAATTGCAGGTGACTCCACCCCAAATCTTGGCTCATATACCTGCACAACTTTATTATCTTCAAGATTCATTCTGAACAATGCATTTTTACCGGTATAACTACTTATAAAATATAAATTGTTTTTCACTGATTTTAATTGTTTCAGGTCACCATAGCTTTCATTTAAAAGCTGTTCAAATTCTCCGGTATTCAAATTGAGCTTATCGATTTTTTTCCCGTTTTCAGTAAGAACAACCACCGCCATTTCATTGTCATTTATCCATTCAGGAGCAAAAAAATAATTATCGTTTTGAGTTTGAAAATGATTTAGCAATATTCCATTTTTAATATTATATATCGATATGAAATAATGGTTTGAAAAATCGGCTTCCACTACAGCAACTTTTGTTTTATCCGGTGAAATTGAAGGGCTGAAACTTTTAAATTCCGGTTTAATTTCAGTGATTTCATAAGTTTCGGAATTCCAAATTCTTATTAATGACTTTCCGCTGTGTGCCCAACGTGGATCAGGTATCTGTTCAGACCAAACAATTAAATTATCTCTGTAATTTACCGACTCATTGAAGATAATTCCGGGATGATACAAAAGTTTTTCTAAACCGGATGATTTGTTAATTTTTACAAAAGCAGGTATTTGATCGAATGAAGTTTTATAAGAAAATAAAGTGGAATCATTTACCCAGTGATTGTACTGATAATTGGTGTAAATATTCACGTCAGGTGAAATTACTTTAAATGGTGGTGAATGGTAAATCTTATCTTCTTCCAACCAAACCTGCTGAAGGCTGTCGAAAACAAATTGATAAAGGGAAGCTTTGCCAAAACCTGTTTTAACTTTAAGCGCTTTGTTCAATGGAGCAATTGATATCGGATTTTTACCAACAACCATCAAAACAGAATCCCAAAGTTCACTGCCAAACATTACTCTTGAACCTCCTACCAGATAATAACCTAACTTATAATGGTTTGGAACAAAATCCCGATAAGAACCAAAATAAGCTTTATCGTATGAAAATATTCCTTTTTCAACAACCTGAGCCTGGTGTTCCATTAAAAAAGAGGGGTATCTCCCACGGCCGAATTTACTCAGTGCAGTTTCAGTAACCACTGCATCACCTTCAATAAACCACCATGGAAGGTGAACTCCAAAAACCAATGCAGTCCCTTGCTGCCCGAGGATTAATTTTATAAGTTCGGGTAAATTTTCGTTAATCTTATCTATCTGCACCAAATGCCGGAATTCATGCAAGGCAAGTTGTTCCAGCCAATCTTGCGGGTAAATTGACTGATGTGGAGTTGTATAAAACTCAATTCTTTTTGGCGCCCAGGCAACTAAACCATTCGACTGAACAGTTTGTGTATGGAGTAATACAGATATTTTCTTGGGATTGTGGTGAAGTGTATTTCCACCAAACCGATAAACTTCTTCCAACACTGCGGCAAGTTCATTTGCCTGTGTTTCATAATAATCAGGATATATTAATTGAAAATTTCCGGTATTTATTTGTCGCCAATTTATTGATGCCGGGTCTTCTCCGGTTTGAAAATATTGTGCCTGTACTAACCCGCTTATCCATCCAGAAAAAAGAACTAAAAGAAAAAGTTGTTTCATTCGCAGCATTTATAACTTTAAAATACCACAAAGATACAGAGATAAAAAATAAAGCCCGGAAATTTTCCAGGCTCCAGTAAGTAAATCCATTTATAATTTATATTTCATTTATACCTAAGATCGGGATTGGATTATTTGCATCATCCTGATTTAAAATCGATTGATATAATGTTGCAAATGCCGAATGAATCCAAACAAGTGAAACAAGTATTCCAACAATAAACACTATTAAACCAGCTATCGCAATAAAAAATGAAATTATGGCCATCCAAAAAACTTTCCATCCGTGGCCACGTGTCATTTGCCAGCTTTTTTCCACGGCCTGCATTGGTTCCAAATCTTTATCCATTACCAAAAATGGAACAAAAGCCAAACGGCAGGCCACAATAATTCCCGGTATAATTAACATAACGAGACCAATACCAATCAATGCCCATACAATTAAATTCGCCAGGATAATATTTAAATATTTTCTCCTGAAACCTTCAAACATGTATTTAAGATCGGCATATTCATCGCGCATGGCATTCAGAAAAATATATCTTTCACCATAATTAATTACCGGCAAAAACAATAATCCATAGGCCATTCCGAACAAAACCAAGGGCAGGAACCAAAAGAAGTTAAATCCAAAATCACCATCAAATTTCCAGTTTGCTTTTATTGGTCCGTTTAAAATACCTGCAATGATAACGGCAACCAGCAAGGGCAAAAAACTTTTGTCGAACATTTTTCTCCATGCGAAACTAAAACTTCCTCCAATTGAAGGTACCAGGTTGTAATACTTATCGTTTTCCATTTTTCCAGTTTTTTAATGTTTTCTGTTTTCTTCTTCATTGTCAAGCCGAAATTACTTCACTTTTTAAAAATATCCTTCCTACTTTGGTTGGAAATCAAATATTCACTACTTTGGTCGCTATCTGATGATGGTTTATGTTTGTATTATTGCAGTAATACTACTAAAGTTGGAATTCAAAAGATGCTTATTCAAAATTTTACTTTTCTGATAACCTTTGTAATTACAACCGGGATTACTGTTATTGGTGTATTAGGTACATACAACCTGTTTCAACAATATAAAAAACCATTTTTACAGATTCTGCTTTACCAACAAATATTCCTTTTTTCTTTTTTCATTTATGGAATTTGGGGAAATATTATTATCAGGGAAATTGTTTCTGATTTAAATCTGAATTCTGAAATAAATGATAAACTTGCATTGTTTGTGCCAGTTTTAGGAACGCCATTTATAATTGTAAGCTGGTTTATGCTTTTAAAATTTGGATTTAATGTAAATGGTTACAAACTTCCAAAACCTTTGATTTTCACCTACTATATTTCTTTTATAACTATTTTGGTGATTTTTTCTTTTCTAATTCAAAATGAGACTATCCAGGTTCCTGCAGAAACTGATCTTTTTATTGTCCGAATACTTACAATCATTAATCTGGCAGTCCATTTGGTGCTGATTTTTCCTTATTTAAAACCACGTAAAACAGCATTACAATATGGGAAGAACAATTTCAAAACTGTATTTTTAATATATTCATCAGGAGTTTTGATTTACTCCGTATTGTTGTATTTCTTTAATTTCTATGGATTCATTTCCATATGCTTTTCCATTCTTCTGCTTTTTGGAGTAAGCATCATTATTCCGGCAGGTTTAAAATTAAAGCCAATAATTAAATCAGAAGAAAGTTTGGATGAGAATTTAAACTTTGAAAAGTTCTGCGAAACTTATGAAATTTCGAAACGGGAAGCAGAAATAATACTTGAAATCTGCTCCGGCAAAACAAATAAATCCATTTCTGAAAAGTTATTTATAACCCTTCAGACTGTAAAAGATCACAACCACAGAATATTTACTAAAACGCAGGTTAAAAGCCGTGTACAGCTCACCAACCTTGTACGGGAAAAGACAGGAACAACTTCATTCACCAATCCAAACAGAAAAAACTGAAGAGATATTATTTTTCAAAAAACAGATCTTCCTTAATACGTTCAATCCGGTCGAGGGCGTAATTTAAATTTCTGCCTGATTCGCCTGCTTCCTTCAAATAAATCTGATAGTAATTCAGTGCCAAAGTTTTATTGGAGTTATATTCCTCATAAGTCGTGGCAATTTCAAAAAGTACTTCATGATTTGTCGGATCCAGTTCATGTGCTTTACGAAGCGCGATAATCGACTCTTCAAATTTTCGCTGTTGTCCGTAAATTTGTCCTAAATGATGATACATTTCAGGAAGATACGAAGGTGTGGCTGATTCGATAGCCGCATCCATATAAGCTTCTGCAATCTCATATTGATTTAACTTTTTATGGCTTAAACTGAGGTAAAACAATGCAAAAGGATCATTGGCAATCATATCTGCACATTTTTCGAGGATGGAAACTGCTTTATTTACATCTTTAACAAAATAAAGACTTATGCCATAATTTAAAAGTTCTTTGTATATAGAATCTCCACCTGAGATGAAATATTTGTCATATACTTTACGTGCCTCTTCGTAATTTTTTAAAGCGAAATGGGAACCGGCTTCCTGCAAATAAAATCCATTATCGCCCGGAAAATTATGCAAACCAAGTTGGATAACCGCGAATGCATCATCCTGTTTTTCCTGCATTAAATATAACTTGATTAAGTTAAAATATGAAGAATAATCGCGGGGATTTAGCTCAATGACTTTTCTGTATAAATAAACAGCCAAATCACGGTTATTGATTTGGTAGGCCGAAAAAGCAAATTGTTTATTCCAATAAATATTTGTTGAATCGATTTTGTAAATATCAGAAAACACATTGTATGATTCCCGGTAATTTTTCAAATTAATGAAATTGCGCCCTAATTTTCCGGCCAACTGAAGATTTTGCGGATACTGCCGAAGTGCACGTTTATAATAAGGAATCGCATCAATATAATTTCCCAAAGTAGATTGTGCTTCTGCCATTTCTCCAAGAATTTCAGGATTTTGTGGTTCAATTGCAAGGGCTGCAGTAAAAGCATTAATTGCTTCCTGATAATTTTGTAAACTACTATAGATCAACCCCTTTTTAAAATGCAATTCTGCAACTGATTCTTTTTGTAGTTTATTTTCAATTTGCTGAAGTGCCTGATGATAATTTCCATTCAGTATTAACAAATCAATTTTATCCTGAGAAAAAGAAGCCATACTACTTCCTGTTAAAATGAGAATCAGTAAGTACTTAATTGTTTTCATGGTTTTTATTTAGCAATTTTTTCATGAAAAGTAGTAAGTTGTAAAAGGAATTAACTTTTTAATTTAAACTAACTTTTATACTTATTAGTATTTAAAGCTTGTTTTGGCGTTTTGTGCCCCAATTCAAAATTAATAGGAACTGTATAACTTACATTAACAGCTTTTCCCCGCTGAGCACCAGGTTTCCATTTGGGTAGCGAATTTATTACACGTAGCGCTTCCTGATCAAGTGAAGGAGCAACACCACGAGCAATTTTGGCGTTTGCAATTGTACCACTTCTTGTTACAATAAAAGAGACATATACTTTGCCCTGAATTCCATTGCTGACAGCTTCTTCAGGATATTCTACCGCGCTGGTAATGTATTTGCCTAATGCTTCTTCGCCTCCTGGAAATTCGGGCATTTCTTCCACTACAAAAAATACCTCATCATTTTCCTCTAAAATATCTGTCCTTTTATCTACTTCTTTTTTAGTAAGAATAATGTTTCCAAGGCTGTCATGTGAAACATCAAATTCGTTATTCCCAATAAAAAGTTGTTTTAAATTATTCATATTTTCAACAGCTCCTTCAATTTTCAGCTTCTCATTCTGAAGTATCGTTGTTTCATCGTTATTTTGATTCATTTCAAAAGATTCTTTTTGCTCGCAGGCAAAAACAATAACAAGGACAGTAGCTGCCAATATTCCAAGTACTATTTTACCATTTGCAAACCTTGATGATTTAATTTTCGACATCATCTTAATACGGTTTTTTATGAGCGAATAATTAAAATTATTTGCAATCTGAAATTGTTCGCCAACGTAATGGTTCAAAAGCAATTTTTTATAATATCCTTTTTTAATACCCGATTTCAACAACGCGTGATCTGCCAAATACTCGTGATTTTCCGTAATTGCCCGGCGCAGCATCCACATAAAAGGGTTGAACCATTGAAATACCGAAAGCAATTCAAGAATAATAACATCGAATGAATGTCCCTGCTTTACATGTTCCAGTTCGTGAGCAATTAATTTGTGGTAATAATCTTCTTTTTGGAGCGACCGGCTAACAAAAACAAAATTTAAAAATGAAAAAGGACTACAATCTTTTTCAAGCACCACCAGTTTAAAACCTTCAACCTTTTGAACATTATTTTGCTTAATTAACAGTATTATTTTTGAAACCCGGAAGAGAAAACGAGCAAAAAAGAAAACCGTTCCGGTAATGTAAATCAGAATTATTGAATTTGCAGAAAGTATTGCCTCCTCTAAACTTCCCGATAAATCTTTGCCATAAACTGTTACAGCTTCTATTAGGTTTCGGTAAGGTGTAACTGTTATTTCCGACAGCATTACAGGATCGGAATTATAAATCTGAAAACGCAAGAAAGGAAGGATAACAGAAAACACTACAGAACTCAACAGAAAAATTCTGTTTAACCTGAAGAATGTCTCTTTCCGCAAAAATAAAAGATAAATAACTGCAAAAACAGTAAGACTAATTCCTGATTCTAAAATGAAATTCACCATGCTATTCATTTTCTTCCGGTTTTTCGTTTTCCAAATCGCGTTTTACATCCTCAATCATTTCGTCCAAATCAGCCAGGCTCATATTATCTTCTTTTGCAAAAAAGGAAACCATTTCCTGGAATGATCCGCTGAAATAATTGCGCATAAAGTTCTTCATGAACTTTTTAGTGTACTCTTTCCTCGAAATTAACGGAAAGTATTCATGAGTTTTTCCATAGGCATTATGACCAACAAATCCTTTTTTCTCTAAAATGCGAATGATTGTAGAAATAGTATTATAAGCGGGTTTAGGATTCGGCATTTCTTCAATTAAATCTTTTACAAACGCCTTTTCCTGTTGCCAGAGAAGCTGCATCACTTGCTCTTCTGCTTTTGTTAATTCCTTCATTTTATAGTTTTTGAAATTATTGAACATTTATGTATCTACAAAGATCATACCTAAGGTATTAGTTTTACAACTACTTCTTTAGGTTATTTATCATCTTCCAAAGCAAAATTTATTGGTACTGTATATCTTACATTGACCACCTTTCCTTTTTGTTTTCCCGGTTTCCAGACAGGCAAATCATTTATTACCCGCAAAGCTTCCTTGTCAAGTGCGGGGCTAGCTCCTCTTGCTATTTCCGAATCAATTACTTTTCCTTCTTTTGAAACAGTAAATGAAACATATACTTTTCCCGTTATTCCGTTCTTTTTAGCTTCTTCCGGATATTTAACATGTTCAGCAATATACTTTTTCAAAGCATCATCACCACCGGGAAATTCCGGCATATCTTCCACAACAAAAAATACCTGATCACCTTCAGTATTATCCTGTCCATTAGCCTGAATCGAGTAAACAATTACTGAAATAAATAAAACTATTAGTAAACTTTTCATTTTAATAGCTTTTTGATTTTTAATCCACATTTGTTATTACTGCAATTTAAATTTGATTACTGCATTGAAATAAACTTTTACCGGACGTCCACGTTGTTTTCCCGGTTTAAAATTTGGCAAACTATTAATTACGCGCAAAGCCTCTTTATCAAGCGAAACATCAACACCTCGCAGAATTTCGGCATTGCTGACCACACCCTGTTCATCCACTACAAACTTCACAAACACTTTTCCCTGAATTCCATTTTCCTGTGCAATTACCGGATAATTTACTGAATTACTTATGTATCTGAATAATGCCTCTTCCCCACCTGGAAATTCAGCCGGTTCTTCAACGATGTAAAATATTTCTTGCGGAAGATCCTCTTCTTCATCAGGTTTAAAAACCGGGTTCACATCAATTAATGTTGTTTCATCCGCTCCGGAATCATCGATACGGATTTCTTCGTCAATAACAACATCATTGGTAACAATATTTAATACTTCAATTACTTTTGGCGGAGGTGGCGGAGGTGGCGGTTCAACTTTCGGTTCTCTTACAATTGGAATAAAAACATCTTCTACATCAGCAGATTTAAGAATACCAAGTGATTCTGTCTCTTTTGGCATCGTATTCCATTCAAAAGCAACCAATATTGCTCCAAGAGCAACAACCAACCCAACTAAAAAAAATATATCTTTTTTGTTTTCAAGATTGGCCCTCAATGTTTTTTTCAGTTCCATTTTTCTATTTTTTAGTTTTTTAAGTACTACAACAAATATAAAACTAAGAATTTAGTTTTCAAACTAAATTCTTAGTTAATTTAAAAAATAAAATACATCTATCTATTATAGTGATAATTAGAAAACTAAATGTTTAGTTATAAATGAAATGATAAAGTCAATTTTAAGAAGAATTTTCTTTATCCGGTAAAGGATTGGGAAAAGTAAAAGTGCAGGAATTCAGAGTTTGCCAAAAAATTATTTGAATATCTTTTTCAACCCCTCGCCTACTTTATCTAAGGTTTTTTGCAGATCTTCCTTTGTAGATTTTTTTACTTCGTTGGTTATTTTCTTACGTGCTTCCGATAAATCAACATTCACGTTAGGTTCATTCACTGGCCCTTTAATTGCCACAGCTGCAGGAATAACCTGTATATTCTCCTGGCCCGGCAGAACACTCAGAATATTTTGAATGTCTTTTCCAAAAGCATCACGCTGCACCTGAAAATCGAGACGCATATCCAACAAATTTTGAGTATTCAGGCTCCCTGAAACAGTTGTTTGCTGGCCGGCAACCTTTGTTGTAAAGGGTTTTAACAGCAGGTTTCCATTATCAATGGTGAAATTAGCTTTAAAATCATCAACTGTCACATTTCTCAGTTTCTCCTGGTTCAGTAAGCCGCTTATCTGTGCAAGAACCGGTGAATTAACTATTTGCAGGTTCTTTGTCATCAGCACACCGGAGCCGTCAACCGTAGGCATTTTAAGTTTCAACATTTCATCAAACTGCCCTTTTATATTCATGTTTGAACTTAAACGGCCCTTACTGTCTTTTATCACAGGAATGGTTTTTTGTATTCCGGTAATGGTTTTGGCCATTTGCGGAATATCAAAATCGGTTATATCCAACCCGAAATCAAAGAGTGGTTGATTTTGTTCTGTATTTTGATAAGATCCTGAAAGATTAAGTTGACCATCAAGCAGATGCATATTTAAGTTATTCAGCACCAGTTTTCCATTTTGGGCTGTTATCAAACCATTTATATTTTTGACAGGAACCCGGTCCAATATCGCAGAATTTATTGTAGAACGAAAAGTAAAATTTATATTATCAGGTATATCGAATGCCAGTTGTTCCTGATCTGCGGGAGCCGCTGCATTTTGAGGCTGCTGCCCTGTGCTTTCTGAATTTTCCTGCGTTACCTGCAACCGGAATAATTCATTTAAATTAACCTGTGTAGAATTTAACCGCATCGAACCACGCAATTCACCATCTTTTAAATAGTAATTCAAATAATTAGAAACTTCTCCTGTAAGATTAAAATCACTCTGCCCTATTTTCATGCTGAATTTACTTAGATTTACACTTTCGGGAGTAAAATTCATTTGCCCCTGCGGAACATAAATGATCTGAGTGAGTTTTGGTGATTGGAAACTGTAATCGTTGAGCATGATTATCCCATCAGCACTTATTTTTTCATACTCTTCTTTTTCAATAGCCGAATAATTGCCTTTTATAAACAGGTTGGCATCAACAATTCCCTGCATATTTATACTATCGAGCGGCAATGCATCCTTCAGGTGTTCAAAATTTATTTTCCCCACAAATGAACCATCAAACCATGGATCTGAAATAAGGTTTTTCAAAGTCAGTGTCAAATCAACCGGATTATTTCTTACTTCTGCATGTGCCTCATTAATTTTAACAACAGTTAAATCCCAAGACCCCTGAGGTTTTGTAATTGTTGCGTTAGCCCTGATATTTTTAATTTCTTCAGGAAGATCCTCATAATGCAAACGGGCATCCGAAATTTTTACTCCAAGGTCCAAAACAGGATACGACTCCTCATAAAAAAATCCTTTAAATGAACCTGAAACTGAAGCTGAACCGTCGGTTTCCATTTTCTCCAGATATTCATCGTACTCAGGGGGAACCAATGCAAGAAAGTTTTTAAATTCCGACTCTTTTGTTTTTATTCCAAGATCAAAAAGAATAGTATCGCCAGGAGCCTTAATTGAGCCGGTAACATTCATCGGCAGCCTGTTTACCAGCAGTTCGTTTTCCAGAATGGATATGTCCATTGATTCGTAATTAATATCAAGCAATGTTTGGGTTTCAAGCGATACATTTGAAATGTAATTACTGCCGTCGTAATACAATGAAAATCGATTAATGCTTCCGTTCGCCTGCAATTTGGCAGAGGTTCCATACATTTCACCTTCAATATCGAAATTAATTCCATCCAACCCGAGCAGCATATTCGCATCTCGGTCATCGTAAATTACCACAGCATTTTTAATGGTAATTTTATCGAGCTGCATATCAAAGGACCCTGTTTCTTCTGCTTTTTGTTCCTGTGGAGCTTCAACAATATCCCAGTTGGCATTTTCCTTTTTGCTTACAATTAAGTGTAACTTTGGTTGAAGAAGTTCGATTTCATCAATGCTTTTATTATCGCTGCTAAACAGTGAAAATAATCCCATTTTTAAACTAACTGATGGTGCATTTAATAATGTATCACTACTGAATTCACCTTTTCCGGTTATTACTGCATCAGTAATTATTATTGAAACTTTCGGAAAATTACGGAACAGTGAAAGGTTTATATCTTCAAACTCAACCTGTGCATTAATATTTTTATTAATTGTGGTTTTGGTTTTCTCCAGTAATGTTTCTTTAAATAATACCGGCACCAAAAAAAGTACTGCCAGTAAAATCGCAAAAATAATCCCTATAATAATGATTGTCTTTTTCATAATTCACTTACTTTCCTGTTATAATTTGCAATTGTTGTACCAAAGCATTTCTACCATTACCAATACAAACCCATTCCGGCAACAAAGAGTTTTCAAAAACTTCCAAGTTAGAGAAAACCAGTAGCATATAAATTTAATTATTGTTAAAAATAATATTCACGAACAGGAATAACCAACTTTTGAAAAGCTATATTATCATTCGGCGCAACATTTGCAAAGCAGTTTGTGAAGAACGGATAATGTTTCTTTCACGGTTATCGCCGAAGACATATTTTTCGGCAATTAAAGTGTTTACACCGGCCACTGCTATCCATACAGTTCCAACAGGTTTATCAGAGGTTCCACCATCCGGCCCGGCAATGCCGGTTGTTGCCAATGCAAAATCTGAATTCAGCGCCTTTCTGATTCCTGCGGCCATTTCTTTTGCCACAGTTTCGCTGACTGCACCAAATTCTATCAGGGAATTCTCCTTTACATCCAACAGATTTTTTTTTATTTCATTTGAATAGGCCGTGATCCCACCCTTAAAGTACGAAGAACTACCTGGCACAGAAGTTATTAGATGAGAAATATATCCTCCGGTGCAGCTTTCAGCAACTGCGAGTGTTTTTCCTGATTTCTGCAACAGCCTTCCAACTACTTCTGCAAGTGTTTCATTGTTGTACCCAAAAATATTATCCGGAATAATTTCCTTCAATAGTTCAACTTCCTTATCCACCTGCATTTTCAGATGATTAAGGTCTGTTCCCATGGCAGAAAGCCGCAATCGCACTGACATTGGATTGGGAAGGTAGGCAAGTTTGATATTTTCCGGTAGGGCGGTTTCCCACTGTTCTATTTTTTCTGCCAGCATCGATTCAGGCAGCCCCTGCGTTTGCACTGTTTTATGATATATTGCTTTTGATTTCCCGTTTTTTTGCAATCGTGGCAAAATTTCACTTTCCACCAGATATTTCATTTCAAAAGGTACGCCGGGCAAAGCAGCAATAACTGTATCATTTTTTTCGAACCATAAACCTGGCGCTGTTCCTGCCATATTGGGCAACACCGTGCAGCTTTCCGGAATTAATGCCTGATTGCGGTTGAGCTTGTTTAAATCAATGTTCCTTTTTATGAATCGTTCTTTTATATGTTCCAGTGTAGGTTCATGCAATACAAGTTTTGTTTCAAAATATTCGCAAAGCACTTTTTTTGTAATATCATCTTTGGTTGGGCCCAATCCACCTGTAAGCAAAACCAAATCCACTTCTTCTTCGGCTTTTCCAATTGCTTTTTTAATATGCTCTCCATCATCATGAACGGAGGTTATCTGGTAAATTTCAATTCCGTGCAAATTGAACTGTTCAGCAATCCATGCCGAATTTGTATCTACTATTTGTCCAATTAGAATTTCATCGCCAATTGTGATAATTTCAGCCTTCATATTTATTCAAATGACTTTAAATGTGCCAATCGTTTTAACAAAGGAGGATGCGAATAGTTGAAAAAAACATAGGCCGGATGAGGAGTTAAATTGCTCAGATTTTTAACCGACAGCTTTTTTAACGCCGAAGCCAGTGACTTTGGATTATGATGAACAGCTGCAAAAGTATCTGCCTGAAATTCATTTTTGCGCGACAACATATTTAAAAACATTCCCAAAACAAATGAAAACGGAGAATACAAAATTCCAAAAGCAATCAAACCAATATGAAAATTAGGTTCTTCAACTCCTAATGCCTTGCTAAGATCCGGATTATCGATAAACAGGGAGAAAACAAACAATACAATTCCTGATTGAATTAATGAAAGAAAAATCCCCTCAATAACATGCTTCTTTTTATAATGCCCTATTTCATGTGCAAGCACCGAAACTATTTCTTCAGTTTCCATTTCTTTCATTAAAGTATCATAAAGTACAATTCTTTTTTTTGCGCCAAATCCTGTAAAATAAGCATTCGCTTTTGTCGAACGTTTTGAACCATTAATCACGTAAATATTATCGATTTTAAATCCAACTTTTTCTGCAAACTTTTTAATGGCCGTCCGCAATTCGCCTTCTTCAAGTCTTGTTTGTTTATTGAAAAGCGGAACAATTATATTGGAATAAAAAAGTGATATAAAAATACTGAAAATTGCAATTACTATCCATGCGTAAATCCAAAACATTCCCTGCGTTTTCTGATAAATAAAAATAATCAGTGCCAGCAAACCACCTCCAATTATTGCACTTAGCAACCATCCTTTAATTTTATCCAGCACAAATGTTCTGGGTTTGGTTTTGTTAAAACCATACTTTTCTTCGATTACAAAAGTGTGGTAAACCGATAAAGGAAGTGTTAAAATATCAGAAGCAAGTAGAATAATTCCGAAAAAAATCAAAGCTGCAAAAATTGGACTTGAAGTTAAATTCCATGCAAGTTTATTTACAAAAGCAAATCCGTAAAACAGAATCATAAAAAGAACCAGGAGAAAGCTAAAACCTCCTGAGATTAAACCAAACCTGTGATTTTCGCGTTGATAAGCCTGCTGTTCTTTATATCTTTGCTGATCATAAATTCCCCGAACCTCTTTCGGCAGCTTGTCTTTCATCTGCCTGGTGTTCAAATAATCCAAAAAGCTTTCAAAAACAAAATCAAGAATAACTATGCCAATAATGACCCAAAAAATAATTTCATGCATAAAATAACTGCTGTTAAACAACAAATATAATCAACATTGTTTACCGAATAAAAATAACAACCGCATGTTTAGCTGTTTTATAAGCTTTTTCAATAATTCATTTCGCTGCTTATATTCTTTTTTGTAAAATTGTGTAATATTCATTATATCTAAATCAATAAAAATACAAACGAATGAAAACTAATTTAGTCTTGTTACTGGTGTTGCTGCTTTTTGGTTGCTCAATCGATGCACAAAATAATAAACCGGAATTTGATGAACAATTAAAAGTACTCGTATTTACAAAAACAAATGGTTACCGCCATGCATCAATTTCGCAGGGCCTGAAAATGTTGTACGACCAAAGTCCCAAGCAAAATTGGATAATTACAGCTACCGAAGATGCCTCATTATTTACAAATGATTTTTTATCGGATTTTGATGTTGTTGTATTTTTAAATCCAACGGGTGATGCTATTGAGGAACAGGGTCAGAAGGCTTTCGAAAACTTTATTAAAATGGGAAAAGGGTTTGTAGGAATTCATGCTGCAGCCGATTTTGAATACGAATGGCCATTTTACGGTAACCTGGTTGGCGGTTATTTTAAAATACATCCGCCGGCACAGGAAGCAACTGTTGTTTTTGAAAAATTCGATCATCCTGCAATGAAACCATTTGAAGGAATGAAATCGTACACCACCTTCGATGAATGGTACACCTTTAAAAAGAACCCGCGGCCAAATGTAAATGTCCTGGCTCATGTTGATGAGAGTACAATTAAAAAATACGATAATGAGGAATGGAAAATGGGCGATCATCCGATTATCTGGTGGCATGAAATGGATGGTACCCGTGCTTTTTATACCGGTTTTGGACATACTGCCGAAGCTTTTCAGGACGAAAAAGTAATGGAGCATATTAAAAATGCAATCAACTGGGCCGGAAAAAGAATCAATTGAAATACAACGTTATACATTACAAGGGCAGCCGGGTTAAGCTGCCCTTTTATCTTTGCACCATGTTTTACATTTACCTGCTTTTTTTTGTTTCACTCTATTCCTGTTCACCAACTGTTGAAGAACCTGTTGAAATAAACATCATTCCTCAACCTAATACAACTTTAGGGAAAAAAGGTTTTTTAAAAATAAACGATAAAACAAATTTGTCTGTCAACGATGAGAAGCTGCTATCTGTTGCAAAATTGTTCATTACTCAACTAAATGAAAAACAGGAAATACAGATTTCGGAAGTCAAAAATACGCTCATTGCACTTCAGTTAATCGAACCTGTTCAACCATCTGAATCCTACATTTTAGAGATTTCCGGAAAGAAAATAATTGTAAAAGCCCACTCAGTCAATGGAATTTTTAATGGTTTACAGTCATTGCGACAATTGTTTCTGTTTGCAAAATCAAACGATAACGAAATTTATTTACCTGTTGTAACCATAAAAGATGAACCACGTTTTAGCTGGCGTGGATTGATGCTCGACGAATCACGACATTTCTTTGGTGTCGAAAAAGTAAAGCAGATACTGGATTTAATGGCGTTGCATAAATTAAATGTATTTCACTGGCATTTAACTGATGTCCCGGGTTGGCGAATAGAAATTAAAGAATACCCGAAACTGACTGAAGTTGGAGGCAAGGGAAATCATAGCGATCCAAATGCACCAGCCCGGTTTTACACACAGGATGAAATAAAAGCGATCGTAGAATATGCAGCACAACGTTTCATCGAAGTCATTCCTGAAATTGATATGCCCGGACATGCAGCCGCTTCAAATCGTGCCTATCCTGAATTTTCGGGTGGAGGTTCTGAAAAGTATCCCGAATTTACTTTCAATCCGGGAAAGAATGAAACCTACACCTATTTAACCAGTATTTTGAAAGAAATTACAAATTTGTTTCCATCACAGTACATTCATTTGGGAGGCGATGAAGTGCACTTTGGAAATGAAAACTGGAAAACTGATCCGGATGTTCAGCAGTTAATGAAACAGAAAAACCTGCCCGATTTAAAGGCGGTTGAAACATATTTTGTCCGGAGAATGGCCGATTCAATCAATTCGCTTGATAAAACAGTTGTTGGATGGGATGAAATTGAAGATCATGGATTAAATCCTGAAACATCACTGGTAATGTGGTGGAGGCACAACATGCCTCAAAAACTGGAAGAGTCGCTTAAGAAAGAATACAATGTAGTTCTGTGTCCCCGAATTCCGCTCTACTTCGATTTTGTGCAGGAAGAATCTCATAACCGGGGCAGAAAATGGGGCGGCAAATTTGCATCTCTCGATTTGGTTTATCATTTTCCACCTGATTCTTTACCGGGTTTCAAACAACATGATGACCAAATCATCGGAATACAGGCCAATGTATGGACCGAACGCATCCAAAACAACAAACGCCTCGATTTCATGCTGAATCCGCGCCTTTCAGCGCTGGCAGAAGCAGCCTGGACATTACCTGAAAACAAGAACTTTACTGACTTTGAAAAACGATTGACAAATATGCTCAAATATTTTGACTCTAATGACATTTACTATTTCAATCCTTTTCAGCCGGAGTTAAATGCAGAACCTGACGGACCACCACAGCCCCAACAAAATTAGATTAAACAGGTTATTGATATTACTTATTTTAAAATATGAACAACACGAAACCAAAAAAAAATTGGCAAATTAAACTTGGGATTTTTATGATGATATTCTCAGGAGTTTTCTTTGCCGCCACTTTTATAATCCCCCTGTTTAATTTACCTGCACGAACAAAAGTAATTGCGTCAACAACCAGCCTCATTCTTATGGAAGTGGTATTTTGGGCAGGTGGGTTACTGGTTGGGAAAGAACTTTTCACCAGGTATAAAAGACAATTGAACCCGAAAAACTGGTTCAAAAAAAATAAAGCCAATCTTTCAGAAAATAAAGAAGATATATAACTCCTCAAAAGTTAATCTCATTAAATCTTGCAATATTAAAAAGATTAAAACATCTTTATCTAAATTTATTTATAATTGAGATGAAACTTACAATTTTAACCACCTTATATTTATTTATTTTAGCAGCATTTTTTTACGGATGTAAGGTTAAATCAAAAACTGATACAACAGCCAGTTACGAAAAAAAAGACAGTACACTGGATTGTTGTGTTTCTTCAGTTCCCACACGGTTTGGCTCTCTGGATTATGGAACAATTCCGGTTCCTGAATTAAATATTGATTCTTTAAAAAAGAAAAATCCGATCTTAAATAACATGATTTATGTTCCGGGCGGAGTATTCAGAATGGGAGCACGAGATGCAAATTTTGCCCGTGAAGATGAATACCCGGTGCACCCGGTGAAAGTGAGCAATTTTTTTATTGACCCGCACCCGGTGACAAATGCACAATTCAAAAAGTTTGCAGAAGAAACAGGTTACATAACCACTGCAGAAAAAGATGTTAACTGGCAGGAATTAAAATTGCAATTACCACCGGGGACTCCAAAACCTGCTGATAGTTTATTAAAAGCTTCATCACTGGTTTTCACACCACCGGCACACCGTGTAAACCTGAATGATGTATCGAACTGGTGGAGCTGGATGCGGGGCGCCAACTGGAAACATCCTTACGGGCCTGAAAGCAACCTCGATGGACTCGAAAATTATCCCGTTGTACATGTAAGCTGGAATGATGCTGCAGCTTATGCGAAATGGGCAGGAAAACGTTTGCCTACCGAAGCCGAATGGGAATATGCAGCACGCGGCGGACACGATGATTATGTTTATGCATGGGGGTTTGAAAAAATAAACGAAGGTCAGCCAAAAGCAAACAGCTGGGATGGTGAATTTCCTGTATCCAATTCCCGTGCCGATGGATTTGAATTACTGGCTCCAGTAAAACAATTTCCTCCTAATAATTTTGGCATTTATGATATGGCCGGAAATGTCTGGGAATGGTGCAGCGATTTATACAATTTTGATTATTACAAAACCTTTGATCCCGAAAAAATTGCAGAAAATCCTTCAGGCCCCGAAACAAGTTTCGACCCGATGGAACCCAACGCCAGAAAAAGGACAATCCGGGGAGGTTCTTTTTTATGCAACGATTCCTATTGTTCGGGATACCGGGCGGCAGCACGCATGAAATGCACTGAAGATACAGGTATGTCCCATCTTGGATTTCGGTGTGTGGTTTCTGTAAAATAAATTCCTTTAAAGAATTTTAAATCCAACAGTCAACATGAAAGTCTGATTTTTTCCATCCAAATCAAGCCCGGGATGATAATACAAATTATTCGCTCCATGTTCCATTCTCGCATCAAGAAAAAAACTTAAAAAATCGACACCTGCTCCATATTGAAATCCAAAGTAGTTATTTTCATAAAAATCAGGATCGATTAAATTATCACCATCAACACCATTTGAAGTCATAAAACTAAACACAGGTCCAGCCATAATCCGCAGATTTGCAGCACCTCCCTGCAACAATTTAACTCCAAGCAATACAGGAACATCAATGCAGTTGTAATTGAATTGTGTAGCTGTCTCCAAAAGGCTCGATTTTATTTCGCCACCTTTTGAACTGAAATAAGCCTCAGGTTGAACGAAAATTTTACCCCAGCCCAACCGTCCAAAAGCACCAAAATGCATTTTAACTATAGACTCCGAATTATATTCATTTTTGTTCAAAGAAACCTTTGAATTGTTGAGGCCTGCCTTTATGCCTAAATCAAAAGTGGGCTGAGCAACTACGGCAGATGTAATAAACAGAACCAGGATACTAAAAAATACTTTTTTCATGACTTTGCTTTTTTTTAAAAAACGTTAAAATCCGTTTTTAAGTATAATTGTATAAAACTTGTGCGTTTCTATATGTTTCTTTATTTCTGTTCAATTATAAAACAAGCAGGCCAAAATATTGTTTTTAACATCATTTTGAAATTCAATAATAAATCTGCAACAAATTGATATATAAAACTCAGTAATTAAAGTAACCAGTGCTTCTTCCAAATGATGGTAATTCTTAAAATATGTAAAAACAATAAATGGAAAATGATCAGAAGCACATAAAAGACTAATCTGCTTTAAAAAGGTCAAAAAGAAATAAATGTTTTACATCTTCATTAAATCATGATTTGATAAGAACTATCGGTCAGTAGCAACACAATAATTACTATCTTGGCAAATAAAAGTTTCAACTTATGTTTCTCCGGCGGTTAACTGTTTTTATTTTATTGATGGTTTTGCTGTTAAGTGGCTGCTATTCAGAAAAACACATTTACGATGCTACAAGCAGGGAACGTCAGAATGAATTACAAAAGCATCGTTCAGGAAATATTTTTACAGATATTGGTTTATCACTTGCCTCGGTTTTTGTATTGGCGGTTGCTGATGTAAATGTTGGATTATATCCTGATGGCCACGAATTTAAAAAGCTTAAAATTATAAACCCCGCAAAAGACACCCTGTACGTCAACATGCTTACGGATGTTTTTTGGGATGAAGCAAATTACTGCGATTTTTTAGACATTCGCGTTCCTCCAAAAGAAAACTGTAAATTGCTTGTTCCTGTAGATGCTGTGTATAACATCTATTTTAGCAATACTCCTCAAAGTGATGACGATGAATTCATTGAAATAAATACAACTAATTTTAAACGTATTTCATTGTATCCGGGACTAACAAAACCGGAAGAAAATAATAATCTAAATCAATAAAAAAATGAAAAGAAGAACATTTTTAAGAAATTCAGTTCTTGCAGCCGGAACCTCTGTTGTTGCAGGTAAAGTTAGTGCAAATTCAGTTCCTGATACCGAAAAAGATTTTTATGAATTGAAAGTCTTTCAACTAACCGGCGGAGGCAGTCGCAACCAACTAAAAAAATATTATACCGAAGCTGTAATCCCTTTCCTGAATGCACGCGGTGCAAAAGTAGGAGCATTCAACGAGTACGGTATGGAAGAACCACCAAAGGTGTACATTCTGCATGCGCACAAAAGCCCGGAAGATTATATAAATGCAGTGATGGAAATGCGTTCAGACAACAAATTCATTGAAGCCTCCAAAAGTTATTCCCAACTGCCTGCCGACAAACCCATTTTCGAGCGGTACGAAACTTTTCTGATGACAGCTTTTGATGCAATTCCACAACTTCAAGTGCCCGATAAAAACAGGGGTTTATTTGAATTGCGAACCTACGAAAGTTACAATGAAGACGCTGGTATCCGTAAAGTAAAAATGTTTAATGATGAAGAACTTCCACTTTTCAAAAAAGTTGGATTACACCCCGTATTTTTCGGGCAGCTACTTGCAGGTGGCTATATGCCTGCGCTTACTTACATGCTCTGGTTTACCGATATGGAAGAAAGGGATGCCAACTGGCAGAAATTTGGGTCAAGCAGTGAATGGAACACAATGAAAGACAAGGAAATTTATGCTAATACTGTAAGCAAAGTCAGAAAGAAATTTCTTACACCAATGGATTTCAGTCAAATCTGAATAACACTGAATTAACAAAACCATCTTACAAATTCTTTATAATGGCTAAAAAACATATTGTTTTTTTAATTGGTATTTTATTGATAACCGGGATAAAGGCTGGCGCTCAAAAGGATATTTCATTTGACAAATACCACAATTACGCTGAGGTTCAGCAAATACTTAAAGCATTGCAACAAGAACAACCGGAAAACACAAAAATTCATACCATTGCTACAAGTCCGGGTGGCAAGCCGGTTTATGTGCTCGAAATCGGAAGTAATTTAAAAGATGCACCGGCTTTGTTTATCGGAGCCAATTTTGAGGGAAACATTCCAATTGCAACAGAAGGCGCATTAAGATTTGCTCAAATGCTCCTCGATTCATCAAAATATACTGCTGAAAAAAAGTGGTACATTCTGCCTTTGCCAAATCCGGATGCATCCAATGACTTTTTTAACAGTGTGAAAAACGGCAGAAATGTGAATGATTTCGACATTAATAATGATATGGATGAAGTATCGGGAGAAGATGATTTCGATGATTTGAACAACGATGGCTGGATTACCCAAATGCGCGTTAAAGATTTGGAAGGTAAATATATTGTCTCAGAAAAGGATGCCCGGATTATGGTTCAGGCCGATACGAAAAAAGGCGAACGAGGTGAATATAAAATGTACACAGAAGGAATTGACAACGATGCCGATGGTAAATATAACGAAGATGGCAAAGGAGGAATAAATATTGCTGTTACTTTCCCCCACCTTTTCCCGAAAGATAAAAAAGAAGCAGGTTTATGGCCTGGACAAAGTCCTGAAGTTTATGGAATTATGCGATTTATTTACGATCGTCCTGAAATAGCGATGGTATACACTTTAGGCAGTTCCAATTTTTGTTTGGTACCTCCAGAGGCTGACAGAAAAGGTGATGCAGATCTTGAAAAAATAAAATTGCCGGGTCGCTATGCACGGTATTTTGGTGTGGAACCAAATAAAATTTTTTCAATGAACGAAGTCATTGAAATGGTTAAAGAAAAGTTTCCTGAAGAAACAGAAGTCACTCCGGCAATGGTTGCAGGAATGCTGGATTTAGGTCCTGCAGTTAACCCGCAGGAAGATGATTTGAAATTCTATAATAAATTTTCTGAACAGTACAGGGAATACCTGAAAAGCAAAAATTTCAGTAGTGATAATCTGGATCCTGAACCTGCAAAAGATGGCTCATTTGAGCTGTGGGCATACTATCATTTGGGGCTTCCTTCTTTCAGTATGAATTTATTTTCGGCACCTAGAATCAAAACAGGGGAAGAGACGGGGGCAATAGAAGAGGCAAAGGCGAAGGCGAAGGAAGAGGAAGAGGTGGAGACGAAGGAACAGGCAAAGGAACAGACAAAGGGGATTGAAAAAGAAAAGGGAATAAAAAACAATAAGGAATCGGAAAGGAAACAGGAGTTATTGAAAAAGCAAAAAGCACTTCTGGAATGGTCGGAAAAAGAATGGAACGGTAAAGGTTTTGTTGAATGGCAGAAAATTCAGCATCCTGATTTGGGGGAAGTTGAAATTGGCGGTTTTATTCCCTATCTGGAAAGTACACCAAAAGCTGAACGGATTGATTCTCTGTTGAATATTCAGTTACCCTGGCTTTTGCAGCTTTCATCAAATCTATCTCAAATATCTGTTGCAGAAAATAAATTAACTGATTTGGGAGCCGGTGTTTATAAACTGGAACTATTTATCGAAAATAAAGGTTACCTGCCCTTTCCGATTGCCATGGGCCAAAGAAACAGCAAACCTGCACCGGTGGTGATACTACTCAATGGCGAAATGGAATTGCTGGAGGGAATTTCACGAACCCCTGTGGGAATAATTGGCGGGAATCAGGTGAAAAAATTTACCTGGATTTTAAAAGCTAAAAAAGGAACAAATATAACGGCGAAGATTGAATCAGCGATGTTCCGCGACAACGAAAAACAAATAAAAATTGGAGGATAACATGAAACAGATAGTATTAATATTCCTGCTGATTTTTCCTGTAACAACTATATTTTCAGCAATAAAAGGCAAAATCGAAGTACCGCTCCGTTTCGACAGATATTACAACTACGATGAAGTAAATGAAGCGCTAAAGATGCTGCATGATGCTTATCCGAAACTTACAACGCTGGATGTTGTTGGAAAAAGCGAAGAAGGACGCGAAATTTTTGCGCTTACTGTAAACAATCCGGAAACAGGAGAGGCACTGAGCAAACCAGGTGTTTATATTGACGGCAACATACATGGAAACGAAATTCAGGCCGGAGAAGTATGTTTGTATTATGCAAACATGCTGTTAACAAAGTATGGTGAAAATGAAAAAATTACAAAAGCAGTTAACAGAAATGCACATTATATATTGCCGGTAGTTAATGTTGACGGACGCTATCACTTTTTTGAAGATGCAAACACCATGAATTCGAGCCGGAGTATCCGTGTACCGAAAGACGATGATGGAGATGGTTTGTTTGATGAAGATCCGCCCGACGACCTGGATGGTGACGGCAGTATCACTCAAATGCGGATAAAGGATGAATTTGGTGATTATAAGGTTGATCCCGAAGACGAACGTATTCTTGTACGAATAAAACCAGGCGAAAAAGGGGAATATACGTTACTAGGCTCCGAAGGAATTGATAATGACAATGATGGAAAATTAAATGAAGATGCGGAAGGATATCTCGATCCAAACCGCAACTGGGGATGTAACTGGATGCCGCCTTATGTACAGAGTGGCGCCGGTAATTTTCCACATTCCGGAGTTGGTTTGAAAGCGATAAATGAATATATTTTTGCACGGCCAAATATTATTGTCGGCTTTTCATTTCACAATTCAGGCGGAATGTGGTTGCGGGTTCCTTCGGAAAAATCAATTCAAATCGCTCCTTCCGACATTGCTGCGTACGATGTTATCGGCAAGGAAGCTGTAAAAATAACTCCAGGATATGTTTATCAGCCTTCCCATGATTTATATCCTACTTACGGAGATTTCGATTCAGAACTTTTCTTCCTGCATGGGATATATGCATTTACCGGAGAATTGTTTCAGCGGGAACAGGAAACCTACAAGGAAAAATCAGAAAAACCGGCAACAGAAAATTCTTCCGGAGAAAGAAACCGCGAACAATTAAAGTTTAATGATAATGTCGTTCAGGGCGAATTGTACAAAAAATGGGAAAAATACAACCATCCGGTATATGGTGAAATTGAAATTGGCGGATGGATTAAAATGAGTTCCCGTCTGCCACATCCGTTTATGCTGCAGGAACTTGTTCACCGCAATGCATCGGTTGTCCTTTTATCTGCAGGACAAACACCCGACATTGAAATGAAAGTTTTCGATGTAAAAAAGCTGGATAACAACCTTTACAGGGTGCGCGTCAGGTTGCAAAACAACAATGGATTACCTTCCATGACAGCCGATGCAGTGAATTCAAAATTATATCCTCAGGATTGCTTAAAAGTTTCGGGTGGAAAAGTTGTAGCAGGTGGAAAAATTAACGATATTCGCCTTGACAAAATAAGCTACAAAGATAAAAAACCTGAAATCCAGTTCCTGGCTGTACCGGGATATGGCAAAGTGGACTATGAATTTTTAATTGAAGGGAAAGGAAAAGTTACTTTTAATTATGAATCACGTAAGGCCAAAAATCTGAAAACGTCTGTTGATCTATAATTGCTGTTTAATTATTTTAATGAAGGGGTGCTGAAAAGTGCTCCTTTTTTTGTGATTAAATACCAAAGCCAATGTGAATTCCAAATGAAAAATGAGTATGTTCCTTGTCGAACCCAAATCCAACCATTGGCCCCAAATGTATTTTTGAAATATCATATTCAAATACACTTTCCACATGAAGAGCCGGTTTAACTTCATTTTCTCCATCCACCTTTTCAACCACGATTCCGGGACCCAGATTAACCGAAAAAAACTCAACGGGGCGGTAATTCAACAACAGGTTCATTCCATTATGCCAGCTCTCACTTTTAACTCCTTCATAACCGAGGCCAACTCCCCAGTGACCTTCAGTACTGATACTTTTTATAAAATGAATGTGGAGCCCCGGCTTTAATCCTTCTTCACCAGTAAATTTTGTTTCGCTAAATCCGAATCCTATATGATAATCGTGACTTTCATTATGTATATGCTGGGCATAAACAGGAAAACTCATCGTAATGAAAAGGATAAAAAAGATAAACCCGTAAAAATGTTTCATTTTATAATTGCTAAGAATTAATAAAGTTAAACCTGTTGGTGGAATTATTTTTCAACTTTCTGGTAATCAGACTTCGACCACGCTCAGCATGACTGTCACAGTGAGCGTAGTCGAACTGCCTTTCAATAAATTAAAGATTAATTCCCAACGCGTAAAGTTAAATAAACACATAATCTTCCGTTTGGTTTTTTAAAATTAATTCAAATCATCTAACTTTATGTTTTATAAAAAAGCAGGTTTAATCCGATTAAATTCTCTCTTTTCTTGTTCTGTAAATAATTCAGGCAGTTATAAAAAAATAATTAAAATGAAAGCACTTGTACTCGATGAATACAACAAACTTACTTACCGCGATTTCCCCGATCCTGAGATGGAAGAAAATGAGGTTTTAATCCGGGTAAAAGCCTGTGGAATTTGCGGCAGCGATGTTCATGGAATGGATGGAAGTACCGGCCGGAGAATTCCGCCAATCATCATGGGGCACGAAGCATCCGGCGAAATTATTAGCATCGGAAAACAGGTTAAAAAATGGAAAACCGGCGATCGTGTAACTTTCGATTCTACCATTTACCCTCTCAACGACTGGTATACAGTAAAAGGGCATTACAATTTAAGCGATAACCGGAAAGTGCTGGGTGTGTCTCCCGGTGAATACCGCCGTCATGGCGCTTTTGCTGAATTTATTGCCGTACCGGAACATATTCTATACAGGATTCCTGAAAATGTATCGTTTGAAGAAGCGGCAATGGTTGAACCTGTTGCTGTGGCAGCTCATGCGGTGAGGCTCTCCGGCATTCAGCCAGGCGACAGTGCAGTTGTTATTGGAACAGGAATGGTCGGTATTTTTGTGGTACAATTGTTAAAGATTGCCGGCGCAAATCCGGTAATCGCACTTGATGTGGACCAACAAAAACTTGAACTGGCAAAAGAAACAGGCGCTGATTTTATATTTAATCCAACACAAAAGGAAGCAATCTTAAAAATTCAGGAATTAACAAAAGGGCGAGGCGCTGATTTTGGTTTCGAAGTTGTTGGAGTCACAGAATCAGTAAATACCTGCATCAGCAGTTTGCGCAAAGGCGGAACAGCTGTTTTTGTTGGCAATCTATCCCCCGAAGTAAAATTCCCTTTGCAAAAAGTGGTTACACAGGAAATTAAAATACAGGGAAGCTGTGCCATTAACGGAGAGTATGAAATGGTTCTCGATTTGCTGGCTGCAAAAACAATTCATACTGAAAAACTACTTTCAGCAGTAGCCCCTCTTTCTGAAGGCAAGTCCTGGTTTAAACGACTCTACAATAAAGAACCCGGATTGAACAAGGTAATTTTGGTTCCCGGCAAAAAATAAACATACAAAAAACAATGATCAATATGGCTCATAAAAAATTCAAAATCGCCATTCTTGGATGCGGCAAAGTTGCTCATTTACACGCACAGGCCATTCAAAACTTACCACACACCAAACTTGCCGGAGTATGGAGCCGCACCAGTGAAACCGCATTCAATTTCGCAAAAAAATATAAAACCAAATCTTACATCGACATTGAATTGCTGGTGAAAAGAGAATCGATTGATCTTGCAATTGTTTGTACACCCCACCCTTTCCATCGCGACCCTGTAATTCAGGCTGCGAAGGCTGGAGCAAATGTTTTGGTTGAAAAACCCCTCGCCTCCACTTTGGAAGACAGCGATGCAATGATTTCTGCATGTAAGGAAGCTGGTGTAAAACTGGGCGTTATCAGTCAGCGCCGATGGTATGAACCGGTAAAACGGGTAAAATATGCCATTGAGAAAGGTAAAATCGGGAAGCCGGTTTTCGGCACGGTAAACATGCTGGGCTGGCGCGGTAAAGATTATTATGATGCCGATGAGTGGCGCGGCACATGGGAAATGGAGGGCGGCGGTGTTCTCGTCAATCAGGCGCCGCACCAACTTGATATTTTGCTCTGGTATATGGGTGAAATCGATGAAGTGTACGGCCTCTGGAAAAACCTGAACCACCCCTACATCGAAGTGGAAGATACAGCAGTTGCTATTCTTAAATTTAAAAACGGCGGAATCGGAAACATCATCGTCAGCAATTCGCAGAAACCGGGAATTTACGGAAAAGTACATGTACATGGTGAAAGTGGCGCTTCAGTGGGCGTGCAAACCGATGGTGGTGCAATGTTTATAGCCGGAATGTCAAATGTTCTTGAACCACCGGTAAATGATTTATGGACAGTGCCCGGCGAAGAAAAATTGCTCGAAAAATGGATAAAAGAAGATTCAGATAAATTCAATTCTGTTGATCCAACTGTTTATTACATGGAGCAACAGATTGAAGATTTTATTGATGCACTGACATACCATCGCGATCCACTTGTTACAGGTGAAGATGGCAGAAAAACTGTTGAGTTGTTTACCGCCATTTACCGTTCCACCCGCGATAACCGGCCGGTAAAATTCCCCCTTGCAATTGAAAAAACAAATGACTTGGATGGCCGGTTATAAGTTCATTGGATACTACTTTAAAAAATCAAAGAAATTTCTGTATTTGAAAGCACAAATAATAATTTCATTGTATTAGTCATTTAAATAATACACAACATGTTTTTCCGTTCAATCCCTTAAGGATTGTTATTCGACATATTACAGTAACCGTCCCGATCATCGGGACGGCTATTTTTGTTCAATCCGCAAACGGATTGTAAAAGCCGATCCCACCCTGAAAAGGGTGATACAAAAATAGCCGTCCCGATTGTTCGGGACGGAAAAATATGCCGATAAAGGGAGAACCCTCGAAAGGGTTCAATCTAAGCACCAAAATATTAGAAGTATTTATTAAATGCCTAATTCAATAATTTCATTGAAAAACAAATTATAAATATATTATGCCTTTTATGGAATCAAAAATCCTTGTAAACCATGTTGGTTTTATCTGCAATTCAGAAAAAAAAGTTATCGTTACCTCTGATTATAAAGTTACGCATTTCGAGGTGCAGGATATGAGCCGCGTTGCTGCCGAAAGTTTTGATGACGATGAAAACTGGCAGACCATTTTTACAGGTAAATTAATTCCTTCCAAAAAGGAAGAAAATACATTTACCGGCTATTTTTCCGAATTGAATTCACCGGGTATATATTCAATTATTATCCCTGAATTGAAAAAGAGAAGCTACCAGTTTGTCATTTCAGATGGCGCTTTTCACCATCTCCCATGGCTCTTTGTTGATTTCCTGAACCAGTGGAACAGTTCGAAAGAAACGCCCCTAAAAGTTAAATCAACTACTGATGACGGAATCCGTTCCGACAATCAAAAATATCATCCGGTAAAATCGGGTTGGTACGATGCCGGCGACTTACGTAAATGGATGACACATACCAACCTGCCGGCCATTGGATTTTACGACCTGGCAGAAAAAAAGAAATTCAGCAGGAATTATTTTCATGAAGAACAACTTTTTGAAAATGATTTGATTACAGTTTCGGATGAAGCAGTAAACCTGATTCTTGAAATGCAGGACCCTGAAACCGGCAGAATCTTCGAGTGCCTTGGAGCCGGAGGTTTTGGCCGTGCCGATGAAAACATGTCGTGGTGGTACGAAAATCATTCGGGTTGTCTGGCCGACAATTCCGACAACCGGTTTACCGACAATAAAGTAAAATCAGGCGATGAACGGACTATCCGAACTGATTATAACGCACTGATTCAGTATACATCAGTTTATATTTTGTTGCGTGCCTTTCAATTTTACAAAACAAGGTTTCCTGAAAAAGCAGAAAAGATTTTTACGGCAGTTAAAAAAGTAATGGATTATGCAGATATTCAAAGTCCGGCAGATCCGTTCGAAAAAAGAACAGCCGTAAAAGCATGGAAACTATTGTCAACAGTTGAGTTATATAAAGCTGGTCTGTACGAAAAGGAATATGTTATTGATGTCGCACAAAGTCTTTTGAAAAATTATAACCCGGCAATTTCCTTCTGGTGTCAGGATGAAAAGCAGAACGATCCTTTCCGCGGAATTCTGCATTCGGCGCAACCAATAATTTCTCTGGTGAATTTTTTACGGCTTCGGGTTGACAGGGAAATAAGTCAAAAAGTAGAAGTGCTGCTTTCAGACAGTTGGAAAAATTACATTTATCCGCTAAGTCAGGTTACATCATTTGGATATATGCCTTACGGAACATGGTTTAAACCTGCTTCTGAAAGCGACAGGTACACTCACTGGAAAAATGAATTGTTTTACAGGAAATTTATGCCTGCCCATTCCAAACAAAAAATAAACCATGGACTGAACGGACATTTTTTGAGTTGGGCTCATGGATTGGCATTAACGGGTAATTATTTTAACAATCAAAAAATGAAGGACACGGCCTGGAACCAGATTTATCAGGCTCTTGGATTTAACAGTTTTAATGTTTCATTTATTTCAGGAATTGGATTTAACAACCCGATGCCTCACAGCCGCTTTCTGGGAACAACCATTGGGGGTTTTATGGCTGGTTTTATTGGAAACACGGATGATTCACCCCACGTGGATATAAATGCCAAAGCACAATGGAATACAACTGAATACTGGAACACTCCAATTGCCAATTTATGCATGGCACTTGCCGAATTGCTTCCCGGAAAAATTTCATCTGAAAAAAAATTGGGGATGAAAATTTAACCCGGATACCGGCTTTCAATATCTGATGATTTTCAGACTTACTTTGTTGCCTCCGAAGTGCAAAATCTATGTTGGCTCATTTTGATTTGCATCTCAGGAATGTAAATCCAGGTATTTTAAAAATTCAGCACGAACAGCCGGCTCCTTAAATTTTCCAGAATATTCTGCCGTTACAGTACTGCTTTTTTCATCCTGAATTCCACGGGAAGAAACACACATGTGTTTTGCATCTATTACAACAGCTACATCTTCTGTATTTAAAACCTCTTTCAGCTCATTGGCAATCTGCACGGTTAATCGTTCCTGAACCTGGGGACGACGTGCAAAATAATCCACTATCCGGTTAATTTTCGACAATCCAATGACGTGATCATGTGCAAAATAAGCGACATGTGCTTTTCCAAATACAGGTAATAAATGGTGTTCGCAGGTAGAATTTACATTGATATCTTTCTCCACCAGCATTTCGCTATACTTAAACTTGTTTTCAAAAATCGAAACTTCGGGTTTATTGGCAGGATTCAAACCATGGAAAATTTCTTTTACATACATTTTGGCTACACGAGCCGGTGTACCTTTCATACTGTCATCTGTTAAATCCAACCCGATGATTTCCAAAATATCACGAAACTTCCCTTCAATAACATCCATTTTAATTTCATCGGGTAAAACAAAGGCATCTTTACGCATTGGTGTATCAGCAGAAGTAGCATAATGACTGTCTCCTATTCTGTCGTGCCCGTTATTATCATAATGCGAATGGCCGTTTCCGTTAATTTTGGTCCTGCCGTTCAATTGGGTAAAAATTAATTCATTATTCATTTTTGTAGTTATTTTAAAATTCTTTATGAAACCTGTGTGATTCGCATTTACTCAATAAATGGTATCACATTTCTGTTTTTTACATTTTAAACTTTATTCAGAAATTAAACATACCTAAATGTATTTTGTTTATCGAATTCAATAAAAATATTAAACATTAAATCATTACTATCTGTATTCCATGTATTTAAAAAAACAATCACAGATAAAAAAAATATTTTAACAGCCCTCTGTGACACTGGCGTCCGCAGGTAGAGACGCGATATATCACGTCTCTACATTTAAGGGAAATTTATCCTTTGCCGTCCCTTTAAATTCAAAAAAACATGAGATATTTCTACGATTTTATCCCTTGCGGTCCCTTTCAAGGGACGGATACATGTATACCACCGGCACAGGGCTTGAGCCCGGGATATCAATGGGGGCTAAAGTAATGGGTTCAGGATGTTTCGCCCGGAAGGGGTTCAACATCAATATTTTCCGCAGCTTTCTGCGAAAATCAGCGTAATCCGTGTGGGAGATCAAGAAGAAATAAGAAATATCGAATAACAAATAACAGAATCAGGAAGTAAAAATCTGAAAGGATTAAATTTGAATAGCCCCGTATGAAATGCGGGGTTAAGGGCGAAGTACAACCCGAACCCGGAAGAGGTTCAACATTAATATTTACCCAATCCGCGGGAGAGCAAAAAATAGAATGTCGAACGTCGATTGCAGAATTTCGATTTCGCAGTACATGCAGATTTTATAATTTCTGCAAAAATCAGCATAATCAATTAGAGATTAAAAGAAATAAGAAATATCGAATAACAAATAACAGAATCAGGAAGTAAAAATCCTGAAAGGATTAAATTTGAATAGCCCCGTATGAAATGCGGGGTTAAGGGCGAAGTACAACCCGAACCCGGAAGAGGTTCAACATTAATATTTACCCAATCCGCGGGAGAGCAAAAAATAGAATGTCGAACGTCGATTGCAGAATTTCGATTTCGAAGTACATGCAGATTTTATAATTTCTGCGAAAATCAGCACAATCAATTGGAGATTAAAAGAAATAAGAAATATCGAATAACAAATAACAGAATCAGGAAGTAAAAATCCTGAAAGGATTAAATTAGAATAGCCCCGTATGAAATGCGGGGTTAAGGGCGAAGTACAACCCGAACCCGGAAGAGGTTCAACATTAATATTTACCCAATCCGCGGGAGAGCAAAAAATAGAATGTCGAATTTCGATTGCAGAATTTCGATCTTGGAAGTACATGCAGATTTTATAATTTCTGCGAAAATCAGAACAATCAATTGGAGATTAAAAGAAATAAGAAATATCGAATAACAAATAACAGAATCAGGAAGTAAAAATCCTGAAAGGATTAAATTTGAATAGCCCCGTATGAAATGCGGGGTTAAGGGCGAAGTACAACCCCGAACCCGGAAGCCGCTTGATTTTTCCTTCATTAACTTAATTGCTGCAATTATTTGGGCGGCGCTGCCATTTAAATTAGCTGCAGAGCAGCAAAATATTTGTAGCCGGACAATTGTAGATATTCAGGGAAGCTGCAGAGCAGCGAAATATTATAAAAATAATTTTCCTGATATTTTACCAAACAACAATGATTTGTTTTCATCAGTGCCAACGGCAAAGGATAGAGCTGTGTGTCACTGGCGTCCGCAGGCAGAGACGCGATGCATCGCGTCTCTGCTAAAAACACCCCCGGCAGGTTAAACCTTTAAATCCTGGGCTTAGCCCCCTATTCCTGTTTCTTTCATTATGCCTTTTTTCAAATATCATAAAAAATTACTTAATTTATCAAGGTAAAGACATGAGCCCGGACGCTCTGGTGCAATCGCTAACCGCGGGATTCATCCCGGGGTTAGCGAATGTCAGAGATAATGCGGGCTTTAGCCCATAATTGAAAGCTTTTTACCGGACACTAATAATTGAATAAAAAAGGTAAAACCACATCAATGAAAAAAACAACATTTCTCCTGAGCCTTCTGTTTATTATCCAAACTGCATTCTGCCAGACAGAGGCGGATTCTGAATCCGAATTCTTAAATTTGAATAAACCTGAACGGCTGGAATGGTTTAAAGAACTTGGATTTGGAATGTTCATTCATTTCAGTTTCGACAGCCAGTTGGGAATTGTCATAAGCCATTCGATGGCCGGAGCCTCCGGTGATTACCTCAACCGGTTTGTTAACGAGCTGCCAAAAACATTCAATCCAAAAGATTATGATCCGGAAGAAATTGCCACTCTGGCAAAACTTGCCGGTATGAAATACATCGTTTTTACGACCAAACACCACTCCGGATTTTGCATGTGGGATACCAAAACAACTGATTTTAATATTACAAATACACCGTACGGTAATGATTTGCTTGAACAGTATGTTGAAGCTACACGAAAAGCAGGGCTTGCTGTTGGATTTTACTATTCACCCGAAGATTTTCATTTTCTCTATGAGCATGATTTGCCTGTGCGACGTCGATTTCCGGAGCCAATTCCTCAAATAATCATGAATGATTACCTTGAACTTGTTGAAATGCAATGCATGGAACTAATGACACAATATGGTGATATCGATATTATATTTTTTGATGGAGGTGAAGGTCCGTTGCAGGAAAAATGCAAGGAAGTGGTTTGGGAAATTCAGCCGGATATTATTGTCACCCGTGGCGCTATAAAAACACCCGAACAGACGGTTTTAGGAATTACTTCCGATGAACCATGGGAATCCTGCATAACCATGGGAACGCAATGGGCCTATAAACCTACGAATGAAGAATATAAACCTGCCGCGCGGCTGATCGAGATTCTAATTGAAACACGTGCAAAGGGTGGCAACCTGTTATTAAATGTTGGACCAAAACCCAATGGTGAATTGCCCGAAGAACAGGAAGCCAATCTGCGTGAAATTGCAGCCTGGAATTTTATTAATGGTGAAGCAATAGAAAAAGTAAATCCATGGATTCTGCCAAACGAAGGAAATATCTGGTTCACATGGAAACCACAGGAAAAAACACTGTATGCTTTTATTACAAATATTCCCGACTGGGAAAGAGGTGCCAGAAAGGAATTTGTGATTAAATCGGTTCAGATAAATAAAAATTCAAAGGTTAGTGTTTTGGGACATGCAGGCGAATTGGTGGAATATCAGCCAAGTGTTGATGCAACTACGTATTTCGAACAAAAAGAAACCGGTTTGTATGTTTCATGTGTACGTGCCCAGCGGATTTACAACAACCACAAATGGCACAATCCTGTAGTGCTGAAAATTACAAATTCTGAACCTGCGCTTGAACCTCCGGTAGTATTAACGAAACCCCCGGAAATAAAAAGCCCTGATAATTCTGATCAGCTAATATTTGAGGGTGAGATACTTAAAACAGGTGATGTTCAGCAATTAAAAGCAGGTTTCCAATACCGTGAATATGCAGGATTTGTGGAAGAACTTTATTCAAACGAATGGAAAGAAACACCGGTGACAACTGTAAATTCCACCGGAAAATTCAGCATCCGGCCTAATCTGAAAAAACAGGGAATAACCTATCAGTACCGGGCTTTTGTTGATCATCCTAAACTCAGGGTATACGGCGATATCCAGCGGGT
>CAWFMB010000005.1:0-244275 GCA_963816685.1 uncultured Prolixibacteraceae bacterium | reverse complement strand
TCCCTTTTTAAATCTGCGGTTTCAATGTCCAGTTGTGAACTTACAGAAACATATTCTCCTGCAGCCATTGACAGATCTCCCGCAACCAGGCCAGCCAGGGTTGCCGAAACGATTGGGTCTCTTGCCGCGCTTGCAGCAGCAACTCCAATGGCTAAACTGGTGGTAGAAAGAATACCATCGTTGGCGCCAAGTACTGATGCTCTGAGCCAACCGCTTTTTTTTACAAAATGATTTTCTTTTTCCACTTCATTTATTTACAAGTATAGCCGCCATCGATTACCAATTCACTTCCGGTAACAAATTTTGATTCGTCAGATACCAGGTAAAGTATTCCGTACGCAATATCTATCGATTCACCAACATGTCCAATCGGGTGCAGGCTATCCAACTGTTTTCTGAAATCAGGATTATTTTTACCCAACTTCTCAACCAGTGGTGTCCAAATAAATCCCGGATGCACAGAGTTCACTCTTATATTGTCTTTTGCATAGATAAGTGCATCATTTTTTGTCATCAACCTGACTGCACCTTTTGAAGCATGATACGGAGGAATATCTCCAGCTCCTACCAATCCGTAAATGGAGGAAAGGTTAACAATGCTTCCTTTTCCCGATTTTTGCAGGTAAGGAATGGCATGTTTCGTGCAAAAGAAAACTCCTTTTACGTTTACATTCATCACTACATCCCACTCTTTTTCAGTTAATTCATGGGTCGGCTTGTCAACTCCGGCAATTCCGGCATTATTAACTGTGGCATCCAGTTTTCCAAATTCCTTGACTACCCCGGCATAAACTTTTTCAACCTCTTGTTCGTCTGCTACATCAAGATGCCAGAACTTTGCTACACCACCAGATTGATTAATTTCTTCAGCTAACTTTTGACCTTCTTTTTCAAGAACATCAGTTACAGCGACTTTTGCACCTTCTTTTGCCAATAAAAGACACGTTTCGCGACCTATTCCCAATGCGCCACCTGTTACGATGACTACTTTGTTTTCTGTTCGTTTCATGATTTTTTAAATTTTTTATTTTTATATACGACCTGGCGGAACCCAATTCAGATAAGGCATAAAATTGCGGGAAATGGCATTGGTGGGTAGCAAGACCTCCGGGCGAGGATGGATATCATATTAAACCAACACCTTCATCGGTAAACCCCTCCGTTATTTAACCATTTCCGTGCAAGAAACGGATTGGTAAATTGCCAGAAGGCTTCTTCGCGTGGAGTTGTTTTAACCTCCCAGCTGTCCTTTTCGAAACCGTAAGTTTCGCGCAGAATGCTGTATTTTCGAAGCCATGTGCGTTTGGTGAGCGGCCGGCAAATTGCAGCATTTTCAATTGCCCGGGGATGGTACTTTTTATTTCCGTCATCGTAAGCAAAAGTCCGGAGTTCATCCGACGCTATTTTGTTGTTGTTCCAAAGATTAATAACTGCCCGGCTAACCTCCCGTTGCCGCAAATGACTGATACGTTCCCCGTTCGGGTTATGCGAAATAATCAAATCGTAATGTTTTTCGGGCAACAGGTTTAAAATAGCCTGTTCAACCTCTGCTTCGTCCAATGGATTTTGTTCGGGGCCATTATCCAATTCACCTAAAATACCTTCTGTTTTAAGTACTTTTAAGGCGTTAAAAAACTTTGATGCATGTTCAGCATCGTTTCCGCGACAAACCGAAATTACAAAACAATTCCAGAAAGGATGACTCAGTATTGTTCCGCCGGCCCACAATGTTTCATCGTTGGGATGCGCAACAATCACCGCGACATTTTTCGATTTTGAGTCATCCATTTTACTTGTTCATTATTTCTCTTTGCGTCGTAAAATAGTCTTTTACAAAGGCTTCCTGCTGATTTTCGGTCATCTTGCCTGCAGGTTGAATTGAAATTTTAATTTTTTCAAACTGCCTGTTGTTTTTTAATAAATTGAATAATTCTGATTTGGCATCGGTGGGTCCAAAAAGAAGAACTTCGCTGTAATCATTTATAATGTAGCTTAATTTTTTATAAAAATCAGTATGTTGCTTTTGCTCTTTATGGTGCATCAGGCTTTCATCCAATCTTAAATTTTCAACTTGTTCGGGAAATGCCGGAGTGGATTCCAGCATTTTTGAAATGACTATGCCATTCGATAATTCCATAATACTGGCGGTAGAATGATCCATCCATATACCTAATTGTTTTGCTGATTTCATTTTTATTGATTTAAGATTTTATTACATAAGAACCCGCTATTAAATCGTGCCAGCCCCGTTTTTTGGGATCGGTTGAAATGTACCATATTCCAAGGCCAAAAGGCACAAGCGATATGAACACCGACAAAGACCGGAATATTCCCCGTACAACACTTATACTTTTCCCGTACAAGCCGATAACTTTTATGTTCAGCAGCATTTTACCCGGTGTTGCCTGGTATTTGGAACTTTCGAATGCAGCATGATAAAAAATCCAGGTGCCCAAAGCAGTAAAAACACGATAAGCATTTAAATCCAGGTCGTCAAACCTGAACGAAAAGAGAAGGATTTCGGGAATAAATAAAACGATAAAGACAATGACCAGATCGATGAAGGTTGCTAAAGACCGAATACCGAGTCCTGCATAATTGACGTTCAGATCCGGAGCATTTTTGGATTTATATGTAAATCGTTTAAATCCTGCTGTTCTTTTTGATTTTACCTGACCAAACACATCGAGTTCCTGAACAAAACCAGGAATTGTTTTTGGCCCGGCATTTAGTATTGTTTTCATCGCTCTTTTTTTATTGATTTTGAAATCACTTCGCTTTTTAGCATGGATAATCAAAACCGGATTCCTGCCTTTTCATGTGCATCGGGCTGTTGTCCGGTTACCCTCGGGGAATTTTTTCAAGCAATTTTCCCGGGATATTATTTTTCTTTATGCCTTTTTCCAAAGGCACGATACCGGCCATTTCACCAATAATATTTACAAGGTCGGAACCAGTAGGGATGACTATTTTTGCATTATTCCCGAGTGAAGCTTCCAGTGCTTCAAGTTTTCGAAGCAGCTGCGCATTTCCAATAAAATATTTATCGGCTGCTTCATTCACCAGTTTTATGGCTTCTGCTTCCCCTTCGGCATGCAATATTTTCGACTGTTTGTACCCTTCAGCTTCCTTTATTTTAGCACGTTTTACACCATCGGCAACTGTTTCGGCTGCGGTGGCTGAATCAATGGCTGCTATTTTTTCATTTTCAGCTTTTACCACCTTGTTCATGGTTTCCTGAACATCAGAAGGGGGATCAATCTGTTTTAATTCAGTACGTATAATTTCAATGCCCCAGCTTTTGGTTTCCTTATGCAAGGTTTCATGCAATTCGGTGTTTATTTTTCCACGTTCGCTGTTGGCCGACTTTAAGGTAAGTGTGCCAATAATATTACGGAGCGTTGTGCGGGCAAGATTCACAATCTGCCACTGGTAGTTGTCAACATCATAAGTAGAACCCTTTATACTTTCCTCGTCAGGTTTTACCCTGAAATAGACCTGGGCATCCACGCTTGCATTCAGGTTGTCGTTTGTAATAATTTCCTGCGGCTCGGCATCCACCATTTGTTCGGTGATATTTACCATAAAAAGACGATCAACAAGAGGAATGATCCAGTGAAATCCAGGATCTGCAAGTTTCTTATACTTCCCAAGCCGCTCAATAAGGCCACGGTGTGTAGGTCTTACAATTCTGATTCCTGCAAACAGAATGAGTACTACAGGAATAATTAAATACAAATAGTTCATTTTAATGTTTTTATGTAAATTTTACTGTGTTCATCTAAGTTGTTGGTAAATAATCAAATGAATCGATAATATCCAAAAGATCCTTCTGTGATTTACCCAACTTGGAGGAAATCATTTGAATCAAATCTTCTCCGGTAGTTCTCCCCCACATCAAATCAGCATTGGTTAATTCAGGATACCTTTTCTGGAGTTTATCACTTATACTTCCCCACTGAGTTACATTAAATTTTGCTTCCATAATTATATTTTTATAGTTAATCCGAATTTTCCGCCACTGAATGCATTTCCTCCGCCAAATTCAAGATTCAATCCTACTTTGTTGCTGAAATAATACCGCCCGCCAATTTGAGCACCAAGTCCAATATCCGATGTATGAGAACCTTCATAATCATTGGGAGAGTTCCAGTTATAAAATCCAAGATTTAATCCTGCATAGAAATCCCATGGAGACGGAATATTCAATACCCTGTTGAAATGATAATTTGCATTACCTGAAATACCAATGATAGAGTGACGGTACTTAGAATTGTGCCTGTTTTCATTGTATGAGCGGAAAGATAATTCTGCCCCCAGGGATACATCGGGGTGCACTCCGTGGTCGAATCCAATGTAAACAGGAGTCCCCCATGATGAAAACCCCACTCCTGCATTAATCTGCGATTGACCTTTTGAAATTGGACCTTGTGCAGAAATTGTACCTGCTGTAATCAGTAAAACGTAAATCAAGATTTGTTTTTTCATATTAAATATTAGTGGTTAATGTCATGTTTTATTTCAACTTGAAATTTTCGGTAGTTAATACTACCAGGTTACCGGGATGTTGAGTATTTACACCCTCTTCGGTGGTAATAAATATTTTTACAGGCTTATATGAGGATGCTGTTTCCAGAGAAGCATTATGGCGTTTTGATAAAAAGCTTGTAGAGCTGTTTAACTGTCCCAGGTTTTCAGAGTTTCCCTGGTCTGTCTCCATCCAAACCACATATGTGTTTTTTGAGGGCTGAACCCTTTCAACCTCTGCCAGATCCGATACCTCGATTTTTATAATATAATTCTTGTTATTGTCCATTGTCACTTTTACAGAACCTTTTGCTGCCGGAACTACTGTTGAGTTGAGAAAATCAATTTTTTTGGCACACGATGTAAAAGGAATTATCATCATTACCGTAAAAATTAACAAAAGCAACCTTCTCACCGACTGGTTTATTTTTTGCGTTTTCATATTCTTTATGTTAAATTTCCGCAACTGGCGGAACAGTTGTGAATAAATTTCCACGTTAGCAAGTTGATAATTTAACAGTTATAAAGCGTTACACAATTCTGTATAAGAGTTACATCATTCACACATTAATGAATCAATCCAAGGCGCAATCCGGATTACCCTGCAGTAAAGTTTAAATTCTACAACAAGAGCCGGAAACATTACCTTTTAATCTGGCGGGTCATTTTAAGCTGTTTCACCTGTAAAAATGATTTGAAGAACATTTGCACGGATTTCGTCTTCTTAAATAACTTTATTGAATTAGGCGCTTTACACATGTTTCTCGAAAAGAAATGAACCCAGCGTTTATAGAAAGAGTTTCAATAACTTGTAATGCGACCCTGGCCAGGGTCGAACGGCCACCTGTCGGATCATTTCTATAAACATACGATGCCTCTGGCATCAAAAAACTTGTGGTTAAAGACTTTGCTGTTATTTACAAAGTGCCTGATTCAATAACTTTATTTTGCCGAAAAATGAATTCTGAGTTAATTGCCGGAATATTCCTTAAGTGATTCTCTCAGTTTCTGCCGGGTGATAAAGATTCGGCTTTTAACTGTACCAATAGGCAAATCAAGTTTTTCGGCTACTTCCTTGTATTTGTACCCTTCTAGAAACATAACAAATGGAATTCGGTAATCGTCATCAAGTGCATCAATATTCTGATTGATTTCTTTGGCATTGTAAATTGAATCGGGCGCAGAATAAACTTTATCAGTTGGAAACAACTGGAAATCACAGATGCCTGTATCAGCGAACGAGTTTTTAACTTTTACATTCCTGCGGTATTCATTAATAAATGTGTTTCTCATAATGGTGTAAACCCATGCTTTGAAATTCGTGTTTTGGGTAAATTTGTCGCGATAAGTGAGCACTTTTAGTAGCGTTTCCTGCAACAGGTCGTTGGCCTGTTCTGAATCGGAAGTTAATCTTACTGCATATACATACAGAACACCCCTTAAATTGAGAAGTGCATTGTTAAATTGAACATTTGTCATGACGTTAGATTTTATTATTGATTTTTATTTACCAGCGGCATCACCATTTCCGGATGAAGCCGCTCCAGACTTGTAATGTACAGGTTAATTATGAAGAGTATAATATTTCATGGCTTCAGGCATAAATTGTTTCAGCTTTCTTAAACGGGTTTCATCTGAAGGGTGGGTGCTTAAGAATTCGGGTGGATTTGCTCCGCCTGCTGCCGACATTCGCTGCCAGAAAGGGATAGCTTCCTGTGGATTATAACCGGCCATTGCAGCAAAAATCAGCCCGTACTGATCGGCTTCGGTTTCCTGCTGCCTTGACCAGGGTAAAACTGCCCCAATGGTGCTTCCTACACCGTAAGCCTGCATAAAAAGATTTTGTGTTTCCTGGTTTTTTTGCGACAAGGCAACCTCCAGCGCCACTCCTCCCAGCTGCTGAATCATTCCCTGGCTCATCCGCTCGCTGCCATGTTTGGCAATGGCATGGGCAATTTCGTGCCCCACTACTATGGCCAGCGCTGTTTCGTTTTGCGTTACCGGCAACAGACCGGAATAAACAACCACTTTACCGCCGGGCATACACCAGGCATTGACCTCTTTACTGTCGACGGTGTTAAATTCCCACTTGTACCCTTCAATTACCGATTGCTGGCCCTGGCTGTTGTAATATTTGGTAATGGCTCCCGAAATTCGTGCCCCTACCCTGTCCACCATGGCAGCCTCTTTATTGGCCGGACTTAACACCTTGTTTTCAGTTAAAAAAGTATTGTACTGGCTTGTAGCCATCAGTTGTAATTCCGATTCCGGAACCAGACTTAACTGGTTACGGCCTGTTACAAGGTTTAGCGCACAACCTGTGAGAAAAAGTACACCAAATAATAAAACTATTTTATTCTTCATACCAAATATGTTTTCAATATTCCTTAGTAATACCACTAGAAAAAAATGCGGGCATTTCACCCACATTTTAATACTTAAACCAAACCAAAACTGTGAATTATCATGAACACTAATGTTCAATACACTTTTACAAAATCCTTCTTCCCTGAAAAATTCTCAGTACAATAGCAATTAGTGCAATAACAAGCAGAATATGAATTATGCCGCCGGTATTGTAGCCAATAAATCCTATTGCCCATCCAATAATCAGGATTACTGCAATGATGTAGAGTAAATTTCCCATACACTTAAATTTTAAATTGTTTCTATTTATTTTATGAATAACTTTAAAATCCCGGCAAGTTGGTTTTAATTTAATATCTGAAAAATGGCCAACTTTACTGTTTCAACACCAACAACATTTCCCTTCAAACAAAAACCCCAGGGTAATTTAATCTGAACCTTCCAAACTCTTGCCGACAGCCTGATCTTTGGAAAATTAGCCAGATGGCTAAAAAATCCCTTTGATTTCATCATCATTTCTTTTTAAATTGAATATTCAGCTATTTTCGAAAAGTCATGCAAAGAATGAATCTGTTCATTGCAGATTCACCGGATAACTTATAGATTTTTGTTACTGACAGTAAAATCGGAAAAAGCTTTTCCCAATTGCTCCATATCGCTTTTAAACTCCATTTTGAAGGTTTGCCACTGGTCAGTTCCTCCTCCTTTGTATTCAGCCAGCTTAATCTTCATGTCGTTGTTCTTTTTTTCCAATCCGGCCAGCTTTTTATCATAGATGGCCTTATTTTCACGTGTAGCACCTGCATAGCTTAATTTTAATCCGGCAATGGTTTTTTCATTGGCGCTGATTTCATTCTGATATGCTGTTTTGAATTGCTGGAATTCTGCGAGGGAATCCTTACGGGCCTGGTTCAAGTCGATTTTTGCATCAATTACAGCCTCTTTTGAATCCTTCACTTTATCTTCCGCGTTTTCAATTTTCTTCCACGATGAATTGCAACCTGCTAAAAGAATAGCGGCAAAAAAAGCTGTTGCAGCCAGAGTGAATATTGTTTTTTTCATTGTTTAGTTATTAATTGCGTAATTACATTATTACTCTATTCAAAGGTATTTCTAAACGGCCCCGTGAGAATTACATAACTTTCCGAATTTGTTACAACATTCACACATTTTGAAGCATAAGTCAATTTAAAAATAAATACTTACCATTTTTTGTAAATCTTTTCTGTCTATTGGTTTGGTGATAAAATCATTACATCCTGCTGCAATTGCCTTATTTCTGTCGCCAACCAAAGCATAGGCAGTTTGTGCAATGATTACCACCTCCCTGTTAAACTTTCGGATTTGCCGGGTAGCTTCATAGCCATCCAGTTCAGGCATGTTTATATCCATCAGTACCAAATCGATGTCCTGATTTTTACTGCATATTTCTACCGCTTCAAATCCGGTTGTTGCCTTTAACATGTTTTCAGTAAATTCTTCGAGTACTTTAATTAAATGCATTTGTGAAAATTCATCATCTTCAGCGATTAAAATATTCAGCTTTCTGGTAATATTACTTTTTGATTGACTGGTTGGGGCTATCTGAGTGATATGATTTACATCATTCACCGGATGAGCAGGTATGGTAAATAAAAATGTAACGCCTGAAGTATCGCCATCATTGCCATTATTGTTTTTTACCCAAATTTTTCCACCGAGCATTTCCACATAGGCTTTTGAAATGGACAACCCCAGTCCTGCCCCTTCGTGGTTGTGTTTGGATGTTCCGTTACCTTGCCTGAACCGTTCAAAAATTATTTCTTTTTGTTCATCAGGTATACCCGGTCCGGTGTCTTTTACATAAAATTCAAAAAAGTCTCCCTTCACGTTATATCCGAATTCAATGGAACCGGATTGAGTAAACTTAATCGCATTTTTAACCAAATTTGTCAGCACCGCATATATTTTCTCCCCATCTGTCCGGGTAAATGCTTTGTCCGGAGTTAATCCACTTTTTACAGAAATATGCAGCTTTTTTTGATCTGCCTCCTGTTTAAAAAAGTGATATATATAGTCTATCTGTTCGTTTATGTTTGTATCAGAAATTGAAACCTCAGCTTGCTGTGATTCTATTTTTGAAATATTGATAATATCATTGATGATACTGAGCATGCGTGTGCCGCTTTTTTCGATAATCTGAATGAATTCCTGTTGCTCTTCTCCTGTCAGTTTAAGATTTTTAAGCAGTTCGGTAAAACCCAGTATACCATTCATGGGAGTTCGTATTTCGTGGCTCATGTTGGCCAGAAAAGATGATTTTAACTTTTCATTTTCCTCCGCTTTTTCTTTGGCTCTTATTAATTCAAACTCGATCTGTTTATGCTTTGTAATGTCATCCAGGGTAACCAGGATTTTTTCACCTGCATTGCTGATTACGCCATTGACGAGTAAGTAACTTATTTGTCCGTCGCCTGTTTCCAGTTTAAGTTCACAGGTTTCTTTCAATTTATTTTTGAATATTTCCTGAAGAAAACGTTTATAAATAGCCCTCGTGTCAACAGATACAAAAAAACCAAAACTACTTTTTATAAGATGCGAACGTGTCTTACCCAGCAACCGTTCTGCACCAAAATTCAAGTCAGCAATTTCACCATCTTTTGTCAGTGTAAGGTATCCTAAAGGGGCAAAATTATATAATTCGGTATATTTCTTTTCCGCAAGTTCTGCTTTCTCCTTTGCCAGTGTAAGCTCTTCATTTTGAAGTTCCAGTTCTATCTGATGTACCTCCAGTTCATGAATGAGTTTTAAGATATCGGATTCGAGAAAAGACACTTCCTGTCTTTTCTGCTTTTTGATAAGCAATAACTCTGCTTTTTGGCGTAGTTTATCTGATTTGGTTATTGGTTCTTTTTGTTTTTTCATGCTGAACAATGAATATCAGGTATTAATTTAAGCCAATTGCAATGCCATTTTACCGGCATTGTAGTTGGCTTAAAGTTTCATATTCCTTAATAAGTAAAAAAGTAAAACAAACTCTTCGTATTTACTTCTTTAATTTACATTCGAACCTATATTACCCTGACTTATTATGTTATTAAATTCAGGAGCTGTCTGATAAATATTAATGTATCCATTATATACCAGCCAGTTATCATAGGTAATTTTAAGTCCGCCATCCAGTTTCCTGATAGTAGTGTAACTTTTACCGGTGGTACCGCTAACGCTGCTTAGTGTTTTAGTTACCGGACCGCCACCTATGGTTGCAATCGAACTCAGGTTAATGGTTGCAGGATAAATCTCCCCGGCAATAGTTCCATTAAGTTCAATTGTTACAAGCGAATTTCCATTTTCCCTTTTTTCAAGTAGTGCAGTACCTGAAACGCCATAAGCGCCTACTATCCCTAATGTGTAAGAAATATTGACATCAGTAATCACATTACCTCCAATATCACCCTGTGCTAAAATTACTTCGGGCTGGCTGCTGCTTTTTACCACCTTTACAAAACCGTCGTACACTATCAACTGATTGTATGTAAGTGACTTTACGCTGGTGGAACTTGTTCCTGAATCGTCCACCGGATTTAGTTCAACCACTGTATTTCCGCCTTCGGCAATAGTATTCATGTACAAAGCTGCCGGATGACTTCCTGAAGGTGCACCAAAAAGCTGCACAACAACAGTTGATGCAGAATTGCTTGTTTCAATAAAAGTGACTGTCCCGGTAACACCAAGAACATCCTGCACTTTCAGGATGTAACTTGTCTCCCGGGCAGGAGCCTCATCTTTTTTGCAGCCGCTGCCAGGCATCAGTAAAATTACCGCAACAACTGCAAGAAGTGCGGTATGTAAATTTTTTGCTTTAAACATTTTTTATGCATTAGATTTTTCCCGCGTCTGGCGAGTCAGTTGTTAATAAATTACAGCAATACAAAAACACTGCTAAACGGTTACGTTTTTCAAACTTTCCAACACTCCAAACACATTCAGCAACCAAACCACAAGAATGATTACCACAACTGCATTGAGAATGTTTTTAATGGTGCGCTGCATGGGAATGTAACTGTTTACCAACCAGAGAATAACTCCCGCAACAACGATAACAACAAGAATGGTTAAAATTGGCATGATTATAAATTTAATTTTGTTAATAAATACTTTGTACAAAGGTCAGATTCCGGGCCATAAGAAGTATTACATAATTTCGGGTAATCGTTACATCATTCACACATTAGGCGAAAAGGAACCAGTAAATTCAGGCCCTTCCCGCAATTTTTCCAATTAAAAAATATGATTAGAGTGACATTAGTCTGAATGAAGTTGAAGGTATTTGAATTACCAACAGATTTGTGTCTATTCTTAATACCCGACATTTTCCAGGTGTTTAATTACCTGCTGTAGAATTCAGCCTTACCTTATTAAACGCATCAAGAGAGAAAATAAACCGAATCCGGTTTTTGAATGTTCCGGTGGCGGAATCAATGTTTTTGGAAACCACCAATGGGACATAAATCTCAAAAAGATTCCAAATTCCGGCTTTTAATCCTGCTTCAAAAAAGAGAGGAGAACCGTTACCTTTCCCAATGGCATGGTCGTTTAAAAGAAGGTTGACAAAAGGTTTCACCGGCAACCGGCTGGTTTTGCCGGGCAAACTGCTCGTAAAAGTTAAGGAAATCAGCCAGCGGCTGTAACCAAGACTATCGTTCACCGGAGATACCAAACCGCCTTCGGAAAGGCTCATTTGACGTGACAAGAAATTTGTTGGAAAAACTGCAAACCGGTCGGGGTAAGTTTCCTGATAAAGATACTGTTCGCGGCCACTTCTTCCTCCAGGTGAAAAAGAGTAAAAAGGAATTTCTGAATCCTCCTTTAACATACATCCTGCAAATAACCGGATATCCAATCCATTGTTACGCCCATAATAGCTCAATTCATAATTGAACTCAACTGAAGATTTTTGGTATGATGTTCCGGTTTCAAAAGCTACCTGCAATGCAAGTGGATTTATAATTTTGTTTCTCTCCAGCCGGTAACCCAACTGAAAACAGGAGTTCATATTAGCCTTCTCCTGAAGTTCAATCTGATAAAGACTGGAAGCAACGATATAATTCCCGAATACTTTCTGAGTTGTTGGGGAAGTCATGTCAAGGTTTCTGATATACAACTCAACACCGGATTTTACTTTTTGGTAGTTTTGATTGCCCGGAGCGCCGAATTGGGTTCCTTCCAAAGAAATTGCCGCCAGCCGGATGAATTTATCAAAAGGTGTAATGTTGAAAGTTACCTTGCCAAAACCGGCCAAATCGTTATTGCCGAATGCATAAAACGGCATCACAAAATATTCAACGGGCTTTGGAATAATGAAACCATTGTGAAACGCCATGCCCGCCATAAACCCGTTTTCCCGGGTCCAGTTTATTGCCGGCAAATACATGAGAGTATACGATTCAGGATCATCAACAGTAAAAAGGAGTTGAGGTCGTATAGAACCTGCTTTTGGGAAAGCACCGGTTTTTTTAACAATATTGTTCATCCTAAACCGTTCGGGCATTATGTGGTTAGGATCAATTTTTATTTCTGAAAAAACACCTTCTGGTACTTCAATCCATTGCAGTCCTTGAAAGCCATCTCTCCATGTTTCAAAATATGTTGAATCTCCGGTTATACCGGCAATAACCAATGGGGAAGTCAGTTCTCCCTGATTTTTTATTAGCAGATGATTCTTATTTATGCGAACTATTTTATAATCCAGTCGCTTGGTAGTACCTATTAAATCAATAAAAAACCAATCCAAATTCTTTCCTGTTTTCCATTCAAAAACAGTCTGCAAATCTTCGGGTTGAGGATGTTTGAAAGTCCATTGGTGGTAATATTCCTGCATAGTCGCATCAAAAAGTGAATCTCCAAGGTAAGCCCGCAGATAATTAAAGGCGATAGTGGCTTTATTGTAAAGGATGATACCATAATTTATATTGTTATATTTTACAGCCGGAAGGTTAATTGGTTGTTCGAGGTTATTGCGCGTGAGTACAAGCCATTCAAGTTCCTGCATTCGTTCCACCGGTAATTTGTCAACGTGTAAAAAGCGGGCAAGTTTCGGGTGTTTAAAATAAACCTGCCAAAGCTTTTCTCCGGGATATTTTTCCTTCATATATCGCGCTGTGTATGCGCTTGTTATGCCTTCATCGAGGAACGGACAATTTCGTTCATTGGATGCAAGTGCACCGTAAAACCAGTTATGATAAATCTCATGGGCAAGTACTTCGTCAAGCGAGTAAGCATCTTCGATAAAACCAATCAGTGTAATGCCTGGATATTCCATTCCGTAGCCGGCACTCTTGACACTTTGTACAGCTGTGAAACTCCCATACGGATAATCGCCTGCTTTATTTGAAGCCCACAAGATGGCATCATTCACATAATCCAGGGCATCTTTCCAAAGATTTGCCTGACTGTTGGTAAACATCACCCAGGTGGTTACTTCCCTGCCCGACTCCGGAAGTTTTACTTTCCCCTTTTTCACATGAAACCGTTTATCTGCAAACCAGGCAAAATCATGTACCTGACTGGCAGTAAACCGGAGCGTTTTCAATTTTTTTGATGAGGCCGGAAAATCAGTATCTGCAGAATCGGAACTATTAATCCATGAAGTGTCGGCGGCAAGTTTTTCAAGCCGGACAATTTCGTGTTGGCTTTGAAGATTTCCGGTTGCACCCACACTATAATTATCAGGCAATGTTATGTTTACCTCGAATCTTCCAAACTCCGAATAAAACTCTCCCTGATCGAGATAGGATATTGGATGCCATCCTTCCTTGTCATAAACTGCCGGTTTGGGATACCACTGCGAAATTTGATAAGATTCCCCAATGTGGCCTAACCGGGATGTTATGCCTTTTGGAATTTTTACATGAAAGGGAGTTGTAATAAAGATGGTGTCACCGGCTTTCAAAGGTTCATTCAGGTCAATCCGGCAAATATCGGGCTGGTCGGGCAATAAGTTCCATTGAACCCGGCAGCCGTTTATTTTAAAGTCGAGAGAATCAATAAAGCCCTGCAATTCCGGATTATTAAACAACGCCGATTTTTCGTTCACCTGAAATAACTGTTTGGCTAAAGGGGTGTTATTTCCGGAGTAGGCATTCGGCCATAAATGAATAAAGATAAAATGAAGCGTTTTGGGAGAATGGTTAATGTACTCCATTTTTTCAAATGCATTTAGTTCGTGGAGCGTATCGTTAAGTGAAACATGTATTTCAAAATTCACTTCCTGCTGAAAATACTCCTGGGAGACAGTTTTGTAAAATGAAGTGGTAACAAATATACTAATGAAGCACAACCGCCGGCAGGACAGGAGAAGCGGAGAAAATTTCAGCTTGTTTTTAGATGAACGGATTCCTGCCATTTTTTCTCATTTAGCGAGGCGAATAATTTTGATTTTTCATCCTGCCCCTGCTGTTGATTTTCAATTTGTCCGGCAACTTGATGTTGAGGCTTTTCATCGGATTGGCAGGTTCACAGTTCCTTCAGATGAACTATGTTTTTCACAGAACAAAAAGAAAAAATAAGTGCAACACCAATCGTACTGCACCATTTTAAGCTTTTTTTGTTTAAACCAATAAAATAACGAGAAGAATGATCAAGACTAATGCAGCACCACTAATATAAATCGTTCCTCCTGCTTTCTTTACATTTTTTTTCATCTCCTTCATCTCAGTTTTCAGTTCACTTTTTTCTTTACCTGTCAGGTCTCTTTTATCCATTTTCCGGATTTCTTCCACCCGATTTGTCATGCGGGTAATCTCTTCTTCAGAGAGTTTGTTTTCTGTTTTAACCGGAACAGCCAATTTATCTGAATCAGCTGTTCTGTCTTTTTTACTTGCAAATGCTACTGTCGCGCTCAGGGTGAAAAACAGTACGAATACATAAAAAATAACTTTTTTCATTTTGTAAGTTTTAAATTAAATATACCCAAAGGTACCGGGCAAATTCACCTTGACTGTTACACAATTCAGAAGAAGTATTACATTATTCACACATTTATGAAAAAGAAGAGCTAATAACTTAATTTACGATTTACCCAGCAAATTGAATTTTGAAATATCAATCACCGATAAAAGACATTTTTGATCATCCCCGGTAACTACTCCTTCCATATACACAGAGCATAGAGGTTTCTTATCATACCCCAACAATACTTCGCACGATTCTTTTGTGCTGCTGCTGTATATTTTTTGGAAGAAATTATTAAAAACAGGCTTTGATTCTTCGGAGACAAAGAGTTTAAAATTGCTGCCTATCAAACTAAAGCGCCTTTCATCCAGCATATCGGCGCCCGTAAAATTCAGGTCATATATTGCTCCTTCTGCATCAAGTGAAAAATAACCCATAGGTGACAAATCAAATAACATAGTGTACTTTTTTAAAGCTAATTCGGCTGTTTCATATGCCTGACGCAGCTCTTCATTCTGCATTTCCAATTCTATCTGGTGCACCTGCAATTCATGAAGCAGTTTATTTACTTCTGCTTCCTTTAATGCTGCCGCCTCTTTTTTTTTCTTTTCTACGAGAAGCTTTTCAGCTCTTTCCCGCAGCATTTGAGCATTGGTGAAATCAATTTCTTCTAAACTCATAACTAGATATATTTTTTTGTTAAGATAAATCCCAATGGTTTTTGCAAGTTGTTAAAAATTAAATTTACCGACCAGTCAACCACCTGTACCATTCCACCGGCAGCGACTACTTTCGTTCTAATTTTATTATTTCCTGAGTGCTTCAGTATTTTATTAAGCTCCTTTTCCACCTTTTTTTGTTCCGGCTGTGGAATAAACATTTCGAAAAAATTCTGTGGTACTGCATCTCCCTGTTTTTTACCAAAAAAACTTTCAGCCGCCGGATTAAATTCAAGTATTTTCCATTCGGCAGACAGGTAAATAATTACATCTGTTGATGAATTTAACAGCAAGTGGTACATCTGGGTGTTTTCAGTAAGTTTTTCTTCTGCCTGTTTCAAATTTGAGATATTGATAAAAGTAATCACAAGCCCGTCAATCCGGTCATCCAACGTAAAGTAAGGCATAATGCGGGTGGAAAACCATCGCCCGTCTTTTGTCGGTATTTGCTTTTCAATAAAAATAAGGGTCCGTAAAACTTCGAGTGCGTCATTGGCCAGTTCGGGGTAAATAAGTTCTGAAACCTGGTCGGTAAACGGTCGTCCGATATCGCTTTTAATGAGTTTAAAAATTTTGGTCGCCTGTTTGGTATATCGGCGGATATTTAATTCTTTATCCAGAAATAACGTAGCAATATCAGTGCTGTTCAACAGATTTTTCATATCGCTGTTTATCCGCAAGTAATCATCTACTTTCGATTGTAACTCAGCATTTACTGTTTGAAGTTCTTCGTTCAGGCTTTGCATTTCTTCTTTCGAAGTTGTCAGTTCTTCATTTGTTGATTGCAGCTCTTCGTTGGTTGACTGAAATTCTTCGTTGGTTGATTTCAGTTCTTCCTGCGAAGTCTGCATCTCTTCCATAAGATTTTGCACCTCCCCGCGAGTGTGCTGTAATTCTTCCTCAAGTTCTGCCTCCCTGACACTTGCAACAGCTTTTTTTCCCCTTTCTGAATGTGTTGTGTCTTCAGCAATTTTCGGAACATCCGTAAAAATTATCAGCACCTTTCCAACCAAAGGTTCTGGTTTATCAATCCACTGGATCTCTACATTCAAGGTTAACGAACTGCCATTTGAACCCATTTTAACATGATGCAATACCACTGCTTCCTTTTTCATAATCGCTTTCCGGAAGGCCATGGCAAAATCGTTTTGAAAACCCGGCCTCAGCATTGCAAAAATATTCAGGTTTGCTTTTCCTACTGCCGGTTCCAGGTATTTACCGGTTCGTCCGCTGATGTATAAAATATCGCCACTGTCATTTACCAAAACGCCGGCTGGCGAAAATTGATGAAGTAATAATTGATCAACAAGTGTTTGAATATTTTTTATAGGTTTATCGGGGGCTATGTGTTCGTTAGTTATCATTTTTGATCGGGAAAAAGATGAAGGAAAATCGAACAGTTCAGCATTCCGGGTGGAATTACTACGTTTGTAAATTTTAAGACTGGAATTTTCTGGTGTAAAAAGATGCCCCTGTAACCCAAGTGTTTCAGAGTTGCCAAGCAACAAAATACCTTCAGGATTAAGGCTGTAAAAAAACAGTCCAACCAGCTTTTTCTGCAATTCCGGGTCCAGATAAATCAGCAGGTTACGGCACGAAATGATATCAATGTTGGTAAAAGGCGGGTGCATTATTATATTGTGCTGTGCAAACACAACCTTTTCCCGTATTTCAGTATTAATTCGATAGCCATCTTCAGTTTTGGTGAAAAAGCGGCTTAGTCGATTTGGCGAGACATCGGCTTCAATATTTTTTGAAAACATGCCTTTCCTTGCGGTTTCAATAGCTTCATTATCAAGGTCAGTTGCAAAAATCTGCAACGAAAATTCCCCGTTCGGATTGACCTTTTCCACAGCTTCTTTAAATACAATGGCCAGTGAATAAGCTTCTTCACCAGTAGAACAACCAGGTATCCATGCTCTGATTGTTGAGCCGGATTTTTCCTTACTCACTTTTTTGGGGAAAACTTTATCTTTTAATTCTTCCCAAACCAGGGGATCGCGAAAAAAACTGGTGACACCAATCATCAGCTCTTTGAAAAGAATATGCACTTCTTCAGGATTTTCCTGTAAAAAGTTTATGTACGCATTAACTGTATCCATCCTGTGAACCCCCATACGTCTTTCGATACGGCGGTCAATGGTATTTTTCTTATACAGCGAGAAATCATTCCCGGTATGAGTTCGTAACAATATGATAATTTTCTCCAGTGCACTTTTATTTTTTTGTTCACCGTTTAATTCATTTTTCACTTTTGGTAAATGCTTAAAAAAATCTACCAGTTTTAAATGAATTTCATTGGGTGGTGCAACAATATCAACAAGTCCTGAACCAATTGCATTTCTGGGCATGCTGTCAAACTTTGCAGTTTCAGGTTCCTGCACAATAACAACTCCGTCTTTTTCCTTAATGGCCTGAAGCCCGCTGCTACCGTCCGAGCCCATACCCGAAAGTACAATACCTACAGCGTACTGTTTTTGATCGTCTGCAAGTGAGCGCAGAAAGAAATCGATGGGAAGGCGCATTCCCCTTGATTCAAAGGGTTCAAACAAATAAAGTATCCCTTTTAAAATTGACATGCTTTTGTTGGGCGGAATAACATAAATTCGGTTTGGCATTACAGTCATCCGGTCTTCCACCTGAAAAACTTTCAATTTGGAAATCCGCTGCAGCAAATCCGGAAGCATTCCTTTTTTTGTAGGATCCAGGTGTTGGATGACAACATAAGCCATTCCACTGTCCACAGGCACATTGCCTAAAAGTTGCTCCAGTGCTTCAAGTCCACCCGCCGAAGCGCCTATTCCGACTATTGGAAAACTGCCGGATTTTACATCAGGGGTTTTTTCTTTTGCAGTACTTGTCTTTTTTGTTTTCAATTATTTGTTTTTAAATGAAATAGCAGTATAGTCCACCAAGTCTTTTTCTCATCCTGCCCTGTTTAAAATGTGAAATTAGCAAACTTGAATAATTTACGGGTTATATAATTCTTTGAAAAACTTACATAATTCCCACTTTTGTATACCGCTGCCATAATGTGTGAATGATGTAACTGTTAATGAAAATTATGTAATGCGAACCATTCTAATCAGGATTACCTTTATTCAAATAATTTTTACTGCATGTATAAAGATTCTGTGGGTTTGAAAATGAAAAGCACTTTTGACTTCTTTTTTAGTTTCGCTGTTATTTTGTTGATTTCTCCTGTCTTTCTGATGATTTCAATCGCCATCAAATTTGAAGATGGAGGTTCGGTTTTTTTCATACAGGAAAGGGTAGGTCTCAACGGACGTCGGTTTTCTATTTTTAAGTTTCGCACCATGGTTGCCAATGCAGAAGCATTAAAAGTTTCATTACAGGGACAAAATGAACAGGCGGGGCCTGTTTTTAAAATCACAAACGATCCACGGGTGACCCGGATTGGCAGGTTCCTGAGAAAAACATCTTTTGATGAGCTTCCCCAGTTCTTTAATGTAATACTTGGCGACATGTCGGTAGTAGGACCTCGCCCACCAATTCCTTCGGAGGTTGAACAGTACAAGCTTTGGCAAAAACGAAGACTGAGTGTAAAACCCGGAATTACCTGCATCTGGCAGGTTTCAGGAAGAAATAATATTTCTTTTGAAGATTGGGTAAAATTGGATTTGGAATACATTGACAACTGGTCTGCAACCCGGGATGCAGTTTTAATTTTAAAAACAATTAAAGTTATTTTCACAGGTACCGGAAAATAATTCAGTGGAACTTTTCTAAAAGTATTTCATCAGAATAACCGCAAAAAAACTTTTACCGAACAATTTGAATCACTGTTGTAATGTGTGAATGATGTAACGAATAGTGAAAGTTGTGTAATATTTCACCCGTTAAATGAGCCTACCTTTATTCGAAATAAATGAACAAACGATTTAAACAATTTTAAAACATAAAAAATGAATAAGTTACGAATGAGCTTGGTAATAATGTTAAGTGCAGCTTTTATTCTTACTGGCTGTGCCTCGTGGAACAAAACACAAAAGGGCGCTGTTGTTGGGACCGCTGCAGGTGGTGCAGCAGGTGCTGTAATTGGCAGGGCTTCGGGGAACACTGCCCTGGGAGCAATAATCGGAGCCGCTGCCGGTGGAGCAACGGGCGCTGTAATTGGAAGGCAAATGGACAAACAGGCTGAAGAAATAGCTAAAACAGTACCCGATGCAAAAGTGGAACGTGTGGGCGAAGGCATTGTCGTTGAATTCAGCAGCAACATTTTGTTTGCTTTCGATAAATCGAACCTGTCAGGCGATGCAAAAACAAACCTGGACAAATTGGTTGTGGTACTAAACAGTTATCCAGATACCGATATAGAAGTTCAGGGACATACAGATAGCAAAGGGAGCGAAACTTATAACCAGACTTTGTCGGAACAACGGGCAAATACAGTTTCCGGTTATCTCTCGGGTCAGGGAATTACGTACAACCGTTTAACAATAAACGGCTTTGGTGAAACATCACCAAAATATTCAAATAACACAACAGAGGGTCAGACACAAAACCGCAGGGTTGAATTTTTAATATCCGCCAATGAAAAAATGAAAGCTGAAGCCGAAAAAGAATCAGCCAATTAAATTCAATATTTTACAAATACTAATTAGATGAATACAAAACTATTTTCTTTGATATTACTTCTTTCACTCTCCACTTCTCTGACATTTGGACAGGGATTTACCGGCTCAAAAACTTCCTTTGCACTTCTCGGCGGGGTAAACCTGCAGAATTTGAACGGCAAGGACTTAAGCGGCGACAAATTGGAGAATGACATGCTCGTGGGGTTTCATGCCGGAGTGAATGCCCGGATTCCCGTTGCCCCTGAATTTTACTTTCAGCCGGGGTTGATGTACAGCGTAAAAGGCGCTAAAATTTCGGAAACTTCATATAAGTTGTCGTATGTTGAATTGCCATTGAACTTTGTTTACAAGGCCCTGGTTGGCAATGGCTATTTTATGCTGGGTTTTGGACCCTATCTGGCTTACGGAATCGGTGGCACGAATACAGAATTTAAAAAGGTGGTGGAGTCTGGAGATTCGAATGCTGTAAAATACTTTAAACCATTTGATGCGGGTGCCAACCTCTTTTTTGGTTACGAATTACCAGCCGGATTGTTTTTGCAACTGAATACTCAACTTGGATTGCTTGATATCAGTCCCGAAGATAACCGGATAACCGGTGACAATCAATCGTACACTCAAAAATACAGGTTACGGGCTTTCGCTTGGATACCGGTTTTAATACAATATATTTCAAACGCACAATAAAAGGCTGTCGTTGTTTTCAACGATAGCCTTTTTAAATTTAAAATCCTTATTTTCAATCCCTAAACTTAATAAAAAGTAAGTTAAGACAGTGTGGAACCTAATTACCTGATTTGGTATAAGATTAATACAGAATAAAATCTTACAGATTCAGCTGTGGAATGAACCGAAACTGATAATTGAATTATAAAAAAGAAATGCTTCAATAAGGTAATAAAGTTCTGGCTTCATAGCCTTTTAGGTTAGTTAAGGTAGATACGCAAATCCCGCGTAATTTATCGATGACTTCCTGTAACGATTGATAATTCAAAGCCGTAAAACAGATTGCCCTATCGCACATACATTTAATTATAAACAGGAATTAATTGAAATTTGTGTGGCAAATTGAGGTTGGGAAAATGAATTCAATACAATTTAAACGAATGGTAATAAAGTGAGAAATGGATTTCAAAGATTATTACAAGATATTAGGTGTATCTAAAAATGCAAGCCAGGAAGAGATTAAAAAAGCATACCGCAAGCTGGCTATAAAATATCACCCGGATAAAACAAAAGGTGATAAACAGGCAGAAGAACGCTTTAAAGAAGTAGGAGAGGCATACGAAGTTCTCAAAAATCCGGAAAAGAGAAAAAAATACGACCAGCTAGGCACCAATTGGAAACAATATGAACAGGCCGGAGCAGACGGATTCGATTTCTCACAATTTGAAGGAGGTTCGCCGGGAGGCAGGACATTCCATTTCGAAAGCGATTTAGGAGACATTTTTGGCGAAACCGGCGGTGGATTCTCAGACTTTTTTAACGCCTTCTTCGGAGAAAGCAGAGGAGCACAGTCCGGATTTTCGGGCAGGCAGCGCCCACACAAAGGACAGGATTTGCAGGCCGAAATGGAAATCAGCCTGTATGAAGCTTATCACGGGACTTCCAGAATTCTCAGTGTTGATGAAAAAAAACTGCGCGTAAACATCAAACCGGGCAGTTACAACGGCCTTGAACTGCGCATAAAAGGAAAAGGCGGCCGCGGAGCAGCAGGAGGCGCCGATGGCGATATTTATATAAAAATAAAAGTTCAGTCGGACAACCAGTATAAACTGGACGGCAATAACCTGATTTTAAAAACGAATGTTGATTTATATACCGCTGTTTTGGGCGGCAAAACAGAAATCAACACGCCCGCCGGTAAATTAAATATAACTGTCCCGAAAGAATCACAGAGCGGAAGTAAGCTGCGTTTAAAAGGTAAAGGAATGCCGGTTTACGGAAAAACCGGCCAATATGGCGACCTGTATGTACAATTAAATGTAGTTATCCCTAAAAACCTGAACCAGGAGGAAGAGAACCTGTTTAGAAAGCTAAAGGAATTGCGAAATAATCACGTTTACAGTCACAGCTAACAACGAACACCATGATAGCAAAATATTATGAATATAACTTTGCAGATCCGATGATTGAGTTGTTCATTTCAAGGATGAACGATCTCAATTACAGGTATTATGCCAGCGAATTAATGAACCGGCTGATGAAGGCTGAAGATTTCAATTTTGATGAATCCATACGAAAAGCGTTTGCCATTTTACGGTTGACAGGGATTCCGGTGCAGCAGCATTTTTCCTGCATTTACCGTTCAGACACAGCGGGCACACGGCGCGATTGGAAAATGTCGGAGCTTGCGTGCAGTTTGGTCATTATCAGTGCAGAACCTGCCAATATTGAGATAGCAAAAATACAAAACGCTTTTTTGGATTATCTGGGAGTTTGATGTGAATTCAATACCATAAGTTGTTTAACCAAATCGTTGGAAAATGAAGTTAGCATTTATCGGAACTTACCATCCGGGGCAATGCTGTATCGTTACATTCACCCATAATCGGCAAAAAGCTGTCATATCGAATACCCACATCAAAAATATAGCAAAACATGCCATGATTAAAACTCACCGTTTTTAAAAGTGATAATGTGGGCACACCTCTGATTTGAAACCAGTTGGCAATCTCCTGGTTTTTATCTGCATCAATTTGATGACAAAAGAAGAGATTGTCGGAAAAATAAAAGGATTGTATACTAATGCTTCCAGACCTATCTTCCTTCGGACGTACGAACATAGCAAAATCCTTCGGGACACCCAGAAATAATAAATTATACTTGATTTACAATGATTTACAAGAGTGTCCCGAAAAAGTGCTGAAAACAGAAAAAAACGATTACTTTTAGCCCATGCGGATATGTAGAATCGTTTTAGTTTTTTTGTTATTGGTATTTTTTTCGGTGGTAAGTGATTGGAGTAGTGCTTCAAACCGGGAGAATAACTCACCTCTGTTGATTGAAAAATTGAAAAGAACAAACACGGAAAACGTTTTTGAACTTCCTTCCACCGAACTACTTGAGACAGCGTTGTCAGGTTACGAACTGCTAATAAAGGAGCAATCGATTCATCGTCCGGAAGTAATAACCATTATTGATTTCAGCCTTCCATCGAACCAGGAAAGGCTTTGGGTACTCGACCTTGTGACGGCTAAAGTGTTGTTTCGTTGCCTGGTTTCCCACGGAAGGAATTCGGGCGAAATAATAGCCAAAAATTTTTCCAATAAACCAGGTTCAAACGCCAGCAGTCCCGGATTTTATACTACCGGTGAAACTTATTTTGGCAAACATGGTTTTTCCCTCCGGCTGAATGGTATTGAAAACGGAATCAACGACAAAGCACGCGAACGCGATATTGTTATTCATGGTGCCGCATACGTATCTCCCGAATTTATTAAAAAGAACGGCCGGCTTGGCCGGAGTCTTGGTTGTCTGGCTTTACCCGAGAAGCTAAACAAGAAAATTATTGATACAATTAAAGAAGGCACCTGCCTGTTTGTTTACGCACCTTCGGAAAGTTATCTGTCGAATTCTCCAGTTATCAGCAAAATTATTTCAGCTAAAAAGGGATAATCTTTATTTTTTCTGCAACCGGTTTTTGATTTAAAGCATTCAATATTGGCGCATCCCGCAAATAAATGTCTTTTCTGAACTGTGTATGTCCGTTTCCATCGGTCCATGCTGTCAGGTAAAGCACCAAAACATCCACAGGAGTTTTAAGACTTACTGTCTGTTCCTTGTTTTGCTGCATGGCAGTGTGAATTTTTGCAACCGGCCACTCCGGTGAATCGGACAGTAGCAATTCTGCCAGTTCAAAAGGTTTTTCAACTCTTATGCAGCCCGAACTCATCGCCCTGTCGTCGCGGGCAAAATATCCTCTTGAAGGCGTATCGTGTATATAAACGTTATAACTGTTTGGGAACATAAATTTCACCTTGCCCAGGGCATTTTCCTGTCCGGGATTTTGCCTTACCATATACGGAAAATTGTTTCCCGAAATCTTCGACCAGTCAATATCGCTATAGGCAATCTCCGATCCATTGTATCTGAGCAGTTTCATATTTTTTTGCTTCAGATATTCAGGGCCTTTAAGCAGTTCGGGAATCACATCGTTTTTCAGAATGGTTGGGGGAACCGTCCAGGTTGGGCTAAAAACAATGTACGTCATCCGTGCATTAAAAACAGGTGTCTCGCGGTAATCCTTTCCCACAATGGCACGCATCGAAATAAGTGTATCCTGGCCTTCAATCAGTGCAAGGTCAAAACTGACAATATTTACAATGATATACTTTTCCGGTTTCTGCAAGGGAAGCCACCTGAGCCTTTCCATGTTTACCTTTAATTTGCTGATGAGTTGTTTCGGTGCCGTATTTAAAGCAAGAAATGTTCCTTTTCCAATTGCTCCGTCAGCATTTAAACCCCAGTCTTTTTGAAAGATTTTCAGTTGCTTTTCAAGTTCCGTATCATAATTTACAGAAACACTGTCTGACAAGGCATATCGGAGTTTAATCAGCCTCTTTCTAATTTTCGGAAGCAAAAAATTTGATTGCCCGGGTTTTATTGTTGTGCCGGAAAGAATTGCCGGCCAGGGTTCATATTCCAACCCAAGGAAAAATGCAAGTTCTTCTTTCATCATCCAATAGGAGTGATACCTTGGTGCAAGCATATTCAGGGCGTTGGCAATATCGCCGGCAGCCAGTGCTTCTTCCAGTTTCAGGTTCAATTGCAATATCGGTTCCTTGCGTTGTATGGTCCAGTTTTCACCCTCTTTCTCTGAATCAACCTTTCCATAATACAAATGCAATCCCACTAAAAGAAAGGCATCTGAAAGCAGCACATCCAGTTTCATCATATCCTCCGTATTCATTCTCCTGTACAACCCAACATTATTTATATACTTTTCAATCAGATCCAGATGATAATCGGTTGTATTTAAACCATGTCGTTCAATCCGGCGGATATAGTCCAGCAAAACAAATCCGTTTTTGTCAAGTACATTTGAGTTGATTGGTATAGGAATGTCCGATTCAATCCAGGCCGGAGAATCAGAGTTAAACCGGACAGGAGAACCGGCATTTATCCAAACGGGAATATTTGTATTAATCCACATATCGGGCCTGGAGTTAATCCATGCAGGAGCATAATTTCTTGTTTGATAAAACTGCTGCAAAACTCTACTTGAGTAAAGGTTTTCCTGATCAATTTCGTATGGTGAACCTTCGGGTTTGTTGATGATGAATTTACTGATAGATTCCGAAAGACCACCGGCTCCTGAAGTAAAAACCGACAACCAGCAAAACGCTGTAAAAAATATTTTTTTCATGTGTAAGGCAAATAATTATTCATCATTTACAAAAGTAATTTCAAACCTTTACGTGCTTGTTACACAATTCAGAATAACAGTTACATCATTCACACATTTATGTGCTGATTTCACATAATAATTGCGCCACATGAAACTGATGGTGAACGGAGACACGCAACATCTGAGTTCGGTGCTGGATGATGAAAATCTGAAAGAGAAACTGGAACAGGAAAACCATTTGGAGCAGCTGCAAACCGAACTGAACCAGCTTTCAGTAATCGACAAAGCTCTGATTTCACTCATGCTCGAAGGTTTAACGATGAAAGAAATTGCCGATGTAATCGGAATTACTGAGCCGAATGTTAAAGTAAAAATTCACCGTGTGAAAGCACAACTTAAAGACAAGCTGAAAGGAATTAATAATGGAAACAAATAAGCATAATACAGAAACAAATTTCGCCCAACTAGTTTCGAAACTGAAAACTGAAGACATTACTTATTCATGGATAAGCCGGGCCTTTCAAATCATATACTGGATTTTTATTCCTGTTTTTGCAATTATGACATTTCGGGAATACAACGATTCCGGGAATATTAACGAACTTTTAAGCGGAGCATTTTTTATCCTGGCTTTTTTGATTTTTGTATTGTTTTTTGGCAAATATTACGAGGAGTACAAATATGTGGATTACTCACTGCCAACCATAAAGATGTTAAAGCATGCATGTCGGTTACTGCTCAGCCGGAAGGTCTGCTTATCCGGTGGGAAAACGGCCCGGAAGCTGCCGGCAGTGCGGCAAACGACACCCTTGTGGTGATGGCTTTACCCGGGGATACCGGCAACGGAATCTATGAATTTCACATCAGTTCGCCGCTCCGAAGGTGCGTATCTGTAGAGGCTTCCGCAGCCTGTGCAGGTGGATACCCTGGAAGGTGTATGGGTGGCCTTCCGCAACTTAAAACTGACCTCCATGAGCGACAGCACCTGGATAAAAAGGTGATACAGCCGGAATAATTACAGGTTAATTAAATATGGTTCCAGCACAGGAAAAATTTACAACGCCTTATAAAATTTTGGAATCCAAAAAAATCTTTTCGCAATCCCTAACTATCTTTCAATAAGGCAATAAGGTTCTGGTTCAGTCAGGGTTTAACAAGATTGGCAAAATATAATTTTATGTTAAATATTGGGAGGGGGGTCTTTGATTTCTGAAAAAAGACGGTGTCATTCCGGTGAACTTTTTAAACTGGTTCGACAGGTGGGCAGCGCTGCTGAAATGCATAGTAAAAGTTATGTCGCTCAGAGCGAGATCGGAATAAATAAGCAGCTCTTTTACACGTTCCATGCGCTGAATAATGATATATTTTTCAATGGTCATGTTCTCTTTTGTTGAAAATATATTGCTGAGGCTGGTGTAACTTTCGTTTACTTTTTTACTGATATAATCAGAATAGTTTTGTTTCGGCAAATCATCAGTGAGATAAACCAACTGATAAACAGCTTCTTTGATTGTTGCAATAAGCCGGCTCTTTTTATCCACGAGTATTTCCAATCCCATAACTTTAAGGGCCGAATCGAATAATTTAAGTTTCTCATCTGAAATATCCCCTTCAAATTCCACCTCTCCCAATTCCACTGAAGCGTTTTGAAATCCAAGGTTTTTCATTTCATGCATCACCGCTATTTTACAACGGCTGCTTTCCATATTTTTAATTTTTAGTAACATCTTCAATATTCAAGTTACACATTTTTGGGGATTTTCAATATGCATCCCGCCCTGGAGTTGTTGTTAAATCTATATCACTCTCACATTATCAAAAAAAAAATACCGCCCCCAATAAAGGGGTACGGTGATGCAGTTTTTAATGTAATAAAATTTTATGATACAAAAGACTTATAAACAGAGCAATTTGCGATTGTCAACACATCTCCAGATTTCTCCCAAAAGTCGAAATGACAAGTTTGTATTGACCTGACATCTTTTTCATCTTTATTCATTGTCCGAATATTCATGCAGTGATTTTTTTACCTTCTTCCGGCTGAAAAAGATTCGGCTTTTAACAGGGCCTATTGGCAAATTAAGCTTCTTTGCTATTTCTGTGTATTTGCACCCTTCGATAAACAGGATGAACGGGACTCGTTATTCATCATCCAGTGCATCAATATTCCGGTGAATCTCCACGGCATGGTATATAGAATCCGGTGCCGTATATCTTTTCTCTGTTGAAAACAAAAGACAAAAATCGATGTTGGAATCAACAAGTTCATTGTTAAGTTGAATTTTTGTCATGACTTTATTGTTTATAATCCCGGCAAAAAATATTACTGATACAAAAGCTTATAGATTTCCTGCAAGTCAGGTGAAAGGATAATTTCAGTCCTGCGGTTTCCTGCCCGCCCTTCAACAGAAGCATTCAAGTTAACCGGGTGAAACTCGCTTTTTCCGGAAGCTGTGATACGCGCCGCATCGAAACCATAATCTTTGGTAAGAATACGAACGATAGACGAAGCCCTGGCAGTACTGAGGTCCCAGTTATCTTTAAACCGTTGGGTTTTAATTGGTACATCATCTGTGTGGCCTTCAATGTCTACGGTAAAATCGCTGGTACTGTTCAGTACATTGGCCAGCGATTTGAGCGCTTCTTTTCCTTTCGGATCAACCACATCACTGCCCGATTTGAACAACAATTTTTCTTCGAGTGAAACATAAACTTTTCCGTCCTGCTGGAAAACATTCAGTTCGTCCGTCTTATAATTTAACAGCGCATTTGAAATTGAATTTTTCAGATTAGTGGTTTTATCGTTTTGCGATTGAATGATATCCTGAAGTTCTTTAAGCCTCCCGGCCTGGTCCCTGATAGTCATATTTGATTCGGAAGAGAGCAACATCAGGTCATTTTGAATGGAATTATATTCTTTTTGAAACGTATCTTTTTCCTTTTGAAGAGATGCCATTTCATCTTTTAATTTCATTCCCTGCATTTTGCTTTTATTCAGTTGGCTTTGAGTGTCTGCATTTTCTTTTTGCAGCTTGTCAGCCCGGGCTTCTGAAGCTGTAAATTTTTTGCCCGATACACAAGAGGTAAATATCAAACCGAACATCAGTGCAAAGAAAGCAAGGTGATAAATTGATTTTTTCATTTTGGTTATTTTAAGTTGGAAAATAATAGAAGCAAGGTGAGAATATTTGAAATACAAAGCATTACACAATTTGTGATTAAATTTACATTATTCCCACATTTCATGATGTTTCTGATTTATTGAAACAGCACCACTGCCGGTTTTCCAACCTCAAAATCGCGGAAGCCAAAATCAGTGGTTTCAAAAGTATTCATCTTTAGAATATTATTTCCTTTACCTGGGATTACCGGATAAAAAGAAATGGACAGTTGAAATGCATTCATTACCAGATTGTCGTTTTTTATTAATACACCAAGTCCAATTTGCGAATAGACCTTGCTGTCATGGAAACCCTCTGTTTTATTACCAAGCATACCCAACGAAAAGTTAAAATACGGACCAAAATGAAATCCGATAAAATTCCATGGAGCATAGAACTGGGTTTGCGATGTAAACAACAAACGGCTGGAACCTGATAATTCGGGGCTGTTAAAACCTCTTAAGCCGTATTCATTGTTTATGGTTAAGCTGTCATAATCAATACGGTTGACACCAATAATAACCTGAGGTTTTACAAATTGTCTGAATTTCCATTGCCCGATTTCAATCAGATTTGTAAAATAATTTGCACCGGCCCTGAAAACCCCCTGCTCTGCTTTTGATGCACGCAAAAAGGTTCCATACTCAATATTGGAACTCAGATATCCCCATGAATAATAATTCCCGGAAGAAAAACGCGCTCCAATATAAAATTGCCCCAAATTGTTTTTTTTCTTATATCCGCCAGTCAGGCCAATCACTTTTCCAACCGGAACGTCTTCTGTTATTCCAAACTTGAAAATATATTTGTCTTTTACATATAATCTTGTCGTTATACCAAGGCCGGCGAGATAAAAATTTTCGTCACTGTAAAATTGCAGTGTGTCAATTATTTCAGGAGGCTTTTCAAGAAACCGAACCCGGATAAAACGTGCGGCAGAAATAAACCGTGTCGTACGGCTGTATTCCGAATTTCCCCTAAATACCGGCACGGAACTCCCCGCCCAGTAATCCTGGGCATTATACTTAAAACGCATAAAGTTGACTGACCAGATGGTATCGTTGTGAAGGTGTTGCGAAAAATTTACGCCTGCCGCCCACTTCGCCAGGGGAGAAAAAAACGGACGATCGACAGCCAGATTTTTGATGAAATTTCCATATTCATCGGTACCATATTGCAGTGTAGAATTAATAAAGGTGTTACGAATGTTGGGGATAAAGTATTTCATTCTGTAAGCATAATCGCCGGTTGAATTGTTCCAGACAATTCCATTTTGAAACGTATGCCCCAGACCAATGAAATTGTTTTCCCGCAGTTTAAACGTAATACGCGAAGCAGAATATGCTCCTCCGGGGATCAGGCTCCAGCTATCCAGTTCGCGAATGAAAATATCAACGGAATCGGAGTTTTCAGATGCAACAGTATAAAATGACACATCTGTAATGTAATTCATGCTGCGCACCAACCGTTCCGATTCTTTTACCCGCAACGAATCGAAAGGTTGATTTCGATGGATCAGTAAAAGGTTACGAATGGTGAACGGATGGGTTTTAACATGAAATTTATTTCCGGTTTTGGATAAAAAATTGAGCGATCCCGTAATGGTGTCGCCAATGGAAGTTCCAAACGGGTCGAGCGTTACAATATTGATTTGCCTGATGATTTTTCCTTCAAAGGAGCTGTAAGGTTTTTGTATCAGCCGCTTATTCAGTATTTTTTGTGCAGGAGCTGGGGAAACCGGTTTGAAAAACAACCGGAACATAAATTTGGTAAATCCGCTACGTTCAGAATAAGTTTCAATGTTTTCGTAAAGCCGCGTTGAATCTCTTTGGACAATAGTATCCTGTGCAAATGCTGGATCATTTGTTATCAGTAAAATAAAAAAGAATATTGCCGCAATTCTTATCCACATTTTTACATTTTAATAACGCTGACAGGTGCAGGCATGCTGACAGGTTTTATTCGTCTTGCCGTTTTCAGTTCCCCTGTCATCCCGATCCTGAACATTCAGGAGAGAGATCTGTATGTACGAAGAATTCTTCTCGCCTACTCGTGCCAATGACAGTCGGTTCGAATATCTCTTATTTCTATTCCACCGGCATTGCCAGTTCTATGGCGATTCTTTCTTTTTCCGCTTTTTTAGCCTGTTTCCTGTAATACCCTCTGAAAAAGAAATTGTATTTAAGGGCTTCCATGTTTTCGTTCAATCCTATGCTGCTTTCTTTTAAGTTAAAAATGGTTTCATCAATATTATTTACGATAGACGTATCCTTGAGCAACATTCCGATAGCCCCTTCGCCATTGTTAATCTTTGTCATGATTTCGCCAAGTTGGTTGGAAGCAACTTCAGTTTTTGCTGCAGTTTTCTTTAAGCTCTCCATAAAAGCAAATACATTTTCTTTAGTAATTTCTATGGTTTCATCCAAACCCTCGGAGCTTTTCTTGAAATTTCCAATGGTCTGGTTAATATTTTCAGCAATTGTTGAATCCTGTATTAGTCTGCCCAGTGTTCCCTTACCACTGTTAATATTCATCATGATTTCGGCAAGTTGCAGCGTTATTATTTCGGCGCTCTCTGCAGTGGTTTTTAAACTTTTCATTATTTCATCGGTTTCAACCGGTTCTTTTGAAAAAATATACTGCCCGTCTTCTGCCATTCGTGCGCCATTGCTTCCCTGGGTAATAATTATAATCCGGTCGCCGATAATTCCTTCGGAACCAATGCTTGCATAACTGTCGGCTTTTATGAACTGCTGTACATCTTTTCTGATCAGCATGTCAACCTGCACGGTGGAATCGTTAATAATTTTAATGTTATCGACAATGCCCACATCGATGCCCGAGAAGCGGATATTATTCCCAACCTGCAGTCCGCTGACATTCAAGAAATTGGTTTGAATTTTAAATACAGGGTTGAACAAATTCTGCTGCTTTCCGATAATGAATATGGCAACTACAAAAATTGCTATACCCACTGCAATAAAAATTCCCAGCCGTGCCTTAAATTGTGGTGAATTATTTTCCATTTTTTATATCTGTTGTTTGAAAAAAGATTGAATAAGTTCATCGGTCGAATTTTCATAATCATCAATATTGCCTTCCATATAAACTCCGCCGTCTTTTAACATGATAATTCTATCGGCAGTGGCACGGGCACATTCAATGTCGTGAGTGATAATGATTGAAGATGTTTTATATTTTTTTTGAACGTCATTAATCAGCGCACTAATTCCATCAGAAGTTACAGGATCCAGTCCGGTTGTTGGTTCATCATACAACATTATCATTGGATCGACAACTATTGTGCGTGCAAGGCTTGCCCGTTTACGCATTCCTCCCGAGAGTTCTGAAGGCATTTTGTACATTGTATCAGCCAATCCTACATTTTCCAATACCTCTTCAATTTTTTCATCCCTTTCCTTTTTGGTTAGCTTCTTTTTTAATCTGATTAAAGGAAATTCAAGGTTTTGTTTAATGGTCATGGAATCATACAACGCACCGCTTTGAAAAAGAAATCCAACTTTTTCTCTCAGCACTGCCAGTCTTTTACTTTTTAGTTTGTTTACATTTTCGCCCAAAACCATTATCGTTCCCTGGTCGGCGTTTAGCAAACGGACAATGCACTTAATAAGAACTGATTTTCCGGTGCCTGATTTGCCAAGTACAACAAGGTTTTCACCATCAAAAAGTTTTAACGACAAGTTTTTTAATACCTGAAGATCGGCAAAACCTTTACTGAGGTTGTTAATTTCAACAACCAGATTTGTTGTGTTTGTGCTATCCTGTATAATTGTTTCATTTTTAACCATTGCATCTGTTTTTTATAAAATCATATCTGTTACCTGAACAGCAATCAGATCAACAATTATGACGAGCAGAGAGGCAAGTACCACGGCCGAATTAGCCGCTTTGCCAACACTTTCTGTTCCGCGTCCTGCAGAATAACCTTTGTAACAACCTACGAGTCCGATGACTGCGCCAAAAAAGAATGTTTTAATAACGGCAGGTAAAAAATCCATAAAATCGACTACTCTGAATGCCTGGTTGAAAAACAATACAAACGTGACGCTTCCTTTTATATTTGCACCTGCCCAGCTTCCCAATATTCCAAGGGCATCAGCATATAAAACCAAGATCGGAATCATCAATGTTGCAGCCAAAACTCTTGTAACCACTAAAAACCGGATGGGGTGTGTGGAAGAAACTTCCATGGCGTCAATTTGCTCCGACACCTTCATTGAACCCAGTTCAGCCCCCATGCCCGAACCAATTTTCCCTGCACAGATTAAAGCGGTGATAACCGGTCCCATTTCCCGGATAATTGATAAAGACACCATTCCGGGGAGCATGGATACAGCTCCAAAATCTACCAAAACAGGACGCGATTGTATAGTTAATACCAATCCCATTATTAGACCTGTTACTGAAATTAACGGTAATGTTTTGTACCCGACCTGAAAACACTGACGCAGGAATTCATTAAATTCGAAATTAAAGGAAAAGGTTTCTTTTATGGTTTGCCAAAGAAACAAAAAGAAATCGCCTATACCAGCAAAGAAAACATTGGCTTCCTGTGTTCTTTCATACGTTTTTTCACCCAGCCGGATAACCTGCTTTTTAACAACAAGCGTGTTTATTTTTACTTTCTTTAAAGGTGCATATTTTTTCACACAGTAAAGGTAGAGGCATTTCCTCCTGAATTAGTTACAGTATTCTTGATAAGAATTACATTATTCACACATATTCAGGCTTTTTATCTCCTTCAGGTGACTTTTTCGACCTAAGCTTCAGTGTTTTAAGAATAGGTCTGATTCTCAATGACACCGGCATGGTATCCCCCAGCAAAAATCCCCAGGGCTTTAATGGTTTTATATGGTCGAAAATGAGTTTGGCAATTGCGGTAAGCGGAATGGCTACAAGCATTCCCTGTATTCCCCATAAAGCGCCAAATATGATAACAGCTACAATAGATGCAAGTGCATTAATCTTTACTTTTGAGGCAACTATTCTGGGAACAATAAAATTGTTATCGATAAACTGAATGAATATATAGAGCGCCAAAACCAGCAAGGCAAACCAGGGCGATGTTTTTGTAACGATGGCAATTACCATAGGCATTGATGCTGCCATAATTGAACCAAGGTAAGGGATGAGATTGAGCAAGGCACCCATGATGCCCAGAATTATTGCATATTCTATTCCAAGAATCAAAAGCCCTACGGAATACATTACAGTAATTATTGCTGTTTCAATTAATAATCCAACAAGATAGCGCTGGATAAGTGTTTTTATCTGGTTGATAATGATGCTTACCTTGCTGCGGTGGTTTTTCCCAAAAACCCTGCGGAAAAATTCAATTAAAAGGGGCTGGTAAAATAAAATCATAAATACATATACGGGAATCAGGAAAAAGAAAGCCACAACACTCCCAACATTGGCAATGGTTTGTCCAATTTCCAAAGTACCAATGAGTTCATTTTTTGTTGTTGTAATCCATGTTGTAATTTCCCTGTTGCTTAATTTAAAATGCCCCGATACATAGATAATTGTCTGATTGAGAATTTCGCTAAATTTATCCACCAGTTTTGGCAGTGATTCAGTAAAACGGCTTGCCTGCGAAAATACAAGAGTACCAAACGCCGCGATAACCAGAAAGCTTAGGAACAAGGTGATAATAATGGCTATAATCCGGTTTATTTTAATCCGGACAAACATATTTACCACAGGGTGTAAAATAATGGCAATTATAGTGGCAAAAACAAGAGGAACAATTACACCTTTCGCAATATATAATACTGCAAAAAAGGCAATTAAGCCGATAAAAACCAGGGGTGCTTTCACACTTACAGGGAATTTCAATTTTCTGTTGGTCTCAACTTGCATATTTATTTTCCTTTGTAGAAAATACGGTGAATTACATTATCCTCTTGAAGATTGGACGAAACTTCATCAATTTTACTCTTTAGGAGTTGTTTTAGCATTTATTTCAGCGTCTGCCGGTTTTTTAATTTTCTTTTCAGCAAAGTGAGTAACATCTGCCTTTGCCTTATCAAATTTATCGGAAACGATATCGCGTAGTTCATCAAACTTTCCTTTTAAAGTATCCGTGTAATCTTCACCCTTTTTCAATATTCTTTTGCGGGTTTTCAATCCTTTTGCAGGTGCAAATAAAATTCCTGCCAATGCACCGGCGGCTGCGCCAACCAGTGTGCCCAACAATACTTTTACTGATCTCATACTATTTCTTGTTTTATAATGATTAAATAATTTATACTTACAAAGTACAGGCATTTAACATGAAATGGTGTTACACTATTTCGGAAATGATTTACATGATTCACACGTTTTCTTTGCCTGCTTATCTATTCCATAATTTCAGACATAAATTTTATCCGCTTTACAGAAAGTTGAAACCCAATAATGGTATTTTGCTCATTTCACATTTACCTTTTGTAAACGTCTGTTTTTTAGATGATGAAAAATTCGAAATAAAAACATCCTGAAACCATAACCTCCTATTTTATTCATATTGATAAAATGTGGAATATCGTATTCAAAAATTATGATTCGGCAAAACACCTGGCAGCTCCTGGTATCAAAGGCATATATTAAAAGTATTTCATGAAGTGTTTCAATTCACTGCATCGGAAGGTTTATCACTTTCATTTGTTTTCAGGGATTTACCTCCAATAAATAATTTGTCAATCCATTTGCACGGATTTTGCCTTTCAGAATAATTCGACTCTAATATCTTTGAAAAACAATACAAAAAAAATCATTCACCAAAGAATTCAGGTCATTTTAATTATTCCGGTGCTTTAATCCGATTTTTGAAATGGTGTCAAGTGAAAAAACAAAGCGAATCCGGTCTTTGACTGGCCCGGTATGGGATTTGATGTTACCGGAAACCCAAAACGGAATATAAAATTCAAACACATTCCACATTCCTGTTTTTATTCCCGCTTCCGAAAACAGAGCAGGACGGCTGGATGAAAAACCATGATCATTCAGTAAAACAGTTGCAAATGGTTTTATGGGAAAATCATACGGTAAACCAGGCAACTCGCTGGTAATGCTAAGTGAAAGAAGTCTTTGGCTGTAACCCAGCTGTTGGTTGACAGGTGACACCAGACCTCCTTCTGTTTGCAGCATTTGCCTCGGCAAAATGGATGAACCGGAGGAGTTAAACCGGTCGGGAAATGTACCCCGTAACAAATAATCCTCTGTTCCGCTTCTTCCTGCGGCTGCCAAAGAATAAAAAGGAGCCTGTTCATCCTCTTTCAACATGGAACCTGCAAACAAATGAAAATTCAATCCCCTGTTTTCACCCCGGTAACTTAAACGATAGTTCCATTCGGTAATCACCTTCCGGAAATTCGTGTTGTATTCGAACATTACCATTATCGAAAAAGGATTTACATTAAATGCCCTTGTTAACCTGTACCCGACATGGACGTAACTTTTTGCTGCAGCTTTCTCTCCCGGTTTGATCTGTGCAATATCGGAGGCAGCAATAAATCCGGTGAAAATTTCATGCTGAAGAAATTTCAGGTTATCCTTCCTTCCGATAAAAAGATTCATCCCTGTTTTCAACTTAAAATACTTTTGATTGCCGGGTGCTCCAAAGCGTGTTCCTTCAAAATTGAGTGTCCCTTCCCTGATAAAACTATTATAGGGGGTAAACCGATATAAAACGTTTCCAAATCCGTTTAACCCCGAAGAATGAAAGGAATAAAAGGGGGCAAGAAAATATTCGATCTTCCTGGGAATAATATAACCGTTGTTGATAACCAAACCCGGCATCAGCTTGTCTTCCTGCGTATAACTCAAAACCGGAACGAATATGATGGTTTGCTTTTCAGGGTCGTTAAGGGTAAACAGAAGCTGAAGCCTTACCGGATCGGCTTTGGGGAGAAAACCGGATGTACGGATATTGTTGTTTAGCCGGTTAATTTCAGGCATTATGTGCCCCGGATCAATTTTAAGTTCTGAATAATTACCTTCCGGAAGTTTAATCCATTGCTCATCTTCAAAACCAGCAACCCATTTTTTAAAGGATACGGAATCATTTTTAATTCCTGCCAGCAGAAAAGGTGCAGCAAGTTGCCCTTTGTTTTTGACAAGTAATTGCTGATGGTCAACCCGTTTCATCTTGTAATCGATTCGTTTGGTGGTTCCCAGATAATCGTCAAAAAACCAGTCTAAATTCTTATTGGTGTGCGTTTCAAATTCCTGGCGCAAATCCTCCGGCTGAGGATGTTTAAATTTCCATTTCCGGTAGAAATCCTGCTGGATGGTATTGTAAACAGAATCTCCAAGGTAAGCCCGGAGGTAATTAAACCCCCGCTCGCCCTTATTGTAAATCATTAAATCGTAATTGGAAAAGCTGAGATCCGTTGACGAAAAATTAATTGGCTGTTCAAGGTTTTTACGCGCCTGAACCAACCATTCGTATTCCTGTTCCCGCTGAATTGGCAATTGATCAATATGAAGGAATTCAGCTCTTTTTACATCCGATAAATAGGAATTCCATAATTTCTTCCCCGGATATTTCATCCGCATATAGTGTTGTGTATATGAACTTGTAAGCGATTCGTCCAGATAGGGATACCGCCTTTCATTGAAACCCAGGGCTGCATAAAACCAGTTGTGCCCGATTTCATGAACCAGCACTTCATCCAGTGAATAGGCATCATCAGCTTCTGCAAAAACTGCAATGCCGGGGTATTCCATGCCCACTCCGGCGACAAGTGCAGATTGCACCGCCGTATAACTGTCGTATGGATAGTCACCCACATTTTTTGAAAAATACGCGATAGCTTCTTTACTGTATTCCAGGGCACTTTTCCACAACTCCGCCTGTTCGTCGGGGAAAAGGGCCTGAATTGTTATAATCCTGCCCGAATGTGGCAGCTTCATTGTATCTTTCGTAACATGAAACTGCTTGCTTGCAAACCATGCAAAATCATGGACATTCTGTGCTGTATATTTTAGCGTTTTGAATTCCGTTGAGGAAGGAATTTCGGCATTATATCCTCCGGCTTTATTTCCAATCCCGCTGGTATCGGCAGCCAACCGGTCCATCCGTTCCAGCTCTTTTTTGTTGTGCAGTTCTCCGGTAGCCCCAACGGTGTAATTATCCGGCAAAGTGATATTTACAACAAAATTGCCAAACTCTGCATAGTATTCTCCCTGATCCAGATAAGAAAACGCATGCCATCCGGTTTTATCATAAACAGCCGGTTTTGGATACCATTGTGATATTTGGTAAAAATCTCCCGTGTGTCCAAACCGCGAAACGGAAGCTTCGGGAATTTTTACCCGAAACGGAGTGGTGATTTCAATACTGTCTCCCGGTAAAAGCGGATCATTTAAATAAATCTTTGCAATATCCGGAGCATCCGGCAAATATTCCCATTTTACCGGTCGGCTTCCAATTTGAAACCGGAGGGAATCGATGTAGCCTCTCTGAATTGCATCTTTGAATAACTTTTGTTTTCCGTAGAACCGGATAAGCTGCCGGGCCAAAGGGGTCTCATTATTTGAATAGCCATTCGGCCATAAGTGAAAGTAAAGAAAATAAAGTGTATCGGGTGACTGATTGAAATATTCGAGATGTTCAAAGGCATTTAGTTCATAGCGGCGGTCATCAAGCGAAACATCAATTTTATAATTTACATTTTGCTGAAAATAGTCCTGGGCGGAAATGCTTTGAAAGAATGCTCCGTTAATCAGAAACAACAAGAACAGATATCTCAGAATAAAAACGGGACATGGTTTTCCTGCCGGAACTAAAAACAAATCTGTTTTTTGCATTATTCATCATTCGTATACTTCGCTTAAATTACAGGTTGTCGCTATACTTTTCCGGTATCCCCCATCTGGAGAATACCGGATTCGTAACAGATTTAAAAGAATTTTAAAGCCTTATACCAACAGAAGAATCAAGATAATAATCAGAAGTGTACTTCCGCCAATATAAAGAACATATCCTTTCTTTTTTACTTCCTTTTTCAACTCCTTTAATTCCTTACGAAGCTCTTTTTTTTCTTCAGAACTTAATTTTGATTTGTCCATCGCCCGTATTTCTTCTACCCTGTTGACCATGCGATCAACTTCCTCATCCGACAACTTTTTGTCCTTTACTTCTTCCTCCGACAATTTTTTGTCTTTCACTACGGCAACTTCCGGATCTTCTTTTACAGCTTTTGAATCGGTGTTACCTGCCACAACTGAAGTTGTACTTAAAGCTAAAAAAAGTACAAAAATCAAATAAGCTTTTGTTTTCATCTTAATGTGTTTTAATTTAACATCTACAATTAGTTTTAACAACAAATGGTGCTGTTTTGTTAACAGAGTTTTGAAATTAGGTTAAGTCAAACCGGCGAATTCACTCCAATTCCGGACTGAAAATTCGGACCGAAAACCACATGTAGCTGCTGATGTTTCAGCGGATACAGGAGCTATGCCGAAATGGGCAACAGCTATTTTTAAACCATCCTTTAAGCCGGGTTTAATCCACAACAAATTTCAAAGCCTTGCCTGTATCGCCTTGTTGTACCATAAGAATATAAATTCCCTTTATATTCGGTGCAGGTATTTTTATCCGGGTATCATTGACTTGTACCCGGTACAATTTTTTTCCTGTAATATTGTATAACGATATCTCCGATGCGTCACTATATGCCTCAAATTGCACAGTAAGTCTTTCCCCTTTAGGCACTGGATTCGGATAAACGGAAACCCGGGGATTAAATTCAATTGGTATGGGAGCAGACGTAAGGATACTTTTGCCGGTTTTGTAGATTCTCTCATCCAACTTTTGGATCATAAAAATTTTACCCTCTGATGTTTCTGCAAAAAACTGTTCATTTCTCATATTCATCGTATCTGAGCCCAAACCATCATCGAGAATTTCCCACGTTACCCCGTCAGAAGAAAAGCAGGTCCCTCCCAGATGCACTGCACCGTTTAGTGAGCTGTACCAATCGCCATTTTGTGCCATGTGCATTGAATTAACCGGGTTGTCTTCCCACCAATTATTGTGATTTTTAAATTTCATTACTTTCCAGGAAGAATCGGATTTAATTTCATCGGTACTTTTGTAAAGGTTTAGCGAAATAAAGGCCTTGTAGGAGATACCTTCAAAACCAATATATACCCTGTCGTTTGGAAGCACCGAAAGATTGTACGGAATGCCAACTCTTACAGGATTGGCAAGGGAGTCATGTGCAATTGAAATTTTCTCCCACGAAATTCCGTTGTTCTCTGAAGAATAAAATCCTCCATGTCTGGCCTCAATAAAATCGGATATGGATAAGTACAAACGGTTGTTTTTATCGATGGCAATATGCTGGCATCCCAGGTAAGTGCCTAATCCATTGTTTCTTTTTTCCCAGCTTCTGCCTTTGTTCGCGGAATAAAAAACTCCATCTCCGTCATCTTCAACTCCGTTAATGGCGAACAACTCCCCGTTGCTGTTTTCAATAAACCGGGTGAATGGATAATTACTGTTCACCACAGCCGAATCCCAGCTTAAACCGGTATTATCTGAAAAATAAACCATACCATTACCCCCGGCAAGGACTAATCCGTTTTGCGCCGCAAATACAGCAGAGATTTGCTTCCCCCTGAGCACCAGTTCAAGGCTGTAGCATTCATCTGTACTTCTTAATACAGCATTCAGGGTACTGACTAAAAGAACGGAATCGTTTGAAATGGCAATGCCTGTTTTCGGACCACCCTGGAAATCATTCGTAGTCATCCAAAGTTCCTGTGCCGGAACAATTAAATTTTGGAACAGCAACAGAAATGCAAAAAGATGTTGAATTGTTTTCATGACTTTAAAAATTAATTGTTCCCGTTAAAAGTTTGTGAATCCAGGTATAAATCGAGCACTTTCATAGCAAGGAAAGGCCGGAGTTCAAGCTGGTTGGTAAGGACAATTACGGTTAGCTTTTTCTCCGGAAGCCGGACAATATCTGCCAAAGCAGGGCCTCCGCTGTGCCCGGTGGCTTTTTCCCCATTATGTTTATCTACAATCCAGCCAACACCAAAAGGTGAATTTTCGCCATTATTCAGTTTGGCAGGAGTCCACATCATTTCAGAATATTCCGGTTTGAGCAATGTGTTTTTGTCCAGTGCAACTATCCATTTTGCAAGATCCGAAACCGAAGAAAACAATCCGCCTGAAGGATATGTCCAGGAAGGGAAAAGCATGGAAAAGATCCGTTGCCTTTTTTGTTCCTTCTCCCATTTGTACACAGTTGCCGCATAAGGAATTACATCATAGGTGCGGTAGATAAAATCCTGTTCCATATTATTGAATACCGTGTATCGCATATCCAGTTTATCCAGGAGATTCTTTTGAAGAAATGCCTGAAATCCCATTCCTGTAATTTTTTCAATCAGTTGCATTACTATCGCATAATCGCCTCCTGCGTATACTGTTTGGCTTCCCGGTTCAAATTCCAGCGGACGGGCGGTTGCCGTGTCGATGGCACTTTGCAACGTAGGAAAATAAATTTGCAGAGCCAGTAAATCTGCAATCCCCGATTGGTGGGCAACCAAATCAATAACCTTCATGTTATCCCAGGTTTCGGGTAGCTCCGGAAGATAATGCCTTACTTTTTCCTGCAGAAGGAGTCTGCCATCCTGAACCAGTGTCATTAAAGCTGTTGCAGAAATTAATTTTGTCACCGATGCAAGTTGAAATGCAGTGGTGTCAGAATTGGAAATATCATGTTCCAGGTTCGCTTTTCCATATGTTTTTATCCATTTAACGTCGCCATCCTCAATAAGCGCAACCGATAATGCGGGAATATGAAATTCTGAAATTTGCTGTTGCAGAAATTCATCCATTCTGCTTATGCCGGCAGCATTCAGGCAAACAGAAAGGCCGGCAAAAAAGATTGTAATAATAGTTTTCATTTTTTCTGATATTAAAATTTAAAATATCCGGCTAAAATGTATTTGCAGTGTAACGGTCGGAAGACACAGTTTTATTTTGAAAAAACCTGCTTTATACATGAAGACGAATTCGCAGGAACGATATTACTTAATGGTTACCGGAAATCCACGCTTCAGCCTGTGAGATCGTTTCGCAAAGAATAGTAGTGACATTATTGCTGCTTCTTTTCTTAAGCTCCAGCGATGACAGCTTGGAAAAGATATCGGGCGAAATAATGCTGATGTTGTAACGCATACCGTACTCATAGTTGAGCGGGAAAAAATAGTTGGTAATCCAATCGACCAATCCTGCCCAGGCACCTTCAATTTCCTTGGTATCGTGTACATGGAATTTGCAGTTGTATTTTACTCCTTCCCTCTTTTGCCATTCGTACATGTACATCGAAGCCGTTTTCACTTCTTCTTCTGAACATGGCCCTATCCATTTCATCAAAAGGTAGTTCTTTTGGGGTTCGTATGTAAGTCTTGCATACAACCCGCCTGAAGCATTTCGTATAAGGCCGGCAACAATCATTCTGGTGTGAAATTTTATTGAATAAGTTACTTATTTTTCCATTATCTCCGGTAATACAAATTGCACATTATGCGCAGGTGCATACTCAAAAACTTTTGATATATCCAGTTGTGAAAAGTCCGGAATTTTGGTCAGGTCGGGAAGCCGGTTATTTTCGTCAACCTTTGTACCAATTATCCTGAAATAGTCAAGCAATCTGCCCGGGCTTAAAACAACCACCATCTTGCCTTGTGTATTTCCAACATTTTTAAAAGCATGCAACACATTCGACGGCACATGCACTACACTTCCCCCGAGCGCTTTAAACGGATTTTGGATATCATTCAGAACAAATTCGAATGTTCCGTTAATAATGTAAAATATTTCTTCGTCGGGATGCATGTGCGGCGGTGGTCCTCCAAGCGGTGGCACGGTTTCTTCAAAAACCGCATATTCATTGCCGGTTTCGGCATTATCCACCAGCACTTTAATACCATCTGTCAGAACTATCAGTTCCTCTCTTTTTTCCTCTGTTTTCATCTGTACAAATTATTATATTACTCATTAGTTGTTGGTTAAACTTTATTTCTTTATCCACTTTTTCACCCGATGCCCGCCTGACCATCGGGCAGGGAACTCACATGTAATTTGTTCATCGGTGTTTGTGTTTTTCTGCAAACATGTTCGTTTCATATTTCTGAATTTTAATGATGAATGTTTTTCTGATTCATGAATCTTATGAAAACAAAGTAACGGCGTCAAGTGCAGATTCCTCTTGATTCAAATCAAGAACGTTACACCAAAAACCGGCTCCGGTAGCGGCTCAATGTTTCGGGGGTGATGTTCAGATAACTGGCTACATAATGCAAGGGCACCCGTCTAAAAACCTTGGGATGTTCCTCCAGCAGGTTTTTGAATCGTATTTCGGGAGAAAATTTGAGTAGTGCTTCTTCCCGTTTCTCGGCTCTTATAAATTGTTCCTGAAGAATAAAATCGGCCAGACGCTTTATTGAAGGATATTTTTGGGTCAGATTAATTAAATCATGTTTCTGAAACAAAATAACTTCACAATCCTCAATGGCTGCAATACTCACAATCGATGGCATTCCGGTTAAAAAACTTGCAAAGGAACCAATTACTGAGTTTTCAAAAAAGAAATCATTACAAGCTTCTTTTTCAGGAGAATCATAGTAGAGTCGCATGCTTCCTTTTTCAATTAAACCAATTGATTTGCAAACTTTACCTTCACTAAGAAAAAGTTCATTCTTCGTAAACTGTTTTATGGTTGCAGCGTTTTGAATTGCTTCCAGCTCTTTGTCAGTAGTATGAAATGTACGTTGAATATTGAAAAAAATTCGTTTCATCGGTTGTACTACTGCTGAAGTTAAAATCCGGAAACGTTATTTCCGGTTAAAACAGAAAGGTTTCGGTTTATCTTTTCAATATTCCAATTCCACCATTTCAGTTTGATCAATTTTTGAATATGTTCCTCCGAAAACCTCTTTCTTATTTCTTTTGCAGGGTTGCCCCCAACAACGGAATAGGAGGCAACATCTTTTACAACTGTTGAATTTGACGCAATGATTGCACCATCACCGATTTTTACTCCCGGCATTATGGTTGCATTATAACCAATCCAGACATCATTGCCAATTTCTGTATCTCCTTTTACCGGATAGGTTTTCCCGTCCATTGCATGTTCCCACCCATTGCCGAAAATAGCAAATGGATAGGTGGTAATAGCATCGGTCAGGTGGTTTGCTCCATTCATGATAAAAGTAACACCGGAGGCAATCATACAGAACTTGCCAATAATGAGTTTATCTCCAACAAAATCGAAATGATATTTTACATTTTTTTCAAAATTACCAACATCTTCAAAATCGTCGTAATAGGTGTAATCACCTACAATAATATTTGGACGGGTAATAATGTTTTTCAGGAAACATAAGTTTGTGTAATGCTTCAGCGGGAATTTTACATTTTTATCCGGGCCGTTCAAAATTGTAAGTTTTAACAGATCAAATTATTCATACAAGTAACAATTAATAATGGTATTTTGCTCATTTCACATTTACCTTTTGTAAACGTCTGTTTTTTAGATGATGAAAAATTCGAAATAAAAACATCCTGAAACCATAACCTCCTATTTTATTCATATTGATAAAATAAGGAATATCGGGTTTAAAAGTTATGATTCGGGTATACCTGGCATACCTCTGATATCAAAGGCATGTATTTAAAGAATTTCATTGAGTATTTCAGTTCACTGCATCGGAAGATTTGTCAAAGAATACCATTCATATTTATAGTTTTGAATTTTGCTTAAATACATTTTGAGTATTAAAGATTCACACGTTTTGAAAATTTCTACAGAAACCGTCCGGTTTATAAAAATTCGCTAACTTGTAGTTCAAAGGCACAGAATATGAACAGTAAACGAAGTGCGCCTTAAAATAAGTCCGGATTGCCGGGATGAGTTCAATGGATAGACGCGCAGGCTTTTTTAATGAATGTAAAATTGAAATGTAAAATATGAACTAAAATAAAACAACCAAAATTTGGTAATCACCAAAAAGAATATACTGAAATACAAACTAATAAATGAAAATTAATCAAATGAAAGCCATTGTTTATAATAAATTTGGCCCCCCTGAATTCCTCCATCTCAGTGAAATTGAAAAACCGGTGCCATCAGGTAACGAAGTACTGGTAAAAGTTAGGGCAGCATCGGTGAATGCTTATGACTGGCGGCACCTGAGAGGCGATCCGTACCTCATTCATTTTATGGGAGCCGGTATATTAAAACCGAAACATCCGGTTCTTGGAGCCGATATCGCCGGAGTAGTGGAGATAGTGGGTGAAAATGTAACAACCTTCAAACCGGGTGATGAGGTGTTTGGTGAAGTCGGTTATGGTGGTTTTGCAGAATATGTCAGAGCAGATCCAAACCGGTTGGTATTAAAACCTGCATCAGTTTCATTTGAAGATGCCGCAGCTGCCCCCATGGCAGCACTCACAGCTTTACAGGGATTGCGTGATCACGGAAAGATTCAATCCGGACAAAAAGTGTTGATTAACGGTGCTTCAGGCGGAGTAGGCAGTTTTGCCGTGCAGATTGCCAAAAGCTTTGAAACTGATGTAACAGGAGTTTGCAGTACCTCCAAAATGGATATGGTATTGCTTATTGGTGCCGAAAACGTTATTGACTACAAAAAGGAAGATGTAACAAAGCTGAAGGAAAAATACGACCTTATTTTTGACACTGCCGCCTATCGCCCGGCTGACGAATACAAGCGCATTTTGAACCCCGGAGGTAAATATGTTGTCGCTGGAGGGTCAATCAAAAGAATTTTTCAGCTCATTATACAATCAAAAACCGGGGCAAAATATACCGAAATAATAATTGCTAAAGTCAATCGTAAAGACCTTCAGTTTATTGGCGAATTACTTGAAACAGGTAAAGTGAAACCGGCAATTGATAAAGTTTATCCATTGGAAGAAACTGCACAGGCCGTGCGATATCTCGAAGATGGAAAAGCCCGCGGGAAAGTTGTCATCGCAATGAATGAAAAATGAAAGCTGCAGTTTATAAAAAGTATGGTCCCCCGGAAGTACTAAAAATAAAAACAATTGAAAAACCGGTTCCGAAAAACAACGAAATCCTTGTAAAAGTTTACGCAACGACTGTTAACCGCACCGATTGCGGAATTCTGTGGGGCAAGCCTTTTATCATCAGACTTTTTACAGGGATATATCGTCCCGGCGTTCAGGTTACCGGAACCGACTTTGCCGGATTGGTGGAAGTTGCAGGAAAGGACGTTAAATCCTTTCAGGCAGGGGATCGGGTTTGGGGTTTTAATGACAGTGGTCTTGCTTCGCATGCAGAATACCTTACAATTGCTGAAAATAATGCTGTGTCACGTATCCCAAAAAATCTGAATTATGAAATGGCTGCTGCCAGTGGCGAAGGCGCACATTACGCCCTGAATTTTTTGAATAAAGTCGAACTTAAAAAAGGAGACAAGGTAATGGTTAACGGAGCCTCGGGCGCTATCGGTTCGGCAATGGTGCAGTTATTAAAATATCAGGATATTCAGGTAACAGCAACATGTAACACAGAAAATACTGATCGTGTTAAATCCCTGGGAGCAGATAAAGTAATTGATTACCTAAAAGCAGATTTTACAAAAGATAATGACAAATATGAGTTTGTATTCGATGCAGTTGGAAAAAGCTCGTTTTCAAAATGTAAACCACTCTTAAAACCTGGCGGTTTTTATATTTCGTCGGAACTGGGGCCAAACAATCAAAATCCATTTCTTGCATTAATAGGTCCGCTAAAAGGAAAAAATGCAAAAAAAGTGAAATTTCCATTCCCCGTTGATTGCCGTAAAAGTGTGCTTTTTATTAACAAGCTCCTTGAAGAAGGAAAATTCAGGCCGCTTATTGATCGTACTTATCCATTGGAAAAAATAGCGGAGGCTTTTAATTATGTAGCCTCAGGTCAAAAATCAGGAAATGTTGTTTTAACTCCTACCTGACGCTTTGATATTATTCAAAGAACCAGAATGCTCTGATTTTGTTAACATTAAAGTATTTACAAACTTGATGAAAAATGAAAAAAGGCAGACTTGAAGCTTTCAGTGATGGAGTACTGGCTATCATCATCACCATTATGGTACTCGAAATTAAAGTGCCCCATGGAAATTCACCAGAGGATTTAAAACCCCTGATTCCTGTGTTCTTTAGCTATGTTGTAAGTTTTATTTACATTGGCATCTACTGGAACAATCACCACCACATGATGCACACTGTACAAAAGGTATCGGGCGATATTCTCTGGGCCAACCTGCATTTGTTGTTCTGGTTGTCGCTGATTCCGTTCGTTACCGGATGGATAGGTGAAAATAATTTTCAACCATTCCCAATGGCACTGTATGGAGTTATTTTGCTGATGGCTGCAATTGCCTATTACATTCTTCGTACACGAATTATAAAAAACCATGGAAAAGATTCAGTTCTCGCCCGGGCAGTCGGAAAGGATATTAAAGGAAAAATTTCACCAATCCTGTACATTCTTGGTATCCTTTCGAGCTTCTTCAGCGGCTGGATTGCAGGTGGGGTTTATGTTCTGGTGGCGCTCATCTGGCTGATTCCGGACAGAAGAATTGAAATTATGATGAACGATGATTGAAAATATATGATTTTTTTCTTCCGCAAAATAAGGCAATTGCTCCTGAAGGAAAACAGGTTTAAAAGATATCTCGTATATGCTTTTGGCGAAATAGTACTGGTGGTAATCGGCATTTTAATCGCCCTGCAAATTAACAACTGGAACTTATATAAAAGTCAGGATGAGCAATTTAATATTGCAATAGAACAAATTTATACGAACCTTCACTGCGATGTTGGCTGGCAAAAAAACAGCCTGGTTGAAATCAACCAGCAGGAAAAGATTCTGGATCAGTTGCTGAATGGAAGTTTTGAAATTTCAGACAAAAAATTACCGCATGTCATTAATTATCTCGATATCAATCCTGAAAAGTACAATGCCAGCCCAAAATATATGATCGCTCAACTTCAGTTTAAACAGGGAGATGTTGTGAAAAACAGCCTGGTTAACCAAATTAATTCATACTACAATGCCTGGGAAGGTTGGAATGAATTGATCAATTCAATTAATCAACAATACATCAGCGTTTTATTTTTAAAAAATAATATTCCTGTTCAGAACGAAACGCATAATATATCACATAATCATTTTTTGGATGTGGATACAACGTTTTTCAGCAAACAGGATATCGAAAAAGTAAAACTGTTGATCCGTACACCTGAATTTAAAGCCGGTCTAAAATCCATTCAGGCTAAAATAAACCGGCAACGTGCAGTTATTCTAAACCGGATTGAAGATGGATTGTCTTTAACCCAACTGATTGAAAAGTTTAAACCCGATGTTCACCTCCTGTTTGATGACATCGGAATAATAGGAACAGCAACTGAAATGGGATGGAACAGATCAATTGAAATGAAACAAAGCGACCAAATGAACAGCATCTGGGAAATAGAAACCGAATTAAATGATGGTTTTTTGAAATTCAGAAACCGCAACAGCTGGAACCAAAACTGGGGTGGAAGTAATTTCCCGAGTGGAGAAGCATTGTTCTTTGGTGCAAATATTCCTGTAAAAAAAGGAAAATACCACATCACTTTGAACCTGAAACAAAACCAGTACAGTTTTAACCGGATAGCTGATTAATTATCCCGTGAATCAAGATGATTCAATCCTGCAATTTCAAAGTTTCCTTTATCTTTAACCGCTAATTTTTTGGGGAAGAATAAAAATCATGCTGAGAAAAGGAAAAGGAAAAGGAATATTTTCACTTAAAAATACCGGAGCCAGGTTATTGACAATGGGTCTGATCCTATTGGTAACAGCCTGCGGAAATAACAACAGCAAAAAACAGACGGAAGCTTTAAAAAAAGGGCCGGAATTATTTACCAAATATGGTTGCAACATATGTCACTCACTCGATGGAACAATGATTTACGGGCCGCCGTTAAATGAAATTTATTTGAAGAAAGTAAAAGTAATCCGCAACGGACAGGAAACAACAATAACGGCAGATCGCGATTACCTTAAAAAAGCCATTACTGATCCCCGTTTCGAAAAAGTTGCGGAATACAGCAATAAGGAAATGCCGATACCTTCTTTTTCAGATGAAGAAACCGAAATTCTTGTGGATTATATTATTTCACAAAACAATAAAGCAGATTAACAAAGCGAAAATGAGAATAGCCGGGATTCTTCAATTTGCTTTACTTGGAATTGCTTTTTTTGCTGCAACAACAGCCAGAAGTCAGGACCTGACACGTGCCAAAAAAATAACAGTTTTGCCTGTGCCTGCAATTGGCTATTCTCCTGAAACAAAAACGTATGTAGGGGCAGTTACACTCTTTACTTTCAATATTCTATCCGATACCTTAACACGCACTTCCAATGCAAAAATTGAACTGAACTACTCATGGAACAAACAATTAATTGCTGAATCGGGCTGGAATTATTTTTCGCCTGGTGAAATCTGGTTCACCCGCGGAATAATTCATTATTCAAAATATCCTGATTTGTATTATGGTATCGGATTTAATACTCCCGAATCAAATGAGGTGAGTTTCCAAAGCAACCGGTTTATTTTTGATGTGGATATCCTTCGAAACATCCGGAATAAATTGTTTTTTGGGTTGGGAATAAATACAAAATCGTACACAAATATTGATTACCTGCAGGATGAAGCAACTTATTCTGAATTAAAAAATGAAAACAGTTACAGCCTGAAAATCCTTTTGCTGAACGATTCAAGAAATAACATTTTGTCACCTTCAAAAGGAAACTATTTCGAATTAAACAATGCAATCAATACAAGTTCAACTTTCTATTTTAAAACTGAAGTGGATTATCGCCGATATACTGGTTTTGGAAAATTAAACCATGTATTGGCCGGAAGAATTTACCATAAAAGTATCTTTGGAAATCCTCCGTTTTACGATTTTGCCATGATGGGCGGTGATAAATATGTAAGAGGTTATTACCTCGGAAGATTCAGGGATAAAAATCTGACTACCCTTCAACTGGAACATCGGATGAAGTTATTCCGGTGGTTGGGATTTGCAACATTTGGGGGAATATCTGTTGTATATAATCGATTTTCAGCCATTGAATACAAAAGTTTTAAACCCAATGCAGGAGTTGGGTTACGCTTTCTTGTGGATAAAAATGAAAACACAAACCTTCGCTTTGATTATGCAGTTGGCGCTCAGAATCAGTCGGGTTTCTATATCAGTTTTGGCGAATCATTCTGAATTTGCATATGGGAAAACCGGCATTTTTCAGGTGTACAAAATCAGGACCAACAGGAAACCATCAATTAAAGATGGGAATGACAGATTTTTTTTAAATTTAACGTCTTCTAAAATAAAAGGGAAATTGCACATTATAGTATAAGCAGAAACAATTGAATAATCTGCTGGTATTGGAGTTTTAGAAGGAAAAATTAATGAATCGGGCAGCCAAAAAACATATCATCAACTTCCTCATCATATTGGGTTTTGGAATTGTACCTGCTGTAACAGGACAGTTTTTTGCACCCGATCCGGTGACCCGCAACATTCATATCAGAAGTTTCAGGTATGGAAAGGACCCTTCGGTTATTCGCTGCAACCGTGGCGATACCCTGCGTTTAACCTTTTCAACTGACGATACAGGCCACTCATTTTTTCTTGAAGAGTTTGATTTGGATGCAAAAGTCAGCCCCGCCCGCGAAACCGTTGAAGTTTTCAAAACAAGCGATCCAACGGAAAAATCTGAAATCAAAAAGAAAGTGGTTCTCATCGCCAAACACCCCGGAGTTCAGAATTTTCTTGTTTCACGAAGTAATTACCGTTGCCATGTTTGGTGTGGCCCCATGCACGCTTTCGAACATGGAAAACTGATAATCCTGCCCAATACCCTGCTGCTTTTAAGTTTAGGATGTGCAGCCGGAATACTAATCATGTGGCTGGTTGGCTTTTTCCAAAAAACCAGCTCAATTGCTCCCGGCACTGTTAAAAAACAGGGATACAATGATGTATTTAAAAAATCAAAATTCATCCAAAAACTTGTAGTTTCTCGTTGGCCGCAAATTATACTGATGATGTTTGCAATGATGCTGATGTACATCGTTGTGCTGACAACCTTTTTTGGCACAAAAATGTCGGGCAGAAATCTGGGTGTGCTTTTAATGTGGGGCGTTTGGCTCTTTTTACTTATCGCACTGATGACTCCTTTCCTTGGCCGCATCTGGTGCACCATTTGTCCGCTGCCCTTTTTTGGTGAACTGTTTCAGCGGAAATCAGTTTTCACCACTTCCGAAGGGACAAAAGGGGAATACCGGAACAGCTATGCCGGGCTTTTTCTTAAATGGCCCAAACGGCTGCAAAACAGCTGGCCCAAATTAATTGTTTTGCTTGCGCTCACCACATTTTCAACCACGCTGGTTGCATTACCCAAAGTCACAGGTTTTGCTGTAATCCTGCTGGTTCTGCTGCCTTCGTTGCTTGCAGTGGTTTTCGAGCACCGGGCATTCTGCCGTTATCTCTGCCCGGTAAGTGGTTTTGTGGGGCCGTTTTCGCGAATGAGTACAATTGCCATTCGGAATAAATCACAAAAAACCTGTGACAATTGCAAAACCCATTTTTGTCAGAAAGGAAGCGAAAAAGGCTGGGCATGTCCCTATGGAATAAATGTTGGTGAAATGGATGAAAATTCAGATTGCGGAATGTGCCTTGAATGCACCCGGAGCTGTCTGTACAAAAATGTAACTGTTTACAGCCGCCCTTTTGCCACCGAAACAGGCACCCGCAATATGAGTGAAGCCTGGTTGACTATCGGAATTTTTACCCTTGCAATAGTGTATTGCGTGTTATACCAGGGCCATTGGCCGGTGGTGCGTGATTATGTAAATATTCTCGACAAGGGGAACTGGAAATTATTTGGTATTTATTCCGCCATTGTTTGGTCGCTTGTTTTATTGATTATGCCCGGAATATTATACCTGCTATCAGTTGCAGGTACAAAAATTTCGAAGGTTCAGTTCAGCGTAAAAAAAATATTCCTGGCTGCTGCCGGATCGCTGCTTCCCCTGGGATTAATGTTGTGGATAGCATTTGTAATTCCTATGTTATTTGTAAATGTGACTTTTGTAATGCAGTCATTTTCCGATCCCTTTGGCTGGGGCTGGGACTTTTTTGGTACAGCAAATATTCCGTGGCATCAGTTGTTGCCCCGGCTGGTGCCATGGTTGCAGGCAGTTCTAATTTTAACGGGAATGTACCTGAGCTTGCGAAACCTTAAAAAAAGCCCGATACAGAATCCGGTAAAACCAAAACAATCATTTCTGTTGATTTTACCTGTTGGTTTATTCATTACTGCATTTGCTGCTGTGATGCTGATATTCTTTGTCAATTAAAATACAAACTTTGATAACTTTAAAAATTAAAAACACTTTTTCCAATGGCAAAAAATCAATCTCCTCCTGAAAAGAAAAAAAGCGGGTTGAAAAATATCATTCTTGTTGCGGTTATCCTCATTGTTTTGATAGGAATCCCGCTGCTGTTTCTGAATTACCAGGCCAACCGCAGCGGACTAACAATGGGCGAAGCATTGAAAAGGATAACCCGCAAAACTGAATCTGAAAATATAACATTGGGAAATAACACGGAAGGAGAAAAAGTTGATTTTCTTGATAAATCGGCAATTGGTAATGAATTCGAAGAACCTCCGCTCATTGCTCATATTCAGGCAGTGGATTTGGACATGGACGGGCTTCTGGATGTTGTTTTATGTGACGACCGCGGTAATTTTGTTTCCTGGATTCGCCAAAATCCGGCAGGTACTTATACCGAAACTGTAATTGCAAACGATTTAACAGCTCCTTCGCATGTTCAAATTATAGATTTTGACGGGGACGGCGACAACGATCTGATGGTTGGCGTGCTGGGAATGCTTTTCCCGAATAACGATAAAATAGGATCAGTAGTAATTTTGGAGAACGACGGTCTGAATAATTTTACAAAACACCTTGTTGCCGATAAAATTGCGCGGGTTTCTGATGTTCGTGCAGGAGATTTGGACGGAGATGGTGATATGGATCTTGCCGTAGCACAATTTGGTTATGACGACGGCGAAACACGCTGGATTGAAAATCTTGGCGACTGGAAATTTCAAAGCCACATTCTTCAATACCTTTCCGGGCCAATAAATGTTGAAATTGTAGATATTGATGCAGATAACGATCTGGATATTATTTCATTGGTTAGCCAGGAATGGGAAGAAATTTACTGCTTTATAAATGAAGGCAAAGGAGAATTTAAGCCAAACCTGCTGTATGGCTCCAGCAATCAGGACTATGGCTCCAGTGGAATTGCCCTGTTTGATCTTGATAAGGATGGTGATGAAGATATTCTTTATACAAACGGAGATGCATTTGATTATATGCCGCCTCAAGGTCGCCCGTGGCATGGAGTGCAGTGGCTTGAAAACAAGGGAAACCTTGATTTTGAATTTCACCGGATTTGCAGTTTTACCGGAGCGACAAATGTTCGTGCAGCCGATATCGATAATGATCAGGATATCGATTTATTTGCAGTAAGTGCATTCAACATTTGGGACAGCCCTGAATCATACAGCATTATCTGGCTTGAAAATGACGGAAATATGAATTTTACAAAACGCGAAATCAGTAAAAACCCGACCCATCTGCTCACCTGTGAACCCGGTGATTTTAACAACGACGGACTAATTGATGTCATTACCGGTGGAATGCATACCTATCCCCCGTTCGATCGCCTGGGAAGAATTACATTATGGACTAACAACGGGAAACTTGAAGTGCAGTAATCAGTTTTCAATTTGTTGAAGCCCCCGGTACATATTTTCAAGCTTTTCCTGCTGCGATGCGGAAATATTCTGCCGGCGGCCAATGTTAATCGTCTGACTTATTGTGGTTATCGCGCGCTGCTTGTTTCCAAGCATTGCATACGCATAGGCAAGATGACTTCCGGCTGAAATTAATATATCAGGCGGACAATCGTAATAAGTAAATGTCCGTTCAACATACTCTTTCCCCTCCTCAACATTTTTAAGTGCCGGTTCGGGGCAATCAATAAGAAATTCACCCAGCCGGCTTAAAATTTCAGGATTATTCGGATGCTGCTCCAGGGCCTCTCTGTAAAGTTGAATGTAACTTTTCCACATTTTTTGTCTCAATAACAAATCTCCATATTTGTTTATGGTCTGAATATCTTTCGGATTATTTCTAAAAGATGAATCATATAGTTTTAAAGCATTTCCAATATCACCGTTTTCTTCTGCAATCTCCCCTTTTATTTTCTGAACCTTTGGATTTGATGGCGCTGACTGCTTAAGCCTGCTTAAAACAGTCAGTGCTTTCTCTTTTTCGCCAAACTGAAGTAAAAGATAAGTAACATCAGCAACCACATCGGGATCAGTACCTGAATCCAGTATCTCATTTAAAACCTGAAGGGCCTTTTGTTTTGAACCGGTAGCCCAAAAACATTTAGCCAGGTATTGTTTCACTGTAACTTCCTCCGGCTTTAATTCAAGCGCCAGCGACCAGTATTTTTCAGCCTGCGGATATAAACCTTTTTGGAAAAACCACAACCCTGTATTTCTCAATTCATTAAAATCGCCACCAAAATAACTGATGTGCCGGTTCATAATTCCAATAGCCTGTTCATTAAGATTTTTCCACAAATAAATTTTTATTGCCTTTGAAACAAGATATTTATTGTCGGGAATATATTTTAATCCATGATCCACCAGTCGCAGTGTCCAGTCGGAATGCACACTCTTTTCAGCTTCACCAATTTTTTTCAGAAGATAAAGTTCTGAACGCGACAACAAAGCCAGCTTATCCACCAAAGTATCCACAGGTGGCGAAAAATCAACCAAATCACTGGCTCGCGTCGTATATTTCTTTCCTAAATCATAATTTCCTTTCAAATTGTAAATTGTGCCAAGAAGCCGGTAAGCAGGGCCAAAAACATACTGGTCGTCAATCAATTCCTTTAATTTGGTTTCTGCCAAACCGGAACGGCCGGTATCAAAGTACATTCTCGAAAGTTCAAATTTTGCATACGCACTCAGCGGAAAATGATCTTGTCTTGTACTTCCTTTTACAGGGATGTTTTTATTTAATAACCTGCTGAATGATTTTTCTGCAAGTTCGTTCTGCCCAAGATTTTTGTACTCTTCGCCGATGTAATACCATGCAAAATCAATATCCGGGTTTTTCTCTGTTACTTTTTTGAAATTCTCAACAGCAATACCTGATTCGCCCATTTCCATGCTCAGGTAACCATAATAGTAATTCCAAATCCATTCTTTTGGATCCCTTTCAATTGCAAGTTCATAACACTGAGCCGCCTGTGGATAACTGGCACTTGAATGGTACACCATTCCAAGTTTCCCTAAATGATTAGAAGTAGGTTTACGCCGGGCATTGGTAAGCGCCTCCGAAATTTGTTCTTTAACTGCTGCCGAAACCTGACTTGATTCAGACAATTCCGGAATCTCCCTGCTGTATTGAGTGACGAATATAAATTTCAACAGGAAAAATACGACGGTTAATACAACTGCCACTCCTGCAAATAATATCGTTTTTCTTCCTTTTACCATCTGTTTAATAAAAATCAGTTTTCAAAATTATCAAAAAAACAGACAATCCTGCCCACGTTCAATTGAACGGCTTTTCGGTAATTAAATTATCTCTGGATGAATTTCAGGTTAATATTATCCCTTTGATAAATTTTTATCATTTTGATATTCATTGTTCATTCCTAAAAAATTGCAACTACCACAATATAAACGACTTAATTATATTTAGCTGGCATGGCATAACTCTTGACTTTAAATAGTTCGAAAGTTAGTTCTTAAACAATTAAAAAATGAAAGTCATGAAAACAAAAGTATTAGGATTAATCGCAATGTTTATGTTTGCAGTAGTTACAGTATTTGCAGCAGACAAAACCGAAAAAATTAAAGTAAAAGCAGGTGAAACCTGTAAAGATCAAATTGAACAGGCTGCAAAATCAGTAGATGGAGTTTCACAGGCAGAATGGGATAATGACACTCAGCAACTTGAAGTTACATTTGATGATGCAAGCGCTGATGTGGATGCAGTTGAATTAGCAATTGCTGAAGCCGGATTTGATACTCCAAATCATATGGCAACCGATGAAGCTTATGATATGCTTCCTGACGATTGTAAAACACGTGAAAGTGTACAACCAAAAGATACAATAAGTGCAGACACACTTTCAAAAGAATGGTAGTAATTTTCAAGTAAATAGGCTGTAAATAAGCAGTTTTAAAAGTCTGTCTCCATTGAGACAGGCTTTTTTTGTGTCTCCTGGCCAGTGCATCACCTGAAGGAGACCGGATTTAGGATGCTGTAATTTTCCGGTGGAGTAAAAATCATCTTGTTCCTGCCCGTTTTCTGCCAATAGCTCTCTCATGTTCATACCTCTTACGATTGGATCGGTTGATTAACCACAATCCACTATACCTTGTGCATACCAAAGCAATACCAAAGCTATATTATCTTCGGATTAAATTCGGAGTTTCTTCGCAGTTCATTCGCGAAATCGCGAACCAAGTGCGAAGATACTGCGAAGATACTGCGAATAAAGTCCGAAGAAAATACGGTGATGGTATTATCCGGATATAAGGGAAGGGTTTCTTTTAACCTTTAATGCAATGCAGGAAAACCGATAAGAAGAGAAAGTATTTAATTTTCTTCTTATTCCATTTTCAGATCATCAGGATAATTTGGTTTTAAAAAATTAAAAACTTAGCAGATATAAGGTAAAATTTATATTTTTAGCAAAAAACAACAGCAGATAAATCAGCAATAAAATGAAAATTAATCATCACGGAATACCTGCATTTTTCCTTTTCGTTTTCTTAATAAGTTTTTCAGGAATTAAGGCGCAGAACTGGCCGTGCTGGCGTGGTCCCAATGGCGACGGCAGCAGTCAGGAAACCAATCTGCCAACCCATTGGGATGCCAGCACGAATGTCGTCTGGAAAATTGAAGTTCCGGGTAACGGATATTCTTCACCGGTTATCTGGGAAAATAAATTATTCCTCACTTCTGCCCTTCCGGATAAACAGGAAAAGTTACTGCTGTGCTATGATAAAGTATCAGGAAAATTACTGTGGCAAGCTATCATTTTTAAAGGTTCTTTTGAAGGCAAACACAACGACAACAGCTTTGCATCAGGCACTCCTGCCACCGATGGAAAGCTTGTTTACGTGTCTTTTCTTGACGGTGAAGATGCAGTGGTTTCCGCTTATGATTTTGAAGGGAAACGAGTATGGACAAGTAAGCCGGGTAAATTCTCCAGCCCGCATGGATACAGTTGTTCACCGGTGCTGTACAAAGACAAAGTTATTATTAACGGCGACAGCATGGGCGATGCTTTTGTTGCTGCACTAAATAAAACTGACGGAAAAATCATCTGGAAAGTACGGCACGAAAATCCGGCACACAGTTTTAGCACACCAATCATCAGGGAACTTGCAGGGAAAACCCAGTTGATATTTTGCGGCAACAAGGAAATTGCTTCCTATAACCCTGACAACGGATCAAAATACTGGTTTGTGAGTGGCCCCTCAGAAGATTTTTGCTCCAGCCCCGTTTACAATGAAAAAAATGGATTGTTGCTTGTGAGCAGTGCCTGGCCGCAACGCCATCTGCTTGCAATAAAACCCGATGGCTCAGGCGATGTTACAAACAGTCATGTTATCTGGCAAACCACAAAAGGAGCCTATTATGTACCCTCGCCGGTTACTACCGGAAGATTACCTTTTTTCTACAATGACCAATGGCCGCGTTCATTGCATTGAAGTGGCAACCGGGAATATAGTATGGACTGAAGATCTCGGTAAACAATATTCTTCGCCGGTTCTTGCCGGCGGGTTGGTGTACATGCCAAACGATGAAGGCACAATAACAGTGATAAAACCAGGACCTGCGTACGTCATTGTTTCACAAAATTCAATTGGTGAAAAAATGAATGCCTCACCGGCAATCAGCAACGGCAAAATATATTTGCGCGGTAACAAACACCTTTTTTGTATTGGAAATTAAGTTTCATCCAGACAGATTTTAAAAAGAAAGCAGAATTAAAAAACCTCTTTCATTTAAACCGAACTTTTTAACTTCTGATTTTAGAGCATTTCATTTTCTGATTTGAACAGATTTTATCTAACTTAGTGGCAGTTCCAAAGTTTGCCGTTCAAGTAGTTATTCGACAAATCATAAAATAGCCTGAATCATGAAAAACATTGAAAGACGTGCCTTTATAAAGCAAGTAACTGTTGCTTCTTCGGGAGCAGTAATGAGTGTTCCGTTCATCCGGAATTCAGTGTCAAAATCACCGAATGAGATGGTGAACATTGCAGTTATCGGAATAAGGAGCCGGGGGAAGGATCATTACAGGGCACTTTCAAAAATCCCAAATGTTAACATTGCTGCTGTTTGCGATATCGATCAGCGGTTATTACCTGAAGCAGCAGCAGATATTGAAAAGTTAACCGGCAAAAAACCAATCACTGAAACTGAATACCGTAAAATCCTTGAAAATAAAGATATTGATGCTGTTTCAATTGCAACGCCGAATCACTGGCACGCGTTGCATGCGATATGGGCCTGTCAGGCAGGAAAGGATGTTTATGTGGAAAAACCGGTTTCGCATACCATTGAAGAAGGGCGGAAAATAGTGGAAGCAGCGCGAAAATACAACCGTGTTGTTCAGACCGGAACACAGGCACGAAGTCAGACCGCCACAATAAATGCAATGAATTTCATGAAAGATGAAGGCCTTGGAAAAATTTACATGGCGCGCGGCCTTTGCCTGAAACCGCGCGGAAGTATAGGGCATGTAAAAGACAGTAAAATTCCTGAAGGTGTGGATTGGAACACCTTTCTCGGTCCGGCACCATACAGGCCGTTCAACGAAAACCGTTTTCATTACAAATGGCACTGGTTTTGGGATACAGGTTGCGGTGACTTTGGCAACCAGGGGATTCATCAGGCCGACATTGCCCGCTGGGCACTTGGAAAAGATACACATCCTGTAAAAATTCAGGGCACCGGAAATTACTTTATCTGGGACTCCGACCAGGAAACTCCCAATATGCAACAGATACAGTTTGAATATGCAGATGGTTCAATTCTTCAGTTTGAAGTACGAGGTCTGGGTACTAATTCAGAAGCCGGAATTCGGGTAGGCGATCTAATTTATGGTTCAAAAGGGTGGATGAGCATGGAAAATGAAGATGAAGGGACAAGCAAAGTTTACTTCAGCGATATAAAACTGACACCCTCCGGATTTTCTTCATATAAAGAAGAAGAAGGACCGGTTTTCAGCAATAATGAACCTGCCACTGCCGATTCTGTAGTCAACCATTTCACCAATTTTATCAGTTGTGTCAAATCCCGGAATTGGCAAGACCTGAATGCTGAAATCCGGGAAGGACATTTATCTACATCACTTTGCCATTTGGGAAATATTGCCACCCGCTTAAAAAGAACACTTCATTTTAATCCGGATACTGAAACATTTACAGACGATGAGGAAGCAAATTCATACCTGACCAAGTTGTACAGAGATCCTTTCCTTCTTCCTGAACAGGTATAATTTCTGTTCAGGAAAAATAAAAACAAGGTGGAAAAGTCATTAAACAGAGATATAATTTTCTTTCTTTACCATGAAACGAACATGTTTGCAGAAAAACACAAACACCGATGAACAAATTACATGTGAGTTCCCTGCCCGATGGTCAGGCGGGCATCGGGTGAAAAAGTGGATAAAGAAATAAAGTTTAACCAACAACTAATGAGTAGTATAATAATTTGTACAGATGAAAAAATAAAATGGACAGGAGAAATTTCATTAAATCAGGTGCTGCGGTAGCCGGTGCATCCGCTTTATTCAGCCCTTCCTTTTTGGCCGGTTCCGAAAGCAGGACAGAAGCAACCTGGTTTGACAAACCAATGCGATGGGCACAACTCACACTTGTTGAAAATGATCCGGGAAATTTCGATCCCGATTTCTGGCTCAGCTATTTTAAAAAAGTACATGCCGACGGAACCACATTAAGTGCCGGCGGAGTTGTCGCTTTTTATCCTACGGATATACCGCTGCACCACCGAAGCAGCTGGCTCGGTAATTCCGATTCGTTTGGATACCTCGTGAAAGGTTCCCGGAAAATGAACATGTCCATCATTGCGCGTACCGATCCACATGCCACATGGCAAAATGGATACGACGAACATCCCGACTGGATTGCAGTGACTGAAGATGGTGAAAAACGTCGCCACTGGGCCAATCCCGAATTGTGGGTAACCTGTGCTCTTGGGCCGTACAACTTCGATTTTATGTCGAAAGTCCACAAGGAAATCATGGAGCGCTATCAGCCCGATGGTATTTTCGCCAATCGCTGGGCAGGCCATGGAATTTGCTACTGTGATCATTGTAAAAACAACTTTAAAAGTTATTCGGGACTTGAATTGCCAAGGTCTGAAAATCATTCCGATGCAGTTTTTCAAAAATATTCCGAATGGAAAACAAACCGGCTGAGGGAACTCTGGCTGCTTTGGGATGAAATTATCAGGAAGGAGAAATCAACTTCGCGTTTTATTCCCAATGGTTTTCCCGACAAGGTAGTTACAGGACAGCTCTCGGATATTGTTTTTACGGATCACCAGGCGCGCAACGGTTATACCATGCCATGGTCAAACGGGAAAGTTGCCAAAGAACTGCGCGCTTCCATTGGGATGAAACCCTTGGGTGGGATTTTCAGTGTGGGTGTTGAAGAACAATACCGGTGGAAAGATTCGGTTCAAAGCGAAGCTGAAGTGCGGATGTGGGTGGCCGAAGGTACTGCCAATGGTATGCGCCCCTGGTTTACAAAATTTTCCGGTGTCCTGTACGACAAACGCTGGCTCGATGTTGTGGATAAAATATATCAGGAACATTACCGGAACGAACCGTACCTTAGAAATACACGTTCACTGGCAAGAGTAGGATTGGTTTTCAGCGAACAGGACAGAAATTACGGAAATGAAAAGTGGCAACAGAAAAACGGGGACCACGAACATGGAATGTACCAGGCATTGATTGAAGCCCGGATTCCATTTGAAATGGTGAATGATCGCTTACTTGATGATGAACATCTTCAACCATTTAAATTGCTCATTTTGCCAAACAGCGCTGCACTATCTTCCAAACAATGCAACCAGTTGCGAAACTTTACTGAAAAGGGAGGCAACCTGCTGGCAACTTTTGAAACTTCGCTTTACGATGAAAATGGCAGCCAACGCCCTGATTTCGGCCTTGCTGATTTATTTGGTGTATCATTTGACGGGAAGGTGGAAGGGCCAATGCAAAACAGTTATCTGCGGCTAAAGGAAAACAATACGACAAAACTGTTTCATCCTGTATTGGAAGATTTGGAAGAGGCTTTCCGGATCATCAATTCAGTCTACATGGTCAATGTAAAACCAACTGCTCCGTTTCCTGAACCTGTAACCCTGATTCCTTCGTACCCTGATTTGCCTATGGAACATGTTTATCCGCGCATACCGGAAACAGATATCCGCGGACTTTATTTGAACGATACAGGAAAAAGCAGGGTTGCCTATTTTCCGGGTGATATCGACCGGACTTTCTGGCAAATTATGAGTGCCGATCATGGTAAATTGCTTCAAAATACTATCCTCTGGGCATTAAACGAAAAACCGGTTGTTGAAATAAATGGCTCCGGCGTAATGGATGTAACTGTATGGAAGCAGAAAAATTCAATGACCGTTCATCTGGTAAATTTTACAAACCCAATGATGATGAAAGGCCCGTTCCGGGAATTTATTCCGGTAACCGCAGAGGTAAAAATTGAAATTCCGGAAGGTGAAAAAGTAAAAGATGTTCACCTGCTGGTGAGTCAGAAAAAATCTGATTACATATTATCAGGAAATAAAGTGGTACTGTCAGTGCCTCAAATTTACGATCACGAGATTATTGGTATTGACCTTGCCTGAATTCTGAAGATTTTCAACCTGGATATGTAAATAACACATCGCTGGATTTTACACCATCTTTCCGGTCAAACCGGGACGGTCGTCCGGTTCGTTGCTCAGCCTTGCAATGCTAAACAGGAATTTAATCGTAATGTTATCGTTATCAAAAATGCAGGTAAGGGTATCTCCATGAACAGTTTCGATATGGCGCCAGCTCAGTACCAGTGTATTTTCATCTTGCCATGTTGCACTGGCAGCAACAATTGAGTCGAAATCAATGCGACGCAGTGAAAACAGCGAATGTGGCCGTGGTTTGTAATTTCCTTCCCTCATCCAGAAATTCATTCCATGTTTAATTACTACATCCGGCTTTCCCTCTTCCTTCAATGTGAATACACATTTATCATCCCCAAAACGGAAGGAAACTGATTTTGCACCAAATTCATTCTTATCCAGTACATATTCTTTCCCTGTAACTTTGGAAGCTGCAGATGATGTTGCCGAAAATTGAGGAGGAATATGTTTTAAAGATTTTAACTGATTTAACAGCCTGTTGTATTCTGTTTGATTTTCAGAAACCTTCGTATTTTTCATTGAAGGTACCAGGATATCCCAAACCATCTGCATGGTTTTTGCTGTGTCAATGCTTTCACTTGTGATTGTCACCACTGCATCCTTTTCAGGAAAAACCATACTAAATTGCCCGAACGCACCATCGGCCCGGAATCCACCGGGAGGATTCAGCCAAAACTGATAACCATAGCCATAACCCCAGCTGCTGTCATTGTTCCCGTTTTCCATTTGCTTTGATGAAGCTTCTTTTATCCAGCTTTCGGATAAAACCTGTTTCCCGTTCCATTTCCCTTTTTGCAGGTACAACTGGCCAAATTTGGCAAGATTTTCTGTTTTCATCCTCAGATGCGAAGCGCCCATATTAATTCCTTCAAAATTTTCTGTCCAGGTGGCATCAGCAATGTCCAGCGGCTCATACAATCTTGGATGCAGGTATTCGTGCACTGTATATCCTGTCACTTTTTTAACAATTGCACTGAGCATAAAACTTGCACCTGAATTATACAAAAAATGAGTTCCGGGTTCAAAAACCACAGGTATATTCAAAAAGGTTTTCTCCCAGGGAATGCCCTCAGGAGAAGCTTCCAAAATCCGGATGGAATCCTTTTCATGTCCTACTGACATCGATAACAGATGTTTTACCTTCAGTGATGCAAGGTTTTCGTTGATTTTGACAGGTGCATATTCCTGAAAAATTTTTACAACCGGGTCGTCAACTGAAAGATATCCATCGGAAACAGCAAATCCAATGGCAGTTGAGGTAAAACTTTTACTTGCCGAATACAGCTGCTGCCTGTGTTCAGCGGAATATGGCAACCACCAGCCTTCTGCAACCACATTTCCATGCCGCAAAATCATGAGACTATGAAATTCCTGCCCGCTTTTTTCCACCTCATCCAGGAATTGAATAATACCCTCCGATAAGATTCCCTGCTCTTCCGGAGTGCTGCGTGGCAGTATAAACGGAAAACCATTAAATTTTGCAAACTTGCTTAAAGTTGGTAAAAACCCTGCTCCGACTGCACTTAAACCTGTACTTTTGATGAAATTTCTTCTGTTAATCATATTTTACATCTTACTTATCAACTGCTTTAAAATTACTTCGCTGAATGAGTTATTTTATCTAATCCACTTTAACATAGGTGAATATAAAAAATTAAAAGTAATGAATCACTTAAAGTTATCAACAACAATTAAAAGACTAAAAACTATTTTATATATTGCTATTTAGAAAAATAATTATTTAATTTAACCCGGTTAAAATTTTATCCTGATAATTTATGAAAAAAGGAATTTTTTCTATATCGGCAAAAGATAACGAATATTTCAATGACAAACAGGATAAAATAGAATTGGTCGAATGTAAGTTTGGGGGACACAACTGCAAAGATCACCTGTCTGAAATCAATAAGAATTTTCTGGATTCCGGCAATTATCAAAGAAGCAAGGATTATCAGCGATCCATTGAAGCATTAAAAAATGCTTACAACCTTACATTTGAATTACAGGAAAGTTCCTGCATCAGATGTGCTGAATTATTTCGCTCCACTATTATACAGTCAATGGAAAACATGTCGAATGAACTGCATAGAATGTCCACAGGATTGTTTAAAACAAAACGGTTCGAAAGCAGTTACATAATGGCAACCAATACTTTAAAAGATTTCAAAAACGAAAAGTAAACATTCATCTTTACCTGGATATTCATCTTTTTTTTAAATTTTACCTTTCTGTCGTACTTCCGGTTTCCTTACAGGAAGGTTAAAAATGCCGGTTGGAAAATCAGCAAAAACCGCACTTAATTCAGCACAAATAACCTCCCCATAAGTACCTTATTTTCTTACATTTACTTCATATAAAAATACCTGCTTACATTATGCAGGCTTTTTTGTTCAAAATTAAAAAGCAGTTATATGAACAAGAGCAGACAAAAATGGAATTCATTGTTGCAATCAGATACTGAATATTTTAATGATCAGCAGGATAAAATTGAATTGGTTGGTTGTCCTCTTGACGGCAAACATTGTTCTGAACACCGAAAGTTGATCAATAAAAGTTTCACTGAATCGACAAGAAATCGCAGGGATAAAGATTATTATAATTCAATTGAAACACTAAAAAGAGCCTTTTTGAAAACAACAGAATTAACAGAATCCCCCTGTAAAAAATGTGCAGTATTTTACCGCTCTACCATCACCGATTCCGTTCAGTTGATTCATTCAGAACTTCAAAAAATGTCAACAGGTTTATTCCGGACAAAACGTTTTCATTCAAGTTATGAAAAAGCAGAAAATGTTTTAAAAGAATTTAAGCAGGTTGTCTAGACTGAAATCATTCGTTATCTGCATGATTTGGTTCAATCCAAATTGTTAAAAATAGATAAAAGAGTATTTATTTATAAGGATTTTTAAAAAATAATTCTTTATTTAGTATTGTAAACCATTTTATTATGAAAGCAAAGAAAAAAGAATTATTTTCCTTGGCTGTGAAGGATGATGTGTATTGTGAAGATAATAAAAATAAAATTGAGTTAGTTAAAACCTGTCATTTGAATGGCAAAAGCTGTAAAAAACAGCTTTCCTTAATAAATCTGAATTTCAAGGAATCAACTTATTACCATCGGAATAAAGATTACCAAAATTCGATTGAAGCACTAAAAAGTGCCTTTCATCAAACATATGAATTACAGGATACATCCTGTTACATGTGCTCCGAGTTTTTTCGTGCCACAATAACACAATCTTTGGTCAACATTCACAATGAGCTTAAAAAGATGTCGACCGGATTATTTTCATCCAGCAGACATCGGGGAAGCTATTTACTTGCGTCCAATGTTTTGGAGAGTTTCAAAATCAGGAAGTATAATTTATAATGATTTGTTTCCACTTTTTATAAAGTAGACGATTATTTTTTCCTGAGACTTTTTATCCACCCAGTGATCAACATCAAGGCTGGTTGCCTTATCGATTAATGGGGCAGGAATAAACGGTGCAAAGAGTTTATAAATTTTCCCGTCAGGTAGTTTTCGTAAATCAGAAATTACCTGTGCAACCGGTTGTTCTCCGGCAGCAAGCATTTCAGAAACATCAAGTTCCTGAATAATCCTGCTTTCGTCAAACCAACCAGGACGGGAAAGGTTATATTTTTTATCTTCAGTTTCCATGAGTAAATCCTGACCTACTTCCATCCGGAGCCGGTTAATTAATTCTTCAACCTTTACATTTCCCACCGAAGCAGCCTGCTGCAATGTGGCAATCTTTGCAACTGTTTTTCGCAATACCGGATTTTTTATTTTTTTAAATGCAGGTGCATATTCTATCAATACATCTTCCAGTTGCGGATAATGCTCAATTAATTGCAAGACTTTCGTTTTTGGGGTTATTATCAGTGTTTCTTTATTTTCCATCGTAACATCATTTATAGGATAAAATCCGTTGTTCTCCTTCAAGTTCGCGGTAGTGGGTCAAATTCTGCGAGACTTCCAATGTTCCAAGATATTCCCCTTTTTCATTTCTCAGGGCAAAATATTCGATATGAATAAATTTTCCTCCAAGGTTAATCCAGAATGGTGCCCGGCTTTGTTTACCGCTTTTAAAATCCTGCAGAATTTTATCTACAACATGCGCACTTGCCGGAGGATGGCAATGACGGACATCGCGGTTTAGTATTGCCCGGTTTCGCTGAAAAATACGTTCATTCCCCTGCGTGAAATATTTTACTTTGTCGTTCCTGTCCACAAAAGTCATATCTATTGGAACAGTATTTAAAATTGCAAGCAATTCTTCAGCAGTCATACTTCCTGATGGCAGCTGAAGTTGTCCTGCTTCTTTTTGTACTTCATTAATCGATTGCTGCTTTATTCCTTCGGGTTTCCATTCCAGGGGAGGATCATATAAACAATAGCCAATTTCGAGCGATTGCTTTTGTATTTCATACCAGTCTCCTTCCGAAAGTGAATCCATAAGCATCGGGAATAAAATCTCTTCCTCTTTAATGGTCATATCCACCACCCCTTTTACAGCAGGTTTTAAAACAAGTTCTACAGATGCTTCCAAATCTTCCTTCGAAATACCAGGAGTATTTAAAATTTCGAGACTACCTTTTAATAAATCCCTGATCTCATCATGTTTACCCCACATTACTTTTGGCGGTCCGGTAACTCCCAGTTTTTCAAGATAGGGGAAAATGAGGTATTCTTTACGTTGATAATGTTTGTCTGCATCAATAAGCTGGTTAAAATAACCTTTCAGACGGTTCAGAAAAGTTTCCAAATCATTCAGTTTTACATCTTCAATGGTTGAAAACTCATCCCACACGCTTTCGGAAACTTTCCGCAAGGCTTTGTTTTCTTCGGTTAATACATCAACCGGATGGCCTTCAGGAACTGTTTTTGAAGCCGAAAGATCCACCCGTCCTTCCAGTACAGCCGAATGAGCATCACATAATTTCAACACTTCAGATTCAGGCAATCCTTCAGATATTAACTCCTGTTCCACCTCCACCACTTCTCCGTATGGAATCTTACTGAGACTCACCAGCAAATCATGCCGTACCTGCTCTTCTGATTCCCCATGATGAAGTTTCAGGATAAGTTCTTTCAGCTTTGCTTTCCTGTATTTTGAATTATCAATATGTTCACTCATAATTTGTGTGTTGTTACTTTTGTTTAAGACTTAATTAAAAGGATGTAAAAATGCACACTTGAAATCAGTGTGCATTTTTAGTTTTATTTTATTTTTCATCTTTTTCAATGCTCCATCCGCCTTTCAAACCGAAAATAAAGAAGGTTAACGCAACTACACCCAGTGCAAAAATAGTGTCGCCAATTACACGCAGCCATTTAAATGTTTGCATGTAAGGCTGTTGCATAAATTCGGCCGAGCGGGCGTACCACAAACCTTCCTTCACGCTGGCTACTGTTTGTGCAAAACCTACCGGCAGTACGCTAATAAGAACCATCGCCGCCAATCCGATATTAATACTCCAGAAAGCAAATTTTATGTAACCTTGCTTCCAGCGAACTTCTTTGTCCATATCGCGCAATACAAATAACATCAAACCAATTCCAAGCATTCCGTAAACACCAAAAAGGGCAGTGTGTCCGTGAACTGCCGTGGTATTCAGCCCCTGCATATAATATAATGCAATTGGCGGATTAATTAAAAATCCGAATATACCCGCTCCAACAAGGTTCCAGAAAGCTACGGCAATAAAACTGTAAATTGGCCACTTATATGCACTTATCCATTTCGTACTTTTGCTGACTTTAAGATTATCGTAAGCCTCAAAACCAAGCAATACAAGCGGAACAACTTCAAGTGCGCTAAATGTTGCACCAAGCGCCATTACTGCAGTGGGTGTTCCGGTAAAATACAAATGGTGAAAAGTCCCTAAAATTCCACCCGACAAGAATACAATTGTGGAAAACAATACAGCAGTAGTTGCAGTCGCAGCCTTAACAATTTGAAGGCGCACGAAAAGAAATGCAACTACCACGGCTGCAAATACTTCAAAGAATCCTTCCACCCAAAGGTGAACTACCCACCAGCGCCAGTATTCGGCTATTGCAAGATTTGTTTGTTGCCCCCAAACCAAACCGGCTCCATAAAAACCTGCGATGGCAATTGTTGAAACCAAAAACAAGATCAGCAAGTTACGGCTTTCCGATTTTTGTTTTATTGCCGGCAAAATAGCCCGTCCCATCAATAGCAACCAAATTATAAGACCTACAAATAAAAACAATTGCCAAAAGCGGCCTAAATCAACATACTCGTACCCCTGATGACCAAACCAGAAATTCTGCGCATAGCCAAGTTTTTGCATCACTCCCAACCACTGGCCAAATAATGATCCAACAACAATTACAAGTAGTGCAAGGAAAAGAAAGTTGACACCAAATTTCTGGAATTTTGGTTCAACGCCTGAAATTGCAGGGGCATAATATAAACCGGTTGCCAGCCATGAAGTCGCAATCCAGAATATTGCTATCTGAACGTGCCAGGTTCGGGAAATGGAATAGGGTAGCCATTCTGACAGGGGCAAACCGTAAAAGGCTTGTCCTTCAACGCCATAATGAGCTGTAATAACACCCATTATGACCTGCACAAGCAATAAACCGGTAACTACCCAAAAATATTTAAGAATTGCTTTTTGTGAAGGTGAATGGGTTTCATTTCTTAGTGGTAAAAGATCGGGTACTGTTTCCGGGTCTCCTTCATCACGTTGTTTGGCAAAAATCCATGCCATAAAACCGATTCCTGCAATAAGAAGAATTACGCTGAACCCAGTCCACAGATGCAGTTCTCCTGTCGGTTCATTCCCAACCAGTTTCTCGGCAGGCCAGTTGTTGGTATATGTTATTTCTTTTCCCGGCCGTTCGGTTACACAGGCCCATGCAGTCCAGAAAAAGAAAGCACTCAATTTTTCTGCCCGTTCCGGATCTTTTAATGAATTTAACGGTATACTGTAGGCATCCCGAAGATCAGCAAGTTCCGGATCATCCATGAACAAGCCGGTATAATATTCTCTGTTCTTTTTAAAAGCTTCTGCCCTGTTTTCAGAAACTGTGATTGTTTCACCGGATTTGTCGTAGGTATTCTTCCGAATGTTTCTTTGTAATGTGACTTTCAGTGAAGCCTGCTGTTCTTCGCTCAAATCAGAATACTTTTTGCCCTCCTTCTGCATGGCAAGTTGATTCAGAATAAATACGGCTTCCCTGTGCAGCCAGTCAGCGCTCCAGTCAGGCGCCTGGTAAGCACCATGCCCCCAGACCGTTCCAAGCTCCTGCCCTCCCAGTGACTGCCATACATTCTGACCGTCCTTTATATCCTGACCTGTAAAAAGAACACTTCCGTTTTCAGTGACAACTTTTTCAGGAATTGGGGGAGCCTGCCGGTAAATTTCCTTTCCGAAATAGAGCAAAACTGCAAATGAAACTACCATTACGCCAATAAAACCAAACCACAACTTTTTAGCTTTCATTATTTAAAATTTATTTAATTAAGAATTAGTTAATTACATAATAAATCATTCTGGCTTTTAATGATTAACATACCGTTTCTGTAAATTGTTTTTTTGGGCTTTAGTCTATTGCCAGTTGAAGAGCTTTGGGAAAAAGAATATTATTTTCCAAATGTACATGAACATGCAGGTCATCTTCAAACTGTTCAAGCAACTTTAAAGCCACCCGATATGTGTTGCATGCATCTTCAGGAACGTGATAACCTTTGCTTAAAACATTGATTTGATCCATTGCACCGCCTGCAAAATCATGTTCTCCAAGCATTCTGGTAATTTCGCTTGTAATTGTTTTTTTTGATTCAGCAGAAGGTTGAACTGCAACTTGCTTAATGGCAGGAAAAAGCACTTCTTCCTCATTCTTTAGGTGCTGAAGCAACTCCCTGTTGATTTCTCCAAAAAGCTTTTCTATTTCAACCAGTTCCGGATGATTTTCACCGTGAACTGACGCAATTTTTTTTGTATAAAAAACAAGTTCCGGCAAGTTTTTTTGAACATACCTGTGGTGAGTATTAACAATATAATCACTCAAAAAAGCAGGTTCCCATTCTTTATAATTTAACGAAGGTGCACTGCTCAGATTGCTGATGTCATCAAGTTTTGCTTTAAGATCATCCGGTTCAATTCCCTTGTCAAGACAAGCCTGCTCGAGCGTTTGTTTTCCTCCGCAGCAAAAATCAATACCTGCATTTTTAAATATTTCTGAAGTCCTGAAATCATTGGTTACAATTTCGCCGACTGTTAACTGATTTAATTCTGTTTGATTCATTATCTCGCTTTTTATGTATTTAATGCTGCAAATATATAAACTTTTTTATCACAGGACAAAGAGGTCCTTTAGTCAATCGTAAATTTTTTATATCTTTGTTCGCAATAAAACTGAAACACCTTGTTTAAAAAAGAAACTGAATATGCATTAAGAAGCCTGGTTTACATTCAATTACAGAATGCAAACGGAAGAAGGCCAGGTATAGCAGAAATTGCATCAGAAATCGAAACACCCCCATCATTTACTGCAAAAGTTTTGCAGCGACTGGTAAGGCAAGGTTTTGTGGAATCGCAAAAAGGCAAAAATGGCGGGTTCTTTTTCGATCCTCAAAAACCGGAATTGCCATTGAGAAAAATCATTTCAGCAATTGAAGGGGACACAATTTTCGAAGGATGTGGCTTTGGCCTGAAAAATTGTGACGAGGAAAATCCTTGTCCTCTGCATCATTCTTATGCACCAATTCGCCAGGCAATTAATAATCTTGTGGTTACAGAAACCATTCAAAGTCTGGCTTCCAAAAATTCCGGCAGTTTTGATTTTGCCTATAACCGAAGCGAAAAATAATAGTCCGCTTCATCAATCAATTCCAATTATTTCTGTCTTTCTAACGTTAACGATCACGGGTTCCAGTCTGTTGTTATCATTCCGGTAATATTTTAAACTTGTTACATCGCTTTGCGTTAAATTTTTTATGTTCGTTACATCACACTGTTTATTGTATTATTTTTAAAACAAAAATATATGTCCATGCTGCCAAAAATTTCAAAAATTACAGAACTAAAAGAAAATATTTCTACAGCCACTCTGTTTGAAGAAATTGATTCGGTTTCTCTTCATAATCTTTCAGGCAACGAAAAAAAATACTTAAAGAATAAACTTGCAGATGAAACAGAAGTTGTGATTCATAAACATCCGCAGGTATTGTTTTACGGAAAAATTAAAAAAGCAAAAGAAAGTTACCAAAATAAAGAAGCGGCGCGTAAAGCCGGTGCAAAACTTTACTCTGTTTTAAAAGCCGATAAAATTACAACGGTGCAACTGTTGAACTTCAGCCAACCTGAATTAATGTACCCTTTTCTGGAAGGATTTCTCCTTTCATGTTATTCATTTTCGAAATACAAAAAGGAGAAAAAAGATTTTGTGCCAAAAGAAGTTTTTATTTTCCATAATAAAACAACCAAAAAACAAATTGACGAATTACTGGCTTTAATCCAGGCCGTTTTTTATGCCCGCAATCTGGTGAATGAACCTTTGTCTTATTTAACCGCAACACGGTTTTCAGAAGAAATCGAAAAATTGGGTAAAGAAGCCGGATTTACTGTCGAAGTTTTTAACAAGAAAAAAATTGAAGCTTTAAAAATGGGTGGATTACTTGCTGTTAACCGTGGCAGTATTGATCCGCCTACATTCAATATTTTGGAATGGAACCCCCAAAATGCTAAAAACAAAAAACCCATAGTATTTGTGGGGAAAGGAGTGGTTTTTGATACTGGCGGACTGAGTCTGAAACCAACTCCCAATTCAATGGATTACATGAAATGCGATATGGCCGGTGCTGCAATTGTTGCTACAGTAATTTTTGCAGCAGCAAAAACAAAACTACCGGTTCATTTGGTTGGCCTGATTCCGGCAACTGACAACCGTCCCGATGGAAATGCCTATGCCCCTGGTGATATTATTACAATGTTTGACGGAACTACAGTGGAAATAAAAAATACCGATGCCGAAGGAAGACTCATTCTTGCCGATGCATTAAGTTATGCCAAAAAATATGCGCCCGAACTTGTTATTGATTTGGCAACACTCACCGGCTCAGCAGAAATGATAACAGGTCAGCATGCAATGATAGGTATGGGAAATACTCCTGAAATCATACAAAAACTGAAAAATTTTGGCAACGATGTTTTTGAACGTCTGGTAGAAGTGCCGCTTTGGGAAGAATTTGCTGAACCGTTAAAATCACAGGTGGCCGATCTAAATAATCTGGGATCGCGGGAAGGACAGGCTTCGGTCGCGGGAAAATTCCTTGAGCATTTCACTGATTATAATTGGGTTCATCTTGATATCGCCGGTGTCGCATTTTTTAACAAAAAAAACAGTTATCGTCCAGAAGGAGGGACAGGAATCGGTACCCGACTGCTTTTCAACTTTTTGAAAAAATACAATTAAAAGCTTAACTTTGCCCACCTTTCAGAAGGGAATTTTTTATTAACCAGAAACGAGTCTGATTATTCGGCACTGGTTGTATGGGTTATCAATAAAAAATAATGAATATAAACGAATGAAAAACAGAACAGATGAGCGATAATATGATAAAGGTTGGAATTTCACATGGCGATATTAATGGAATTGGTTACGAAGTAATCATGAAAACCCTGCTCGATCCAAGGATTCTTGAAATGTGCACACCAGTAATTTATGGATCGCCAAAAGTAGCCGCTTACCATCGGAAAGCATTAAATATTAACAATTTAAGCTTTAACCACATTCGCTCACCAAAGGAAGCAAGTCCGCATAAAGCGCACATTATAAATTGCATCGACGAAAACATAAGAGTTGAACTGGGGAAATCGACACCGGCTGCCGGCGAATCTTCGTTTATGGCACTCGACCAGGCTACCTCCGACCTGAAACAGGGTTTGATTGATGTGCTGGTCACTGCCCCAATAAATAAAGACAATATTCAAAGTGAACTCTTCAAATTTCCTGGTCATACTGAATTTTTAGCTCAGATTTTCAATACCGAAAACTACATTATGCTAATGGTGAGCGAAACCATGAAAATCGGGCTTGTAACAACTCACCTTCCGGTTTCCAGGATTGCTGAAAACATTACCAGGGAAAAAATACTTTCCAAAATCCGAATCATATCAAAATCATTGCAGCAGGATTTTGCCATAACCAGACCGCGCATTGCAGTTTTTGGATTGAACCCGCACGCAGGAGACAATGGATTGCTTGGAAACGAGGAAAAAGATATCATCCTTCCTGCTATTCTTGATGCGAAGAAAGAAGGAATCATTGCACTTGGACCCTATCCTGCCGATGGCTTTTTTGGCTCAGAAGACTACCGGAAATTTGATGCTATTCTGGCAATGTATCACGACCAGGGATTAATTCCGTTCAAACTTGCATCATTTGAAAAAGGTGTGAATTACACAGCCGGACTGCCTTATATCCGCACTTCACCGGCACACGGAACTGCCTATTCACTCGCAGGTGAAGACAAAGCTTCGCCCGATTCATTCCGACATGCACTTTATTTGGCCATCGATATTTTCAAGAACAGGGAAATCTATAAGGAAATTTCTAAAAACCCTCTTAAAAGTTATGATATCAACCCGAATCAGGTGGATGAAAGTGTTGATATTGAAGCCGAAGAAAACCAAAACGACTAAACCAGGTTTAACATGTACGAATTTATCAGGGGAACCATTGCTGATTTAAATCCGGCAAGTGTAATTGTTGAAACCGGTGGCATTGGTTATTTCATCAATATTTCATTAAATACTTACAGCAAACTCAACGGAAAAAAAGAAACACGTCTTTTGCTGCATCAGGTTGTGCGTGAAGATGCCCATATTTTATACGGATTTTCGGAAAAAAAAGAACGCGATCTTTTCAGGAATCTGATTTCGGTAAATGGTGTTGGAGCCAACACTGCAATTATGATGCTTTCGTCACTCGAGCCTGATGAAGTAGTGGCAGCAATTACCACCGAAAATGTTACTGTTTTAAAAGCTGTTAAAGGTATCGGCGCCAAAACCGCACAACGAATTATAATCGATTTAAAAGATAAGGTTGGAAAAATACCTGAATCCGCTCAAAATTTAATTTCGGCAGACAATACTATACGAAATGAATCGTTATCTGCATTAGTCATGTTGGGATTCGCCAAAAAGGACACCGAAAAAGTAGTATCAAAAATACTTCAGGAACAACCGGAGGCTACCGTTGAAAACGTGATAAAACAAGCTTTAAAAAGGTTATAGACTGGAATGAAACTGAGCCGGATTTACTATAGATTATTTACCGTTATTATATTGACCTTCCTTTTTTTGGCTGCGCTTAATTTGCACGCTGAAGATTCTTATAATGAATTATTAATTAATCAATTACAAGATACGGTCTCTACAGATACAACCGGCACATTACCTTTTCCATTTCAGGATCAGCCGGCATTTGAACAATCCCGAGATACTTCAAAATTGTTTCTTACAAAGCCCAGTAATATCGATTATGAAGTGGAGTATGATCCGGAAACCGGAAAATACATATTCTATGAAAAGGTGGGAAACCTGAATTACCGTCTTCCGCGCACCATGAACAAGGAAGATTATATTGATTACGACTTCGAAAAATCAATAAAGGATTACTGGCGCGAACGTTCAAGAATACAGGATTTGGATGATAAACGGGGACTGATTCCGCAATTGACTGTGGGAGGAGAAGCTTTCAACCGGATATTTGGTGGAAACACTATCGATATTCAACCACAGGGTTATGTTGAAGTGAGTTTCGGATACCAGATGAATGCTACTGAAAACCCTGCAATTCCCGAGCGTCTGCGAAGAGTTCCAACTTTCGATTTCGATGAAAAAATCCAGATGAACGTGATGGGCCAGATTGGTACCAAAATGAACATGCGGGTAAATTACAATACGGAAGCCACCTTCGATTACGAAAATAAAATGAACCTGGAATATACAGGTGAAGAAGATGAAATTTTAAAGAAAATTGAAGCTGGAAATGTTTCGCTGCCATTAAACGGGTCTTTAATAACAGGCGCATCAAATCTGTTTGGAGTAAAGGCCGAAATGCAGTTCGGAAAACTAACACTTACCACCCTCTTTTCGCAGCATAAAGGAGAAACTCAAACGGTGGAAACCGAAGGTGGCGCTCAAATTACCAACTACGAGATTTCGGCAGCCAATTACGATGCCAACAGGCACTTTTTCCTTTCACAGTTTTTCCGCGATAATTACGATAAATGGTTAAGGAATACCGCAGTTCCACTCTCTCCAATCAACATCAACAAAATTGAAATCTGGGTAACCAATAAATCCAATAATTTTACCGAATCAAGAAACATTCTGGCTTTCCAGGATTTGGGTGAACACCAGCAACATATTTACAACGAAATTCCTGCATTCCAGGAAGTAACAGGTCAGCCGTATCCCGAAAATTTATTCCCGCATAACAATGCAAACGGATTGTATTACGAAATGGCAAATACATATGATGGCATTCGTAATTCTCAGAACATTACAAATATAATGTCGCAATTCAGTCCCGGCTTTTTAGGAGGTCAGGATTTCGAAAAGATTGAACAGGCACGTAAACTTGATCCCTCAGAATATACTGTTAATGAACGCCTTGGATATATTTCGCTGAATCAATCTTTGAATACTGATGAAGTACTTGCGGTGGCATTCAGTTATACATCAAACGGAAAAGTTTTTCAGGTAGGTGAATTCTCGACAGAAGGAGTGAATGCGCCACAAACGCTGATAATGAAGTTGCTGAAAGGAACCAATCTTTCGCCATATCTTCCTACCTGGGACCTGATGATGAAAAACATCTACAACCTGAACGCCTACCAGTTATCAAGAGATGAATTTATTTTGAATATCGTTTACCAGAACGATTCCACCGGTACCTATATCAATTACCTTCCTAAAGGAAAGATTGCAGGGCATCCGCTGCTGGAGGTAATGAACCTTGATAAATTAAACAAGCAGCTTGATCCATATCCCGATGGTGTTTTTGATTATATTCCCGGAATTACGGTTAATCCAAGTACCGGACGCATCATTTTTCCGGTGCTTGAGCCGTTTGGAAGCCACCTGGCCGATTCACTGCAAAATCCACAGCTGATTGATGATTATACTTTCCAGTCGCTGTACGATTCAACGCAGGTAATTGCTGAACAGGATGCAGAGCATAATAAATACAAACTGATTGGAAGTTACAAAGGGGCATCAAGTTCCGATATTATGCTCGGTGCGCTGAATCTTGCACAAGGTTCGGTTAAAGTAACAGCCGGAGGTCGCGAATTGGTTGAAAATGCGGATTACACAGTGGATTATACCCTGGGGCGGGTAAAAATAATTAACCAGGCTTTGCTCGAGGCCGGTACTCCAATCCAGGTCTCTACAGAGAGTGAAGACATGTTTACCATGCAACGGAAAACATTAATGGGTGCCCACGCAAACTATGCCATTTCCGATAATTTCAACATAGGCGCCACATCATTGTACATGCACGAAAGGCCGCTGACACAAAAAGTAGATTATGGCGAAGACCCGATTTCCAATTTAATGGTTGGATTTGATGCGCGTTATAACACCGAAAGCATGTTTCTTACAAAAATGGTTGATGCACTGCCGTTTTACAGTACGAGAACTCCGTCCACCATAGATTTTGAAGCTGAAATAGCCCAACTTATTCCTGGCCACTCTAAAGTTATTGATAAAAGCGGAAATGCGTATATTGATGATTTTGAAGGAACAAAAACTACAATTAACCTGAAAACACGGCAGTCGTGGGTAATTGCAAGTACACCTCAACACCAGCCCGAATTGTTTCCTGAAGCCAATTTAAATACTTCGCGGGAATACGGATACAACCGTGCCAAACTCGCATTCTACATCATCGACCCGCTGTTTTTAAGAAATAACAGTTTAACACCTAACCACATTAAAAATAATCCCAACCTGCAGTCGAGTCATTTTGTACGTGAGGTTTTTGAGAAGGAAATTTTCCCGGCAAAGGAATCGCCGGTTGGCCAGCCAACCAACATTCCGGTGTTCGACCTCGCTTTTTATCCAACTGAACGAGGCCAGTATAACTATGATGTGGAAGGTTCCAATTATTCAGCAGGCGTTAATCCTGATGGTTCACTGAAAGCGCCTGAATCCCGCTGGGGTGGAATCATGCGAAAGATCGAAACCAGTGATTTTGAAACAGCGAATATCGAGTTTATTGAATTCTGGCTGATGGATCCTTTTGCGGAGGACTCCACAGGGATGACTGACGGCGGAGAACTCTACTTCAACCTTGGAGATATTTCGGAAGATGTATTAAAGGATTCGAGAAAGGCATTTGAAAATGGATTACCAACAACCGAACAGCTTACAAATGTTGATACAACTATCTGGGGACGTGTTTCTACACAACAGTCACTTGTTAACGCTTTCGATAATAATCCTGAATCAAGGAGATACCAGGATGTTGGATTTGATGGATTGGCCGACGAGGATGAACGTAATTTCTATTCCGATTTTCTTTCACGGTTACAGACACAGGTAATCCCTGAAGTTTACCAAAATATCCAGACAGACCCGTCATCAGATGATTATCACTACTACCGGGGGTCGGATTACGATGATGAACAGCTTGGAATTTTACAACGATACAAAAATTACAACGGTTCCGAAGGCAACTCCCCAACTACTGAAATGTCTCCGGAGTCATATCCAACATCAGCTTCCACAATTCCTGATATCGAGGATATCAACAATGACAACACGCTAAACGAATACGAACGTTATTATCAATACAAAGTCAATATCAGTAAAAATGATATGCAACTGGGGCAGAACTATATCACGGATATTAAACAAAGCCGCGTTCAATTAAAAAATGGTGAAATTGGCGAAGTAAAATGGTACCAGTTTAAAATCCCGGTGCGCGATCCCGACAAAATTGTAGGTAACATTCGCGATTTCAAATCCATCCGGTTCATGCGTATGTTTTTAACCGGATTTGAAGAGCCTGTAATTCTGCGATTTGCCACTCTCGATTTGGTACGTGCCGACTGGCGCAGGTACACCCGCGATATTGGCGATTTAAATGCAACATCGCCCAATGCTGAATTCGATGTTTCTGCAGTAAACATCGAAGAAAACGGCAGCCGCGAACCTGTAAATTATATTTTACCACCCGATATTACAAGGGTCATTGATCCTGCGAACCCGCAGCTCCGGCACCTGAATGAACAATCGATGGTGCTGAAAGTGACTAACCTTGAACAGGGCGATGCACGTGCTGCCTACAAATCATTATATATGGATTTCAGAAGGTACAACCGCCTGAAAATGGAAGTTCATGCTGAAGAACTGGATGATCATCCGCTAAAGGATGATGAAATGTATTTCTTTATCCGGTTGGGATCTGATTATAATTACAACTATTACGAATATGAAGTTCCGCTGACTTTAACTCCGGAAGGAAGATATAACGGCGAAATTGAAGGAGATCGATACATCGTTTGGCCCGATGCCAACCGGATAAACATCCCGCTGGAAGTATTTACAGAAGCCAAACTTGACAGGAATGCCGAAATGAGAAGGGCGGGTTCAACAATTGGAATTCAGGATGTATATGAAACAGTTCACCGCGGTTGGAACAAAGACCGCAACCGTGTAAAAGTAAAAGGAACCCCGAATCTTGCCAATGTACAGGTGGTTATGCTGGGTATCCGCAACCGGCGCGGACAGGTAAATACAGGCCCAAAATCAGTGGAAGTATGGGTAAATGAATTGCGCCTCTCTGATTTTGATGAAGAAGGTGGCTGGGCAGCAAATGCACGGATGACCACCCGCCTTGCCGATTTGGGAAGTGTCACCGTTGCCGGCCGCACCCGTTCATCGGGATTTGGAAACATCAGTGAAAATATTAATAACCGGGCGCTTGAAGATTTGGCAGAATATGATGTGGCTTCATCCATTGACTTTGGCCGCTTTTTCCCTGAAAAAGCAGGAGTCAGAATACCGATGTATTATGGATATTCAAGAAGTGTAAGAAATCCAAAATATAATCCGGTTGAACCGGATATTGAACTTGACAGGTCCCTGGAACGTGCAGACACACAAGAATTAAAAGATTCAATAAAATTTATTTCGCAGGATCTTGTTGAACGGAAAAGCATTAATTTTACCAACGTTAAACTTGAACCCCAAACCGAAAAAACAAAAGTCCATTTGTGGGACCCGGCTAATTTTGCCGTTACTTATTCCTACAACGAAGTGTACAGAAGAAATATAAATACCGAACACAATCTGGATAAAACCTACAGGGGAATGTTCTCTTACAATTACAGCAGCAGGCCAAAAATTGTGCAGCCTTTCAATAAAGTCAATTTCCTGAAAAAAGGGCCACTTAAGCTGATCGGTGATTTTAATTTTTACCCGCTGCCCACACAGATTTCCTTCCGCACTGATTTGTACCGAAGGTATCATGAAATTCAAACCCGGAATATTACCAATCCCGATTTTGTTTTGCCACCAACCTATGAAAAAGACTTCCTTTGGAACCGCTTTTTCGATCTTCGGTATGACGTATCCCGTTCCTTAAAAGTTGATTTTTCTTCAAGAAGTACTTCGCGGATTGACGAACCGGAAGGAAGAATCAACAAGCTGGATGATGATTACCAGATGAAAAAGGATTCGATTCTGAATAATTTATGGGACCTGGGGCGGCCAACTTTATACAATCATAATTTTAATGTTTCCTATACCCTTCCTATCAACCGGATTAAATTATTGAATTTTCTTTCATCCACTGTCCGTTATCAGGCCACTTACGACTGGCAGGCCGGACCAATTACTGCTGATACAATTCGTTTGGGAAACCGCATTCAGAATTCAAGAAATATACAATTTACGGGAAATGCAAACCTTACAAGCCTGTATAACCAGGTGCCATATTTTAAAGAAGTCAACGAGAAATTCAGGCGAACCGGCAGAAGCCGTTACAGTTTAAACAGGCGATCAGGCGGAAACCAAAATCAAAACCAAACACCTCAGCCGGTTCGGCCGAAAGTATCAACTTATTCAAGCAGTGTGAAACTTACTGCCGAAACACCTCAGAAGGTAAAACACAATCTGAACACAAAAAAGGTAAAAGTTGTAGCTACTGATGTGGATGGAAATGTTGTACCTGGACGGGTTGAAATTGTGGATGTAAACAACATTAATTTTACACCTCTTGCTAATGCACCCCAGGCACAATTGGTTGTGAGTGGGAAAGAAGGTGATCAGAGCTTTTTAAAAGACATGCTGGATTTAACCACACGAATATTAATTGGTGTGAGAACAATTTCAGTAAACTACAGTATTAATGGCGGTACTGTTTTACCAGGTTATCTTCCTGTACCCGATGTTTTTGGCGCTGGTACTTATACACCCGAACAGGATATTTTCAACCGTAGTATGGGAACATCTTTTGCACCGGGTATGCCGTTCCTCATGGGATGGCAGGATTATAATTTTGCAAAAAGAGCTGCTGAAAATGGATGGGTGACTCCTGATTCTACTTTAAATATGCCCTACATGGTTTCCCGGAATGAACGGCTAAACCTTCGCACAGTTTTCGAACCACTACCTGATTTAAGAATTGACATTACTGCTGATCGTTCGTTCTCCAAAAACATTACTGAATTTTATAATTACAATACGGCCACTGACATGTTCAACGCGAACAGCTTCTCCGAAACTGGTAACTTTTCAATGTCAACATTAACCTGGGGAACTGCATTTTTTGCAATTGGAAAAGGAGATGTGCATCAGTCGGAGTCATTTGAAAATTTCAAAAACTATCGTGAAGTCATTTCACGCAGGCTTGCAGAACAACGAAATGCAAACAATGGCTTTGGCTATAATCCGCAGGCGCCTCATCCCGATAATCCAAATTATTACGATGGTTATGGGCCCAACTCGGTGGAAGTAATGGTGCCGGCATTCTTGGCTGCTTACCAAAACAAGGATCCGGAGAAAGTATCGCTCGGATTGTTTCCTTCCGTTAAATTTATCCGGCCCAACTGGCGGATTCAATATGAAGGTATGGTTTCTGAAATACCGGGAATTAACAGGGTAATCCGCTCCTTGAATTTTACACATGCTTACCGTTCAAGTTATAATGTGGGGTCCTTTATTACAAACCTCAATTACGAAGAACAGGGAGATGGGTTCAGTTACGTGCGCGATCAGGCTAAAAATTTTATTGCCCCATATGATTTTAATGCGGTAAGTATAATGGAAACATTCAGCCCCTTAATTAATGTGGACATTATGTGGGTGGGAGATTTGACTTCGCGTGGAGAAATTAAACGTACACGTAACCTGACACTTTCATTTGCCAATAACCAGCTTACCGAGGTGCTGAGCAGTGAATATACAGTTGGAATGGGTTATCGTTTTAAACAAATGGATTTAATTATAAAAACAAAAAATTCACAACAGGCCTATTCAAATGATTTAAACCTTCGTGTTGACTTTTCGTACCGTAAAAATAAAACTGTTCTGCGTAAAATTGTGGAAGATGACAACCAGATAACTGCCGGACAAAGTGCTTTTAGTATCGAATCATCAGCCGATTACATGCTGAGCGACCGGTTCCAGTTGCGCGTATTCTTCGATAAGGTGCTGAACAATCCTTTCACATCGCTTTCCTTCCCAACTTCCAATACAAATATCGGAGTGAGTTTCCGGTTTACATTGGCGCAGTAAAAGTTATTCTGCCTTTAATGGGAATGAAAATAGAGATGTTCAAAATTATGTACCTTTTCTTTTAATGTTTCTACTACATTAAGGTCGGTCCCCTGCTTGGTTTTCATTGCAAAAACCAAAATATGATGCAGGGCTTCCAGTTGCTGCTGATATTTCTTGTATGCTTCAGCATCCTCCGATGATACCGGTTTAATACGTTGATGAAGAAAATACTGACTTATAATATCCTGGACTTTCTGAGCATGTTCCTCTTTATTCATCACCCACCGGACTAACTGGTTGTAATCCGGCTTTTCCTGTTCAGACAATTCATTGATTAGATTCATCGATTTTTGGATAGTTTCAATATGTTCGTAAATTAATGAAATCCGAATCGAATCACCGTAAATTCCACATGGAATTTCGCAGTGCGCTCCCGACTGCAGGCTTGATAAAAATAATACAGCAATAATAAAAAGTGATGCGAAAATGTTAATTGATTTTTTCATTTCTCTAAATTTTTAATGATTTTTAAAATAATTTATAAAACTAATGTTTACAACAAGAAAAATGAATTGTGGTTCTGATTTGAGCATAAAATAATATCACGATGAAAATTATCCGTATTGTTTTTGGGAAAAATGAACTCGTAAATAAACTTTTCACTGAGAATGTTGTTTTTGAATAAAAATTTTTATTCTTTTGAATCAGTTTAAATAAACATGATTAAAAATACAAATACAATATGGCTTCCGTGGTGGGGTCTTCTTACGTAAAGTGAGGGGTTAAAGAGCCATATTGGTATTTTTTAAAAGATATTTCAAAATGGACCTGCTCCTCAAAAGGGCAGGTTTTTTTATATGAATACATTAATATAATTATTGAAATGAACAATACGAACAAAAATATTTGGTGGTGGCGCAGCAACTTTTTACAAAACTCGTGAAAAGAGGTAGCGTTATAATAAAAAAGCGGCTCATCGGATCACGGTGAGCCGCTTTTTTTTGGTAGCCCCTCCCCAACCCTCCCCGAGAGGGAGGGAGTAAAAAAAGAAATAAAATATAAAAACTTATAGCAATGGAAAAACTAAATTTTAAACCTGTAGTCCGCAAAATTCTGGCCGATACGGTAACGCCGGTCAGCATTTATTTGCGTTTGCGAACACTTTACCCGAAGGCAATTCTCCTGGAAAGCTCCGATTATCACGGACACGAAAATGCTTACTCTTTTATTTGTTTTAATCCTGTGGCATTTTTTACAGTCAGTAACGGCCAGGTTTCCAAAGAGCTTCCCGGTGAGGAAAAAGAAAAATTTATGCTTTCTGAACAGCGGACACTGGATACTGAACTGAACGATTTCTTTCAACTTTTCAATGTTGATTCTGTAGATATTGAACTGCCGGCAAACGGTTTATTCGGCTACATCAATTTTGATGCAGTGCAGCATTTCGAGAACATCCGTTTTTCTGCAGAAAAGAAGGAAGAGTATCAGATTCCGGAAGTAAAATACTGTTTTTACAAATATGTTGTAGCTATCGACCATCATAAAAACCAGATACACATGGTTGAAAATCTGTTGGATGATGAAAGTTCGCAAATGGATTACATCCATCATTTACTTGTAAACCTTAATTTTTCGACAGCAAAATTTAAGGCGCTCAACATTGAATCATCAAATATTACCGATGAGCAGTATAGAGAAATGGTGACTAAAGGAAAACAACATTGCTACCGTGGTGATGTTTTCCAGATTGTGCTCAGCCGCCAGTTTTCGCAGCAGTATGAGGGAGACGATTTTAATGTGTATCGCGCACTTCGTTCGATTAATCCTTCGCCATACCTGTTTTATTTCGATTATGGAACCTACCGGATCTTTGGTTCCAGTCCGGAAGCAGAGCTACGGATTTCAAACAATAAAGCATATATCCATCCCATTGCCGGAACTTTTAAAAGGACAGGAAATGATGAACAGGATCGGGAACTGGCCGAAAAGCTGAGCAAGGATCCAAAGGAAAATGCAGAACATGTAATGCTCGTTGATCTTGCCCGGAATGATTTGAGCCGGAATGCAGATAATGTGGTGGTTGAAACCTATCGCGAAGTACAGTATTATTCACATGTCATCCACCTGGTTTCGCAGGTATCAGGAGAAATAAAAGATGATACCAACCTTATCAAGGTTTTGGGTGAAACATTTCCTGCAGGCACACTTTCGGGGGCGCCAAAGTATAAAGCCATGGAATTAATCGATAAATACGAAAACCAGAACCGGGGATATTACGGTGGATGTATCGGTTACCTTGGCTTCGACCGGACGCTTAACCATGCCATCATGATCCGTTCGTTCCTGAGTAAGAACAATAAACTGTATTATCAGGCAGGTGCCGGAATTGTTGCCGGGTCGGATGAAGAAAATGAGCTGCAGGAAGTAAACAACAAACTGGCTGCTTTGAAAAAAGCAATTGAAATGGCAAAAGAAATTAATTAAAAAAAGCCTCCCCTGGCCCCTCCGAAGGAGGGGAAAATCACCCTTCCCAAAGGGAAGAGTGAGAAAAGAGGAGACAGAATCAAATACATAAACTGATTTAAGAATATGAACAAAATAATTAGCACTCAAGAATCTCCCTCCTTTGGAGGGATTAAGGGAGGCTCCGGAGGAGGCTCCATCCTGGTAATCGACAATTACGATTCGTTTACCTATAACCTTGTGCATGCAATCAAAAAAATATCAGGATTGCCGGTGGATGTGTTTCGCAACGATGAAATTTCGCTTAATGAGATTGAAAAGTACGATAAGATTTTGCTGTCACCAGGCCCTGGCATCCCTGAAGAAGCCGGTTTACTGCTTGAAATTATTAAAACTTACGCACCTAAAAAATGCATATTGGGTGTTTGTCTTGGTCAGCAAGCTATTGCCGAAGCTTTCGGTGGAACTATCTCCAACCTGAACCGTGTTTTTCATGGTGTCGCTACTCCTGTTAAACTTACGAATAACGAAACTGTTCTGTTTAACGGGTTGCCCGAAACTTTCGAGGTAGGTCGCTATCATTCATGGATCGTAAACGAAAAAGATCTGCCTGATTGTTTCGAGATTACCAGCTACGATGCCGAAAATCAAATCATGTCGCTGAAACACAAGGATTTTGATTTGGAAGGTGTTCAGTTTCATCCTGAATCGGTACTAACTCCGCTGGGTGAAAAAATAATGGAAAACTGGTTGAAAAAAACACCGAAAGAAGAGAAATAAGTATTTCTCACCGGCTAAATACCCGTTAAATTAAAAAAAGGTTTAAAAAGGAAAAACTTAATTAAGCATATCAGATATGAAAGAAACTTTACAGTACCTTTTTGAAGGAAATACACTTACCACAAAAGAAGCAGAAGAAATACTCATAAAAATCGGCAGCGACAACTTTTCCGAAATTGAAATTTCATCGTTTCTTACCGTATTTCTGATGAGGCCCATAACCGCGGGTGAATTGAAAGGTTTCCGAGATGCCTTGCTGAAAATGGCTGTCCCGGTTGATTTATCAGAATTTGATACAATAGATGTCTGTGGCACCGGTGGTGATGAAAAAAATACATTCAATGTTTCAACGCTCACTGCTTTTGTAATTGCAGGCGCGGGTTACAAAGTGGCTAAACATGGCAATTATGGCGTTTCATCATCATGCGGCTCATCAAACCTGCTGGAATATTTCGGTTACAAATTCAGCAACAATCAGCGGAAATTAAAAGCGGAAATCGAAAATACCGGAATTACTTTTTTACATGCCCCGCTTTTTCATCCGGCAATGAAATATGTAGCACCCGTTCGCCGGACCCTGAAAGTAAAAACGTTTTTTAACAAACTTGGACCAATGGTAAATCCTTCGACACCGCAAAACCAGCTTGTTGGAGTTTATGGGTTGAATGTACTGGAACTGTATAAAAAAGTGTACGAAAATTCGGGAATAAATTATACGATTCTGCACGCACTGGATGGCTATGACGAAATTTCACTCACCGGTGAGGTTGCCTTTGTTTCAAATTTGGAAGAAGGAAAATTTTCACCTGCCGATTTTGGATTTGCGCCATTAAAACCTGCAGAATTGCATGGAGGTGAAACTGTGGAAAAAGCAGCCCGTATTTTTATGAATGTGCTCGAAAATAAAAGTACAAAAGCACAGGAAAATACAGTGCTCGCAAATGCTGCAATGGGAATAAAAACCATTTCCCCTGAAAAAAATCTTGCAGAATGTATTGAAATAGCGCGGGAATCCGTTCAATCAGGAAAAGCATTGGAATCATTCAAAAAACTAACCAGTAATTAATGAACATCTTACAAAAAATAATTGAAACAAAAAAGGCGGAAGTTGAAAAGCGGCAACAGGATATAAATGTTTCCAGACTTTCAAATTATCCGGAATTTAACCGGAAATGCAATTCTTTAAAAACCAATCTGCTGAAAAACGGCTCGTCGGGAATTATTGCTGAATTTAAACAGAAATCACCTTCAAAGGGAGATATCAATTTTAATGTTTTCGTTGAAGATGTAACACGTCATTATGCAGCAGCCGGTGCTTCCGGAATTTCAGTCCTCACTGATTTTGAATATTTTGGCGGATCACTTGAAAATCTTACAAAAGCCCGCAAGGCAAATCCTCAGGTTCCAATCCTGAGAAAAGATTTTATAATTGATGAATACCAGGTGGTTGAAGCAAAAGCGTATGGCGCTGATGTTATTTTACTCATTGCGGCCAACCTTGAATTAAAACAGGCTGAAATGCTGGCACGGAAAGCCAAAAATCTCGGAATGGAAGTTTTAATGGAAATCCATAATGCAAAAGAATTAAAGCTTTTAAATGACTACATCGATATTGTGGGAGTGAATAACCGCAACCTTAAAACTTTTAAAACTGATGTGGAAATCTCGGTAAAATTGTCGGGCCAAATCCCGCATAAATATGTGAAGATATCGGAAAGCGGATTGGAAAAAGCCGAAACTATTCGCTATTTAAGGGAACATGGTTTCCGCGGATTCCTGATTGGGGAAACCTTCATGAAAACCGAAAATCCGGGAGAAACGTGCCGGAAGTTTATTGAAGAAATGAAATAATTTTGTGCTGTCATTGGCAAGGAGGCACGACTGAGAAATCTGTAACATTGAAATACTGACAATAAAAGGAGAAGCCTTTTGGTTAGAGATTTCTCCTCCTGCGTCGTCGAAATGACAAGTAATTGAAAAAAAATGACACAACAACTTAAAATAAAAGTCTGCGGCATGAAATTCACCGGGAACAGGGAACAGGTGGAACAACTTCCGGTTGATTTGCTGGGCTATATTTTTCATCCCGCTTCTCCGCGATACGTTGGTGAAACTCCGGAGGCGGGTCTTTTTAATTCCGAAAAACCAAAGGTGGGCGTTTTTGTAAATGAAAATGCATTTGAAATTTTGGGACTGTCCAAAAATCTCGGCTTCGAATGGGTTCAGCTTCATGGAAACGAAAATCCTAAAACCTGCCAGATGTTGAAAAAACAGGGATTAAAAATAATCAAAGTGTTTAAAATTGACGAAAGTTTTGATTTTACAACCACAACACCCTTCGAAAAAGTTTCAACCTGTTTTCTTTTCGATACGAAAACAAAATTGCATGGAGGGTCTGGCAAGAAATTTAACTGGCATATACTTGATAATTACACTGGCCATATTCCATTTTTTTTAAGTGGCGGAATTGGTCCTGAGGATGTAAAAAGTGTCAGGGAATTCCACCATGCAAAACTTACCGGCATTGATCTGAACAGTGGTTTTGAAGACGGGCCGGGATTTAAAAATATTGAAAAGCTAAAGAAATTTATTGATGCAGTAAAGTAACAACGGAAAAACAATCAATATGAATTACAATGTAAACGAAAAAGGATACTATGGAGAATTCGGGGGGGCGTGGATTCCCGAAATGATGTACACCAACATCGATGAACTCAAACACCGTTATCTTGAAATAATCGAATCGCCGGAATTCAAAAATGAATTTGACCAGCTTTTAAAAGATTATGTAGGCCGGCCGTCACCGCTCTATTATGCAAGCCGGTTGTCGGAACATTTTGGTTCGAATATTTATTTAAAACGCGAGGATTTAAACCATACCGGTTCCCACAAGCTGAACAATACAGTCGGGCAGATTTTACTGGCACAAAAACTGGGTAAAACCCGAATCATTGCCGAAACAGGAGCTGGTCAGCACGGAGTGGCAACTGCAACAGTATGTGCATTGAAAGGGATAAAGTGTGTTGTTTATATGGGTGCGCTCGATGTATCGCGGCAGGAGCCGAATGTAAAAAAAATGAAAATGCTGGGTGCCGAAGTAGTTCCGGTGCAAAGTGGAAACAAAACATTGAAAGATGCAACTAATGAAGCGATGCGCGACTGGATTAACAATCCGGAAGACACACATTATATAATCGGTTCAGTGGTGGGTCCGCATCCCTACCCCGACATGGTCGCCCGGTTTCAGTCTGTCATTAGTTTTGAAATAAAAAATCAACTGCTTGAAAAAAGGGGCAAGTCGTTTCCAACACGGGTATTGGCTTGTGTAGGCGGCGGCAGCAATGCAGCGGGTGCATTTTATCATTTTCTTGATGAGGAATCGGTAGAACTGATTGGTGTGGAAGCCGCCGGAAAAGGAGTGGAAACACCGGAAACAGCTGCAACTTTAGTCGTTGGTTCTCCGGGAGTACTTCATGCAAGCCGCACGATACTCATGCAAAACAGCGACGGCCAGATTACAGAACCCTATTCTATTTCTGCAGGATTGGATTATCCGGGAATAGGCCCCCTGCACGCCCACCTGTTTAAAACCGGACGGGCAAAATTTATGGCTGCCACCGACGAAGAAGTCCTGAAAGCAGCACTGCTTTTAACCCGGAAAGAGGGAATTATTCCTGCACTTGAATCCGCACATGCACTGGCTGCTCTTGATAAAATTAAAATGAAACCCGACGATATTAACATTGTCAATCTTTCAGGTAGCGGAAACAAAGACATGGAAACCTATTTGAATTATTTTGGTTATTAGAGCCCCTTTCCAGCCTCTCCCCGGAGGAAAAAACTTTAAGAAATGAAAAATGAAAAACAATGCTTTCCAAACTCCTGCTTTGCGGGATTTAGGAAGCTTAAATAAACGACATGAAAAACAGAATCAACCAACTCTTCGAAACAAAAAAAGAAAATATTCTTTCAGTGTATTTTACAGCCGGATATCCAAAACTGGATAATACGGTGAAAATAATACAGCAACTGGAGAAAAATGATGTCGATCTCATCGAAATCGGGATGCCGTTTTCCGACCCCACTGCCGATGGACCCGTGATACAACACAGCAGTGAAACAGCTCTGAGAAACGGAATGAACCTGAAGCTGCTTTTTGAGCAGCTCACTGAAATTAGAAAAACAGTAAAAATCCCCCTGATTTTAATGGGTTACATCAATCCTGTAATTCAGTATGGCCTTGAAGCCTTCTGCAAAAAATGCAGCCAAACCGGTATTGATGGGGTCATTCTCCCTGATTTACCACTTGATGAGTATGAAGAACATTACAAAATCTTCTTCGAAAAAAATAACCTGCACAATATTTTACTGATTACGCCGCAGACTTCTGAAAGCCGAATCCGGCAAATTGATGCAGCTTCAACAGGTTTTATTTACATGGTTTCATCTTCTTCAACAACGGGAACAGGAAAAAAAGTGGAGGATTTTAAACAGGATTATTTTGAACGCATCAAAAATATGAATCTGAAAAATCCACGGTTAATCGGGTTTGGCATTTCAGATAAAGCCACATTTGCAAATGCATGTAAATACGCCGGCGGGGCAATTATTGGAAGTGCTTTTGTAAAATCACTTCAGGAAAAAAATAATTTAACTGATGGCGTATCATCATTTGTTCAGGGAATCCTTACGTGACAAAAATCAGAAAAAAAAGTTTTATGTTTTGAAACATCTTTCTTAACGAAATCAATCAACCATCACGTAAGCAGCAATTTACATTACCATTTATTTGTTATTTATTGTTAATTTCTGTTAAACATTATTCTAAAACATACTTGAATTAAAACAATCTTGTTATTTTTAGTAACGAGTTTCTAACAAATTAAACAGTTAAACCATGCTTGAATACTCAAAAATCATCTTACCGAAAGTGAGCTTTAGCAAGGAGCTTTTTAGAAAAGAATTAATCAAATGTGTTAACTGGGTTGAACAGGACGAGATACAGGAATTATACAAATGGTGTCATGAAAATTTTAATGAAATGTATCCCGATGTCCTTGCAGAAGTTTTTGCAGAAATTGCAGCATAATACTAATAAGGCGGTTTAATTCCGCCTTTTTTTATGCCAAAAGTTCAAAAATATCTGCAAACAACATTTATTTTCCTGCCAAATGCAAAATTCATCCTTCAATTAAACATATCCATAAAATTAATACTACTTGCCCCGTAATTCCTGCCATATGTTGATTTTTTAAAGCACGGACAGGTTGTTTCTGTATGTTTGGACGAAAAGCCAAAAGTTCGGAAAACTAACAAGTCATCCGGTACAAAAATTGGATAATTAACAACGGGGAAAAAACAAAGAATTTATCGGTTTTAAAAATACACGGCAATTTATCATAGAAATAGTTAAACAGCTTGAATACGAATTGCATGGTGTAAACACCTGGTGAGGTGTTAAAAAAGGTAAGCTCCTGTTTCCCCGGCAGGAGCTTTTTTTATTGATTAATAAAAGGAAATACCTAAATATTAATTCAAAATTATTCTTTATGAAAAAGCTAATTTTTACACTCTTCGCTTTGTGTTTCGGGCTTGCTGTTTTTGCCCAAACCAGGCAGATTACCGGAACGGTCACGTCGGCCGAAGATGGTTCACCAATTCCCGGGGCAACCGTTATGGTGCAGGGGACCACTATTGGAACAGTTACAAATATTGACGGAGGTTATACACTGGCAGTGCCGGAGGAAGCCAAAACCCTCGTCTTTTCTTTTGTTGGAATGAAAACAACAGAAGTGCCGGTTTCCGGTACAGTGGTGGATGCTTCACTAAAAGCCGATATCATTGGTGTAGATGAAGTGCTTGTAGTTGCTTACGGAACTTCCAAACGCTCTTCCTTCACCGGGTCGGCACAAAAAGTTGGTTCTGATGAACTTGTAGGAACTTCCACTTCCGAATCACTGGATAAAATGTTATCCGGCAAAGTTTCCGGTGTGCGGGTGAGTTCCACAACCGGTGCCCCCGGCGCTTCAGGCGAAATCCAGATTCGCGGAATAGGCTCGATTAATGCATCCACAACTCCTTTGTATGTTATAGACGGAGTACCACTTGAAACCGGAACATATGGTTATGTAGGATTTTCAAGCGACCTTCTCTCCACGCTCAATCCCGAGGATGTGGAAAGTATGACGATTTTGAAAGATGCTGCAGCGGCTTCATTATATGGTTCAAGAGCAGCCAACGGTGTGGTTTTGATTACTACCAAAAAAGGACAAACCGGTAAAACAAGGTTCAATTTTAAAGCTTCTTACGGCACTTCACAAACGGCAATGGATAACGTTTACCAGCCAATGAGCGCCAACCAGTATCTTGATTATGTAAACGATGCTTTAATCGGAGCTTATCTCTACTGGTATGAACCAGGTCTGTATCCCGGAGAAGAAGGTTACAAGGACCCCGAAGTTCTGGCCCGCGCAATTGAATATGCTCAGGAAGATCCTGACGAAGGAAGATGGGGAGTTGCAACACCACCATCAAGTACAAACTGGCGCGATGTGATTTACAAAACAGGAAAAACGATGGATTACCAGTTTTCAGCTTCAGGTGGCAGTGACAAAACTACTTTTTATACCGGAGTTGGCTACAATAAAATAGAAGGGATAATTATTGGCAGTAACTTCGAAAGATATTCCGGAAGGCTGAATTTAAACCACAAGGCAAACGACTGGCTAAATATTGGGATAAAACAAATGCTGTCACACACCAACCAGAATGGTTATGCCGACCAAACCGACCAGGCACAGGGAATTGCCTATATGTCGCCATTGAGTATGATTTTCTCGATGAACCCCACTCAGCCTGTTTACAACGAAGACGGGACCCCAAATCTTGATGCCGGAATGGGAAATGTTAAAAACCCGCTGATTGCCTTAATCGGAACCGGCGAAAGTACAGATCAAACTTACCAGGTGCTGCGGTATCGCAGTTTAACCAATGCAAATGTAAACATGCAGCTGGCTAAAACATTTGCCGTCCGTTCCACTTTCGGATTGGATTATTCCGATTCAAAATCGTTAATTTGGTGGGCACCGGAGAGTGTGGACGGCGAAGCTTACGGCGGGTTGGGCGATCACCTCACATATACCACCATTGTTAAAAATGCCTCTTTTATCGGAGACTACAACAACAGCTTCGGCAACCATAATTTACAGGTATTGGGAGGTTACGAAGTTGAAAGTTTAAGCTACCGCACCTTGCAGGCTTCGTCTCAAAATTACTCCACATACAAACTGCCCGAACTTTCAAATGGCCAGCCCCTTGGAACAGGCAGCGAAGTGTCTTCTTCTAATCTCATGTCGTTTATCGGAAACATGAACTATAGTTTTAATGATAAATATTATGCATCTGCAAGTATCCGTTCCGATGGTTCATCACGTTTGGGTTCAAATAACCGCTGGGGTACCTTCTGGTCGGCTTCGGCTGCCTGGCGTTTATCGCAGGAAGATTTTCTGAAAGGCTCCGGTTGGTTAAACGACTTAAAATTAAGAGCATCGTTCGGAACTAACGGAACTTTGCCAATAGATTATTACGCCCACCTTGGATTATATGCATTTAACAGTGGCTACGGCTCACAAAGTGCCATTTATATAACTCAGCCCAACAATTCGGATTTGAGCTGGGAAAAGTCCGATAATATGAATATCGGTATCGATTTAAGCATGTTTGATCGCATGACAGCAACTGTTGAATATTATCATAAAAAATCAAGGGATCTTTTAATGGAAGTGCCGCTTACCTATTTAACCGGTTTTGAAACCTCATGGCAAAACATTGGCGAACTTACAAACCAGGGAATTGAAATTGAACTGCATTCAAACAACATCATTACAAAAAATTTCCGATGGATTACTGATTTCAACTTCACCACAATAAATTCAACAATTGACAAACTTCCCGATGGAGAAGACATTCTGAAAGGCGACGGTGGAATGTACCTGCTGCGTGAGGGCGAATCATTAACTACTTTTTATCTCCCCACCTGGGCAGGTGTAAATCCGGAAAACGGAATGGCTCAGTTCTACCTCGACCCTGAAAACTCAGATGAGCTTACCTATTTCAGGGCGGAAGCAAAACCTGAAATACAGGGGAAAGCCATTCCCGATTTTATGGGTGGAATTACAAACTCCTTTACCTTGAAAAATTTCGAATTGTCCTTCCTGTTTACTTACCAGATGGGAGGAAGCCTGTTTGATTATCCGGGGTATTTCTTCCGGCATCACGGATACAGACTCGGTTCATTCAACCTTCCCCGGGACATGGAAAACAACTGGTGGAAAGAACCCGGCGACATTGTTGACAACCCACGCCCTGTGGCCTGGGGCTCCGATCGTCCCGATCGCTGGTCATCGCGCCATATTATTTCTACCGACCACCTCCGGTTAAAAGATATCTATCTGGCTTATAATTTACCAAAGAATCTTGCCAGAAAGATGTACATGAACAATATGAAGTTGTTTTTCAATGGAAATAACATCTGGACATGGGCAAATGACGATACCATTGAACCGGAAGTAACGCTGAACGGCTACCGCACTGTAGATACCCCAATTACCAAAAATTATCTCTTCGGAATTAATCTTGAATTTTAAATCGAAATGCCATGAATAAGAAAATTGTATATTTATTAATACTAAACATTGCCGTCATTTTAAACGGTTGTGATGGTTTTCTCGAACAAAGTCCGTCAGATGCCTTGCCATCGGATGAAGCAATTACCAATGTAACCGATTTGAACAATGCATTGAACGGAGTTTATACCGGAATGATTGATTTTGATTTGGGTCTTGGAAACGAAACAGAACCTTATTCGTATTACGGAGGTGATTTTATAGCCTACGCCGATTTAAAAGGAGGCGATTTGTATTACACTGCGACCAACAATCAGATTTCGCCAATGGCAAGATTTGAACATGCTGCAGAATCTGATTTTGCTGAACATTACTGGCAAATGTCATACACATTAATTGGCAGGATAAATGATGTTTTTACAGTTATTGACAATGTTGATATCGCTGACGGTGAACAGGATCTATATAACGATTTAAAAGGCCAGTTGTATGCGCTGCGTGCGCTTTGCCATTTTGATGTTGCGAGAATGTTTGCCAAATTGCCTTCATTAACCGATGTTAATGAAGCAAATTCCGGGATACCGGTTTCAAGTGAAAAATATCCGGTGGATTATGAACCCGTGCGTTCAACGCTGAAAGAAACGTACGATTTTATAAAAAACGATTTAAACGCAGCACTTGACCTGCTTTCGAAAGACGAAAACCTGGGTCGGATAAATTACTGGGCTGCCAAAGGATTACTTGCACGCGTTCATCTTTATATCGAAGAAAATGATGAAGCACTCGCCGCAGCCCAGGAAATCATAAACGATTCACCTTATTCATTGTATACCATTGAAAATTACCTGAATGTATGGGGCGTGGAAGGCGCTTCTGAATCAATGTTTGAAATTTTAACCACAACATCATATAACTCGCAGCGAAATTCCATTGGTTACTATACCCATTCCGATGGCTACGGAGAATGTGCATTTTCCACTCGTGGATATGAATTTATGATGGCTGACACTACAGATATTCGTTCACAACTCATTGCATGGGAGGACGATGAAACAGACACCGAAGGTTATTATACACAAAAATATCCCGGCCGTGAGGGTAATCTGTTTCTGAACAATCCAATCGTCATCCGGTTGTCAGAAATTTATCTTACTGCTGCCGAGGCAAAAGTTAAAGGTGGAAATGCTGCCGGTGCACAAAGTGCAGAATGGTATATAAATCAGCTCCGGCAACATCGTATTGCCAATTATTCTGATGTCTCAGAAGTAACTCTGGATGATATTCTGAAAGAACGCAGAAAAGAGCTTGTAGCCGAAGGACAACGCTGCTGGGATGCCTGGAGAAACGGACAAAGCATTTACTCGCCCGCCCTGAACCAGGAAATAGATGGTGACTTTCCGCGGGCAATTCTACCCATTCCCAAACGGGAAAGGGACATTTCACCGGCAATGACACAAAATCCGGGATATTAAATTTCAAGACACCCAAACTTTAATATAACATCAAGAGGCTGTCTCAAAAGGGCAGCCTTTTTTTAATGGGGAAATGTTTGGATGAGGAAATATATGAATGCCTGAATGGGGAAATGTATGAATGCTTTAATGCATGAATTCCTTTATGCATTATTTCCTTCCTGCATTTGTGTATTTTACAGCTGCTCCTGATATTTTTACCTGTTGATTTAAATATTGATTTTCATCCGGCAGATGCTGAATCTTTCTCACCACATCCATTCCTTTTACAACTTTGCCAAAAGCTGCAAATCCTTGTCCGTCCGGATTCCGGTGTCCGCCAAAATCAAGCTCCGGCTGATTACCAATACATATAAAAAACTCAGTTGATGCAGTCCCCGGCTCTGCCCGAGCCATCGACAGTGTTCCGTTTAAATGCTTCAATCCGGTTTGTTTAGTGGTTTCATGAAGAATAACCGGATACTTTTCAACCCGTTCGTCATCAAACAATCCCCCCTGAATGACTTCAATTTTAACATCCTGCCGAGGCTGATTATCCAACCTGACTACACGGTAAAAAACTGCATTTTCGTAAATGCCGTCCGCTGTATTTTTCAAAAAATTGTTAGCAGTAACCGGCGCATGAACTGTGTCAATTTCGAGGACAATTTCCCCATAATTTGTTTCGAAAATCACACAAGGCAATTCATTGTTCCGGCAACCCGAATACAAAATAACCAACAGGAATAAAGTAAGGAAACGCATAAAGTATCAGGTATAAATGAAAAGACAAATCTAATCAACCCAAGGAGATACCTTGTAATTGAATGAAACATTAACATTTCCGATATTCTGCTTAAAATGACCTTGAAATGTTAATAAGCTTCTTCTGCAGCTTATTATAAAAGTTCTGGCATAGTGTTTGAAAAACTTCTGGCCAATTATTAATCCCGAAATTGTTCAGGAGGAAGAAAATGCACTATATATCGACTATTTTATTCAGTTTGTTATCCTTATTATTTTTAAATCAATCTGAAAACCTGCGGGTTGCAGAAAAAACAGGAATCAACATAAATTCGCAGGATACAGCAACCGCTTTTTTTAAAACCCATATTGAATTAACTGATTCCCTGAATGCAAGAGTCAGCAGGTTTTATTTTCACCGTGACAACAGGTATGCATGGCTTGAAAATAAAAGCTTAAACAACAATGGAAAAAAACTTCTTGCACAGCTTGAATTATCATGGAAAGAAGGACTCCCTGCCGAACTTTATAATATACACCAAATAAAAATTGAATTGATAAAGCTAAGATCAGGTGAAAATTTATCGTTAACGGAACTTCACAATCTGGACATCCTTCTTACAAAAGCTTACATCAATTATGCGTCGGATTTGGCATACGGAAGGGTAGATCCGCAAAAACTGGCAGTTGACTGGGAAGCCTATCCGCAAAAAATAAGAATGGAAGAATACCTTGAAAAAGCATTGAATAACAATAAAATTGAGCAATCCCTGCATGAATTGCTCCCGAAACACGAACAGTATAAACTTTTAAAAGACGCTTTCCTGCGTTTGTCTGAAACAAGTAAAACTTCGAAATGGCCGCTGCCCGGAAATTTGGGTGTGTTAAAACAAAATTATTCATCACCGGAAGTAATAAACCTCAAGAAATTTCTTGCAGCTACAGGTGATCTTTATATTGATGATTCACTTTATCTAAATTCTACCGAATTTGATAACCGGCTTTCACATGCAGTTGAAAATTTTCAGAAAAGGCATGGTTTAAAAGCTGATGGAATCGTCGGAAAAAACACGTTGGCCGAAATGAACAAGCCACTGTCTTACCGGCTCAATCAGATTCGCCTCAATATGGACCGGTTGCGCTGGATGCCCCAAAACATGCACAACCGGGATGTTATTGTGAATATCCCCGATTTTACCCTGCAATATTTTGAAAACGGAAGGCTGTCAAAAAAAATGAACGTGGTAGTTGGTAAAATCGAAAAATATACTCCTGCCCTCAAAGATACAATGACTTATATCGTTTTTAACCCTACATGGAATGTCCCGCGAAGTATTGCCACGGAAGAAATGCTTCCTAAAATTAAAAAGGACTCCACTTTTTTATCACGAAACAATTTTATGTTGCTCCGCGGTGCTTATGACAGCTCTGACACTGTTGATCAAATAACCGTTGACTGGGAAAATATAACTGCAGAAAACTTCCCGTTCAGCATTGTACAAAAGCCGGGAAAATATAATTCGCTTGGAAGAATTAAATTTATGTTGCCCAACAATTACAGTATTTATTTGCACGATACACCTGCAAACTATCTTTTCGATAAAACACAACGTGATTTCAGTCATGGTTGTATCCGCCTTGAAAAACCAGTTGAACTGGCAGAAACCATTCTTGAAGGACAAATGACACCGGAAGAAATACGAAAAACACTTGCCGCCAAAAAAACTGAAAATGTGGTACTTGATCATCCTGTGGCTGTTCATGTAATTTATCAGACAGCCTGGGTCGATGATTCCGGAAATCTCCAGTTCAGAAAGGATATTTATGGATTCGATGAAATTTCGCTTCCCTATTTCAGTACATCACCGGGAATCCGGCAAATTCAGGCATATACAAACAACAACTAAATTTAAAGCACAGCAAAACCTGTAATTGGAGAAACTGCTTTTCAAAGTTTTATAGAGTTTTACCACTTTTTAACACTTCACCTCAATTGGATTTTTTATTTTCGGCAGTGGAAAAAAAGCTGTTACATTGTTGAAAAAAGAAAAATCAGAGCATTTGATTTTTATTCGGCATTTATCAGAAAGTAAACGATAAGTGTTTGTTTTTAAACACATTCTATCGACATTTTGGCACAATAGTTGTTTTGTTAAGAACAGATTATTTACAAATCCCGGATTAACCCGAAATACCCGGAACAATCAAAATTAAAATAGTATTTCAAAAAAAGTGGAGATAAACGATATGACAGGAAAAAGCTTAAAAGTAGTTTTAGTGTTCGCATTTTATCTGTTTACAGGTACAAATTTATTTGCAACCGGAATAAATTCAAACATTGCCGGTGAAAACGAATTTCTGTACAAGGAGTTGCAGGAAGAAAATACCAAACTACCATCCGCAGAAGTGTTTGCGCTGGCACTGAAAGGTTATTCAAATTTAAAGGCAATACCGGGTAATATCAAAAAAGATATTATAACTGTAGTGGATTTTAGCCTTCCGTCAACCGAAAAACGCCTATGGGTAATTGATCTTGTGAGTAAAAAAGTTTTGTTTAACGACTGGGTGGCCCACGGAAGAAATTCAGGTAATAATTATGCTAAAAAGTTTTCAAACACTCCAAGTTCAAATGCAAGTTCAATCGGCTTTTATGTAACCGGCAGAACGTATACCGGAAAACACGGATTGTCGCTTTATCTCGACGGGAAAGACAAAGGTTTTAACGATAATGCACGCGCACGTTCGATTGTAATGCACGGTGCAGATTATGTGGGTGGAGATTTTATTAAAAAATACGGCCGCCTGGGTAGAAGCCTCGGATGTCCTTCTGTTTCAATGGATATTTTCGAGGACGTTATCGACACAATTCGTGATGGAAGCATCCTGTTTATCTATTCTCCGAATGAAAATTTCATGACAAAATCAACAGTTCTGAATCAGGTAGCGCAAAGTAATACATTGGCAGCGGTTAAAAAGTAATCACATCATATCTCCTTTTCTAAACCTGTCGTTAACGGCAGGTTTTTTTATGATAATTCTATTTTAAAACGTTTGCTATTTTCTGTCGGCACCTTGTCTTTCAATCATCCATCCAGGATATTCAGAAGGTAATTTACTTGCCTGGTCCAGTATTTTAAGTTCATCGTCAGTAAAATGTACATCCGTTGACTTCAGATTATCTGTAAGTTGTTCCTGTTTTTTGGCACCGATGATAATGGTTGTAACAGCAGGTTGATGAAGCAGCCAGGCAAGTGCAATTTGTGCTACTGAAATCTGTTTTGCTTTTGCAATTTTTTCCATTACCTCAATAATATCAAACGCTTTTTCCTTATTAACAGGCGGAAAATCAAATTCTACGCGCCGGCCTTCACTGGTTTCCTTATTCCGGCCATATTTACCGCTTAACAAACCGCCGGCGAGCGGGCTCCAAACCATCAATCCTATTTTCTGATCGAGTAGCAGCGGGATAATTTCCCTTTCCAAATCGCGGCCTGCAATGGTATAATAGGCCTGTAACGACACAAATCCGGATAGATGTTGTTGAGCTGAAATTCCAAGTGCTTTCATAATTTGCCAGGCCGCAAGATTGCTGCAACCGATATAGCGCACCTTTCCTGTTTTTACAAGTATATCCAGCGCTTCAAGTGTTTCTTCCAAAGGTGTCTGCGGATCAAAACCATGAATCTGGTACAAATCAATATAATCTGTGTTCAGGCGCCGGAGACTTTCATCAGCTTGCTGAAGAATATGTTTGCGGCTTAAACCTGAATTATTCGGGCCTTCTCCCATTTTTCCGCGTACTTTTGTTGCTATTACCAAATCATTCCGGTTCAATCCCAAATCCCGTACAGCCTGCCCCGTAATTTGTTCGCTTAAACCTTCGCTGTAAACATTGGCAGTGTCAATGAAATTGATTCCGCCGTCAATTGATTCTTTTACAATGTTGTTCGCCTGATCCTGAGGCAATTTGCCAATAGAAGTCCACATTCCGCGGCCGCCAAAGGTCATGGTCCCCAAACAAAGTTCCGAAACCTTTAGTCCTGAATTCCCCAATAAATTGTATTTCATGATGAATGTTAAAAGTTATTTTTAAAATGAAATTTGCTTTTGTCTGTTCAACAGACAGGATTAAAAATCGTTCAGAAAGAAAAGCTTGAATTTAATCATCAGACAACAGAAAAATAAAATTATTTATCCGTTGGTTTATTTTCCACTTTCCCTCAGTCATTTTTCAAAACAGGGAACGGGAATATCAGTGCACGAAGGTTCAGTTACGGTGAATCTTCATATTTTGGTAAAAATTTGAAAATAAGTTGTTAATAATTTTTACGGCAACTTACAAAATCAATTCTTTCAAAGAAAATTTATTATTTGAAGTCTTCCGGAAAATAAAAATTTGCTGCCCGAATCAGATATCTGATGTTATTCTCCACCTGTTGTTAACCCGTATATTCCTCCTGTAACCGCTATATTAAAGCTATAAATGAGAGGTTATTTCTCCGTATTAAACTCGAACTAAATTCGCAAAATTCGCACTAAATTCGCGAAATCGCGAATTTAGTGCGAATTTAGTATGAATTTAATACGAAAATAATACGTATTTAATATATGGCAGGTACGGTTGAAAAACAGAAGAAATAATCAGACAGACCTTAAATTACACTCCCTTGGAATAAGTATCTTCAGCTAAAAAGCTTCCTTGATTGTCCTTTATTTTGTAACTTGACAGGAATCAACAACAGTATCAATAAAAACCCAACAGTTATGAAACGAAGAATATTTATACGGAACAGCAGTTTAAGTGCCATGGCACTTACAATTCCGGCTATCCGGGCGTTTGGAAACAGTTTTTCACCCGGTTACAACATCCCGAAAAGAACCCTGGGTAAAACAGGTGAAAAACTATCGGTTATTGGTTTTGGTGGAATAATGCTGAATGAAAATCCGCAGGATTTTGCAGATGAACTTGTTGCAAAGGCATTTGAATTGGGCGTAAATTATTATGATGTTGCACCAGGTTACGGTACTGCCCAGGAACGGCTTGGTCCTGCGCTGGAACCTTACCGGGAAAAATGCTTTCTTGCCTGTAAAACGCATGATCGCACCGCCGCAGGCTCACAAGCTGAACTTGAAGATTCATTAAAAAAGCTGCGAACAGACCATTTTGACTTGTACCAGTTACATGCATTGAGTTCTGTTGATGAAGTGGAGCAGGTTTTTGGTCCCGGCGGCGCAATGGAGACTTTTGTAAAAGCAAAAAAGGACGGTAAAGTGAAACATCTTGGTTTTTCTGCACATTCTGTGGATGCAGCTCTGCTGGCTATGAAAAACTTTGATTTCGATTCCATTCTGTTTCCCATTAATTTTGCCTGCTGGAATGCAGGCGATTTTGGCCCACAGGTTTTTGAAGAAGCAGAAAAACGAGGGATGGGTATACTGGCTTTAAAATCAATGGCGCTGACCCGGCTAAAAGACGGAGAGGAAAAAATATTTAAAAATGTGTGGTACCGACCTGTACTGGATGAAGAAGTCATGAAAATGGCATTGAAATACTCGTTGTCAAAAAATATTACTGCAGCTGTTCCTCCGGGAAAAAACACACTTTTTCTGAAGGCTCTTGAATTTATGAATGGCTATAAACCAATAACGGAACAGGAAACTCAAAAACTTCTTGCACTGGCAAAAGTTACCGAACCTGTATTTATGCATGCATAAAATTTAAGGATACTACTGAAAAGCCCGGATTGAAAGTATCAATCCGGGCTTTTCATATCCACAAATCAAGTGAATTATTGCAAGGTAAAGGAGGTGGTTCCAATGTTGTTTCCATCTGCAAAAAGGTCCACCGTGTATTCACCTTCCATCAACTGCGGTTCATTTGAATTATCCCAGAAAATAGCTACCGGAAGCTCCTGTCCTTCGTAGACCACTTCGCGCATGGCCGAATACTGAATTTTCAAATCTTCAAACTGAAATAAATTATCCGGTGACTTACTCATCAATAACTGGTCGGGTCGCATAATGCGTGCATAAACATTTTTTGGGCCCCGTTTGGCAGTTACATTACTCGCCAGCACAAAATAAATCCGAATTTTATCAGCTCTTTTTGCATATTTGGTTTCTTTGCTTCGGCTGTTTAATGGTTCGGCTATCAAATTCCGTACGTCAAGCATAGCAGCCCGCTGAACTTTACGTTCAAGGTTTTGCTTTTCCTGGCTAAGTTGTTGTTTTTCTGTTTCAATTCGTTTATACTGTTCTTTTACCTCCAGGTTTTCTGCAAGTAATTCCTGATTCCGGCGGTTCAGGGAATCAATTTGTACTACAAAATCACGCATAATTCCACGAAGTGTCGTCACCTGGTTTTGGTAATCAGAAATTTTCTGAAAACTTACTTTTTTAGTTTGTTCCACTTCCAAAAGCAAATCTTTTACTTTGGTTTGTGCATAAAAAAGTTGTTCGTTAATTGTATCATTCTCTGTTCTCAGCGAATCATAAACCACCATTAAATCAGTTAATTCCAGCTGAATGGAATCTTTTTCAGAAATCAGTTCCTTTGTAATATTTCTGTGTTCCCTGTTTTGCAGGAAATACAAAACAACAACAATCACCAGTATTACTGAAAGTGCAATAACAATAATATTATTCCTTTTGGCCCTGGCCTTCAGTTTATTTTGGGTTTCCAATTCATTCATTTTCGATGTTTTAACTTTATTATGAACGCTGCAAAATTAAAAATCTTTTATCCGGCAACAAATAAAAAATTAGAACAGGTTAAACTGTTTGTTTTCTAAAATTCAACTGAACTTTAATTCGTCTGTTATTCGTTCATTTGAGAATTTCAAACCCGAAATACTCATAAAATCTGACAATTACTATTATTTATGATACAATATCTGATTTTACTATTTTTACATTCAGGATGAATTAATTTTAATGAAAAGAAGAAAACCTGTTTATAAAATGTTAAGCTATGGCGAATATTCCAAATGGGATCGCACGAGCAAAGATCTTCCGAAGATAATTGAAATAACCACTGAAATTGAAGCTGAAACCGGGACCGAATTTGGTTATGTTCTTCAAATTAAACAGGGAAAAGGAGAAATCCTTGAATTCAGAATTGATCATCCGCCATTTTCCGGTAATGACGGAAATCCGGCACCTCCGTTCACCGGTGAGCAATTCATTCGCACCAACGATTATTTATTCTACCTTGGCGATTGTATCTGGAATCCGGCCAATGATAAATTCGGAGATTGGGAACTGACTACTTATCACAATGGAAAAGTTGTTGCAAACAAAATCTTCAGAATAAAAAAGAAGAGCTAGTTTGTTTTTTTAACTTCTTCTGATAGTTTTTCGAGATCGGAATCGGCTGTATCCAGTAAATCTTCCACCAGCTTGTTATAATGTTTTTTTACAAGTTTCGGGTTGTCTTTGCCGTCGGGATGTATAGCCCTGATCCTGAATTCGCGATGCTGCCTGATAACGTCTCCTGCAAGCTGTTTCACAGCTTCCTGATCGACTTTTGTATTGTATTCCAAAACATAAAAACAATCACTTAAAACCATCGACATCAGCATGTCAATATCTTTTTTTAAACTTCTTATACTTGCCATAAATTTATTTTTGAGGTAAAGTAAGGATGAAATTATGAATTATCCGCTTCAAATCCATATCTTATTCAAAAAGAAAATATAAGTTTATTCAGTTTTTACATTTTAAATCAATATCGGAGATGATGTTACTTGCAACCGACATTGGAAATACAAATATAGTTTTTGGAATTCATGAAAATGGGAAATGGCTCAACCACTGGCGAATTCAAACTGATCATTTAAAAACAGCGGATGAATATGAAGTTATTTTTCGATCGTTGCTAAGTGCCGGGGAATCAGGTTATGCCCATGTTAATGAAATCATTGTGAGCAGCGTTGTTCCTTCACTTGTACATCCTTTTACCGATATGTTTTCAGTATTATTTCCTGATGTAAAGCAAAATGTGGTGAGTCCGGAAATCTACGGGCTGCTGCCACTGAAAATACTGAATCCGTTTCAGATTGGAGCCGATTTAGTAGCGAATTCAGTTGCGGCTTTCCAGAAATACGGAAAGTTGACGATGGTTGTTGATTTTGGAACTGCACTTACTTTTACCACAATTGGCAAAAATGCTGAGATTGCAGGCGTTGCAATAGCTCCGGGACTAAATACAGCAGTGAGTGCACTTGCAGGAAAAACTGCACAACTTCCTGAAATCCATTTATCGCCGCCGCCTTCTGTCATGGGACAAAATACTACTCATGCGATTCAGGCCGGGGTTGTTTTAGGCTTTACCGGATTGGTGGATTCAATAATTGAACGCACGCAGGAAGAGCTAAACGAAAAACTTACTGTGGTTGCTACCGGCGGCCTCAGCCTTGTTATTGCGCCACTTACAAAACACATTAAAACCATTGAACCACTGCTCACCCTTGATGGATTGTTTCATATCAATTCTTTCGTGAAAAACAGATAATCAGTAATGAAAAATCAAGGTTATAATTGTTGTTTCATGAAAATTCCGATACTCCGCTTAACTTCTTCCTGATTTTCATACTTTACCAGCACCAGGTCAGGACATCCTGCAATCATTGCCGAAAGATTGCGGCCTGAATCCTGGCGAAACAAACACAATACTTTTTTACCCGATTGTATAGCTCTGCCGATTTCATAACCAACTCCAAGGGAAACTGTTGTTACTTCAGCAATCAAAACATCGGCAGAAAGAAGCCATTCCAAATCGCGATCATGAATAAAGCGATCGGTGGTACCATCATCTCCTTTTTCAGTCAATGCTGAATCTCCAATATGTTCTGTCAGTACCTCTCCGAAATTTCGCAGATATTCAATTATCTGTTGATAAACAGATGCATCTTCACGTCCTCCGCGAATTGACCCGGCAAAATAAATTTTCATAGCTGGATGAATAAATTTTTCTATTCTTTTTTATTCGATTTTTTCAGACCAGTGTCTGTTTCTGTTGATTTCCCGTTGGTATCCCCTTCAAGTAATACACGTGTTTTTGGTAAACTTTCCGGATAATTTTGCTGCAGAAATTTAATCAGGTTTTCGCGAATATAAACCCGCAGATCCCATGCAGTAGGTGAATCTTTTGCACTCATCAAAGCACGTACTTCCACCCTGTTTTCCTTAGCATCAGTCACTTGTAATACATTCACCTTTTCATTCCAAAGCGGGGTTGCTTTCAAAAGCCGTGTCAGTTCGGTGCGGAGCGCATCGAAGGAAACAGAATAATCGGTATAAATAAATACTGTTCCAAGGATTTCTGCTGATGTTCTTGTCCAGTTTTGAAAAGGCTTTTCGAAAAAAAATGTGGTTGGCACTATTAACCGGCGTAAATCCCAAATACGTACCACTACATAGGTTAGTGTTATTTCCTCAATTCGTCCCCATTCATTTTCAATCACTACCACATCATCAATTCTTATAGGCTGCGTTATTGCAATTTGTAATCCTGCAATTACAGTTGCAATAATGCGTTGTGCAGCAAAGCCAACAATAATTCCAGCAATTCCGGCTGATGCAAACAAACTGACTCCAATTTGTTTTACCCCATCGAAAAGCATAAGAATCAGCCCAATTGAAATAAGAATTATTAAAAAAATTATTATTCTTTCGAGAATGTTAAACTGCGTTTGAAATTTTCGCGAACGCAAATTATTTTCAATGGAAGTATCGTGACCTGAAACCAGAATAATCTTTAAAACACGTAATCCTGCAATCAGCGACCAGGAGATGCTTGCAATGAGCAGTATTGAACCCGTTTTCCCGAAAAAGCCGTAATAATCCGGATAAACAAGTTGATATTTTTCAATAAAAATTTTAAAGAATAAAGAAAGAATGAGAAAAACAGCAGGTAAAATAAATCTTTTAATGTGGTTCATTTCAGTTGCACTTTAATTTGAAAGTGGTTTTTAATTTATTCCCTTTAACTCAAGAACATTGCAGTAAGCAACAGGTTCATTCTTTCTGTTGATTCGGTTTAATATGGATATCCCGCTGAGGAAATGGAATCTGAATGTTGCTTTTTCTGAAACTATCATCAATGGCATAACGCAGTTCACTTTTTATGTTTTCCACCCAGAATGGTTCCATTACCCAAAAATATACACGAAAAATTAAAGAAGATTCACCAAAATCATTAAACCGTACAAACGGCTTTGGCAGTGCTGAAATGTTTTCATTTTCAGTGGCACAGTCAAGTAAAATTTGTGTCACCAATTTAGTATCTGAGCCATAAGCAACACCTACTTCAACTGAAAACCGGGTATTATAATCCATCTGGCTCCAGTTAATAATTTTGTCGTTTACAAATTTTGAATTGGGAACAACAAGAATAATATCTTCGCGGGTTTTTAATTTTGAAGTCCGCAGCCCGATGTGAATGACTCTTCCAACTGTCTCATCTTCCAATTGAATGACGTCATTGATTTGAAGATTCCGTTCAATAAGCAGGACTATTCCTGAAGCAATATCGCTGAAAAGTTGCTGGATACCAAACCCCACACCAACCAGCAGCGCAGTGATACTGGCGAGTAAGACCGATACTTTAATTCCTGATGTTTCGAGCAAAAGTACAATTACTATTACCCAGACAACATATCGCAAAATCAAATAGACTGACCAGTAGGAGCGTCTTTCGTACTCCTGATTTTTTATGTAGTTCTTAAAAAATCGTTTTAAAATGTTAAGGGCAATAATTGTGATAAAAATAACGATAAGTACAAGAATGACACTGTCAACGGTAATTTCAAAATTACCATGACTAAAAATCTTAAAGTCGAGAATTTTCTTTAAATCCTGATTCATGGATTAAATAATTACACCCACCACAAGATAAATATTTTTTAATATATATTTTTTGTAATGTGCTTTTCAGACATTAAGTATTAAATAACAATCCTGTATTAAAAAAAAGGAGGGCTTTAACCCTCCTTTAAACCTGTATTATTCTCACTTATTTTATCTTCCGTTCAATGCAATTACAATTCCGGGCTCAAAATGAGCAGTATATGCTGTTGAAGAATGCAATTCTTCTATCGCTTTTTCAATTCCTTTATCATCATTTATTGCTGCACGGATAGCGCCTTTTTGATAATAATAACGCGAAACTATTTCATCTTCGAGCAACTCCTTGATTTCATCTTCGAAAAGATTCAAATCTTTATTCAGATTTGGCTCAAGTTTTTCTTTCAATGCATCAAATTCTTCCGATGCAATACTGTAATATTTTTCATCTTTTGCTGCTTCAATCAATTCTTCCAGCTTGTTTTCAGAATTCAATTCATATTCAAAGTTGTTTTCTTTTACGAAAGATGCAAACTGGGTATAAATATCGTCAGTGACTTCAAATTGTTCAGGTGCAGGAATTGATTCGTGTTCGTTTGAATATTTTGTAGCAAAATCGAAAATTATAAATTTTGTAATTAATGCCACGCTTAAATTGCTGAATTGATCGGCTTCAATTTTAACATCAGGAACAATTCCACCGCCATCATACACTTTACGACCTTTTTTGGTTGTAAATTCTGTAATCAGTGAATCAGGTACATGGCCCACGCTTCCATCTTCATTCCGGTGAGCATAATCAAGGGCCTGAATACAGCGGCCACTGGGAATATAATACTTTGCTGTCGTAACTTTCAATTTTGTATTGTAGCTTAAATCACGGGTAGTTTGCACCAAGCCTTTTCCAAATGTCCGTGTGCCGACAATAATTCCACGGTCAAGATCCTGGATGGCTCCGGCTACAATTTCTGAGGCCGAAGCAGAATTACTGTTGGTTAAAACTGCAATCCGGATAGTAGTATCAATTGGAGCAGCAGTAGCAGTGTAGGTTTGATCCCACTGTTTTACTTTTCCGCGTGTGCTAACAATTTCTTCACCCTTCGGGACAAAAAGATTTACAATTTTAACCGCTTCCATAAGTAGTCCGCCGGGATTTGAACGCAAATCGAGAACCAATGATTCCGGATTATTTTTCTTCAGCTCCAGAAATGCCCTTTTTACTTCATCGCTGCAGTTTGTTGTAAAGTTTGATAACCGGATGTATGCAGTATTTTTATCGAGCATACCATAATACGGAACTGCATCAATAGTAATTTTTTCGCGTATTACCTGAATTTCGAGTGGTTTTTTCTCACCCATTCGCATCAGCTTAATTGTAACCGGTTTTTTGGCTGGCCCTTTCAGCAGGCTGCTTACATCCTCGGTATCCATATTTTCAGTTGATTTACCTTCAACTTCAAGAATTACATCCCCGGCTCTCAAGCCAAATTTTTGGGCTGGAAATCCTTCGTATGGTTCTGAAATGATGATTTTGCCATTTTGCTTGCTGATAACTGCACCAATTCCGGCATATTCACCGGTAGTCATGAACCTAAAATCTTCAATCTGATCTTCAGAAATGTAATTGGTATAAGGATCGAGTGAATTTAACATCTGATCGATACTTGTTTTCACCAATTTGTTTGGATTTACTTCATCCACATAAAACATGTTTAGTTCTCTGAACAAGGTATGATATATCTCCAGGTTCTTTGCAATCTCAAAGTTCTTCTCATCGCGGGTAAAACTGAAAAAGCCCAGTCCTACAATGACGACAAGCATTGTTCCTATCCAAATTTTTTTCCAATTCATATTTTTTCTCCTTTAAATTTTGAATGCTCAACATTCAAACCTCCATGTAAAACAATTCGCCAAAATTAAAAAACTATCGCTACATCTGTCAAAAACCAAGCCAATGCATTACGTTAAAATATATTAAAACCAATATTTTAAAGTTTCGGCAGCATGAAAAAGTTCATTTACAATATGATTTTTTTTACCTTAAATTTCTTTACATTTCTGTTTCACCGGCTGATTTCTTCCTTTCAACGAAAAAAAGAGGAAGTTCTGACAATATCATTTTAACTTCGAAAGGCTTTTTAAATGACATTTAAAAACACCTAAAATTTAATAAGATGAAACAAAAAGTATTTTATCTGTTTTCTTTTTTTGCGATTTCCCTGTTGTTAAGTTCATGTCTTTTTTTGGGAGGTGTAACAGGCAATGGCAAGGTAGCAGAACAATCCCGCACTGTTTCTTCGTTTGATGAAATTAAAGTTAGCCGCGGCCTGAATGTTTATATTAATCAGGGAGAGTCACCAAAAGTAGTTGTTACTGCTGATGAAAACCTGCTTAATCTTATAGAAACCAAAGTTAAAAACGGCGTTTTGGAAATCACAGCTTCTCAAAATATCAGACAGGCGAAATCAAAAAAAATATTTGTAACAGTTTCAAAGATTTCAAAGATAGGTGCGACTTCCGGAAGTAATGTATATTCCGAGACCATTCTTGAATCAAAAAATCTTGAATTGACTGGTTCAGCCGGAAGTAATATAAAATTGATGTTAAGGGCTGAAAACCTTAAAGTTTCAGCTTCGGCTGGTTCAAATTTTAAACTGGAGGGAACAACAGCATATTTAAATGCGAAAGCATCGGCCGGTTCAAATATAAAGGCTGAAGAACTTACATCCAATAAAAGTGAATTGAAAACAAGTAGTGGAGCAAATATTTGGATAACTGCAAAAGAGAGCTTTTCGGGGAAAGCAAGCAGTGGCGGAAATATATTTTATTACGGCAATCCTTCATCCCTGGATGTGGAAAAATCATCGGGCGGAAATATTATTAAAAGATAGCGTTTTCTGTAACTTCTGTAGATTTAAACCGTCTTGTTTATGTCTGAAAACAATTAAATTACCACAATATGAATAAAATACTTTTTTTCCTCATCATTACTGTAGTTGGGCTAAATACGGCAACTGCTGCAGGTACCAGCGATAAAACCGAAAACCGGAATCTAAAAAATTTTAATGAAATCAGAGTTTCGGCAGGAATTGAATTGTTTCTTTCAATGGGAGATAAAGAATCAGTTAAAGTTGTTGCCGACGCTGATGTTATTGATGATATAAAAACGGAAGTACAAAATGGAGTTTTACGAATTTATGTAAAACAAAAAAGCTGGTTAACCCGTGGTTTTAATAAAACAATGAAAGCTTACGTAACTGTCAAAGAATTGCAAAGAATCGACGCTTCTTCGGGCTCACATGTAAAGTCTGAAAATGCATTGAAGGGAGAGCAACTTGAAGTAAAAACAAGTAGCGGCAGTCAGTTGGATCTTCAATTGGTTTATAAAAATGTGAATTTGGATGCAAGCAGCGGCGCTATTTCCCATCTTTCGGGCAAATCAAAAACTTTGATAACAGAAGCCAGCAGCGGCAGCAACATCGATACAAGGGAACTCGAAGCCGCAATTTGCAAAGCCAATGCAAGCAGCGGTTCAAATATTTCGGTAAATGTTTCTGATGAATTCTATGCAAATGCAAGCAGTGGCGGAAACATTCGTTATACAGGCTCTCCATCAGTAAAGGATACCAACGAATCGAGTGGTGGCAATATAACCAGGAAATAGTTTCAAGATATAGCGGATAATTAATTAAATTTTTTGCATTTCCCTCCTTCAAATTCAACTATAATTAAATACTACTGTTATTGAAGTATGTTGATTCTGAACAATTTTTTGTTTTGACAATTCATAGTTTTAAAACTAAATTTATCCGCAAAAAAAATTACATGCTGTTTCGGAAAGTTGTGAAGATAAGTCAGGCATCAATATTTTTGATATTGTTCTGCTTTAGTGCAATGTCGCAGGAATCGGGTGCTTTGTTTATGCTTCCCAATGTTTCGCAGGCATCGGTATTGAACCCTGCATACAGGAATAAAACTGACAAACTGGTGGTCAGCCTGCCAATGCTTTCCGGGACAAGCTTAACCTGGAATACAAATTTTGCACTTAATTCCCTTTTTTCTCAGGGATTATGGAATTACAGTTTTTTCGACTTTTATAATAATCTGGATAAAACCGGTGAGGGACAGGCATCAGGACGATTTTCATTCTTTTTTGCCAGCCTTAATGTAAGGGATTTTTCATTTCATGTTTCCCTTACTGAACGTGGTTATGGAACTACTTCTTTTAACCGTGAAATTGTGAAATTAATCCGTGATGGTGTAGAACCTTATTATGGACAAAATGAAAATTTTGGCTCCGGAACTTTTAATTACCAGCAATTCAGGGAGCTGGCCTTTGGTGTATCACAAAAATACTGGGAGGGACTGGATGTTGGTATCCGGCCAAAAATTCTATTCGGAAGGATGTATTTTGATGCACAGGATGTCAGTTTTTCTGTAGAAACCGATACTGAAAATGAAACTTTGCTTGTAAAACCGGAAGGCAAATTTACAATAGCCGGTCCAATAGCTTATAAACATGATTCGATATATGATTTTACTGTTTTTTCAACGAAAGCTTATCCGGGAGACTATTCATTTAATTTACACAACATGGGATTTGCTCTCGATTTAGGATTTGTTTATCGTCCGGATAAAACCCACGAATTTTCAGCCAGTCTGCTTGATTTGGGATTTATTACCTTTAGTCACAATACTTATTTATCTGAATTTACAGAACCAATCAGGTATAAAGAATCAAATCTCTACCAGTCAAATACTCCCGGAGGCGATAAATATGTAGAGTCCCGGCAAGCATTAAAAATTTTCAGCGATTCGGTTTCCTATGTAATTGATGTAACGGATAGTCCGTTGCGATCGCTGGAAGTATTACCATTCAAAGTAAATGTTGGAAGTAAGTTCGTGTATTCAAAATCTTCTTCAATCGGATGGAATAATCAGTTTGCATTTTACGGCAAACATTCTGTAAATAAATTTTCAGGCTTGTGGACACATTCATTTAATGCAAGGACGGATATAGGCGGAAGTTTATCTCTCTATAATCTGTCTTCGGTATGGCTTGGATTTGGCGTTAGTCACACGCGGGACCATGTTCAATATTATTTTGCAACGAATAATATTTTGGGAATAATTCAGTTAGCTAGTTCAAAACATATAAATTTGTGCTTTGGAATTAATTTTTTATTTGCAACTTCCAAAAAATAAATTAAAATAATGAACCTGTTTATAATACTATATCTTATAAATTTTGTCCGTACAATTTTAACTATTGTTATCATCTATTTTGCTATCCGGCTGATAGCGAGATATGTCCTTCCGTTACTGATTAACAAAAGTGTGAAAAACATGCAGCAAAAGATGCAGGAACAGCAAACTCAGAATCAGCGTTCAAAACGGCAGGAAGGAGAAGTCACGATAGAAACCAATAAGAACAGGAATCGTCAAACTGATGGTGAATATGTTGATTTTGAGGAAGTGGATTAAAACCATTAATTCCCTGATGTAGCTGTCCCTTTCTGCGAGCATTTCTTTCACGGCATTCAATTATATCCTATTTTTGCAATCAATTCAGAAAAAATAAATTTAATGGCACAGGAAGATACTTTTAAAAAGCTGGTGGCACACTGTAAGGAATATGGTTTTGTGTTTCAGTCAAGCGAAATTTACGACGGACTTGGAGCTGTATATGATTATGGTCAGTATGGCGTTGAACTTAAAAATAACATCAAAAAATACTGGTGGGACAGCATGGTTTTGCTGCACGAAAATGTAGTGGGACTCGATTCGGCTATTTTTATGCATCCTTCTATATGGAAAGCTTCAGGCCATGTGGATGCATTTAACGACCCGCTCATCGATAATAAAGATTCCAAGAAACGTTACCGTGCCGATGTACTAATAGAAGAACAACTGGCAAAAACTGAGGATAAAATAAATAAAGAAGTTGCCAAAGCACAAAAACGGTTTGGCGCTGCTTTCGACGAAAAGCAATTCAGGGAAACCAATCAGCGTGTTCTGGATAATCAGAAGAAATGGGACGACCTGCACAATCGGTTTTCACAAGCATTGAATGATAATGATTTGGCGGAACTGAAAAACATTATTGAAGACGAAGGAATTGTTTGTCCTGTCTCCGGCTCGCACAACTGGACCGATGTTCGCCAGTTCAACCTGATGTTTTCCACAGAAATGGGTTCAACTGCCGAAGGAGCATCCAAAATCTTCCTTCGCCCCGAAACGGCACAGGGGATTTTTGTGAATTACCTGAATGTACAGAAATCGGGCCGGATGAAAATTCCTTTTGGAATTGCACAAATCGGAAAAGCTTTCCGTAACGAAATTGTGGCTCGGCAGTTTATTTTCCGCATGCGCGAATTTGAACAAATGGAAATGCAGTTTTTTGTTCGCCCCGGCACAGAACTCGACTGGTTTGAGAAATGGAAGAAAATCCGCATGAACTGGCATCAGGCTCTTGGATTTGGAGAGGAAAATTATCGTTTTCACGAGCATGAAAAACTGGCGCATTATGCAAATGCCGCGGTTGATGTGGAATATAAATTCCCGTTTGGTTTTAAAGAAGTGGAAGGAATTCACTCGCGTACCGATTTCGACCTTTCGCAGCATGAGAAATATTCCGGTAAAAAAATGCGGTATTTCGATCCGGAATTGAATGAATCGTATGTGCCGTTTGTTGTGGAAACCTCCATTGGTGTCGACCGGATGTTTTTACAGGTAATTTCTGCGTCATACCACGAAGAGGAACTGGAGAAAGATTCACGGGTTGTGTTAAAAATTCCGCCTGTTCTGGCACCTGTAAAACTTACCGTTATGCCGCTTGTAAAAAAAGACGGGCTGCCTGAAATAGCACGGAAAATCATTGATGAATTGAAATTCGATTTCAATTGCCAGTACGATGAAAAGGATTCCATCGGGAAACGTTACCGCAGGCAGGATGCCATTGGAACACCATTCTGTGTAACAGTCGATCATCAGACCGGTGATGACAATACCGTAACCATTCGCTACCGCGACACTATGGAACAGGAGCGGGTGCAAATCAGCGAATTGGGAAAAATCATCGGAGAAAAGGTGAGTATGAAAATGTTGTTTGAAAAATTGTAATTTTATTACGATAAAAATTAATTTATGCCAACATTAACAGGAACATATTATAAAGGGCGGTTGAAATTTGATAAACCAGTGAATTTTTCCAAACCAGTTAAAGTTACTGTTTCATTTGAGGAAGAAAATACAGAAGTTTTAAATCTTGAGGATTTCTCTTTTATTGAAACGCAAGAGTTACTGAAGGATTGTAAAACTTCATTTTCTGATGAAGTAATTGAAGAAAGGCGCAATGCTGTATGAAATTGTTTTTCGATACTTCGGCATTATTCAAACTTTATCATAAGGAAGATGGGACTGACGAATTGATGGAATTTTTGGGAAAAAAACCCATTAATGCCATTTATCTTTCTGAAATTGCAGAAATTGAATTTAGTTCTGCCGTCTGGAAGAAATGCAGGAAAAAAGAAATCAACGAAAATATCGCTCGCACAATCATTGAAAGTTTTGACCATGATTTAGATAAATTTAGGTTTGTCACTCAAAATCTGAAGGTAAGAAACTCTGCTAAAAGCCTTATTTCAAAATATTGGAGTGAAGGATTGAGAACATTGGATTCGATTCAAATGGCATCGGCTTTACATGTAAAATCAGATATCGAATATTTTTTATCGTCAGATAATTTATTAAATAATATTGCAGTTCGAGAAGGTTTTAAGGTGGAGATTTAAACAAAATTAAGAATGAAAATGGAAATTCCGGATGAAATTTTTTGTATGAATTTATTCGGCTAATTATAATATTTTTTCCGCGGGGAAAGGGAGGAAGAGTTTATTTTTTTCTCTCCTCCTGCTTCGCGGTTTTTCATTTTTTTACCATGTTCAATCAGCATGAAATGAAGAAGGTATTGATAATCACTTACTACTGGCCTCCCAGCGGCGGCGGTGGTGTAATGCGCTGGTTGAAGATGACGAAATACCTGCCGGAGCTGGGTTGGAAACCGCTTGTATATACACCTTTGAACCCCGATTCTTCGGTAAACGATGAAAGCCTGCTCACGGAAATTCATCCCGAGGTGGAGGAAATTAAAACACCCATTTGGGAACCTTATGATGTTTATCGTAAATTAACCGGTGCAAGGAAAACGGAGAAATTCAAAGCCGGATATATTTCAGAAGCATCATCGGGAAACTGGAAAAGTAAATTATCTGTATTTATCCGTGGGAATTTCCTCATTCCTGATCCCCGTAAATTCTGGATAAAACCGTCAGTAAAGTTTCTTTCAGGGTACCTGAAAGAAAATCCGGTTGATTTAATCATTTCCACCGGTCCGCCCCACAGTATGCATCTCATTGCTTTGGGATTGAAAATGAAATTTAACATTCCCTGGATAGCCGACTTTCGTGATCCATGGACCAACATCGATTTTTACGAGAAACTGCGTCTCACCAGTTGGGCTGACAGGAGGCATAAAATGCTTGAACGAAAAGTACTGCAAAAGGCAGATCACGTGGTCACTGTTAGTCCTTCGTGGCAAAAGGATTTTGAAGAAATCAGCGGGCGAAAGGTCAGTATTATTTACAACGGTTATGACCCCGAAGATTTTAAATTTGAAGTCAATGAAAGGGATGAATTGTTTACTATCACACATCTTGGCGCCTTTAACAAAGATCGGAATCCGGCCGGTTTATGGAAGGCATTGTCAGAGCTGGCAACTGAAGATAATAACTTCAGGAAATTGCTTCAAATTCAGCTCATCGGACAGACTGATGAGTCGGTTATCCGGGATGTTCAGAAAAATGGATTGTCTGAAAATTTAAAACTGGTTTCCTATTTGCCTCATAATAAAGGAATACTGGCGTTAAGCAAATCACAGGTGCTGTTGCTGCCAATAAATGATGCCAAAAATGCACAGGGTATTCTGCCCGGTAAAATGTTTGAGTACCTTGCAGTTAAACGTCCTGTTTTAGCTATTGGACCAACTTCCGCGGATTTTGCTAAAATCATCAGGGAAACCCAATCGGGTGTTGCGCATAATTTCGAAGATGTAGCCGGACTAAAAGATTCGGTGGGAAGCTTTTTCGGGAAATATCAAAAGAATGACCTTCAAATTGAATCGGGTTCACTGGAACAATTTTCGAGAAAGAATTTGTCTAAAAAATTTATGGAACTCGCTGGTTAATTCAGGTTATTATTTCAGAAAAGGATGATATTCACCCTTTAATCCAACCGGTTTTGTGTTTCGTATAGCATCAGTAAGTTCGATGCTTTCGCGGGCATCTTCAATTCCAAAACCTTTACCTTCCAGAATATTCCCGTAAGTAACCGTATGCAAATCGTTAAAACCTCCGCTGAATTCAATTTCCTTTCCGTTGACGGTAATTGAACGAAAAGTCCGCATTCCTTTTTCAACTGCTGCTTTTGGCAAATCGTGATAATCGAGGCTTAAAAACCACCGGACACGTGCTTTTTGCAATTGCAGATAACCGGCTGCCTTATTTGGTTCGTACAGGTGAACGATGTTTTCCTTTACACCTCCGAATATCCAGGTTATTAAATCAAAAAGATGTATACCAATATTTGTTGCGACTCCGCCTGATTTCCGGACATCGCCTTTCCAGCTTTTCAAATACCAGTTGCCGCGTGTGGTCACATAACTTAAATCGATTTCGTAAGTTTTATCATCCTCATTTTCTATTTTTTGTTTCAGTTTAACCAACTCCGGATGATGCCGAAGTTGAAGGACTGTGTTTACCCGGTTTCCGGTTTCAGCTTCGATATCCGTAATGATGTGCATATCTTCCGGAAAAATAACCATTGGTTTTTCGCAAATGGCATTGGCACCGTTTCGCAGCGCAAAACGAATGTGTGAGGGATGTAAATAATTTGGGGTACAGATGCTTACATAGTCGATAGGATTTCCTTCGCGTCGCAAATCATCCATATATTTATCCAGATTTTCGAATTCCAGGAAAAATTCGGCCTCCGGAAAATAGCTGTCAATTCTTCCCATCACATCGAAATGATCGGAAGCACAAACCAGTTGGTTTCCTGTTTCTTTAATGGCCCTCATGTGGCGTTCTGCCACGTAACCTGCAGCTCCTATCAATGCAAATCGTTTCATTCTGTAATCTTTAAATATCCATCAGCTAAACTGTATTTTTCACCTGTTTCCAGGCAAATCAAATCTTTTCCGAGAACAGCACCCGAACGGCTCACCCAGCCGGTTTGTTTTGCAGGAACGCCAACCATTAATGCATAAGGTTTCACATCTTTTGAAACTACTGCCCCGGCGCCAATTAAACAATATTCTCCAAGAGTAACTCCACAGATAACAGTTGCATTGGCTCCGATTGAAGCTCCTTTTTTTACAAGCGTCCGCTTAAATTCGTTCTTTCGGGGAACCGTACTGCGCGGATTCAGAACATTTGTAAATACCATCGACGGACCAAGGAAAACGTCATCTTCGCAAACTACTCCTTCATAAACGGAGACGTTATTTTGCACTTTTACATGATTTCCCAACTTTACCTTGCTGCCAATAAAAACATTCTGCCCCAATGTACAGTTATTTCCGATTTCGGCTGTACCCATTATATGGCAGAAATGCCAGATTTTAGTGCCGTTTCCGATTTTTGCACCGTCGTCAACTATCGCTGTTTCGTGGATATGAGTTTTATTCATTTTCTATAATTCTTCGATCCGATATACAGTTGTTTTCTCGCAAAGGCGCAAAGGCGCAAAGATTTTAGTATTTATAAATTCATTAACTATTCGTGTTATACCATTCTTGATCAGGGCTTCATTAAAATTAATTAACAAGCCTAATTTTAAATTTGTAATCCGAAGATAAGTTAGAATTTGTTTTGGATGAACCGGAGCAATGCTTTCAACCGACTTCAATTCTACAACAATTTTATTTTCAACGAATCAATATCAACCCTGAATCCGATATCCTTGTTTAAATCTTCTCCTTTGTAAAAAGAGGCACCGGAATCCCTTTCTGTCTGTCAACTTTATAACCTTGTGAGATTAATTCATAATAAAGTATTTCTTCATAAACTGACTCCAGTAATCCCGGACCTAATTCAACGTGAATATGGTAGCAGGTATTAACAATCACTTTAGCCAACTCATTTTCGTTCATAATGTAAGCATTGAAATTGATGTTATTCTTATATAAACTTTGCGTCTTCGCGTCTTTGTGTGCATATATTTTTTCATTAATGTTTAAAAAACTTTTTGATGTTGCCTGCAATATATTCCAATTGTTCTTCCGTTAATTCGGTATGCATTGGCAGTGATAACACATTTTCCGACAGCATTTCGGCATTTGGGAAATCTCCTTTTTTATAACCCAGAAATTGATATCCATCCTGCAGATGAATGGGTTTGGGGTAATAAATCATTGAGGGTATTTCTTTTGATTTCAGAAAACGCTGAAGTTCATTCCGTTTACCGGTAGTTATTGTATATTGATGAAAAGTGTGTGTGCTGAAATCTGCTCTTGCAGGGATTTGTAACTCCTCAATTTCAGCAAGGTGTTCATCGTAATAACGTGCGGCTTCCTGTCGCGCCTTAATATGCTTATCGAAATATTTTAATTTGACTTCGAGGATGGCCGCCTGTAAACTGTCCAAACGCGAGTTTACACCAATTCGTTCGTACTGATATTTTTCCTTCATTCCATGATTGGCAATTGAACGGATGCTTTTAGCCAGCTTTTCATCGCCTGTAAAAATTGCGCCACCATCACCAAATGCACCTAAACTTTTTGAGGGGAAAAAGGAATTGCAGCCAACATTTCCGACAGTACCTGCTTTTTTCCTGGTACCATCCCTGAAAATAAAGTCAGTTCCAAAAGCCTGACAGGCATCTTCAATCAGGAATAAATTATACTTTTTGGAAAGTTCAAGCATTGTTTCCAAATCGGCACACTGTCCGAAAAGATGAACCGGTAAAATGGCCTTTGTTTTTTCAGTAATTGCCTTTTCTATTTTGGATGAATCGATGTTGAATTTATTTGGGCACACATCCACAAAAACAGGTTTTAATCCCATTAAAGAAAGTACTTCAACTGTTGCAATAAACGAAAAGGGAGTTGTAATTACTTCGTCGCCGGGCTTTAAATCCAATGCCATAAAAACAATCTGCAAGGCATCGGTACCATTTCCGCAGGCAACAACATTTACATGAAGATATTCAGAAAGTTTTCGTTCAAAATCCAGTACTTTTCCGCTTTTTATAAATTGAGTGGATTTGATAACTTCCTGCATGGCTTCATCAATTTCTTCCTTCATGGTGAGGTATTGCCCGTAAAGATCCACAAATTGTACAGTCTGCATAGTTAAATCAGCTTATTGTATAAACCTGAAAATTTCAAAATTAGTACGATAAATAGAAAAGATATCATAAAAGAAAGTTTAATTTGGCGATGTTTTGATCAGTATTTCCATTGGAAAAGTTAAAACAGATAGTGATTGTTGCAAACAAAATTATAATTTTATCTTTATTCATTGTCTGATGTTATTGCTAATCCGGCTGTTGTAAAAACCGAATCTAAAAAATATGGACAGACTTTTACATTTTATCTGGAAATTGGGTTTAAGCTTTTTGAATCCAACTTGTACCCTGAAAGCTGCCGAACTGGGGCGTGATATTCACCTGGATAAATATGTCACCATTGAGCGGGGGTCTCATATTTATGCTCATCGGATTGGAAAATACACCTTCATTAATAAATATTGTTTAATTGACAAGAGTGTTGAAAGTATTGGCAGTTTTTGTTCAGTAGCTTACGGTTGTAAAATAGGACTAGCCGGCCATCCAATGGATTGGGTTTCAACGCATCCGTTTGCATATGATAAAAAATATGGTTTTGTGAAGGAGACCAAACGTGAAATTGCTGCAACAGCACCGAAATGTGTAGTCGGCAATGATGTCTGGATTGGCGCCAATGCCATAATTCTTGCAGGTGTAAAGGTTGGAGACGGAGCCATTATCGGTGCCAATTCGTTTGTAAATAAAGATGTTGAACCTTACAGCATAGTCATTGGAACACCAGCCAGACATCAGAAATACCGGTTCGATGAAGTAACAGTTAACCAACTCCTAAAGATTGAATGGTGGAAATGGAGCAGGGAAAAACTAAAAGAAAATATCACATTGTTTAATCACCCGGAACGCTTTGTTGAATCACTAAAGTAGTTTCAGGCAAAGAACAGTGTTGAATCGAACTTTTTAAAATCTCCGTATTTCAGGAATTTTGAAATATCTTCCGGTGTCATAACCAGTTTTACAAATCCTTTTTCAATGAGATCCTCCAGGTATTCAATCCCGGGTAAATTTATGCACATTACCTTACAGTCAAATGATAATGCTTCGTAAACTGCAGTGGAATAAACCCCTATGACATATTCCGATTCCGCCAGAAATGTATATAAACTGGTCTTATTATTATCGATAACCGTTACATTATCCAGTTCTGAAAGTTTTATCAAATCAGGATAATCACCTTTCCAGCGGTCGTATTCACCTGGGTGCAGTTTGTAGGTAATTTGATAATCTTTCAGAAATTCCCGGCTTTTCCATATAAATCTACTGATATTTTTTCCAATAGTTCCCTGTGAAATAATGAGAATTGTTCCTTTTTTCTTTTGGATGGAAACATACTTTTCTTTCTGTTGCCTGAAATATGGAAATCCGTAAACGATTTTATTTTCATCTTTTAGGGGGAAATTCATGCAGTTTTTCCAGTATTCCCCAAAAAAATACATTGTATCGGGGAAATAATCGATTGTACTTTGTCCCGGAAAACTGTAGCCCAGATGAAACTTATCAATGGTTCCATGCTGGATTTCTATGGTTTCAACCTTATTTTTCTTTGCTGCAGCAATTAAAGCCAGTTTGTACACATAAGAACAAACCAGGTAAATCTGTTTTGGCTTTCTCTTTTTTATCAGTTTGTCGTAAAATTCAAAATCAAATTTAAAAGTTAGATAGCCATTGAGAAGCAACCCTTTCAAATCGATTTCAGCATTTAACCTGTTTTTTATTTCCTGCTCAACTTCATGGATAAAAGCCACCTGCTTTTCAGAAAATTTAAATGAAGTAAGTTTACTTTTGATTGTGGTTCTTACCTGCTGATAATCCTGGTGCCTGCGGTGTTTTTTATTAGTTGGAAGATGCCTGTTTAAATAGAGTTCTTCAATAATTTCATAGGAATCTTCAGGCAAATCCTTTACAAGAAATTCTGAATAGATATCGATGAATTTTTCATCCGCTTTTACTTTTCGGCCGGCACTGAAAACAAGAATATCTTTTTGGTAATTTCCAGATAACGGGTTGGAAAATAATGAATAGTAAAACAAGGATGGAGCTGCCTTCAGCAATTCACTTAAATTATTTTTTTTTGTATGCGCCTGCGTATATAAACCCACCTCCCGGGCAAGTGTAAGAAATATACGGTGCCGCTGATATTGCCACACTTTTACGCTATTAATTTCAAAGAGAAGAAGATTAAATCTGTTCTCCAGTTCCAGGATAAATCCAACCAAATCTTTTATTGAAATTTGCTTCTCCAAATCTGCGCTTTACTTTTTTCTTATTTTGTTAAAATGAACTCAACGAGTTTAAAATCCGATTCATCATCGATATCTACTGAATCTTCTGCACTCATAACATATTTTCTTATTTTGCTGAATTCAGGTACCGGTTTTTCTTTAAACGATTTGATATTCAGCAAATAAATGGCTCCGTTATATTCATAATATTCCGGTAAATCCTGACGTCTCTTTGCTTCTTTGTTTAATGTGAAGGTTAAAAATCCATCCTCTTTTTCATGGCAGAGAATGGCTGCCTTTTTGGATTTTCTTACTGAAACAATCATATCCAGTTCATTGTCCCAAAGATTAATGCAATCCTGAATATGTTCCGAATTACGTAAAGGACTTGTGGGTTGCAACAGACATATCCGTTTGAAATTCCTGCCTGATTTTTCATAAAATCCTACCGCATGTTTTACCACTTCCCATGTACTTGCTGAATCTGTTGACAACTTATCTGGCCGTTTGAAAGGAACCTTCAATCCATATTGTTCAACCACCTCAATGATTTTATCATCGTCGGTTGATATACAAATGTTTTCATCAGAACAAACTCCACGGGCAGCATCGATGGAATAACAAATCAGCGGTTTTCCATTTAACGGTAAAATGTTTTTCTGCGGCAATCCTTTTGAACCACCGCGTGCCGGAATGATAAAAAGAGTGTCGGTAATCTGCTTCATTTTTTCAGGTGCTTGACTATTTCCTGTGCATTTTCATAATCCTGGTGCTGTCCAATGTCAATCCAGTATCCAATAATCGGGTTATGGATAATGGGCAGGTTTTGCTCAATCATCAAATTCATTAAATCTGTGATATTAAAAAAGGTATCCTCAGGAATCAGGCGAAACAGTTTTTTGTGAAGAATGTAAATTCCTGAATTGGCATAACTGGTTATTGTTGGTTTTTCCTTTAATCCTGTAATTTTTTTGTTGTTTTCCGTAAAAATGCCATAGGGTACTTTAACCGAGTATGAAACTGAAGCAGCGCCCAGTTCAGCTTTATTTTCAAGCGTTTGAAGATAAAGGTCTTCAAAATCGGCATCGGTAAACAAATCGCTGTTCATTAACAAAAGATAATCGGTACCAATTTCTTTCAGTAATGATATTGCGCCGGCAGTTCCCAGTGGTTTTTCTTCCTGAATGTATTCAATCGAAATTCCTTTGGATGAACCGTCACCAAAATAATCGATGATTTGTTCTGACAGGTATTTTACCGAAATGTGAATTTTGTTTATTCCGTATTCGATTAACCGGTCGATGTTGTGTTCAAGTATAGGTTTATCGCCCAGCATCAGCATAGGCTTTGGAGTATGATTGGTGAGTGGTTGCAAACGTTCGCCACGGCCACCAGCCATAATCAATGCTTCGAGCGGCAAATTGCTTTTCCGCTTCCTGATATCGATAATTTTCTCAACCTGTCCTTTGTTATTTAGAACCGGCAACAATCGGATTCCCAAATCTCGGGCTTTTTTAAATTCCCCAACCGAAAAGTTATTGTACACAGAAGTAAACCGGGTAAACATAAAATCCGACACGGTATCATTTAAGGTTTTTCCATGAATAAAAGCCCGCCGGATATCGCCATCGGTGATTGTCCCCACCAGTTTTTCGTTATCATCGACAACAAAAAGCGTAAGTGAATCGGGCACTTCACCAATTCGTTTCATTGCTTCAATAATGCCGCTGTTTTTATGAATTAAATTCTTTGAAATGTTTTTCATTCCAGTCAGGTTTTAATATCGTAAAACGATTTCATCAGTTTTACCGGGATTGATTTCTTAATGATTTCCAGTATTTGTGTTGCTGCTGTTCCGTTGCCATAAGGATGTTTCCATTTTTTATCCTTATCGAATTGAAATGCTTTTATTAATGCCTCTTCTATCGATTTTTTGCTGGTATTGCAGTTAATAATAGTTGGGCCGGTAATTCGGCCTTTTTGCCTGTTCCCAATATTTACCGTTGGTATATTAAACACCGGCACCTCAATTATTCCGCTGGATGAATTACCAACAACCGCATCCACAAATGGAATGATCGACAGGTAAACCAAATAACCCAGTGAAGCATGTGCAATGGCTCTATCAGGATTTTCCTGTACAAATTTATCAATCATTTGAATTATAATTCGGCCTCCCTTATCTGAATTTGGTTTGGTAAATATCAGTTGGGTATTTTTCATATCTTCCAATGCGGCCAATACCTCCTTAAATTGTTCTTCCGCAGTATTTTCCTCCAACGTTACCGGGTGAAACGTGATCAATAGATTTTTCTTTTTGAACTTAAAGTCCAGTTTTTCTTCAAGTTCATCTTTCCTTAAAAGTTGTGTATTCAAAATATTATCAATTCCGGGAGCGCCAACATTATAAACTGTACCCGGATTTTCGCCCATCTGAATTACCCTTTGCCGGTACACTTCGGTTGAGGTAAAATGCAGATGGCTCATTTTTGTGATCGAATGACGGATGGAATCGTCGTAAGCGCCTTCGGTAATTTCGCCACCATGTATATGTGCTACGGGAATACCTGTAATTAATGCTGCAGAAGCGGCAGCAAATGTTTCGGTACGATCTCCAAGTAAAACTATGAGTACGGGCTTTAGCTCCTGAAATACTTCAGCTAACGAAATTTGTGCAAGTGCCATTGATTTCACCACACCCACTGACGTATCAGACGACAAAAGCATCTCCACCTTTTTCGCAATGGGGAATCCATCGCTGGCAATTTCTTTCCATGTCAGACCAAATTCAGGGGAAAGGTGCATTCCGGTGACCACCAGCTGAAGTTCAAGTTCAGGATCCTCGTGCACCAGTTTTATCAAACCTGATAAAATTCCATATTCAGCGCGGGTTCCGGTAATGATGCATATTTTATTCATAGTTCAATGATTTCGTCTTTAGAAAAAGATCGTTTTGCCCTTTGTCCGATGACCACATCCCAATGCATCGGACTGATTCCAGTTCCGGGACGTTTTACTGTAAGATTTTCCGCAGAAAAATGCTCATCCTTATTGATGTCGGTTGCAGCAACTATACTTTTTCTAACTACATCTTTATTTTTCAATTCTTCGCTGGTTGGTTCTTTTTTGCCACTACCTGACAGTGCGAGCTCTATATTCCGGATAGCATTTACCATTGCTTTTAAATCATTGGGTTCAAGCGATGCTTTATGATCGGGTCCCGGTAAGGTAATATCCAAAGTAATATGTTTTTCAATAACCATAGCCCCCAAAGCTACAGCGGCAACCGGAATTTCGATACCCAGCGTATGATCCGAATAACCAACATTTACACCCAGCTCTTTCTGAATAGTTAACATGGCTTTCAGATTTACATCGATCATGGGTGTAGGGTATTCCGTGCTGCAATGCAATATCGTGATATTTTCTTTTTTAATTCCTCCTGAAATCAAAACTTCCAGTGCATCTTTAATCTCGTTCATATCTGCCATTCCTGTACTTAAAAGTACCGGTTTCCCCTTGGTGGCAATTCGTTGCAGATAAGGTTTATTTGTAATTTCTCCTGAAGGAACTTTAAAAAGCTCCGGATTCAGGCTATCCAGAAAATCGATTCCGTCTACGTCAAAAGCTGTAGAGAGAAATTTAATTCTTTTCGATTGGCAGTATGAAATCAGTTCGTGATGCATGGGTTCGGTAAGTTCCAGCTTTTTAAGCATCGTATATTGTGTATCATCGTCCCCACTCATATTCTGTTGCTGATAGGCTGCCTTTTTTACCTTCTTCCCAACCAGTTTACCGGCTTTGAATGTCTGGAACTTTACAAAATCGGCACCCGCTTCTGCAGCAGCATCCACCAATTTTTTTGCCAGTTCCATTGAACCATTGTGATTAACTCCCGCTTCAGCTATAATAATGGTTTTCTTCATTCTACCGTATTTTTCGTAAAGGATGGCCAATATACACACCAGGAGACTTAATGTTTCGTAAAATCTGCGAACCGGCAGCAATAACAACATTATCTGTAATATTAATGTTATTGCCGATAACTGCATTGCTCCCGATAAAACAACCGTTTCCAACTTTTACCTGTCCATTGACAATTGCCGAAGTAGAAACGTGGCAAAAATCCCCGATTTCAGTTTCATGCTCCACAAGAGAGGTTGTATTCAGAATGCAGTTTTTACCCACAGAAGCTCCGGCATTTACAAACGCCCCGTACATGACAATCGTTCCTTCTCCAACTTTTGCATGTTTGCTAATGTATGCTCCATGACTTTTAATAACCGGTAAATTTCCACCGGCGGCTTTTATCCTGCCATAAATTTTTTCGCGGAGCAACGATTTTTCAATTTGCCCAACGGTAATATGAAAATTTTTGCATTCCGGCAGAAATTTCTCCAGGTCATCATCGCTACCGATAACCGGGTATCCCAATACTTCCCGGCCCACTTTTTCGGGCAAATCGAGAATTCCCTTTATTTCGTATTCCCCGCTCTGCTCAACAATATCGATACAGGAAATGCAATGTCCGCCGCCGCCGATAAGTATTAATGGTTTCTTCATATCACAAAATTACACTGCTTGGAATATTTACAATGGTATCTGCCAGATTTCGTGCATTATTTAGATCATCGGTCTGACTGGTAGCAAACATGGGTAATTCATTCATTAATTTCCATGCAGGTCTTGCCATCACACCCTTTTCATTCGAATATTTTAGAAATTCTTCTTTCTCAACATTGTCTTTCCATCCTATCGTGTTTAACCAGTAGTTCGAGGTTGCATTTGCAGGTTCCTCAAAATAGGTTATTCCAATGGAATCGAAAAAGGATTTATATTTGCCGGCCAGTTCTCTTTTCGCTTGAATAAAAAGGGGGAGTTGTTCCAGCTGTGCAAGACCCAGGGCAGCATTCAGGTTAGGCATCCTGTAATTGTAACCGATTTCATCGTGAATAAACTCCCATGCATGCGGTACTTTAGCCTGAGTGGTTAAATGTTTTGCCTTTTGCGCAAGTTCTTTGTCCTGAAATAAAAGCATTCCACCGCCACCGGTAGTCATTATTTTATTGCCGTTAAAACTCAACACGCCGATTTTTCCATAATTCCCGGTGTGCTTTCCTTTGTAGTAACTACCTACACTTTCAGCTGCGTCTTCTACCAGTTCAATATTGAAATGCTTACAGATTTCAGCAATTTCATCAATCCTGCACGGGTGCCCAAAAGTATGCATCGGCAAACAGGCAGCTATTTTTCTTTTAGTAGACTTGTTATAGCAGCCATCCTTTTTCTGAATGGAATTTTTTTCAAGAAAATGCCGAAGTGCCTTTGGACTGAGGCCCAGCGTATCGTAGTCAACATCAATAAAAACCGGGATTGCACCGCAGTAGGCAATTCCGTTGGTTGTAGCAATAAACGTAAGTGGCTGTGTAATGACTTCGGTACCGGTTTTTACACCCACCAGTTTTAAGGCGAGATGTATGGCATTTGTTCCGTTCACACAAACTACTGCCTGTTTAGCGCCGGTATATTTTGCCATTTCAGTTTCAAATTCATCGACAAATTTACCGACACTCGAAACAAAGGTGGAGTCTATACATTCGTTGAGGTATTTTTTTTCGTTCCCGTTGAAAACAGGCTCATGTAAGGCAATAAATCCCGATGGTTTATGAAAGGTTTCGCGGATAAAATCTACTATTTCCCTATAAACTTTCTGCATATTATAAATTGTAGATTTCAGCTTTGTATTTATTGAGATGACCGGAACCGGTAAACCAGTCAATTGTTTCTTTCAATCCCTGTTCAATGGAATATTCAGACTGAAATCCGGTAAGTGATTTTATTTTGGAGTTATCCCCCCAAAGCCGGAATACTTCTGAATTTTCAGGGCGGATACGTTGCTCCTCGGATTTAAATTCAACATCCGACTTCATGATTTTCTTTATCAGTTCAAGCGTTTCACGCATCGATATTTCCGAGTTGCTGCAAATATTAACTTCTTCGCCAATGGTGGAATCATGTTCGGCAAGGGCAACTAATCCTTTGCATGTATCTTTCACGAAATTAAAATCACGGGTAGGTGTTAAATCGCCCAGTTTGATTTGTTTTATTCCGCTTGCAATTTGGGTAATGATGGTTGGAATAATTGCGCGTGCTGATTGTCGCGGGCCATAAGTATTAAACGGACGAGCCACAGTTACCGGCAATTCAAATGTATTGTAAAAACTCATTGCCATGGCATCGGCGCCGATTTTTGAAGCTGAATAGGGTGATTGTGGTTGACGGGGATGTTTTTCATCGATGGGTACATACTGTGCCGTTCCGTATACCTCACTGGTTGAAGTTACGACGGTGCGGATGTTCCCATTAGTTTTGGCGGCATTACAAATATTTAAGGTACCGGCTATATTTGTATCGACATACGAAGTGGGAGCCACATAGGAATACGGTATTGCAATCAAAGCTGCAAGATGAAAAATCAATTCTGTATCGGCTGCCAGCATATTGCAAAAATGTGGATCACGAACATCGCCCGTTACTATTTCAAGGTTTTCATTATTTGGTATACTTTCAAGCCAGCCCCAGTTGTTAAAAGAGTTATAGTAAGCCAGCGCTCTTACCTGGTATCCTTTCCCTAACAATGCTTCGGTTAAATGCGACCCGATAAATCCGTCGGCACCGGTAACAAGTACTTTCATTAAATCTGATTTTAAATTTGCCTCTAAATTACATAGAAAACCTTTTATGACCTATGATTTTCCTTTTTCATCTTCCTTTAAGAAGTACCAGACTATGATTTTCAACTCAATCTGCCTAATATTCTTTTAACTATTAAATTTACATCTTCCGAAACACCAAAAGCCACTGTAAGAATTGCATATATGGTGGTAATACAAATACTTCTAACGGCAATATCGGGTACTAACATTAATTCCGGAATGATTAAACTTGTATAATAAGCGATTGCCAAAAAGAGGGCAACCAGTAGAAACCTGTAATTGAATGGCTGAAAATTATATTTCCTTAATAAATAAATGTAGCGCATCAGATTATTTAAAAACATGGAAAATGCGGAGGCAATTGCGGCCCCTGTAATTCCCCAAATGGGAATGAATATCAGGTTATTTACTACCACCAAAATAATCAGGGCAACTACAAACAGCAACATAATTTTATAGTGCCTGGAAAAGCTGATAATCTGACTGTTGGCGCCAGTCATCATATCAATCAGATAGCCTAATCCAATAAAAAATATTACCCATTTTCCATGATAATATTCCGGTCCAAGAATTTGCATGATATTTTCAATATTTGCCCAAATGCCAATAAACAGTAATCCGCCAATAATAAACTGATTCAGACAGCTTTTACTGTATATTTTACTGATTTCACTCAAATTATTGCTTTTCCATGATTCGGCGATAATTGTACCCGAAATTTTTAAAAGCGGCCGCGAAGGTATAATTACCAGTGTACCAAAAAAGAAGGCGATGGTATATACACCGGTACTTCCAAGGTCAATCATTTGGTTAACGATTATTTTATCGATATTAAAAACTATGCTTGAACCAAATCCGGCCAATATGCTGAAAGCCGAAACGTTAATCATTTCTTTTCGAAGTTGTTTATCGATAAAATTCAGGCGTGGCTTGAAATTTACTTCCTTTTTAAAAATAAGCAGAATAAAAATGATTACGGCCTTTATGCTTACTGCAGCTGCATAAACAAGTATAAACTGGTGAAGGGTTAAAATTTTAAAAACAAACAACAAGGTAGCCAACAGAATTAATATCCGTTGAAGAAATTCCTGTAAAAATGTACCAAAAACTGCATCATAAAGCAGTTTGTTGTACACATCGAAGAAGGTAAAAAAGGTGGTGAAAAAGGTTATCGGGATGATCAAATAGATATAATTGGCAAAAAGATTCGATTTTTCAAGATTCGATTCCACCAGGATGGGAGACAGAAAAGAAAATACAGCCAAAAAAATAACTATACCCGCTATAAGGGTTAAACCGGATATGAATAAAAAACCGTTATGACCATTTTCTTTATTTCTGAAATAAGGAAAAAGCCTTGATGTAACACCGTTAATTCCCAGCGAAGCCAGCTGGCTGAACAACACCGACCAGGCAAGTAAAAGTCCGAACAGTCCAATTGTATCGGTATTTAAATAATTTGGAAACAAATAGGCCGTGGTTACAAAACCTACCAGAACACCCATGTATGACCACACGCTTCCTTTTATGCTTTGTTTTATGATTATTCCCATTTATATTTAAATAAGCGATTTAAATATTTATTTTTGTTCAGAAAATATCAAAAATAAGAGCTAAATACAATTATGGCAAAGATAACCAGCTTCCGAAATATTTTCGTACATATTGGAATAATCCTGTTTTTTATTGTTTTGGCTTATGCGTACCTGTCGCCACTGCTTGAAGGGAAAGTACTTCAAATGCCCGATATTGAGCATCATAAGGGAATGGCAAAGGAACTGGCGGATTACCGGAATGAAACAGGGGAGGAAGCCATCTGGACGAACTCCATGTTTGGCGGAATGCCGGGCTATCTTGTATCTGTTATATACCCCGGTAACCTTGGCAATGTTATTCATCGTAATCTTCCTAAAATATTTCCCCTTGCCATTATCATCATTCTCTATCTGGTTGGTTTTTATGTTCTTTTATTGAGTTTGAAATTAAACCGCTGGCTGAGTGTTGCCGGTGCAGTGGCTTTCGCCCTTTCTTCCTATTTTTTAATCATTATTGGAGCAGGTCATATGTCAAAAGCGTTTGCCATTGGTTACCTGTCGCTTGTTCTTGCCGGAGTTCTGTTGGCTTATCAGCGAAAACCACTTGCCGGTACGTTATTATTTGCCATTGCTTTTTCCCTTGAATTGCTTGCCGGTCACCTTCAGATTACATATTATGGTTTTTTAATGATTGTCATTTATGTCATCATTAAGTTTATTTATGCGATACGTGAAAAGACAATAACCCAATTCATAAAAGCTTCACTTTTTCTGCTTGCCGGGGCGATAATTGCTGTCGGTATGAATTTCTCCAGGTTGTATACCACCTGGGAATATTCAAAGGAAACCATCCGCGCACCTTCAGAATTGACATCGGATGATACCAATAAAACATCAGGGCTCGACAGGGATTACGTTGTCCAGTGGAGCCAGGGGATTGATGAAACGCTCACTCTGCTTATTCCGGGTTATATGGGTGGTTCAACAAGTACAAACCCAACTCCCGACAGCGAAACGTATAAAGTACTGCAGCAAAGAAATGTTCAGAATCCAAGGAATATTCTGCAAAGTATAATTCTTTACCGGGGTGATAAGCCGGGAACTGCTGGTCCTTATTATTTTGGGGCATTTGTTGTATTTCTTTTTGTTTTCGGATTGATTGTGGTAAAAGGCCCAATGAAATGGTGGTTGCTAACTGCAACTGTTTTTTCCATATTAATGGCCTGGGGGAAAAATTTTATGGGATTCACAAATTTCCTTCTGGACTACCTGCCCATGTACAATAAGTTCAGGGCACCCGAAATGACATTGGTTATCGCTGCATTTACCGTTCCTTTACTTGGATTTCTGGGTTTGCAGCAAATTTTATCCAATCAGACAGATAAAAAGGAATTTCTGAAAGGATTTAAATGGGCATTGGGAATTACCGGGGGACTTAGCTTTTTACTGTTTGTTGTCCCCGGAATTGCCGGCAGTTTATCTGCTCCTTTCGATGCAAACTATCCCGACTGGCTGCTTCCGGCAATAATTGACGACCGGAAAGAATTAATAAGGATGGATGCACTGCGAAGTTTGATTTTTATACTTTTAGGAGCGGGATTTTTGTATTTCTGGTATACCAAAAAAATTAAAACCAATTTGTTTTTAGTGGGAATCGGATTGATTGTTCTTGTTGATTTATGGGCAGTGGATAAACGTTACCTGAATAACGATGATTTTGTTTCGAAAAGAGTGGCAGATAATCCGTTCCCGGAAATGCCGGTAGATAAGGCTATTTTACAGGACAAGGATTTAAGTTACCGTGTGTTGCCTTTGCAAAATCCGTTTCAGGATGCGCGGGCTTCTTATTACCACAAAAGTGTTGGTGGTTACAGTGCAGCAAAATTAAGAAGATTTAATGAGTTGATTGACCACGAGCTTATTCCTGAAATAAATACGATGGTCAAGCGGTTTCAGTCGATCTCTTCGGCTGATTCTGTTTTCGAGCCCCTGTCGGCAATTAACATGCTGAATACCCGCTACATCATTTACGATTTGAACAGCGACCCACTGTTTAATCCTAAAGCATTGGGAAATGCATGGTTTGTAAATGACTATAAGATAGTTGAAAATGCCGATGCAGAAATTGCTGCGATAGATAATTTTGATCCTGCATCAACTGCAATTATTGATCAACGGTTTGCTGAATTTGTGCAGGGAAAATCGTTTAACAAAGATGTAAACGGAAATATTGAGCTCACAGAATATGAACCCAATTATCTGAAATATTCCTACCAGGCATCCACAGAACAGCTTGTTGTTTTCTCTGAAATTTATTACAACAAAGGATGGGATGCTTTAATTGACGGGAAGAAGGTCCCTCATTTCAGGGTAGATTATGTTTTGCGCGGAATGGTTATTCCCGCCGGAAATCATACCATCGAATTTAAATTTGAGCCGAAATCATTTTATGTCGGAAATAAAGTTTCACTGGCAAGTTCCATTCTGTTAATTCTTGCACTTGCCGGATATGGGTTTGCGGAATATCGTAAAAAGCAGAAAAGAAACGAATGATTTTACGGTTACCTTCAGCATTTTATCAGCGCGAAGTTTTACAGGTTTCCCCCGATTTGCTGGGAAAAATTCTGGTGCGCAAATTTGAAGATGGTTTTGTAAAAAAATTCATGATTACAGAAGTAGAAGCTTATCGCGGAAGCGATGATCGTGCCTGTCATGCGAATAAGGGCAAAACTGCACGTACAAGAGTGATGTTTGGCGAAGGCGGAAAAGTATATGTTTATCTGATTTACGGAATGTACTGGATGCTGAACATTGTAACCGGAAAAGAAAATGAAGCATCTGCAGTTTTAATTCGTGGAATTGAAGGAATATCCGGGCCTGGAAGAGTGGGAAAAGCACTGCAGCTGGATAAGTCTTTTTATGGTGAAGACTTGCTGACATCCAACAGAATCTGGATTGAAAATTCGGAACGACAAATAAAGTATACTTCAACTCCCCGAATTGGTATTGACTATGCCGGTGAACCTTGGATCAGCAAGCCCTGGAGATTTATTGTAACTTAATTCCGGCCAATAATAAACCGGTCGTACAGCCAAAGGAAAACAACGGCAGCAACCGCTACACTTGAATAAACTATCCAGATATTGGAAGGATGATAATTTTCCCAAAGAAACCGGTTGAGTTGTTCCACACTCATACCCATTTTTTCGGCAGCCATTCTTACATAATCATTTTTGGATACTTCCTCCGATATTTCCGGTAAATTAATTCCGCGTTGAGCAACTTCAAGTTTCAAAAGATAAATTCTGTCGGCAATTTTTTCATAAACCCCTCCCGAAAGCCAGCCGGCCAGCTGATGACCTGCAGCAATGGGTAAAAACGAAGTGCCCATATACAGAGCTTTTTTATCGGCAGGTGCTATTCTTCCCACATATTCAGTGAATTTTGGTGAACTGGCCATTTCTCCCAGCGCAAAAACCAGGATTCCAAGTAAAATCAGCCAACTGCTTTGATTTGAAAACATTAAACCAAGTCCGCCGGCCAAAACAAGGATTCCCCCCATCATTGCAGTTAATGGCCTGAAACGCATTACAAAAGCGGAAACCATCAATTGAAAAACAATAATAAAAAAAGCATCCATACTCCCCAGCGTAACTGCAGTAATTGTTCCCTGCGGAGTTCCAATGGATTCTGCCAGCCACGGCCAAACCGCATAAATTCCGTCATACAATGCAGAAGTATTAACCCATTGATCAATAAAAACAGGAAATGAATAGTACAATTGATTAAATGCCGTCCAGAAAAGAATCATTATAATCAGAAACAGTACATATTTCCAGTTCTTAAGGGTAATTCCTATGTTTATAAAAGCCTGAACTATATTGGTTCCAAGAGATATTTTTTCTTCTTTAACAACCGGTTCACGAAAGAAAAAGAAAGTAATCAGGTAGTTCACACCAATAGCCAGCATCGACATATAAAATACGTAATCCCATGTTTTTTGCATCAGTACGCCGGCGATAAACGGACCGATAAAACCCCCAATATTAATCATCATGTAAAAAATGCCAAATCCGATGGAAGATGTTTCATCATTGGTATTCCGTGCAATCATCGCCGAAATTATCGGTTTAAAAAAAGCCCCACCAACACAAGTCCAGATGAAAGCAAAAAACATCATCCCGAATGTGTCGAAAGTTTTTATCATATAAAAACCTGAAATATAAAGTGTAAATGAAAGGAACAGGATCTTTTTATATCCCACCTTATCGGCAATTGAACCGGTAATTACAGGTAAAAAATACAACAACATGGAGCCGGTGCCCATGATTATTCCTTTTTGTGCCTGGGTAAGACCAAGTGCACCCGTATCTTTTGAATTTACAAGATACAGCGCAAATGCCATGTAAAACCCGTACCAGGCCCATCTTTCAAAAAGTTCAATGGTATTGGAAGCCCAGAAAGTTTTATTGTATTTATTAATTACTGAAACAAATCCCATATCATCTTTATTAAAAACTGGCTGAAGGTACTAAATTCAGGACAAATTTAGAATGGTAAAATTGCAAAGAAAACAGCCGGCGATTCAAACTTAACAGCATTGCCTTAAAACAAAAAAAGTACTAAAAAGGAAATTGCCTCCTGTATGAATCATTTTACAATTTAAAATCTTCAAGGAATATGGTAAGCAAGATAATGATCATAATAATCAGAAACAACACCATGAAAAATCCTACAACTCCTATTTTAAATCCCTTTCTCACCTTTTCCTGCTTCACGGTTTCCATTAACCGTTCTATTGATTTTGTGAGGCTTACAGGTGCTTTTTCATTTTTAACAATATAATCTGCCGCTCCTAGTTTCATTATTTTTACTGCAACTTCCACATCATTTTGAGCACTTAAAAATATAAAGTCAGTTTCAGGATATTGTTCTTTGACTTTCCGCATCAATTCAATGCCGTTCATTCCATCGTAAGAATAATCCAGTACAATTAAATCAGGATTTGAATGAATTTCCTTCAAACATTCTTCGCCGTTTTTAAAAGTTTTGATGTTATGCAATTTCCGCGATTTCAGATAACCAATAATTAAATCTTTGTAAACCACATTGTCCAGAACGATAAAAATAAGCGGATTTTTAGTATTTAACATAGCCCAGAGTTTAGAATAAGCTGATTTTTAAAAATATTATATTTTTTAATGGAATCAAATTTCAGGTTTAATTTTTTATAATCGTTAAATAAGCAATTAAAAATAAACGTAATAAACTTCTTTTTTAGTTTAATTGACACGAAAATATTTGTATTTCCCGAAATAAGCTTGTTTTTCCCTAAGAAAATGCTGTAACACCCTAAAAAAGTTTGTACTGTAAGAAAATCAAAAATTATCTTTGCAAAATATTTGACCCCGGTGTTCCTGAATTTTGCTGAAATCCCGAATTCTGCGGACGACCAGGATTTTCTCTTTCCTGCCTTGCTTTTTCCTGAGCTTCCTTCCGCATTTGTTCTTCCAACTCCTTATCGCGAATGTTTTTGGAAAACTCAGGATCGGCAATCATTTCCCAGTTATACTTGTTTTCCCAGTTCGAACGTACTTTAATAACTTCATTTATATAAGCTACCCTTTCAGGCAGGTATTTATCCTGATAACTTCCTGTATCCCATTTACCATTGCCATTTCTATCATAAATAGCTTTAACCTTATACTTTTCCGGCGGAAGAAAATCAAAAACCAACTCCTCATCCTGCTCAATAATCTTTTGCTTAATTACTTCTTCAGTATCATTGTTTTTCAGCAATTGAAAAATTACGGGGTCATTTACCTTTGTAACATTTAATATTATAGAGCCGTAATAATCTTCTTCCCGTGTTTCAAAGTTTTTAAGAAGTTCCTTACTGGTGGTACCGTAGATATTTTCGCTTGCTGCTGAATCAATTTTTAAAGTGTATTCAGTTTCAGGTTCCCAACTGTATTTCAAGCGGTAAGTTCGCCATTCCGCAGTATCTTTTTCGAAGCTGAATTTCAGTGGCACCTGTAGTGTGTCTTCTTTGTAAAATAATTTAATCTGTGTTGTGTCCAAGGTCTTTAATGGTTCGGGAGATGTAATGATTAAGTCTTTATTTAAATCGAAACGCGCTGAGCCAAGGTTAGTTTGCCAGATAAATTGTTCAATTGGTTCCTCTTCGTCTTCCTCTTTCTCCCTGGCCTTCTTTTTGCGTTTAGTATCACTCACTTTTTCCTTGAAAGAAAGTTCTACTGTATCTTTTTGAACGTAAACCTGATTCATTGAATCAAGTTGATAATAAGACAATTCAGCAATAATTGTGTCGATATTTGCGGTTAAAGTATCGGCGAACCAAATTGTCAGCGAATCCATGTTTTCATCATATTCCATTAAATACCGGTCTTCTTCTGTTCCCTGGTTTAATAATTTTATACTAAAGGTGTCGTTAACTGATTCATTAAATACAAAAGTTGCCTGATATTTATTTTGCCGTTCATATTTTTCAAGATACTGGTCAAATATATCTTCGGTAAACTGCCGCAGATAAAACGGATCGGGATGAAATTGTGTGTGTCCTGCAATCAGCAACGAATCTGCTCCTTTTACCAGCGTATCCTGTACATCAACAAATTCTGCCCATGGAACTACAACTGTATCTGCAAATGCAATTTCTTCGGCGCCTTCGTTATATTTCAAATTGTTGTTATTATCAGTTATCGAAAATATATGATAGGTTCCCCGGGCAATGTTGTCCATTAAAAAATATCCTTCCTCGTCAGTTTTTGCAATATAATTGGGAATGGTGGTGTAAACTGCCGAATCATGTAGATTTTTGTGCAACATTACAAGCACATTTTCTTTAGGTTCAAGATTGAATGCATCAATCACGCGTCCGGCTACCCGAAGCGAATCATAAACATCTCCTGTACTGAACGAAAAACGTAGATTTTCATATTCGTTTCGCTCGTTATTGTCAACTACCGAATTCTTAAAATCAAGCGAATATGTTGCGCTGTCTCTTAAATCTTCATTGAATTTTACAATCAGTGTTTTTGATTTGGTCTGAATCGTTGGCCTTTTTTCCAGCGGTGGTGAAACTACAAGTTTTTCCCTCACCTGGTCGGGAAGAATGTATTCATTAAAAGTCAACCTTACTTCATCGCCGCTAAAATTTACTGCCTGATATTTTGGATAAGTTCCAACCAAATCGGGAGGAATGCTGTCGCGGGGGCCACCAGTTGGCATTCCCTGGTTGGCACACGACGAAATAATAACAATCCAGATCAATCCGGCAACTATTAAATATGGTAACTTATCGGTAAATTTCATCCTTATTAAAAACGAAGTACAAACATACAAATTCCTGCAAACATTGAATGTTATGGGTTGTTAATTTAAAAATGAAACCACTAATTTTGGTTAATTTTTATTAATGATAACAGTTTGAAAAATATTGATGCAAACAAGGTCGATCTGTTCGATTTGATTTTTATTAATCCTGATTTCGAGCAATTAACAAAAGCCATTTCCCTCCAAAAAAGCAAATCAAAAGTACTGGTAGTTTTTGAAAATGATTTGGAACGAAACGACAGGTTTTTAATCACCCGTACATTTCCGTTTTACATTGCGGAAGTACCTAAACAGACAGCGGTTGCAAAGGTTTGGGAGAAGGCAATCAATGCAGTTCCTCATCTGTTTCAGTCGCAAAAGGTAATTTATCTGGGTCCTGAGAAAAAGTGGCAGTTAACAGCTGGTTTGGCCGATCGTTTCTATAAAAATACCTACCATAAAAAATCGGCATTACTGAAAAAAACAAATCCTCAAATGTTTTCGTTTTTAAAACTACCGGATTTTGAGGGAGTTGTTTTTCAGGAATATAAATTTAATATATCCCGTTTTTATATCGAACTGCTAAAATTTTTAAAATCGGCTGGTGGAGAAGTTATAGTTAATGAACCCTTTCGTCTTGAAAATAAGGAACTTGTTTTTCTGCATCGGCAATTTGAAGCAAAAGAAATAATAACAGGAAGTATAAAATTCAGATCAGCAGTGCGGCTTCCGGTTGCAACTTACACCAATTTTACTCTCGTGACCAAACATCAAAATTCGTATTTACTTTTTTCCGAAGAAGGTGGAATTGTAAATGCCCGTCAGATTGAACCGGTAAAACATCATCTTTCAGCAAATGAAATACTGGAAATCAGTAAGGAGCTTTTTTCTGTGGAACCCGGAGAACCGATGCAAACCTCATTGTTTCAAGCACCTTCTGCAAAAACTTTGGATAAAATTTTATCGGTTACCGGCGGAATATTCCCTTGTACTGTTGCAGGTTCCGGAATGGAATCCCAATACGAAATTTGCATGGAGCAGTTTGATTTGGCAAAGCAAACCGGAATTTCCTATAACCAGTTTAAACCCCTGTTTCATCGTTATGGAACCGGAATTTCGGAAATAACAGAAATTGCTTATCAGTTTCTGGAAGAAACCCGCAATCCGGAATTCATCTGGGCAAAAGCTGAACTGCATTATCAGCAAAATTATGAATGGCAGCAATAAAATGAAAAACCCACGAATATCAGGTGTTTTCAGATAATTTGAACTAAATTGCAAGGAGATAAAAAACGACACAAATGGCTAAAAAAAAGAACAGGAAGAAGTTTACTAAAAAAACAGGTACATACAATAAAAAGAAGCTAAAAAATGCAATAATTTCAGTTTTATACGAAAACAAATCCAAAGTTATTAACTACAAACAGGTTTCATCCTGGCTGGGAATAAAAGATGATGAAGATCGGAGGCTGGTAAATATTGTGCTGCAGGAACTGAAAGAAGATGATTTTCTGGATCAGGTTTCGCGGGGAAGTTTTAAAATGAAGGCCAAAACCGGTACAATTACCGGAACTGTGGAACTTCAGCCTCAAGGTTTTGCATATGTCGTCAGCGATGAAGTTGATCGACCCGTATTGATTTCATCACGCAATCTGAATCATGCCATGGAAGGTGACAAAGTGCACGTTCATTTGTACGCCCAGCGCAAAAAGCATGATTTGGAAGGAGAAGTAACCGAAATTATTGAACGTGCAAAATCAATATTTGTAGGTACGGTTCAATTATCACGCAATTTTGCTTTTTTAATCCCGTCAGGCAAAGTTGGCTTCGATATTTTTATCCCTATTGAAAAACTGAATGGAGCAAAAGACGGACAGAAAGCAATTGCTGAAATTGTGGAATGGCCTTCAAAAGCCCGAAGTCCGTTTGGACAAATTATTGAAGTTTTGGGTGACACAGGCAATAATGATGCTGAAATGCATGCCATTCTTGCAGAATTTGAGCTGCCTCACAAATTTCCTGAACGGGTGGATAAAGTGGCCGAAAAAATTCCGGTGGAAATTCCTGAAGAAGAATATAAAATCCGCCGCGATTTTCGTCCGATTACCACATTTACAATCGATCCGGCTGATGCCAAAGATTTTGATGATGCCTTATCGCTGCAAAAACTTGAAAACGGCAATTGGGAGGTGGGGGTTCACATTGCCGATGTAACGCATTATGTAACTTCAAATTCTTTGATAGAGGAAGAAGCTGAATTGCGTGCAACCTCTGTTTATCTTGTGGATCGTGTAATTCCAATGCTGCCCGAGCGGCTCTCCAACGGGGTATGTTCCCTGCGCCCGAATGAAGATAAACTCTGTTTCTCTGCTGTTTTTGAAATGAATGAAATAGCTGGGATTGTAAATCAGTGGTTTGGGAAAACCATCATTCATTCCAACCGCCGGTTTACCTACGAAGAAGCCCAGGAAATCATAGAAACCGGCAATGGAGATTTCTCTGCCGAAATGCTTAAACTGAATGATCTGGCCGTAAAACTCAGGGATAAGCGGTTTAAAAAAGGTTCCATTGCCTTCGAAAGAGTGGAATTAAAATTTGAGATTGATGAAAAAGGAAAACCGCTTTCTGTATTTTTTAAGGAGTCAAAAGATTCAAATAAGCTCATTGAAGAATTTATGTTGCTGGCAAATAAAAGGGTAGCCGAATTTGTTGGCAAGGCAAAATCTCAAAAAACATCAAAAACTTTTGTTTACCGGATTCACGATAAACCTGATCCCGATAAGCTGGAAACCTTTAATTCCTTTATCCACAGATTTGGTTACGGAATACAACTCAGTTCGGCAAATGCAATTTCAAGTTCAATGAATAACCTGCTGCAGAATGTAAAAGGTAAAAAAGAGCAAAATGTAGTGGAGACTTTGGCCATACGCACCATGGCAAAAGCAGAATATTCGACCCGAAACATAGGCCACTACGGTCTTTCTTTTGAGTATTACACACATTTCACATCGCCCATCCGCAGGTATCCTGATATGATGGTACACCGCCTGCTCGAAAAATACCTGGCTGGCGGACGTTCGGTAAATGAAGATAAATATGAGGAACTTTGCCGTCATTCCTCGGTCATGGAAACCCGTGCCGCCAATGCAGAACGCGCTTCGGTAAAATACAAGCAGGTAGAATTTATGCAGGATCATGTAGGTGAAGTTTATCCGGGTGTGATTTCAGGAGTTACCGATTGGGGAATTTATGTGGAACTGGAAAGCAAAATCGAAGGAATGGTACCCATTGGGGAACTGGACGATGATTTTTATACTTTCGATGAAAAAAATTACCAACTCGTTGGCCGGCATACCAAACAGACCTATCAGCTTGGTGATGATGTGACAGTTAAAATCTGGCGTACCAATCTCGAGAAAAAACACCTTGATTTCAGATTGGTAAAAAAACAAAGGAACAACGATTTCGAATAATAAATGCTGAACTCTCAACTGTTTACAGATGTTATGCCGGTATTCCATCTGTTTCGTCTTTATAAGTAAAAAATTCAAAAACAGTTTTACGGGTGAAATAATTAGTTATATTTGTTCTTACTTTTTACAGCAGCAAATAGAGAAAAAATGCAGAACTACACCGAAAACGGCAGTAAAAGAGACCTGAACCGGGAAAACATTCTTAAAATTGCCCGTGAAATCTTCAGCAAATACGGCTACAAAAAAACTACTCTCGACGACATTGCAAATGCAGTGAGAAAAGGGAAAAGCTCACTTTATTATTATTTTAAAAGTAAAGAAGATCTTTTCCAGGCGGTAATTATGAAAGAGGTTGAAATTCTGGCGCATGAGCTGGAGATTGTTATCAACCGGAATACTGACCCGGTGGACAAACTCCGTGATTATGTGCTGACAAAACTCGGTACCTTTCGGAATCTGGCTAACTTCTATCATGCCATTGAAAATGATGTAACTGCAGTTGATTTTATTGAAGAAGTAAAACATCGCTACGAACAGGATGAAATTCGCATGATTAAACGGATTTTAATTGAAGGTGTCAGGAAAAATGAATTTGAAATCTACGATTTTAATTTGGCTGCCATTGGAATTACAACTGCAATAAAAGGTTTGGAAATGCCTTTAACCGCCGGTAATTACGGCAATGTCAACCTGGAACGGAGCGTGGATATCATCCTTAAAATTATGTGCTACGGCATAATGAAACGATAGTTGCTACCAAAAAAGAAAGGCCGGTCGAGCAACCAGCCTTTTCTCAATCAACCTAAACCTAAACTAAACCAAAAACCAAACCATCTCTATGGTAAGAATTCTTTATATACCATCAAACAACAGGAATTAAAAAAGGTTTAAAAAAAAGTTTTATTTCTGAAAAAAAAAATCAAACGAAATAGTTTGTTACAATTATCTCATTTATTGCCCTTCTTTTTGCTGCATTTGAATTTATCATTCTTTTTGCAGGCACCCTGAAAATTTCAAAATCTTTGTACAATTCGTCAAAAAAGTTATCGTCCGGATTGTTGTTCTTTGGATCAGAATTACTCAACATGAGCTTTATACCTTTCTCATTCAATTTGCGGAACAATTTTCCAAGTTCAATTTGCTCCGAATCCTGAAAGTTGATTTTGCTGTATGATGTAAATGCCGAAGTTTTACTGATGGGTCGGTATGGCGGATCGAAATAAACAAATGAATTTTCTTTTACATGTTTCTCTATTTCCCGAAAATCAGCATGTTTAATTTCGGCTACCGCCAACAATTCTGATGATTTTAAAAGATTTTGTTCATCTATAATTCCAGGATTCTTATAACGCCCTGCCGGCACATTGAATTCGCCGCTTGAATTGAAACGGAACAAACCATTGAAACAGGTTTTATTCAGAAAAATGATTTGTGCTGCCCGTTCAATCCATGGTTCAGAGAATTTGCCATCATGTATTTTTGTTCGTTTTGAATTGAATTCTTTCCTTAAATCGTAGAAAAATTCCTTTTGCTTTTCGGTATTCAACCTGTAATACCTGTTTGTATAATCGCTTAAATACTGCAACAGTTTGAATACTTCCTTCTGTACAACCTGATATGTTAAAACAAGTTCTGCATTTATATCGCAAAGTAAAGCCGATTGAATTTTATACCGCTGTGCGATGTCAAAAAAAACAGCAGCTCCGCCTAAAAATGGCTCATAATAGTTATTAATTTTTCCTGATTTTAATTCTTCAGGATAAAATTCAAGGAAAGCTTTAAGCAACTGGCTTTTTCCTCCGGCCCATTTTAAGAATGGTTTCGCCGGACTGGAATCAATAGTTTTATTTGAAACGTCCACTAAACTTTTCTTCTCCTTAATCATTAATTTCTTTTTAGGTCCGGTTTTAAAAATACAGAAATAATGTTTCGGCGTTTAATAAAGTAAAAATTAAACTTAAAATTCTATGAACTGAAAAATATGGATGATTCAATCGCTGAATACAAGCATTGTAAAAAATTATTTTGAACCTGAAAACAGGTTAATGTTGTATCTCAGCATTATTTCATGGGTGCCGTTATTAAAAGCATTTAAACCTGAAAAAGTGATATCATAGGAATAACCAATCAGAATTTCTTTTGAAACATTAAACTGTGCGAGGATTCCATAAGAATCAATAAAACGAAACATTCCGCCTAACCAAAACCGTTCCCTGAAACCTGCCATTGCAGTGAGGTCGAATGAAACAGGGGCATTTTTCACCAACCGAAGCATGGATTGCCCTTTTAGCTGAATATCCTGCGTGACTTCAAACTGATGTCCGGCCACAAGATAGAAATGCATCTTTTCGCGGCTCACATATTCGCTGGAATAGTCTTCGCGGCTAATGGTATTTTCAACAAGTTTAGGCGCCGAAAACCCAAAGTAGGTATCATCCGAAAACAAAAAGGCACCCACACCAAAGTTAGGCAGGAAGTTTTTGTAAATATCACGGTCGTAGATAGGATCTGGTGATACAGTTTGCAATTCTGTTAAAGCTGCACGGTAAAAACTGAACCCTGCTTTCAGTCCCATTCCAAGTTGATATTTAAAACCAACTTTCAGAAAATAGGAATAGTCGAAATAAATACCGGTTTGGTTGAGCGGTCCTATTTTATCGGTCATTAATGAAAATCCAAGTCCGATTTTATCGTTTACGGGAGTGTTAAAGGAAAAAGTACGGGTGCGTGGTGCACCGTCAAATGACACCCACTGGTTTCGTGCCACAACCAAAAAACCAGCCATATCGCCCGAACCGGTAAAACCAGGATTCACAATCTGTAAATTATCCATGTACTGGGTGTACATGGGATCCTGCTGGGCATGTATTTCTCCGCTGATGACGAAAACAGCCAGCAGAGCAATTATCAGATGTGTTATGATTTGTTTTACTTTCATTTAATCAACGATCTAAATAAACCGATCCTACGATTCGTTTTTCACCATTCCCCAAATCCAATACATAGAAATAGGTCCCCGAAGGCAGTTCTTCATTGCCAAGTCTTACGCCCGTATTCGGTTTACCATCCCAAAATACCGGAGTAGAGCTGATTCCATAATTATCAGCACGGTAAACCCTGTTTCCCCAGCGGTTAAAAATCTCAATGCTGTTTCCTTCATACATTTCGATGCCAACAATCTCAAAGTAGTCGTTTATTCCGTCACCATTGGGTGAGAATGCATCAGGGATAAAAAACCTGAAATCGGAAACCAGCACATATACTGAGGCAACATCACAATTTTTTGAAGTATCGCAGACCTGGTATTCAAAATTGTCGGTCCCGCTAAATCCATTTTTCGGACGGTAATTTATCGTGAAATCATTGTAATCAACTGAAGCAGTTCCGTTGTAAGGCGGAATTTTAATTGTAAGCGACAGCGGATCAATGTCATTGTCCGGGTCCGTATCATTCTCCAGTACATTTATTTTCACTGTCGTCCGGTATCCCGTTGTATCGTAATCATCTGCTGCAACCGGCACATGGGTAAGCATTCCAACTTTAACAGAATCTGAATCCGTGCATCCAAAGGCGTCGGTAATTTCAAGAAGATAGGTTCCAAATTCACTGATTACCGGATTTGCAGTGTTTGCACCGTTTTCTATTTTACCGTTTGTTGTAGTCCAGTGGTATTGAATACCGGTTCCCAAACTTTTGCTTCCATCCAAAACTGCCTGTTCGTTGCGGTACATAAAAATATCTTCACCGGCATCTGCAATTGTTTGTGAAACAGTAACCTGTACAGAGTCTTTGGTACTGAAACCATAGTCATTGGTTACTGTCAGTTTAAATAATGTTGAATTTCCGGGAGTAAACAGCGGAGCAGCGATTGTTGGATCATCCAGCAATTCAGCAGGTTGCCAGCTATAGCTAAATTCATCCCCCAATTCCTGTGCTGATAACCGGTATGGACTGCAACTGCCAATAACTGTGTCATTTCCTGCGAGCGAAATGAAATGCATTCCCGAAGTGATTAAAATGAATCCGGTTCCCTGCCTGCAATCCGGCTCATTGTCTGTATTGCAAACGTTGTAAACAAACCAGTCAACGCCAAGATATCCTTCGTCAGCAGTATACGTAAAGGTACCATCCGCATAAAGTTGAAGTGTTCCATGTGTTACATCCACAACCGGAGTGGTGGTGTATACAAGGTTTTCCCCCAAATCACCCGAATCATTTTCACGCAAAGAATAGCGGGTATCTTTCACGTACAAAAACATATCATCGGAAGCGGATACCGGTTTTTTTCCATTGCCGCCAAACTCGCTCACAATAACATACACCCAGGCTGAATCACACAATGAAGGTTGGCCATTGTCGCAAATACGGTACAAAAAGCGGTCAATTCCTGTAAAACCAGGATTTGGTGTGTAAGCATAATTACCGTCGCTTTCAATAGAAACCGTTCCGTTGGAAGGATTTTTAACCGGCTGAATGGTAACCGTTAACGGGGCGCCAAAACCATCGGGATCAATGTCATTTACAAGCAAATTGCTGAATACAGTCTGATTTGGCAATGAAAGTGCTGCATCAGTTGAGGCAACCGGCATAATATTCCCGGCTGAAATGTTGGGCAAAACACGAATTTCAACATCGGCTGTTGCACAGCCTTCAGCCAAACCTTCAAAACAAACTTTGTATGTAAAATGTATTTTGCCGGTATAACCCTGTGGCGGCTGGTATTCGTAACTTCCATCATCGAAAAAAGTAAGTCCCAATGCCGGTTCTCCAATTATGGAATAAACAAGGTTCAGTTCCTGATCAAGAAAATCAAAGTCATTTGTGGCCACATTTCCTGTTATCAATGAATTTTCATAACCTACGTTTATGTCCGGCAGTGCAACAAGTGATGGTACAAAACCCGCCTGTTCCTTCACAGTAAAAGGTTTTGAAATAATTTCAGATACACAGCCGTTTTCATCTGTGGCCTGCACAAAAAGTGTATAATGACCCTCGGTATCCCAAAAATAATTTTCAGTGGAATTACTTTCGGAAGTGAAGTAGGTTTTATTGCCTGAAGCATCTTCAAACCACCAGGAACAGGTGTATCCGGGTTGAAAGGAAGCTTCAAACGAATGAAACGTATTCAATGGCACTGTATCAGCCTGATTGCTTTCAAACTGAATTCCGGGAATGGCATAAATGGTGTGGATGTATTTATTGTTCGCCCCGATTTGAAGAGGGGCATTATTTGCTTCCACAGCACTGTTTAATACCACTTCCACTGCAGTATTCTCCGTTGAAACGGCAGACAGCAATGCATCATTTATTTGCAGCTCCTGCTGCGAAGTAGTTACAGTCTGCCTGTAATTCTGATTGTTTACACTCAGCTCAACTTCAAGAGGAAAATGGGCAGCCGAAAGCGGCTGCCCCTGATTATCCTTTGTTATGAAATTGATTGTAAAACTGTTATCGGATTTACTGAAACAGGCAGAGCCTGATGTTCCGGTAAATCCTATGGTATGGTTGTTGGGTTGCGGCGAAACATTTGTAAATACAAAGTTTGAACAACCCGAAGAGGAAACTTCGAGCCACACCTGAAACTGCTTTAAAGCAGAGCCGGTATTCCATTGAATTTGTGCCGAAGCAATTCCGTTATTTCCAACCACTCCTGAATTATCCCCAATAAAAACATATTCACCGTTTAGACTCTGCACTATTCGCAGTTACATAAAAAGTGTAACTGCTTCCTTCGGTAACTCCATCCCATGCATAGGTCTGGATGCTGCCCTCGGGAGGTGAAAGCGCCGGATTTTGTGCCAATGCTGAATAAGAAGTTATCAACATCAGGAGAAAAAGATGATATGTTTTAAGAAGGAAATCATATTTATTAAACTAAACCTTGGATTGATGGAGTTCTTTAAAGTATTGTTGAGTCCTCAATATAACCATCAATCTCATTGGACAGCTATTATACAGTCCTGCTTTGGTTAAAATAATTTTTCATTTAGACAAAGTTGCAGTAAATTGTATTAGCTGCACCCGGAGTTATTTGTACAGTTACGTTTCGGTTACTGTTTCAGTGCCATTCACCACAATTCGCTTCAAAACCTGAACCTGAACATTTACACACCTACAGTATATGTTACTGTAAACGCATCTGTTAAACGGACGAAAGTTTGTTGGAAGTATTTATCGAAATCGAATGACCATTGCTGAGTTGAAGTTCCACCTGTTTTTTCAACTGTATAAGTAAATTCTGTATACTGTCCATCAGAACCCATAACATTTTCAGAAGTAGGTGTAATGACTACCTGACATTTATCGACTTCACCTGTAATGCTAAATCAAAGTTATTTGCAGCAGGTACAATTGTTATGTATTTAATGTTTGAACATGTTGATTCATTCCCACTGTAAACCTTTACCCATAAATAATATGTTGAACCGACAGTTAAATTACTAGTACCGGGATACAGAATATTAAAAGTTATATCTGATGAAGTTAAAGCACCTCTGTAACCTTGTCCTCCTGCGGTTGTTAAAGTTGCACCTGTACTGCTTACAATTTCATAGTCAGACGCAGCAGTTGCTAGCAGTTGAATCCATGCTGCATCAGAAGAGATGTAAACTTCCACCAGGTTTGCTGAACCCGGTTCAATATCAGCCACAGAATATGTGTAGGCAGCTCCCAGATAAGGAGTAACAGAAGTTTGTGCCACAGCACTTCCAGCCATCAGGGCGAGTGCGAAAACAGTCATTAAAATAAAAACAATCTTTTTCATAACAATTTGATTTTTAATTAAACATGTTGATTTTTAATAATTTTTATTTCTGAATTAATATCATTCGTTTATTCAATGTTGCCGATTGCCGGCATTGCATTTATCATATGATTTATTGTATTATCAGCTGATGTTCCTGTTTCACTGCAGGTTCCGTCATTCCCCCCTGAAACTGTAAACGCCACATCGAGGCTGGTTCCCGGGACGTTGATAACCTGAAAAATGAAGGTGACTTCGGTATTGTCGCCTGCATTTAATGTTCCGCCTGCATCATCTCCTGTATAATTTATTGCTGAAGTGTTGCCCGAAACTGCCAATTCATACACTTCAACATCTCCGGTTTCGTCAATTTCAAAATCAAAAGTCCAGGAACCTGTGGCTGATGATTCTTTTACCGCCTTAAAAACCACTTCAGTAACACCGGGATTGTATGCACCATTGCTTGCATTAAAAGGCCCAAGAAATTCGGGGCAATGCTCTCCCGATGCAACAGCAGTTTGATCCGAAACCATCATGTTGAACTGATGTAAAGTGACGGTTGCACTGCCGGAAGCAATTCCAGTACAATTGGCATCGCTCACAGTCACTCATGGTATAAACACCGGCCTGCGAAACATAGAAAACATAAGGATTCACGTTGATATTGGTAACCGTAATACTTTCGCCGCCGTTGCGTTGGGTGGTAATTTCCCAGGGTGCAGTTCCGGTTAGGTTAACAGTTAAAGGAGTGGTTGAGCCATTATCACATATAGTGGCGTCGCCTGATATAGTAGCAGTTGGTTCATCTACAGTAATCAATATAACATCTTCGGTAAAACTCTTATAACACCCTGGAAATTCACTTGTAATTTCAATGCCATAGATTTCCAGTACCTGGCCATCATTGGCAGAAGTCAGAGGAGGTGTAGCAAAATTTGAATTACCTGAAGCGTTCGCAACTAATCCTGATACAGGAGCCTGATCAACTCCATCAATTAAATAATATAAAGTAAAAGTAGTGCTGGAAAGTAATCCACTTAAATTGACTGTGCCAGAAGTACCTTCACAAACAGGTGATTCCAATGATCCTCCGGATAGTGTTGGTAGTGGAATTACATTTAAAGTCACACTTTCAGAAAATGACTTCGAACAATTTGGTGTTTCGCTGGTAATGGTAATTCCTGTAATCTTAAGTATCTGTCCATCATTGTTTGCTGTCAGAACAGGGGTAGTAAATCCGGAATTTCCGGAAACATCAGAATACAAACCAGTTTTAGTGGTTTGTGCCACCCCGTCAATTGAGTAATCTAAAGAGAATATCTTTTCCGGAACCAAACCTGAAAGATTGATCGTAGCAACTGTTCCTTCGCAAACTTTGACAGATTGCTCAGCACTTGTCAATGCAGGTAATGGATTCACTGTCATCTGACCTTCTGTATATGTAATATTATAATTATCCGGATTAAAAGTTCCGCCAGTCGCCCCGAATGGAACAATTTCATAATTTCCTGCAATCGCTGCTGCGGAAGCACCGGTACAGTTAAAAGAAACACTTCCGATTGTTTCAGGAACAACCAATCCCATGGAGGAAAATTCTGTTCCTGAAAAAGTAAATTCGTTACCAAAACATTTAATTTGATCTGAAGCTGAGATCGTCAATGATTTTGGATCAATGATATTATCAATGGTCCCAAAATCATCATTGTAATTTCCGGTGACATCAATAAATGCCCAGAAATCTGTGTAATTTCCGGCATTGGTATGTTCTGTTGCTGATAAATCCAGTCCTGAAAGTACTTCTCCAGAATTACCTGTTGCAGTTCCTGTTGCTAAATTTGGTGAACCGTTATACATTACAGAATAAGGGATGATATTAATAGCCGGATTGGCTTTATTGATAGTAAATGGATAAGGCAAGGATGTCGCCTCCGCAAAATTTTCGTCTTCTGCAACTGTTGCTGTTACAGAATAAGTTCCTGCATACGATGGTTTGGTTGAAACCGGACCGTAGCTGGTACTTCCGGTTCCGGAGTAACTAAAAGTCACTTCGCCCCCTGAACCTGATACATCGAAAGTTGATGGGCCTTGTGGCAAACCCGAATAAGTGTAATTTTGATCCCCGGTTACATTAATTGTTGTACCCGCTTTTTCCACTGTTATAGTGACCGTTTTGATTGTCCCGTTAAAATTTGCCGATGGTTCCTGAGAAATTACCAGGTTTGCAGTACCTGCCCCTGTTATTGTTATTGTATTACCACTCATGGTAAACACTGTCGAGTTGCTGCCCGCGAACGAAAAAACATCAGGATCTGTATCGGTGTTGGTAGAAGTCGGTGAAATCTGAAAAGGAACATCACTTTTCATTTTTGTAATATCTGACAGGTTAATTACCGGCGTTGCCTTAAATACTTCAAACTGGCGTGTTACAGTTGGTGCGGGATTGAAGTCATTATCTCCGGCCTGATCTGCCGAAACTGTAATTGTACCTGCTCCGGTTATAGTCAGTATGTTGCCGGCAATTGATGCAGATCCACTGACTATTGAATAAGTGACAGTTAATGAAGAACTGGCAGAGGCATTCAATATGACTGGAGCATTACCATAAATTTTATTTGTTATTACCGGAAAATCAATTGTCTGATTGGATTTTGAAAGATCAATTGTCTGTATTATCTGGTCTGCCGGAAAAAAATTGGAATTTCCAGGTTGGTTGCCCACAATAATAATTTCACCGGTACCAACAGTTCCGATTCCCGAAAGTGTATAATAAGAACCTTGATCAACCAAATCAGTCGCATCACTGCCAGCCCCGAGATTTAACAAAACGGGCAATCCTGAAGTGGAAGTGGCGCTAATCTGTGTCAAACCGTTTAAAGTTCCGGTCGGTACAACAATGGTAATGGTTTGTAAACCTTTCCCCACAGCAAATTCCTGTGTGACATCCGCTGCGGGATTGTAACCTGCGTCACCATCCTGACTAGCTTTAACCAAAATATTTCCGGCTCCGGTAACATTTAAAAAATTTCCGGTAACACTGGCCGGGCCACTTACAACTTCATAGGTTACCGGAAGGGCTGAAGTAGAAGTAGCTGCCATATTAACTATCAGATTATTGGAAAAAAGAACATCATCAATTTCAGGAAAAATTATTTCCTGGTTTGATTTTGTCACATCAAAATACCGTTCAACCTGTTCAGCCGGATTATAATTTCCATCTCCAGGCTGATTTACATAAATTGTAACCGAACCGGTGCTTCCAATATCTGTCATATAATAAGGTGGGGATTCACCTGCGTCATAGTTTAATGTAGCAGCGCTTCCCGGTCCTAAAGTAATTGTAACCGGCAATCCGGAACTGGCTGAAGCTCCTAGTGGAACCGGCTCGTTCACAAAATCCTTTAAAGGTTTGGTGGTGAATAATGGAGCAAAATTTATAAATTGGTCTGCTTTGTTTATAGTGATGTTGCCGGGAACTGCAACAAATGAATAATTTGCTGCACTGAGACTATTGATTGCCGGAGTAATCTTGATTCCTGATGAACCCACATTGGTTGAACTGGTGTAATTGGTTGAATAGGAAACCATATTTAAACCATTGATAATTGATGAGTTGTCGCCATTCACAAAATCCGACAGTGAACAGGTTCCATTTTGTGTGATTGTATTTGCAGGAGTTCCATATATTACTGACTGATTACCTGCTTTAACATTTAGAACTTTTGGGGTTACCGTTAGGGTAGCTGCATCGCTTGTACTAAATGAGCCGCAATTGGCAGTGACAATACAGCGATATTGATTACCATCCTTTGCAACAGTTGGAACATTTAGGTTTAATACTGAGCTGGTTTCTCCTGATATGTCTTCCCATGAACTGCCACCATTTTCCGAAACCTGCCATTGGTAAGTTAACCCTATACCTGATGATTCAACAGCAAAATTGCCATTTTCGCCATATGTAATATACTGGCTGGCTGGTTGACTGGTTATGGAAGGCGGCTCGCACCAGGTAATAATCACCTTGCCGGGGGCACCATTACCTCCTGAAAACACTTTATTTCCACTTCCGCCACCACCACCTCCAGGAATTAAACCAATATTTCCCTGAGTATCTTTTGCACCACCATTTCCTCCGCTACCTGTCCCTGTCCCTCCTGTTCCACCAGTATTTCCGCCACCATTGATACCATCATTTCCATTTGAATATGTAAATGCAGATCCGCCGCCACCGCCACCACTGTTTCCTCCTCCATTTCCACCATTTCCTCCACTCCAAACTATGCTTCCAATACAATTGGAACTTAATCCTCCTAATACTCCCTGTGCTCCGATTGCCACCAAAAGATTGCTTCCAAAAATTGAATTACCTCCGTTTCCTCCTGGTGTTTTGGTCCCAATACCAGTACCACCTGCACCACCATTTCCAACAATTACATTATAATTATTTCCGCTAATTACAGAAAAAGTACTCTGGGCATAAGCTCCGCCGCCACCGCCCATACCAACATCACTTTCACCGCCACCTCCACCCCCCCAGGCTTCTACCGTAACTTGTAGTACACCTTCAGGAACAGTCCAGGTACCGGATGAAGTATATGTAACCGATGTAGTTTGGGAGTATACTGGTGTGAATGAAATCAACAAATAAAGTAGTAAGATGAATAAAACGTGTGCTTTTAAAAGATTCACCCGGAAAAGGACTTTGTATTGTGATTTATTACTGACCAGAAAAAATTAAGTCATCAACAGACGTTTGGTTTTGATTTATACCCGATTAATTATCATTTCACAGGATCGTCGAAAAGATAATCCTGTTCCTGTTCCTTTTATTGGGGGCCAAATATATAGCAATGAATCCAAATTAAAATTCCTGTTCTTAATATTTTGTCTCATATAGAAAACATGTCCCGAAATGGGACAGAAAGTAATGAAATTATTATCACTGTATTCTTTTCTTCTTTGGAATAGTAACACTGCTTCGGAATGCATTTTCCAAAATAGTTGTTATCTTCCCGCCAAAATTTAAAATCACTAAAAAATGAAGAAATATTTTATCCTGATTGGGCTTGTTCTTTTTGTAACTGTTTCCATGGCAAAAGATTACACAGTAGATTCACCTGGCGGAAGACTGAAAGTCAAAATTTCTGTCGAAGATGAAATTCATTATTCGGTGTTCCTGGGTAATACTGAAATTATCTCACCTTCTGCATTTCATTAACTGTTGATGATGAAATTCTTGGGCAAAACGCGAAAGTCAGAAAAGCCAAAACAACTTCAGTGGACGAAGTACTTACACCCTGTGTTACCGCGGAAATATGCGGACAATTGATGATAAGTACAACCAGCTTACTTTGTCGTTTAAAGGTTATAACCTGCAGTTTCGGGCATACGATGAGGGAGTTGCCTACCGCTGGGAAGTGGATAAAAAAGAACCTTTTAAAGTAAATGGCGAACAGGCAACCTTTAATTTCCCTGCCGATTACAATGTCTGGTTTCCGGAAGAAGAAAGTTTTTATACCCACCAGGAAAGGGTCTATCAGGTAGTGAAACTGTCGGATATTACCCCTTCCAGAATGGGCTCAACCGGACTACTGGTGGATTGTGGAAACAACGTAAAAGTCTATATTTCTGAATCAGATTTAATCGATTATGCAGGAATGTATTTAAAAGGTTCGGCAGAAAATAAAAATGCTTTGGTTGGAACTTTCCCCGGTGTGGTTCTTGAAACAGAGCAAAACAACGATCGCAATGTAATACCGGTAAAATATGCGGATTATATTGCTGACTGTGATGGTGCAAGAACATTTCCATGGCGGGCAATGATTATTTCTGATAAGGATGCCGATTTGGTGCAGTCGGAAATGATTTACAAACTGGCTCCCGAAAATGTACTTGAAAACACCGGTTGGATTAAACCCGGAAAAGTAGCCTGGGACTGGTGGAATGCAAATAATGTATATGGTGTTGACTTTGAATCGGGGATTAACAATGAAACCTACAAATACTATATCGACTTTGCAGCAAAATACGGCCTCGATTACATCATTCTCGATGAAGGCTGGTACCACCTCGACAACATCATGAATGTGGTGGACGATATTGATGTGAAGGAACTGGTGGATTATGGCAAAGAAAAAAATGTAGGCGTAATTCTCTGGGTGGTCTGGAAAGCTTTGGACGACAAGCTTGAAGAAGCGCTCGACCAGTTCCAGGAATGGGGTGTGAAAGGAATCAAAATCGATTTTATGCAGCGCGACGACCAGTGGATGGTTAATTTCTATGAAAAAATAGCCCGCGAATGTGCAGAACGCCAAATGCTGGTTGACTATCACGGTGCCTATAAACCGGCAGGATTGCGCCGGAAATATCCGAATGTGATTACCCGCGAAGGGGTGAAAGGAATGGAAAATAACAAATGGGATTCAGTCCCCAACCCGGAACATAACCTGACTCTTCCGTTCATCCGGATGGTGGCCGGCCCGATGGATTTTACACCCGGTGCCATGCTGAATGCAAACCGTACAAATTTTAATTCAGTGTTTACAGAACCGATGAGCCTGGGCACACGTTGCCACCAGCTGGGAATGTATGTGGTTTTTGAAAGTCCGCTGCAAATGCTTTCCGATAATCCGTCGAACTATTACCGCGAACCGGAAGCAATGGAATTTCTGAAAGCCGTGCCCACAGTTTGGGACGATACAAAAGTTCTCGATGCTAAAGTGAGTGACTACATCCTGGTTGCCCGCCGTTCGGGGGACAAATGGTTTGTTGGCGCCATGACCGACTGGACTCCACGCACACTGGAACTTGACCTCGGTATTCTGGATGCAGGAAATTACACTCTCCAAATCTGGAAAGACGGCGTAAATGCGGCAAAACATGCCGCCGATTTCAAACAGGAAGAAATGAATGTTACCAATACTTCAAAAGTTAAAATCGATATGGCACCCGGTGGCGGCTGGGTTGGAATCATCACGAAGAAGTAGTGAATTCGTAACAGGAAGTTTTAAAATATTAAGATTCCATCTGTTCCCTTCAGGTCTGAACAGATGGAATTTTTTTTTAGGTATTGTTCCACTGCAGTGCCGGTTGTTCGCCCTCCCTTAATTACCAGTACCGGAAATTTTAGATCCGACTTTTAACAGGTGTCACCTTTTCATGAAGCGGTCATATATATGGGTTTTGCCTCCTCATACCATTTTTCACACCGACCCTATTCCGGCTAGATGAACAGTGAACAACTACTATTTAACTCCGGATTAAATTCGTATCAAATTCGGACTAAATTCGGACTAAATTCGCGAAATCGCGAATTTAGTCCGAATTTAGTCTGTATATACTACGAAGAAAGTACGAATTTGGTATTTAGCAGGGGTATCGGAGAACTTGTTGTTAAGCTTCTTATGTTTGTTCAGGATTACTCAATGAAAATCTGCCAACCAGGAATTTCATTTCCGGGGAAAGAAATGCAGTAAAAACCAGATGCCGGATAATCCTCAGCAGCGAGGAGACTGAAGCGGCTATTCGAAAGATGAAATGTAATCAGAATACGTCATCGAGGGATTGGAATTTTTTCGTAAAAGTAGAGAGATTGAAGTGGTGACTAATCAGATGAAAAATGAATGATATTATTGCAAACTGAATCTTTTACAAAATTTATCTTGCAGTATTCATCTTATCTGGATTTTGTCTGGTATCGAAAACATCAACAATTTCAATTCTGTTAATTCTTTCATTTATCCAATAAATAATTTTGTAATTTTTGTAAACCAAATCATTAGTGTCCGGATAAAACAGACATGGAACTTTTATCTTTCAATTCGTAACGGGTTCAGGATGTTCCGCCCCGGCTGGGGCTTGATTTATTCTTTAGTAACTTTTTACTGCAAATATTTGTACGGCGCTGCCGCTAAAATTAGCTGCAGAGCAGCAAAATATTTGTAGCCTGCCATTTGTATATATTCGTGAAAGCTGCAGAGCAGCGAAACATGATAAAAATAATTTTCTTGATATTTTACCGAACACCAATGAAACCAAATAGCGGAATTCCGAATGTCTGTCAACCAGTAACTGCTCAATATGTCCCAACCGTGGATTCGTTTTAAGAATTTGTGTAGTTTTTTCAATTCCCAAAACAAGTGCTTTCGCTACTCGTTCACTAACATTCTGTTTGTAGTAGTAAAAGATTTTCTGAAGTTCAGTTTTTGCAAAATTGCTCCAGTAAATTTTCATTACCACGATTCTATTTCAGCAATCAATTTATCGGATTCTGTCACCCTTCCTTCAGCAAAATCTGAAAGCGATTTATCAATTCTTGCATTAAATTCTTCCAATGTCATTCTACAAAATTTTTTACTGAGTTTTCTTTCTCCTTCCTTCTCCAATAATTTTTCAAATAGAAAAATAAGCTTCTCATCATCCAGATCGAGAAATTTTTTAATAAAAGTAATTTTCCGTGTTTGTATATCCATTTTTAAAATTTTTTATTTCAAAAATACAAACTATTTATTCGATATAACTGAAAGGAATGTTGTTTCAATACTTTGCGACTGCAGAAAAAAAGGAATTGGCTTCCTTTTTTTGTTTTCAGAATAGAGTCCTTTCAGGTAGAATATTATTTTACCGATCCATCCAGCTTTTAAACTCCGAAACCTTGTCGCGGCTGACAATCAGATTTTCATCTGCACAATTTTCGAGTTTTAGTTTAAGGCGGCTTGTGGAATAGCTGGTGATTTGAGTGATGAAATTAATATTCACCAAAAAATTGCGGTTAACCCGGAAAAACAAGCCGGGGTCAACCATTTTCTGGATTTGATCGAGCGACTGGTCCAGATCGTAATTTTTGCCGTTTTTGGTTTTGAGGAAGGTGCACCGTTCTTCTACAAAAAAACAAGATACATCTTCTACCGGAACCGATTGAAAATGAATACCAATTTTCACAAAAAAGCGTGTTTTATATGATTTTGACAGCTGCTCAACGACCTTCGAAATATTAAATTCGAAATTGTTTTTCTCCGAAAACAGCCGGTGAAATTTCTGCAATGCCGTTTCAAGTGCCTCCTCATCAATGGGTTTCAGCAGGTAATCCACACTGTTTACCTTAAAGGCGCGGATGGCGTATTCGTTGTAGGCGGTAGTGAATATTACCGGTGCCTCAATTTTTACTGCATCAAAAATCTCGAATGAAATTCCGTCATCGAGTTGAATGTCCATAAAAATAAGGTCGTAGTTTTTATTTGCCGAAAACCAGTTCACCGATTCACCCACCGATTCAAGCTTTTTTACCACCTCAATATTTGGGTCGGCTTTGGCCAGTAAATGCTGTAGTTTTTCGGCTGCAAGTTTTTCGTCTTCTACAATTATTACTTTCATTTTATAGATTTGAGACTTTTAGACACAAGTATAAGGACAGGATTATTTAATTTTTACGGGAACCTTCACCACAAATTCATCCGGCGTTTCCTGCACTTCAATTTCGCGGTTCAAAATCAGCCGGCAGCGTTCGTTCAGGTTTTTCAAACCGATTTTTGATGATTCGTTCAGTTGTGTTTTTTTCTGAAGGTTATTCCGCACCACAATTTTGTCGAGCCCTTCATCGTGAACAATAATTAACAGCGGCTGGCTGCGCGTGGCCGAATTATGTTTCAGCGCATTTTCAACCAGCAGTTGCAGTGAAACCGGCACAATCTGCATTTCCTGTTTGTTGTTCACTTCAATTTTGAGTTCTATTTTTTCTTCGTCCCGGATTTTCTGAAGGTAAAAAAAGTCTTTCACAAACTTCATTTCAGAGGCAACCGGCACCAGTTCTTTTTCTTCGTTATCCAGCACAAACCGGTAAATTGCCGACAGCTTCTGAATAAATTTTTCGGACAATTCAGGATTTCCGCGTACCAGCGACGAAAGTGTATTTAAGCTGTTGAACAAGAAATGCGGGTTGACCTGCTTTTTCAGGGTTTCATACTGAAATATCAGTTTTTCCTGTGTCAGTTTCTGCTCACGTTTCAGGGCCTCGTCCCACTGCACATAAAAGAAAAACAGTGTCCCAAGCGTGAAACCGACCAGTGTTGAAGTAAAAAACTGCTTCATTTCGAGGTGCTGCAATGCAGTGAAGAAATTGTCGAATTCGTAACTTCCTTTTAAAAAGTAAAAGAAAAAAATCAGTATGAAAAACAATCCGGCAATTGCCATTACCGACAAATAGAAAATGAGTAACCGGATTAGCAATTTCTTTTTAAAACCCGGCGCACCAACTTTTAATGAATTGAAAAACAGGGCACCCAGCCAGATAAAAATTTCGAGCTGAATGATTGTTATCACCCACATTCCGGGTAATTGCGGGTTAAAGACTTTTCCGGATAGAACAATGCTGAAAAAAAGTGCGATGAAAAAAGCGCCAATTATTATTTTCAGGTGCCAGTACAGCTTTTGTTTGAGACTTTTATTTTGAGTGGGATGAATCATTGAATTACGTTTCAGCTTTTAAAGAAATATTATCCCCAAAATTCCGGTTTTTTAAGATGTACTAAAAACTTATTCTGTTGAGCAGTCGGTTTTTACTGCTGAATCGTAAAATTATGAAGTTGCATCGCTCATGGCTTTCAGGTTTTCGGGTGGGGTTAAAACAGTAATTTCGCAGCCTGCCGATAAGATAAAACGTTCATTTTTGTATTTCTCTACCAGGTTTTTGCTCATTTGAAAAACCTCGTCACGCGACTTATTCTGCACCAAAACCGGGTTGATATTTCCGCAGAGTATCACCTTTTCTCCCAGAATTTCGCTGGCATGGGCAACATCCACCTGCCAGTCGAGGTCGAGAATGTCGAGGTTTAACTCTTTGTAGGAAGGCAATAAATGATTGGTGTCGCCGCAAATGTGCAGTTTAATTTTTCCACCCAGATCATGAATGTAGCTTATCAACTCCTTGTGCCGATCTTTTACAAGCAAATTATATGTATCCGTATCGATCTGCGAACAGACAGCATCACCCATTCCTATGATTTCACAACCGGCTTCAATCTGGGCCCTGGCAAAATCTTTTGCAGTAATCATGCATTTGTCCATCAGCCGGTTTGCAAAATCGGGGTCAATCATCAACTGCATCATCATATTTTCGACACCTGCCAAATCGCATGCTTCTGCAAGCGGGCCTTCAATCCAGCCGATTATGGGAACATTCCCCTGTGTTTTTTTCGACAGCAATTCACCCCCTTTTATTCTGTCTGATGTTCGTTCTTCTTTGTAAACATCGGGATTTTTCAGGTGGATGACATCGTCCATGCTTTGCACAACATAGTTCAAACATCGCGGCACTCCGTCGGGAATATACTTAATTTTTGCTCCGAAAGCGCTGGTTTCCCGGTACGGGTCTGAAATCAGGCCCAGCATATCCAGCCCAAATTCATCCATACAGCGCAGGTTGGCTTCCACCAGCACCTTGTAATCGGAAGCAAATTCGCCATAGGTTTTCCCGATAAAGTTTGCAGCAAAATACATTAAAATCGGCCGGAACAGGACCTTTTCTGCAAGGGCTCCTTTTTGGTGAAGGTGATGGAATTGTTCGGTTTTAGTCATTGCTTTATGGTTTAATCGTGAATTATCAAAACTAATTTAAAATTTTGAAAGTGGCTATAAAACTGATAAGTATGTAAATAAGCAAGACTAACTTTATTTTCCGAAACAGGTACATTATATTGCGGATGTACTGCAATTTTTGCAGATAAAATATTTGAATCCTGAACAGGGTGATTTACTTAAAAATTTTAAAAATAAAATAAAGGCCGTACATGCAGGTCTTGTTATTTATGATTATTCCAAAGTTCAATAAAATTATCCAATTCAAGTTCCAAATCCTCTCGGATAATTTTTCTTAACAAACCTTTTGGCAAGTCCTGATCTTTGTGAACCGGAACGGTAGTAACCCTGTTGTCAGGGTGTTTTAAACGGTGGTGCGAACCATTAACACGAACAACTATAAAACCGAGAGCTTTTAAAAACTTTAAAAATGCTTTTCCTGAAATAACCGGTAATTGTGGCATAGCCTGTAAATTAAACCGTCCCGGTATTGATTGGTACCTGCATTTCCCTGAAACCGATAAAACGGTTCATCTCAGAGGTTTTTTCCTTTTCTTCCTCAATGCACATATCAATTACCTCTTTAATGTTGGCCAAAGCTTCGTCAATGGTAGAACCATAGGAACGGCACCCTTTGAAAACCGGGCAGCTTACGATGTAAAAATCATCTTCGTCCTGTTCAACCAGGATAGGTAGATGTAATATTTTTGTCTCTGAAATTTTCATTATTCAACTGTTTTAAATTCAACTGCAAAAGCTAATCATCTTACTTGTTTCCATAACCAAATAGTATATGTAAACATACTGGTTATTGATATTTTTCAAAAATACATAATTACAGGATATAAATAAAGCAGATTATTTTAAGTAAGAAAATGTTTTATTACCGTTAGCTACAGAAAAAATTAAGCGGTATTGAAAAGATAGAAATGCCGGGCATAATATCATGCTGAAGCAAGAATTATTTTGTTTATCCAATTGTGGATTATTCTGCGCCCTGACTTTTCCAAAAATATCCTGACCAAGTTCTGCTTTTACCTGATAATGGCCTCGCCCAGCATTTTCAGGAAAGTCCCGTAAACCTGGTCAGGGTTATCCGGATGGCCGTCTTCTCCCATACGCACCACCACCATATTCCATTGCGGAATAACAATGCATTTGTTGTTGTTGTGACCGGAGGCAAAGTAGCAGCCTTCGGGTGCTCCCGGTAATTTAAGTGTTCCGTCTTTCAGCCTTCCGTTGACCCACCAGTTGAAACCATAACAACCGGGGCCGGCAATACTTTTCCTGTCAGTATCAGCGACCGGCAGATCCGCCGGCACCTGTACAGATGTAGCCTGTTTCACCCATTTTTTGCTGATGAGTTGCTGCCCGTTCCAGTTTCCTTCATTCAAAAACAACCATCCCCAGCGGGCAAATTGCTTTGCATTGATGGTAACATTGGTGCAGCCATTGTTAATCGGAATTCCGTTTACATCTTTTTCCGGATACCAATTCCATTCGCCCATACCAATAGCATCCGTTATTCGTTCTTTCAGGAAATCGTGCATCGACTGACGGAGCACTTGTGTAAGTACTCTTCCAAACATCATTTGTGCCTCATCCCAATAGGCAAAGGCAGTACCGGGAGGGAAAAGAGGTTTTTCAGGCTGATACACCGTTTGGCTCCAGTCGGCCGAATTTTCACCCCAGCGGCTCTCCCCTTCGGCGCTGTAACCGGAGGTCATGGTGGTAAAATTCCGGAAGGTAACATCCGGATAATATGCCTTCAGCAAGGATTCATAATTCGCTGCTTTTTCATCCAGGGAAAGCAGGCCATCATCAATCAGCAAACCCAAAACGGTACTTGTAAATGTTTTGGAACACGACCAGATGTTATGGGTACTGTCAATGTTTTCTCCGCCAAAGATCTGACAGCCATTTTTGATTATCAGCACCTCTTTGTTTTTGTTGTGCTTTGATTGCGAAGCCAGGTAATCCAGTGCTTCATTCATTTTCCGGGCATCCACCCCCTGTTTTTCAGGAGTAGTGACTGTCCATTTTTCGCCGGGAAACATGGGTTTGATTTGTGCCATCCCGGTCAGGCTGACAAACAAAAACTGAATGAGTGTAAAGACAACTGTTTGCTTCATCTGTTTCAGGTATAAATTAATACTGCTCCAATGGTTTTTCCGGTTTTATCTTTAACCATAAAAATATGGCAAAAATGTTTAATGTGGCACCTAAAAAGAAGAAAGGTGTGGTTGAACCGAACCATGCATTCAGATAGGGAAATGCAAGTGCTGTAACAAATGAACCTATATTTCCGGCCATATTCATGGTTCCTGAGACTGCTCCTGAATTTCGCCGGCCGATATCCACGCACAGCGACCACGAAGGGCTCAACGTCATATCGGCGCCGAAAACTGCCAGGGCCAGAAACAGTACGGCACCCGCAGCACTTGTCATGTAGAGACTTGCCACCAACCCCACTGATGCAAGGCCAAAGCCCACAATGGCAGGTATTAGTCTTGAATTTTTCCAACTGCCGTTTTTGTAAATATAATCCACCAGCAGCCCCGAAATCCAGTTTCCAACTGCACCTGCAATCAACGGCAACGATGAGTATAATCCAGCTTCCACCGCTTCAAGTGCAAATTTTTCCTTTAAAAAGGGATAGAGCCATGTGAGGCAGAAAAAGAAAGTAAAATTGCTGCTGAAATACTGCCCCATTGCCAGCCACATGTTTTTCGACGAAAATAACTTTCCAATACTGAGCCTTTCAGCTTCGGCATAACCAGAAGCATTCACATTTTGCCGGTTATTTTTAATGAATTCTTTTTCTTTTGCTGAAATACGGGGATGGGTCAGGGGGTCATCCCTGAAGAGCAGGAACCACGCAACAGCAAATAATATTCCAATTCCGCCAAGAATCAGAAAACTCATCCTCCAGCCCACCTGATTTACCAGCCAGGCAATTGGCGCCAGCGAAAAAGCGACACCCAGCCGGCCGCCGGAAAAGTTGATACCGTTTACTATTCCTCTTTCTTTTAGCGGAATCCATGTATAAATTGAACGGGCCATTCCGGGAAATGCACCAGCCTCGCCAACTCCAAAAAGGAAACGAACGACCAGTAATGAAATGTAACTGAAAACTGCACCTGTAAGTGCAGTAAAAACTGACCAGAAAGCAACCACTGCTGTTAAAATTCTGCGCGGACCATATTTATCGGCAAGTATTCCGGAAGGGGTTTGAAAAAAGGCATAGCCCAGTGCAAATACAGACAGTACCCAGCCGAATTGCTTTTCCGTTAGGCCCAGATCGAGTGTAATGGAATCTTTCGCCACCGAAATGCAGGCCCTGTCTATCAAAACAAGCAAGGCCAGCAGAAAAGTGCCCATTACCATGAAATATCGTCGCGGAAAACTTCTCATAAGTCAGGTTCAAACAGATTACAGCATTGCGAACTGTTTTTAATCTTCAACTATTTTGGTTTCACGAATAATATTGGGATCAGTGAATCCATCCAGTGCATCACGAACACAGGTGGAAAAAGAATACAGTACAGCACCGCTTTTCCCGGCCTGAAACCAGTGTTTGGTTTCCGGCGGTAAAATCAACTGATTGCCCGGTTTCAAAATTACTTCATTTCGCATGGTATAAACCGTTTCTTTTCCCTCGGGTATAACACCTTCCTGAACTGCGCCCTCTCCCTGAATATAAAAACGCAAATCGCCCCAAACAGCGCGTATTATTTCTTCCTTTCCGGGATCGTCACCAACCGGTGGATGCCAGTGCTCGGGCAATGTTTGACCGGGCAGCAGAACGATGACTTTGGCACTGATTCGATCGGTAGCAAAATAGGTTAGAATCTGGGCTCCTTCTTTTTCAATGCGGCTTAAACCAAAATCGGCTACAGCAATTTTATCCTCTTCTTCGGAAGTGATAAAAATGCCTGCATTCCTGATCATTTCTGCAGCAATTTGCTGCAACCTCTTATATTCACTCCGGATAATCATAATTTCATTTTTTGATGATAAAACCGGTTTTACCGAAAACGGATTTATCTTATTCCGTACAAATAACCATACAGCGCCATTTTTCCGCGCATTGTCTGCCGCGGAGTAAATTCACCGTTGGCCCATACATACCGGCAATTGAAGAATCCTTCCTGGTGAGGCCAGCCGCCCGAAATCCATTCGGGATAACATTTTTCGACAAACCATTGCGGATTCCCCCCGTTATGTCCTTTCCCCCAGGGGTCAAGGTTGTTATATGGAGTATGTCCCGGATGCAATCCCGGAGTTCCGTCATTTTGCCCGGTAGTATAACAGTTTTCAATGTTTCGCTCGCCCAAACCAGTCATTTCAACTGTGTTTGTTGGATTTCGGCCCAATCCCCAGTCGGCTTCCAGAAACATTGATTTTTTAAACAAATCTTTATCCGCTTTATCTTCCGAAACAAAATGGGCAAGCATAACCAACTGCATGTTGTGTGGCGTTTGCCAGTAGTTGTTGTTGGATGAACGGCGCGATGGCCTCAAATCCATGTGGCGGACATTGTGTTCCATGGCCTGGTTGCGCACGGCCTGCTTCATGTTGGCATAAAGGTCATTATAGTGTCTTTCCTGCGGGCAATTTAAATAAGCCGCGGTTCCCCAAATCTGGTACCATTCCCGCTTGTTGTCAATTTTTGAACCGGCGTCTTTTACCACACTTTCCCCTGCAAGGATATCCTCCCATTTTGTATCGCCGGTAACATTGTATAAAAAAGCGGCGGCCATTTGTTTAAAATCACGTCCCCGCATGTTGCAGTCGCCTACTTCCTGCCGGTCGTCCAGTTGCATGTTATCCTGTTTTCCGGCAAATTCAAACGCTATTATGGCTTCCCTGGTGTAATCATCTTTTAATTCTTCGTTTCCTGAAATGCGGAAACATTCGGCTATCATGGCACAGTTGGCTGCATTTGCCCAGGCAGCCATTGTGGTTGCGCCGGCCTGAAACATAACTGTATGTTCCTTTGAAGGATTGGTTAATCCGTGGCAGTAAGCATCGCCATCACGTACACTCAGCCACAAATCCACTTCATTTCGTGCTTCATCAATGATATCCGGGATTCCGTTTCCTGATTCGCCAATGTTGAGGTTGTCTTCGTTTATTCTGCCGTTGGTTAAAAAATAGGGAAGCAGCAAATCGTATATGTTACTGACATGTCCCAGGTGGCGGTCCCAGTCAAAGGCATCGGAATGGCCACCTACGGCATTTGGATTGGTAGGATTTCCAGGCAGACGGTGTTTCCAGAAAACGGATTCCATTGCCGGTTTAAAATGTGGCTCATCCCAGGTGTCGCCCCGTATTTCGCGCCAAAGCGGGTCAAAGGGATCCAAATCGGTGAGGTAAATGGTAAATCCTGCAGGATCTTTTTCCGGTATAAAAACAGGGCGGCGCGGCACCGGCACCATATCCGGGCGATCTTCGCCTACCCGCATATAATAATATCCGCGTACCGAAGTTTTGTAAGGTTCGAAATAAATATCGTCCTTAATTTCGAAATCCATACTGCACCCTACGTCTTCAACAACAAGGCGGTATTTTCCCGGTTTTGAAAACGATGAGAAATCAGCATTCCATACGTCTGAACCTGTAAGATTGCGGCCTTCGGCTTCTGCTTTTGTATCATCGCTTTTCCAGAACGAAACTTTTCCTGCTTTGTATTTTTTACCATCAGAAACATCATAAAGCCATACTTTTTTACCCTCAAACTGCTTGTAGTCACGCGGTCCGCCGTCGCCCAGCCAAAGGTACAGGTCGGCTGCCTTCACCGGGCTTTCGGGTGTGTAACCGTTGATGTTTACATGAATGGCTTCCGACATGCAATTGTTTATATCGAAGGTAATTTGCCTTTCTGTAAGATCCGTTTCCGTGTCAGCAGAGATTTTCACCGAATAGGTGGCACCATCTTTCATTGATTTTGGTAATTTCAAAAATATCCAGTGGTCCAGTTTGTAATTAAACTTCGCATCCGTATTGTTGTTTTTCGATTTGCGGTGCACAGCCAGAGGATGAACGCCGTTTTTGTAGTTTCCATCCGTCGCGGAATAGATTGTCCATGAGGAATTCTGTGCAGCAATATCGGTGTTCAGTTCGTTCCCGTAAACTTTGAGTGTATCATCACCTTCGGTAAAGGCATGTCCGTTATATGCACTTGGCCCTGTTGCATCGTCGCGGTAAAAAACTTCGCCGTCTTTGAAAATCAGCAGACAGATAGTCTTTGTCCATCACCTTTAGTTCCACGAGTTTTGTCGCAGATGCTATCAGTAAAAGTAAACAGAGTATAAAAAAGAATAACAGGTAAGTTGATTTTTTCATTGTCAGTATTTTAGTAGAATATTCGATATTTGTTTTTTTTGATTGGCACAGTCCCACAGTTTTTTAGTTTGATTACCTTAAAAGCAAAAATACCCATATATTTGAAATTGAAAAGATTTTTGGGAAATATCGGTTCAACTCAACCTGAACGAAATGAAATTAACTTCAAGAAAAAGAGTACTGGTTATTCTGTTTTATTTTACGCTTTCGTTTATACATGCACAGCCAAAGCCGGGCGATGTTTTTCGGGATTATGTCTGGACAACTCCGGAGGAAAGTCCTTACCGGTTTTTGAGGGTTATTGGCGACGGAGATTACCGCGAGCCGGTGAATTTTGAAGCCGTTTATCCAAAGGAGTTTTTTGCGGATGGTTGGTTGAAATTTCCTTATGCAATTGATTTAAAAGATGTTAATGAGTAGCAAAATTCTATGTTTAAAAACTGCAGATGTCATGATGGCACACTACTTTCAGTAAAAATTAATACCAACGAATGGTGGAATTCCTTGAATCTCTGTCAATTACCGGATCCGAGTATGATTACCTGAAGAGTCATAATTTTCCGGTGGTAAATGTTCCGCTGGATATTGTATCCAAGAGGAGGGAAACGGCTCGTTTTACAGTAGACAGTATCCAGCGGTTCGGCATGCCCCAGAATATTTTGTATGGCATTCACCTTCGGATATATTATGGTGAAAATAAACTTCACCCGGTTGCAGAAATGGATGGTATTTCCATCGGGGATTTTAAACATGGATTGAAACCGTTGATTTAAAATTGAATAAATGATATCCGGGAAAATAGAAAAAGTGGATTATGTGGGTTATTATGAGGATGTAAATTATGAAGGCGACGGTGAATATTTGCAGTGGCATTACACCTTTATAAGGGGTGAAATGCAGCATCTAATCGGGCATTCTGAAGCAGCACCATTTTGACTTAACCTGGAATACAGAGATGGATTCCCGATCAGCAAAGCCGTTTAAAGCAGGAGCGGTTTTGCAGGGAGAAAATGAAATCTGCTATTTCACCAAACCTGTTGATGACCTTTCGTTTAATCGCGACTTTACAGTGGAACTCTGCAAACCTTTTAATCAGCCCAAAATGTGGGCTACACGGGAAAAGGAATTTGAAGAGAATTTCCAGCTTTCCGGAAATCCTTCTGTAGCCATTGAATTTCAATTGGTATTTAGCTCCTGGAGCCCCGGATACCTGAATGGAATTTACCTGAACGACTGGCTTGTTTTTATTAAAGAAGGCTGCCATTACTGTCCGGGTTTTCACCGGATAACAATAGACACACCATTTATGCTGAACCAGGCTGTGAATACTGTTCAGACAGGAAAAACACCTCTTGTTAACGGGAAGATGGTCCACGGTACTGAAATTCTTTATCCGGGAATAATGGTCCTTGTCAAATATCCGAAAACAGTTATAGTGGAATAATGTAAATCAAATAAAATGAAAAACATAAGCTTATTTCTGTCCGCTCTTTTTGCAGTTCTGGTTGTCCATGCACAACCCTCCCTTCCGGATATTGACTGGAAGTTTTATTCCTCAGAAAAGGGTGATATACCGGTACCTAACGGAGGTGCAGAACAAACAAGCGATGCAGTTTTCGACATCGATAAAGACGGCATAAACGATTTTATTATTACTGAACGCACAAAGGCGCCCTCGGTAGTGTGGTACAAAAAGAACGGGGAAAAATGGGACCGCTACATTCTGGATGACGAACCGCTGCGGATTGAAGCAGGGTCCGCCTTTTACGACATCGACAACGACGGGGATTTGGACCCGGTTTTTGGCGGCGAGTCGCAGTCGAACAACATTTGGTGGTGGGAAAATCCGTACCCTGATTATGATAAAGCGACACCATGGAAACGGCACACCATCAAAAAATCGGGTGCGACCAAACACCACGACCAGTTAATTGCCGATTTTGATGGCAACGGAAAAGGGGAACTTGTTTTCTGGAATCAAAATGCCAATTCGCTTTTCCTGACGGATATTCCTGAACATCCAAAGCAACTGGAGGAATGGGATTTCAGCCCCATCTATATTTATTCAGACGACAGTGAAATGCAGCCTCCCGGTGAAGTACCGGGCTGGAAAGGTACCAATGAACACGAAGGGCTTGATGCGGCTGACATTGATGGAGATGGTGTACTGGATATTGTTGGCGGTGGATGGTGGTTCAAATATATGGGTGACAATCAGTTTCAGCGGAATGTGGTGGATGCATCGTACAGTTTTTCGCGTTCGTCAGCAGGTCAGCTTATTGAAGGGGGACGTCCGGAAATTGTGCTGGTTGTCGGCGACGGAATTGCCCCAATGTTTTTGTATGAATGGCAAAAAGGAACCTGGGTGAAAACAAAACTCCTTGATGCAGTTGATAATGGCCATTCGATTGACATTATTGATTTTAACGGCGACGGCCATCTCGATATTTTTAACGCTGAAATGCGGTTCAGCAAAGACTATAATCCGGATGCAAAACTTCGTATTTTGCTTGGGCGACGGGAAGGGAAATTTTACCGATTATGTGATTAACGAAGGATTTAGCCACCACCAGGACCAGATTATCGATCTGGACGGTGACGGCGATTATGATATTTTTTCAAAACCTTACGGATACCGCGCACCGGGCGTTGACATCTGGCTGCAAAACGGAACCGGTAAATAAATAAACCGGTTTTCTGTTTTAAACTTTATCCGATTTCAATTTAAAACAAAACTTTACCAAAATGAAACGCCGCAATTTTTTTAAATCCACAGCCCTCGGAAGTTCTGCACTGGCCTTGTCGGGTTTGACAGCCTGCTCTGCCGCTACAGAAAAAGAACCAGCTGATGTTGATTATTCCTCTTTTCCTTTAAATGAAGTTACCATTAGATGAACTTCAGCAAAGAATGAAAAGCGGAAGTCTATCTTCAGAAGATATCTGCCGGAAATATCTTGACCGGATAAAACTTGTTGATCCGGTTTTAAAGGCGGTGATTGAAGTTAATCCGGATGCACTTGAAACAGCACGCGCTATGGATGAGGAACGAAAAAACGGTAATATCAGGGGGCCTTTGCACGGAATTCCGGTATTGATTAAGGATAACATTGATACGGGCGATAAAATGCAGACAACCGCCGGGTCGCTGGCGCTGGAGGGAAATGTAGCTGCACAGGATGCCTTTATTATAAGAAAACTGCGGGAGGCAGGAGCAGTTTTACTGGGGAAAACCAACCTGAGCGAGTGGGCTAATTTCCGCTCCGAAAATTCATCAAGCGGATGGAGCGGCCGCGGAGGACAGGTGCGGAATCCGTACATTCTCGATCGCAGTCCATGTGGTTCAAGTTCGGGAACTGGAGCAGCAGTTGCTGCTAATTTATGTGCTATCGGAATTGGGACTGAAACCAATGGTTCAATCGTTTGTCCATCGGGAGTGAATGGAGTGGTAGGAATAAAACCAACACTTGGAATGTGGAGCCGGCAGGGGATTATCCCCATAGCACACAGTCAGGATACCGCCGGACCAATGGCTCGAACCGTTAGAGATGCTGCAATTTTACTTGGGGCTTTGGCTGAGTTCGATAACAATGATGCTGAAACACAACTGGAGAAAGGACAGATTTATTCTGATTATACCCGATTTCTCGATGAAAACGGTCTGGCAGGAATGCGCATTGGCATTGCCTCCCAAATGATCGGTTTTAATGCAAAGGTGGATGAGGTTTTTCGTGAAGCAGTGGAAGTTATGCGCGGGAAAGGGGCAGAAATTATTGATGAGGTGAAGTTTGAACATATCCGGGATTGGGATGAATCCTCCTACCAGGTTTTATTGTATGAATTTAAGACCGATTTGAATAAATACCTGCAGGAACATCCGTCGGCGAAGGTGAAAAGCCTGCAGGAAATTATCGGGTTCAACAAAAAACAGGCAGATAAGGAAATGCCCTGGTTTGATCAGGAGATATTTGAACTGGCGGCTGCTAAAGGCGATTTGAAATCGGAAGAATATTTAAAGGCATTGGAAGAATCAAAACGGTTGGCCGGAATGGAAGGTATCGATGCGGAAATGGAAAAATACAATCTTGATGCAATCATTGCGCAGACAAATGGTCCGGCCTGGACGATTGACTGGGTAAACGGCGATCATTTCGGCGGCGGCAGTTCGTCGCCTGCTGCAATTTCGGGATATCCCAATATCACTGTTCCCATGGGAGATGTACATGGATTGCCGGTAGGAATATCATTTTTCGGGAAAGCCTGGAGCGAACCAACACTGCTGAAAATAGCCTATGCCTTTGAGCAGGCTACCAAACAGCGCAAGCCGCCGCAATTTTTAAAATCACTTGTATAAAAAAACGGATTAAGCTGGTGTGAAAAGTTAACTTGCAGCATTCAACGTTTTTTGGATATGTTGGTGAGATATGAACAAGAAGTTATTTACAAAATATTACAGGAAGAATGAGTTTGCAAAAATATTGGAATAATAATTTGAAAGACAATAAATCAAACAAGCTGACTTATGTAATCTTTTTAATTTATTTAATTTTATTATTTTGGATTATACTGTTTAAATTAAATGTGTCCTTTTCTTACATGGGGAAAAGGAGTATTAACTTTATTCCGTATATAGAACCTCTAATCTCAGATGATAAAATCAATTTTGGTGAAATCATTTTGAATGTGTTAATTTTTATTCCTTTGGGTTTATATGCAGGAGTTTTATATAAAAGTTGGAGTATCGGTAAAAAGCTTATCTTCTTTTTCTTATTCAGTTTAGTCTTTGAATTAATTCAATTTATATTTGGAGTTGGGGCTTTTGATATTACCGATTTAACTAACAACACCATAGGTGGAGTAATTGGATTAATGATTTTCATACGAATTGATAAAGTATTTAAAAATAGTCTTAACGCACAAAAATTCATTAACATAATTGCAACAATAGGTACTGTATTGATAATTTCATTGTTAATATTATTGAAATTAAATATGCTGCCAGTTAGATATCAATAATAATAAATTTTTGCTTTTATAATAACAATTCTTGTGACAATAAAAACGAAAGCCCGTCTACCGCAGGAGGTTCAAATCTTTCTTACTGAAAATTTTGCATCCTTCAATTTCCGTTTTATGCGTTTGCCGGGAAGGAATGCCACTTTTACACCTGTAATTTTACCTGCATTTACCTCTTCGGGAGTGTCTGATGGGATACCATTTGCATGCAACGAAAAAGTTCCAAACTCCCCCAGCCGGATGGTGTGATTGTCGAGCAGTAATCCGGGCAGTTCGCTCACAAGAATAGTCAGCACGCCAAGTACATCAACCTCATGCAGTGACGACATGCGCGAAATACTTCTGGATAGTTCTTCCAGGTCCATTTTCTTCCGATCATAAATACGGGGGTAGTACTTATATTCACCGCCTCCTTTAACTCCGGGAGTAGCAGTTTTAACAATTTTGTACCGAATAGTCATCGTTTTAGATTTAATGGTTTCATTCAATTCCTGCTGTAATTCCATTTAGCCATATGCGTGCAATGGTTTAAAGTTACGTAATGTTTTGCATTTATTATACATATTAAATATAATTCTCATACGTATCACTTATAGTTTTAATACCTATCATTTTTGATTCTGATACGTATGATTTTAATAACATTACTCAACAGTTTAAACAGACTTACACTAAGGTTTTTATAAAGTAACAGCAGGTTCTGAACAGGATTTTATTACACTTCTTCAAAAAAGAGGTTTTATTAGATCAGATGATGAAGCAGGTATCAGAATTTTAAATGATTAATTTACTATACATGTATTTCCAAACCTGGTTGGAGGAACGGTAATTAAAGGTCTGAAAATTAGACAGGAGGAAAATAAAATAATTTTCCTCCTGTCTAACTCAACTCCTATTCTTAACTTTAAAATGCATCACCAAGTGTACGAACGGTTAATGCATCTTTAAAATCATTTTCGTTTAAACCAGTGTTGTAATGAATGACTGTTTTTTCTCCCGGTAACATATCGAAATAATTATCCGAGAAAAAACCGTTATCGTTACCAGCCTGCAGGTATACATTTTTTGCAAGTTTATCAGTTTTCAGTTCAATATCAAATCCTGTATCTGCTTTTGCTATGCTAAATTCAACTTTTGGTTTTGGCACTTTCAGCTCTTTAAAGGGCCGGAAAAAGAAAACGTTTTTGGAAATTACATTTCCGTTTTCAACCAGTTCAGCCGAGAATAAAAGGTTTCGTGTGTCCTTCCGGTAGAGAAATTCGTTTTTGTTTTCATCGAAATAATCATTGCTTGAATTTGCAGGCAGTTCAACAATCGATGCTTCTTCCCAGATGACCTTTCCGTCGAAATCCATTAGTTTTAGCCGAAGCTGTGCATTAACCTGTTCAAGCCTGTCGTTTACGATTCCCACTTTTAATTTAAGACCATCAATATACGGACTTGCCAAAACAGGTTCGAAACCTTTTTTTACATAGTATTGCAGGGCTTTCCAGTTTTGGTAATAATCAGTTGAACTCCAGGAAGCCACCGGCCAGACATCATTAATCTGCCAGTACAAACTTCCCATGCAATAGGGCATTGCACGGCGGTGTCCTTCCAGACCGAACTTAATTCCCTCGGCCTGAACAACATGATTTACATATAAAAATGAAGGAAAATCTTTTGGTTGCTTATATTCTTTCAGCATGTAATATTCAATGGTTCCGTTGCCAATGGATGAGCGCTGATGTGATTTCATTACATCCGAATAAATATCGTAATCTTCAGGAACGGCATATTTTTCAACAGACGCCATTTCAGGAAAGGACTGAAAACCATACTCGCTCATAAAACGGGCAAGGTGTGTGGCATAGGTTTCAAAAGGTTCTTTTCCCCACCAAACGCCCCAGTAATGTTCGTCGCCGTTGACCAGGTCGGCAGGAATTCCCAGGCCCGAAGAGGGACTGGAGCCCCAGTAACTGCGCTGCGGGTCAAGTTCTTTAACAACTCCGGGTAAAGTTTTATGAAAAATATCGACATAAGCCTGCCAGATTTTATCTGCATTTTCCTTGCTTTCTGCCTCCTCTTTCTGTTTCCAGCCCCAGCCCAGCCAGGCAGCAAGAATTTCATTGTTCCCACACCACATGGCAATACTGGGATGGTTGCGCAGCCGCGTAACATTATCGATGGCTTCCTGTTTTACATTTTCAAGGAAAGCCTCATCTCCGGGAAACATGGCGCAAGCAAACATAAAATCCTGCCATACCAGAATCCCGTTTTCGTCGCAGAGATCATAAAAAATATCGTTTTCGTAAATTCCACCGCCCCATACGCGGAGCATGTTCATGTTCGAATTCTTTGCCGTTTCTATGACTTTGCGGTAGTTTTCATCTGTAACGCGAGGTAAAAAGGCATCATTTGGAATATAATTTGCACCTTTCATAAATACCGGATGTCCGTTCAGTTTATAATAAAATGAAGTTCCTTCCTCATCCTTATCGCGCACCAGCTCCAATGTCCGGATTCCGAAACGGGTATCTGCTGAAACTTTCCGCTCACCTGTAGTTAATTCGCCGGTAAGATTATACAAATGCGCCTCTCCCAGGCCATTTGTCCACCACAATTGCGGGTTTTCAATTTCAAAATCAACAGAATATTTATTCAATCCATTTTGAAGCTGAACGTTCTGTGATGCCAGTTGATTTCCATCGTTTAAAACGGTAAGAGTCGCTTTGTTTTTACCTTCTGCATCAATTTCAAATACTGCGGTGAACGTTGCTTTTTCATCCGAAACTTCGTGTTGAACGATTTGCAGGTCCTTTATTTTTGCTTCGTCCCAGGCATTAATATAAATGGGTCGCCATATTCCGCTTGTAACAAGCCGCGGGCCCCAGTCCCAGCCGTAATGATAACCTGCTTTCCGGGTGTAAATGCTCACTTTTTTGCCACCTTCCACCTGGCCAATCTCCGCTAAATCATTATCGGAAACCGGAATAACATAATCCATTGAGTCGTATTTTTCGATGCCGGTTTTTATTGGAGAATGAAACACAATGCGTAATTCATTTTCACCTTCTTTTAATGCTTCTTTAACATCGGCCTTCCATTCGCGGAACATGTTGTTGGCTGTAAGCACTTTTTCGTTGTTTACATAAACATCGGCATAGGTATCGAGGCCTTTAAAATCAAGTTCAATGCGATCACGGTTCAATATGCTTTTATCAGCATTGAATGTGGTTTTGTATTCCCAGTCTTCCTTGTCAATCCATTGGACATCATGTTCATTCAACCGGTAAAAAGGATCCTCAATTACATTGTTTTCCATTAAATCGGTGTGAACTGTGCCCGGGACAGTTGCAGGCATCCAATTGTCCTTACCGGACTGCCGGAACGTCCAGTCTTCATTTAACTCCTTTGTTATCATCAGGCTCGGATCTTTTTCGGTGCAGCCCCATTCAAACAGCATGATAAAGGCACATACTACCAGAAATGATTTTTTAAATGTCATCATAAAATAATTATTTGCAGCTTTTAGTTTAGATATAACTCCATCCATCAAAATTCATTGCATCAAATGATTTTGAGGACGTAAAAATAACCAATAGAATTAGTGGTGCAAAAATATGTACATTCAAAAGTAATTCGTTAAAGTATTTTTGCTGAATCAATATTTTGAAATTTAAAAGAATACAGGTGTCATTTATTCAGCCACTGTCTTTTTCCGGTTTGTTGAAATATTAAAAGCAAGATACAGAAGACAAATTCTGAATAGTCCTGTAGCAATGAGAACAACTCCCAGAATTCCCCACCAACTGTCGAATATAATTCCAACTGCGGCTACTGCCAGTCCTAAAATAATACGGATTAACCGGTCAATCTGACCTACATTTTTCTTCATAATTTCAGATATTTATATTTATTTACAAATCAATTCTTCACTAAACAGGTTAGAAACTTTTTTCAAGAATATTGCAGGCAGTTTTAATAAATTGAGGACATTTTAAAGTAAATACTTCTTCCTCATCGGCAGCAAAAGCACCTTCAGGAGTGGAAATATCAAAGCCGGTAAGTTCCTTACAGATTAAACTCCCATGCTCATTTTTAAATTTTTCATTGAATTTTTGAATCTTCAATTTGGTTATGGCGCGTGCTTCCGGGTCAGGAGTTGAATGCCCGTGTTTCATCCCGATAACCATATATGAACCTGTCACAGCGCCACATGTTTCAGCACAGGCCATTCCGCCACCAAAACCACTTGCAATTTTTAAGGCTGTTAATTCGTCCAGTCCTGTTTCGGGAGCAAATATGCTGAGAATGGTTTGGGCGCAGTTAAAAGCGGGAAACCGCTCAACGATGAGATGCGATTTTTTGTTCATTTTTTGATTTAAAGTTACTTGATTTTTTCAGTATAAAAAAACCCGGTTTGTCATTTAACGAACCGGGTTTTGGTATTGAAGTTGTTTGATAGTTTTGTAAATTTTATTCTCCTCTCACTGCAGCAACACCAGGAAGTGTGCGACCTTCGAGGTATTCAAGCAGAGCACCACCGGCAGTTGATATGTACGACATTCCATCAGCAAGATTAAACTTGTTAACACAGGCAACTGAATCGCCGCCGCCAACCAATGAAAACGCACCTTTTTCAGTAGCTTCAACAATTGCTTTCCCAACTGCTTTCGAACCCCCGGCAAACTTGTCCATTTCGAAAACGCCAACCGGCCCGTTCCATAAAATGGTAGATGAGTTTTTTATGACTTCCTTAAAGTTTTCAATGCTTTCCGGACCGGCATCCAGTCCTTGCCAGCCTTCGGGAATTTCATTGGCCGGTATTATTTTGGTATTGGCATCTTCGCTAAATGCATCGGCTGCAACTACATCAGTGGCCATGATAAGGTTCACTCCTTTTTCTTTTGCCAGCTTTTCGATGTTTCTTGCAGTATCAAGAAAATCAGTTTCGCAAATGGAATCTCCCACTTCCCCACCATTTGCTTTCACAAAAGTATAGGTCATTCCACCACCCAGAATAAGGTTGTCCACCTGGCTGAGCAGGTTTTCAATGATGGTAATTTTTGTTGAAACTTTTGCACCACCCATAATTGCAGTCAACGGACGTTTTGGATTTTTAACTACCTTATCAAGGCTTTCCACTTCGCTTTCAATCAGGTAGCCAAACATTTTATCATTTGGGAAAAATTTTGCGATTACAGCAGTGGATGCATGTGCACGGTGTGCAGTTCCAAAAGCATCGTTAATCCAGCAGTCACCATTTTCGGCAAGTTTGCCGGCAAATTCTTCATCGCCTTTTTCTTCACCTTTGTGGAAACGCAGGTTTTCAAGCAACAAAGCTTCACCAGGTTTCAGGTTTTGGCACATTTTCTTCACTTCTTCGCCAATGCAATCAGGAGCAAGTTTTATCTCTTTGCCAAGCAGTTCGCTTAAACGACCAACAAGGTGTTTCATCGAAAATTTATCTTCGGGGCCTGATTTCGGCCTGCCAAAGTGCGACATAATAACGGGTGAACCACCGCTGTCCATCACTTTTTTGATGGTAGGAAGTGCAGCTTTTATACGCGTATCATCAGTGATTTCAAAATTTTCGTTCAGTGGCACATTAAAATCAACACGGATAAGCGCTTTTTTACCTGAAAAATCGTAGTTGTGAATTGTTTGCATATTATTTGTTTTATTGATTTTGTTGAATTTATATCAAAGATAAAAATAAAATTCCGCACCAAACTTCAACATTTTTGGGCTCTGTATAATTTAATGTTGTGGTAATACCGGATAACAAAAACAAAACAATTATTTTTGGCTGATGTTTTTCAAAGAAGTAATCGGACAGGAAGAAATTAAGCAGCGGTTAATCCACTCGGTTAAAGAACAAAGGATTAGCCATGCGCAGTTATTTACCGGCCCGGAAGGAACGGGGAAACTTGCATTGGCACTGGCTTTTGCTCAATTTGTGTCGTGCCGCAACCGGCAGGAGAATGATTCATGTGGGGAATGCCCGTCGTGCCGAAAATACCGGAAACTGATACATCCCGATTTACATTTTGTTTTTCCTGTATTTACAACAAAAGAACTAAGGAAACCTGTTAGCGACGATTTTCTTGTACAATGGCGCGAAATGGTGATAACAAATCCTTATTTCACTTTAAGCCAGTGGCTGGGTTACCTTGATAATGAAAATGCACAAGGTTTGATTTACGAGAAGGAAAGTGATTCAATTATGCGAAAACTGAACCTCAAATCCTTTGAATCGGAATTTAAGGTGATGATCATCTGGCTGCCTGAAAAAATGCATACTTCCTGTTCAAATAAATTGCTGAAACTCATTGAGGAACCGCCCAACAAAACGCTTTTCCTGATGGTGACAGAAAACGAAGAGTCGGTTATCACCACGATTCGTTCCCGGGCACAGTTGGTAAAGGTTCCGTTTATCGATACCGAATCGATGAAAAAGGCATTGCTTAAAGTTGAAGGAGTTAATCAGCAGCAGGTTGGAAATGTAGTTCACCTTGCAAATGGCGACTATATAAAAGCACTTGAATACCTCAATCCCGGTGAAGATTCACAATTCTTTTTTACCAAATTTCAGGAAATGATGCGTTTTGCCTTTAAACGCGAAGTCATCGAACTGATAAAATGGGCAGAAGAGATGGCGGCAATTGGTCGCGACAAGCAAAAGATGTATTTTAATTTTTCGCTCCGGCTGATACGCGAATATTTCATGATGAATTTGAAGAACGATAAGCTGGTGTATCTGAATGATGAAGAAAAAAACTGGGGGAAGAATTTTGCACCCTATATTAATGAAAGAAATGTAATTCCATTTACCGAAGAATTTGAACAGGGAATCCGGCATATTTCAATGAACGGAAATCCGAGGATAATTTTTCTGGATACCGCACTGCGCATGGTTCGCCTCATTAAACGATAAGATATCTCCCGCTGATTTCTCAGATTCCAACAGAAGAAAAAGTACACAGAAATGACTGAATTTTTAAGATTTAGGTTATACCATTTTTACAGTCCCTGAATTTACATTATAATTCGTAAATCTTGCTGTATTAAACAACTTCTTCCTGTTCATTTTTTAGATTCAGTTTAAAAAGCAGAGTTTTCCTTATCAAATTGGCATTAATCATTATTTTTGTGCATTGTAATATAAATGATATTCAGTTTTTTTGATTGAAATCCATTTAGTTGAAACTCTTGCCAATGGAAAATGTCGACGCAATAGAACGCGGAATTTGTAAATCAAATATGAGCAGCTGTGCCAAACTGCATGCTACCGATTGGATGAAAGACATCACCAGTATCGGGTTGGCCGATAATATTATTGAAGTCAGGTTTAAAAACACCCGTAAAGATTATTACCGCAATGTAAATAACCTTAAACTGGAAGTTGGAGATTTGGTTGCAGTTGAAGCCAACCCGGGACACGATATCGGTATCGTTTCATTGATGGGTGAGCTGGTTGGCGAGCAAATGAAAAAGCACAAAGTTACCACTGTAAATGGTGAATTCAGGAAAGTCTACCGGAAAGCAAAACAGATTGATATAGACAAATGGCGGGAGGCTATTTCCCTGGAATATGATACGATGATCCGCTCCAGGCAAATTACTGCCGAATTAAAACTCGACATGAAAATCGGCGATGTGGAATACCAGGGCGATCGCACAAAAGCTATCTTCTATTACATTGCTGATGAACGAGTTGATTTTCGTCAGTTGATTCGTGTATTAGCTGATAATTTCCACATTCGTGTAGAAATGAAACAGATTGGAGCCAGGCAGGAAGCAGGCCGGATTGGAGGAATAGGACCTTGTGGCCGCGAATTGTGTTGCGCCACCTGGATTAGCAATTTTGTGTCAGTTACTACTAATGCTGCACGTTACCAGGATATTTCACTCAATCCGCAGAAACTTGCAGGCCAGTGCGGAAAACTCAAATGTTGCCTCAACTACGAAGTGGCAACTTACATTGATGCCCAAAAGAATTTTCCGCCATCCGGCATTCCTCTTGAAACTGAATTTGGAACGTATGATTATCTTAAAGCAGATATTTTTAAAGGAGTTTACTGGTATTCAATTCGTGGAAGCGGACCTTCGAACCTGATTGCCGTTCCGGTTAAAACAGTGAAACAAGTACAACGCCTGAACAGGCAAGGCCAAAAACCTGAAAAGCTTGTTTCAGAAGGTGCAGGCTTACTGAAAAAGGATGAGGATACTTTTTTGAATACAGTAGGAACCGAAGATTTGGACCGTTTTAACAAGCCGAAGAAAAAGCTTCGCAAAAAGAAAAGAAATTTAAACCGGAATGTATATCGAAATCCGAGAAGCAAATGAAACAAATAGTTTTTCTATTATTAACAGCAGTCCTTATGTATGTTGTTGCTTCTTCCTGCGACGATACCCGGATATATGAAGAATATAAAACCATTCCCGAATCAGAATGGCATAAAGATTCACTTGTCGTTTTTAATATTCCAGTTACCGATACGCTGCAAAACCACAACCTGCTCATCGATGTGCGAAATGAAACAAATTATGGTTTCAGCAATTTATGGTTGTTCATCGAAATTGATAAACCCAACGGCCAGGCAGAAAAAGATACTTTTCAGCTGACGCTGGCCAATCCTTCCGGGAAATGGCTTGGCGAAGGTTTGGGCAATATAAAAACACGACAGGTGATTTACAGGCGTAACGTTAATTTTCCGGTTTCGGGAGAATATACCGTTAAAATTCAGCAGGGAATGCGCGAAGAGACACTTATGGGAATACATGATATCGGTTTCAGAATTGAAAAGGCCGGTTTGTAAAGGATGCAGTTAATGAGGAGGGGATAAAGACCCGGAAAATTTGAACAAGGTGGGAAAAAACAAGCTGTCTAAATTTGCAGAAATGGAGACATTTGAACATGTGGTTCAGGCTCCGTTTAATAGAATTCAAACCAGTGATTTTCATTTAAAAAGTGGTTGGGCCTCGTCTTTTTTTAAAAACAACAATCCTGTAGTTGTTGAATTGGGATGCGGAAAAGGCGAATATTCAGTTGCACTGGCCGAAAAACATCCGGATAAGAATTTTATCGGAATCGATATAAAAGGTGCGCGTTTGTGGAAAGGAGCAAAGGAAGCACAGGAAAAAGGTCTCCGCAATGTGGCTTTTCTGCGTACCAACATCGAGATAATTGGCCAGTTTTTTGGACAAAATGAAGTTACCGAAATCTGGCTCACCTTTCCCGATCCGCAAATGAAGAAAACACGCAAGCGGATGACTTCAACAATATTTTTGAACAAGTATAAAACCTTCCTGAAAAAAGACGGAATTATTCATCTGAAAACCGACAGCAATTTTCAATTTACCTACACCCGCGAACTGGTGCATTTAAGCCAATTTGAAGTACTGGCTGAAACGGATGATTTGTACAATTCCCAATTTCTAAACGAAACACTGCAAATAAAAACATTTTACGAAAAACAGTGGCTGGCGCGCGGTATAACCATAAAATATATTGCCTTCAGGTTACACGGGAATGAATTTAAGGAACCCGAAATGGATATCGTAAAAGACGAATACCGCAGTTTCGGGCGGAGTGCGAAAGATGTGCATTAAAATGACAGGGAGAGCTGTTAAAGGATAAATAATAGTAAATCATTATGAATTCTTTATATTTGCTTATCTTAACTTTAAAAGATGAAATATACTATAATTGTAGATGATGAAACCCAGGCTGGTGCAGGATTACTGGAAGTTGCAAAAACTATTTCAAAAAAGTATAAATCTGTAACTATTTCGAAAGGAATTAGTGAAGATGAGTGGTTGGCAAAAGAAATTTTGAAATCAAAAAAATCTGGGAAAGCTGACAAGCAAAAAGTTTTGGAACGTTTTCAATTAAATAAATGAACGTTGAGTTCTCAAAGTCTCTTGATAAGCAGATTCGAAAGATAACAGATAAAATTTTGTTGAAACGTTTAGGCAATGTCATTAAAAAGGTGATTGAATGCAATTCACTTCATGAAGTTCCAAATTTAAAACCAATTGCCGGGCATCCTGGATTTTTCCGCATACGAATTGGCGAATATTGTGTAGGTATTTCTTTTGAAGAAGAAATCGTTTGGTTTCATTTTTTTGGTAAAAGAGATGAGTCAACCTATAAGAAATTCCCATAGATGACCGTCTTTCTTTGAATACTCAACGGCCAATTGTCTTGCTACTAAAATCTAACCGTCTAATCGTCTAAAAAATGAGCGATTTCTTCCAGCAGGTTTACGAAGTAGTCAAACAAATCCCGCCTGGCCGGGTAACTTCCTACGGCGCCATTGCAAAATACCTTGGCACTGCCGGTTCCGCCCGGATGGTGGGTTGGGCGATGAATGCAGCCCACAGTTACCGGGAATATGTGCCTGCCCACCGTGTGGTCAACCGCAACGGATTGCTCACGGGCAAACACCATTTCGATGCGCCCAATGCGATGCGGGAACTTCTCGAAAACGAAGGGATTCAAGTAAAAGACGATCAAATCATCGGTTTCGAAAAGCATTTCTGGGATCCGGCAGAAGAGTTGGAAATGTAAACTTCCTGCAATAAAAAATGGTCTCCTGTAGCTTTTAAATTCGTCCAGTTGGTTTGTAACCTGTCCTGTGTGATTTTTTGTATAACAGAGGAAGGGGGAAAGCATTCCTGTAGCAATATATTATCGTCCTATTGGTATTTTTGTATTTCCTGCTTAACAGGAAAGGTTGCGAAGATTACAGGATGCCTCTAAACGTTACAGGAAAGGGTCAAACCTCTACCGGAGGGCCCCGAAAGTAACAAGACGCATATTTACAGCTATTTACTCATCTTTGAAACCCTGTTGATGACGAACCGGCTTTTTGGTATCGCCGGAATGCGGGACATGTTTATCTTCAGGTTTTGCGGCGGTATTTTGTATGTCATTGTATTTACCAGCAGGGAAAGGGATTGTTCCATAATCCGGATAGTTATCCATTCTCCGGCGCAGCGATGATTATGTTCATGGTCGCCGCCACCTTGAGGTACCAGATTCCATGCAGTTGTTTCCCGTTTTTTGAACCGTTCGGGTTGAAAATCGTACGGGTTTCCCCACATATGCGGATTATGGTTGGTGGCGTACAGATCAAGCAGAACCCTTATTTTTTCAGGAAAACGAACGTTTTGCCATGTAAATTCCTCTTTTGTTATGGCGGCCACAAAAGGGAAAAACGGATACAACCGCCGGACTTCCTGTACAAACGCAAGGATGAAGTTTTTGTCTCCGGCACTTATTTGCTTCCGGTATTCCGGATATTGATGAAGGGCCAGCGCTTCAAAAACCACGTAACGCGCAATGGCTACTATCGGGCGAAGCAAATTAAGCACTTCCACTGCTATTGTATGAACATCCAGCAGGTTTTTATCCAAATCGCGATGAAAACAAAACCGGAGAAATATGGAATCCTGTGCAATATGCTGATCTTGTTTTCTTGCGGTTTCTATTAGCTTGCCAATCCACTCCTCCGCCTGTTTGCGTGCAGATTTGCCCTTGTAAAAACGCCATCCAATCCCGCCTGAGCCATCAATCATTGCCGATAACTGGCGCGTTCTCTTTTCCACTTCATTTTCCTCCAAAGGAACACCGGTCCATTCGCAGGCCGAGCGGGTCAGTATTTTTTCCACTTCGTCAAATAATACAATTTTTCCTGCATTCACCCATTGGGGGAGCGCCTGTATCCAGTTCTTTTTGTAAATCATTTCCATGCGCTGCAGGCTATCTTCATGCATCTCCTTCATAAAAAGCGCTTTCCGGTGCACGTGGCTGTTTCCATCCAAACCCTGTACACCACCTTCTCCAAACAAGGTTCGTTGAAACCTTTTGGGAGTGGCGCCTTTTCGCATAAACTTTTGCTGGTCGTAAAAAATGCTGGCAGCCTCGCTGCCCCTCAATACTATGGTTTTTTGAAGAAATAACCTGGTGCGGTAAACGTTAGTATTTTTCTGTTCAAATTTTTGGCTGAAATAGCCATATCCTTTTGTTAAAATTCCAATTGTGCTGTCCATGGGTGTTTTATTAGTAACAACAACAAATTCAACGAATTGGTTTTTAAATTCAAGGAAAAAACCATTCATGTGACATGGTGAAAGAACTATGAATTTATTATGAATCACTGCAGACGGGTCAAAAAATCATAACCACAGATCATACAGACAGTTAAATAAAAGTTGGTTACCGGAAGGATAAAATCCCGATGCTATGATGGAACAACTAACTCCTGCCTTAAGATCAGGCGCAGTAAAAGCCGGATATGATGGGAGTTGAGCCCCCGTTAATCATTTAAACGCGTCAATAAAATTCTGCAATGCTGATTTTGCGCAGCCCGACAACACCACAAAACAAGGAAGCATTCTCAACGGAGGTAATATAAACCAGCCATAATTTTGAAAAATGATTCCATGGATTTTAGTTTCAACCATTGGTTACCTTTCCTGTTATATTCTTAGTTTTGCAATTAAAATTTTCATTATGGCAGATATTCCAAAAAAATTAATAGTCCCCAAAAATGTTACCGATGCCCTGCGTGAAGTAAAATATCCGGAAACCGGCGAAGATATTGTGTCGCTTGATATGCCTCAGGAAATCCGGATTGCCGGACAGCGGGTGAGTTTTTCGCTTGTTTTTCAGCGCAGTAATGACCCGCATATCGAACAAATCGTTCTCGAATCTGAAAAAGCGATAAAAAAACACCTGGGTGATCAGGTGGAAATTGAAGATAATATTGCGGTGAAGTTTATTCACGACATGGAGCGTCCGGTGTTGCCCAAAGTGAAAAATATTATTGCTGTTGCATCCGGAAAAGGAGGTGTTGGAAAATCAACCGTGGCGGTGAACCTGGCAGTTGCGCTGGCCAATACAGGCGCGAAAGTCGGATTGATTGATGCAGATATTTTTGGCCCCTCGGTTCCCAAAATGTTTGGCGCCGAAAATACCCGCCCTACCGGTGAAAAAGTGAATAACCGCGATGTCATTAATCCGGTTGAAAAGTACGGGGTGAAGTTTCTTTCCATCGGGTTTTTTGTAGACTCCGACAGTGCTGTTATCTGGCGGGGGCCAATGGCTTCCAGCGCTTTGAAACAATTGATTTCGGATGCCAACTGGGGCGAACTTGATTATTTGCTGTTTGACCTTCCTCCCGGAACCAGTGATATTCATCTTACACTGGTACAGTCGGTGCCTGTTACCGGAGCAGTAATTGTAACCACACCCCAGGATATCGCACTGGCTGATGTAGTCCGTGGTGTGAGTATGTTCCAGAGCAAATCAATAGATGTCCCTGTTTTAGGTTTGGTTGAAAACATGGCGTGGTTTACGCCCGAAGAACTTCCAGAAAACAAATATTACATTTTTGGCAAGGAAGGTGGAAAGAAAATGGCGGAAAAAACAGGACTGAAACTGCTGGGACAGATTCCAATCGTTCAAAGCATCCGCGAGGGCGGAGATGAAGGAAAACCTGCAGCAACGGAAACTGATACGGTTACCGGACAGGCATTTGCCGGTATAGCCAAAAATGTGGCACACCAGGTACATTTAAGAAATATTCAGCGTGCACCAACCAAAAAAGTAAAAATTATTAGAAAGTAAGAAAGCGTAATCAGCGCTGTCATTTCGACGCGTTTGCAAGGAGAAATCTTTTCATATTAAAATTACTCCTGAAACGAGCTCAGGGTGACGCATTTAACTAATTTTCCAATGCTGATTTGAACGTCATGCTGAACTTGATTCAGATCTCTGTCATTGTATCATTATGTTCAAATATAAATTGAGTAACCTCTCGAAATGACAAAAAACATACGTATCCGGCAGATCAAATCGCCTGACACTTAAAATAAGAAACACCGAGTAAGCCTGTCTGGCAGGATGGACAGGAAATAACAGAATCAGGAAGGAGAAGAATCTCTGGCGACGGTTTTACTTTCTTATTCCTTATTTGTTATTTCTTATTCCTTATTCCTTCTTTTTCGGAATGAAATAAAAACATGGAATAAACAACATCATTTATGTACCCTGCAGATCAAAACCACTTGAAGTATAGACTGAAAAAAATGCTACTTTTGCCATTTCCCGGCAACAATAAATATCACCGGGAAAAAAATACAATAATCTGTATTAATTTCAGTTATTGATAGAGCAAATAAAAAAAGATCTTTTTTTGAAAAAACTGTTTTTATATTCGGTAAGTATATCGGTTGTGGTGTTGCTTTCCTGGGGATGTTCTACACAAAAGAACACCCGGATGTCGCGTGCTTTTCATAATCTTACATCTCAGTACAACGTGTATTTCAATGCAAATGAAAGCCTTGAAAAGGGTGTTGAAAAAATAGATGAAAGTATTGAAGATGATTTTACCCGGATTCTGCCCATTTACAAAGCAAGCGATCCGTCGGCGGCAAAGCTTGTAAAATCAGATATGGAACTGACGGTTATAAAAGCATCGAAACTTATTGAAATTCATTCCATTACCGAAAAGCCAAAAAGAAAAAAGAGGCGCACACGCAAATACCAGGAATTTGCAAGCCAGGAAGAGTTTAACAACTGGATTGACGACAGTTATCTGCTGATGGGAAAAGCCTATTATTACCAGCATAATTTCATGGCTGCCATTACCAATTTATCGTATGTTACCCGTAAATATCCAGATGACGAATCAAAATACGAAGCGTATGTCTGGCTGATTCGCAGCTATTCTGAACTGGGAAGGTTTGTAGAGGCCTCTGAAGTGATTCAGGCAGTGCAAACCGATGATAATTTTCCACGTAAACTTGAACGCGATTTGGCAGTGGCCACAGCCGATTATTACATGAAGCAGCAGGAATATGCAGAAGCCATCAAGTTTCTGGATATCGCCCTTAAAAAAACATTCTGGAAAGGAGACAAAGCCCGTCTTCAATATATCGAAGCCCAACTGTACCAGGAGATTGACAAGCCAATGCTTGCCGCCAGCGCTTACGAAGCTGTACGAAAAATGAACCCGGATTACATAATGGCATTCAATGCAAAAATTAATGCAGCAGGTGTTTTCTCCGGCGAAGGTGATGCAGAGAAAACAAAAAAAGAACTGCATAAAATGCTGCGCGATAAAAAGAATGTTGATTTTCGCGATCAGATTTATTATGCTCTTGGAAATATATTTTTTAAGGAAGGAAACCGCGATGTCGCCATTGAAAATTATGCAAGTTCAGTAGCCACAAGTTTCCAAAACCAATTCCAGCGTGCACTTTCTGCGATTACACTTGCTGATATTTATTTCGAAGATTTACATTACCGGAAAGCACAGGCATATTACGACAGTGCAATGATTATTGTGGATGAAACATATCCAAATTACCAGCAGCTTTCTGCAAAATACAAATCGCTTAGCAATCTGATTGATAATCTTTTAACTGTAGAACGCGAAGATAGTTTACAGAAGGTTGCAAAAATGCCGCCGGTAGAACGTGAAAGCTTAATAGCCCGGTTGATGAAGGAAGAACAGGAGCGGCAGCGAAACGCTGAAAACCTTGCACTTCAGGGTCAGCAGGGACAGGGATATTACCGTTCCAACCGTTACAGGATGGGAATGGGGTCCGGGTCGGAAGGTGCAGGCTGGTATTTTTACAATCCGCAGACCGTTTCGTATGGTAAGGTAACTTTCCAGCAGCGCTGGGGCCGCCGGAAACTGGAGGACGACTGGCGGCGCTCCAATAAAAATACCGTTTCAATGGATGAAATTGCTGAAACGGAAGCCATCGATTCAAGCCAGATGATAGTACGCGTGGAAGACCCGCTGCAAAAAGAATTTTATACACAGGATCTGCCCCTGAATGATTCCCTGATGGCCGTTTCGCACCAACGTATCCGGGATGCACTGTATAATGCAGGAAAGATATTTAAATCCGAATTCTCGAATTACCAACGTTCTGCCGCTTCGTTTGAGGAATTGGTCAGCCGCTATCCCGAGACTGATTATGTGCTTTCGGCATGGTTTGATTTGTATGATTTGTATGAATTAATGGGCGACAAACAAAAGGCTGATTACTATCGCAACCTTATCATTTCAACCTATCCCGAAAGTAAATATGCACAGTTCCTGGTTAATCCAAATTTCTTCGTGGAAATGGAAGCCCGCACCGACAGTATGAACCAGCTGTACCAGGAGACCTTCCGGAGTTATCGCTCGGGCCGTTACCGCGATGTTATTACCCTCGCCCAGGATTTGAAAAAGATGAAACCCGACAGCATCATTCTTCCAAAACTCGATTTTATGGAAATGGTGGCACAGGGTACCCAAACAGATATTCATAATTTTGAATTTATTTTGAATGGTTATATCACCACCTATCCAAAGGCCGAACCAACACCACTGGCTGCCGAAATTCTTCAATTAATTCAGGACAGCACACTTGCGGATTACCAGAAACTGGTGGACCTGGGTTACATTAACGAAGAAATTCAGAATGAAGAATTGCTGATGGAGGATAAAATGGCAAACGATGAATTTGGCGGGAAATATTCGTATGAGGAAGATTTGCTGCACTATTTTGTAATTGCCTACCCCCGGAGTGCCAGCGTCGATTTAAACCGGCTGAAATTCGATATTGCCAATTATAATATCGATCATTATACAAAAATCGATTTCGATATTGAAACCGAAAACCTGAATGATAATGTTGCCTTAGCCATAATCCGTTCGCTCGAAAATAAAGAAAATGCCCTCATTTACCACAGGGCAATAATTCGTAAAGCACCGGTTTTTCAAGCGCTTAAAGGTTTGGATTATGTGAATTTTGTAGTTTCTTCAAACAATTACCGCGAAGTGATGAATGAAAAATCACTTGCCGATTATTTGAAATTCTTTGTTAAGAATTACAGCCGTTATATAGGTCCCGATTTCAGCGATGATGAACTTGAACTTTCGCCCGAAGAGATGATGGCAAAAGCAAGGGAAGAAGAAGAAATGCTGCGCGAAAAAGGAGAATTTGTGGTGGTGAATGCAGGTGCTGCAAACAATGTGTTTACTGCTGATATCGATACCACACAAAGTTTTGTGCTTGCTGTCAAAGATTTGGGAATGTCGCTGCGGCAGGCCCTCAATGGGTTTTCAACGTTTAACCGGAACGAATTCAGGGTGTGGAACCTCGCACTTCAGCTGAAAAAAGCCGGCGATTACCAGTTGCTGGTGGTAAAAGGTATCCCAACGTTGAATGAATCCATGTCTTATTTCAGAAAAGTGGTAATTACAAGAGATTTGTTTGAGCCGCTTGGAAAAACAACTTATCGTAATTTCCTGATAACAGACGATAATCTTCAGAAACTGACAGAAGAAGAAAATGTGGAAGATTACATCGATTTCTTCCGTGCAAATTATATTCAGCGGAACCAGGCGCAAACGCCTCAAACACCTCAGGCTGAACCACCGGTTTCCCAGCCGGTACAGTTGAGCGAAGAGGTAACAACAGTTACTGAAGATGTACTGGAACCGGCTCCCGAAAAATATGCCGGGCCGTACAATGAAGATGTGGATAAACCACATTATTTTGTATTTGTAATTCCGAAAGAAGGAATAAACAAACCAGGGTTTGTTGAAGGCCTGCAGCAGTTCAATCAATCAAATTACAGTACTCTGAATCTGAAAATTGAGGAAAAACCACTGGATGAATTCAGACAGATAGTTGCAATTTCGGGACTGCCGGATAATAAAACTGCAACACAATATTTCAAAATACTTGTTCAGGATCGGGATTTGTATGCTCCACTTGGATCGGGCAGTTACCGGAATTTCCTGATTTCAAATGAAAACTTCGATATCTTTTTAACCGAAAAGAACATTTTGGATTACATGAATTTTTACAAGCGCGTTTATCTGGAAAATTAATCCATCAGGTTAAAGTTTGTTAACCGGAAACACCGCGGTACTTTTTTTGTTCTACTTTTTAAATAACATTTTAACCGGATAATATTATGAGAAAACCACGCATTCTCTGGATTGATGATGAAATTGACATGCTGCGCGCACACATTATTTTTCTCCAGGAAAAAGAGTATGAAGTTGAAACTGCAAACAATGGACTCGATGCTGTTGAAAAGGTAAAAAGCAGTTTTTACGACATCATTTTTCTGGACGAAAATATGCCGGGGATGACGGGGCTCGAAACACTTACCGAAATAAAAACAGTTTCACCAAATGTGCCGGTGGTAATGATTACCAAAAGCGAAGAAGAAAATATTATGGATGAGGCCATTGGTTCAAAAATTGCTGATTACCTCATAAAACCAGTGAACCCAAAACAAATTCTGCTCACACTTAAAAAGAACATCGATCAAAAAAGGCTGGTAACGCAACAAACCACTTCGGCTTATCAAACGCAGTTTTCGCAAATCGGGATGCGCATTAATGACAGGCTCAATTACCAGGAGTGGAAAGATATTTATAAAAAACTTGTTCACTGGGAAATCGAGCTCAGCGAATCGGAAGATTCTGCAATGGATCAGATTCTTGCCATGCAGAAAGACGATGCAAATAAAGCTTTTTTCAGGTTTATAAAAGACAATTATATCTACTGGTTCGATATGAAGTTTGGCGACAGGCCCATGTTGTCACCCGATATTTTCAAACACCGCATCTTCCCGCTGCTTGATAGCGGCAAAAAGGTTTTTGTATTGGTGATTGACAATCTGCGTTTCGACCAGTGGCGTACACTCAGTCCTGTTTTCGAAGAATATTACCGTATTGAAGCCGATGAATTGTATTACAGCATTTTACCAACAGCCACCATGTATGCACGAAATGCAATGTTTGCAGGTTTGATGCCTTCGGAAATTGAAAAACTTTATCCTGAATATTGGGATGATGATGATAATGAAGGATATAAAAACCGTTTCGAGGAAGAGTTGTTGCGAAAACAATTATCACGTCACGGCAGAAAGGAAAAACTTTACTTTGAAAAAGTATCGGGAATCCGGCGTGAAGGTCAGATAAGTGAAAGTCTTCAAAATGTTTTGAGCAATGATTTATCAGTGATGGTATTCAATTTTGTGGATATGATCTCGCATGCCCGCACTGAAATGGACATGATTCGCGAACTGGCAAACAATGAAAAAGCCTACCGATCGTTAACGCTAAGCTGGTTCAACCACTCATCACTGCTCGATTTAATCCGCAGCCTTGCCGAAAACAATATACACGTGGTGGTAACTACCGACCACGGCGCCATTCGTGTAGATAATCCGGTAAAAGTAATTGGCGACCGCGAAACAAATACCAACCTGCGTTATAAACTTGGTAAAAATCTGAATTACAAATCAAAACAGGTTTTTGAAGTCCGCGATCCAAGAAAGGCTTATTTACCTTCACGGAATGTAAGTACAAGCTATATTTTTGCCAACAATACAGATTTTCTTGCCTATCCCAACAACTTTAATTATTATGCCAAATATTATAAAGATACCTTCCAGCATGGCGGTATTTCAATGGAAGAGATGATTATACCTTTGGTTACTTTACGCCCAAAAGGATAAAATTAAACAGCTCAGGAAAATACAGACGGTAAAAGAGGCAGCAACATAATAAGTTGCTGCCTCTTTTAGGTTCACAGGGAATGTTAAATCACCTGCCGGCACACCTTTTCAGAAGAAAGACCGCTGTGGTGATAAGCTCCTGCCGGTTATTCTGTAACAATAAATCAAAAGCCCAAACCTTACCCCGGGAATCCTGAAAGAAGAAAAATAATCAGACAGACCTTAAATTACACTCCCTATAAATGAGAGGTTTCTTCTCCGTATTAAATTCGGACTATACTCGTATTAAATTCGGACTAAATTCGCGGTTTCGCGAATTTAGTCCGAATTTAGTACGAATTTGATACGAATTTGATACGAAAATAATACGTACTTAATATAAGGCAGGTACGGTTGAAAAACAGAAGAAATGATCAGACAGACTTTAAATTACACTTCCGGCCGGATACTAATAATCCTCCGGAAGCCAAATCAACCAGCTTATTCTCCAGGTTAGTCGCTGGTATTTGCTTAATTATAACCATAGCTCCGCCATAACTCAACACTTCATTAAAAACCCCGTGAGTTTGGCAAAACCTGAAATTTGAAAAATAAACCTTTCAGTTTATATGTCTTCAATAAAATTCCGGCAGTGATTCAATGAGTGGCTGCATCCTACTCTTAATTAAACCGAATTAAATTATTCAGTATCCTCGTACTTAAAAGACACTTTCAGTTTCGTGCGGTAATATTTTATTTTACCTTCATAAATGTGCATGTCCATTTGGACAACTTCTGCAATTCTTAGATCGCGCAAAGATTCTGAAGCGCGGGTAATTGCATTCTGAGCCGCTTTTTCCCAGGATTCGGGACTGCTTCCGACCAATTCGATAATTTTGTAAACACTTTCGGGCATAATTTTTTGATTTTAAGGTGAATAAAAATAAAAAGCATTAGCAGTTTTACGAAAGATTAACCAGTTTGGTTCAGGTTATAATTAAAATGAATTGGTTAAATTCGCAGTATTTCAAATGAATAATATGAATTTTCAGGAACTTATTAACCAGCGTCAAAGTGTAAGAAAATACACAGACAAACCAGTAGAAAAAGAAAAGATTGAGCAACTGATTAAAGCAGTCCATATTGCACCATCGGCCTGTAATTCACAACCCTGGAAATTTATAATCGCAGATGAACCTGAACTGAAAAACCAGCTGGCAGAAACCACTTTCAGTAAAACCATTTCATTCAATAAATTTGCAGTACAAGCTCCGGTAATTGCTGTTCTTGTAATTGAAAGGGCAAAACTGATTGCCCGGATTGGCGGGAGTGTTAAAAATCAGGAATATCCGGAATATGATGCAGGTATTGCAGCTGCCTATTTTTGCCTGCAGGCTGCCGAACTTGGCCTCGGAACATGCATTATTGGCTGGTTTGACGGGAAAAAAATAAAACAGCTTTTAAATATTCCGAAGAAAAGAAAAGTGGGATTAGTAATCACTTTAGGCTATCCGCCTGAAGATTATAAATTGCGTAAAAAAATCCGTAAACCAGTAGAGGACATTTTCAGGTTTAATTCATATTGAATAAAAAGAAGGGATGAAAAACATTCTCCCTGCATAAAATTTTAAACAGGACATTCTATTTTACAGAATAATTTCCTTTCCCATCCACTTCAATTTCATCGAGAGTCAGCACTTTTTCGCTGTTCATCATTTCTTTGATTAAAGCCACATCGTTTGATATGAAATGCAGCCAGCCCCATGGCATATACCATGTCCATCCGGCTTGGTTTTCAAGGATTTCAGGAGTTGGTATGTTTCCTACCTCACCCAGTGCAACCGGTTTTCCACCGCCCAGTTCAATCAAATCATCGTGATGGGATTGTTTGTAATCATTTCGGTAAACATCTGCCGCAAGAATGTCCACATATTCGCTGCCAGGATAAAAATCTTCATACGGCCAGGCTTCATCGTTTGGCCTGTCGCGCGGGGCGTTGGTGTTCCATACCCAAATCAGATTATTCAGTTGATGATAATTTGTAAAACGATCGTACATCATTATCCACAGGCGCTTAAAACCGTTGTCACCGGGTTGATTGCACCACCAGAACCATACTCCGTTCATTTCGTGGTAGGGCCGCCAAAGAACCGGGATACCTGCCTCCTGCAACTGTTTCAGGTAACCGGCAATTTTGTCCGCACCTTTTTTCCAGGCATCATTCAGTGGTGTACCTTCAGTAACCAGTTCATCCCACTCTTCCGGAGTTGGCCGGTTCTCCATGGCCCAGATGGACGAGCCGTCGCAGCAATCCCCATCCGTTGGAAAGCAGCCATGCCACATCAATGTAATGATTTGTCCTTCAGCATATCGTGCCTTCACTTCTTCAATTAATTCATCGCGGGCCTGTTCCATGGTTATGTCAAGAAATTCAAAGGGAGTGGCAGGAGCCGACAGATTTAACGGACCGCAATGTTGAAAACGGTTAGCTGATTCACCTTCTGCACACCAGCTAAAATCAGAGCCCAGGATAACGGCTCTTTTACCTGTCATTTCTTCCAGCTGATCCGTATAAACAGAGCCTTTCCCGCAATATTCGTGTTGTCCTGCCAGGGTATACTTTCCACCAATATCCTGAATGAAATTGTACAGTTTTTGAGTTTTCTCCGTAGCGTCCGGATTAACCAGTTTGATGTGATTATCCGGTTCTTTCATCCCGCATGAATAAAAAAGCGGGAAAATAAAAATCAGGTAAAGTAATTTAGTTCGTTTCATAGTTTTGGTTTTTATTCAGATGTGTAATTTCTATTTAAACTGAAGCCAGTCGAGGTTAAACAAATTTTCATTTTCGCCATAAAAAGTAAGCCAGAGCGCATGCACGCCTTCGGTTTTTTCTATTTTCTGTGTCAGTGTTTTCCAGTCTCCGTTTTCTTCTCCCTGAATGTCAAAGGTTGCTATTCCGGGATGCCATGGCTGATCGAGCCGTACCACTATTTTCCCTCCTTTTTTCAGCGGTTTTAAGCGAATAGTCATTTCTTCAGCGCCCGCTTTAAAATCGATGTATTTGTAAGCGACATTGTCTTCATTTTCAATTCCGCCCAATTCTTCATTCATCGGCTCAAACAGTTGAATCCTTACATTTCCAAACAACAGACAGGCACGTTCGGCATCAATTTTTTCAAAGGCATTGAGAGGTGGAGCTGCACCCTGCGAAGTCATTTCCACTTCATCAATGCTGCCATCTTCATTAAAATGAATGGGTTCCACACAGGCTTTACGCATCATCCGGCTGTTGTGGGTGGAGCGATGGTAAAAAACATACCATTGTCCGTTGTATTCCGCAATCGATCCGTGGTTATTCCAGGTTGCCGGGTCACAGTGATCGTTGTCCACAATCACACCCCCGTATTTAAATGGTCCCATTGGTGAATCGCTGGTGGCATAACCAATGCTAGTTGGCCGGTTGGCGCGGCCCATATGCGCATAGATGAAATAGTAAATTCCGTTGCGTTTTACCATATATCCGCCTTCGTGAAAGAAATGTTCTTTTTCGGTCACCAAATCAGTTATGATGGTGGACGTATCAATTTCCGTCATATTGGGTTTCAATTTGGCAATTTTCGCCTGCATTTGTCCCCAGATATAATAAACCTGTCCGTCGTCATCGATAAAAACACAGGGGTCGATTTGCTCAATTCCGGCAACTTCCATTTTTTGTCCGTTGGTAAAAGGTCCGGTTGGCGATGAACTTGTGGCTACTCCCTCGGCTGCATTTGGATCTGGTTGGCAGTAATACAAATAATAAGTTCCGTTTTTGAACTGGCAATCGGGTGCAAAAAGCAGTGCGTCGGAATAGGGAACCTGGTCGTTATCACCCCGGGATGAAAATACATCTTTTGTGATATTCCAGTTTTGCAAATCGGTTGTTGAGAGCACGTGGTGGCGGTAAGAACAATAGTAATCTGTGCTTTCATCCAGAGAACCGTAAATGTACAATTTCCCGTCGTTCCAGACATGTGCCGACGGATCCGCAATATAAATTCCCGGCGGTACAATTGGATTTTGGGCAAATGATTTCAGGGTAATTGCAAGGAACAGAATAAACAGGTTTTTTTTCATGCTAAAAATTGTTTCAGGTAATTTCTGCTGGTTAAAATGGCATTTTTCACATCTTCTTCCGAATCTTCAAATGCGCGGTCTTCGACTTCAATACAAACCGGCCCGCGATATTTTACGGAAGTAAGTGCGGAGAAAAAACTTCGCCAGTTCACATCGCCATAACCAGGTATTTTGGGCGAATGATAGTCAAGCGGATATGCCATAATTCCTACTTCGTTTAATTTATCGCGATCTATTTTTACGTCCTTCAAATGAATGTGAAACAGCTTTGTCTTTAAAATCGAAAATTGGTTTTACCTCATCCATATGCTGCCAGATCAGGTGTGAAGGATCGTAATTCAGGCCGAAATGCCGGACTGGGAATGATTTCGAACAGCTGCCGCCAGATTGCAGGAGTAGCATGCCAGGTTTTTTCCGCCCGGCCATTCGTCGCGGGTAAAAATCATCGGACAGTTTTCAATTGCAATTTTAACATTGTTTTCTTCGGCCATTTTTACGATTCCGGGCCAGACGTCCGCAAATTTTTTCAGGTTCTCTTCCACACTCTTTACCGGGTCGCGGCCAATAAATGTATTTACCACCGGGATTCCCAATTTTGCTGCAGTGCGGATTACCTTTTTGATGTGTCCGTATAAACTTCAGCCTGTTGTTTATCCGGATCGAGCGGGTTAGGATAGTAACCCAGTCCGGAAATGTAAACCTTGTTTTTTTCCAGAACCGCTTTTATTTCCGCAGCTTTTTTATCATCGGTTTCGTCTGCATTGATGTGTGTGACTCCGGCATATCGTCGTTCGGCTTTTCCCAACCGGCCAGCTCATCATTTCCACACATTTAAACTGTTTTCCGAAGCAAATTCAACGACTTCCCCGAAACTTTTATCAGCCAGAATGGCGCTAACAAATCCTAAATCCAACATGGTATATTCGTTTATTGGTTAATTGTTCTTTATTCTGAACACACCTGTTTTCCTTATTATGAATTATAAACTCAGTCAAACAGGCTCTTTAATTCATTCAAAATCATATTTCTTTAAAAAAATTCAAACTTTATTATTCATTTGAAAGCTCCTTTTTATCGATTCCGGAATGCCTGGATTATCTGTCTCCAAAATTTTTCAGTTTGAACTGTGTTTAAAATCAAACCTTCACCCATTGCTGTTTTTCATTGCTTTTCAGTATTCGCTCACAAAGCACCAGTTCCCGCAATCCATCTTCGAAAGCAGGGAATTTTGCGTTTTTCATTGTTCCTTGAGCGGATATTTTCATAAACCTCTTTAAACAGTTGCTTGGAAGTATCAGGAAAACCTTCGTTGTGGCCGCCGGGAAATGAAATTAATTCAGCACTTTCCTTTTCAAAAAGCGAAGGATCGCGCATTAAAATCCGGTTGGCAGCATCACGTTTCCCAATCCACAATTCGTTTGGCGATTCAGAGCACCAGTTGTATGTTTCTTTCGATCCTGAAATCTCGAGGCTTAGCCTGTTCTTTCGACCTGCTGCAACCTGACTCACTGTAACCGCACCTTTGTTTCCATTGTCGAACCGCAGCATTATGGTCGCATAATCTTCAGTTGAAATTGGAACATCTTTATAATCTTCCGGGTTCAGCATCTTCCCGGTAAATGTTTCAACAGGTTTGAGTGGTTTTTTACGTGTACGGTGAATTGTATTGAAATCGGCCATCACTTCCGTAATTTTAACCCCTGAAATGTATTCCAGTAAATCCATCAGGTGCGAACCTATATCGGCAACAGCTTTCGATTTTCCGGAAATTCGGGTTCCAGCCTCCAGTTATAATCGGTATTGTAGAAAAGCCAGTCTTGCAAATAGGACCCAATTATTGAATAGATTTCACCCAATTCACCTTTTTCGCGCATAATTTTCATCTGCCGCACCAGCGGATAATAACGGATATTAAAATGAACGGCGTGAATCAATCCTTTTTCGTTTGCAATTTTCAGCAATTCTTCACCTTCTTCGACAGTTGTTGCCAGCGGTTTTTCACAAACCACATGTTTGCCGGCATTCAAAGCAGCTTTAGCCATATCGAAATGAAGATAATTTGGTGTGCAAATATGAACAGATTGAATATCCTCTTTTAAAAGTTCGTCAAAATTTCCATGATACTTTTCAATTCCCAATAGTCTGCCTTTTCCTGTGCAAGCTTTTCCGACGTTTCTGAAACCGCAACAACATCAATTCCAGGAATTCGGCGAAGTGCTTCTATATGTGCCGGACCAATAAATCCGAATCCGGCCATACCAACTTTTATCTTTTTCATCTGTCAAATTATTTATTACTCATTAGTTGTTACTTAAACTTTCTCTCTTTATCCACTTTTTCACCCGATGCCCGCCTGACCATCGGGCAGGGAACTCACATGTATTTTGTTCATGGTTGTTTGTGTTTATCTGTAAACATGTTCGTTTCATCATTATTTTAGTTCTTTTCGGGTAACTACCTTTTCAAAATTGTACAGTTCCCGAACCTTTTCAGGTTCATTTTTCCGCCAGATAAATCCTGCCCAATCCATAAACCATGCCCACTGCGGTTGCTCTTTCAAAATTTCCGGAGTAGGCAAAATTCCACATTCACCAATTGCGATTGGTTTTCCTTTTCCCTAATTCCAGCAGCTGGTCGTGATGCGATCGTCTGTAATCGTTTTTATAAATATCGGCGGCCAGAACATCTAGTATATCATTGCCCGGGATAAAACAAATGATACGGATAAGCTTCATCATCTTTCCAGTCGCGCGGAGCATTTGCATTCCATACCCAAATCAGATTGTTTAGTTTATGATAATTTACATACCGGTCGTACATGATTTTCCAGAGCTTTACAAAACCATCCGGCCCGGGACGGTTTCCGTACCAAAACCACATTCCGTTCATTTCGTGGTAAGGCCGCCACAGATACCGGGACTCCTGCCTCCTGCAGCTGCTTCAAGTAACCAGCAACTTCATCCAATTTTTTCAATCAGCATGTTGTAAAATTCAGTCTCCGGGGTAACAATCTGTTCCCATTGATCATCGGCTACCCTGCCTTTAACACTCCCTGAAAAGCCCAGGCTATCCGGATCAAAAGGTTTTACCTGATGATACATTAAAGTGATGATACTACCGGCTTTATATTGTCTGATGGCTTCATTCACCAGATTTTGCCTGGTTTCTGCAGTTCCAAGAAAATCGCTTCCCCAAATCTTAGGCGTTTTTCCGGTAATGGCAATTACACTGTCAGTTGAGCGCAACAACTCATGGCTGTAATTATGTTGACCTGACAGAATTTTTTCGCCTTTAATGCTGTACAGGTAATTCAAAAGTTCCTCTGCTTCTTTTGTAGCGTTTGGATTAACCGGAGACTGTTGATTTCTACAGGCTGCTAAAAATAAAATGCAAAACAGACCATACAGAAAGATGTACTTCTTCATTTCAACTAAATTATCATTAAAAAATCAGAATGTATTTATATTCAAAATACATTTTGAATTGTATTTCATCCTTTATTTACTTCCAGTGAAAGCATTCTAAAATCTCAGGTTTTTCAAAAATTCCCCGCTTGATTCCAGGCAGCCAATTCCATCCGGTTCATTATCCCGTTCTACGATATAATGTTTGATACCCTGTTTTTGGGCTTCCTCAAAAATTGGTTTAAAATCGATAATACCGGAACCCGGGCAAATAAAATCTTCATCCGGTGCCATATCTTTTACATGGAGTATTTTAATTCTTCCATTGTATTTTTTAAGCATTTCCAGCGGATCGCCACCCCCTTTTTTCACCCAGTAAATATCCATTTCACAATTTACCGTTTTGGGATCAGTGTTTTGCATCAGGTAATCAAATGGTAATCCTTCTTCCATCGTGGTAAATTCCTTGTCATGGTTATGCCAAAGCAATTGCAGGCCTTTTGCTTTTACTTTTGGTCCCAGTTCATTGAGCATTTCCACCGATTTTTTGCAATCTTTGAGTGTAAACGGTCCACCTACATACCAGGGCCAGTAAACCACTGCATATTTTTCTCCCAGTTCATTTATCTGATCGAGGGATTTATTGAGTTCATCATCCTTCGCCTTGAAATCGATTCCGCCTGCAATTGGCTTAATACCAATCTTTTTGCAGTAATTCACGAATTCCTTTGGCGAACTGGCATAACTGCTTCCACCTTCGATTTCGGTAAATCCAAATGCGGCAGCTTTGTCAAGGGTACCTTTCCAGTCCGCCTTCATGGCGTCGCCGGCTATTCCTGATATAAACCCGAAATTTTTCAATTTACTGCCGCCTTCTCCGGCAATGGATACCAATGGATTAACAGCACATAAACCGGCAGTTGTAAGAACTCCTGATTTAATAAAACTTCTTCTTGAACTCATTTTACAGATATTTTCAGATTAAACTTCAGGTAATTTCCAGGGTTTCCTGTATTCAGGAGTAATAAAATCATTGGCTTCCCTATTGTTTGTAAAGCGGTTATTTTCATCGTCCCATTCCAAAACAGTTGCACCAATGCGTGCTGCGATATTTGGAATATGCGCATGCAATGCGGCTGCCCTGCCCTTTTCGGGAGTGCATGATGTTTCTTCCCGCGATTTAATGCATTTCAGGAAATTATCCACATGAAAGCGGTGTGCATCGGTGCTGCCATCGAGGGAAACTTCTTCGGTTTTAGGCGCTTTCTTTTCATTGTCCCATTCGGGATATAAATGATAGCGATTGCGGTTGGTAACAATTGTTCCCTTTTCTCCAACAAACTCCACTCCATATGGTGTATCGTAGGGTCCCTGTTGAATTCCGGCAGTCATATCCCAGTTAATTACATAATTATTCTTGGGAAAAATGACATTCATCGTATCGAACGTTTCCCGATCCATTTTTTGTTTTGAAAGGTTGGCTGCATAGGTCACCGTTGTTTTGGGAGGTTCAATCAAATCTCCGGCCCATATTCCCATATCGAGCAGGTGCACGCCCCAGTCCGACATCAGGCCGCCGCCATAATCCCAGTAGTGGCGCCAGCTTCCGTGAAAACGGTTGGGATTAAATGCCCGTTTTGGAGCAGGCCCCAGCCAGAAGTCATAATCCACGCCTGAAGGCACCGGCCCGTCTGGTTTTGGTGTGGAACCCAGTCCGTAATTGAAATTTGCCCAGATGTTTACTTTTCGAAGGGTTCCGATTTCGCCCGTCTTTATCAGCTTCATTGATTCGATAAAAGTTTTGTTGTCACGCTGCTGCTGGCCCACCTGAACAATGCGGTTATAACGTTTGGCGGCTTTAACCATGATGTTGCATTCACCAATGGTATTGGCCATGGGCTTTTCAACATACACATCTTTCCCGGCCTGGCAGGCCGATACCATTATCAGGCAATGCCAGTGGTCAGGAGTACCGATAATCACCGAATCGATATCTTTTCGTTCCAGAACTTTGCGGAAATCGTTGTACAATTCAGGCGACTGGTTATAATCAGTTTTTACTGTAAGTGAACGTTCCTTGAGTACATTTTCATCGACATCGCAAAGAGCAACACAATTAACCATTCCCGTATCAAGGTGGTGTTTCAGAATGCCGAATCCCATATTCCGGCAGCCAATGAGTGCAACATTTACCTTGTCACCTGGTGCAACATCTGATGCCCAGACTTTTTCAGGAATTATTGAAACCACTCCGATTGCCGATGCAGCCAATGCTGAATTTTTAATGAAATTTCTTCTTGATGGATTCATAATTTATTGGTTTAGATTTACAAATAAGGCTTTTAATCCTTCATAATTTTAAAATGTTTTTATTGCTCATAAACCCAGGCTCCAGAGCCGTTGTTTTTTTCAAAAAAGGAATCCTGTGCTGCCAAAGCATCTTCCTCTGAGGAATATGTGCCAATTCCTATTAAATAATAATTACCTCTCTTTCCAAGGTGAAAAGGCTCGTAACCGGCATCTTTTAATTGCTGAAGGTATTTCTCAGCATTTTCTTCTTCTTTAAAACTTCCGCCGACCAGGTAAAATTTAATTTCAGTGTTATTATTTTCCTGTATCTCCGGAATTTGTGTTACTGCCAAACCACTTGAATCAGAAACAGCCGAATCAGGAAGATTCTCAATAAATTCAGCACTTTCCGGAAGGGATTCAACCGGCTGTTGTTGCTGAACATTTGCTGAGTTAACCACTGTTGGTGAATCCTTTTCCTTGCTAAAATAAATATAAATGCCGGCTCCAACCAGAGGCACCAAAATAAGCAGCAGCCACAACCAGCTTTTCTTTTTCTCCTCCCTGTTATCTTCCACATACCAGGGTTCTGTTTCTTCAACAGGCTGAAATTCAGGCTCTGCATCTTTTACTTCAGGTTGATTCGCAGATGGTATAACAGCTGATTCTTCGGTTTCCAAAATTATTTCATCTGCAACTACATCTTCAGGTTCATCTTCCAATGAAACGGCTCCCAATCCATAAGATTCAAGAAGTAAATTATCGTGTTCAAAGGATTCAAACTGAATCTCCCGGGATTCATTCAGACTAACAGTTCCTAAACCTTCTATCATTACTCTTTCCCCTTTATCGAGGCGGTAAAGAATATCCTCACGTTCTTTTTCAATCCATTTAAGGGCTTCAGCAGGGATGATTTTCTCCTGTTCGGATACATAACCAACCAGTAAATTATCGTTGTTCCTTATTTTTGAATTAAACGAAACTTCATTGGACGGAGGCAATATCTGATTGCTTTCCTTATCTATCCGGGCAGGTTGATATACAGATACGAAAGCTCCAAATCCAGGCACAATTACCATTTCATGTTCCGGCAATAATTGGCTGACATACAATCCTAAATTCAAAATTCCAAGGTTTAAATTTTTTTGTAAAAAGATAAATTAAATATTTGTCGAAAATACAAATATTAGCTGCCAAAAGCAACGCACTCCATCAAATTGAATAAACAATAACGGGCTTTTTACGTTTTTTGTAAACAGGAATATCAACCCGTTCAGACAAATGTTTTTGACGTCATTTCAAAATGTGCTACTTTTGAATGCAGCAATTTTATCTGAAATTCAAAACATACGTTTTTTGAAAATTACGTAAATACTTCTCCGGATGAATTCCACAGAAATAAAGTATAATATAATTTTATTCACATGAAAATATCAGTTGTTGGAACAGGATACGTGGGTTTGGTTACCGGAACCTGTTTTGCTGAAACAGGAGTGAATGTTGCCTGTGTTGATATAAACGAAAAAAAGATTGAAATGCTGAACAGTGGGCGCATTCCAATATATGAACCAGGGCTTGAAGATATTTATCAGCGAAATGTAGAAAAAGGACGTTTATCCTTTACAACCAATTTAAAAACCAGTCTTCAAAATGCTGATGCAGTTTTTATTGCAGTTGGTACCCCACCCGGTGAGGATGGCAGCGCCGACCTTCAGTATGTTCTTGCCGTTGCAGCAGAAATTGGGAAAGTTATGGATCATTACCTTGTGGTAGTGACGAAAAGCACAGTTCCGGTTGGAACATCAAAAAAGGTTCAGGAAAAAGTTCAGGAAGAACTGAATAAGCGTGGCGTGGATTTAATGTTTGATGTTGCCTCAAATCCCGAATTTTTAAAGGAGGGAAATGCTGTTGAAGATTTTCTGAAACCCGACCGCATTATTGTTGGCACCAATTCGGAACGCGCGGAAAAGGTGATAAAACGATTGTACAAACCATTTTTACTCAACGGTCACCCCATTATTTTCATGGATGTTATTTCATCGGAAATGACAAAATACACTGCAAATGCAATGCTGGCAACCAAAATCAGTTTTATGAATGACATTGCCAATTTTTGCGAAATTGTTGGCGCTGATGTTAATTCTGTAAGAAAAGGAATAGGTTCGGACAATCGGATTGGTCATAAATTTATTTATCCGGGAACCGGATACGGAGGGTCCTGTTTCCCGAAAGATGTGCAGGCACTTATTCGAACAGCTGACGAAAAAGGCTATTCCCTTGATATATTAAAAGCTGTAGAGAAGGTGAATTACCGGCAGAAATCAGTTTTGTTCCATAAAATTAAAGCACATTTTAAAGGTGAATTAAAAGGGAAAAAAATAGCGATGTGGGGATTGGCATTCAAGCCAAAGACCGACGATATGCGCGAAGCACCATCCCTTGTAATTATTAATCATCTGATCGATGAAGGTGCTGAAGTTGTTGCTTATGATCCGGTGGCCATGGAAGAGGCAAAACAAATTTTAGGAAATAAAATACTTTTTGCCAAAGATGAATATGAAGCATGTATTGATGCAGATGCCTTGATTCTTGTTACAGAGTGGCCTGAATTCAGAATGCCAAATTTCAGGGTATTGGAAAGATTACTGAAAAACAAACTTATTTTTGACGGACGGAATATCTATGATCCCGATGAAATGAATGAATTCGGATTTTCCTATTATAGCATTGGCAGGGCAAATGTTATTCATTAATATGGTGTAAAAAAACTAATGATTCAGTTCTATGAAAAGAGTTTTGATAACCGGTGGTGCCGGTTTTGTTGGATCACATCTTTGTGAACGGCTTATAAGTGAGGGAAATGAAGTAATTTGCCTTGACAATTTTTTTACCGGGAAAAAAAGTAAAATCATTCATTTGATTGATCATCCATATTTTGAGCTGGTACGTCATGATGTTACAATGCCTTATTATGTTGAGGTAGATGAAATTTACAACCTGGCTTGCCCGGCATCTCCGGTACATTACCAGTACAATCCGATTAAAACCATCAAAACTTCGGTAATGGGAGCTATTAACATGCTCGGCCTTGCAAAACGAACGCAGGCAAAAATTCTGCAGGCATCCACCAGCGAAGTTTACGGTGATCCGGAACAACATCCCCAACCCGAAAATTACTGGGGACATGTAAACCCCATTGGAATCCGCTCATGTTATGATGAAGGAAAACGTTGTGCCGAATCGTTATTTATTAATTATTATATTCAAAATCAGGTAGATATTAAAATAGTTAGAATATTTAATACCTATGGCCCCAAAATGGAACCCGACGATGGCCGGGTGGTTTCAAATTTTGTAATTCAGGCACTGCAAAATAAGAATATTACAATTTTTGGCGATGGCAAACAAACCCGAAGTTTCCAGTATGTTAGTGATTTAATAGAAGCAATGATCCGGATGATGAAGACGGATAAATCGGTTACAGGTCCAATTAATATTGGAAATCCCGGTGAGTTTACCATGCTTGAACTTGCACATGAAATAATAGATTTAACCGGTTCAAAATCAAAAATAACCTACCTGCCTTTACCCGATGATGATCCCACTCAACGAAAACCTGATATAAAACTTGCCCGCGAAAAGCTTAATGGTTGGCAACCAATAATTCCACTGCGTGAAGGACTACAAAAAACAATAGACTATTTTGATCAACTACTTCGGGAACAGTAAGCCAGGAATTTTTGTTTTATAAGAATTGATTATTTTTCGCTTAACTATTGCCACTTCAAAATCGGGCTGGTTTTATTTTCTTACTTTTGAGAAAAACTAAAAATGGCAAATAAGATTTTGGTTACCGGCGGCGTAGGATACATTGGCTCACACACTGTCGTTGAATTGCAAAAGTCAGATTATGAAGTAATTGTTGTTGATAATTTATCGAATTCTTCCATTGAAGTGCTCGAAAATATTTCCAAGATCACAGGTAAGAAACCTGTTTTCGAAAAATTCGATTTGGCTGATCCGGACAAGACTGATGATTTCTTTAAACGCAATCAGGATATTGCAGCCATTATTCATTTTGCAGCTTCAAAAGCAGTTAGCGAATCGGTGCAAAAACCGCTGCTGTATTACCGCAACAATCTCGTTTCATTGTTGAATGTTTTGGAAGGCCAGGTAAAATATAATATCCCGAACCTGGTATTTTCGTCGTCCTGCACTGTTTACGGACAACCGGAGAAGTTACCGGTTACGGAACAAACTCCCAGGCAGGAAGCAGAATCTCCTTATGGAAATACAAAAAAAGTGAACGAAGATATCATGCGTGATGCCATTGCTGCCTATCCTCAGTTAAAAGGTATTGCACTTCGTTATTTTAATCCCATAGGTGCCCATCCCTCTGCATTAATTGGCGAATTGCCCCTGGGTGTCCCACAAAACCTGGTTCCTTTTATTACTCAAACGGCTGCCGGATTACGCGAGCAAATGCGGGTTTTCGGTAATGATTATAATACTCCCGACGGTTCAGCCATCCGCGATTATATAAATGTTGTGGATTTGGCAATTGCTCATGTTGTAGCTATTGAACGTTTGCTGAATAAACAAAACAAAGAAAATTATGAAGTTTTTAATCTTGGTACCGGCAAGGGTTTATCGGTATTGGAAATCATTAAAAGCTTTGAAAATGTAACAGGTGTTAAGCTGAATTATAAAATAGTTGATCGGCGGGCAGGAGATATTGAAAAAATCTGGGCTGACACTACTTATGCCAACAATGAATTAGGCTGGAAATCCAAAAAGGGGCTTGAAGAAACACTGCTTTCAGCCTGGAATTGGGAAAAACAGGTAAGGGGAATCAAGTAAACAATAAATTTAACGATATATGCGTTTTTAGGGTAAAAATCTTAAAATGTGCAAAAGCTAACCTGTTTACTTCTTCTCTGTTATCTTTTATTGCCCGTTTTCACAAATGCTCAAAATGCGCCGTTATATCTGTCATTTGAAGGAGGTGGGAACGGACTGATTGCTTCAGCAAACATTGGCAGGCCCATCATCATCAATCAACGTTTTAAAGTTAATTTTCAAACTGGTCTGGGTTGGGCACCTAAGATAGCAAATCCACAATCCGTCTTCACTGTTCCAGCGCAATTAACCTGCAATTTTGGCGAAAATGGAATGTGTCTGGAAGCTGGTGTCGGTTCCACCTTAATTCCCAAAAGTAAGTTGCACACCGGGAATTTGGCCGATGGAAAAAGTGAGTTGTATATTTCTCCGATTATCGGATTTCGGCATGAATCTTCAACCTGGTTTGGAAGAATTTATGCCTGCCCGCTTTTTCATATAAACGGCGAACATATTTACGATCCGGTTACAAAAGATTTTATAAAATTCGGTATCGGGATTGGGACAATCCTTTAATTTTAAAAATGATTTTTTAATTTCACCCAAAATATAAAAAATGAAAATATTAATTACCGGTGGTGCCGGATTTATTGGTTCCCATGTTGTCCGGCTGTTTATTGAAAAATATCCGGATTATCAGATTGTCAATCTCGACAAATTAACCTACGCCGGAAACCTTGCCAATTTAAAAGATGTTGAAACCAAATCAAATTACAAGTTTGTAAAAGGCGATATTGTGGACGGGGATTTTATCCTGAAATTATTTGAAGAACAACGGTTTGATGGTGTAATTCATCTTGCCGCCGAATCGCATGTTGACCGGTCGATTGCCAACCCCACCGAATTTGTTTTTACCAATGTTATTGGCACGGTTAATCTGTTGAACGCAGCCAAACACATTTGGAAAGAAGCTTACGGCAAGAAATTCTACCACATTTCAACGGATGAAGTTTACGGTTCGTTGGGCGATGAAGGAATGTTTACCGAAGAAACACGATACGATCCGCACAGTCCGTATTCAGCATCAAAAGCAAGTTCCGACCATTTTGTCCGGGCATATACAGACACATTTGGATTGCCTGCAGTTATTTCAAACTGCTCAAATAATTATGGTTCATATCAATTCCCTGAAAAGCTGATTCCGTTGTTTATCAATAATATTAAAAACAGGAAACCACTTCCGGTTTATGGAAAGGGCGAAAATGTGCGCGATTGGCTGTGGGTAGTTGATCATGCACACGCCATCGATACAATTTTTCACAAGGGAAAAATTGGCGAAACCTACAACATTGGAGGATTCAACGAATGGAAAAATATTGATCTTATCAGGACGATGTGCCGGATTATGGATGAAAAGCTTGGCCGCGGGAAAGGAGAATCGGAACAACTGATAACCTACGTTAAAGATCGCGCCGGACATGATTTGCGATATGCAATTGATGCTACAAAAATTAAGAACGAATTGGGCTGGAAACCTTCCCTTCAGTTTGAAGAAGGTATCAGTAAAACCATTGATTGGTATCTCAAAAATGAAGAGTGGATGAACAATGTAACTTCGGGCGATTATCAGAAATATTACGAGGAACAGTACGAAAAGAGATAATTTTTTTATGAACTGGCAGATTTAATCAAATCATTATGCCCTACAATGAATATCTTGCTGATCGTGTCCGCAACTCTCTGAAAGAAACAAAAACCAGTTTCGAAGAAAAGAAAATGTTTGGTGGCATTTGTTTTTTAGTGGATGACAAAATGTGCGTCGGAATAATAAAAGAAGAGTTGATGGTACGCATTGATCCCGCACTCCAGGAAAACCTGCTGTCAAATGAGAATTGCCGGCCGATGGATTTTACAAAACAATCAATGAAAGGATTTCTTTTTGTTCAACCTGAAGGAATTGATATGGATGAAGATCTGGATAAGTGGATAAATCTCTGTATTGAATACAATCCAAGAGCAAAATCAAGCAAAAAAATGAAACACTAATATTTCCTGTTCAAAACAAAGGACCTTTAAAATAAAAAGATGGTGAACTTTTAATGAAAGTTCACCATCTTTTTTGATAAAAAACTGCAATATGGATGCAGGTTAAATACTATTTTCCTTTTGCAATATCAATTCCAATTCGCTGACCTTTATACTTTGCATTTTTAAAAGAGTTTAAAACTTCCTTTTCATAGCGTTTATCGACTTCAAAAAATGAAAAGCTCTTCAACACTTCAATGCTACCGATTTCAACACTTTTATCAGGAAGATTCTGGTTAATTAAATCGATAATTGTACGTTTACTTACACCATTTTTCTTTCCGAGATTGAAAAAGAACCTTGAAAAATCATAACCTCCACGTCGACGGCCAGATTTTGAGGCTTCACGATCACCACGACTTCCTCTTTCAACGCGGACACGTTCATCACTACCCCTTTCATCGCGGCCACGTTTGCGCCTGCTTCGATCTCCACGTTCGCTTCGTTCGTAATCCCGATCGTTATGTCTGCTTTCGTCGACGTTAATATCCGGAGCATTTTCGTAATACTGTAAAAAACGATTAAATTCTACCGAAACAAAATGCTTTATCAGCTCTTCGCGATCAAGCCAGGCCAGTTTCTTATAAATTACCGGCATAAATTCTCCAATCTGAACGTTGTTTACTTCAATTTTTTCAACTTTATCTATCAGACTGAACAATTGTTTTTCACAAATTTCTTTTCCTGAAGGAACTTGTTTCTGAATAAAAATCTTGTTTACACTTTTTTCCACCTGACGCAATTTCCCTTTTTCGCGCAAGTGAATTAAAGTCACTGAAATGCCGTTTTTACCGGCTCTTCCTGTTCGGCCACTCCGGTGTATATAAATTTCAGGATCGTCGGGCAGGTTATAATTGATAACATGCGTAAGGTCGTTTACATCCAGTCCTCGTGCAGCAACATCAGTGGCCACAAGCATTTGCAGATGTTTGCTTCGAAACCTTGCCATTACATGGTCGCGCTGAGCCTGCGATAAATCGCCATGAAGTGCATCAGCATTGTAACCATCCTGCATTAATCTATCTGCAACTTCCTTGGTTTCTGCCCGGGTACGGCAAAATATAATTCCGTATATATTCGGATTAATATCGGCTACACGTTTCAACGCGAGATACCTGTCCTTAGCATGCACCAAATAATAATGATGTTCTACATTTTCGGCACCTGTATTTTTCTTTCCCACTGAAATTTCCAATGGATTGCTCATGTATTTATTGGCAATCTGAACAATTTCTTTTGGCATTGTAGCCGAAAATAACAAGGTTTGTTTTCCTTTTGGTGAATTTTCAAGAATTGCATCCAAATCATCCTTAAAACCCATGGAAAGCATTTCATCGGCTTCATCAAGCACAAGCCACTGAATTTCTTCCACTTTCAGTTTTTTACGTTTTATGAGATCGAGCGTGCGTCCCGGAGTTCCGACTACAATTTGTGCACCGCGTTCCAACTGGCTGATTTGTTTCCTTATATCAGCTCCCCCATAAACCACCGCAATATTTATTTTGGGAATATGTTTTGCAAAATTTTCAAGGTCATTTGCAATTTGAAGAGCCAGTTCCCGGGTTGGGCTTAAAATTAAAGTTTGGGTGGCTTTTATTGAAATATTGATTTGTTGCAAAATTGGTAATCCAAATGCTGCTGTTTTACCGGTTCCGGTTTGCGCAAGTGCTACCATGTCTTGTTTTTCTTCCAATAAAAAAGGAACTACTTTTTCCTGTATTGGTGTGGGTTGCTCAAATCCAATTTCTTCAATAGCCAATTGAATTTCGGAGCTGAGTCCCATTTCATTAAATAATGTCATTAAAAAATCCTTATAAAAATATTGGGCGCAAAGGTATGCTTTTAAAATGGAATTCAGGCAATTGTACAATTATCTTTCCAATATTAAGAAATTAGTAATTGCCATGTTTTTTTATTTCTGCCATTTTGCACCGCTGTTTAATTCATTAATAAATAATTAACCTTTTCCTATAGCAGGTTCACTATTCAAAGTTTTGTAATCATATCTTCAATTAATAAACTCAAATCGCTTACATTTGTTGAAGAACATATTCATTCAACTTACGAATTTATGAATATTGATTTGTCATTGAAAACTGTAAAAAACAATTTCAGCCTGGTTTTTATCTTGCTTATTTTTTCAATAAGCACATTACAATTGGCAGCACAGGAGCAGGATACAATAATTCGTATTAAAGATCCTAAACCACTGTTGCGAAAAATAGATGCACGTAAAATAACTCAAAACGGATTCAATTTCTGGCAGGATAATTTTTCAGGACATTGGGCCGGAATTGATTTTGGATTTAATACTTTTTTAAATCCTGATTATTCAGGTTATGAAAGTGAATTCATGAAAAATGATTTTTTACGATCCAATTCAATGTACATCAATCTCATTCAACAAAATATTGGATTGCAACGTAATCGCAATACTGTTGGATTGGTAACCGGAATCGGACTGCAACTTCAAAGTTACCGGCTCGATAAAAATACAACCATCAGACTTGACCAATACGGACATGTTGAGCCGGAAATTTTATATAAAGATCAAAACCAGAAATCAAAATTTTCAATTGTTTCGTTAACCGTTCCATTACTTGCCGAATTTCAAATTCCAATAAACCATTATGAAAACAGGCTTTATTTTTCTGGCGGAGCTTACGCTTCGTTACGATTAAGCAGCCACACCAAAATTAAATATCGCGCAGACAGAAAGGAAAAACTTAAAATTCCCGGACATTATTCTCTTCATGATTTTAAATACGGAGTTATGGTGAGGAGCGGATACCGGTGGATAAATCTTTTCGCAACATACGAAATCACGCCGCTTTTTATCGGGGATAAAGGTCCCGGGCTGACTCCATTCACTATTGGATTTACCCTTTTGGGATTTTAACATTCGAATCATTTAAAAAACACAGAATTATGAAACCATATATATTGGAAGAAACGAACTGGAAACAGGTAAAAAACCAAAAATACGATGTTGCTGTACTGCCATGGGGAGCCACCGAACCACACAATTACCATCTGCCTTACGGGACTGATTCACTGGAGACCTCTAAAATTGCAGATGAAGCTGCAAAGATAGCATGGGAAAAAGGTGCTAAAATAATGGTGTTACCGGTAATTCCACTCGGTGTTCAAAATATGGGGCAAATTCAGTTGCCTTTTTGTTTACATACCCGCCCCTCAACTCAAAAATTAATTCTTGAAGACATCGTTAAAGCATTGTACAACCAGGGAATCAGAAAATTAATCATAATGAACGGACATGGCGGAAATGATTTTAAACCGCTAATCCGTGAAATCCAGCCCCAGTTTCCAGAAATGTTTATCGGCCTGAACGAATGGTTTAAAATGCTGAATCTGGAGAAGTATTTTGATGAAGAGGGAGATCATGCCGGAGAAATGGAAACAAGCATAATTCTACATTATTTCCCCGGGTTGGTTTTACCTCTTGAAGAAGCCGGTGAGGGCAAAGCGAAAAACTTTAAATTACATAGCCTGAAAAACAAAACAGCATGGACTCCCCGCCGCTGGGATAAAGTTTCGGAAGATACCGGAGTAGGATATCCTAAAAAAGCAAGTGCCGAAAAAGGTAACCATTTTCTAAACGATGTAACTTCACAGATTGCTGAACTTTTTACAGAACTTGCAGCTTGTGATTTAAATGATTTATATGAATAAATTCTTAATTTTTAAGCCTAAACAATTTACCCTCTTCATTCTAATCAACTGAAATTGAGTAAATAAAGAACATCCTAAAATCAGAAATATTCTGATCTTTTTCAAAGCAAATAATTATCATTGATTATATATCCAACATTTTTGTTATTGTACCCGAAAAACAAACAAACGAAGAAAAATGAATTTACTATTGATTAGCAATTCTACAATGCACGGCCAGGAATATCTGGATTATCCCAAACATCAGATTCAAAAGTTTCTTGGAAATAAACCGGTTACAGCTGTCTTCATTCCTTATGCAGCTGTGACATTATCATATGATGAATACTGCGAAAAAGTAGAAAAACGTTTTTCTGAAATCGGGCATCATATCATTGGTATTCACACATTTGATGATCCTGTAAAAGCCATTGAAAAGGCTGAAGCCATTGTTGTGGGTGGAGGAAACACCTGGCAACTGGTGAGGATGATGCACGACAACAAATTAATGAATCCAATCCGTGAAAAAGTCTATAACCAGACACGGTATATTGGTTGGAGTGCCGGTTCAAATGTTGCCTGCCCAACCCTTTGTACAACCAATGATATGCCCATAGTTGATCCAAAAGGTTTTGATTGTATCGGATTAGTGCCTTTTCAAATTAATCCACATTATATTGATGCAAATCCTGAAGGACATGCCGGTGAAACACGGCAACAGCGGATTGAGGAATTTCTCGAATTAAATCCTGAAATCAGCGTGGTTGGATTGCGGGAAGGTACAATGCTGAAACTTGAAAATAACAAGCTGGAATTAATCGGTGACCGCATGTGCCGGATTTTCAAAAAAGGTGAAAAACCTGTTGAGCTTGCAAATGAAGATGATTTGAATTTTCTGATGAAACGGGCATGGTCAGGCGAACGAAATGGAATTTAATTAATGTTTCCGTCAGGTTCAGCAGGTATCGATGTATTGCTGTTTACAATTGTTAATAATCGTTTTCGGATGTAAAGCTGGTTTATTTATTTCAAACAATCTACACGCAATTATTAAATTTTCATGTAATATATTCAAGTAAATACCATTTCCAAAGCAGTCGCAAACAATTCGTTACCTTTGCAGTGTAAAATTGAATTGGATAATGGAACTTCTTTCAAACAGCTATTTTGCTCTGTTTCTAATAGTAGCTCTTGGATTTATTTTGGGACGAATAAAAATTGCAGGCCTCTCATTGGATGTGTCAGCGGTTATTTTTGTAGCCCTCGTTTTTGGACATTACGGGATAATGATTCCAAAAGATTTTCAGTATCTGGGGTTAGTGCTGTTTATTTTTACTATTGGAATGCAGGCAGGTCCAGGCTTTTTTGAATCGTTTAAAAAAGAAGGAAGAAAACTGGCACTGTTTGCTTTAATGCTTATTTTAATGGCAGGCATAATCACTGTAGGTATTGTTTTCCTGTTTCATATCGACCACAACATTGCAATTGGCTTATTGACAGGTGCTTTAACCAGCACTCCGGGATTGGCAGCTGCAATCGATTATACTCATTCTCCTCTGGCTTCTATCGGTTATGGCGTCGGGTATCCGTTTGGTGTAATTGGAGTGATTCTGTTTATTCGTTTTCTACCTAAAATTTTGGGAGTATCCCTAAAAAATTCGGAAGAAGAATATAACTTAAAAATGAAGGATGAATTTCCGGAGATTTTAAGAAGAAACTTTACAGTTGAAAATGAAAATATAGTTGGCAAAACCATTGGTGAATTACGGATTCGGTACATGACAAAAGCAGTGGTTTCACGAATAATTCACAATGGATTGGCAGTAACTCCAACACCGGAAACTAAATTAATGGCCGGCGATTTAATAAAAGCTGTTGGTACTGAAGAAGCCCTGAAAAGGGTGGAAATCTTAATAGGTTCGCCAACTGAAGAAGAAATTCCGCTTGACCCTAATTACGATGTTCGATCTGTTTTGGTGACCAACAAAGAAGTGGTAAATAAAACCATTGGACAGATTAATCTTTTACATACTTACAGCGCTACAATCACCCGAATACGCCGTTCGGGAATTAACATTTCGCCAACACCAAATTCAAAGTTGCAGTTTGGAGATAAACTTGTAATTGCAGCAAGCAAAGCAAATATGGAAATGGTTTCCAATGTTTTCGGAAACGATCAGAAAAGGCTTTCCGACACGGATATCTTGCCCGTTGCATTGGGTATTCTGATTGGTGTGTTGATAGGGAAATTAAATATTGTGCTTGGCTCGTTTACATTCAGTCCCGGCTTAACAGGTGGAGTTTTAATTGCGGGTTTGGTGCTAAGCCGTATTGGAAAAACCGGACCTGTTTTATGGACAATGACCGGAGCAGCAAACCAGCTTCTTCGGCAATTGGGATTAATATTTTTTCTTGCTGCTGTAGGAACTGATGCAGGTTCTCAAATTGTACAAACTTTTGAATTATACGGGTTCCAACTTTTTCTTTTTGGCGGAATTATAACTTTGGTTCCGATGCTGCTTGCAGCCTTTGCCGGGAAATGGCTTTTTAAAATGAATATACTCAATCTGTTTGGTGCCCTTAGCGGAAGTATGACAAGTACTCCCGGATTGGCGGCTGCCGATTCAATGACCGAATCAAATGCGCATTCAATTTCTTATGCAACTGTTTATCCGGTTGCAATGGTTTTATTAATTGTAGTTGTCCAGTTGATTACCCTGATTTTTTAAAGCTTATTTGTAGCTTTCAGGATTTAATGCCTGCGGCGACCAGTTCTTAAAAAAACGAAGCACTCTTTCATTATCGTAACCATCACCTTTTTCAAGATAAGCTGAATTCTGAGTGTGAATCCGTTTACCGTTTTCATCCAAAATAACAAAAACCGGAAAGCCAAACCTTTGCGGAAATTCAAGTTTTGCAAGTAAATCTTCGTTTTTATTTTTAGGATCATAATTTACTTTTACCACTTCAAAATTCTCTTCCACAACAGTTTTAATTTCACCATCAGCATCAACAAAGCGATGGAATTTAACACACCACGGACACCAGTTTCCGCCAATTTGCAAAAACACATGTTTGCCGGAAGACTTGGCTCTTTTAACCGCTGCAGCAACTTCTTTTGCTGCATCAGCATCCGGATTATAAATTTCTGTTTTTTGAGCTTGCAAAACTGCTGCAGAAGCCAGCAATACTAAAAGGCAAACAAGTTTTTTCATATCATTTTTCAATATTAAAATAGTTAATCTTCCTGATTCCAAACCGACTCCATTTTATATATATCCAGTTTGTCTACACCCAGTTCACCGCCGTTGGTGAAAAGAACCAGATCGTTGGCTCCCTCTTCCGGTGTAAAACAATTGGATACAACCGTCTGACCATCATTTGCAAAAACCTCAATGGAAGAACGATCCAGTAATATTTCAAATGAAATTTTGTTGTTTACCGGCACTACAGGTACTGTACTTCCAAGCACTGAAAGCGTACCTCTTTTAACATTGTAAAGAATTTCGGTCCCCGGTTTCTTTTTGCTGTGACGCAGCATGAATCCAAAGTTATCTGATGTTTTCAAATCAAAATCTGCAACAATATGCAGGCAATCATCATTAACTTTTTTAAGTATATTCTGATTTATTCCCGGAATCAGGTTTTCGTTTTCCCAGCTAAAATGCTTTCCGTGAAGATTTTTAATTTCTTTAATTGGATTACGTACCAATTTGTATCCAAAATTAAACTTAGTAAGCGATAATTCGCATGGAATCGACATCTGCCCGTTGAAAGGCATTGCAGGATATTTACCACCCTTTAACCAGGCAATTTGAACGGTTCGGTTATCTTCTTCAGGAATATTGCTCCAGGTTTGCGTGGCATAATAATTATTTCCCCAATCGCTTTTCATTTTTGCTGTTTCGGGAGTAAATTGTGTTCCGTCAAACCGGCCGATTAAATAACTTCCATCTCCATCAAAAAGAACCCATTTTTTTTCTTCAGGGCGGTTGGTTACCTGTAGCTCAATTAAATCGGGACATTCAAAAAATCCAGGAATATGACTTTCCCATTTCCAATCAATAAGATTTTCAGAAGTATAAAATGAAATTCCTCTTGACTTATCATCTTCTTCAGATTTCCGGTAAAGTACCATAACATATTTTTGAGTAGGTTCAAACCAGATGACTTTTGGATCCCGTGCATCATCTGTTTCGTCATAGGAAATTACGGGATTTCCTTCGTACTTCTCCCAGGTTCGGCCTTTATCGTTACTAAAAGCAATTCTTTGTCCGCAATACTGACTTGTATAAAAAGCAACAAGCGTTTTTTCAGAACCGGATTGTTTTCCCAATAAATTATTCTCATCAACAATTGCCGAACCCGAAAAAGCGGTGCAGCTATCTTTATCTTCTGAATTTTCATCAGGATATAATGCAACCGGCAGGTGTTCCCAATGCAACAGATCGGTACTTACTGCATGACCCCAATGCATGAATCCCCATTCTGTACCTTTCGGATTATACTGGTAAAATAAATGGTACTCACCATCATAATAAACGAGCCCGTTTGGATCGTTCATCCAGTTTTTTTCAGGTGAAAAATGAAACTGGGGGCGATAAATTTCATTATAGTAATCTCTTCCGGGAGTTGAGGAAATCAAAAAAAGTAAAATAAAAAGTGCAGCAAGATAACTTGTTACCGTTTTCATAATTTAGATTTTTAAAAACCTCAAAATTAGTAAATATCGATGGATTCAGGTATGGAAAACAAAATCAATTACATAATTATATTCAAGGAAATGAAATATGAAAACAAAAAAAAACTACCCCGGCTGACACAACCGGGATAGTAAAAAAAACTAACTTTTCTGTAAAAATCTGCAATTAAACTTTATTCGTTGAAATTGTACCAAGAAAACAAACAATTTTCATAATGTCTTTTCCACCCTTTTCATTCTTCTGATCAGAAGAATGAGTATCTAAATATAATAGTTTCTGGTTTTTCTTATTTTCGATTTGTAGAAGTTTCATAATTCGCTATTATTATATTTTAAACATGGTTCAAATATATAGCTTTGATATACAAAACTCCGTGGCAAGAAACTGAATTACATATTCAGTTTTGCTGATTTTATCTTCAAGATATCCGAATGGTAATTGGAAAAATCTACTGTAATTGAATTAAACCTTCTTTAATTGCATATTTTACAATATCGGCATTGGTTTTTAGTCCAAGTTTTTCCAGAATATGCTGTTTATGTGTTCCAACCGTTTTAACACTGATAAAGAGTTTTTCAGAAATTTCCCGCGTTGATTTACCTTCGGCATAAAGTTTTAAAATCTCCATTTCTCTTTCTGAAAGATCAGTATAACTTTCAGTTTCGGTATCTGAAGGATCAAGATAACCTTTAATAATCATTTCAGTGATATCATCACTCAGGTATTTTTTTCCGGAATAAACAGATTGAATAGCATCAATTAACTGTTTATAGGTGCAGTTTTTCAGAAGATAACCATCAGCACCGGCCTCAAGTATTCCCTTTACAAACTGCCTGTCGGAATGCATCGAAACTGCGATGATTTTTAAATCAGGCATGTCCTTTTTCAGAACCCTTGTTGCTTCTATGCCGTTCATATGAGGCATTCCAATATCTATCAACACCACATCTGGATTTAGCTTTTTTGTTTTTTCAGTAGCTTCTCTTCCATCTTCGGCTTCTGCAATAACTTCAATATCGGGAGCTGAGGATAACAGGTTGACCAAACCTTCCCTGAACAGTTGGTGGTCATCGGCTATTAATACTTTTATTGTCATCTTATTTAATCTTCACTATTTGGAATAACTACGGTGGCTTTGGTTCCTTCACCAATTTCCGATTCAATATTTAAATGTCCTTTAATGCTGTCAAGACGTTCGGTTATACTTAATAATCCAAAACCACCTTTCACCGTGGCTCTTTTATTTTGTAACTTCTTAAATCCTACCCCATCATCCTGCACTGAAATATAGTAAAATTTTTTCTCTTTACGTATTTCGAGTTCTATTAAATTGGCATTGGCATGTTTTAATACATTATTGAGCAATTCAGTAACAATCCGGTACAAAAAAATGTTGAACTCTTTTTGAATATCAATTTTCTGAGTTTCGCCTTTTAGTACAGTTTGAATGTGATGTTTGTCCTGAATTTCTTCAAGTTTCCATTTAAAGGCTGGAATTAATCCCAATTCGTAAAGTATTGGCGGGCTCAAATCGTAAGTTAACGTGCGCGATTCGGAAATTGCTTTATTTAATAAATCCGATGTTTCATTGATAACTTTTGTTACCCCTGGTGAAAAATCCTCATTTATTATGGATGATAATTTAATAAAAGCAAGAGAAAGTGTTTGCCCGAGACTATCATGAAGGTTTTCTGCAATTCTCCTGCGTTCTCTTTCTTCTACCAAAGTAATTTCGGTGTTTAACTTCTTAAGCTTTTTCTGGTAACTTTTAATTTGCTTCATGCTCTTTTTTAAAGCAATTTCTGTTTCCTTACGTTTGGTAATGTCATAACAAACACCCCTGAGTCCAAAAAATTTTCCATTTTTGCTGAATACAGAAAAACCACTTGCAGAAAGCCAAATCTTGTGCTTGTTTTTTACGCTAACGTCAATTTCAGAATCTTTAAAACTTGATTTATTAAGAAAACTGGTTTCGAAAACAGATTTTTTCCCTTTATATGATTGTAACTGAAAAAGTTCAAGATAGCTTTTTTCTCCAATAATATCATTTGGTTTTACATTCAGAATTTTTTCGATTACCGGACTGACATATATAAGTATTCCATGAGAATCGATTTCCCAGTAAAATTCGGAAGCGTGTTCCGAAATTTGCAAAAACCGCTCTTCACTTTGAAGGTACTTGTTTGTTTGATCTTTTATAAAAAGTTCAAGGCTTTCATTTTGCTTGCGCAAAAGATCTTCAACCCTTTTTATACGTAAAACAACATTTATCTGTGCCCTTAATTCATCCTGACTAAAAGGTTTTGAAATAAATGCGTCGGCTCCTGCATTTAAACCTTTTGTTCTTTCAATCGGATTCTGACCAAGCGCCGAAATCATCAAAATAGGAATATTCCTTGTATTGTTGTCGTTTTTCAGAATTTTACAAACTTCATAACCGTTCATTTCAGGCATAAGAATATCAAGCAATACAATTTCAGGTTTTTGCTGAATTGCAATATCAATTCCTTCCGGACCCGATTTTGCCTGAAGAAACTCAAATTCAGGATAATACAACTTAAAAATCTGATTTAGAAGAACCAAATTAATTTCATTGTCATCAATTGCAAGAATTTTTTTCATACGACTTTGAAATCAGATTTTACTTTTATTGAATTTGTTAGTTACCATATTTTAGAAAATTAACATTTTCACAATGGAATTAAAAACAAATTTATCGTTTTTTTAATCATTTTACCAGATTGTGCTAAATATCTTTGGGTTAAAACAGGAAATTGTTGAACAAAAAAATAACTTCAAGGAAGGAATCCTGCTTCATTTGTTAAACAAAATATTCATCTTTTTCAATAAGAACTTCTCCATGAAAGACATTTTTATTCATTGCCAGATTAACATGTAATTGATTATTACATAATAATTTATATCGCTTTATCATTTTGATTTTTAAGTATAAATTCAAACTTATCAGTAATTAACTTACATCAAAATCAGCATTTTATACCTTCTTTTCAGCAGTTTATTTGACCATAATTATTTCTCTGTTCCGTACATTAGCTCTTGATTTACAACAGTACCCTAATTTAAAATAAGATGAAGTGGACGCTTCAGGTTGTCCTGTACATATTGCTTTGCAGCAGTGTGCAGGCTCAGGTGCATTTTAAGGATGCAGTGGTGGCGAACAGCCCCGTTAATATAGCTTCTGAAAAAATCAACAAATTGTATGTTGAGCCGCCGGTTCGGTTAAAATCAACCGTTTTGGTAAAAAGTGAATTCGAGGTGACTTATGTTGGGTTTCCTGAAGATGCCAAAAAGGCTTTTCAGTATGCTGTTTCCATCTGGGAAAGCCTGATTTCATCGCCGGTGCCGGTTAAAGTGCTCGCAAAATGGGAAAATATCGATGGAAATGTGCTGGCACTGAGCCGTCCTTCAGCATTTTATGTAAACTTTGATGGTGCCCCTCTCTCCAATGTATATTACCCGGTTTCGCTGGCCGAAAAGCTTGCAGGAAAAGACATAAATTCTGGTGAACCTGATATTGTTTGTTCATTTAATAATAATTATTCATGGTATTTTGGAACTGATGGAAACACCCCTGTTTCACAATACGATTTTGTGAGCTCAGTACTCCACGAAATTACCCACGGGCTTGGTGTCTCGGGCTTTTTAAAAGATGACGGCGGCACCGGGTTCTTCGACAACAGCGAAAATCTTCCAGGGGTGTATGACTATTTTATATTTAATTCACAAAATCAGCAGATTTCTGATAAATCACTGTTTAACAGCCCCTCATCTGATTTGCACCAGCAACTTACATCCAATGAATTAAAGTTTTCGCATCCCGAAAAATCAAATGATAAAACAGTGGAATGGATTTATGCCCCCACAAAATGGAACGAAGGCTCAAGCATTTACCATACAAACAACTCAGGATACGACAATGGCCTGATGACTCCGTTTGCCTGCAAAGGCGCGGCAATCCACAACCCGGAAGGTGCAACTCTCGAAATTCTTTCAAGAATGGGCTGGAAGTCAGTTTCATTCGACTTTGAAGAAATGAAGGACATTGAGGTGGCATGCGCCGAACTACCCGTTAAGGTTGGTATTTTTTCCGATATGGAAATCGATTCATCCACAGTGCAGCTGGTTTATTCCACCGATTACTTTGCAACCTCAAAGGCAGTTAAACTTCACTTTGATGATGCAGTAAAACAATTTTCGGGAAACATTCCGCTGGATTTTTACCAGGGAAACGTGCAGTATTATTTAGAAGCAAAAACAGCAGAAAACCAGTTATTTAAACTTCCGGCGCAGGCACCTTCAAAAAAGTTTATATTACGCGTTGGCCCCGATTATTCAGCGCCCGAACTTGTACACAATCCTGTAAAATTTATTTCGGCCCGGGTACCTGAACTTGACCTCAGCGTAATTGCCCGCGACAACATTGGAATCAAATCGGTGAAGGTAGAGTACAGATTAAATGGTGTGGTGCAGGAACCAGTAGTGTTAAATTGTACAACACAGAATTTTTTTAACGGAACGCTGCAGTTTTCAAAAAATATGATGAATAACAATGATTTTGAATACCGCATTATTGCAGAAGATAAATCGGAAAAAGGAAATCAAAAATTCCTTCCTGAAACCGGTTTCTTTTCAGTTAAAGTATTTAGTCCGTTACAACCTGTAAGCGAATATTCAACGGATTTTGAAAATGGAACAACTGATTTTATCACCTCCGATTTTGAAATTTCAAATCCTGCAGCGTTTAAAAGTAACATTTTACATACAAGTTCACCTTATCCAATGTCGGTAATGGAAGAGGAAAAAATAAACATGATTGCCCAACTTCGTTATCCTGTAATATTGGAAGAGAATGGTGAAATGAATTTTGATGAAGTCGTTTTGGTTGAACCGGGAGAACCAAAAACAAGTTACACAAACAATTTATTCTGGGATTATGTAATTGTTGAAGCAAGTAAAAATGGTGGTAGTACCTGGTTACCCCTTACTGATGGTTATGATTCGGGAAGTGACGAAATGTGGTACAATAAATATACAAGTGAACTGAACAATAATACTTCATTGGCTACAGCAAATGAAAACATGTTTTTAAACCACATCATAAATTTAACTGCAAATGAGGAGCTTTCAGCAGGCGATACAATTCTTGTGCGTTTCAGACTGGCATCTGATAAATCGGTTAATGGATGGGGCTGGGCCATTGATAACCTTAAAATTCAAAAAGAATCGATTGAATCAGATGATGAAATGATGGCGGTAAGTACTGCAAGTGTTTTTCCAAATCCGTTTAAAAACAGTTTTTATGTTGATTGTTCAGGTGCCGGCGAAAATTCAATTGTTGATATTGAAGTAACTGATCTTTTTGGAAAAACAATATTCAAAAATACAGGGTTAAATGCAACTTTTAATCCAAAGGTAAAAGTTGATCTTGCATCCTGCAGTTCCGGTATCTATGTAGTCAATATCCGTAACGGAAATTCAATGATATCAACAAGTAAAATAGTTAAAAATTAACCAGTAAAATAATTTATTACATGAAATCATTATTATTAATTGTATTTGTGGCTTCAGTTGTTGGTTTAGTAATATCAATAGTTTTGTTATACAAATTGTTGTTTGCAAAAAAATCAAAAATACAGTAAATCAACACAATCCACTTACTCCCGCACATATTGTTGATAAATATTTTGATGAACAGCTGTAAAAATATTTATTTAAAAAATGGCTTAAAACAGGCCATTTTTTACATAATATCAGTATTACTGTTAAATTTACATGTTGCTACTATTTAAGAAGTAAAAAAAGTTTATCAATTGATACTTTGATTCAAACATTTAGTACTTGTTTTTTGTATAAAATTATGTACTTAATATTTTAGCCATGAAAAAATTTACATTAATACTACTGGTATTAATTTGTGTTACACCCTCATTCGGACAAAAGAAATGGCAAAAAAATGATTTAAAAATTTCTCCCGCAGTATGTTACGCAATTGATTCAGTTGAAAAAAGTTTTGTACCTCCTTCTCCGGAAATAACCCGGCGGTTGAAATCGGCTGCTGAAGCTGGAGCAGATATTTCTGTTAATTACAGTTTATTTCCCAATGAAGCAAAAAAAGCCTTTGAATATGCAGTGAGTATATGGGAACAGGTAATAAGCTCCCCGGTAAAAATTTATGTTCAGGCCAACTGGCGCTCTCAGGATCGAAATGTTTTAGGAAGTGCAGGCCCAACTGATTATTTAACTGATTTCGTTGGAATACCACACGAAAACCTATATTACCCCATTGCCCTTGTAGAAAAACTGAAACAAAGACAAATTACCGGAATCAGCGACCCGGATATCAGTGCCGATTTCAACAAAGATATCAACTGGTATTTTGGAATTGACGGAAAGACACCGGATTCACTGTATGATTTTGTTACTGTTGTCCTCCATGAAATTGGTCATGGTCTTGGGTTTACAGGCTTCTTCTTCGTAAACGAACAAATTGGTTCTTATGCTTATACAGATATTGGAAATGCAGCATCCTTTGATCGAATGGTGATAAGCAATGCCGGAGAGCAGTTAATTGATTCCTCTGTTTACAAAAATCCCTCTGAAGAATTGCGAAAAGCACTCGAATCAGGATTATTATATGTTAACAGCCCGGTTGCTATTCTTACTTCAGGAGGAGAAAAACCCCGGCTTTATTCCCCTTCGAAATGGGACGACGGATCGAGCGTTTATCATTTAAATGATGCTACATATCCTCCCGGAAATCCAAATTCATTAATGACACATGCCTTTGGAAGAGGAGAAGCAATTCATGATCCAGGCCCGATTACAAGAGGTATCCTGGCAGATGTAGGCTGGAAAAGTTTATTTTTCGATTTTGAAAAGCTGAGGGATCAGGAAAATGTTACACCTGTTGCTTTTAATGTAAATATTGAAAGCGATTATGAACTTGATTTATCATCACTATATGTTGTCTATTCCCTCGATTCATTTCAAACACCCGGTGATTCCATTAAATTGCTGCAAACCAATACATCTGGCCACTATTCAGCCCAGTTTATTCCTCCGGATGACGCAACAGAAATTTACTATTATCTGATTGCAACTGATGAAAAAAAGCGAATTTTTACATTACCTGCCGATGCTCCTGAAAACCTGTATTCGTTAACTTTTGGTCCCGACAGCGAAAAACCTAAAATAGCTCACAATTCTGTTGATTACTATTTTTTGGTTGATGACCAGTTACGGATTTCTGCTGATGTTTCGGACAATATAGGTATCGATACTGTTTTTGTAGAATACAGTATTAACGGAGTTCCACATGATCCTTTCGGATTAACACATGATTCGGCATTTGTATATAACGGGACATTTAACTTTGATAGTTCTAACCTAAATGATGGTGACAAAGTAAGTTACCGGATTGTAGCAATGGATTCTTCTTCTCTTCACAATGTTGCCCGTTTACCGGCAGACAGTGCTTTTTCGTTTATCATCGAACGTAAATTAAATGTTGTAGAAGGTTATTTTAATAATTTCGACAATCCTTCATCTGATTTTATTCTATCCGATTTCGATGTTTATACTGCAAATGGGTTCAATAATCCGGCACTTCACAGTCCGCATCCTTATCCAAGCCCCGAAGTTGACGATAGTGTTTTCAATTTTACAACAATTCTGAAACATCCGATCCTTCTTCAGGAAAACGGAACAATGACATTCGATGAAATTGTACTTGTTGAGCCGGGAAGTGTGGGAACAGATTTTAATGATGAAAATTTCTGGGATTATGTGATTGTGGAAGGCAGCAATGATAATGGAAAATTTTGGTACCCTTTGGCCGATGGTTACGATTCACGTGAAGTCACTTCCTGGGAAAATGCATATAATCAATCGGTTGAAGAACAAATCTCAACCGCCACCGGCACCCCTGATATGTATGTAAAACGAAAGATCAATCTTACAAGCAACCCGTTTTTTACGGCTGGTGATACAATTCTCATTCGTTTCAGGTTATTTTCCGATCCGTATGCCCATGGCTGGGGTTGGGCAATTGATAACCTCCGTATTCAGTTTGTTGTGGCGGCTCCCGTTACAGTTTTATCACCGGGAAATATTACTGTTTATCCAAATCCTTTCAGCAACAATTTTAAGATAGATATTGATCCTTCAACTGAAGTACGCGATATTCAGCTGGATGTTTACAACATGTACGGACAAAATATAAAATCACTTCTGTTTAAAAGTAAAACAGGAAAGTTTTCAGAAGAAATAGCCCTTCCTCAATCAGTGAAAGGGATGTATCTGCTAACTGTAAAAGAAAACGGAAAACAAATCCTTTCGAAAAAAATGATTAAAAATTAGTTTGGTTAAATTTGAATCAACAAAATTGAAGATAGGACCTGTAAATCCCGGATGTTGTTTCAATTTAAAAATATATCTCTATCTTTGTTTTCAAATTGATTCGAAATGAATTTAAACATTAACAATACTTATTATTATTGGTTTTTCTATTTTGGTTCTTCAACCGGGATCAGGAAGTAAAGTAGTGTTAATTGATATAATATTTTACGAAAGGTTCCGGAAATTCCCGGAGCCTTTTTTATTTTTAAAAAGTTGATAAATGAAAACAACAATTGTTGGGTTAGGTCTAATTGGCGGATCGCTTGCAAAAGATTTAAGAAAGCTGAAATTCAGCACCGAACTGACTGGCGTTGATTCAAATACAGCACATGCCAAACAGGCGCTGGAACTTGGTTTGGTTGATCGTATTGAAACACTGGAAGAAGGAATCAAAAATGCAGACCTGGTTATTATAGCCATTCCGGTTGATAAAGAACTGATCGTTTTGCCCCGCGTACTGGACCGTATCCCGAACAATGCCACAGTAACCGATATGGGTTCTACAAAAAAAGTGATTACAGAAAAAGTAGAAAACCATCCCAACCGGAAAAACTTTGTTCCTGCACATCCAATGTCAGGTACCGAGAATTCAGGTCCAACTGCTGCGCTGGAGGGGCTTTTCAAAAACAAAATTGCCATCATTTGCGACCATGAAAAATCGGGTCCGCAACATCTGGCACTTATCGAAAAAATGTTGCAGGTTCTGGGAATGGACATCGCCTATATGACTTCCGACGAGCAGGATCACAGCACAGCATTTGTTTCGCATTTACCACATGCTGCCGCTTTTGCACTGGCGAATGCAGTACAGGTAAAAGAGGACCGGAAAATAATATTCGATTTGGCAAGCGGTGGCTTCCGCTCAACGGTTCGTCTTGCCAAAAGTTCCTCTTCCATGTGGCATCCAATTTTTCAGCAAAACAGCAAATATGTGGCTGAATCACTAAATGTTTACATCAAACATTTGCAGCAATTCCGGGATTGTATCAGGGATGAAAAATTTGAAGAACTGGAACAGTTGATTTTAAATGCAAATAAAATCAGGGAAATACTGGATGGAGAAAATCCATCCTTTTATAAAAATGAAGAAAAAATTGTAAAACTTTATACGAAAAAATCATGAAACTCGAAATCAATCCGATAACAAGCTGGTTGCCCAATATTGACAATCCACTTCTGATTGCCGGACCATGCAGCCTCGAAACGGAAGAACAAGCAGTAGAAACGGCCAAATTACTTGCAAAAGATCCGAGGGTATTTGTATATCGCGGAGGGGTATGGAAACCCCGTACAAGGCCGGGTTCGTTTGAAGGTGTTGGTTCCGTTGGTTTAAAATGGCTGAACACAGTTAAACAGGAAACCGGTCTGCCGGTAGGTACCGAAGTGGCTAATGCCCAGCATACCGAAGAAGCTTTAAATGCAGGTATCGATGTGTTGTGGATTGGGGCCCGCTCAACAGCAAGCCCTTTTGTGGTGCAGGAAATTGCAGATGTAATTAAAGGTTCGGATGCAGTAATTATGGTGAAAAATCCGGTGAACCCCGATGTTCAGCTTTGGCTTGGAGCCATTGAAAGGGTATACCAGTCGGGAATTAAAAATATCGTTGCAATTCACCGCGGATTTACTCCTTTCCGCGATACCGCTTACCGAAATTATCCCAACTGGAAAACGGTAATTGAACTGCGCCGGTTAATGCCCGATTTGCCCATTATTTGCGATCCGAGCCACATTGCCGGAAAACGCGAATACCTTTTCGAAATATCACAGAAAGCTTTTGATATGGGAATGGTTGGCTTAATGATTGAATCACACATCGACCCATCCTGCGCACTTAGCGATGCTGCACAGCAACTTACGCCTGCCGATTTGGGCAAATTGCTCGATAAACTTGTTATCCGTTACGAAAATGCAAGTAATCCCGATTTTGAAAACCAGCTGGATGTTTTGCGAAACCGCATCGATGCTCTGGATACAGAATTGCTCGAAATTCTTTCATCGCGGGTGGAAATCGTGAAACAAATCGGCCTTTACAAAAAGATGAACAATGTTACTGCCCTTCAAATAAACCGGTGGGCGCAGTTAATGGAAAACCGTGTGAATGTGGGTAAAAACCTTGACATCAATGAAAATTTTGTTAAAACACTGTTTCAGCTCATTCACGAAGACTCTGTGCGGATGCAAACCGAAATTATGGATGAAGAATAAAATAGAAGGTAAATCAAACCGGAAATCCTGAAGTGAATCAACCTTCAGGATTTTTTGTTTGTTTATATTCCATTTCACAGGATAAAATTGGGTAGGCAAAAAATCCGGCCGGTACCATCTTTTCACTTTTCAAACAGACATCCCTTTGTGTTTTTTATATCTTTTAGCCAGATCAAAGATATACCAAAGATATACCAAAGACGGATTAAACTCAATTATAATCGAATTTGATCCGTCTTTGGTATAGTGCTGGTCCGTTCCAATACCCTTTTCTGCCCGGATACAAATACAGCAATTGATTAGCTTAAACGCCAAAACAAAAACTAATCATCAGCAATTGGTTATGAATTGTATCGATATAAAAACAGCCCGCTAACATGCCTAATTTCTAATTGCGCATATAACTGCGAAAATAACAGGTGAATGAGCCTTTGGGATGCTATTTGGGCTGAACTGAAATTTTACGGAGCACCATATGAATGCTTTTCACGATTGCTCCTTCGATCTTTTGATAATCTTCAACTTTTTTCCCGACATAAATAAATACCACAGCTATTTTTTTTTCGCCTGCACCGGAATATAAAACCAGTTTGTTTAGCCGGTAAGCTTCCCGCATTCTTCGCTTTATTAAATTACGTGAAACTGCTTTTTTAAAACTTTTTTTGCCCGCTGCAAAGGCTGCTTTTGCCGGAAAAGCTCCGGAAAACTCAGTCTCAAGATATACAACTTTAACCGGGTATACCAAAAATGAATTTCCTTCCGAAAACAATTTATCGAACAGCTTTTTGCTGCATAACCGTTCTTCCTTTTTAAAGGAATAATCCACTCCATCCATTTTCGAAAAGTTCTTCATTTTATATTAAAAAAGGCCATCTGCCATGCGACAAACAGCCTTTCAAATTTATCTGTTTTTTTTGCTTAACTGGTTTTATTCACTTTCCGGATGTATTGTTCCAATGCCATTGTCATGGAAGGAGCCTGAGAAGTCGGGGCTTCAATATCGAGATTTAAACCGGCTTCTTTCACTGCACTGGCAGTTGAAGGCCCAAAACATGCAATTTTTGTTTCATTCTGTTGAAAATCAGGAAAATTTTGAAACAGCGAAGTGATTCCCGACGGACTGAAGAATACCAGAATATCGTAGTTCACATCTTTCAGGTCAGATAAATCGCTGCTTACCGTACGGTACAAAATTGCTTTTGTATAATTAAATTCACCTTTATCGAGCAATTCCGGAATTTCCTGTTTGTGTATATCGGAAAGTGGAACCAGAAATTTCTCATCCTTGTGCTTTTTCATGACATTTACAAGATCTGAAAACTTACCGTTTCCATAGAAAATTTTCCGTTTCCTGTATACAATATATTTCTGAAGATAGTATGCTGTCGCCTCGGAAATGCAGAAATATTTCAATGAATCGGACACAGTTAACCTTAATTCCTGACAAATATTAAAGAAATGATCGATAGCTGTCCGGCTGGTAAAAACAACTGCTGAATGATCCAAAATTTGAATCCTTGTTTGCCTGAATTCTTTGGCCGATATACCTTCAACCTGTATGAATGGCCTGAAATCAATCTTAAGTCCATTTCTTTCTGCCAGCTCAAAGTAAGGAGACTTGGCCGTTTCCGGCTTTGGTTGCGAAACCAGGATACTCTTGATTTTCAAATTAATCTTCTTTTAGTTAAACTTAAACTCATCTACACCACAATTTTATACAGTAAAACCAAGGGTAAAAATTCTAGGGTACAAAAGTATAAAAACAGATAAAATATAGAAAATTGTTTCTTCAATAAAATTATAAAACCTCTTTGAAGCAGTAAAAAATACATTGCTGCCACTGAAATTATCCCTAAAAAAACCGGGACAAAAATGTTGCTGAACGGGAAGAAGGCAATCAGTAAAACAAATGGGAAAAGTGCCATCCCGGTTATGCGGTTCACATTGTCCATATTAAACAGGTACTCACTGGTTTCGCCAATTCCTTCCGTGATAAAACCTACCATTTTATACGCAAGCTTTTTGAGAATGAAATAGAGCAAAACAAGCCCGAGACAAAACAAATAAAGCCCGAAATTTTTGTACGGCAGACCTACATTAAAGTATTTTATTATCTGGAACAAAAAAATTGAAAATGTGAGATAAAAATAAACTTCAAGCCGGAAAGCGCCACTTAAAAATGAATAATTGCGTTCCTCAAACATCCGGAACGAAGTTGAATAATTAACAAGCGACTGAAACAAATTATCAAGATATTTTGCATATGAATTTCGCACTGTTGCAAACAAAACCAGTATAAGAATCAGCAAAATGGTTAACCAGTCGGTATTTTCGGCACGCAGCGCCCGGTTGGGTAAAGTCAAACCTACATCAGCAGTTTTTGTTGTTGTGGTTAGCCGCACTTCATTTTTGGGTTGAATGTAACGGGAGTCCCCAATCAGCATTTTCTGTTCCGATTTCCACAACTTATTCCGTGACTCAGGTACAGTATTTTGTTTTAAATTTTTTGTGCCCGTTTGTACCCTGCTGGCTTCTGATTTTTTAACCTGATTTGATGCCAATGAATCAGCTCCTGTCTGCACAACCCTTTTACCCATGTTTCCGGAGGACTGTTGCAACAGGGTTTTCAACTGAAGCGTATCTTGCTGATATTTAAAAGCTGCATCCATATTGAAAAACAATTTGCAAAGATATTAATAGATTAAAATAAAAGTTGAATGAAGAAGATATAAATTCGCCTGTAATTTAAAATTATGTGTTTCATTTTTGCTGTTCCTTTTTTCAATTATGATTTACCTGGCTCCGATTCAAGGATTTACTGATTTTATTTACCGCAAAACGTATGCTGAAGTTTTTCCGGATACTGCTGCATATTTCATTCCGTACATTTCGGTTAAAAACGATGTGGTGCTGAAAAAGCATCTTGCCGAAATTCTTCCCGAAAACAATCCTCAGAATCGGGTGGTTCCGCAGGTACTTCCTGCAAACAGTAATGAATTGCTGTTTCTTGCAAACATTTTGTCAGATTACGGATACAGAGAAATTAACCTGAATCTTGGCTGTCCGTATCCAATGGTTACCCACCGGGGAAAAGGTGCCGGACTGCTTCCCCACCCGGAGCGAATCCGGGAAATGCTAAATGTTTTTTTTGAAAAGACAACCCTGAAATTCTCGGTAAAATTGCGTGCCGGGTTAACCTCACCCACCGAAGTTGAAAAACTGGCGCCTGTTTTTAATGAATTTCCGCTAACCGAAATAATTTTTCATCCACGCATTGCCACTCAGTTATACAAAGGCGAAATTCTGGAAGATACTTTCAACCATTTTTCAGAGCAAATCAACCATCCGTTGGTTTACAACGGCGACATTTTTACGTTGGAAGATTTTCACCGGAAAAAAACCTTGTTTCCTGAAACCACAACCTGGATGCTGGGCCGCGGAATTCTAATGAATCCTTTTCTGCCGGCCGAAATTATGGGCAGTAAACAACCCAAACAGATAAAAAAAGAAAAACTGATTGAATTCCACCAGCTGGTTTTCAATGGTTACTCCGAAACAATGGACAATCCAGGAAACGTACTTAATAAAATGAAGCAATTCTGGATTTATTTCAGTTTTAATTTCCCCAATCAGCACAAGGTTATAAAAGGGATTAAAAAGGTGAAGTCAGTTCAGTTGTATCTGGTTCAAAGCAGGAAAATATTTGATTCTTTCGATGCAGGATAAAAGAAACGGGTTAATTATCGCCGCAGTTTTCACGTTCGTACTTTTCCATCAGGTTCATTAAAAGCATCATTTCCTTTAATTCATCATCTGTTTTTGTCGACTCACAAATCTGAAGAAATCTGTTCAATGCCTCCCTGTAATCATCTTCCGTTTCTATTCTGTATTGTTGTGCGTACATAAATCAATGTGCTTCGAGCCAGTTTTCAGCAGCATCCATTTCCACGGTCAGCGGGATATCCATTTCAACTGCAAACTCCATTTCTTCCCTTACTATTTTTTTTACCTTCTCCAGTTCCGGCTTGTAAACATCGAAATTCAATTCATCATGAACCTGCAAAACCATTTTCGATTTTAATTCCTGTTCCCTGAATTTCCTGTAAATGTTTATCATTGCTATTTTGATAATATCGGCAGCCGAACCTTGAATCGGAGCATTAATTGCGTTGCGTTCCGCCATTCCGCGCACTGTTCCATTGGCTGAGTTAATGTCATTTAAATAACGTTTCCGGCCTTTAATTGTTTGAACGTAACCTTTATTTCTCGCCGTTTCGATTTGCTCATCCATGTACTTTTTTATCTGTGGAAAACTTTCGAAATAGCCGTCGATGAGCTGTTTGGCCTCGGTGCGCGGAATATTGAGCCGTTGCGAAAGCCCAAATGCTGATATCCCGTAAATGATACCAAAATTTGCAGTTTTCGCTTTCCGCCGCATATCGGAATCCACTTCTGATTCAGGAATTTTGTAAATTTTTGCAGCGGTAATGGAATGAATATCTTTCCCTTCGCGGAATGCTTTCAGCATTTCCTCATCTTTACTCAGCGAGGCCATAATCCGCAGTTCGATTTGCGAATAGTCGGCCGATAAAAAAGTAAATTCTTCACCACTTGGAACAAATGCTTTGCGGATTTCGCGGCCGCTTTCGTCGCGGATTGGAATGTTTTGAAGGTTCGGGTTGACCGAACTCAGCCGCCCGGTGGCTGCAATGGCCTGGTTGTAGCTCGTGTGCAACTTTCCTGTTTTAGGGTTCACCAGCAAAGGGAGCGCTTCAACATACGTATTCAGCAATTTCTTCAACCCGCGGAACTCAAGGATTTTATTAACGATCGGATGCCGGTCGGCAAGCCGCGCCAGCACTTCCTCGGCAGTTGAATATTGTTTGGTTTTTGTTTTCCGGGCATTGGAATCAATTTTCAGTTTCTCGAATAAAATCGGCCCCAGTTGTTTTGGCGACGACACATTGAATTCCTCCCCCGCCATTTCTATGATCTCTTTTTCGAGCTGAATAATTTGTCCGCGCAAAACTTCAGCGTAAGTTTTCAACTCTTCGGTATTGAGTTTTACCCCTGCGTTTTCCATGTGTACCAACACCGGGACAAGCGGCATTTCAAGAGTTTCGAACAATTCGCGCACACCGGCTTTATCCAGTTCCGTATCCAGCACATCTTTTAACTGAAGGGTAAGATCGGCATCCTCACAAGCATAATCGCAGAGTTTTTCCATTGGAACCGAACGCATATTCAACTGCCCTTTTCCTTTTTGTCCAATCAAATTTTCAGTTTTCACCTTTTCGTAGTTCAGGTGAATACTGCAAAGGCTGTCGAGGTTATGTTTTTGTTCGGGCTGAATGAGGTAGTGTGCGAGCATGGTGTCATACAATTCGCCTTTTACCTCAATGCCGTAATTACTGAGCATCAGCATATCGAACTTCATGTTCTGCCCGATTTTCCGGATGTTGTCATCTTCAAACAGATCCCTGAATTCCTCCAGTACTTTTTGCGCTTCCTCCCGCTTTTTGGGTACTGCCACACAAAATGCCTCATGTTTGCGGAACGAAAAAGAAAGGCATACAATTTCTGCCACTTGCGTATCCAAACCAGTGGTTTCGGTATCAAAACAAAACTCCTCCTGCACCGAAAGCTCTGCACACAGGCTGGCGCGCTGCATTTCGTTTTCAATTAAATAATACTGGTGTGGCGTGGAACTGAGGTTTTCAATTTTTTTGGCAACCATTTCCACGGCAGTGTCATCACCAAAGAGGGAGCCCTGAACCGCGCTCACCGTTTTCACTTTCTCCAGTTCGAGCCGCTGCGAAAGGGTTTTAAATTCGAGGTCATCGAATAAAAGCTTCAGCGCTTCCTTGTTGATTTCGTCACGGGTGAGGCCTTTTTTATCGAATTCGATGGGAACATCCCGGATGATTGTGGCCAGTTTTTTAGATAACCGCACCTGTTCCTCAAATTCAATCAGTTTCTCTTGTTGTTTACCTTTTATTTTGCCAATGTTTTCATAAATGCCTTCGATGCTGCCAAATTCTGCAATCAGTTTCTGCGCATTTTTGGGCCCCACTCCCGGGCAGCCGGGAATATTATCCGACGCATCGCCCATCAGTCCCAGGATATCAATCACCTGCTCGGTGCGTTCAATGCCGAAGTTTTTCAGTACCTCGCCGGGCCCCCACACTTCGGCCAGCCCGCCTGCCTTTGCCGGTTTAAACATCAGCACATGTTCCGAAACAAGTTGAGCATAATCCTTGTCGGGCGTCATCATATACGTTGTAAAACCTTCACTTTCGGCTTTTGTTGCAAGCGTCCCGATAACATCGTCTGCTTCAAAACCGGCCATTTCAACAATCGGAATATTGAATGCCTCAATAATTTTCCGGATATACGGAATGGAAATGCGCAAATCTTCGGGCATTGCATCGCGGTTGGCTTTGTATGCAGGAAAGATTTCGTGACGGAAGGTAGGCGCCGAAACATCGAACACCACTCCCACATAATTCGGGTTTTCGGTTTCGAGCAACTGCACCAGCGAATTTGTAAAACCATACATTGCTGAACAATTCACTCCTTTCGAATTAAACCGCGGAGCACGGATGAAAGCAAAATAGCTGCGGTAAATGAGTGCATATGCATCGAGCAAAAAAAGTTTTTTCTGGTTATCTTCAGGCATGATCTGTTTCATTTAAATTTTATTGATAACTGTTTGCTATCATTTTACAATAATTAAAAGCTTCATCATATTTACCCCTGACCCCTAAAGAGGAAAATCGTCCCTGATGTAAGAGCCATTCTCCCCTTCAGGGGAGTTAGAGGGGTGAACAACGGGATGAATTTTTTGGTATGACATAAAATTCTGATTTCGTAATTATCTGCTGTTATCCGAAGCAAACCACTCTGCAAAAGCGGTAACTGTTTCATAAAGTCGGATGCTGAATAATGAAACATTTTCGGGCAGATGTTGTTGAAGGATTTCGGCAATGTAAGCCACAATATTTTCGGATGTGGGCTGGAAATCAACAACAATCAGCCTTTCGGTTGTTTTTTTCAGCAACTCCATTTGCTGTTGCGGAACCCGGCTGTTCACCATCAGTGCATGGTCGAACCGGCCAACTATTTCCGACTTCACAATCTCCTTCAAATCGCCAAAATCGAGCACCATTCCGTCTTTCGGGTGGCCGGGTTCGTTTCGCGGCTCCCCAATTAATGTCACCTCCAGGTTATATGAATGACCGTGAATGTTGCGGCACAACCCGTCATATTCATAAAGGGTGTGTGCCATTTCGAAATGAAACCGTTTTGTGACCCGTATATTCGACATATTCAGTCTTCTTTTTTTTTGAAAGGGTGAAATTAAGGAAAATTGAGGGAACAAATAAACCAGTTTCCCATTAATTCCGAAAACGGGCTATTCAGAAAGTCCTGCCAATTTAAATTTATCCCCCTATGCCAATTCCCATGGTAAAATTCACAAACAAACTACCTCCTTTTGCTTCATCTTTGCCGGTTATAAAAACATCGTAACCAACACCGGGCCGGATAAACCATTGGCCAACTGTTTCCCCGTTCAGCTTGTTTTTAAAACTTTTCAGATAAATATCGCAGGCGGCACCCAATCCGGGACTAAACACGCTGGTGAGTTTCAGATTGGCCGACTCATCATCGGGGATATTAAAATTCGATTTTTGCGATTTCATCTGGTAATTACCCAGTGAAACATAGGGGAAGAAACGGATGGTTTTTGTGGTAACCAGTGATTTGCCCAGTTTAATGCCATATTTTATGCTGAAAACATCATCCTCCGGAGTATGGATATAATCGTAATTTATTACCGGCATATTCCTGTTCGAATGAAGCTTTTCCACACTTCCCTGGAAGAAAAGAGAAATGTAGAACTGCCGGATAAACCATTCCAGTTCGAAATTCATGCTCTGAAAATGCGAATTGAAGTTTTGTGCCATATTCCCGTTCAGGAATTCATGCCCGTAACCCAAACAAAAATTCATCCACGACGGCACAATATCGTTCTTCATTAAATTTAAAAATTCATTGTATTCCGAGGCGGGGTAGGATTTCTGATACGCTTTGATTTTCCGGTTCAGTTCGTAGTTGTCTTCACCCTTGTAATACTGAATGTAGAGCTGAATAAACTGCCTGCTCTCCGGTTCCAGGTCCGACCGTTCCAAATCCTTCTCAATTAATTTCATTTCCCCGGTTAAAAATGCATTAATCTGCCCGGTGATATTATCCACCATGATGTATTTGGTTTTATCTTCCAGCAGGTTGTTGAAGTGGGCAGCAGTATAAAGAAACTGCTGAAAGTTGCTGTTGGCCAGATTTAAAAGCAACTCCTCGGCCGGATAAAAAATGATGTAGGCTGCATCAACATGGTTTTTCAGGTAATTCATGGCTTCAACTGCTCCCTGGCTGTCTCCCCTGACAGTTTTATCAACGACCAGCTTTCTGCCGTTTCGAATCATAATTTCTGTGGAATCGGTGTATTGTATGATTTGCTGTTTCAGGTTCTCCTGGGCAAAATCCAAAAGGGGCGCCAGTAAAAATAAAACGAAGAATATACTCCCGTTGATTTTCATTTTTTGTGATTTCATTAAAGCAAAAGCAAGATTTAAAGCGGGGGTAAATATAGCAATATAACAGGTTGGAAGTAATGCATGAAACAATAAACCTTCAAGGTTTGCGAAACCTTGAAGGTTTGGTTGCTAACGCCAAAGGTTGATTTTAATCCGGCACTAATTATGCTTCGGCTGATGGAACACTTGTGCGGCGGGCAACGTTGTTGTTGTAGCGTTCGATGCGCTCGTTCAGGGCGATTATAAAATTTTCGTAACTATCCGGGCCATTTACAATCGTCAGCGCATTAATGCGTTCGGTAATGGCGCGGTAGGCAGCATCAGTTTCGGTGCGGGCGGTTTTCATGTTGTACTGTGGTTTTCCAGCCTCATCGGAATAACGTTGCTGCATAAGCGAAACAAACTCGCCATTGGCCATCTCCAATGCATTGACCCACTCTTCCATCATCAGTACCATCACATCGACAGCGTAATTGCCTCTCAGGTCGGCCAACAGGCTGTTGATGGCGGCAGTTTCCTGGTCGTACGATTTCCGCCTGATGTTGCCGTAATTTTCTAATACTATCAGTAAGCGGCTGGCGGCCTCTCTTTTGTTCAGGTCAAAATGGTTAAGTGCGCCTTTTACAGTATTTTCGAAACCCCAAACCACTGAATCCCGGTTACCGTCGGCTCTGGCAATGTCATCGGTAAATGTACTTTTACGGATAACATCCAGCGCAGCTTCTTCTTTAGTATATGCGGGCTGGTAAATGGCCCACGCCGCATCAATGTTCAGCAATTGGGGCGTGTACTGTTCCACCAGTGCTTTAAAATCGGTTTGAAACTGGAAGTGTTCTTCGTTGGTAAATCTTGGTAATCGTGCATGTAAGATGTTCATAGGAATAAAATTTTAGTTAAACATTGAATTAATTATGAATTTATATTGAAAAGTTGAGACAAAATGTAGCTGCGCGGCTGCAGGAAGCTTTTGTCGGCTGAAACGTTCCCCTGCAACTTGCAGGAAGGCAGTGTTCGTAAACATTGTTCCCCTGCAACTTGCAGGAAGGCACTGTTCGTAAACAACGTTCCCCTGCAGGCTGCAGGAAGGCAGTGTTCGTGAACAATGTTCCGCTGCAACTTGCAGGAAGGTGTTGTTTGCAAACACCGGTTCGCTGCAGATTGCATATTGTTATTCGACCTGAAGTTTTCCAAAGATGGTTTCTTTTCCAAATGTCCAAATGCCGGTGTTTTCATTTTTTAATTATGCCTGGAGCATTAAACCTTCAAGGTTTGCGAAACCTTGAAGGTTTGGTTATTAACTGGGCCCTACTTTTTCACCATAAGTTTCCCGGTTAAAACCTGATCCTTGTATTTCACTCGAACCGTATACACCCCTTTCATCCAGCCATTGGTTTGAATAATTGTGCTTTGGCCTTTTAATTTGGTTTTCTTCTCTTTTAACGTTTGCATCGGGCTGTAAATTTCCATGTCCCACTCCTCATTGAAATCAAATTCGGAATTTTCAGATGTTGATTTTACAGCTTCGGGTGCTGATTCAATAGTTAGAGTAGTTTCTCCTGTAGTAGGGTTCGGAGAAAATACCATAAAATAGCCTCCGCAATTGTATCCCCGGGTGAAAATATTATAATATGGATAATTACTCCAACCACATGTATTGTGTAAATACGCCCCAACTCGTGCAAAAGTAAAATTTGAACTGGTTGTAATAGGTAACGGATTACTGCCGTCTGCATAATACGGATAGGTTATACCACTTCCATCCAAAACTTCCCAATCATAATCATCAATGGAATTTCGCAGAGGAGTAACATTCACACTTACATGAAGCCGGTAATAATCTGCTGAAGGGCATAATAATGTTTGATGGGAAGAATATTCCCAGACATCAATGTCCGGGATGTTATTTGGTTTGCCTACCCATATTGTTTTTTCCGCTTCGAAAGACTCTCCGCTTGGCATTTCAAAACTATAAGTTATTTTTCCTAATCCATCAACAGAACCTGCATGTATGGAAGCTGTTTTTCCCGTACCTGATGTTGTTCCGGAAAACAAATTAGCAGGTGTTAGAACCCAGGTAATATTTGTAGCTTCAGGAGCAACATCTAACGTCGCGGTTCCACTTCCGTTTGAACAAATTAATTCAGGAGAAGTGATTTCCGGAGCAAGAAAGAATTCTTTTGCTTTTACCCAATAAAAACTTGATGTTTGAGGAGTCACGATTTCATTTTGCCCATCATTATATCTTATTACCTGTTGGCTTAATTTGAGGCGCATTACCTGATCGGGGTATCTGTGGTCACCATTGTCCCATACAGTATGATATAATACATCATCGACCCAAAATTCAATTCTGTCCGGAGCATATAAACATTCAAATATGTGTGGCTGATTCCATAAATTATATTGGTGAGCTTTAAATCCAAAACCATTACTTGCTCCACAACTTGGTGGGTAGTAGAACATATTATTGTCTAAAGTAGGAGGATTGCTATCGTCAACTTTACATTCAACAATATCGATTTCATTCCTTTTTGACAAAGTACACTCTGAATCGTTATATAACCAGAAAGCTGGGAACGATCCTTTATCATAAGCAAATTTGGCATTACACTGATACACTCCATAACCGAAATAATCATTGGATGTTATTTCGCCCGCAATGAAATTGGTAATAAATGTACCTGCCCAATATGAATTTGTATATCCTCCGGGTATTTTTATCATGCGTAAATTTAATTCACTGTTGTTTTCATTTAAATCTATGGTGGCAGAAGTATCAACAAAAGAGTATAGACTATTATCGTTTGTACTATAACTTGCTGTCCAATCACTTTTAAACGTTTGGCTGGAGGAAAAATCTTCAAGATATACAGTTTGTGCATACTTGCGGTTTACCATTCGTGGATTTACCTGGGCATAACAAAATACCGGGAATAGAAGTAATACTAAAAGTTTAAAGTTAAGTTTTTTCATGATTTAAAATTTAAGTGAATAGCTAAGTTTTAATCCGAATTGTGTTTCCTTTTGGTGCGTGTTGAGCCAGGTTTTATTTGCCCTGTATTTTAAGAAAGGACAGATGTTAAAAGCCTTTTCTTTATTCAATCTTATAGAATATCCCAAACCCAAGTATAAATCAATAAAATTTACATCATCAGAATAACCTTCTAAATCTTCATAAAATGTTAGGTCTGTCCATGGTATATATTTGCTGGGTACCTCAGCTATAATATTTAAGGTTTTTCCAAAAAAAAGACCTGAAGTAAAATTTAAAAAACCTCTTTTATGTCCTAAAAAATTACCACCAAAAAGTAGGGGTATGCTTAATTCCTGAAACCTGAATCTTGTAGGTGTTATAAAGTAGGAAGAGTTTTTTCCAAAGTTATAACTTAGCCCGGTACTAATATTAATCGATTTTGAAATTTGTTTATTGAATAAACATTCTATGCCTGGAGATATTTCATTGTCATAATACCCTTTAAAAGGCCCGATTAGATGATTCTCTTCATAGTTTTGATAATGGATAGCTATCCCCGATATCTGAATTGAATTTTTATTCTCCTGTGAATAAATAGATAAATGAATAAACATAAAAAAGATATAAAAAGAAAACTTAAGTTTAAATGGTGCCTTTTCCATAATTTTAAAAGTTTAATGAGAAATTAAGTTTAAATCCATAATGAAATTTGTTTTGATGGTAGTTCATCCAGGTTTTATTGATGCGGTATTTTAAAAAAGGCGCAACAGAAAATATAAATGTCTTTTTTAGCGAGGTGTGATATCCAAAATCAAGATAGAAATCGGAGAATATAACGTCATCAGAATAGTTTGCAACTTTATTGGTCGGAAATTGTTTCCATCCTGAACTGGCAGGCCAAACAGCTTTAATTTTTGTTGTTTTGCCATTATAGAAGCCGGTGGTAGTGTATAAATTTGATTATGGGTACTGCATTATTTTTATGTATTTTTTGAATAATATTGGCGAAATGCAAATGTCATTGAATGTAAATGTATGTTTCGCCATTGGGATTATATAAGAGGATACAAGCTCCTATGCTGATAATTTAATCCAGCACCAATTTCAAACCGTTTTCAGAAATTTCCTGCATATAAATCAATTCACATTCCAGGGTCCCGGCATAATGAGAACATAACCCTAATGTCGGTCCCAGTCATAAGACTTGATCTTCTCATATTAATGAACTTTGCTGCAATTACACCACTTATGGTTAAACTTTTTTTTTTCTGTCCAAAAACCGGCAGGGCCAGTATAATAATGAACAGTATGATTACATATTTTGAAATGTTTCGCATAGATTAAGTTTTAATTTTGATAAAAAGAAAATGTACTATTGACTTTTTCTAAATCACTTATTTATATTGAAATAACTGGTGATAAATTTTGATTACGGGCCGTGTATCATACCATTCGGTTTTTTAAAGGTTAGTATCATTGGGTCTTATTTAGATGGCTTTAAGAAATGATTGTTATACGTGTTGCTGTTTTGGTTCTTTATTTAAAGGTGTTTGTAATTAGAGTTTCTATTTATAAATTCTAAAATTACTAAAAAGGTTGCTTAATTTTCATCTGTTCTTTAACATATTTTTGGTTTCGTATCGTTTAAATTTTATAGTTCAAACAAATTGCTTCAGATTATTGTGGTGAAAGGTACAGATAGATTTCATGGGATAAAACCGTATTTCTACGGTACATTTTCATACGTAGAAATACGGTTTTTTCATTGCGGAAAATACGCATAGGATGCTGAGGAATACCACATAAATGTGTATCAGCGGGGAAAAAACAGTCGCTTTCGGCCGCCGGGAAGGCGATTTCAAAAATGAATTGCAATTCATTTTTGTCATGTTGTGCGTAGTCGAAACATTCGTCTTCAATGGGATGGATTCTTCGACTTCGCTCAGAATGACAAGAAAGCAAACTTTTTGAGACGCCCTCGTCATTATAAATCCGGTAATCCGTTTTTGCGGAGTTGGAAACTCCGCATCCCGTGAACCTACTATTTTCTACTGAATATTTTTAGTTTACGCCCGAATATCTATTTTTGCAGCCAAACAGGAATTACACGAAAATGAAAAAACCAACGGTACTGAGTGGAATACGGCCAACAGGATATTTGCACCTGGGAAATTACTTTGGGGCGGTGCGCAATTTCATTCGCATGCAGGACGATTTTAACTGCTTCTTTTTTATTGCGGATATCCATTCGCTTACAACCCACCCTACGCCGGGCGATTTGCAGTCGGGCGTGAAGCAGGTTTTAGCCGAATACCTTGCCTGCGGAATCGATCCGGAAAAAGCAACCATATTTATTCAAAGCGATGTGCCCGAGGTAACCGAGTTGTACACCTTCCTGAACATGAATGCCTATCTGGGCGAACTGGAGCGCACCACTTCGTTTAAGGACAAAGCCCGCCAGCAACCCGATAATGTGAATGCCGGCCTGCTCACCTACCCTGTTTTAATGGCAGCCGACATTATCATTCACAAAGCCAACTATGTTCCGGTGGGAAAAGACCAGGAGCAAAACCTGGAGATGGCGCGTAAATTCGCCAAACGCTTTAACCGGATGTACGGCAAAAAAGTATTCCCGATTCCGCGCCCGTACACCTTCGACGGAAAGGATATGATAAAAGTCCCGGCCTCGACGGCAGCGGTAAAATGGGTAAATCTGAAGGCAATGCCATCAATTTATACGAAGACCCAAAATCGATTCGTAAAAAAGTGATGCGGGCAGTAACCGATTCAGGCCCCACAGAAATGAACCAGCAAAAACCGGAAGCCATTCAAAACCTGTTTACCCTTTTGGAAATTGTTTCGGCGCCCGGTACCGTGGCTCATTTTGATGAACTGTACAACAAATGTGAAATCCGCTACGGCGATATGAAAAAACAACTGGCCGAAGATATTATTTCGTATACAGCTCCAATTCGCGACAGGATTATTGAAATTCTGGAAGATGATTCGTATCTTGCGAAGGTTGCAAAATTGGGTGCGGAAAAGGCACGCGAGTCGGCTTCACGAACGCTGCAGGAAGTAAAGGAAGTCATCGGATTTAAGAAACTTTTTTAGAAGTAAGTATACCTCAATTACAATTTGCCGGACTGTTGTCCGGCTTTTTTTATTCCATTCATCCAAACTTTTGATTTTTATCCTCAAATTTCCGGGATTTGTTTTCAACAAATAATGAGACATTTGTGTTAAAAATTATAGATTATATGTAAGTATAATTTGAATCTTTAATCATGCAAAAAGCTCCTGTCCACTCAATTGTTGAGAACGATCAAAAGTTATTGATGGAACTTCTGAAACAGGTTAACGATCGGATAAAACAGCTTCCGGAATCGAGGTTAACGGCTGTAAAAATTAAAATAGTTCTTTTGCCTGCAATTTACCTGGCACTATATGCTATTGCATTTATCTGGTCGGGCCGTCCGGTTGTATTTTATTCGATGTATATCCTGATGGGAATTTTGCTTGTAATCATCTTTTTAAATGTAATCCACGAAGCCGCCCACGGGAGCATCTTTAAAAATCAGAAATACAATTCAGCTGTTTACGGTATCTTCGATTTTCTGGGCGCCAACAGTTTTATGTGGAAAAAAAGGCACATCCTTTTTCATCACCGCTACCCCGATGTCAACGGTTGGGATACAGACATCGAACAGAGTGATTTGGTCACTGTTTTCCCCAATGAACCGCTTAAAAGACACCAGCGGTTTCAGCATATTTATGTTTTTTTGCTTTACCCGTTCTACATGATCAACTGGCTGCTTTTTCGTGATTTCCGCGATTTCTTTTCAAAAGAACGGATGGTTCACAAGCTTGTGGATATTCCAAAAATTGAATATGTAAAATTGTTTTTGTATAAGTCGTTTTATCTGTTCATGATGATTATCGCACCCTGGTGGCTTGGCAATACTTCATTCCTGCAGGCTTTATCCGGTTTTTTAATCATGACGGTGGTTGGAAGCCTGATGGCGATGTTTGTGCTGCTTACACCCCATGCAAATACTGAAGTTGATTTTCCTGAAACAGATGAAAACGGAAACCTGCGGATGAGCTGGCTGCGGCACCAAATGTCCACAACCAACGATATTGAAAGCAACAACTGGATCATACGAAATGTGCTGGCAAATTTTACGTTTCATCTCTCACACCACCTGTTTCCGGGTATAAGCAGCGTTTATGCCCCTGAAGTTACAGAAGTTATCCGAAAGTTTTCAAAGGAACACCACCTGCCATACCGTTCGCTTCCCCTGAAGGTTTCCTTTAAAAAACATTACGAGTTGCTGCGATTAAATGCACTCAGTTATGAAGATTTGGAAATGTAAACTGATTTTTACTGCATGGTTTCTTCAGTAATTTGGTTCATCTCATGTTTTTCTTTTAACTTTGAAAACCATCTTTTTTAAACCAACGTATTATGAAACCTGTAACGCGAAGAAATTTTCTTACCTCAGCCGCCGCAATTTCTGCCATCACCATTTTAAAACCCACTACTGTTTTTGGAACACGTGCAAATTCAGCAGTCCGTGTGGGAATTATCGGTTGCGGAAACCGCGGCACCGCCGTTATTTCCGACATGGTAAACAACACCAGTGCACAAATTATTGCCATGGGCGATTTATTTGGCTATCAGTTGGAGAATGCCAAACCGAAATTTGACAAGCTGAATAAAGACAACAACGGAGTTGCTATCGCAGACAAAAAAGTGTACCGCGGCCCGCTGGCTTACCAGAGTGTGATTCACGATCCGGATGTGGACGCTGTTTTGGTATCGGCGCCCGCTTACACGCACCCGCTGTTTTTGGATGCTGCGGTGGAAGGCGGCAAACATGTGTACTGCGAAAAGCCTGCATCGCCCGATGTGGCAGGATGCAAAAAAGTTATCGCAGCGGGTGCAAAAGCAAAAGATAAGGTGAGTGTGGCCATTGGTTTCCAGATTCGCCATGCCACACCGTATGTTGAAATGGCCAACCGCATCCGCCGCGGCGACATCGGTGAAGTTGTCAACGTGCAGTTGTATTATATTTCTTCGGGAAGCGGACAGGTAGTGCAACCTGTGGGAGATTCGCGCGAGGAGTTTATGATCCGCAACCATTTCCATTTTCGCGAATTATCCGGTGGTATCTTTCTCGACCAGGCTATCCACATGATTGATGTGGGCAACTGGATACTGAACGAAAAGCCGGACGCATCGGTTGGAAACGGAAACCGGAAAGGCGGACCTGATTTTGGCAATACATTTACAAATTACCAGGTGATTTATGATTACCCGGAACAGATCAATGTAAGTGTTCATTCCACCCAGTTCGGGCCGAAATTCGGTGATGTATGTGCCCGCTTTATCGGCACGAAGGGATTTGCGGAAGCCCACTACAGCCGCGGTGTTTTTATCGACGGCGACAACCCGTGGGATTCAGGCGTGGTAAAAGGTGAGCCCACAGAAGAACAACGGGCTTCGGGAGCTTTCACTTCTGCACTATATGATTCAACGCCAAACAAGGTGAAAGCTTTTGTCCACAGCATTGAGTCCGGAGACTTGATTAACGAAGCGCATTCGGGAGCGATGTCCACACTGACTGCTATTTTGGGTAGGATGAGTGCAACGTCTCAGGAAAAAACGTTGTGGGACGAAATGTATTTTTCCAATCAGGAGTACAATCCCAACCTCGACTTATCGAAGTTTGCCTGAGAAAATGAATTATTTACTTTAAATTTTTACCTGACAAATCAAATTAAAGATATCAAATGAAAAATCTATTCTTCGCAGGCTTTTTAAGTTTACTTATTGTTTCGTGCCAGAGCCCTCAGAAAAAACCCGACATGCAAACCAGTGAAAACAACAAACCCAACATCGTTTATATTCTTGCTGATGATTTGGGTTACGGCGATTTAAGCATTTACGGACAAACACACTTCGAAACACCGAACCTGGATAAAATGGCAGCCGAAGGAATGCTGTTCACCCAGCATTATGCAGGATGTACCGTTTGTGCCCCGTCGCGTTCGTCGCTGATGACCGGTCAGACAACAGGGCATACACCCATCCGCGGCAACAAAGAGGTAAAACCCGAAGGTCAGTGGCCCATCCCGGATTCTACGTTTACCATGGCCGAAATGCTGAAACAGGCAGGTTATGTTACCGGCGGATTTGGAAAATGGGGACTCGGCTATCCCGGCTCGGAAGGCGATGCAAACATGCAGGGATTCGACGAATTTTACGGCTACAACTGCCAGCGGATTGCCCATAATTACTATCCCACGCATTTGTGGGACAACCAGGAGAAAGTGATGCTCACCGACAATACGGGAGACCAGTACGAACAATATTCTGCGGATTCCATTCAGCAACATGCACTTGATTTTATTGAGGCCAACAAAGACAAACCATTTTTCCTGTATTATCCGTCAACCATTCCACATGCCGAGCTGCTGCTTCCGGAGAAATACCTGGAAAACTTCCGCGGGAAATATCTTCCTGAAAAAGAATATAAAGGTACCGAACCTGGCGATGAGAATTTCCGCAACGGCGGATACGGTACTCAGCCTGAAAGCCATGCGGCTTTTGCTGCAATGGTGACCCACCTCGACGAGCAAGTGGGTGAAGTACTTGTAAAATTGAAAAAACTGGGGCTTGATAAAAACACAATTGTAATGTTTTCTTCGGACAACGGCCCCCATTTGGAAGGCGGCGCTGACCCCGATTATTTCGACAGCAACGGCCCGCTGAAAGGTTACAAACGCGATTTATACGAAGGCGGAATCCGGGAGCCGATGATAGTTTGGTGGCCCGGAAAAGTGGAAGCAGGCAGTAAAACCAGCCACATCTCTGCATTTTGGGACATCATGCCAACCATTGCCGATATTGTGGGAATTGAAAAGCCGGACAATATCGATGGAATCTCTTTTCTGCCCACATTGCTGGGGGAAGGCGGGCAAAAAGAGCACGATTATTTGTATTGGGAGTTTCATGAAAAAGGCGGCCGAAAAGCCATACGGAAAGGCGACTGGAAACTGGTGAGATATGATGTTTCCGTTCCGGGAAAAACAACTACCGAATTGTACAATCTAAGCAACGACATTGGAGAGGAAAATAATGTGGCTGACGAGCACCCTGAAATCGTAAAAGAGCTGGAGCAACTGATGGAACGAGCCCGAACGGAATCGGATGTATTTGCATTTAACTGATATGACATCAGAATATTTTTTATGAAGAAAGATCAAAATAATTATACCAGATTGCAAAAACTAAAAGCTTTAAATAAAAAGCTAAAAAAGCATCCTGCAAAATTTAAGTATACTGCTGAAGAGATCAGAAATTTAAACAGAGAGGTATGATACGCTACGGATACGCGTAACTAATTTTAAAGAAACATCTGCATGTGTAACAAAAAGTAAAATTTCCCGCTGATTCCGCTTATTTTCCTAGAAATCCATTTTAATAATCAGCGTTCATCTGCGAAATCTGCGGGAGAATAAATTCTATCATTTTAAAAAATGAACCGAATCATGAATAAAACCGGAATCCTGCTTTTCATTTT
>CAWFMB010000004.1:0-199127 GCA_963816685.1 uncultured Prolixibacteraceae bacterium | reverse complement strand
CTCCTCGTTCACACCGGCCAGCATTACGACGACCGCATGAGCAAAGCTTTCTTTAAATCCCTGGGAATCCCTGAGGCCGACATTAACCTCGGGATTGGTTCGGGTACCCATGCCGAACAGGTGGGCCATACGATGATTGCTTTCGAAAAAGTGTGTATCGAAGAAAAACCGGATTGGGTAGTAGTAGTCGGGGATGTCAATGCCACACTGGCCTGTTCGGTTACGGCAAAAAAGCTAAACATCAAAGTCTGTCACATTGAAGCAGGCCTTCGCAGCGGCGACATGACCATGCCCGAAGAGATCAACCGCCTCGTTACCGACCGCCTCAGTGATTTGCTGCTCACCCCCGACAAACTCTCCAACGCCAATCTGAAAGCCGAAGGTGTCTCCTGATTCCAGAATCCGCTTCGTCGGCAACATCATGATTGATACACTGGAGAGCAATCGTGAGGCAGCTTCGAAACTCAAAATTGCAGATATTATAAAAAATAATATACTTGATTCTTCTTTTCCCCCTCCGGGGGAATCAAAGGGGGCTTCTTTTGCCGTTCTCACCATGCACCGCCCTTCCAACGTCGATAAAAAGGAAATCCTGGAGCCCATCCTGAACTTCCTCACCGATGAAGTGGCGGCCGACATGCCGGTTATCTGGCCCATTCATCCGCGTACGCAGAAAATGTTACAGCAGTTTGGATTGTGGGAAAAGGCCACTGCATGTCAAAACCTGGTACTCCTCCACCCCATCGGTTATCACGAGATGCTTCGGCTGAACATGCAGGCTGCTATCATGCTCACCGACAGCGGCGGCCTTCAGGAAGAGTGCTGTGTGCTTGGAACCTCCTGCCTCACCCTCCGCTGGAATACCGAACGACCGGTAACACTGAAGGAACATGGCGGCGCCAGTGTACTCGTAGGAAACAACATCAACCGTATTCGCGAGGAATACCACCTGGCATTAAAAGCCGGACGCATTCCGCAACGTCCCGAACTATGGGACGGCCAAACAGCAATGCGTTGTGTTGAAGCAATTGTAAATTATCCTGAAAAAGTTTAAGGGATTTCTTACTATTCATCAAAAATATACTTTGAATATATTTTATTCATATAGTACGATCTCTAAACCCCCCTCGGGGGATTGGGGGTAAAAGCCAAACAGCAATGCGTTATGTGTGAGCAATGATAAATTGATAAATGATAAATTGACAAATTTTAAACTCTCCCATTACACCTGAACCACAAAGTGGAAACCAGCAGCATTCATACGATGATTATCACCCGGATAAAGTAAGTTTCCTGTGTCTTGAAAAACCCTGAAAAGGGTTGAACAATAATAGCTCCCGATGTATTTTCATTTTCGGGACAAGCTCCGGGTAGCAACCCGGGGTAAATGAACGCAGCGAATATCCGGCGCAATCTGTTGATTGATTGATTAACTGCGGTTGCATGCGCCGGAAGAATTGGACTAAAGTCCGGAGTGTTTCCTTTTAAAGTTCCGTCAGTTGAAACTGACGGCAAAGGATATGTTCAATTGATCCGTCAGTTGAAACTGACGGCAAAGGATATGGGAGACGGATGCTGCATCGGAATCATCAACGAATGACAAATGATAAATTTTCAAACTCCCCCGCGACCCCTGTCCCCCAAGGGGCGAAGCTCTCGCACTGTCATCTATCCTTTTTAATTTATAATTTATAATTGAATTCAATCCCCACGCTACCCTGACCCCCAAGAGGGAAACCAGCAGCATTCATACGATGATTATCACCCGGATAAAGTAAGTTTCCTGTGTCTTGAAAAACCCTGAAAAGGGTTGAACAATAATAGCTCCCGATGTATTTTCATTTTCGGGACAAGCTCCGGGTAGCAACCCGGGGTAAATGAACGCAGCGAATATCCGGCGCAATCTGTTGATTGATTGATTAACTGCGGTTGCATGCGCCGGAAGAATTGGACTAAAGTCCGGAGTGTTTCCTGTTCAATTGATCCGTCAGTTAAAACTGACGGCAAAGGATATGGGAGACGGATGCTGCATCGGAATCATCAACGAATGACAAATGATAAATTTTCAAACTCCCGCGCGACCCCTGTCCCCCAAGGGGCGAAGCTCTCGCACTGTCATCTATCCTTTTAATTTATAATTTATAATTGAATTCAATCCCCACGCTACCCTGACCCCCAAGAGGGAAACCCGCAGCATTCATACGATGATTATCACCCGGATAAAGTAAGTTTCCTGTGTCTTGAAAAACCCTGAAAAGGGTTGAACAATAATAGCTCCCGATGTATTTTCATTTTCGGGACAAGCTCCGGGTAGCAACCCGGGGTAAATGAACGCAGCGAATATCCGGCGCAACCTGTTGATTGATTGATTAACTGCGGTTGCATGCGCCGGAAGAATTGGACTAAAGTCCGGAGTGTTTCCTGTTCAATTGATCCGTCAGTTAAAACTGACGGCAAAGGATATGGGAGACGGATGCTGCATCGGAATCATCAACGAATGACAAATGATAAATTTTTAAACTCCCCCGCGACCCCTGGCCCCCAAGGGGCGAAGCTCTCGCACTGTCATCTATCCTTTTAATTTATAATTTATAATTGAATTCAATCCCCACGCTACCCTGACCCCCAAGAGGGAAACCAGCAGCATTCATACGATGATTATCACCCGGATAAAGTAAGTTTCCTGTGTCTTGAAAAACCCTGAAAAGGGTTGAACAATAATAGCTCCCGATGTATTTTCATTTTCGGGACAAGCTCCGGGTAGCAACCCGGGGTAAATGAACGCAGCGAATATCCGGCGCAACCTGTTGATTGATTGATTAACTGCGGTTACATGCGCCGGAAGAATTGGACTAAAGTCCGGAGTATTTCCTTTCAAACATTCCGTCAGGTGAAACAAGAATATTTGAGACAGTAACAGCTTCACCACTATCTTCAAATAATGCCACTATACCTGGTGCATACCAAAGCAGTACCAACGCTATATTATCTTCGCATTAAATTCGGAGTTTCTTCGCAGTTCATTCGCGAAATCGCGAATGAACTGCGAAGAAACTCCGAAGATACTGTGAAGAAACTGTGAAGTAAATACGTCTTTGGTATATCTTTGGTATATCTCTGGTATTTTAAATAACAGATCTTATGGCAGAAATTGATCATCTTTTCAGCGGCAGCCGGGGAAAACTGGGAAATTTGGTATTTTTACCAGATGAATGGTAAAACTATCGTGCGGATAAAACCCTGACATTTCAGCCATAAAAAAAACCACCGGCACAGCTGGCACAGCGGCTACGGATGAAGGTGATGAATGGTTTTCTGAATCAGAGAAATTTCCGGACAACTTTTGAAGCAGAGGCTGAAGAACGGACTGCCTCTTCCGGCGACCAATCCTAAAGCCCATCACAAAGTCTTAATTTCTATCACTTTTATATTAATTTTATTGAAAAAATTATGAATATAATACAAGTTAAAATAAGAAATAAAAATGCACTCTCAATTTTTACCTCAAGACAAAAGCCTCAAGTTACAAGTCACAAGCCAGAGCAACAGATTTCTCCCGGAATATGCGGTTTGAAATGACAAGCTTGATGAATGACACAGGGTTATCTTTGAATTTCGAATAACGAACGCCGAATATCGAACACCGTACACCAATCCCGGAATTTTAAACCCGATATTTAACTTTTAGTTACCATGAACAAGGGATACTTAAGCCTACTTCGTATGGAGGTTCTAACCGAACTTTTTATAACTTTACGACAAATAATAAAAGGTATGGCAACTATTATAATCAACGAAAAAACAAAGATTGGGAAAAATGTAATTGAAATGCTCAAGGCATTGTCAAAAGTTGATAATAACAAATCAATCAAATTTCTAAACGAGACCGAATATTTATTATCAACAGAGGCGAATAGAAAAGTTTTAAATCAGGGTATAAGCCAGGTAAAAAAAGGAACTAAAGGGAAAATTGTTAAACCCGATGAATTGTGGAAATAGAATTTTTAGGTAGCGCCCTTGATGACCTTAATTACTGGAAAAAATCCGGTAATAAAACCATTCAAAAACGGATTTCAAAGTTGTTGATAAGTATGAGTAAAACACCTTATACCGGAATTGGAAAACCTGAATTACTAAAACATGAGTTGAGTGGTTTTTGGAGTCGTCGTATTACTGATGAACATCGAATAGTTTATACTGTAAGCGATAACCGAATCAAAAATAATATCCATGCGTTTTCATTATAAATAGGTCAAATTAAGAATAATATTCTCCTGCTGAAGCACGTCGAATTGCTCATTCTTCTTCATGATTTTGAACTTTTCGGTGAGTAAGTACTTCTGTAATTTAATACTGAACCTATGGATTTTAAAATATAAGATATGGAGAAACCTTTTAAATCTAAATTCAAACCGGAATGTACATTCATAAACAGAAAATCTCAAGTCCCCTTCATAATAAAGGCCTTAAACATTCAGCCCAAGTTATTGTTAATAACAATTAAAATCAAAATGAAATAACATGACGCAAAAAACAGCACTGATTACAGGTATCACCGGACAGGATGGCGCCTACCTTGCAGAATACCTGGTTAAAAAAGGATATATTGTTCACGGAATAAAACGGCGCGCTTCCATGTTCAATACCGAACGTATTGATCATCTTTACCAGGAACCACATGTGAAAGACCGAAACCTCATCCTGCATTATGGCGACCTGACCGACAGCATGAACCTCACCCGCATTATTCAGGAAGTACAGCCCGATGAAATTTATAATCTGGCTGCCATGAGCCATGTAAAAGTAAGTTTCGACACACCGGAATATACTGCAAATGCAGATGGAATCGGAACTTTAAGAATTCTCGAAGCGGTCCGCCTGCTGGGGTTGAAGGATAAATCCCGCGTTTATCAGGCCTCCACTTCTGAATTGTATGGACTGGTACAGGAAGTCCCGCAAACCGAAAAAACACCCTTCTATCCACGTTCTCCATACGGTGTGGCAAAAATGTATGCCTACTGGATTACGGTGAACTACCGTGAAGCCTACGGATTACATGCCAGCAACGGAATCCTGTTTAACCACGAATCGCCCATCAGGGGAGAAACATTCGTCACCCGTAAAATTACACGGGCCATGGCACGCATCGCACTGGGAATGCAGGAAACCCTTTTTCTCGGAAATCTTTCATCGCGGCGCGACTGGGGCCATGCAAAAGATTACATCAAGGCGATGCACCTCATCCTCCAACAGGAAATACCGGACGATTATGTGATTTCCACCGGAATAACAACCACCATCCGCGATTTTGTTAAACAAACCGGACAGGAACTGGGACTCGAAATTACGTTCGAAGGTGAAGGGGCGGATGAAAAAGGATGGATTACCGGTGTCGATGAAAAAGTATTTAATGATAAAGTCGGGGAATCCAATCTGAAGGGAATCAGGAAGAGGATTGATGCAGGACAAAACGGCAAGGTACTGGTGGCAGTCGACCCCGCATACTTCAGGCCGACCGAAGTGGATTTGCTCATCGGCGACTCCACAAAAGCCAGAAACCAGCTGGGCTGGAAACCGGAATTCGATCTAAAGGGACTTATTGCCGACATGATACATTCGGATATCAAACTCATGCAAAAAGATTGTTACCTGAAAGATGGCGGTTACCGGACATTGAATTATTTCGAGTAAAAAGATTAAAATGGAAAAACATTCCAAAATATACATAGCCGGGCACCATGGACTTGTGGGATCTGCCATTTGGAAGAATCTTGAAAGCAAAGGGTACACCAACCTCACCGGAAAATCCAGTAGTGAATTGGATCTGCTGGATCAGGAAGCAACGGATAAATTCTTTGCCGAAGAGCAACCCGAATATGTTTTCCTGGCAGCTGCAAAAGTTGGGGGCATTGTGGCAAATAATACCTACAGGGGGGAGTTCATTTATGAAAACCTCACCATTCAGAATAATGTGATCCACAATGCATGGAAGCACGGGGTGAAAAAGCTGCTGTTCCTGGGCAGCACCTGCATTTATCCAAAGGAATCGCCCCAGCCGATGAAAGAAGAGTACCTGCTCACTTCGCCGCTGGAATATACCAACGAGCCTTATGCCATTGCCAAGATTGCCGGAATCAAACTCTGCGAAAGCTACAATCTTCAATACGGAACCAACTTCATTTCGGTGATGCCCACCAATTTATACGGACCGAATGATAATTTCGATTTGGAAAAGTCGCACGTTTTACCGGCCCTGCTGCGGAAAATATACCTGGGCAAATGCCTGGAAGATGAAAACTGGGAAGCCGTGAGAAAGGATATAAATAAACGGCCCATCGAAGGCGTTGATGGATCGGCCACCAATGATGAAATTGTGCAAATACTTTCTAAATATGGAATTCTTTCTCCAACAGGGAAGGCAAAGGAAGGCCCGGTTGTCGAAATCTGGGGCACCGGTAAACCCTTACGTGAATTCCTCTGGAGTGAAGAAATGGCCGATGCCTGTGTTTACCTCATGGAAAATGTGGATTTCAAAGATGTCATTCATAATAAAGGTGAAATTCGTAATACACACATCAATATTGGCACAGGGAAGGAAATCAGTATAAAACAACTGGCCGAACAAATTAAAGCAACAGTCGGGTTTAAAGGAAAACTTCAGTTTAACACCTCCAAACCCGATGGTACTATGCGTAAACTGACTGATGTGAGCAAACTCCACTCCCTGGGCTGGCAGCACCAGATTGAAATTGATGAGGGAATCCGCAAAATCTACGAATGGTATATCAGTTAATCAGCTTCAAGCTACAAGCTACAAGCTATGAGCTATGAGCTGCTAGCTTCGAGTAATTAGGCTTTAAACTTTGAACTTTGAACTCTGAACTCTTATCTTTGAACTTTAAACTTTAAACTTTGAACTGATAGCCTGTGAAGCATCTTATTTCCCTGCCGCCCAATGTGGTACCGCATTTTCATAAAATATCCGGCCTTTCGCCGGACAACTGGTTTGTATCCTCCGACCCCGACAAGAAGGTTGGTTCCGGTGGCGGCACATCCTGGCTGCTTTCGCAGTTATGGAAAGAAGAAGAATCTCCGGATTTTGAAAAATGGCTTGGCAACGAAAAACGAATGATAATTCATGCAGGTGGAAAAAGCCGTCGTTTGCCCGCCTATGCACCAGTTGGTAAAAGTCTGATGCCAATGCCGGTTTTCCGCTGGTCGCGCGGACAGGATTTAAACCAGCGTCTTATCAACCTGCAAACACCTTTGTTTAAGAAAATACTGAACCAGGCGCCCGGCCATTTAAACACACTTATTGCCAGTGGCGACACACTTATTTTTGGTGGAAAGTCGCTGCCAAAAATTCCGGCTGCCGATATCGTCTGCTTCGGACTGTGGCTCGAACCGGAAAAGGCAACCCACCACGGGGTGTTTTTTGCCCGGCACGAATCTCCATCATCATTGGAATTCATGTTGCAGAAACCAGCTATAAATACCATCCGGGAACTGATTCACAATTATTATTTTCTGATGGACATCGGCATCTGGCTGCTTAGTCCCCGGGCTGTAAATCTACTGATGCAAAAAAGCGGATGGGACGGAACCGGATACACAGGAGATGTCCCTGATGATTATGATTTGTACAGCACATTTGGCACAGCACTGGGAACACACCCATCGATAAATGACGCTGAAATAAACAAGCTGAATGTGGCGCTTGTCAACCTGGAAGGAGGGGAATTTTATCATCTCGGGAATACGGCTGAACTGGTGACTTCCAACCTGGCTATCCAAAACAGGATTCACGATCAGCGGGAAATCTGGCATAAAAATATTAAACCACATCCGTCAATTTTTGTATTGAATGCACAAACAAAAGTGCAGTTTACTGCAGAAAACCGGAACATCTGGATAGAAAATTCCTTCATTCCGGAATCATGGTCACTTTCAGAAAATCATGCCTTAACAGGAATTCCTGAGAACAACTGGAACATGAAGCTGGAAAAAGGAAATTGCCTTGATATCATTCCTGTAAGGGAAAACAAGGTGGTGATCAGAAATTATGGTTTTACAGATTCATTCAGCGGCCCCTGGCAGAATTCTTCAACCCGATTTATGGATAAGCCGCTGAAGGAATGGCTATCGCAAAGGGATTTAACAGAGGCATTCAAAACCGTAAAGGATGATGCAGATATTCAAACCATTCCACTGTTTCCGGTTATGGAGCGCAATAAAATAAACCAATCTTTTCTTCAGTGGTTGCTGGCAGAAGCACCGGAGAAAAATGGAGGTTATACGCAACTATGGATAAATGCCGAACGATTGAGCGCCGATGACATCAGCGAACATTGCAATCTTGAGAGACTGGAAATTCAACGTTCAGCGTTCCACCTTGACAATATTTCACTGCTGGCAAAGAATTATCATCATTCCGTATTTTATCAGCTTGATCTCGAAAACCTGTCGGAAGAATTTGTAAGGAAAAACCTGCCGCTACCTGCTGAACTTTCGGAATCGCAGCAGGACTGGGTTCCGATTCACGATCACATGTTCCGGGCGGCATACTATAGAAAAAATGAAGAAGATTATCAGAGCCAGGAAAAGATGGCATTTGAGTACCTTCAGAAAAAGGTACTGGATGAATTTCTGAAGGAAACAGTGGAGCCGCGTATTAATTTACTTCCCGATCAGATAGCATGGGGAAGAAGTCCGGTGCGGCTGGATATAGCAGGAGGCTGGAGCGACACTCCGCCCTATTGCATGTTGTATGGCGGCAAAGTTATCAATCTGGCTGCCGAACTCAATGGTCAGCCGCCGCTGCATTGTTATGTAAAAGCTACAGAAAAAAGGGAAATTGTACTGCGTTCCATAGATTTGGGAGCGCAGGAAACAGTGACATCCTTCGATCAGCTGAAATCGTTTTATAACATTCAATCCGCTTTTTCCATTCCAAAGGCTGCACTGGCACTTGCAGGTTTTCTGCCTGAATTTGCATCCCGCAAGTTTTCTACACTGGAGAAGCAACTGGAATATATGGGCGGTGGACTCGAAATTTCGATTCTCGCAGCTGTTCCTAAAGGTTCGGGACTGGGAACCAGCTCAATACTTGCAGCTACAGTTTTGGGAACTTTATCGGAAGTTTGCTGCCTTGGCTGGGATAAAATGGAAACCGGAAAGCGGGTTTTGGCGCTTGAACAGTTGCTTACAACCGGCGGAGGCTGGCAGGATCAATATGGTGGGCTGCTTGAAGGAATAAAATTCCTTGAAACACTGCCAGGCAAAAAACAGGAACCTTTCGTCAAATGGCTGCCGGATGCACTTTTTACCGATCCGGTACATAAAAAACGGATGTTACTGTACTATACCGGAATTACCCGGGTTGCTAAAAATATTCTTGCTGATATCGTCAGGGGAATGTTTCTTAATTCGTCGCAACACCTTGGAATAGTCGACGAGCTAAAGGAACATGCATTACAAACCTATGAAACGATGCTTAAGAAAGATTATACTGAACTTGGCAGACAGGTGCATAAGAGCTGGCTACTGAACCAAAACCTTGATTCGGGAACAAATACGCCTGAAATTCAAAAGATAATTGATATTACAGCACCTTATGTTTATGGTCAGAAATTATTAGGAGCCGGCGGTGGCGGTTTTATGCTGATGCTTGCAAAAGATGAACAGGCTGCAGTAATAATAAAACGGAAACTTACGGAGAATCCGGTAAACCAACGGGCACGTTTCGTAGAATTCAGCGTTTCACAAACCGGTTTGCAGGTTACGAAAAGCTAAAGTTGACAATCATCTTAAAGCAGAAGAACGATTGTTTTTATTAATTTGGCCGCAAATTTATAATTCTGATTTTTGTTATATTTTATGTTGATACGGGTAATTTGCTGAGCCTCATTACTACTGAGCAGATTCTATTTTCCAGGGAAAGTCAGAATGAGTATTTAAAAAATTATAAATCAGTCAGGTGCGAAACTTTGGGGAAAAAATAAAACTGTTGTTACTTTATTTAATGCTGTTTGCGTCAGTTCAGCTTTCCGCACAACCGGAAGTTAGTACAAGTAATTTAAAATTGCCACACAAAATTGTACCGGTTACGCATTCAGTTTACGATTTACTTGATTTTTATGAAGCTTCAGGAATAACAGGCTTTTTACCTTTATCCAAACCGTATTCAAAAATTGCAATTGTAAATTACCTGCAACAATTGCTTTTAAATACTTCCCTGTCGGAAAGAGAAAAAGAAAACATTCAGAATTATCTGAATGATTTTTACCGGCCGGTAAATGGCCTGATTTTTAAACAGCAGGAAGGAAAGCAAACCTACACGGTTGTTGGTACCGGGGCTAAAATCGACGCACGGATCGGTGCGGGAGACAAAGCTACCTGGTCTACTTCGAATATAGTGGAACCATTTATTGCCGGCGATTTGGGTAAACATATCTCCTGGTTTGGCGGAATGGGTGCTGCAATTGACCGGTTGGCGCCGGATATATTTTATCAAAGTCATGTAAAAGACGGCTCGGTTCATTTTCCGTATGAATCGGTGGGATATGCCTTTCATCCTTACCAGTTTCAGTACGAAACCATGTACTCGCATGTTAATTCATCAGGCAAGGAAGGTGAAGGAGCCCCGATTCAGGATAATTTGACAGCAGGTATGATTTACCACTCCGAATTCAGCGGCTCCTGGTTCGATAATGCACTGCGGATTAGTTTTCACAACCAGCAGCGTTCATGGGGAGATGCATCCGATAATCTTGTATTGTCTGCCCGGGCAAGACGCTTTCCGGGAATCGATTTGTTTATTCAGCCCACTTCGTGGATTCGGTACTCCTTTTTAACCGGTTCCCTCTTTTCATACGCCAATCAACGTTCTTCCTATAAAAAAAATATTTACGGTTATGATTTGGGAAACGTTCAAAAAATGTTTACCCTTCATCTGATTGAATTTATGCCCGGCAAGCATTTCAGGATTGCTGCAACCGGAGGTAATATATGGTCGAAACGGTTGGAGCTGGCTTACCTGATGCCGTTCGTACTTCCACATTTTACACAAATTGATGTAGGCGACCACGACAATCTTTCACTCAGCCTCGAAGTTTCATTTTTATCCCGTGCCACCGGGAAAACATGGGTTAATTTTTTTATTGATGAATTTAGTTTTACCGAAAAAGGGCAATTGCTAAAAATGCCACGCAACCGCTATGCATGGCAACTGGGCTGGAATACAAACCTGCTCAGCCATATCATTCCGCAAACACTAGCACAAATCAGCTATACCCGCGTCACTCCGTTTGTATATACACATTACCCTGAAAGTGACTTTAACACATTTGGTTCACAACGCCCGCTGGATATGACTTACACACATGATGAAGCCAACCTCGGATTTTATTTGCCACCCAATTCAGGTGAATTCAGGATAAACTTAATCAACATTGCAATTCCCGACCTGACGGTCAAACTGGATAACCGGTTCATCATTCACGGAACAAATGATTTGGCCGGAGACACTTATCAAATTTTTGGCGATGTTTACCGGCACCAGTTTGGTGAAATATATAAATATCCGTTACTGGATTTTACAAACGATGGAATTTATGATTACACATTGTTTTCGGAACTACGTGCCGATTACAAGGTAAGGTGGGTCAGCTACCTCAACTATTTTCGGATTTTTGGTTCTATGGGTTATTCAAGAACCTGGTGGGAAAGCAATTTAAGCGGCGTTGAATCACCTTCAAGTAAATCATTATTAACAATTAACTTTGGCTTAACAGTGGACATTTAATAAGCCTGTTAGTAAAAAACCTTCTTTTTCGGTGCAGTAAAAACATTTTTTTTCTACTTTTATGGAAATTTTTGAATTTTTAACAAAATCGGCTTTTAAAATTTACAAACCAAATAATGTGCTTGTTTTAATGTTTTGAAAAACATTTGTTTGCATGTTTTTTTTTAAAAAATACCCATTACCTAACAACAAAACATATGGAGATTCTTTTAATAATAGCGGCATTTGTTATAGGTCTGGTTCTTGTTTTTATTGCCATACCCCCGGTATTAAGAGTTGCCCGTGCTAAAAATCTGTTTGATACTTTCGATGAAAGAAAAATTCACAAACAGGTTGTTCCGCCGCTGGGAGGAGTTGCCATATTTTTTGGATTTACCCTGAGCGCAATTATTGCTTCTGATGGCTTTAGTTTCGATTCATTAAAATATATTGTTGCTGCTGCAATAATCTTATTTCTGATTGGATTAAAAGATGATTTGATTACCATTTCGGCAAATAAAAAACTTTTGGTCCAGATATTCGCGTCTTTAATAGTGGTTACTCTTGGAAACCTTCATTTTACCAATTTACACGGTATCCTGGGAATCCATCATATAAATGATGTATTTGGTTCAGTTGCTCACTCTTTTTGTGATGATTGTTATTATCAATGCATTTAACCTGATTGATGGAATTGACGGACTTGCCTCAGGTTTGGCAATGCTTTCAGCAACTGTCTTTGGTGTATGGTTCTATTTAGCCGGACAGATACCATTTTCAGTTATGTCTTTTGCTTTGGTAGGCAGTCTCGCCGGTTTTTTCGTGTACAATGTGTTTGGCCATAAAAACAAATTGTTTATGGGCGATACAGGTTCACTTGTTGTTGGATTAATAATTTCCACACTTGTCATCAAATTTAATGAACTGAATATCGTTAGTTCAGTACCTTACGGAATTCATGCTGCACCGGCTGTTTCATTCGTGGTTATCCTTGTCCCAATGATCGACACAATCCGTGTAATGACAATACGCATTAAAAATAAAAGATCTCCGTTCTCACCGGATAACAATCACATCCATCATCGTCTGCTGCAACTTGTACCCCACCATTTTAAAGTTACCTTAATCATTGTTTTTTCAAATGCAGCCCTTATCATTGTTGCATTTTCTTGTAATAATTACAAGTTTAATGTAAATTATCAGTTTTTAATTTTCTTTCTGGCAAGCATTGTTTTATCAGCAATACCTGCATTTCTTCTTTGGTTTAAAAATACCGGCAGGAAAGATAAAATTAAACATCTGGATGGTCTGATAATTAAAAAAGCCTGATTTAAAATCCTGCACAATTTAATTGACACCTCAGAATCCGCTTTCGGCTTTCGCTAAATATTTTATACTTTTGGAATCCTGTAAGATTTGAAAGGGAGGAATTGTGAGAAAGCTGATTTATTTGTTTATATTATTTTGTTTTTCTGGTGCTGCGGCGCAGGAAGGACTTACACCACTTTTCCCGGAACAGGATTCCACGGAACTGGCAGCCGAACGCCAAATTATGTACCACCAGTTGCTGAATGGTACATTTGATACCGAACTTTTTTCCGAACCGGTGCAACTGCCTGAATTCAATTTTCAACAGGAATTAATGAAACGGTGGAGCTACAATCCGGAAACAACTTTCCATCAGGTATATTTCAACGGATTTCATCCTTCCGCATTCGGATTCTTTCCTTCTCCTTTTTATTCAGAAGGTGCAGTTTTTAGCCAGGAAAAGTATCAGCTTTCTGATAAATTTGTTATTGGAGGATTCAGTTACGGAGCAAATTCCTTATTTTCGGCTCCATTACCCGGTAAAGGAATAAATGATTTTGATACCCGCGGTGCCACCATGTTTATGCAATATAAAGTTTCAAAAAACTTTAAAATTGAAACCCGCGTAAGTGTACAGCAGGGACCAGGTCCAGGCTTTTAAACAGAATTTTGAACCCAATATTTTGGACTTTGGATTTTGAAATCTTATCTCACAACTTTGAACTTTGACTTTAAACTTTAAACTCATCTCTCCATGTTAACTGTTTATAAAGCTTCCGCCGGCTCCGGAAAAACATTTCAACTTGTAGTGGAATACCTTAAACTGCTGATAGAAAATCCACATAACTACAGATTTATTCTGGCAGTAACATTTACGAACAAAGCCACCAATGAAATGAAAAGCCGTATTCTCGAGCAATTAAATTTGTTGGGGAATAACGGAAAATCAGATTATCTTTCAATTTTAAGCACTGAACTAAACCTTTCAGAAGAATTGGTACGGAAACAGGCAAAACAGGCGTTAAAATATATTTTGCACGATTATAACCGCTTTTCGGTAAATACCATCGATTCTTTTACACAACGAATCATTAAAGCTTTTAACCGCGAAATGGGTATTTCTCCCAACTTCACACTGGAACTCGACAACACAATGGTGCTGGAAGAGGCAGTTGACCGGCTGCTTTCGAAACTGGATTCAGACCCTAAACTTAGAAAATGGCTGGTTCAATTCAGCGAAGAAAAGATAAAAGACAATTACAGCCAACGCATTGAAGATGATATTAAAAAATTGGGCAAAGAATTATTTAATGAAAAGTTTCAGCTCTTTTTTCCCGAAAAAGACAATTCAGTTTATACAAGGGAAAATCTTGAAAGTTTTAGAATTGAAATCATAAAAATTACCACCTGGTTTGAAAATACATTAAAAACCAAAGCAAAGGAAGCAGTTTCAATAATCAATAAAAATAATTTTTCATTCGAAGATTTTACTTATAAACTTACTGGTATAGCCGGATATTTAAAAAGCCTTTCTGAAGGAAATGTAAAAGAACCCGGCTCACGGGTTTTGGATGCAGAACAGGATTCAGAAAAATGGATTCAGAAAAAACATGAGCATAGAGCAGTACTCCAAACACTTGTTGACACTCAGTTGCAACCTGCTTTACTGGATATCCTCTCATTTTACAGGGATAATTTCATTCAGTATTGTACAGCAACAGCCGTAAAAAAACAATTGCGGATGCTGGGCATTTTAACCGATTTGAAAGAAGAAATCAAAACATTGCTTCATGAAAAAGGAATGTTGCAGATTTCCGATTCCAACCTTTTATTGAGCCGGATTATCGGCGACAGCGAATCTCCGTTTATTTACGAGAAAATCGGCAGCCATTTCAGCTATTTTATGCTCGATGAATTCCAGGATACATCTGCCCTTCAATGGAATAATTTTAAACCGCTAATCGCGAATTCACTTTCCGAAGGCAACAATAGTCTGATTGTTGGCGATGTGAAACAATCGATTTACCGCTGGCGCAACAGCGACTGGAATATACTTGCCACCGGAATAAAAGATGCTTTTCCGGGCTTCCCTCCAATTGAGAAACCACTTGAAAAAAACTGGCGGAGCGATTTAAACATTATTGATTTCAACAATGCTGCCATTGAATCCCTTAAAAATACATTTGAAGAGTTTCTTTTCGATGAAATTGCACCGGCAGAACAACCTGCTTACCTCGGAAAGTTTAATAAGATATATGAACATTTCAGGCAGGAGCCGGGAAACCCGGAAAGGGAAAGAAAAGGATTTGTGAAAATTGAATTTCTGGAGGAAGAGAATTTCGAGGAGAATTCGGCCCTGCAATTGGTAGAAGAGGTAAAACAGTTGCAGGATAATGGTCTTGCAGCATCTGAGATTGCAATCTTAATCCGCAGAAACAGCGAAGGGACAAAGATTATTGAAACTTTTCTTGCCGCTTCAAAGCTGAAGGAAAATTCAGGATACAACCTGTCTGTTTTATCCAATGAATCGTTGTTCCTGTATACTTCAAAAGGAGTAAATTTTATCATATTCATCATCGAATTACTTTTAAATCCTGAGGATAAAATTGCAAAATCAGCATTGCTGCATTTGTTGAAATCATGGCTGAAACCGGAACTTGAAAAATCTGGAATACATTTCAATACAGAAACAAATATTCAGTTTTCTTTTGATTTTGAAAATAAACAGTGGCAACTAACTGCTGATTTTGAAGAAGAATTTGAAAATGAATTCAGGCACTTTCTTGAGAATGTCAAGAAAAAAGTATTGTTGGCATCACTCGATGAAACCATAACTGAAATTGCTGCACTTTTTCAATTGTTTACACTTGAATCGGAATTGCCTTTCTTACAGGCACTGATAGACAAAGCAGCCGAAATTAAAACATCAGTCTCGAACGACCTCTCAAATTTGCTTCACTGGTGGAAAGAAAAAGGCTTCAAAACCTCGGTTATTGTCAATGAAGATACGAATTCTGTCAGGCTGATAACTATACACAAATCGAAAGGCCTTGAATTTTCGGCTGTGCTTCTGCCCAATTTCAACTGGGATAGCTCGTGGAGCCCTAAACTGGCGCCCACACTCTGGTGTAATTCATTCGTAGAACCATTTAATAAATTTCCTTTGCTGCCGGTAAAAGCAGTAAAAGAATTATCATCTACATGGTTTAAAAATGAGTTTTACGAGGAAAAGGTAAGCAGTTTCATCGATACACTCAACCTTGCTTATGTAGCAGTAACACGTGCCAAATCAGTACTGGCCATTCATTGTAAAAATCCAAATGCAGAAAAACAGGAAAGACCAGGCAAATCAGTAAACAGTTTGTTTAAGTATGCACTTCATCAAATGAGTACTTCAAAGGACTTTGGCGAATGCTGGAACAATGAACAAACATTGTTTCAATTTGGCCAGCTTCCGTTTTTTAAAAATGAAAAAAAGTACAGGACTTCAGAATTGATAAAAAATTACCGGTTTACCAACTTCAGCAGCAGAATAAAGTTACGCATCAACAGCGAAGATTTTTTATTAGATAGAGAAGCCGGCAAGTCAGTAAAGAACAGGGGTAAACTTGTACACGAAATCCTTTCGGCAATTGAAACAGGTACTGATGTTGAAAAAGCTTGCCGGGCTGCTTTAAATGAAGGAAAAATAAACGAACAGGAATTGGAATTCATTCAAACAACTATTCATTCAGCACTTCAACTTCCGGAAGTAAGAACATGGTTCGATGGAACTTACAAAGTTTTAAATGAAAGAAACATTCTTTCCGGAGAACAAATTCTGCGTCCCGACCGAATAATGATCTCAGGGAAAAATGCAGTAGTGGTTGATTATAAAGCGGGTGAAAAAAATCAGGAGAAATATAATGCACAGGTGAAACGGTATGCCCGAAAATTAAAAGAAACCGGCATTGAACGAGTGGAAGGTTACCTGTGGTACATCAATAAAAATGAAGTGGAGAAAGTATGTGAATTTTAATTTAAACAGCTCTGTTTCAAAAAACGATCAGCAAAATTATTTGTACTTTTGAATTTAAAATCGGTTAACAACTTCCGAATTGCAATAACAACTGAAAGTAAGGAAACAAAATAATTACGAATACAACCTTTTAAAAAACTATGATTCAACGAATACAAACTGTATATCTGCTATTGGCCGGGTTGCTGGTGGCTACGCTTTTCCAATTTGATTTTGCCGAACTGGCCGTAAATGGCGAGTTGTACATTTTTAATGCACAGGGGATTTTCAATGGCGAAGAAATGATTTTCGACGGACTGCCAATAATGTTATTTATCGGCTTGATTTCACTCTTACATTTCATCATCATTTTTATGTATAAAAAACGAATCCTTCAAATCAGGCTTACTGTTTTTACCATCATTTTGCTGATTGGATTGTTTGGATTGTTTTTTTATTTTACTTACGCCGGATTCGATGATATCCAGGTTGCTTTCAAAATTCCGGTTGCCTTTCCAGTAGTTGCAGCCATCCTCGACTACCTTGCCATCCGTGGCATTGGCAAGGACGAAGCATTGGTGCGAAGTATGGACAGAATAAGGTAAACATTCCTGATTCATAAAATTTAAACTCCTTCAATACAAAAAAATGTTTTGATTGCATGTAGCTTAAGCTTAATTTTGTTTAAAAAAGAAATTCTTAAAACACAGCAAATGAAAGCGATGATTTTTGCAGCAGGATTGGGAACGCGACTTTTAAACGAAACAAAGGCAAAACCGAAGGCTTTGGTTGAAGTTGCAGGAAAACCGCTGTTACAACATGCAATTGAGAAGCTAAAGAAAGAAGGAGTTACCGAAATTGTTGTGAATGTTCATCATTTTCCTGAATTGATTGTTTCCTGGATTAACAACCATGATTTTGAAATCCCAATCCATATATCTGATGAAAGTGAAATGTTGCTGGATACCGGTGGAGGTTTAAAAAAGGCGGCCCCTCTCCTTAAAAACGACGGTCCGGTAATCATTTATAATGTTGATGTGTTAAGTGACGTTGAATTGGAAAAAGTAAAAGCTGCTCATCTTGATTCAGGAGCGCTGGCAACACTTGTTGTACGCTACCGCAAAACCAGCCGCTATTTAAAATTCGATGATCAAATGCGTCTGATGGGATGGGTAAATAAAAAAACCGGTGAACTTAAGATATCGCGACCCGGCAATTTCGAAGCTGCAGTTGAAATGGCTTTTAGCGGAATCCATATCGTTCAGCCTGAAGTTTTTGACCTGATGCCTCAGGAAAATATATTTTCAATCACAGATTTTTACTTAAAACTTGCTGAAGAGCATTTAGTAAAAGGATATTTTGATGAATCGGAATTTTGGATGGATGTGGGCAAACCCGAAGAACTGGAACGGGCAAAAAAGTTAGATATTAATTCCGGCAGCCGGTTATCATTTTCTTAAAATCCTGTAATTGCGATATTCAAAAAGCCGGATTCCAAATAACATTTCGAATTTATGAAGTAACCTGTATTTTAGTTTCATATTGGTTTTGGATAAATCAACGTCAACTTTCCAGTTTAAACGGCTAATCCTTTCTTCCAATACTTTTGGATGGGTTTCTTCGAAACGTTCCAGCATGTCGTAATTTTTGCTGTAGTTAAATTCCTGTTCTGTTGCTTTTCTCTCAGCATCCTGAGCCGAAATTCCTTCGTAAAACTGTTTAACTGAATGAATTTTATCATGCATAAAAACTGGTGGACGAACCCAGCCGTAATGATAAATTTCTGCATCAACAGGTACTACTTTTAGCTTTTGGTTATTCATGCGAAATCCCTGGGCATCCCGGTATGAACGTATTTTTTTATTATTCCGGATAATTCTGATTTCGTTGCGGTACCATTTCCTTGAAACAGCTACATAATCATAAGTTCCGTAAAAATGTTTATAGCGAAAAAGCAACCCCTCCACATCGACGGCTTCGAGATGTTCTTGCATTGCCCTTCTGATTTCGGGTATGTATTTTTCGTGCACCACTTCATCCCCCTGAATATAAAAACACCAGTCAAAATCATCCGGGATTGCATCAAATGCCTTATTGGTTTCGGCTGCATAAACAGCGCCACCTTTTTTTAGGTTTTCATCCCAAATTGTATCTACAATTGTTATTTTTCCAGGTGCAATTTCTTCAATGATTTTTCTTGTATTATCTTCTGAATTTCCAACAGCCACAACAAAATGATCGCATACCGGCAATACAGATGTAATGGCTTCCACAACCGGAAAATCAAATTTTTCGGCATTCCGGATAAATGTAAAGCCACAAACCTTCATTGCTGAATTCTTTTTTTTTCAGAATAGATAAAAATGGCAAATTCAAAAGCTGCTATCAGCAGGAGCAGATTTCCGGCCAGTTCAATTCCTTCCTCAGTAGCGGCTTTGGCAATCCTGTAATTTTCTTCGTTATACAACAAAAGCCAGAATTTTGAACGGCCCATTAAACGGCTGAAAATATATGTCATTAAAAAGCCTGCAAAAAACAAACCCGATGCCGGCTGACTAAAAAATACAGCAGTGGCCTTCCTGATTTTTTTATAATCGCGAATGACAAGCCAAACAATTAATCCAAACACCAGCAATGAAGGTACAATCCAAAGTTCGAGCAAAAAATTGAATTCGCGAATAAAGGAAATCAGAAAAAACAGGGATACAATATTGGCAACCGGTCGCACAGGTTTGTATTTAAAGCCAAAAAACATGTAAAATACGAATAGAATAAAAAGAATAATTTCCTGGCCGATTTCGGTAAATGTAATTTCCCCAAAGTAACCTTCTTCCATTGGATGGGCGGCATCGAAAAAAATAGCTTGTGCAATTCCAAACATCAGCAGTGAATAAATCACCACACGGAGGGCAACAAAAAGCGGAGTATTTATTTTCATAAGCCGGATTTAACAGGCTAAAAGTACATTTTTTGAAACAAATAAAAAGCCGGTGCTTTAGGAAACACCGGCTTTTCATTCAACATTTAAAATTAACCTGCAGGCTTTAAAGCAACACTTACATAGTTGTTGAAGTCGAAATACTTGTTAAAAGCTTCCTGTACCTTCTTCCTGGTCAGCGAATTCACCAAATCATCATAAGTTCCGAATTCAGAAAAATCGCCTCCTTTGAGGTAATAGGTATTACTTAAAATTCCAAGCCAGAATCCATTTTCGCGCAGGGCGGTTTCACGCTCGCGCAGCATCTTTTCCCTGGCTTTATTTAGTTCTTCGGCAGTGGGGCCATTTTCAGCAAAATCCTTAATTTCATCGAAAACAGCCTGTTTCAATTCATCCAGTTTTTGCGGATCTGTCCCGTAATAAATGGAGACAGAATATTCCTGCTCAGGATATTTTGACGTTGACGGACTGGCGCCAATAGAATACACACTGCTTTTGTCTTCCCGGATAACTTCGAGTAGCCGGGTGGTAAGTATCCGGCCAACAGCATCGAGGAGCACACCATTTTCAGAATTGTAAATGTAATCGCCATGAAATACAATGTATTGAATACTTTTTTCCTCCTGCCCCTTTTCCACTACCTTTTCCACTACTCCATGCGGCGGTTCAATGTCAAGGTTATTCCACATTTCGTTGTTCTGAGTTGAAGGAATTCCACCAATATATTCCTCAACAAGCGGCTTAAATTCATCAATGTTAATATTTCCAACAAAAAAGAAAGTAAAATCGGAAGCATTTTTGAAACGCTCTTTACCGATTTCTTCTATACGTTGAAAATCAGCTTCATTCAGCAATTCTTTTGTCATTGGCCGTGCACGTTTGTTGTAGTTTGCCAAAACATAAGTAAGTGTATCACGAAAAGCCGCCTCGGGTGAAGCTGATTTATTTTCGAGAACTGCTGACATCCGGTTCATATAGGATTGAAAACTGGTTTTATCAAACCGTGGTTCGGTAAAATAGAGGTAAACCATTTGAAGTAGTGTTTCCACATCTTTAACCGATGAATTTCCGCTAAAACCTTCGCGTAAATCACTGATATATGGCGAAACGCTAAAAACTTTATCGGATAACATTTTTTCAAGTGTTATATTATCGAAATCTGCTATTCCACTCATTGACATTATGGTTGATGTAATGCTTGCAGAAACTTCGTCTTTCAAATCGTACAATGAATTTCCCCCAGGGCTCCAGGCATTGAAAAGGATTTCGTCGTCTTTAAACTCTGTTTGTTTTATGATTACTGTTGCACCATTTGCAAGTTTCCATTCAGTGGCATCCACTTTTTCAAGTTTCGTTTCTTTCACCACTTTGCTTCCCTGCGGTTCATTCTGTACAAGAGGAACGTCTGCTACTTCGTCGTTGTATGGTTCTACAGTTGCGGTATCAACTTCATTAAGCAGTTCAAAAACATCTTCTTTATTTGGTACCTTCACGTTTTCAACTTCCGGAGCAGTAATTATCACTACCCTGTTTTTATCGACAATCCACTTATCTGCAAGCTGATTTACTTCCTCCAGGGAAATTGTCGGCATGAATGTTTTAAAGTATTCGTACTCCTTTTCAATTCCGGGAATGGGTTCCTCAGTCATTAAAAAATTTCGTGTGTACTCATTGGCATATGAAATCGATTTACGGTTTTCCCTCTCATTGTATGCTTTTTCCATAGAATTCATTTGAGAAGTCTTTTGCCGTTCAAGTTCACTTTGTGTAAATCCATACTTTCTTACCCGCTCATTCTCAAGTAATACAGCTTTCAATCCTTCTTCAATTTTGCCGTTTTGTGTTACTGCTACTGAAGTATATGCACTGCTTGGTCCCACCAAATCTGAAATGGAAGATTGTCCCATAATAAAAGGTGGATTGGCTTGTTGGGTAAGCTCGGCCAAACGGTTATTAATCATTCCGTTATAAAGACTTTCCATGATCGTTTCTCGATAATCTGCAAGTGTTTTCTCCTTCTCCAACGGGTGTTTGTAATACACAGCAGCCATTGGATATTGTGCCTCTTTGTCGGTTACTATACTCACCAAAGTAGAATCATGTTCAGGAATATCGAAATATTCTTTTTTACGTGGATTTTTCTTTGCCGGAATATCTGAAAATTTCTCTTTTATCCGTTCCACCATTTCCTGCTGGTCGAAATCACCCACAACGATAATTGCCTCCATACCCGGACGGTACCAGTCGCTGCGAAAACGCTGCAATGCCTCAACCGGTGCATTTTGTATAACATCAGTTTTTCCGATAGGTAACCGTTCTGCATATTTTGAATTATGCAGCAAAACAGGCAGGTACTTTTGTCTCATTCGTTCGTCAGCCCCCAAATCACCCCGGTATTCTTCATAAACCACTCCCCTCTCTTTTTCAAATTCTTCTTCGGAATCAGTTACCTGGCTTGCCCAGTCGTAAAGTACCTGCAATCCTTTTTCCAGATATTCTGCAGTATCCAGCGGAACTTTCAACATATAAACGGTTTCATCAAAAGAAGTATAGGCATTGATTTCAGGGCCAAACTCCATACCAATTGACTCGAAATAGTTGATTAACTCATGCTTCGGGAAATTTTTGGTTCCATTAAACGACATGTGCTCGGCAAAATGAGCGAGCCCCTGCTGATCTTTGTCTTCATCCACTGAACCGGCTTTTACCACAAGCATTAATTCTGCACGGTTCTTTGGCTCATCATTCGAACGCACATAATAGGTTAATCCGTTTTCCAGTACTCCTTTACTCACTTTGGAATCTACCGGAATCGGCGCATTTAAATCCAGATTCTGCTGGGCTTGTAACACAAACGTGCCCAACATAAAAAAAACAGCAATTAAATATTTCATCAGTTTTTATTTTAATTTTTATTGATAATTCGTGTTCCTTAAAAAATCATGCCAAATGTTTTTAACCTGTTTTTTCAGCTTCCAAAAGTGTTAATTTAGAAGGAATAAATGATGTTAACATGATTACAACTGCATGCTTTCAATAACTTTCAATGCTTTTTTTCATTTTGCTGAAATTTCAATGTGATATTTGTAACTGGTATGCTTTCAAAATTACAACAATTTACTCCAACAGAGGTTGTACAAGTTGTGCAAATGCATCATTTTCATTTGACGCCATAAGTGGGAAAAGTGCTTTTATTCCTTCAGGAGCATTTTCAGTCAGAAAAGAATATTGGGTAAATTCCAGCAAGTCCAAATCATTGTAATCATTTCCAAGTCCCAGGGTATGCCGGCGATCAATTCCAAGCAAATCGCAAATCTGTTTAATTCCGTGACCTTTGGATACCGAGCGGTGAAAAACCTCGAGCCAGATGTATCCTTGTGTAACCGGCGACGAAGAGCGGATAACTCTGATTTCACTGCATTGTGATTCAATTTCTTTTTTTAGTTTCTTAAAAACTTCCTCATTTTCAGGAATAATAATCAGAAACTGGCAGAGTCCGTTTTTAGTTTTGCCATTTTCAGGAAAAGGCCGTACAAATGAATTATGAAAAGTAAGATATCTGTTAAATTCTTCACACTCGTTTTTGCCTTTATGAAACCATAAAATGTGATTTTCCGGAGCAGGCCAAAAAGCATAAAAACTTATATCTTCCTTCAGAAAATAACGGGTCAGACAATCGGCATATTCCGGATGAATATTTTGCTGATAAATCTGTTTTCTTTCTTTCCAGTCAAAAACTCCGGCACCGGAAGAATAAACCACAAAGTCGAAAGGAATTTCAGGGTGTAAAACCTCATTCACCTTTCTTAAATTTCTTCCGGTTGCAACAACACGCACAATATTTTTTTTGCCAAGCAGGTGGAGTGCTTCCTGATTTTTCAGGCTAACTGAACGGTCATTTTTCAAAAATGTACCATCCAAATCTGTAGCTACAAGTTTTATATCCTTCATACGTCAACCAAAAATAAAGATTTTTCTTCAATTCAATTTTGTAAAAAGAAATACCGGCAAAATGAAATTGCTGCACATTGAATTACTTTAAATATCAGATGGAGAAAAAAATGAAGCATTGTATAAAAAGTCAGCATCAGTTTGTATACAAAGAATAAATATAAAGAGCATTGATTGTTATGATAAAGAAAACCAGGTCAGAAACAACTTCAGAGACATAAATGGATCGGGCAGCCTAAATGCTGTTCCTTGTCAGTACGTAATGAAATCTCCTCATGAAAGAGAAGTATCCTCCGCTTTTCCGGCATACCATCTCCGGACCAACAATAGATCGAATTGAATCTAATCCGTCCCTGGTATAGCGAAGGTATGGAGAAGGTACTGTGAAAACCAATGCTAAACTGCTTTGACTTTTAAAACAGGATTCCATCTTATTCATCAGTGAAGGATGTTATTTTCAAAAACAAATGACAGTGCAGTTGTATTCATCTAATCTGCGCAATGGTACAACAGGGGAACCAAATCCAGGGTTAAATCATTTTAAACCGCAACTGCAACAAATTTAAAGAACATAATAAAATACATAACTTTTTTAAAAATTAAAGCATTAATGCTTCTGCTGAAACATTAAAAGCAGTAAAATCTGCTCTATGAGAAGTATGTGAGACATTGTTTTTCTGTTTTAATGAATGAAGATTAACGGATAAAATATTTTTACCCCATCGGAAAATTAAATGATCCTGCACATTCGTCGTCAGATTCCGGCACATTAACCATCCCTGAAATGTGTTTAACATTGCAACCTCTTCATTCATCGAATTATTTTTAAGTTTAAAAGCGTACTGGTTACATTTAACTAATATTTTATCTTTGTGGCTAATTTAAAAATCAGAACAAAAGTAACAGCATGAAGATTGCATTAATTGGTTACGGGAAAATGGGCAGGGAAATTGAAAAGATTGCCGTTACCCGTGGGCACGAAATAATATTGAAAATTGATGTAGACAATCAGGCAGATCTTACAGTTGAAAATCTTAAAAATTGTGATGTAGCCATTGAATTTACAGTTCCAGGTTCGGCAGTGGATAATTATTTTACCTGTTTTGAAGCCGGGATTCCGGTGGTAAGCGGAACAACCGGCTGGCTCCACCGCCAAAAAGAGGTTTACAGCAAATGCCGAGAGACCAAAGGTACTTTTTTCTATGGCAGTAATTTTTCGGTAGGTGTGAACCTGTTTTTTGAATTGAACCGGAAACTGGCTTCAATAATGGCTGGACATTCTGAATATAATGTTGAAATGACAGAAGTGCATCACACCCAAAAACTGGATGCGCCAAGCGGAACTGCAATCAGCCTGGCAGAAGATCTTACTGAAATTCTGCCTTCAAAAAAAAGCTGGGTAAATGACAAAGAACCGATGGCAGAGGAGATAAACATTCATTCAGAGCGCCGTGGCGAAGTGCCGGGAATTCATACGGTAAAATATGATTCAGAAGTGGATTATATAGAAATAACCCACAGTGCAAAAAGCCGGAAAGGTTTCGCACTTGGAGCTGTTCTGGCAGCCGAATATTCTCATAAAAACAAGGGAATTCTTTCCATGAAAGATTTATTGAACTTCTAATAATATAAAAAAATAATGAGAGAAATTTTGTCGAATAAATGGTTTAAGTTTATTACTGTTGCCGTTTTATACAGCCTCTGGGTTATCTGGCTGGGAAATTACTGGTGGTTCCTGGGACTGATTGTAATTTTCGATGTTTACATCTCGGAAAAAGTACACTGGGCTTTCTGGAAAAAGAAAAATCCTCCGGAAGGAAAACAAACCAAAGTTGTAGAATGGATTGATGCGATAATTTTTGCAGTTATCGCTGCTTCATTCATTCGCATATTTTTTATCGAGGCTTATACAATTCCCACCTCGTCAATGGAAAAAACCCTGCTGGTGGGCGATTATCTGTTTGTAAGCAAAACTGCTTACGGACCAAAAACACCAAACACACCCATTGCTTTTCCGTTTGTGCATAATACACTTCCGCTGACAAAAAACACCAAGTCATATGTAGAATGGATCGAAAGGCCTTATCACCGGATGAAAGGGTTTGGACATGTTGAAAATGACGATGTGGTGGTTTTCCATTTCCCTGAAGGTGATACTGTGGCCCTGAACCTTCAAAATCAAAGTTATTACCAACTCATCAGAACATACGGCCGCGACAGGGTTTGGAATGACGAACGCAATTTTGGGGAAATTATCGCCCGTCCTGTCGATAAGCGCGAAAACTACATTAAACGAGCTGTTGGAATGCCCGGCGACGAAATCAGAATGGAACGTACACAGCTATATGTAAATGGAAAACCACAACAAAAAATTGAAGGTATGCAACATACTTATGTGGTAAAAACAAATGGAACTTCCATTAACCCGAAGATGCTCGACCGGCTGAACATTGCCATAGCTGACCGCAACGCTTTTTCGAGCCAGCAATACATTTTTCCGTTAACCGAAGAAAATGCACAAAAGCTCTCCAAATTTACCAATGTTGTTTCTGTTGAAAAAATTGTGCAGGAACCCGGAACGTGGGATCCGGCAATATTTCCGTCCGATTCGCATTACCAATGGAATGTGGATAATTTTGGCCCAATTAATATTCCTGAAAAAGGGGAAACCGTTGAACTCACAACTACCAATCTGCCACTATACAGGCGAATAATTCATGTTTATGAAGAAAATGATTTGGAAGTAAAAGATGACAAGATTTTTATTAACGGACAGGAAGCAGACAGCTACACATTCAAAATGGATTATTACTGGATGATGGGTGATAACCGTCACAACTCTGCCGATTCGCGTTACTGGGGGTTTGTTCCTGAAAACCATGTAGTTGGCAAAGCCAAATTTATCTGGCTTTCGTTAGACAAAGACAAATCGTTTCCGGCAAATATCCGGTTCAACAGGATGTTTAATTCTATTGAATAACAACGACTAAAGCAAAATAATCAATCAGGGATGCTATATAAATGGTATCCTTTTTTTATATTCGAATAAAAATTAATTATGCAAGTCGTAATAATCATCATCCTGTTATTGGCTATCCTGCTTGTAATTTTTACCCTACAGAATTCAATCGAGATTTCAATCAATGTATTTTTTTGGGAAATTGCCAATGCTCCGCTGGTTTTGGTACTAATTTGCTGCATTGTTATCGGTTATTTATTCGGGGCTGTTTACCTTTATCCGCTGGTTTGGAAACTGAGGAAAGAAAACCGCCGGATGAAAAGAAAAAATGCCGAACTGGAACGAATGCATGGCTTTAGCGATCCTGAAGAAACCGATCCTGAAGGCATTGAATTGGAAAATGACGATGACGAGGAAGCTGACCAATCCTTTTTCAGGGAATAAAAATGATTGAAACCCCTGTTTTACTGAGTACTGCATATTTTCCACCTGTTCAATATTACGCGAGGGTGATAAAACATAATCCGGTGTATATTGAGAAGTATGAAAATTTTAATAAACAAACTTATCGCAACCGGTGTATGGTATTTGGCGCCAATGGAACTTTGCCGCTCGTTGTTCCCGTAGTTAAAGGCCGCGGACGAAAAATACAAGTTAAGGAACTTCGGATTTCGTATGAAGAAAACTGGCAGGTGAATCACTGGCGTACTATTTTTTCCGGGTACAATTCATCTCCTTTTTTCGAATTCTATCAGGATGAAATTCAACCTTTTTTCAGAAAGCGATGGAAATTTCTGTTCGATTTAAACCTTGAAATACACGATTTAATCTGTAACCTCCTCGAAATCGAAAACAACACAATTTATACTGATGATTTTGAACATGTCCCGGCAGAAACTCTTAATCTGAGGGAAATAATTTCACCAAAAGTTGAGATGAAAGCAGACGCTGGTTTTCGGCCTCAAAAATACACACAGGTTTTTTCAGATAAATTTGGTTTTGCACCCAATTTAAGCATTTTGGATTTGTTGTTTAATGAGGGGCCAAACGGTTACAACATTCTCTGCTCGTCGGTAATCGATTAATATTTGCCTGATTATTTTAGCACTAACTAGAGTATTATCCTGAAGAAATCTTTCAGGATTTCAAGGTGGTCGAATGCCAGTTCAGGCAGTTCTGCAATTGAAAACCATTTGGCAACGGCAGCATCATCATTACCCTTCACTTTTTCCTGCTGAAAAATTTCGGTAAAATGAACGATTGAAATAGTACGGTGTCGCGGATCACGATCAATCTTATCGTATGCTTTAAACTGGTGCATTGAGTTCACTTTCAAACCTGTTTCTTCTTTCAACTCCCGAATACAGGCGGTTTCAAGCAATTCGTCAGGATCGACAAATCCTCCCGGAAGAGCCCACTTTCCTTCAAAAGGTTCCTGGCCCCGCTGAATCAACAATACATAAACAGAATCATCTTTCAGGTTATAAACAATTGCATCAACCGTTAATGCTGCCCGTGGATATTTGTATGTATACATCTGGTTAAATTTTAACTTTATTTCCTGTCTACTGTATTTTGAAATGCATAATTATTCCGCACATTATTTTTTATTGCCTATTTTCCAATACTTCATTACCATGAACAGCATAAAAACCAGGATGATAATATATATAAGCAATTCAACCCGCTCCATTTGATGAGATTATCTTTTTCATTACACGCATTTTGTGGGTATAACGTTTCGTATCCACATTAAAAATTCCAAACTGATCGACATTATCAATCCGCACTTTCCCTGAAGCATGGATTATTTTGTTTCGTTTCCACATAATTCCAACATGGACTATATTTCCTTCTTCATCGTCAAAAAAAGCAAGGTCGCCAGGTTCGGCTTCATCAACGAAACTGAGTGCACGGCCATGTTTTACCTGTTGGCTGGCGTCGCGTGGAATTTTAATCCCGATCATTTTATAAATGACCTGGGTAAACCCGCTGCAGTCAATTCCAAACGGCGAGCGGCCGCCCCATAAATAAGGCGCATTAAAATATTTTAAGGCCTGTTTTATTGCAACATTTCGTGGATTTTGATGAGGTCCGTAAAAAACTTCACCGCTCGACTTATATTTATCCTTATCCACAGAAAACTCTTTTAAATATGGCCGCCATAAAGGAAGAGTACTGCCCGCTACAAGCATCAGGTTTTGTTCATCATTTACTGGAATTAGGCTGATAATATCACCCGAAATGGCAGAAGCGCTTTTTTCAATTTTCTTAACCGATCTTTTGTTTATTGGGGTGATCATTTTACTGTCAACCCACCCTTCGTAGCCATCATAAGCCAGTGCTACATAACTCCAGCCAACCATCTGTTCCCTTATTTCGAAATGTTCACCAAACAAAACCTGGGTTACCATTTCACTTCTTTCCGACGGGTCTTTTCTGACCGGAATAATACTAAGACTGGAAATTCCGTAGTTCATTAAAATATTTTCTTAATTTTAGTTTACAATTGCATATGTTTTGCTTGAACTATCACAAAACTATTAAAAAAATTGGTTGTCAATTGATGGTAAAACATGCAATTTGTCTTTTTTTTGTTTTCAGGACACTTCATTTGTCCCTGCTAATAAAAGTTGGAGAAGAATTGAAATTAATTTGATAATCGGCTATGAGCAAATTTTTATACGGACTAAAAGGTTATTCACGTTTTTTTTACTGGATTTTCGTTTTTCTTATTACCGCAGTACTTTTATTTCTAATACTTCCGGGCGAACCAAAATTTAGGTATGAGTACCAAAAAGGATTCCCGTGGAGACATGAAAATCTTATTGCGCCTTTCGATTTCGCTATTTTAAAAACCCCTGCCGAAATTGAACAGGAAAGAGAACAGCAACTGAAAGAAGTGGTTCCATATTTTGTTTTGGATACCGCTGTTTATACCACTGAAATAAATAAGCTCAAAACCAACTGGCGAATTTCACGCGATACAACATCCGAATTAAAACTACAGGCTTTCGATACGCTGAGCAGTAAATTGCAACAGGTTTACCAAACCGGGATTTTACAACGGTCATTTGATACATATGAAGTTTTACAGGATAAATCTGAAATTAAAAAAAGAATTGGTACCACAGTAATTAAAATAAATGCCGAAAATGTTTTTTCGGAGAAAACCGCGTACAACAAAGTGAGTTCGGCAATTCATAATTTTATGGAAAACCACCCGCAATCGCGTCAGTGGTTGTCACAGATTTCCCTTGAAAATTACATTACTTCAAATCTATCATATGACGAGGCAACCACACAAAAAGAAAAGGAGGAGTTAACTAAAAATTTGTCGTTAACCCGCGGAATGATTCAGTTGGGCGAGCGGATAATTCTTGAAGGTGAAATTGTTGATGCCGAGAAATATCAAATCCTTGAATCGCTGAAAGACAGTTTTGAAAAAGAAAAAGGAAAAGGAATAAACCGATACATGGTTTCCATTGGAAAAGGAATTCTAATTCTTGTTTTTATGAGTCTCATTTTTACATTTCTCTACATTTACCGCCGCGATATTCTTAATAAATTCAGCAAGTTATCATTCCTGTTGCTTTTAATGGTCACTTTTGTATTGCTTACCAATTTCATCAATATTTTTCCCAATCTCCACATCTACCTGGTTCCGTTTGCAATTTTCCCAATAATTATCCGGACATTTTTTGATTCGCGAACTGCAATATTTACGCTCATAATTGCAACTCTGCTTACCGGTTTTTATGCACCAAATAATTATGAGTTTGTTTTAATGCAAATTGCAGCAGGAGTGGTAGCAGTTTTCAGCCTGAATAAAATGCACCGGAGAGGACATATTATAATGGCTGCGTTACTTGTTTTCTTAACATATAGCCTTGTTTTTGCCACTCTTGAATTGATATATGAAGGTTCCCTGGCTTCGTTCAACTACAAAATCCTGCAATGGTTTGCCATCAGCAGCGTTTTAATTACGCTGGTTTATCCGTTGGTTTATGTTTTTGAAAAAATATTTGGTTTTGTTTCTGATGTTACATTAATCGAACTTTCAGATTCAAACCAGCCGCTTCTGCGTAAACTTGCCGAAGAAGCACCAGGTACTTTTCAGCATTCGATGCAGATTGCCAACCTAAGTGAAGAAATTATCTTTAAAATTGGAGGAAATCCATTTTTGGTGAGGGCCGGAGCTTTATACCACGATATTGGAAAAATTGCTTCGCCGGGATTTTTTATAGAGAACCAGGCAGAAGGTATTAATCCGCATGATAAAATGAACTACTTGAAAAGTGCGGAAAAGATAATCGATCATGTTAAAAATGGTGTAAGAATGGCAAAAAAACATAAATTGCCGGAATCACTTATCGAATTTATTGCTACTCATCACGGAACTTCAAAAGCTCAGTATTTTTATCTAAAACACCTGCAGGAAAATCCGGAAGAAATGGGTGATGAAAAACCATTTATTTATCCCGGACCACTGCCAAAATCCAAGGAAGCAGCAGTGGTAATGATAGTAGACGGTATTGAAGCTGCATCGCGCAGCCTGAAAGATAAAACATACGGGAATTTCAGGGTTTTAATCAATAATATGATCGATCAGAAAATAAAAGATAAACAACTTGATGAATCTGATCTTACTTTTCATGATATCAAATTGATAAAAGAAACGTTATTAAACAAGCTTGTTAATATTTACCACCTCCGGATAGAATATCCGAAGGATAATAATTTGAAAAATAATTAGTTTGTTAATTTTGCAAGTACACAATTTGTTAAAAAATGAGTTGAACTGTGGCAAAGATTTTGTCAAAACTCATAACTATTAATTTAAAACAATTATATAGATGAAAGAAATAAGCAGATTTTTATTTTATATGCTTCTGCTGGCCTTAACAGTGGCAAGCTGTAAAGATGAACCGATTCCGGAACCTGATCCCGATACAAATCCGGATACTGAAAAACAGGAAGCACCTGAACTTACACAAAAAGTAAATCAGTTCATTCAGGATGGAATGGAAGATGTTTACCTGTGGTATAATGAAATTCCGGATGTTGATATCCGATATGAATTTGATTCAAAAAAGTATTTTGATAAACTGCTCTATACCGATGATCACTGGTCATTTATTACTGATGATATTGATGAATTGGAAAACAGCCTCGAAGGCGTGGAAACCTCATTTGGATATTCGCTTGCTTTTGGTCGTTTTACAAATTCCGATGATATTTTTGCAGTAGTTGAATTTGTGTATCCAAATACTCCTGCCGCAGAAGCCGGAATTAAAAGAGGGGATATTTTCATGAAGTTAAATGATGGCAATATCACGGATGATAATTACATGGATTTGCTAAATGGTGAAACCATTAAATTATCCTTCGGTGTCGTCAAACCTGCCGGTATTTCAGTTGGCTCATCAGTTACTATGACATCAAGAAAGTTAAATCTGAACCCGGTGGTAGAAACAAAAGTTGTAGAACATGCCGGGCATAAAATAGGTTATTTGTTATATGCACAATATATTTCAGGTTACAATTCAAGCCTGGATACAGCATTTCAACATTTTCAGGATGAACAGATAACCGATTTGGTAGTTGATTTGCGCTACAACCCAGGTGGATATACATCGGCAGCACAGTATTTATGCAGCTCATTGGCACCGCTTGCAGTTGTTAATTCAGAAAACACACTGGTTACTTTCCAGTGGAACGACAAGTACCAGCAATACTGGGAGAGCAACAATACAACCGATCAGTTGCAAATTAACTTTATGAATAGTGTACCGGTTAAAATGGGACTAGACAGGGTACATATTTTAACAGGTACAGGAACTGCTTCGGCTTCTGAATTAACCATTACCGGATTGAAACCATACATGAACGTAACAACCGTTGGCGAAACCACCTACGGGAAATATACAGCATCAATTACCCTGAAACCCGAAGATTTGTATGACCCGGCAAATTATTACAGCGATTTCAAAAACTGGGGACTTCAACCCATTGTTATCAGGTATGCCAATTCTCAGGGAGTGACAGATTTTAAAGATGGTTTTACTCCCGACATCCCTGTTGAAGATGATATTATGGCAGGAATTCCACTTGGCGATAAATCAGAACCTTTATTCAAAGCTGCAATTGAAGATATAACCGGCAGCGAAGTGGTTGCAATGAAAAAAGCAACAATAGAATTGCCACATACTATTTTCAATCGCGGATTTTCAAAATTCGATGCAAACAAAAGAGAAGTTATATTCGATAATATAGATAAAGATATGTTGCTGAAATAGTTCAGGAATATTAAAGGAGACATAAAAAATTAAAGAAGGCGACTCAACAGTTGCCTTCTTTTTTTAACCTAAACCAAACCATATAGAAAAAATACCGGCAATTGAAAAGCCGGTGAATTGTATTTTTTAATCATGAACCACCGAACCAACTCCATCGATACTTCTTGTTACATCCGGATTTCCGCGATACTTTATTTTCCCGACACCTTCAATTTTTGTATTCAGGGTTTCTGTGGCATACACATTCCCGGTACCAACACCTTCTACCTGGAAAGACACATTCTTTGTTTTTAATTCACCTGCATTTATATGTCCGGCTCCTGAAACTTTTACGTCAAGGCTTTCGGCAACACCCTGAAGTTCGAACAACACACCGCCCTCAGATACAATTTTAACATTTTCTGCTTTTATATCGAGTTCAATTTTTGCACCTCCTTCAACCTGAACGTACAAGTCATTCAGATCGAGATAACCTTTGGTTTTCATTCTCACACCGCCTTCAATCCGCAGCTGTTCAAGTGTCCGGAAAGTGATATATAAATTTACCCGGTTAAAATCAAAAGGTTTGCGGTCGACTTTAAGTTCTAAAGAAGACCGGTTATTTTTCACTTTCAGGTAATCAAAAACTTCTGCGTCAGAAGCACGCACCGTTAGTGAACATTCTTTACCCTGAATAAGATAAACTTTGAAACCACCTTCGAGATATACTGATTTAAAATCACCAATCTCATAGGTTTCCGATTCCCATTCATCATCATTCTGTGAAAAGGACTGTGTTGAAATCAATATTAAAATAGCTGCTAAAACAAAAGAAAATGCTTTCATGGTATATTTCTTTGATGGTTCAAAATTAAAAAGTTATTAAAAACAGGCGATATAAAATCGATGAACACCGGTAATTACCAGACGAACACATCCTGCAAAATGTTACGGTTTAGTGTAATTATTTTCCTGAAAAATTTATTGTTTAAGGCGGCGAATAAAAAGTAAACCGTAAAGCAGCATTCCATACAGAACCACAACAATAAATAAATCCATGAGAATAATAGTTTTGCTCATGAGAAACAGGTTTCCCACATAAAAAACTGACGCTGCAGATATCGCCAGCAAAATATTTACAAGAGCAAAATTCACCTGTTGGATTAGCCGGGAGGATAAAAAAATCCAAATCATTCCGATTGTTACAAGAATTCCACCTTCAATCTGGTAATTCGTATTTATTTTCAGAAATCCCCAAATGGTTGGAATTATTCCGGAAATTAATATCCCGCGGGCAATGCTTTTTCTGATTTTATGTTTGTTTTTACTATCCTCAATGTGAGGGAAAAGTTTAAATTTTAGTGGCTGCACGCGAAATTGCTCATCAAACAGATCCTGTTCCGAATTTATCAGTTCTCTTCTAAATGCTTCTTCCATTGCAAGTTCTACTGCTTTAGGCTGATAATAGCTTCTTTTGCGCAGTATGTCTATTATTTGTTCATCGTTGTAATCCGGGATTGCAGTTTCGAAATTTTGTTTTGATTTATCCTGAGTTGATTTTAATCTCATTTTAAAATACTTTTACGTGTTCAAACAAATAACATTTCAAACTGTAATATATTACAGAAAATTTTAAAATCATAAAAAAAACTGATATGTATAATTTTGAATACCGGAATCCGGTAAAAATTATTTTTGGTAAAGGAACCATTCCGCAGGTTGCTGATGAAATTCGTGAAAACGCAAAAGTGCTGTTAACTTTTGGCGGTGGAAGTATTAAACAAACCGGCGTCTACGAAAAGGTTAAAAAGGCATTAAAAAATGCAGAACTGGTTGAGTTTGGAGGAATTGAACCTAACCCGCATTACGAAACCTGCATGGAAGCAGTTAAACTGATAAAAAAGGAGAACATTGATTTTCTTCTTTCGGTTGGTGGCGGATCCGTTTTGGATGCTACCAAATTTATAGCTGCGGCAACTTTTTATGAAGGTACCGATCCATGGGATATTCTGCTAAAAGGCGACGAGGTAAAAAAAGCGCTTCCTATCGGAGCGGTACTCACATTACCCGCCACCGGCTCCGAAATGAATGGAAATTCAGTAATTACAAGAGTTTCAACTCAGGAAAAGCTTTCATTTGGTTCACCTAAAGTAATGCCTGTTTTTTCTGTTCTTGACCCGGAATGTGTTTTTACCCTTCCCGAAAAACAGGTGGCCAATGGAATTGTTGATGCATTTGTGCATGTGATGGAACAGTATTTAACCTTTGATGTAAATTCACCTATCCAGGACCGCTTTGCTGAAAGTATTTTAACTACATTAATTGAAGAAGGACCCAAAGTACTTGCTGATAGAAATGATTACAATGCAGCTGCCAACTTTATGTGGAGCGCTACCATGGCTTTGAATGGATTAATTGGAGCCGGAGTGCCACAGGATTGGGCAACACATATGATTGGTCATGAGCTAACCGCCTATCATGGAATTGACCATGCACGTACACTTGCAATTGTTTTACCCGGAATGATGCACATCAAACGAAACAATAAAAAAGATAAAATCCTGCAATACGGTGAGCGGATATGGAACATTACCACCGGAAACACCGACGAAAAAGTTGACAGGGCTATTGCAAAAACTGTTGAATTCTTTGAATCGCTTGGAGTGCCCACTACCCTGCCCGATTATAACGTACCAACAGACACAATTGCAAAAATTACCGACAGGTTTGAAAAACGTGGCAACAAACTGGGCGAAAAACAAGATATTGATCACTATGAAGTGGAAGCCATTTTGAAAAACCGTGTTTAAACGAATTAAAGAAAAGCGTCTCCCTGACCGGGATGCTTTTCTTCATTTTTAAAAAATCAAGCAAATAACGATTTCAAAGTTTTTGCATTTTCCACAGCATTTGCATTGTAATCATTGTTGAAATAAACAAAAAGTTCATTTACATTTTTAAGTTTTTTCAGACGTTCTTCCCAGGCTTTCAGTTCCTTTTCAGAATAATGATAACGGTACCAGTCTTTTTTGCCGTGCAACCTTAAATAAGCCAGTTTGCTGGTTGCCTTCGACACTTCCGGCAGGTTTCCCGGTGCCGAAATAACGCAGAGCGCTACCTTGTTTTCAGTAAGTAAATCATACACATCCTCGTCAAACCACGATTCGTGACGGAACTCGATAACGTGAAGATTGTCTTTGTTTAGTAAGCCGCAAAAATCATTTAGCTTCTCCAGGTTTTTATGCAGGTTTCCCGGAAGTTGCCAAAGTACACTGCCCAACTTATTTTCCATACCATGTGCAAGTTCCATAAAATTGTGAAACTGCTCTTTAAAATCATCGTCCACATGTAGCTTTTTCTGATGAGTGAAATACCGGTTGGCTTTCAACGTAAACTTAAAATCGGGAGGTGTGTGTGTTTTCCATTTGTCCAAATCCTTTTTTTCGGGCATTTTATAAAACGTATTGTTTATTTCAACGGTATTAAAATGCTCCGAATAATATTCAAGCCACTTTTTCTTAGGTAAGTCTTCAGGATAAAATTTGCTTTTCCAGTCGGAATAATAAAAGCCGCTGCAGCCGATATAATTTTCCATACCATTAAACTTTTTTTAATCCTGTTCCAATTTCCTGCCAAACAAATCAGCAATACTTTTTAGGCACTACATAAAAGAAACAATAGTGTTCACCTATACCTCAGCATATTAATGGCTAAAAACATCCTGTTTCCAAACTTCTACAACTGTGGTGAATTGCACCAGAACTTCAGGAAAATTTCGAATTTTTAAGGAACAGATATTCGGTAATTAATTCTTCGAAACCAAGGATTAATTTTTGAATCACAACATTATCCGCCTTAAAAAAAATATTCTCCACCTGCTTTACCGGAAGGATTTTAGGGGATGTGCCGGTAATTGCAATTGCCTGAAAATCCTTTAAGTCCTTCAGGTAAACATCTTCTTCCTTTAAGTGGATATTCAGTTTCTTAGCCAGATTAATTGTTTTCTGTCGGGTAATTCCAAGCAGTACTTCGTTTGCCGGCGGTGTAATCAATACATTCTGCTTTACAAAAAATATGTTGCTGCGGCTGCCTTCGGTAATCCGTTCAAGATGATCTACAAGCAGCACTTCAAAATATCCCTTCTGAGCAATCAGCCGGTTTGCCTGCTCCCTCACTATTGTTTGGAAAACCTTGGCATTGGGATTTTCCCGCTCCGCTCTCAATAATCCACACATTACTCCTTTGCGGTACATTTCTTCAGATGGATAATTATGAGGAATAAAAAAAGCTTTCATGTTGGTTTTACATGAAATCAGTATGTTTCCTTCATAAACCTCATTCTTCTGAATCAGGTTTTGTAACTGACTTTCAATCTGATCTCCCGTAAATCGTATAATTTTGCCGGCAATTTGGGCTGAATGGTAAAACCGCGCCAGATGTTCATTCAAAAAAAGTGGAACTCCTTTGACTACACGTAATACTTCATAAATTCCACCTTCATTTTCAGAAGGAATAAACCGGGAATTGGGATATATTTCACTGTTGTAAACAAAAAAGTTATGAAGTGGTGTCAATGCCATTTTACAATGTTTTGTGGTAAATTTATTCATTTGTTTTAAACAAGCCCGAAATGAATGAAATTATTCCGGTTCCCGTAACTTTTAATCCATACAAGCACCATTTCCGGTTTCTAACCCGTAAGGTTGCTCACTGGAAAACCCAGGACTGGCAGACAGTAAAAAGCGAAATAAGTTTCATGGGAAATAATTTGCTCGACTTCTATCTCGGGACATTGCCGGTAGCAACTATTTGCCGCGAATGCATCCGTTTTTTTGAAGAAAAAAGGATACCGGCTAAATCTCAATTTTTGGAATGGCTGAATCATATGGAATTTAAAAAAATCCAACTATCTGATAAATCTGTATGGATTGTAAAAAAAGGAGTTGATCCTGAACGATATATTCATATCCACCCTGCCAAAAATTCTCTTCATTCTGTCAGGGTTCGGGCTACAACATTAAAAACAGTTGTTGCCCTTCAGGTTTTAGCCGGTCCAAAACATATTACACTTGAAGAAGTAAACCGAATCAGGATTGAATATTTAAACCTTTCTCCGGTAAAATCCATTCATCCGGAAAAAGGAATATACAAACTTTGGAAGTACTTTAATTCGCAGTAACTGCACCACCGGAATGTAATGTTTCCAAAACCGAATTTTTGTAACTTCTGCCAATCGGCAATTCTTTCCCCGACAGTTCGATACACGTGGAAGTAAAAGCTTCAATCTTATTCAGTGAAACAATAAATGATTTATGTATCCGCATAAAATCATTTTCCGGTAATTTTTCATCCATATTATTCATACTTGTTTTAGTAACAAATTTCCTGGTTTCTGTAAAAATCTGCACATATTCACTTAAACCTTCCACATATAAAATTTCGTTCAGGAAAAGCTTAATTACTTTTTTGTTTTCTTTCACATAAATAAAGGCTTCTTCGCTCTGAATCGGCTGTTGAACAGCGGGTTGATTATCTTCCTGTTTAATCTCAAAATATTTGTTAACTGCTTTTAAAAAGCGCTCAAAAGTAATGGGTTTCAAAAGGAAATCAACAATATCCAACTCAAAACCTTCGATTGCATATTCCTGAAAGGCGGTAGTAAAAATTACATTTGGCGGATTTTTAAGAGTTTTAAGAAAGTCTATACCGGTTATCTGGGGCATTTGAATATCCATGAAAATTAAATCGATAGAATGTTCCTGTAAAACCCGCAGGGCTTTCATCGCATCGCCACATTCTGCAATAATTTCAAAATTATCAAGTTTTTTAAGGTGATTACAAATTAAATCCCGTGCCAGAGGCTCATCGTCAACAATCAGACATTTTGTTTTCATGACAATTAGTTTTCGTTGTTTTCTGTTTCTGACTTAATTCATTAGTAGCTCATTGGTTAATACATTACAGGTTTTTTACTGAAAATATCAGTTCGCTTTTTTATTTATTGCAAATCACTGTAATCCATCTTCCTAAAATTAATTTCGCTTCCAACCCGGTAAGAAATCGACAGTTTTTTTCTCTTCTCTTACAATGACGGTTCTTTAGCACGATTCGTTACACCTGTAAACGATATAATTATATCATAAATAGCGGAGAGTATTCATCCCGTTGGAAACCTAACGGTTTTAACCAAATTATTAACAGCAACTTTTGCTGTCTTGCATTTTCTGAATAGCGGAGTTAAATTTTAAAATTCTGCCTTATTTTTTCTTCAATGCATATTGAGCAAGTCTTAAATTTGCAACTGTCCCGGGATGAAAAGTCATCAGCGAAGGTCCGGCTATGGGGCACTGAGAGTATACCTACTGTTTTTCCCCTCTTCAGGTCTATAACATCTCCATATCAAATTCGCATTAAATTCGCATTAAATTCAGACTAAATTCGATAAATTGCGAATTTAGTCCGAATTTAGTCCGAATTTGATACGAAGAAAGTCTGAAGAAAACCCGCAGAAGGTATAGGGAAAGCATAAAGAATGTATAACGATAAAATGTAGAAAAAAACAGTCCGGAGGGATTGATGTTCTGAAGATGATTTAGTGCAGGTTATTTAAAAGGAAATAACGAATAAGGATCTAATCAGGAAGGGGAAGAAATTTCTATTCGTGATAATAATTGATATTCGTGGCTAATAAAGGAAATATCAAAATATCGAATAAGGAATATCGAATCAGGAAGGGGAAGAAATTATTATTCGTGATAATAAGTGATATTCGTGGTTAATAAAGGAAATATCAAATATCGAATAAGGAATATCGAATCAGGAAGGGGAAGAAATTGTTATTCGTGATTATAAGTGATATTCGTGGCTAATAAAGGAAATATCAAATATCGAATAAGGAATATCGAATCAGGAAGGGGAAGAAATTATTATTCGTGATAATAAGTGATATTCGTGGCTAATAAAGGAAATATCAAATATCGAATAAGGAATATCGAATAAGGAAGGGGAAGAAATTGTTATTCGTGATTATAAGTGATATTCGTGGCTAATATAGGAAATATCAAATATCCAATAAGGAATATCGAATCAGGAAGGGGAAGAAATTATTATTCGTGATAATAAGTGATATTCGTGGCTAATAAAGGAAATTTCGAATATCGAATAAGGAATATGGAATAAGGAATATCGAATCAGGAAGGAAAAGCCCCTGCCCATTGGCAGAGGCCCCTGTTTTGCTACTTCTATGAAAAATAATTGCTCTGTTTAATATTCTCTTTTAGAAATTGGCGTGGTATTCTTCGTTCACCAGGTTTGGAAAATAGCAGGCAATCAAACTTAAAAGTTCATCCTGCGATTTTTTATTCTGGGAAATTACCCTTTGCGAAAAATAACCAGCCTTATTTAATTTTGCTTCGTTGGCTTCTTTTGGCAACACCTGGTACTTTTTCTCGATTTTTTTCACGCCAAAAACACCTTTGTTGCATGCGTATTCAATTTCAAATTCTTCGGAGCGAACAATAAATGTTGTACATCCTTTTTCCGGAATAACACCAACTTTTACAGGTTTTGTGGTATTTTCATACATTAAATCGAAAGTTTGAATTGCCTGATCTTTTACAGTCATCGGCTCATCAGATTTTACAATTGTGTATTTCCCGAAACTGGTTAATGAATTTCCGGTCAGTGCTTTTCCATCCCTTAGTTTTGCTGAACTGCCAAGGCTAATAAGCATGGCACAAATGCTGAAAAGAAATAATTTTGTTTTCATGTTTTCAAAGTTTTAAAAGTTCTAATTGTTTATGATTCAAAAATACATAACCATTTGAATCAATGAATATTAAAATCTGCATTCAACAACTTTCACACTGCCAATTACATGAATTATACTGCAAGTTTGGTTTCATGCAATTTGCAGTTTATTTTATCCATTTTACAGTTGGCAGATAATTAATGCAGATGAAAATCTAAAAGATGCCGGTTTCAATACGCATTTCAACGATTTAATCAACTGATAGAATTCCGTCGGAATTAATATTTCTTTATGGGTAATTTTTCTATTTTTGAGTTTCATTAAAACCTGATAAAAATCCGAACAAATGAATATCATTCGGCTGATGCTATTGGCAATTTTTATTATTATTTTTTCGTGCAGTAAAAAAGAGGAGAAAAATTTCATTCAGTATGTTGATCCGTTAATTGGAACCGGGCCGGCATCAACTCCTGCAGTTAAAAAAATTCCGGGAACCCAGGAAGATTATGGTCAAACCATTCCTGCTGTAACTGCTCCGTTTGGAATGACCCAATGGACGCCGCAAACCCATGGTTCCGAGAAAAAATGTCTTTCTCCGTTTTATGCCGGTACAACTTTTTTGCAGGGATTCAGGGCAACCCACTGGACAAGCGGTTCCTGTGTGCAGGATTACGGAAGTTTTACTGTATTCCCGACTTCAACAGACAACAATTTCCAGGTTTTACCTGACCAGCGGAAAACATTATTTATGTATGACGGGGACAGTGCTTCTCCTGCATATTTTTCAGCAAATCTTACCGATAGAAATATTATTACAGAAATGACGGCCACTAAACGTTCCGGTTTTTTCCGGTTTTCATGGCTCTTCCCAAAAAATCCAACTGTGATAATCGATGTAAACAGCGATGAGGGACAGGGTTTTATTAAAATCGATTTGAAAAAAAAGGAAATTACAGGATATAATCCTGTTCACCGGATTTACAACGGGAACGGAAAACCTGCAGGATTTAAAGGATATTTTGTGGCTAAATTCGATAAGGAAATCGTAAAAACAGGAACGTATGCAGGCACCGAATATTTCCATAATACCACTGAGCAGCAAGACAAGGAAAATATTGGCGCATTTGTAACTTTTGATCTCAAGGATGGTGAAACACTTAAAATGAAAATGGGTACTTCATTTACCAGTATTGATAATGCACGCGAAAATCTGGATGCAGAAATTCCGGGCTGGGATTTTGAGCAAACAAAAGCTGAACTGGAAGAGAGCTGGAATAAAATACTTGGTACAGTGGACGTGGAAGGTGGAACACCGGATGACCTTACCAAATTTTATACTGCATTGTATCATAGTCTGATTCATCCGAGACTTTACAGCGATATAAATGGTGATTATCCCGGTTTTAACGGTGACACAACCATTCATACAGCCGAAGGATTTGATTATTACTGCGATTTTTCAAACTGGGATATCTTCAGGGCTCAAATGCCCCTGCTCAGCCTGATTGCACCACAGGCATACGAAAACATGGTGAAATCGTTGATTGCAATGGCTGAACAAGGTGGCTGGCTGCCCATTTTCCCCATGTGGAACAGTTACACTTCAGCTATGATTGGTGACCACAGCAGCTCCATAATTGCGGATGCCGCAATGAAAGGTTTTGATTTCGATCTGGATAAAGCATATAAATATATGCGTAAGAATGCGTACGAAACTCCGGAGAATTTGGATGACTATATTGACGGAAAAGGCCGCCGCGCACTTCAGCCTTATATCCAGTTTGGCTATATTCCGCTGGAAGAAGAAGTGCCATATGCCTTCCACCGCGGCGAACAGGTTTCACGCACTCTTGAATATGCCTACGACGACTGGGCAGTGGCACAGGTTGCAAAGCTTTTGGGAAAAACAGAAGATTACAATGATCTCATAGCCCGTTCCTACAATTATTCAAATGTTTTTGATACCGAAAAAGGATGGATGAACGGGCGATATGCCGATGGTTCATTCACTGAAGATTTTGATGCAAATGGCAAAATGCCTTTCATTACAGAAGGTACACCCAAACAGTATACATGGTTTGTACCTCAGGATGTTCCCGGATTAATTGAACTGATGGGTGGCAAAGAAAAATTTCATCATGAACTAAACCTTCTCATCGACAATAAGGAATACTGGCACGGAAATGAACCCAGTCACCAGATTCCCTATCTTTTCAATTATGTGGACGACTGGCAAAAAACACAGGCAACAGTGAAAAATCTGTTGAGCGAAGAATATGGCACAGGCCCAGGGGGATTATCCGGGAATGATGATGCAGGGCAAATGTCGGCATGGTATGTTTTTGGAGCCATGGGTTTTTATCCGGTTTGCCCCGGCAGTAACATGTATCAGCTATCTTCCCCCATTTTTGATAAGGTTGTTTTAAACCTCAATAAAAAATATTATCCCGGTGCACCGTTTATTCTGGAAACCATGCCCGACAACAACAACAACAACAACAAAACAACAATTCTTTTTCATCCGTTCAACTGAATGGAAAAGAAATTGAACCGCAGATTTCTCATAAAGATCTTCAAAATGGAGGTCACCTGGAATTTTTAAAATAATAATTATACACCTCCCCTGATACCGATCTGGGGAAGCTGCTAATTCGCTAAAAGATATTGATTTGAAATACTCATGCAATATTTGTACTATTTTTTTAATTCCATTTGTAATCTGTAATTCACTGTCTTAACTATTTTTGAAACCTAAACTTAAATTTTATCATTATGCCGAATGGATTTCGTTTTTCAAGTGCAGTTTGCATTTCCCTTTTAATGTGCCTTTTTACTTTCAATGTAGATGCACAAATTCCTGAAACGTCAAAATATATTGTTGTTGATCAGTTCGGATACAGACCTGATTCACGGAAAATAGCAGTCATCCGCAATCCCCAGACAGGTTTCGATTCTGAAGAAACTTACGTTCCCGGAACAACTTATGCGGTAGTGCGAAAATCAGACAGCACAACAGTAATTACCGGAAATCCGGAGGCGTGGAAAAATGGGGCAACCGATGAATCATCGGGAGATAAAGCCTGGTGGTTCGATTTTTCAACGGTAACTGATGAAGGCGCTTATTACATTCTCGATGTGGACAGCAACCTTCGCTCATTTGAATTTGAAATCAATGAAAACATTTATGAAGACGTTTTGGTGCAGGCAGTCCGCACATTCTTTTATCAACGCGCCGGATTTGCAAAAGAAGTGCCTTTCGCAAATGAGGAATGGGCAGACGGAGCCAGTCATTTGCAGGACAAACAAGCACGCGATTTTCTGGATAAAAACAATGCCGCAACTGAAACTGATGTTTCCGGCGGCTGGTATGATGCAGGAGATTTCAACAAATACACCAGCTGGACCGCCAGTTATGTAGTTGATTTCATGAAGGCTTTCGTTGAAAACCCGGGCGTTTGGGGAGATAATTACAACCTTCCGGAATCAGGAAACAATGTACCTGATATTCTGGATGAAGCAAAATGGGGAATCGATCATCTGTTGCGCATGCAGCGCCCTGATGGAAGCGTACTCAGCATTGTGGGCGAATCGCATGCAAGTCCGCCCTCCGCAGCAAAAGCGCCTTCGTACTATGGCCGCCCTAACACTTCGGGGACTTTAAACACTGCCGGCGCACTTGCCTTTGCTTCGAAAGTTTACCGCTCCATTGGGTGGAGTGAATATGCAGATTCGTTAAAACGCAGCGCCATTCGTGCCTGGAACTGGGCGGATGAAAATCCGAACGTCATCTTTGAAAACAACAAGGGAAACACCGGCGGACTGGGAGCCGGCCAACAGGAAACTGACGATTACGGACGTTTGATGGCAAAAATGGAAGCGGCCGAATATCTCTATGAAATTACAGGTGAAACAAAATACAAAACTTTCTTCGAAAGCAACTATAACAATGTTCACATGATGCAATGGACTTTTGCATTTCCTTTCGAAACAGAGAATCAGGAAATTTTACTCTATTACACCACTCTGGACGGAATCTCAAATTCAGTAAAAACGAATATTCTGAACAAATACAAATCGGCAATGAACGGTTCAGAAAATTTCCCTGCATTTACAGGTGCAAAAGATCCTTACATGGCCCACCTGAAAGATTATACATGGGGAAGCAATTCAATAAAAGCAAGGCAGGGATTAATGTATACTGATTTTATCCGGTATAATATTAATTCAGCTAATAATCCAATGGCAACTGAGGCTGCGGAAAATTACATTCATTATCTGCATGGTGTAAATCCGCTCAACATGGTTTACTTGTCAAACATGTACAATTACGGTGCTGAAAATTCGGTAAACGAATTTTACCATACGTGGTTTACAAACGGCAGCGCCAAATGGGATCGCGTGGGCGAATCGCAATACGGACCAGCTCCCGGATTCTTAACAGGTGGCCCAAATCCATCGTACGACTGGGATGGTTGTTGTCCCGGGGGTTGCGGCAGCAGTACAAATAATTCCTGGTGCACAGGCGAATCCATTATACCGCCAAAAGGTCAGCCGAAACAGAAATCCTATAAGGATTTTAACACTTCGTGGCCGCTCAATTCATGGTCGGTAACAGAAAACAGCTGTGGTTATCAAATCAGCTACATCCGGTTGCTGGCTTCATTTGTTCCGGCACAATACGATTGCAGCGGCGAGTACAATGGCGCTGCATCCTATGACGCCTGCGGGGTTTGCTCCGGCGGTACAACGGGAATAACTCCCTCAGCCAATTCCGAAGATTGCCTGACCACGTCAGCAAGTGATTTGACATTACCGAAACCACAGGTTTTTCCAAATCCCACTTCAGGGATATTAAACATTCATTTTAATGCAGACGGGGAATACAAAATCAAAATCATGAACCACCAGGGACAGGAAGTTTTAAATGAAGACTGCACCGGAAATATGCGGTTAAACATCCGGCATTTTACCCCGGGAAATTATGTGGTGCTGATAATTTCAGATAATCAGACCTGGCAGGAAAAATTTATGAAGATGTGAGTGTAAGTTGCATGGAGAAAACTGAACACAGCGCTGGCATGCATCAGTTAAAGAATTTGGTTCAAACCGTATCAAAATAAGTTAGCCGGATATGCGCTGTTTCCTGTTATAAATAAAAAAACCTACACCTGAAATAACAGATAGTAAGGCACCCACGCTATAAGAAATTTCTTTTGACAATGAAAATCCCTCAGGTGCCAAAAGCAGGTACGTTGTTGTAACCGCTGTCATAAAAACAGCAGGATTGCATCACCGATTTCCTTTTCAAATTTTTTGGATAAGGTGCTGACGTAGCAATAAATAAGTATCAGTTGGTAAGTTGAACACTTGTTGTCGCCGGTTAATGTAATAGTGGGCTCCCCGGTAGTATCTTTTTGTTTTATCAAATACTATCGAAAATAATCATTTTAACGGTTCATTGCGCCATTAACAATCTGTTCATGCACAAATCCGGAATTGAATGCCTTTAGTATTCAGCAGCAAAATCATCTGCCAGTTGATTTATCTCCTCATCCGGTAATTGCTCTCCGGAATTTATAATTACCCGGTATTTAAACGTCGCGGATTCTCCTTTGGGAATGGAAAAATTAAATGTTTCCTTTCCATTGGTAAAATCTTTTACCCCCAGCGGATTGGCAGCAAACAATCCGTAACCGCGGGCATGCCAGTAGGTCGGGTAATTTGGATTATCCGGGTGGTCGCAAATGATAATGGAGACGTTTTCGTTACCCAGTTCGCCGTGAAGGTTCATCCAGCGTGCGCGGGTACCCCATACTGCGAGTCCGGTAATTCCTTCGCTGCTTCTGTAATTGCCGTTAATATCCGTGTTCAGCGTATCACGGGTGCGGGTTGTAGTTCCATCATCATTATACAATAACACTGTCCCGTTATCGGGCAATTCGATCTGCCGCGCCACCCTTATCCCGAACATGCCTTCTTTGGTATCGGGCATGTTCACATCCTGGTTAGCGGCAGTTAATGTGGTCACCCGGTCGATAATGCGCAGTTTATCTTTCGCAATAAAATGATATCCGGTTTTTTCGTGCAGCAGTTCCGTTCCTGTGGAATCCTGCCAGCTCTCTTCCGAAACAAAAGACCCCTCTCCTGTTCCCTCTTTGACATTTTCGATTTTGAGGTGTTTGATGAATCCCCCGTTTGGATTGGTAATTCCCAGTCCTTGTGAGCCGTTTCCCCAGAAATCGAGGCCGTTCACATTTCCGTAGGTAAACCACATGCCAATCTGGTGCGGGTGATCGGCACGTTCACCGGCTTTGGGGTCGATGGGAAAACCACGTGTTACATCATAACACTCCGGTGTTAGGATGGGCCAGAATGCAGGTTTTGTCATGTTCTCCGGGCCAGCGGAATATGGTAAAAAGCTGCTGGTCGACCCATACATCGATTTTATGTTCATCGTTGTTTTGTTCGAAGGTAATTTTCGATCCTTCTTTTGTAGTTTGTTTCGTGGATTTGTTGCTGCAGGAATACTGTGAAACCACGACGAGAATAATCAGCCGCAAAAACAGATTTTTCATTTTATTCATTATTTTGAGTTAATAGTTACCGAATGACTGCAACGCTTCCAACATTGCTACAATATTTTCCGGGGGCACTTCAGCCTGAATATTATGCACGGTGCTAAATATAAAACCCCCACCGGGTGCCAGTGCATCAATATTTTGTTTTACATGATCCTTTATCTGCTGAGGGTTACCGTTTGGCAATACATCCTGCGTATCGATGCCCCCTCCCCAGAAAACAATGTCTTTTCCAAAATCCTTTTTCAGTTGCACTGGCTCCATTCCATTGGCTGTAACATGGACCGGATTCAGAATATTTATTCCCAACTCAATTAAATCCGGAATAATTGGCCGGACATTTCCGCAGGAGTGAAACATTAATTTCACATCGGGTGCTTTCTTTTTTATAAACTGAAGCACACGGGCAAAATGAGGTTTATAACAGGTACGAAACTGTTCCGGATCGATGAGTTGCGACTGCTGAGTGCCATAATCATCGCCCTCTCCTACAATATCAACAACATCGCCAATTTCATTAAGCAGGGCATCCCAGAATTCAATTTTTAAATCGGCCAGTTTGCCAATCAGTTTATCCGAATTTTCGGGAACCATAAATGGATCAATCATGGCATTTTCCATCCCACGCACCCGCTGATGCATTTCAAATAATCCGGCACAAAAACCTTTGGTAAAAACCGGCTTATCATTTTTGCGGTATTTGATGGCTTTTTCACGCAATCCCACAAATCTTCGATTATCTGCAGCATCGGGCCATTGATAATTTTCAATAAGTCCCTCCTCTGTGAAATCAAGCTCTGCCATCGGACTTTTTACCAGAGAAAACCAGTAACCATTTTTAGGGAAATGATGGGTAAATCCCCATTCATCAAGATATTCAAAATAATTACCGCGATCTTTTAGTTTTGAATAAACATTCCAGTTATGACTTGTAAGTGGAAAGACACCCCGCACATCGGCGCCAACTTTTTCAAGAATTTTTTCATCAGGAATGACAATTTGCTGAATTACATCCGACCACTCCGGCTCTTCGGGTTTCTGACCGGTATGTTTCAGAAAATTCTGATAGGCAGTATTTGTAATGCCGGTCCATGTGGTTGCCGCCAGGTCGTAGGGAACCCTATCCGACTCCTCAAAATTGAGTGCTTTATTGATTCGTTCTTTGGAATTCATTTTTCTCTTTGGGTTTAAACGTTTTCCGGAAGAACAAATGGAGCGCGGTATTCTTTTGTCAGCATCCGGTTTGCTTCTTCATCGTTTTTAAACTTCATTGCCTGGGGATCAAATTCCAGTGTGCGGCCCAACCGGTACGAAATATTCCCCAGGTGAATTAGCGCGCAACTATAAAATCCCTCTTCAATATCGCCTTTTGCAAGTTTTTGATCGTTGGCACGAATAGCATCAATAAAATCCTGGTAGTGATTCCCCAGTCCTTCACCACTTGCTGTTGGAGCTTTTTTATTGCCATCAAAAACCTGCCAGTCGGTAACCGTTTTACTCATAAATCCTTTTGAACCAAAGAATAAATTACCAACTTCATTTGCTGAGCTTGTCATATAATCGTTTCCTGCATCACCTGCTTTTGTTGGCAGTTCGTGATTGGTGATCCAGTGCCGAACCTCAAATTGCAGAATTTTCTTTTTATCATCACCTCCATTCGGATTGTGAAATTCAAAAACGGTAATCTGGTCGTTAGGCGTTTGTTGTGCATCGTCAAAAACAAAATGTCCGCCAATGGAACTTATTTTTGTTGGCAGCTTAACACCCAATCCCCAGCGGGCAACATCCATTTCGTGGACTCCCTGGTTTCCCATATCACCGTTGCCGTAATTCCAGTTCCAATGCCAGTTGTAATGAAACCGGTTCCGGTTAAAAGGTTGTTCGGGTGCCGGCCCCTGCCAAAGGTTATAATCCACGTTTGAAAGGTATTGTTTGGTGTACGGTGGCACATAACTTTTACTTCCAGCGGTAAAGGCAAATTTTTCATCCTCAGTCATTGGCCCGTCAGGATATTTTCCAATGGAGTCGCGCCATTTGTAACAAATTCCTTTCCCCAGATATACTTCACCAAGTTTCCCGGAATGCAGGTAATCAGCCATTGAAATGGAACAGGGATTACTACGTTGTTCAGCACCATCCTGGACGATAACGTTGTATTTTTTTGCGGCCTCCACCAATTTTTGCCCCTCATGAAATGTATGGCAGCATGGCTTTTCAACTGACACATGTTTGCCTGCCTGAATGGCCCAGATGGCAGCCAGAGCGTGCCAGTGATTAGGTGTTGTTATGGAAACGGCATCGATATCTTTATTCTCAAACATTTTGCGCATATCCATATACGTTTGAGGAGCTTTTAAACCTTCATCGGTAAAATGATTTTTAATGCGTTCAGCAAAAAGGTTTCCATCCACATCGCAAAGGGCAACGACTTCCACGTTGTTCAGTTTCAGGTATTCCTTTATGTGGTTTTCTCCCATACCCCGGATACCGATTTGGGCAACATTAATTCTGTCATTTGCACCTTTCCAGCGACTGTTGGTAAGGATCGTAGGAGCAGTTGTAACTGCCAGTCCGCTGGCTGCTGTTGTTTTTATAAATTTTCTGCGTTTCATCGTTTATTAATTTATTGATTTTGAATATTTCTCACAGGTTTCATTTTTGGTGAAATGAGGTGCATTACAAGTAAACCGGCCAGGTAGCCAAAAGCTGCAATCACAAAAGGAAAAACGTATCCCTTAACACCTGTATCTTCCAGTGCCATTCCAATCAGGTAAGCTGTTCCGATTCCGGCAACTGAGCTCACCGCAGTTGAAAATCCAATAACAGAACCGACTATCTTTTTTGGGAAAAGATCGGATGCAACTGTAAAGATATTTGCTGACCAGGAATTATGTGCCGCAGCTGCGAGAGCAATTAAACCAACCGCAACCGCCAGAGAACCGGTAAATGGAACAATCATTACCGGCAACACCAGTAAGGCAGTTCCCAACATGGTAATTTTTCGCGCAAAATTAGTCGACTTACCAGTTTTCATCAGGTAAGATGAAACTGCTCCGCCGGCAATTCCGCCTCCGTAAGCTACAACATAAATTATAATCAACGGAAGTGCGAGTCCTTTGAGTTCGATTCCAAATTGTGCATTCAAAAATTTTGCTCCCCAGAACAAATAGAAATACCAAACCGGGTCGGCAAACATTTTTCCGAATGCAACCACCCAGGTTTGCTTATGCCGAACCAGCGTTCTCCACCGGACTTTTACTTTTTCAACTTCATCCTGATCACTGTTAATATAGTCCACTTCAGCACGATTTACATACCTGCTTTCAGATGGTGTACTAAAGAATATCAGCCAAAGTACAATCCAGCTAACGCTTAAAATCAGTGACAATACAAATACGTATTGCCAGGTACCAAAAAGATAAATGACCAGCGGAATAAGCAGCGGTGCTATCAACTGCCCGATATTGGAACCTCCGTTAAACAATCCGGTGGCATAAGCCCGCTCTTTTTGCGGAAACCATTCGGCCACGGTTTTAATGCTTGCCGGAAAGTTAGCCGACTGACCAATGCCCAGCCCCAGTCGTGCAATGGCAAAACCAATCCAGCTGCGCGCAGCGGCATGTGATAAACTTGCAATTCCCCAAACTGCTGCAGCCAGTATAAATCCAAGCTTTGTTCCGAGCCTGTCGATAACATAACCGATAAACAAAGGACCAATGGCATATGTAAACTGAAATGCCATTACAATATAACTAAATTCTTTTTCACTCCAGCCCAGTTGCTCTGTAAGTGAAGGGGCGAGAATTCCAAGAATTACGCGGTCGAAATAAACGATGGTGGTGGAATAAAAAAGCAGGGCAACTATCACCCACCTGAATTTTGTTCTGGTTGAATTCTGAAAATCGTTATTCATATTATTAATCCCGTTCGCCATTGGAACATCAACAAAACTTCAATGCTGCAGATAACGTCATCCCTTTTGTCTTAACCCGACAAAACAGTTTCTACCATCTGAAGCCCATTCAACTCCGGTAAGATAAAACTTAATTTCCCATTTTCTTTGGAAAAATCAAGTTTCTTATATTCAGGCGCAATCCTGACACTTTGTACATTCAACTCCCTCAAAGGAATTCAACGGAATCAATTCCTCCAGTGTTTGAAACTCCAGGCCATGTTGCATCGGTTATGTAATGCAGAAAGTGCGCTACCGTCCGATTTTTATGTGGATGGCGGTTTAATGAAGTGACCAGCGTTGAAGTACCATAGGTTGAGTGAGAGATGAATTTCCTGGTTTGATGTAAATTACACAAAATAATTTACAGGCTCCTCAGAATCTTATCCAGGTTTATTAGACAATAAAATATCCAATTAGCCTAGCTACCCTTACACATTTTTTAATGCTTCCAAAACCCGCTGGGGTGTCATTGCCATTTCAAAAAGCCGGGCTCCGGTGGCATCGTAAATGGCGTTGGCAATCACTGCGCCCATGCAAACAATGGCCGGTTCGCCTCCACCCTGTGGCGGCTCATTCCTGTCCAGAATCTTGGTATGTATTTCCGGTATCCATGAAAAACGCGGAATTTCATAGGTATCAAAGTTGGCTGTTTTTACTTTGCCTCCTTCAAATTCAACCACTTCTTTCAGCGCATAGCCCAGGCCCATGTTTATACAACCTTCCATTTGAATGGTCGCTCCCTGAGGATTCACACAAAATCCCATTTCCTGCGCGCACCACACCTTTTTTACCTTTACCTCGCCGGTTTCTTTATCGACTTCCACCTGCGCAATGTGTGCCACATAAGTCCCTGCATCCACACCTATAGCTACTCCATATCCTCTGCCGCCAGGTGATTTGGCAGGTTTCCAGTCGGCCATTTTTGCCACTTCTTCCAGCACATCAATTGCCCGTTTATCGGTCAGATTCTTCAGACGGAATTCCACCGGGTCGATTCCGGCTTTTGCTGCCATTATATCCACCTGAACCTCGCGCCCGAATGTGTTGGTGCTGTTGCCAGGTCCGCGCCAGGCTCCTGTCGGGAAAGGATGTATTCCGGGTGCTCTCCATCCACGCCCGTAAACCGTTCGTTTCTGGTTCGGGACATTATACATGGTTTCAGCGCCACGGTCGCCGGCATAATACACATGATAATCCCAAAAGGTAATTTTCCCGTTATCGTCGATTCCTGAGTTTATTTTTACAATGGCGGCAGGCCGGAATTCATCGTAAAAAAATTCTTCCTTCCGGTTCCAGTCCACCATCACCGGTTTCTTTGTGATTTTTGCCAGCCGCGCTGCCTCTATGGCCTGCTGATGTGCTGATTTTCCCCCAAAACCGCCGCCAAGGAACGGAGGCTGCACCCGTACTTTTTCCTCTTCCATTCCCAGAGCACGGGCAATATTGCTTTTTGCCGGAAACGGAGTTTGCGTTCCTGCCCGGACAATCATTTTGTCGCCCTCCATCCAGGCCATTGCAGTGTGCGGTTCCATGGGAGAATGCGCAACATATCCATCGTTAAATTCATTTTCAAAAACCGAAGCAGACTGATTCCGACCTTGTTGCAGATCCCCCTCGTCGATGTTGCTGTTTCCTTCCGGCGCGTTTTCCAGCAGGTATTCAAACAGATTGCCGTTGTTTATCGCTTTTTCTTCACCGGTTGAAAATTCAGCTTTAATCAGGTTTCTGGCTTTATCGGCCATCTCCGGATTTTCATGCAGTGCAGCTATCAAATCGTCGTCACGCACAATCTGCACGCCAGCTATTTTTTCCGCTTCCGAAGTATCTGCAGACACCAGTTTTGCAGCATGCGACGGGGGCCTTACAATACGCGCATAAACCATTCCGGGCATTCGGATATCGCCGGAATACAATGCTTTGCCAGTGACTTTATCCACTGCATCCCGGTGAAACTTCGGTGTTCCCATCACCCGTAATTCAGCATAATCTTTCACTTCAGGCTTTTTGTCCATAAAGCGGGCTATCTTCTGACCTTTTGCAAGTTCCTGGTAGGTTACCTTTTCGTTGTTATTATTTTTATTGAAGATGACACCGTCGTAAACAGAAAGCTGATTAACATCAACGCCCAATTTTTCAGCAGCCATTGCCAGTAACACCCCACGGGCTTCGGCAGCAGCAGCACGTACCGAAGGGCCAAGTATACGCACCGACATCGACCCGAATGTGCCCATATCCCAGGGGCACAAATCAGTATCGCCCAACACCATTTTTATTTTATTGTAGTCAATATCCAGTTCGTCGGCCACCATTTGCGGGAATGAAGTAATGGCTCCCTGCCCCATATCAATTTTACCCACAAAGCAGGTAACCGTGCCATCCTCGTGAATCCGGAGAAAGGCATTATAATCGTTCGGAACCTCCGGACGTTGCTCACCGTCACCGGCGATGGCATTAATTGCCCCGCCGGGATTGAAAAAGACATAGAGACCTCCACCCATCCATTTCAGGAAATTTCGTCTTTTCACAGCGGGAATATGCGCCTTCAGGTATTCTTTAAAATCTTTTAGTTCTTTTAATTCGTTCATTTCAATCTTTGTTTAAAATTCTTTCCAAATGACCCAATCTGCTGTATTTAGCCTTAATTTTTCATTTCGGTTCCGGCAACCTTGAATGGTATTGATAAAAGAGTATGTAAATCCAAATTAAATGTCTTAATCATAAAAGTTGGTTTTTCGATTTACTCATGAAATATACAAAAACATTTTAAACGGCAGGTATTCCTGCAATAGCTAAAGAGTTAAATGATAAATTTTCCCCGCGTTGAGAAAACCTGATGTAATGATGACCAAACATCCGGCATTTCACTCAGGAAGATAATGTAGTGCTGATAATTTCTGATAAAAATATCGGCCATACACAATTCGCACTGTTATAGTGCTTTTTTTGCCATAAAAAGCACTCATGTAGTGCGTTTTTGCTAATTTTACGGAAAATAAATGCAATGGACAAATTATTTGAACAGTTTCATAAGCTTCTAAATGAGACAAATACCAGCTTCTTTCGCTACATTTACACTGAAATCAACTGGAAAAGTCGAATGATTGGACTTACCGGTCCGCGTGGCGTTGGGAAAACAACACTGGTTTTACAGCATATTAAAAAGAATTTGAATCCTGCTGAAACGCTTTATGTAACTGTTGAGGATTTTTATTTTGCCGGCAAAAGGCTGATTAATTTAGCGGGTGATTTTGTTAAGCGCGGCGGTAAATACCTGTTTATAGATGAAATTCATAAATACAAAGATTGGGCGAAGGAACTCAAACTGATATATGATTATCATCCGGAACTGAGTGTGGTTTTTACCGGTTCATCTGTAATGGATATCAAAAAGGGAGCTTCAGATTTGAGTCGAAGAGCTGTAATGTACTATATGCAAGGTTTGTCTTTCAGGGAGTATTTGCAATTGTTTCACCAAATTACGGTCAGGCCGTATTCTTTGGAGGAAATTCTGGATCATAAGGCAGAACTCCCGGAAGTAAAACATCCATTGCCTTTTTTTGAAAATTATCTGAAAAAAGGGTATTACCCTTTTGCACTGGAGGAAGACTTTGATTTGAGATTACAACAGATTGTTAACCAGACGCTCGAAACAGATATCCCGTTTTATGCCGGCATGAATGTGTCAACCGGCCGTAAATTGAAGCAATTACTGGCCATTATAGCCAGGAGCGTACCCTTTAAGCCCAATATGACAAGTATAGCAACTGCACTTTCAGCCAGCCGGAATAACATTACCGATTATTGCCTGTATATTGAAGAAGCCGGAATGATAACACAACTGCGGGATTCTGCCGGAGGAATAAAAGGGTTGGGTAAAGTAGATAAAATTTATCTTGACAATACCAATTTGATTTACAGCTTAGCGAACGACAACTCAAATACCGGAAACATTAGAGAAACGTTTTTTCTGAATCAGCTTCGCGTAAAGTATGAAGTAATTGCATCTCCCGTTGCTGATTTTCTGATTGATGGGTGCACGTTTGAGGTAGGTGGAAAAAATAAAGGATTGAAGCAAATCCAGGGTATAGATAAAGCTTTTATCGTAAAAGATAACATTGAAACTGGGATATTTGAATACGATACCACTCTGGCAGTTTGGGTTGACCTATTAAGTGTTTTTCAGTCATTTAAGTCTTTATTTTTTTTTACTATTACAAAGCAGGATATGAATCATACACCCCTTTCTAAACAGAGAATCAGGAAATTACTCCATTACACCACTCTGGACGGAATCTCAAATTCAGTAAAAACGAATATCCTAAACAAATACAAATCGGCAATGAACAATTCAGAAGATCCTTTCATGGCCCACCTGAAAGATTTAAGGATCTTAACAATTCGTGGCCGCTCAATTCGTTGTCGGTAACAGAGAACAGCTGCAGATATCAAATCAGCTATATCCGGTTGCTGATTTATATTACCAATTTCAGTAATATATATATAAAATCAATTTTGCCTGTTATCCTATCTTGTCCACATTTATATTATCGGGTTATTTGATAATCACTAATCAATACTTTTGCTGAAATATTTAGTCTGGTTGTCAATTTCCGAATCATTTCAACTGTCAATCTGCGTCTACGATTTAAAATCTCCGAAACCCGGCTCTTGCCACCAATCTCAGAAATCAAATCCACTTGTTTAAGGTTCATTTCTTCCATCCGTATCTTGATTGCCTCAATCGGATCAGGAGCTTCGATTGGATAATGTTTGTTTTCATAATCATCAACCATAAGTCCACGTATTTCCAGCTCATCACTCTCCGGAGTACCGAGCTTTGCATCGAAAATTTCTTCCAATCTTTTCAATGCTGCTTTATAATCCGCATCTGTTTTAATCGGTTTTAATTCCATAATCATCAATTTTAAATACTATTAGCATCAATTTTGTCATAATCAGAATGAGTACCTATGAACCGGACGAAAGCTAATTGATGTTCAAAATTGAATTTTACCACCAACCGGTAGGAGTTGCCTTTTATATTAAATACTATCCTACTGTCTTTTAAGATACTTGCATTAACATAACTCTGCTTAACATCATTGGGTGTTTTCCAATCCGAATTCATTGCTGTATCATACCAGGTCTTTAAATATTGTTCTGAATCAGGATGTTTTTCCCAAAACTCTCTCAGTGTACTTTTTGCAAATATCCTTTTCATAGTTCGCAATCTATGAACAAAGATAGAATAAAATTCTCAATTTGGGAACTTTTCATATAGGATGTTTCTTTGTATGTTTGCTAACAATTAAAAAAAAATCATTCTCAGTGTGGTGCGATTAAAAGTATTTAAATTCCCCCCCCATCTAAGGTTATGAGATACCTGCTTTGGTAAGAATAATTGTTGGTTTCTGTACAAATCCCATCATCATATACAAACAGTTATTTGACTGACATATCAGATGTCCTTCAAAATTCAATTCGCACTCCAATAATTTTCAGATCAAAACATTTCAGCTGATATCACCACACATTTCAAGCAATAAAGCATACATACTGATCAAACATTTAAACCAAAAAATAGAGGCATGCATAAACATAACACCTATTTACTTTTCCAGTTGGTAAAGATATCCCTTGGTAGGTTGCTCCCCAGCAGAGCCCATCTCCGTTTGTCCTTACAATGAAATATAAACAGAATTAGTGAAAAGGAAATAAATATGTTATTCACAGAAAGTTTAAAAAACAAAACTTAATGTCAACCCATATTTATGAACGGTCAAAAAGATAATTAACAACGTAATAATCCCAACAACAAACCTCGGCAAGTCGGTTTTCGGTGCTCCTAATTTGATTTTAATTTCAAAATTTTATCCGTTTGGGTAAGCTTATTGTTTGTGACCTGCATCACGTAAATTCCCGGTTTCAGAAAACCCACATCCAACTGATACAATTTTTCTCCTGCCAGTAATTTTTCCAAAACAGTTTTGCCTTCAGAATTGCTGATTCTTACCAAAATATTGTTTCTTACATCCTGTTCAAGATTGATATTTAAATATTTGTCAAATGGATTGGGGAACACTGAAATCAGGTTATCAACGTTAGATGTTAAATCTTCCGAATTAGTGAAAATCAGGCTTATCGTATTGGAACTGAAACAACCATATTTGTCGGTTACCGTTAGCGAAAAATCCTTTTTCGGATTGACCGAATCAGGCTTGCTGGCATTGATAAACTCTAAAGTTGACCCGTCATTCCACGAATAAGTAAACGGGAATTCACCATTGTTGATATAGGAATTAATTATTAAAGAACTGTCGGTTGATCCCCATTCTTCGACAGTTAAAGTAAAATCTGGCTGCTGGTGAAAAACGACAGTCGTTGTGTCCGCGCCGGTTCTTCCGGTTCCGTCGCTAACCTGTACAGTATAAACACCTGGGTATGTGGTTGTTATAAAATTATCAGTACTTCCGTTCGACCAGAGATAATTATATCCTTCGTCAACCTGAATTAAAGCATTGTCTCCCTCGCAGAAACCGGACATTGTATCCAATCCCAGCGGGATGCTGGCTTCGTATGCTCCCAGGCTTCCATCATAAGGCGAAGCAATATAGGCTGTTTTCATGTCGTTTGAAAAGACTGAAAAAGGATCTCCCGAGCTATAATTATCATCAGTGCTAAAATGCGCCACTTGTTTGAGCTTCAATTTCCCTGTTGAAACCGACCTGTAAAACGAGAGTGCAAACTTGTTTTCGTTCGAAACTGCAAGAAAATATTTTCCATCGCGGCTTATTGAGATACTACCCAGCCTATACAAATTTTCGATGTTTAATTTGTCATAATTCATTTCAAACTCAAACGTCAGTTTGCCATTTTCGGGATTTCGTTTAAAACAGAATAATGAAGTGCCGGCTGCATACAAATATTGGTCGTCGGGACTGATGGCAAGCGAAAAATTCCTGTCAACCATAAACGGGTATTCAGTATTTAAAAGGGTTTCTACGAGTTCGGGATTGCCGTTTTCGCCTCTTTTATAAACCGAAATTCCATTCGTGGAAAAAGCTGTACTCGAAAAGACATACAAATTTTTACTGTCGTTGCTGCTAATCATTTTTTTATAACCTGCAAGGCCTCCATTATCCGGTCCGTTGGTTAATAATTTCGAATTGAAAGTTAAATCATTGGTTGTGCTGTTTACTTTATAGTTGACAATGTTATAGTAGGTGGCAGCATATAAGTTTTTACCGTCAGAGGGATTAACAATTTCCGAGATTACTTCGTCCTGCATATTATCAGGTGCGGTGTACGAATTAAAAAAGGACAACTCGCCCGAAACAGTATCCCGGTTTAAAACCCGTATGCCATACATGTTCGTTGATGAAATGTAAACGGTTCTTTCATCCGGACTTAGCTGAATATCTTTGACTGCACCAATTTCCGGCCCGAGTTCATTCCATAAAATATTTTTCTGAAAATCAAGACTTCCGTCCTGAAGGCGTTTATAAAACCCAATTGTGTTGTACCCTGATTCGGCTATCGTATAAAGGAATTTTCCGTTTTTGGGCATAACAATACCTCTGATATCAGTCAGGCCTTTTATTTTATTCTGTTCGTTCGAAATCTTCTTCGAATAAGTAAGTGTTCCGTCGGTATTGTTTCTGTCGAAGATAATGAGTGAACTGTTGTATTTGCTTAACACATAAACCTTTGATCCTGATTCTGATATTTTTAAAGCCGACAGGCTGTAAAACCCGGTAAAATTATAGTCTTCCTGTATTTTTTGAACAAAAGTTATTTTACCTGATTCAATATTTCTCTTAAAGACCATTATCCCTGTAAAATCTGTCAGATACAGGTTCTGATTATCGGAACTGGCGGTTAGGGTGGTTTCATTCCAGAAATGCTCGTAATAATCGCTGATTGTAATTTTATCACTGTATTTTAATTCTCCGGTTGTTTGGTTAGCTTTAAAAGTAAAAACCGAATTATGATCGGAGAAGTACAAGAACTTGCCATCGGCAGATAGCGTAAGACTTTTTATTTGCGAAATTGTATCGGCTGCATTTATTTTCTGGACCAATAAAAGGCTGTCATTTTCAGTTCGTTTAAATACACAAACCGAATTTTCATAGTTGCCACGCGATGTTGTGTAGATAAACTGATTGTTACAAACAATATTGTTGATGTTTTTTATTCCTTCAACTTTTTCTTTTAAGGTCAAATTCCCCGAATCTGAATCGATGGCAAAAACTTTCAAAGCATGTTGTTTCGTATCATCTTCTCTTGCCAGATAAAGGTTCTTACCATCAGGAGAAATTGCCATATCGGTAAAAGCCCCATATCCAAATTCAAAATCAATAGTATTTTCGAAAGTCTTCACATAATCCAATCGGCCAGATTGCAAATTACCCGAAAAAAGTAAAAGTTTATTGTCGGCAACAATATAAAACCAACGCTGGTCAGGTGTCGCTTTAATTTCATCGTCGTTGGCAAGACCGTGAATATCCGACACAGTTTTCAATTCCACAAATTCCGGATTTTCAGTTGACCCTGGCATAAACAAATGAAGGCATGATGAATTTCCGACAATGTACATGTTCCCATTATTGCCGATTTCCAAATCATTTGGATACTTTAAACCGTCAATACCACCTTCGCCTTCAAGGTAATTATGGATTAATTTTAACTGAGCACTGCAGTTTAGCGCGACTAATGCGCTGATCAAGAAAGGAAGTTTTTTCAACATGTTGGCTTTTGTAGATTGTTTAACAAACCAATTTTTGAATATTTGTGTTGATGGCGGTTGTCATCATTCGTAAAGTATATTAAATTTTTCCAGTTCAAATATAAATAGAATTATGACACCCGGATATGAAATTAAATATGATTTCCAAACTATATTTTATGTTTACCCTGCTTCCCCTGGATGCCATTTTTTCGGTAAGATGGGATCTCTTTTTATTCTCCATGTTTTAAGATGAGAATAGCAGTCCTTAATGGATAGCATCCCGGAAAAATAGTCGTGGACAGCGCCGGCAAAAACAGAACCAAAAATAATCCAGATGTATGCCACCGGTCTCCACATAGCACCGGCAACAGCACCAAAAATAGGTCCCAATCCGGCAATGTTCACAAACTGAATCAAAAACACCCTCCACCAGGGCATAGGTATGTAGTCCACGCCATCAGTCATGGTAACTGCCGGAGTTGCCCGGGTTCCGTCAGCACCAAACACTCGCTCGATGTATTTGGAATAGAATAAATATCCGGCAATTAATACAACCAGGGAAATAAGAAGCGTAACCATAATTTATTAAATTTCAGTTCATCTCACAGCTAAATAGATTGGTACTATTTGGAAATCGTTTTATTCTTTTCATCCAAAGTTCTTTTCGTCAGATTTCTTAAGTGTCCATTTGCATTTTCAAACAGGTTATTAAAAGTTGCACAATTTGACCGTTTTTATTTAATTTTTCGGAGTAAACAGCCTTAAAATTAAATTATAAGGAACTATGCTCTATATCTTTATAATTTACATTCCTAAATTCAAAAGATTTTATTAGACGTTTATTCATCTATCTTCCAGTGTACCTCATTTAAGCAATCATAAATTTTATTTTCAGGAGTGGGGCTGTTTTTTAAAATAGTTAAAATTTCTGCAGATGACCGACTATTTCCTTTTGTTAAGTCATCACATAAAGTATAGTAAAAAGAAGGAGACACTATTTGCTTTCCGCGCAAAAACTTAATGATTCTTATTTTGACACTCATATCTGCTGCTGAATAAACTACTGATAATTGTTTCTGTAATTCTTTATCGTTCAAATTAAGTCTTTGCAGCGCCCTTAATGCTAATTCTCTTTTATAAAGATCCTTTGTTTTATAAAGTAATTGTAATATAAATGAGGTCATTGCAGATGAGGCAGTAATATTTCCAGAGGCAAACTGATCAAGCAAAAAGTAGTGCACTTTCTGTTCGCTGCTATTTATAAAGGTCCCTTGTCTGACTGAATCTTTTAACTGATCCAGTGTTAACAAAATCAATTGTTCTTTTTCGCCTTTGTGGATCAAATGCCAAATGGTGTACGTGGTGTAAACAGCTCCACTTACTGTTTCATCTGCTATTTCCTTTTTTGTGGCCCCTGAAGTGGCATCTATTTCTTCATAGTTCTCATTCAACAGTCCTTCACGCTCAAATTCCCTGAGAATTGACCAATCGTTAGACAGAACAGACATCAGCTTATCATAGTCTTCCGTTCTGAAAATGCTGTGATCTGTTTTAGTCAGCTGTTCATCATATACTTCTAATCCTAAAAATTCACCATTAAAATACCAGTATATACCAATGTCAATCCATTTACATTCCCCTGTGAGGCAAACCGGTGTATTTAATCTCCTGTACCAATAGAATATCCCCTTATTATCTTTAAAAAAGCTTATTATGACCTTATTGCCTGTATCATCTTCAATATAAAAAGAAGTGTCCTGTGGAATCAGATTCAAATTTCTTATTTCACTGCTTTGGTAATATATTTCCTGATCATTATGAAACAATGATCCTAATAAAAGAAAAGCTATCAAAGAAATAACGAACGTCTGCATTGAGTTTTAAACTTCTATTTTTTTCATAAGTTTTTTACGTGGCTGTGGCCAGGACATTCTGGCAATGTATTTTCTCCAGGCTTTTGAATCATATTGAAGATTAATTCCTGTTAATTCCTGTAGTTCAGACAAAGCAAATTCTTTAAAATTAAAATGAATGTCATCCAAATAATCAGATAAGACTTCATAACCAGCCTTGCCTCCGGATCTAGCTAAAGCGGCGGCGATGAATAATTCAAGATCCCCTCCATAAACCCTCCAACGTGTGCGATGATATTCTTCCGTAATATGATTTTTTAGATTCGGGTCGTTTAATAATTTTTCAAACCCTGCAATAAAGGCAGGATCAGGATTTCTTTCTGCATAGAAACACAGATTAAAGATTCGGTTATGAAAAGGAACAATTCTTAAATCTATTCTTTGATCAAAATAATCACTTTCCCTATCCACTATATCTCCACCGGAAGAGGTATTTTCTAAAATGTACTGAATGGTTTTAATCGGTACTTTATCATCCGTCAATGCAAGAAGTGCAATGTTTTGATTGATTCTCCAAAAAAGACCTATCAACATGTTCTTTTCACGTCCTCTAATGTCATCATAGGTATCAACAAATCCATTAGGATATCCTTGTTGTAACTCTTGTTCAAATAATTCTTTCAATTGCTGTTCGATTAAACTATTGCCCTCTGAATTGCCAAACCAGGCTAATGCTTTGGCTAATAATAATTTTCCTTCAGAATTTTCAATTGAATTGTAATGTTTTTTTAAAACTGGAAGTACCTTTTCTTTTGGTAAACGAACAACCTCATATAAATATTCAGGAGCTCCATTAGACAATATTTTTACTCTTCTATTGATCTCATCCTTATTATGGATACTGTTACCTGCCTCTCTACTGGCATAATCATTTGGCAGGTAACCAAGTGCAGTCCATTCCTTCTGTAGTTTTGAAATATCATAATCTTTTGGTTGAACATTCTGCCAGGCCTGGTCTGCCGCAATTTGTCCGGTTAAATACCCCAGTACAGTTAAATCACCACTCATTCTGGTAAACTGTAAGGCATCATGGGTTTGGCTGATACCCCTTCCGGAAATTAAAAGACCATTAAGATTCCTGGGGACAATTGCACGATAAGGTATTTCCGTCACCAAATCATTGGAATGTGGCAAAAGAAAACCGCACCTGGAATATTCCGAACTCCCTATATAATGAGGATCAAAATCGCTGCTTGCAAATGAAATTACATCTTTAAAATGTGTACCCTCCACAGCATCAACAAGATCAAGTACATGTAAACCTTCAATTCGTCTTGACTCCCTGACTGTGAGAAAGGGATGAAAGTCATAAAAGTGCGCCTGATAATGAGAGAGGAACAGCCCCCGCTGCAATTCTGAAATCTTTGTATTTTGAATTATATCATAATCCCTTCCTGTAGGGGATGGCAGTTGATCAGCGCCTCCCTTGATGTCCCATTGGCTGTAATTCTGGGTTTTTCCTGTGCGGGAGTTCCCATGCTGATAACTTGCTCCGGCAAAAAAGGCGATATCTCCATCACCTGTAGCATCGATAGTAATGGTGCTTTTTAATAATTCTAGTTTGCCATTACGACAAATTAAAATACCTTCTACTTTATGATCATTAACCAAGGTACCGCACAGAATTGCCCCTGACACAAATTTTCCTCCGCCATTCAATACATTTTTAAGATGATATAATTTTCGTCCTGCTTTCTTTGACATATTAGCTGCAGCAGCAACCTGAGAATTATCAATATCCTGTTTTTTAAAAAATTTGTGATCTTTATATCCATGATAATATCCCATTACGCCGCCCATCGTTTTCGTGCCACCCAGATCGTTAAAGTAATCCACTACTATTGTATTAGCCCCTTTTTCTACAGATCCCATGGCTGCCATCGCACCGGCAGTACCTCCACCAGCCACCAGCACCTGACATTCGTCCTTATTTACTATTCTGTTTAAATTAAACTGACAGGATTGCAAAGGGATTGATAATCCTGGATCATTCACATCCGACAGGGTAACCTGATCAAAAGGTATTTCAGTGCCAGAAATAATGATAGAAGTAATTTTTGCCCCACCTTTGGACGGCTTAATTTTACCAATCAATTTATTTGCCTCAGATTCTATTGCGAGAATATTCCTGCAGGATAGATCCGGATAATTATGAGAAACAACATATTGACCATCTAATACAAGAGCTGGAAGGCTATTATTTTTCAAAATAATGGTTGATTCCAGTGGTAATTGTTCAATGGTAGCATCTTTCAAATTATCATCCAGGTCAGCCAGATTTTTTCCCAGTTCAGCGGCTATTATTCTTGCCTGTTGTTCTATTTCTTCCAGGCCTTGTGTTTTTACCGGAAATTCATATTGCAGAAATAGCTGGTTATCTACCTGTTTTCCCTTGTGAAGCATTACCCGATTATCAGACAATCCAAGAGAGGCGGGGACAGTTAAGTTTTTCCTTTCTTGATTATTTGCTTTTAGAATCTCTAACACGAATCCCGCTTTATCTACCTGGTAAGGATCACCAGATAATTCACGGCTAAATAAGAGGTTATCTGAAGCATCGATGAAGCTTTTGCATTTTACCGTATGTAAACCATGTTTACAGGCTAATAGTACACCCTGCACCTTCTCATTATCTGATAATAATCCGCAAACATCCGTCATTAAAAGTAAATGCACCTGGTTAAGTAACAGGTTTCTGACCATTCCTTTTCTGATACTACCAGCAAATAATAGTAATTCATCACCAAATAAACTCCCATTAGGACCTTTTCCGCTACTATTATGAACTTCCGGCTTTTCATCTGTTGGAAAAAACAGCTGAGTCATTTCAGGAGTAAATAGATCAAGTCCATCAGCCTTAAGCCACAGCTTCTTTTTGGCAGTTATTTCAAAACCCGGGCTGGTCCTCTTATCCACAATTAAAATCTTTTTTCCCTGTTTGGCTGCCGTCAAAGCAGCAAAATAACCGGATAAACCAGCTCCATTGATAATAATGTCATATTCATCAAACTGATTTTTACCCGAAAATTGTTCGTTAATTTCTGAAAGTAACTGGAAATTTAAAAATCCTGGTCCCAAAAGGACTGCCCCGGTTGTCGGAATGCTTAAATTTAAAAAATCTCTTCTGTTTATTTTTGTCCCCATGGTTTTATATTTTGAGTTGTGTAATGATTCTAATTAAATTATCATTTTTTTGTTAGAAAGATAATACATGTATATTCCAACATCAATTATTCGTTCCATTATGAAATATTTTCACTGCATTGGCATAAATTTCCTTAATACGAATATTTGATAGTTGTATCTTCTTCTGCGCAGAAGAGTAATTTGCAGCCACTGCCATCAACTGATCCGCAATTTGCTTTCCATTTGTATCCATAATCTCAAATACCCAATCATTATATCCCAGATCATAATACATTTGTCCTTTAATTGTATCCTCAGGTTGTCGCAGATAGAAAGCGGGAGTTTCGTTATGCAGAGCAATAATTGGCGAATGGCACTCAAAACTAAGAACGGTATGTGCTTGGGCATAAACCGAAGCTGCTTCATCAGGAGCCCAGTAATCTCGCTTAATTACATAGGGTTTCACATCGTTAGGAAGCGGATCAATTAAAAGTTCATCCATTATATTAACCTCATATGTCATTTCAGGGCAAACCAAAACTTTGTTACCTGTTTCACGTACCCACCGAATCATTGCTTCGCGCATTTTTGCGTGGTCGTTTTCTTTGTATTTCTCATTTATTTCTTCAACCATTTTTATTTTGTCCACACTCCAACCTGCATTATCAGGACGGATTTTATGATATGGAGTATACCTGAGCCGAGGAATTGCACAAATAAATTTCTTTTTTTCCAAACCATTTTCCTGCAAAAAATTTTCTGCCATTTTTTCATCATGAATATCCATAAAAAAAGTTGCATCTGGCGCGAAAGAAATGTGTTTCCCATAAATGCCTGCATCTTTTAAAACTTCAATTGACTTTGTTTCGCGCGTGTAAATAAATGAAGCTCTTTGAAGCAATTCTTTCAGGCTTTTGCCAACAGACTGAATGGTTACACCAAAAATGCCAAATGGTTTTCCAGTTGCCTTTACCCAGGCTTCCAGGTTTGATTGACCGACCACGGAAGGACCGGAACCATGAACCATAACATCAGCCAGATTAAAAGCATTTAAAACATCAGGGCTGGTTGCATTTTTGTTCGAATCGACTCCCCCATAAATCACCTTTACTTTTGGAAAATTTGTTTTCAGCAGTTGCTTAACTTCTCCGCTTGAGCCACTTTTTTTCCAAAGAATAATAGTTGCTTTTGGGAGAAAAGTTTCCAGTATATTTAAAAGCCCGGGGGTATGAGCAATATCTCCAATATTAACATCTTGCCAACCAGAGACAACCAATATCGTTTTTCCTTCTCCATTATTTAGCAAAACTTCATTTGAAATATTTTCATCTCCTTCCCTACAATTTAAAAGACCAGGTGCTAAAATAGCTGCCAATGTTGCCGGAAAACTAATATTCAAAAAACTACGACGGGATATTATCTCTTTCATGATCGCTGGTCGAATTAATGATGGTTATTTTGGTTAAACGTATCCACAATGCTCTTTAAATCTGCCATAAAAACACAACGAGTGTTGTCTTCAAAAGCATTAAAAATGATATATCTACCTGAACGATCCCATGTTGGATGTGCATCGACTCTGAAAGAACTGTCATCCTTAATTGGGACATAAACCATTGCAATGACATCCTCTGTTCCAGTCTCTACATTGATTAAACGAATAGGGACAAAACCATCCTGTTTAGTTACAGGCTCTTGCCAATACGAATCTGTTATCACAAAAGGAAGGCCTCCGGGATGAAAGGAAGGATGACCTGAACCGACCGGATACACCTCTTTTAGCTCGGTCCCATCATATTTTACTGTTATCAGCTCTATACCAGGCTTGCCATCAACATTCAGGTTCATTGAAATATGATCGCCATCAGGTAACCACGCCATATGATGGCCACCCTTTGAATATTGGTCCAATGTGATAGCTGTTCTAATATCTGATCCATCCGGCAACATCGTAATTAGGGCAAGCCTTCGTTTACCGCCTGACAAAGGTTTCATCATAACTGTAGTCATAATGCGGGATCCCTGTGGATTCCACATCGCTTTAAAACAATAATAGTAGTAGTCATTCGGATTTGGAACCTTTATACTGGGAACAGTCTTTTCATAGATGTCTTTAATTGAGGTGATCATCGTTGTTTTTCCTGTTTCGGTTTCGCTTACAAAAATTCCATCCGTATCAACCGGTCCTATATTGTAAGCGGTTAAACTATCAGGAATAATTACTCCATATCCCGATTGTGCATGTACCGAGTTTATCAAGTTATGGCTCACTAATTTTTTACCATCCAGCGAAACCATAAAAGCAGGTCCACCTATCCGCTTTGATCGACCTGAAGATGGATTGTACAAAACCGTAAAAGCCTCCCATGTAGCAGTGTCAACATTGTTAAAGAACAATTCCTGATCATTTGCACCCCACTGAACATTTGCACCGACTTGCATTTCCCATCCAAAAGATTTTGAAATAAATTTTTCTTCACCCGATTTCATATCAACCAGAATGACTTCTCCTGCATCACCAGCTTCAGGATAATGATCTTCAAAAGGAACACGAAACAAAGCCATATATTTTCCCGAAGGGCTCAATGGTGAAGTATCATGAAATCGGTGAATCACTCCTCCTGTACTAATTTTTTTAATAGGCACCAAAGGCTTCATGCTTGCATATTCAGAATGGCCAATTTTATCTACTGGAGCAATAACCGTCTGTGAAAAAGCATTTTCTGCAGAGAATACAAAAGAAAAAAACAGCAGAACTAACAGAAAAATAATCATACGGAGGAATTGCATACTTATGATGAAATTCTTAAAACTTTCCATTTTGAAAATATTTAAATTCATTGTTGTTTTTCAAGTTAAAACAAAGATCTATAAACAAATTGCTTCGATTAATAAGAAAAAACTTAGCAAATTAATGACTCATAATAAATTTCACCCGGATCAATTAAATCCGGGTGAAATTGAAGTAAGGATTAATATCCTGTATTTTGACCCAATTGAGAATTGATATCCCTTTCTTTCTGCGGAATTGGCCACAAATAATCCTTGGAAGGATCGAAATACCTTGTATCAAACTTGCGAAGCTTATCAGCATAAGCATCATAATGGGGTGTTCCATTTTCATCAAAAACAGGAATGTATTCAGGGAAGTAATCACGCAGAGGCCGCCCGTATAATGGCCCGGGCATAACATCTTCAGCAATTTTCCAACGGCGGATATCAAAAAAACGCAAGCCTTCATATACAAATTCAACCTTTCTCTCCTGTCTGACAATTTTTCTCATCTCATCTTGTGTCTTACCAGTTTCGATATCTGGCATTCCCACACGTTCTCTTACCAAATTAATCGCATCATAAACGCTTGCATCAATCTGATTCATCTCTATTTTTGCTTCTGCATACGTAAGAAGTACCTCAGCATATCTAATATACATGATATTTAACTCACTAAATTGTCGATATTCCCGGTCATCAGCTTCCACATATTTGCGATATTGATAACCTGAAAAAGTTGCGTAAGCATTTGTGACATTAGAATTGCTTACTCTTCTTGGAGGATCAGTGTTATAATCCCAAACATTTAAACTATCAGGATGGGTTTCAAATTGATATCCAAGAAAAATCGATCCTGGAACCACACAAGTAGCCTGCAAGCGTGGATCCCTATTAACAAATGGATTACTTGCATCGTATAAGGGTGATTTATCGATAGATAATCCATCAATACACTCATATGAATCAATAGTTGCCTGGGTTGGAATTTTGGTTGCAAATCCTCCGGTTAATCTTCCTCTTGTGTGGACTGGGGTTTGGTGAGTTAAACCATATTCCCTATTGAATTGAATAGACATAATATCTTCGATGCTATTCTCGCCTGCATAACCAAATAATTTTTCATAGTCGGGATATAACCCATATACATTTAAATCCATAACAGCCTTTGCCGCGTTTGCTGCGACAGACCAATCACTATTATATAGTGCCACACGGGCTTTAAGAGCCAACGCAGCTCCTTTTGTTATTCTTCCTTTTTCATTGTCGGAATAAACTACAGGTAAAATACCAGCAACATCATCAAGTTCTGCTAAGATGAAATCATAAATTGTAGCTTTATCCACCCTGGGCAATTCAGCATCAAATATGCTGACCGGTTCTTTAACAAAAGGAACATCACCATAAAAATTGGTCAACAAATGATACTGATATGCCCTGAAAAATCGAGTTTCGGCAGCCAACCTGGTATAAACTTCTGGTTTAGTTTTTTCTTTTGCCCGTTCCATATTGGCCAGATAACGGTTACATTTCCCAATTGTTTCGTATGCATTTTCCCATTTTCCATAAATAAGAGGTTCATCTGCAGAAGTAATCAATCCATCTCCCAGCAATTGCCAGGAGCTTAAATTCCGATCCCAGCTTTCATCAGTAACTGTACTTAAAAGCATTTGAAAAGGAACATGAGTGGTATACCCCCTATCAGTCCAGTATAAACTATTATATATTGAAGTAACGGCCATTTTTAACTCAGCTTCCGTGCTCCAGAAAGTAACATCAGTTGGTTCATCGAGAGGATATTTTTCCAGGTAATCCTCACATCCAGTCAAATTGACTGTAATTAATAATACTATAATATAAAACAGTATATCGTTTTTCATAACTTGCTAGTTTTAAAAATTAGTTTCAATACCAAATGAGAATACTTTTACCATGGGATAATAATCTCCTTGTCCAACAGGAGCTTCCGGATCATAACCCTGATAAAAATCATCAAGTGTAAATAAATTCTGACCGCTGAAAAAGACTCTTAACTTCTTCACTGATATTCTCTCCATCCATCGTGCAGGCAAGGTATATCCGAACTGAAGGTTTTTCAATCGCAGGTATGCAGCACTTCGCATCCAATAAGACGAGACCTGCTCATTATTTGGATAGTTAAAGGTTAACCTTGGATAAGGGGCATTAGGATTATCAACCGTCCAATGGTCTTTTTGCCATTCCATAGCGGATCCGCCCAGATAAAATGCCATTGTGGCAAAATTATCCAGATAACCATCTACTTTCCCAACTCCCTGGAAAAATAATTCAAGGTCAAAGCCTTCATAATTGAAAGAAAAATCAAAGCTGTAATTGTACCTTGGAATTGTGCTTCCAAGAACAACACGGTCTGAAGCATTGACTACTCCGTCTGGCTCATCCGGAATTCCATCCCCATCGACATCCACACTTTGATCTTTATACTTAATATCACCGGGTTGAACAGCTCCAAATTGAGAAGCATGATTCAAGACATCATTCTCATCCAAAAATAATCCTTCTGCCTCAAGACCAAAAAGTGAATATATGGGATACCCCTCCATATGGACATTGCGGGTATATATATAAGGTCCTGTACCCACTAGATCAACTACCTCATTTTTAACATCAGCTAATGTTGCACCAATTCGATAGTTCAACTTCTTAATCTGATTCGAATATTCCAGCCGAAGATCCCAGCCTCTGTTCCTTACCTTTCCTGCATTTTGATAGGGCGCTGATAAACCAGCGATTAGTGGAATTGGCAATTCCAAAAGAATATCTGAAGTGTTTTTAATATAATAATCTGCAGTAAGATTAAAGTTTCCAATATTAGCATCTAGTCCAAAGTTTACAATCTCTGTCTTCTCCCATGAAATTTCCGGGTTTGCACCATCAACCAGAGCAGCCCCAATAAAAGGCGCATCACCAAAAATGTAATTCTGACCAAATGTAACTGAAGATGTGTATGGATAGTTACCAATATTCTGGTTACCTAAATTACCCCAGGAAGCCCTCAGTTTCATATAAGGTAGCCAATTGGCGTCTTCTAAAAAAGGCTCTTCAGAAATTCGCCATCCTGCAGAAAATGAAGGGAAGACACCATATCTATAGTTTTTTGCAAAACGCGATGATCCATCAACCCGCACATTGGCTTCTAGCAAATACTTTTCTTTGAAGTTGTAATTAATACGTCCAAAATATGACATTAATGACCATTCTGCTGCTGATCCGGTAGCCTCCTGATTAAGCTGTGAGCCCACATTTAAAACTTCATAATTTTCTAAGGGGAATTGTTCCCGGTACCCTTGAATCCATTCAGTTTTATAATCAATTGCTTCCCAACCAAGTAAAGCACTTATGGTGTGATCTTGAATATTTTTGTTGTAATCTATCAGAAATTTATAGTTATTGGTAACCGGTTTGGTAAATTTTTCTGTCAAAGTAGCTTTAAATTCTGATGGATTTACGATTGTTCCATCAGGATAGTACAGATCAACATGTTTCCTAAAACTTTTGTAATGATTGATTGATTTATTAGGGGCAATTTGTAATCGAAAATTTAACCCTTTTGTAACCTCCCAGTCTGCTTTCATATTTACTAAAGTCTCATTAGTTATTGATTCTGCATGGCCACCATCTTCTTGTGTAGCCCAACCGTTCGATCCGTCCCAACCAATCCCCCATGATCCATTTTCGTTTTTCCCAGCAAGGTTTTGCGGATATCTTGCCAACCAATACCACTGCTGTGGAGGCTCAGAGTTTCCTTCATTTTTCACTAAAATATCAAACCCTATACTTAAGTTTTTTCTTATTTGAATATCTGAATTTAATCGTATGTTAAGTCTTTCATAATTCGATTCTAAAATACCATCTTGGTCCCAATATGAAACCGACCCAAGTATCTTAATTTTTTCGCCACCACCGTTTACTCCGATATAATGATTTTGCTGAAAAGCCCGATCCTTAAGCATTACGTTATGCCAGTTCGTTTCAGGATATTCATCCGATGGAGCGTTAGTCTTGTAAGCATCGACATATTCCTGACTAAAGGGTGGAGTTCTTCCCACATTATTATATGCTTCATTAATCATTACCATATGGTCATATCCATTTACTTTTTGCATCAAACCAGTTGGTTCCTGCCAACCTGCTGAAGCCCTGTAATTAATTTGAAATTGATTGTCCTTGGCTCGTTTAGTAGTTATAAGAATTACGCCGTTTGCAGCACGTGATCCATAAATTGATGCAGAAGCTGCATCTTTCAATACCGAAATATTATCAATTTCACTCACATCCAAGTCATTCATGCTTCCAGGAACGCCATCAACCAGAATCAATGGATTTGAATCTCCAATTGTTCCTACTCCCCGAATTCGAATTGTTCCCCCGTCAGCTCCTGGCTTGCCTGAGTTTTGTATTACTGTAACACCCGGAATTAAACCTTGAAGTGCCATGGATGCCTGACCAACAGATTTGGAAACAATTTGTTCAGCATCAACAAAACCTACAGAACCTGTTAAATTCACTTTTTTCTGTGTTCCGTAACCAATAGCCACAACCTCTTCTATCCCAATCGCATCAACAGCCATTTCAATATTAATATTCGTTTGATCGCCAACTACTACCTCCTGTGTAAGCATCCCTACAAATGAAAACACCAATGTAGCATTTCCCGGAATATTGATTAAGGAATAATTCCCATCGGCATTGGTAACAGTACCTTGAGTGGTTCCTTTTACCACCACAGTTACACCCGGCAATGGTTGCCCGGATTGGTCAGTAACAGTGCCTGAGACTGATTTTTGTTGCGCTACCATTTCATTGATCATATCGATATTTGAAAGAACGATCTGCCGGTTGAAAACGGTATAGGCAATATCTTTTCCTTCAAATACCTGATCCAAAATTGCCTTAATGGTTTCATTCTGTGCATCAACACTTACTTTCTGTTCAACGTCGACTAAATCTTTGTTGTACAAAAAGAAAAATTCAGATTCAGATTCAATCTTGCCCAATACATTTTCGAGGCGTTCCTGATCCGCCTTAATGGAAATGCGTGTCATTTGCGCATACGTATCAACCGCCATTACCTGAACAATGCTGAGGAAAAAGCAGAAAACCGTAATTTTAGTCATAAGTACAAGTTTTTTGAAGACCCGGCTATCCCTTCCGGGAATGTTTACCGGGGTCTTTTGTTCTCGAATTTTTTTCATAAATTTACCTTGTTAGAGTGAATAAATAGTTTTATTGATCTCGCTCTGCAATCGTGCAGGAAAGTGTTGGTACCACTTTCCTGTTTTGCATTTTATTATTTTAGTTTCATGGTTACTTTTTTCTGTTTTATTACCCCATTGATATCGCTGGTTCGGTTCTCAATTTTATAAACGATAGGAGTGGTTTTGGCCATTAACCGCAACACCTCTTCCAGGGGTTCATCTTTGAAGGTGGCCTTAAATCGGTATTCCTTCAGCACTTCATCCTGAATGGTAATCTCTACATTGTACCATCGCTCAAGGCGACTGATAACCTGCCCAAGTGGTTCGTTGTCGATAATCAGGTAGCCGTCTTTCCAGGCAGAAAAACGGCTTGCATCCACTTCAGCCAGATTTAATTTTCTTGTTTCACGGTTGAATGTAATTTTTTCATTTGGCGATATCGTCTGGTTAAATGCTGCTGCTTTACCATTTATCTCAACTTTTCCTTTTTCCAAAGTGACATCGGTAAATTCATCGCCGGGATAAGCAGAAATGTTGAACCGAGTCCCCAATACTTTCACATCCATATCCGGAACACTTACCATAAACCTTGAATTATCGAGATGTTTAACATTAAACCAGGCCTCCCCGGTAAGTTCTACTTTTCTTTCTCCTTTAAAGACTGCCTGGTATTTCAATTTCGAGCCGCTGTTTAACCATCCCTTTGAACTGTCGGGCAGGAAAAATTCCACCCTGGCGCCGTCCGGTGCATTAATTTCAATCCAGCTTTGAGCCAGTTCCTGTGCAGGAACATTAACACTATTTTTTGCCGAGAAATAATACCATAATGAAAATGCAAGTACAGGGATTAAGAGAATGGCAGCAACCCGCTGGTAAATGCGCCACATATTTATTTTCTTCGTCTCCTTATTCTCTTCCAGTAAAATGTTGTATTGAATTTTTTCAAAAATGTGATTTAATGAATCGTCATTTTTATACTGGTTGTTTAACTCTTCCCACTGTGAAAACAATTTTTCTTTTATTTGTTTATTTTCTCTCCGGTTATTAAACCACTCTTTTACCAGCAGGTAATCATTCCAGGAATAATTCCCGTTTGAAAAATCAATAAGTTTTTTGATATGTATTTTTTCTTTCATTATTCTCTTTTTAAAGAAGGAGAAAAATGAATTCTCCTTCTTTTACTAACCTAACTAAACTATTCTATGAAAAACATTTTTTCCTTTCTTTTAAGTTATATCCCGGTTAATGCAATATCCCCAGTTGAGAAATGAACTTTTTTCTCGTCCCCCTTTGACACCAATAAAATATTTTGGAATGCCATCACGCGATCAAAGGGGGATTTTAGGGGGATTTGGATTGCAATCTTTTTTATTTTTCAAAATCCATAATGTCGTTTGGAATTTCTTATCGCAGATGGCAAGGAAACAGGCCAGCTTTGAAGTGAATTGTAATGGCGCATTACAATCCCCCTTTAGTTCCCCCTTTGAATAATAAAATTTGTTTTTCAAATCACGATTGCATTCAAAGGGGGACGCACTTTAAAGTAACTTTTTATTAAAGGCCTTCCTTTACAAACAAACAGAAAAAAATCATGCCTTTTATCTGCAGTTTACCAAATTCCTTTTTTAAAAATTTCATGGCTTCGGTAATGTGGTATTCCACTGTTTTGGGAGTAACATCCAGTTCAAGTGCAATTTCCTTTATTGACTTTTCTTCCAGCTTCTTTTTAACAAACACCTGTTTTCTTTTCTCCGGCATTTGATTTATCAGTTCATTCAGCTTATCCAGTAAGGACTGATAATCCTCACTTTCATCAAACACTGGTTTATTTTGTGAAACATCAAATAAAATATCATGCTTCGCCTGATTCAGCCGTGAAAGTTTGTTGAATTGTTTCCGGATAGAATTTAATGCAATGGTAAAAAGATAGGATTTAAACGAGGTATCGGTTTTTAATTCTTTTCTGTTATTCCAGATTTTGGTAAATACCTCCTGCACGACATCTTCTGCAGCCTCAGCAGATTTAAGGTACTTCACTGAAAATTGAAACAAAGGCTGACTGTATAACTCAAATAATGCCCTAAAAGAATCGTGATTATCTTTTTTAAGTCCGGAAATCAAATCCTTTTCATTATTTGGTTTGCTTATTCTCATTTAGTTTAAATCTGAGACGAATATAAAAAACTATTTACAGATTGGAGGAATTCAAAAAATAATATAAGTGGTTTTGGTTCGGTAGAAGTAATTCTTCTGAACCTTGGTTTATCTGTTAATGGGTTCAGAATGCTGTAATTTTCATTGAGCAGGAGATATGAATTACCAACTCATCGTCTAAAAAAAGGCGAAGTCAATGCATCGAAGCATTCAACACAGAACCAGGGCTCATCTGGGGTATAAATTGTATTTTTTTTTAAAACTGGTGTTCAGCCAAAAGTATAAAACAGCCAAATGTTTTAACAGACACCGGCATTATTTCGTGTAGCTTATGATTCAATTTCCCTGATTAAACCTTAAGGAACATATTCCCCAACCAGCTCTTACCATTAAATCATTCAACTTTTCGACATCAAATTCTCCAATTGTAGGTTCCAGGTGATCGTTTCCAACGCCACTGTCATCTGTTATAAAAACATAGGTTCCGTTGGTCAGAATGGCGAAAGAGCGCATTAAATATTCCGTAGCCTTATCAATTCCGGAAGCTGTTACCGGCACTATTTTAATACCTTTTTCTGCAGCCTGAATTAAATTCAGTTCCAGACTTGAAATTACTTCCTGTGTGTAGTGTGGCGGAGCATCCAGTAAGAGAAACAATATGCGGGCAGAAGCATTGTCGTTCCATAAATTTTGGGTAATGGCAACATCCAGTGCAGCATGCACAGCCTCAGGGAAATCGCCACCGCCATTGGCTGACTGATTGGATATAAAGGAAATCAGGCTGGTTTCATCGCTCGTAAAATTAAATGGACGGGTTACATATTCATCTCCCTCATCCCGGTAAAATACCGATCCAAAACGCATTTCCAGTGAAGGATTGTTTTGTTTTATCCGTTCGATTACATTATTTAATTCCGCCTTTAAATAATTGATTTCATCGCCCATGGAACCCGTTGCGTCAACTGCAAAATAAATATCAATTATCTTTTTGTTTTCTGCAGTTGTATTCAGGTACACATTGTTTATGCCTTTGGCATATTCCAAAGCTTCCACAATCTCTTCAGTATCATCAAACCTCACGCGGGCAGTTAATCCGTCAAGGTCGGTATCCGACCATAATGTGGCTTTTCCTTTATTGTCTGTTTTGGTTTTCCAAACTTCTGTATCACCAGACAGAAGAGTAATTTCTGCATTGGCAATCAATGTTTCATTTTTATCAGCCACCACAAAACTGTACCTTTTTATTTCTTTGAGGTTCCATTTATTTACATCCTCATAATACTCCTGATTGTTCAATAAATTATTCCAGAAATCCCAGTTATCAAGATCGTTCCATTCGCCTGCAGTTAAAACTCCCGGTTCGAACTGCCCGTTGGGATTACCGCCTCCCCAAACCCCGGGACCTGTAGTTGAGCCCACTCCGGAAAATCCAAAGGCTGCATCTGATAAATACTCATAGGCTCCATCCGGCCCCGTTCTTGTTTCAGTTGATTCAGGTTCGGTTACCTCTGCAAATAAACTTGTTTTTCCGCCAGCCGTTTTTTTGTCAAATGTGTCATCATCTTTCCAGCAACCCCACATCAAGGTAACAATTGCCAGTAAAGCTAATTTTGTGAATCCGTTTAGTCGTATCATAACAGGTTTTTGTTTAAGAGCTGTGTAAAAGCAAAAAGGTTGCGTCCGAAAACAACAGATTAAATTATTGTTGTCCGGTAAAAAATAAAAAACCTGGAATAGGCCAGCAAAGAATAAAAATAGAATATTTGATATTCAATATGATGGAGTTTTGGACTAAAGCACGGACACGCCATTGCCATAACTAACCAAGGATTAATCCCGGGGTTAGTTAAAGCGGGGTTTGACGAGGGCTCACAATTGAAAGTTTTAACCGGACTCTAATGAAATTAAATTATGATTTATGATTTTCATGGTGGCGTTCCAAACCAGTATCTCCGGAAGCGATTTGAAAATGATCAAATGAAATCAGTTTCTGTTCACCGTATGACTTTTGTTCACGCCGTGAATTAAACCTCAACCATGATACATTATTTACTCATACCGTAATGTATCCGAGGGATTTATTCTAACTGACTGCATGGTTTTGTAACTGATGGTAGCCAGCGCGATTGAAATGGCAACCAGAAAACCAATTATAAATTCGAACGGCCGGAGGTGAATCCGGTAGTAATAATTGTGTAACCAGTTGGTGGCAACAAAATAAATAAGCGGCCAGGCAACGGCAGTAGCAATGCAAACCAGTACAATGATTTCTTTCGATATCAGGTAGAAAATACTTAAACCGGAAGCTCCCAAAGCTTTTCGCACACCTACTTCTTTTGTCCGCTGCTGTATAGTGAATGAAGTTAAGCCAAAGAGTCCCAGGGCAGCAATAAGAATCCCGATTATGGCAAAAACAACCGATAATTTGGCATTTTGCCGCTCTGTATTGTACATCCGTGAAAAGTCGTCGTCCATAAAAAAATACTGGAGCGGATTATTTGAAGCAAACCGCTTCCAGACCTCCTCCACTTTTTTTACCGACTGTGCTGTTGCATTGGGTCCGAATTTTACGGTAACATAGCCAAAATAAAGACCCTCGGTTTTAAAACGCATAATGTACGGAGTTATCCGGTTATGCAGCGACTGAAAATTAAAATCGTTACAAACGCCTATGATTGGAATTTTGCTGTTTGAACCATCCGTATCGAAATCCAGAAACCTTGTCGTCGAAAAATCACTGACAGCAAATTCCTCGATGGCTTTACGGTTAACGATACATGCCTGTTCATCCGATCCAAACGAACGATCGAAATTCCTTCCGTCAGCGAGTCTGATGTTGTAGGTTTCAAGAAAATCATAATCCACCCAGCTGGTTTGCATGAGAAATGTTTCGCCGTCGCGGCCTTCCATCATATACCCGTTGTTATTGTTGTTGTGTCCCGGTACCGCTGTGGATACAGATACCTTGTCGATTTCAGGAAGCCTCAGCAGTTCCTCCTTAAACGTATTGACTTTATCACCAATGGAACCGGCATTTTCAATCACAAGCAACCGCTCTTTGTCGAAACCCACATCTTTGTTGATCATGAAAGTCAGTTGCCGGTACATGATGATGGTTCCAATGATGAGCACAATAGAAATAAGAAACTGAACCGATACGAGAACACTTCGCAATTTACCGTTTTTGGCTCCGTCCCTGATTTTTCCTTTCAATACCGTATTGGGATTAAACGAGGAAAGATAAAATGCGGGGTAAGTTCCTGCAAGAATTCCCACAAAAACAGCAAAACCAAGCAACGATGGGATGTAGTAAAAACGTTCAAATAAATTCAACCTGACATTTGCATCGAAAATATTATTAAAGAACGGCAATCCTATCCAAACAATGATTACTGCCAAAACCAAAGCAATGAGTGAAATGACAGTTGAATCAGTTAAAAACTGCAGAATCAGCATTCCTTTAGAAGAACCGCTAACTTTTTTAATACCGATCTCCTTCGCCCGTTTTGTCGCCTGTGCCGTCGACAGGTTCATAAAATTAATGGAGGCGATGACGATAATCAGAATTGCAACACTGGCAAAAATGATTAAATATTTCGGGTCGGTTGCCGGTTTCACTTCATGCTCTACACCCGGGTCGAGGTGAATTTTTGTGACCGGTTGCAAATGAAAGTTGTATTTGTTTCCCTGCGCAAGAAAATCGGCAATGGAAACTCCGAACAATTGCTGAACCCGCGGACCGATGTATTTTTCAACCATTCCAGGAAATTTTGCTTCAACATTTTTTGCAAGAGTATTTGGTTTTAAAAGCAGGTAAGTAGAAAAACTGTTGTTCAGCCACTCCGGATCATTTGCTCTTGGGTTAGTAACAAACGACGACAGAATATCGGCATTAAAATGAGTTGCCTCAGGAAAATCGGCCATAACGCCGGTTATCCGGTAAGGTTCCTGCCGGGTGTTGATCCGCAGCATTTTATTAACCGGGTCTTCATTGCCAAAAATCTTTTTCGCAGTGGATTCAGATAGCACCATCGTATTGGGTTCACTCAATACCGTTTTAACATCTCCTTTCAGAAGCGGAATGGAAAACAGCTCAAAAAAAGAGGAATCGGCTTCCACAAAATCGTCCACAATAAATATCAAGTCTTCCTTTTTGATGATCGTCTCATTATACACATTCATCCGGCAAAATTTATCAACCTCCGGAAAATCGCTTGCCATCGTAGGGCCGATAACTGCGGCACTATAGGCCGCATTTATTTCCTGATCACCAATCTTACCATCAAGCGTCAACCGGTAAATCCTGTCTTTTTTGGTGTGATACTGATCGTAGCTCAATTCATGAATAACAAAAAGCGCAATGATTAAACTGCAGGCAATGCCAACAGACAAGCCAAAAATGTTGATTGCTACGTAACCTTTTTGTTTTTTCAGCGCACGCAGACTGTGTTTTAAAATATTTTTAATCATGATGAGCCGGATATAGATTCGAATCTAAAATTGAAATTAATGTGTTTGTAAGACGAAATGAAACAGATGAAGTTACAACTATTTGCAATGTTTTTAAAATGAATCATAATTGATGTTAGCCTTCTTGTTCCGGTAAGATGAAATAACAGGATTCAGGCTAAAAAGACAGTAACAGGATTCAACGGGATTGGAATACCAGCCTGCAAGAAGAAATAAGATATCGCCATTAATCCGGTCTGTGCGGCTTCGCGGGAAACAACAAAAATCAGAAAGCATTGAAAAACCCCCGACGAGATTTAACTTTCCTTCGAATTTGGGCCAAGGTGATTAACTGGATTTTATATGGGTTTAACCTATATCAACGATATACCAACGATATACCAGGGACGGATTAAATTCAATTCCAACCGTCGTTGATACGGCTGAAGTACGTGGTAAAACCTTTCATGAACTGTTGAATGGAAATCGCTGTTTCGGATGCGTTTACTACTTCCGGCTTATCCTGAATGATTTGGAGTGCTGTTTTCATGCAGTCCGCACTCTTTTCCTGAATTTTGTTCCCACCACCAGCGGCCGGCACGGAAGTTTTCGCCGGGTTGAATGGCACGGGTACAGGGTTCGCAACCGATGCTTACAAATCCGCGATCGTGCAGTACGTTGTATGGAACATTATTTTCCTTGACGTAATCTTTTACCTGGTCGAGGTTCCAGTCCAGCAGCGGATTATATTTGATTATCTGATTGCCTTCATCCCATTCAAATTCCTGTAAATCGCTGCGGTTTTCCGATTGCGCGGCACGCAGTCCGGTAATCCAGATTTCATTTCCTTCCAATGCACGTTTTAAAGGAATCACTTTCCGGATAAAGCAACACTCTTTCCTGTTTTCGATGGATTCATAAAAGCTGAAAGGCCCTTTTTTAGCTAAAAGCTGTTCCACCTTGTCGGTTGGCGGGAAGAAAACCTTTATGGGTTTTCCGTATTTTTCAAGTGTACTGCGGTAAACTTTGTAGGTTTCCTCAAACATTCGGCCGGTGTCAAGAGTAACTATTTCAACGGGAAGGTTATTCCGGCAAATCATATCGGTTACCACCTGATCTTCGTATCCAAAACTGGTGGTGAAAACTACTTTACCAGAATGGGTTTCAGTTAAATATGTTAACTTCCCGATGATATTTTTTCCCGTCAGGGTTTTATTTAAATCTGTTACAACTGTTTCTTTCATGCTCAAATTAAATAAAACAATTAATTTTCACCCAATTAATTGAATAATAAACGATCTAAAATATTCCGCAATTTCAATGGCTTCTGTTAATTCTTCACGTGTAAGTTTGATTGACAGGTTTGGATACCGTATTTCAACCGCAAAACTATTTAATGTTATTGCTTTATCAAATTGTTCTGATTCAATCTCATATGCTCCGGATAATAATTCCAGTAAATAAGGCAAATCATGAGACCTTCGAAATTCAATTTCATTAAAAACCAATGCAGCCTTTAAATATTTTTCTACAGCCTGTTGACAATGAAATGCAACAGTATCATCATATTCAGGAACGTATTCAAATATAACTTTAGCGGAGCCTAAATTATGATCCCCCTTTTCCATCCAAATTGCAACTATTTGATTATTTGGCGCTGTCATATAAAACTCTTGCATCTTTTAAGGCCGAATTGAGAAATGAATATTTAACAGACTTTTCCGAATCGAATTCATCCGGTGTGTAAACCAGTATATCCATTGGAATACCATTTCCTATTAAGGATTTACGAATGCTGTTTGCACGATGATGACGCGGCAAATCAGAATCTTTAATAATAAGCAAATCCAAATCACTGTTCACCGTTGAATTTCCTGTTGCATAAGATCCGATAAGAAAAACTTGTTTCGGTTGAAACCCTTCAACAATTATCCGGGTTATTTCCTCTATTTTTTCACTGGTAATCATTTCAACCTTTTTTACAAATATATAAAATTGTGAAATCGAAAAAATTTTCATCACAGTATCTATTCCACAAATAAAACCAATCCTTTTAAATATTCCCCTTCGGGATGGTAAATGTTTACAGGATGATCAGTTGGCTGCGTAAGCTGGTGCAAGATGCGGACATTGCGCCCGGAGATAGCTGCAGCCGTGAATACTGCCTCCCGAAAGCGGTCTTTCGAAACCACCTGCGAACAGGAAAAAGTAAATAAAATTCCACCGCTTCTGATTTGCTCAAAAGCCCGTGTATTGATGCGTTTATATCCCTGCAATGCCTGGTGCAGCGAACTGCGGTGCTTGGCAAATGCCGGCGGGTCCAGAATAATCAAATCATATTTGTCCTGAATATCTTTCAGGTATTCGAAAGCATCGGCGGTAATGGCCTGATGACGTTTGTCTCCGGGGAAATTCAGCTCCACATTTTCGTTGGTTAAGTCGATGGCTTTTGCCGAAGCATCCACCGAATGAACCAGGTTTGCACCACCTTTCATGGCATAAAAAGAAAAGCCGCCGGTGTAACAAAACATATTCAGCACATCACGGTTTTTTGCATATTTCTGCACCAGTAAACGGTTTTCGCGCTGGTCAATAAAAAAACCGGTTTTCTGGCCTTCTTCCCAGTCCACCTTGAATTTAAGCCCGTATTCCAGCACCTCGTTTGCCGAACCGGTTCCGGATAAATAGCCGTCAACAGGTTGAATACCGGCTTTTGCCGGAAGTGTTTTAGAGCTTTTATTGTAAACTGCCTTTAATTTTTCGCCCAAAACTTCATGCAGGGCTTTTACCAGTTCATCCCGGATTAAATACATTCCTACTGAATGCATCTGCATCACTGCAGTGCCGTTATAGTAATCGACAATCAATCCCGGCATTTCATCTCCTTCGGCATGAATCAGACGAAATACATTTGTTTCCGCATTTTCGGTAAAACCCAGTGATTTCCTATAATTCCATGCCCGTTCAATCTTATTTTTCCAAAAATTGTAATCAGGAATAATTTCTTTAAACGAAATAATACGCACTGCAATAGAACCAATCTGGTAGTGACCCAGGCCCAGGAATTCATCTTTGTTGGAATAAACGGCAGCCAAATCGCCTTCGGACAAATTACCGTATACCTTTTTTATGGCGCCTGAAAAAACCCACGGGTGAAACCGTTTTAATGATTGATCCTTTCCTGATTTCAGGACTATTTTTGTGTATTGTTCGGGCATAACTAATTTTTGGAAAAATTTTCGTAAATCTTAAGCGGTACCCATGCATCGGTTGCAGCATACATTTGTTGCGCTTCTGTCAACTCGTCGGCTTCCCAGTTGGAAAGTTGCTGATTCTTCGAAATCCTGAATCCCAGTACAATTGCAGCCATTTTTTTCAGGCTGAAATTTTGTATTCCCAGGTCTTTCGCATGATCCTGCAGCTCAATAAATCCTTCGGGTTTAAAATCTTCAATTTCGCGCAGTGCTTTTATATCGTCGCGAATAGCCACGCCGGGTTTTATAATTTTAGGATTTGACAAAATTTTGCGTATTTCTTTTGGAAGGCCAATTTTATTCACCCTCAGTAAAAAAGCCTGATTGGGGATTGAAAGTTGCAGAAGCGCTACTTTGTTTGATTTTCCTTTTTGAAACGAAGGACGCGTTTCAGTATCGAAGCCGACAACCGGGTGTTTCGAAAGTATTTTAGCCACTTGTTTTACCTGTTCAGGTTTATCCACCACAACAATATCGCCGTTGAACCATTGCAACGGTAATTCGGTTAATTCTTCCTTTGTAATACTTTCTTTAAACATCATCATTCTCCTCATCGGTTTCGGTGCCCCAGAACTTGTCGAGCCAATCAGGATTACCGGTTCCGGGTTTTATCTCCTTTTCATTATTATTTTCAGTAAAATCCACATTACTGTAAACCAGCATGTGTACTGCCCGCAACACATTCACAAGCCGCTGCCCCCAGAATTCCTCGAAATGATACACGCAATCCGACAATGAATCATTCATAATTTCCTCATCGCCCAGGCTGTAAGCAGTTAAAAAATCTTTCAAATCCTGGTAAACATCCAGCAAACTTTCCGAAATACTTGCCGTCACCATTTCATTGCCAAACTGAATTGCCGGATCGAAAACTTCATAATAACTATCGTGTTCATTCAGTGTCTGCAACCATTTTTGGTGGAGCATGTTGTAATCCATTTCGGTGACATATTTTTCAAGTTCCTCATCGAGCATTTTTTCAGTTTGTGGTAAAAGTGTGGCTTTTAAGTAAAGAAGTGGCAATATTTTCTGAAGCTTCCGGAGGTTTATTTCCGTTGAAAAATTGTTCACAATCTCAATACTGTTGCAAAATTCATTTGCCACAGTAACAAATTCCACTACATTCTTTGAATAAACTATTTGATTTAAACTGTTGTCGCTCATTTCATTCTTTAAAAGAAACGTGCAAAAGTAAAAAAAGATTTTCAATAAAGTGTTTTTTGAGGAGTTGGGCAGATGAGACATCACAATTCGACAGGATATACTTCATCAATTGTTAAATGCATATTTTTCCACTTTGAACCGAAAATAATATTACTCCAATGTAAAATGTCATGACAGTTTTACGCAAAAAAATACTCCATGAGAATCACAAAGCACCAGAAAACATCCTGCTGATACAATTTTATTCCTGATAAATAAAACAAGAATCAGGGCTGTTTTCTGTTTAAAATGAAAGAAAAAGTAGAATTAGTTGTCTTCCGATGAAACTCCTGATTCCCTTGCCTTCCTGCGGGCTTCTCTTTCTTTCATCAGATTTGACAATTCTTCTTTTGACATTGGCAGGTTTGGATATTTATCGAGCCATTCCTTGAAATCCTTTTCAAATACATCACGGTCCACTACAAATGCTTCATTAATATATTCATACTTGTCAGTTTCTCTGCAATATTGACTAAACTCATCCCTCAATGCAGTATATTCTCCGGAAACTACTATGTTTTGGAGGAGATGCGGCGGAATAAAAGTCACTCCTGTTGATTTTGCCAAAACCACATCGCCAGGTAAAACTGTAACGCGGCCAATGCGGATAGGACCATTTACATTTGCGATCATCATCTGTTTGATGGCCGATGGATCCGAACCACGAATCCATGCATTAAACCCTTCAATCTCGTTCAATCCCTGGATATCCCTTACTGAACCATTAAAAATAACACCCCGCTTACTGGCTTTATAAATTGCATTTCCGAGATTGTCACCAATTAATGTACCATCAACTATTTTTCCGTAACTGTCGGCTACATAAATATCGCCATCCAGCAACTTAATAATGGGTGCATAGTTTGTTACCGGAGTTTTTGTTCCTTCCCTTTCAGCCACTTTTTGAACATAGTTGTCGAAATCTTTTCTCAGTGGTGTAAACTGAGCAGTTACAACACGCCCGGTCATTACTTTTTCAGGATGAAGAATTTCCCAGCCGTTTTGGTACATTCCAGCAAAATTTTCAAATTGATTTTCATAACCCTCTCTGTTTAACGATCCCCAAACTTCCTCCATTGAAAGGGCTTTTAAACGCTCCAACAGTTGATCAGAAACTTTCGGTCTTCCATCGGGGGTTCGTTCTCCTGTCCATTCTGAGGTTAATTCTTTAATACTTTCGGCCGGCCAGACCACACTTTGTGAATTTGCATAAATTCCTAAATTTAAAAGGATAAAAATAAAAAGGATTTGTTTCATTTTTAGTGATTTAGTTAAATTGTTATTCCCTTAATTTCTGAAATCCAATCTTTCAAAATAATCAGTATCGATACATGTATACTCAATATCTGTTCTGAACCTGGACTACCTTTCTAAAATACAACAATTTGCTGAATAATATCAAGCAAATATGGAAGATAGTTTGAGGAAGTGTAAAACTATTTCGTTTACCGGTTTTTGATACTTCATAATTACGTTTACCTCACATCTTTTTGCCGGATGAGGATTTTTGTCAGACAATATTTTTTACTTTTGATACAACTTAAAACTTAAATCATGACAACCTTTAATCGTAGAAATTTTATAAGAACTTCTGTTTTGGGAGGAGTTGCAGCAACGTTGATTCACCCGTCAACTATTTTTGCTTCTGCTGAAGAACAGATAACCCATCCGGCAAGTGTTGCTTTAACAACCGGCAGTAACAGGTCCGATCTTGCATTTCGTGCACTTGAACCTTTTTCAAAACAAATCAGCCGGAATATAGGAGAAAAACGAATAGTCCTGAAACCGAACAATGTTTCCATTGATATCCAGTTGAGTTCCACACATGTTGATACCCTGGAAGGGATACTTGAATTTCTTAAATCGATAAATAAGCTTGACAATGTAATTATTGCTGAATCTGCAGCCAACGGCCCAACATTGGATGGATTTGACAATTACGGATATTTCAGGCTAATGAATAAATACGGTGTAAAGCTGGTTGATCTTGATCAGGAAGGATTTGAAATAGTGAATGTGTTTGATGAAAAGGATTTCAGGCCTCATCCTGTAAGGGTTTCCAGCATCATCCTCAACCCTGATTCGTATATAGTTTCAGTGGCACGAATGAAAACCCATGATCGTGTTTTAGCCACACTTTCCCTTAAAAACATTGTTTTTGGAGCACCAATGAAAGATTTGGGATTTGGATGGGGAAAAAACCGTAAAGAAGGCACCAGGAGCGATAAGCCGGTGGTGCATGGAGGTGGAATCCGCGGGATTAATTACAATTTGTATGCGCTTGCCTCACGTCTGCATCCTGACCTTGCTGTTATTGATGGTTTTGAAGGAATGGAAGGAAACGGACCGAACAATGGAACACCGGTTGATCACAGGGTTTGTGTGGCAAGTACTGACTGGCTGGCAGCCGACCGGGTGGGAATAGAACTTATGGGAATTGACTTTGCGAAAGTTGGTTATTTAAACTATTGCGCACAAACAGGATTAGGTGTTGCTGACCTGGATAAAATAACTGTTATCGGAGAAAAAATCAGCGACCACAAAAAATCGTACAAGTTAAGTGATGGTATTGAAAAACAATTGATATGGATGACTCCGGCAAATTAGTTTGAATATTCCCTTTCTTATTCATTAAAAACCACTTATAATAAATGTCATCAAACTGTTGCATGTTCTTCCTGGAATAAACTTTTACCCATGAAATTTGTACAATTGTGTCCCGGTGGCCGGAATAATTGCCACCAGGACACAAAGTAAATTATTATCCTTAAGTAAAACTAACTCCAGGTTCTGTCGTGTGCGCGTTTTTCATTCCACTCATCTGTTGGTTCGAAAAAGCTTTTGTCTCTGCGATCCAGATGTTCCTTAACAACATCTTCGTTCAATTCTATTCCAAGTCCGGGAGAATTTGGAACCGGGGCAAATCCTTTCTGTATTATTGGAGTACCGTCGACTTTTGTCACCAAACTTTCCCACCAGGGCAAATCAACCGAATGATGTTCGAGCGCCAGGAAGTTTTGTGTTGCTGCTGCACAATGCACATTCGCCATAAAAGAAACAGGCGTTCCGGCCTGGTGCATTGCCATTGCAACTCCATTTTCTTCAGCATAATCGCCAATTCGTTTAGTTTCAAGAAGCCCTCCCGAAGTTGCCAAATCAGGATGAACGATATCTACTGCATGAATATCAATTAAAGGTTTAAAATTCTTCAACAAATAAATATCTTCACCTGTAAGCATAGGAGTTTCAAGTGCATCTGACATTGTTTTCCATTGGTCAGTATATTCCCACGAAACAATATCTTCCATCCATGCAAGCCGGTATTTTTCAAGTGCTTTTCCCAGGCGGATTCCATTATTTAAATCGAAATGACCGTAATGATCAGTTGAGATCGGAATGTCCCAGCCGATGTGTTCCCGTGTATGTTCTACAAGTGTAGCGAGTTCATCCAGTCCTTTATCTGTAATTTGAATTTGTGTAAAAGGATGTTTTGTATTTCCGTATCCCATATAATCACTTAAATCATATTGTCCGCCCCTCCAGAATTTATCGTTTACCAATGCACCGGGGACATCCCGTAACTGATTAATCGAAACGTCCATTTTCAGCCAGGTGTATCCTTCATCTTCAATTCTGTGTCTTATTTTTTCTGCCTGTTCATCATGGGTTTTACCTTGCGGAGTGTCAGCATATAACCGGACACTGTTCCGGTACTGGCCTCCGAGCAATTGCCATGCAGGAACTCCATATGCTTTACCCGTTATATCCCAGAGAGCCATTTCAACTCCACAAACTCCACCGCCTTGCCGTCCCTGCCCGCCGAATTGCTTTATGATTTTAAAAATCATTTCCACATTGCAGGGATTAAGTCCAAGAATGCGGCTCTTTAGCATTAAAGCATACCGAACATCCGCTCCATCCCTGACTTCTCCCAATCCATAAATTCCCTGGTTGGTATCGATACGAATAATTGCAGTACCACCAAGCACTGAGGTAACTGCATAGCGCATATCTGTAATTTTCAAATCTGAAGGTGCAGAAGCTCTGGAAACTCCGGCGGTGGTTTGCGCAATTGTATCTTCAATGGAGAGGCTCATTAAACCACTTAAAGTAATTCCTCCCAATGCGGCTTTTTTAAGAAAATTCCGACGGTTGTTGCCTGTTGCCGGATTTTCCAACTCAATTCTAACTTGTTCTGATTGTTCTGCTTCAAGCTTTTTGTTTTGAGCAGCAATTTGTTGAATAATACTTTTCATAATTTAAATACTTATTTTGATTAAAATCGAAATGTCTGAATAATTTCTTTCCGCTGCAACACAAGTAATCACAATGGAAATGTTTTCAATATTTCAAAACCTTTTAAAAGGGACAGCTTTGTCCCTTTTAAAAAGTTGATGATACAACTGTAAAGAAAATCATTTGAATTCAGTTCTGAATGATTTTATTTATCCCACCATACTTTGGTTTCAAGATTATCCGGTCCCTGTTGAGCAATTGCAGCATTTACGTTTGCAGTGTTTACCTGAATTTCAGAATTTGGATAGGTAAGCCGGTTAATCCAGGTAGTTTCCCTTCCCGGATAAGGATTAGGCTCCAGATTAGGATAACCGCTGCGCCTGAAATTCGCCCACCCTTCTTCTCCATTTAAAAACGATGAAACCCAGTACTGCGAATTAATTTGTTCCAATTCACTGCCTGTATTCAGCGGATGTGCACTGATGTATGCATTGATTTCCTCTTCGGAAATTGGATTTCTTGAATCATAGGAAGCAATCTGTTCCAAACTTGCCCTGATTCCGTTTTCGTAATATTGTTCTGCAGTGCCGGCTGTTATCCACCCCCTGAAACGTGCTTCAGCCAGCAGTAAATTTGTTTGTCCTGCAGTAACAATATAACTTGGTGCAACTACACTTGCCACACCATTCCGGTCAGCCTGACTGTAATCGTACATACTCACCAATCCATCTGCAGCTACCCTTGGCACAATGGAACCATTATCGTATCCCATCGGCATTCCTATCTGGTCTTCCACGGTTGTACTTATATTTTCAGGTTTTTGATCGTTTCCCGACGCTGCACCTACATACCGTACAGAAAATGCAGCCAAACGTGGATCATTCATACTTTTCAGCCAGTCGACAAACGGTTTTGTAAGGTAAAAATTTGCCCCTTCAGTAGAATTCAACGTATTTCCTACTGAATTCCTGTAATCCTGCGTATGTCTTATTACTGCATTATCTTCATTCGAAGTAATAACCCCGCCGTTAAATGCAGTTTGCACAACTGAAGCTGCCTGAGTTGGATTAACTTCACTAAGACGCATCCCCATTCGTAATAATAAGGAATAGCCAAACTTCTTCCACTGTTCAATATTTCCACCATATAAAATATCGGCAGTTTCTATTTTACCGGAAGCACTTAAAGCATTTGTTGCCTCAGTCATTTCCGAAATGAGTTGCGGATAGATTACTTCCTGCGATTGATATTCAGGAAAATAATCCTGACTGTAATATCCGTTTCCTCCTTCATCGTATGGAATTGCACCATATGTATCCGTAAGAACCATAAATGCCCAGGTTTGAATAATTCTGGCCATATTCATCAGGTTTGACCGGTCAGGATCTTCCTGCGCCAATGCAATTACATCACGGGTATGTTGTATGACATCATAATAATTATCCCAGTTTTCATCTGTAGATTCCCGGTTATCCTGATTGTAATTGGCACCGGTTAAAACACCTGAAAACGGGGTTATAATCCACTGTACAATTCCAATTTCGTAAACAAGTGTTGAATGCGCTGAATTAATAATTGCACGGTTTAAAATAAATGCAGGATCAAGCGAAGTTGCATTTGTCTCGTCAGTATTCAATTCATCAAAACCCTTATCACATGAAGCGATAAACAGGAATAAAACAGCCAGGCAGCTAAGTTTATATAATCTATTTTTCATTTCCAGAAGTATTAAAATTTAACATTAAAATTGAACCCTAAATCCCGTGTCGTTGGAAGACCAGTTGATTCCAGTCCCACAAGATTGTCAGAAGTATAACCAAAACTATCAGGATCGATATTTGGAACCCATTTTTTTATCATCAGCACATTATAGGCCGTTAGGCTGAAGGTGAGCCCTTTGATAAATGATGATGGTGCCAAAAAGCTTGAAAAATCATATCCAAGTGTAATTTGACGCAACTTCCAGTAACCTGAATCATATATTATTGGTTCAATAAGCGCCTGCGACCGTATGACTTCCCAATAGGTTTGAATATCAGCAACCTTTGCATTTGGCTGGCCGGCTTCGTTAACTCCGGCACCAATTTTACCTTCGCGACCCTCCAGTGTCATTTTATGTAATCCGTGACGAACCAAATTAAAGTTAGTTCCGGAATTCATTATTCCGCCCAGTTTGAAGTCGATAAGGAATGAAAATGAAAGATTTTTATATTGAAAAGAGTTGGTAAAACCACCCGTCCATTTAGGTAACGCACTTCCGAAATATACCAGTTCGTCAGTTCTTACGGGTATTCCGTTTGCATTATGTATTATTTGCCCGCTTGCATCGCGCTTAAAACCAAAACCTGTAACCTGACCAAGTTCTTCACCAACCACCTGCGTTAATGAACCATTGAATAAACTTGTTCCGACAGTGATGTTTTCGCCGGGTTCATCTGTAAGCAAACTTAAAACTTCGGTTGTGTTGTATGCTCCTGTAAATATAAAATTCCAGATAAAGTTAGTTGTACTTACCGGAATAATGTTCACCATCAATTCAACCCCTTTACTCTCACTTTCACCTGAATTAATGCGTGTATCAGTAAATCCGGAAGCACCTGAAATTTGAGCAGAAACAATCTGATCGATTGTTAGTTTCCTGTAAGCTGATACTTCAAAACCTACCCTGCTTTGAAACATTCTCATTTCAAGTCCCAATTCTGCTTCTTTTGTACGCATCGGCCTTAAATTCGGATTAGGAACAGTATTCCCTGATGAACCTCCCAAGGGTTGCAACGCGCCAGATGGATTGGGAAAAAGATTAGAATTGACTCCAAAAAACAATACATCAGAATAAGGAGAAACATCCGTATCACTTCCCACTTCAGCATATGCTGCGCGAAGTTTACCAAATGTCAGCCATTCCGGTTTATTACTGAAAGATTGTGAGAATATATAACTTGCTGAAACCGATGGATACAAAATGCTCCTGTTTTCGGGTGACAATGTTGAAAACCAGTCGTTCCGTACAGTACCATTTAAATATAGAATATCGTTATAAGAAACTTCAGCAGAAGCATACAATGAATTAACTGCACGTTCAGAGAGCGAGTATTCCGGAGCATTGTTTCTTGCATTTTCAACCGTATAAAGTCCTCTAACAACAAAATCAGTGGATTGTACACTGTTGTTCCTGAACTCCTTATACATTTGGTTTCCTCCTGCCTGAACATTTATACCAAATACTCCAAAATGTTTTGAAGCAGAAATTAAAAAATCGGCATTGGTTTCCCGAAACCTTCTCACTTCCTGTGTATAAAGACCATTTACAAAACCTTCGGGTGCCGGAGCTCTAGAGGCTTGACCCGTTGGATAATTGTTGTAATCCTGATCGCGCGACCAGTAATCCTGACCGTAACGCCCCTGAACAAACAACCAGTCCAGCAAATCATATTTAACCGTAACATTTCCAAAAATACGATCCCTCACAATATGCTGAAATTGTTCTGCAAGGGTAAAATAAGGATTCGTCCTGTTTCTGAAACGTGACCAAATGGCCTCGTTGCCTTCACTGTCATATCTGTTATCCCTTAAAACTTCCAGCGGCATTGAATTTGCAGTCATCATTAAAACTGTAGGAATTGAATTATCCTGGTTTGCAATGTTGGGCGGGTTTTCATTCTTTTCGTTCGAATAATTTACTGCCCCCTGAAAACTTAATTTATCCGTTAATGAATAGGTAAAGCCAAGATTGATAGAATTTTTTTCGAATGTATTATTCGGAACAATTCCTTTATTGCTCATGTTTGCATACGAAAGGTGCATTCCACCGTCATCATTATTTGTAGATAAGGTTACAGTATTTGAAACACTTTGGCCATGCCTGTAAAATTTATCTATTCTGTCATACTGAGGTTCATAGGGAACAGTTAAATTATCAAACAAAACCTGGGTCATACCGGGCTCAAATTTTTCTCCAAATGACCATTGACCTGTAGTCGGAAACGGCGTAGTTGGACGCACCCCATGTTCACCCTGACCATATTCGTATTGAAAATCGGTGTAATCCAATGGCATGTTATTGGTATAGTTTAAATTATACGAAACACCAATCCCTTCCTGCGTTCCTTTTTTCTTTGTGGTAATCATGATAACCCCGTCTTTGGCGCGGGAACCATATAATGCAGAGGCGGCTGCTCCTTTAAGTATAGTCATACTTTCAACGTCATCAGGGTTTATACTGATAAGTCCGTCGCCACCGTCAGTAACCATTCCGCCACCTCTTGTATCAATTGCATTATCCGAACCGAGTGAGTTGGGTTTTGCTCCAAAATTTGTGTTGTCAATCGGAACGCCGTTCACAACTATTAAAGGATTATTTTGCCCGGCAATTGATGATTGTCCGCGGATACGGATTTTTGATGTTCCGGCCGGACCAGTTCCCATAGCTGAAATATCGACTCCCGCAATTTTACCGGTAAGTGAATTCATTAAATTTGGTGTCCTGTTTACAGTGAGCTCATCCGATGTTACCTGCGCCGTAGCATACCCAAGGCTTTTTCTTTCCCTCTCAATTCCAAGCGCCGTAATTACAACTTCATCCAGTTGTTCCGTTGAAGCATTTAAGGTTACATTTAAAGTTGTTACTCCGGTAACATTTTTTTCCTGTCTTTCGAATCCAACAAAAGAAAAAACAAGAATTCCTCCATCCGGTACATCCGAAATAGAATACATTCCCTCTCCGTTGGTTGTAGTTCCGTTATTGGTGCCTTTTACAACGACCGTCACTCCGGGTAATGGTTCCCCATCGGAATTCATCACCTGTCCGGTGACTGTTTTTTGCTGTCCGGCAAACTGATTTGCTGCTTGTTGTTTTTCAACAGATGCAAAAGTTTGCATGGAACAGATTAAAAAAAGAAAAATGATACCTGGTATCACCTTTAATTTTTTATTAAGGGTAATAAGATTACTCCCAATAGTTAATTCTTTTTTCATAAACTTGAACTTTTTGTAGGTTTAAAATAATTGTAAGCTAAATCTGCGAATTTAAATCAGGGAAGTGCGTCAATCACTTTCCTGATATTTTTTGCATAAGTTTGAACTTTTCCTTTAAATGTAGTTTTAAGTTTTTCGTTTTTTCATAAGCTATATTTTTAATTTAATTATAATTAACTGATGCTAATTAGTTTAATGGCAATACAATACAATTTATGATTAAAATTTTAAATCATCATCATTTTTTTTATTTAAATTTTTGCCGTAATTAATCTTTTGTTAACTAACGTAAATCATTAAAAATCAAATAAAAGACAATGAACTCTTATATGAATATGGATTATGATTTAAATAAATAATTAAATGAGAATTGAAGTAACAGGATTAAAGATGCCGAAGAAAATGCATAAAACAGAATAAATAATGATGTAAGACTTACTTAAGCTTTTCCCACCAACGTTCAAATTTTTGGCTGTAATCTTTCAATCTTACTTTTTGACCAATCATTGGAGTTACTAAAGGAATATTCGAATCCCGGTTGTATTCGGTTACTTTTATCAACGGATCATCCCATGGATGGTTCGCAAGGGCAAATTTTGAATTATGTACCGGAAAGAACCGTTTTGCGCCCAAATCCTTTGCTGCCTGAACTACCTCTTCAGGCATGGCATGAATAAATTTCCAACTTGTATTGTACTGGCCATTTTCAAGAATTGCCAAATCAAACGGTCCGAATTTGTTTCCGATATCTGCAAAATGGGTATCGTAACCACTGTCACCGCCAATATAGATTTTCATGGTTGGAGTCAGCAGAATAAACGACGACCAGATTGTTTTTTTATGTTTAAACTTCCGCCCGGAAAAATGACGGGCAGGCGCCGAATACATTTTGAATCCATCTTCCAGTGGAATTTCCTCGTTCCAGTCCTTTTCTATGATCCGATCTTTATCAAACTTCCAGTATTCAAGGTGCTCCCCTACTCCAAGTCCTGTAATAACCTGTTTCACCTTAGGTTTCAGTTTCAAAATAGTTTTATAATCCAGATGATCCCAGTGGTCGTGTGTGATGATTAAATAATCCAGTTCAGGAATATCCTCTGCCGTATAAATATCAGTTCCTTCAAAAGCTTTTATAGAAAACGAAAATGGTGAAGCATGTCCACTGAATACGGGGTCGACAAGGATTTTTTTATCATCCACCTGAATAAAATAGGAGGAATGCCCAAACCATACCAGTACATCTTCATCAGGCGATAAATTCAGCAAATTGGTTTTTACGGATGGAATTTTTCCAGGCGGCCGTTTATTTTTAGCCGATATATAATCCCTGAACATTTTGGAGAATCCTGCATCCGTTGCAAGTTGTGGTGTGTGATGTAAATTCCTGAAAATTCCATCACGAAAATTGGGCGACTTTTTTATCCGCTCCAACCGTTCTCCACGGGGTAACCTTCCAAATTTAGGATGTTGGGTGATTATAATTGTAAGAACAATTATAATTACCAAAACAGAAATAAATACCATCATAATATACTTGATTCTCATCGTTTAAACCTGAATAAACAGATTTGAAATTTAGTATCAAATAACACATCCGGAGAAGGAAAGTTTTAAGCGCAAATGAAATTACCTTTAAACGGTATGCTCTTCTGAAAAGGCATACCGTTTAAAATGAGTTGGAGCAAAACATGCTGGTTCAATAAACTATGTACCTGAACAATTATTTAGTTACCCATTTTGTTCCGTTAAAACCAATGTTAATGACTTCTTTAATTGAATGATTCTATTTTTTATCGTTAAAATAATATCCTTCTTCCATTAAAGGAATAAATCCAAGTAAACCCCCCCAGGAGTAAAAACTGTTGCTGTTACTAACATCGTCACCTACACCGGTTACAGAATTGTAATTTTCATGTACACGACGCTTGTCTTTCCATTCTTTCATGATAAGATTAAACGATTTTTCTGCCAGTACTTTACGTGCTTCTGGTAAATCATAATTTCGTAATCCCATGTATACCAGAAAATTCATTGGTGCCCAAATTCTTCCGCGCCAATAGCTGTTATCCGGAAACCCAGGGTCGTTCCGTGCAATTGACGGCATTATCCACTCGCCATAAAATTCATCGGGATTCATAAAATGCTCATTTATCATCCGTTCGGCTTGTTTCTGCGTTGCTGCTTTCCCAAGAAGCGGGTAAAAATTTGTAGGCGCCAGATGAGTGGAGAATTCACCTGTTACCAGGTTTTTGTCCCTGAATATTCCGGTTTTATCGTCCCACAATTCCTGCAGTTTATTACCGAATTTGGCAGAACGGGATTTTAATTCTTTCACATCTTCTGTTTTTCCCAGCACTCCGGCTATTTCTGCAAGGTAATTGCAATCGGCGATATATAATCCCATCAATCCGGCCGAAGCCAAATCGAGCATTTCCTTTTCTTTATTAAAAGTTGCATCATCAAACAAAGGCGAATTATCAAGGCCTGATTCCCATTTTGCACCCTGCAGCGAGTGTCCGTCCATGCCTTCCGGATGTGCATCGGATCCCCACGACAGGTATCCCTGGTTGTTGCGCTCCTTGTCCCACCAGCGGTTCCAGGTCAGCAATTTATCGTACACCTGTTCCAAAAACCACTTTTCATTGTATTTATCGTATATCAGCTTGCAAACCATACTTCCCACGGGTGGTTGTGAACGGTCAAATGATTTCAACCCGTTGGAAGCTTCAAGGTTGGGAACAAATCCTCGTTCAGTAATGGCATTTGTTATGGCAATGGCATTTGAATAGGCAAGTTCTTTAAAGTCCAGTGAAGCCATTAATGCTGCAAAATATGTATCCCAGTCAAATATGATGTATCCGCCCCATGCTTCATTCCAAATCCGGCTCACTGATGCTATTCCGCGCTGGTTTTCGGCATCGTAAAAAATATTCCAGGCCATCACCGATTGCATTGCTTCATATGCATCTTTCAAATGCCCGTATTTTTCTGTTGATTGATTAAATTCTTTTTCTTTGTCTGAAATCAGTACTTCAATTTCATCCAGCGACTTTTCAGGGCCGGTATATACTGCAATTTTCTGATCGGAATAAAACGATAAATAGGGCGAATTCAGCGGCAATGCTATTTCTTTATCTTCGGATGTGGCTGAAATTTTATAGGTAGTATTTTCAAAATTTACTGAAACTGAATTCTTGTTTTTAGTCAGGCAGCCGTTTTTATTCCACAAAATGCCTGTTCGTAAAACAAGAAAATAAGGTATCTCTGGAGATTCTGACGGCTCGTATAACAGGTAAAAATCATCACCATCAGAAGCAGTTTTAACCGTCGCATTTTGTCCTTCCCAACTCATTTCCAATTCTGTATAGCTACCGTCATAAGCATGTTTACCGGGGTAAATCTTTTCAGGGAAATTAACCTGCGGACTTGCAATATATGCATCATCAAGCCAGTAAGGCCCGCCGCGTCTTTTCCGCAACATCAGCTGAATGTTCAGTCCCTCCGGCATTTTTACATGCGACAAAATACTTGGATTGTTCCAGGTATTCCAGCCCTGCAGTAATTCTGCTGAATTTTGCTTTTTTTCTGCGAGTCCGGAATTCTGACCTGTGCCTTCATAAATAAAAACAGCAAAAACAATAAGTACTAATAATGTTCTTTTCATGTGAATTAATTAAAATATTTTACTTTGTTATTTGGTTAAATAAACTGGTTGATTATATCCGGGAAGGCGCATGTAATTAGTTGCCTGCCGAATCGTAAACAACGTTTGCTTTTCGAACGATTTCCGCTACGCCGGATGAATTACTTTTTTGCTTATTAGCAGATACATTTAGAAAAAAACAAATTGCACAAACCAGTATAATTGGTTCTTTTAATAAAACCATTTCAACCTGTTTTAAAATTGATAAATCATTGCTTTTTCAACTTCCTCCCTTGGAAGTACTTTATTTTCCTGCACCCAGCGATTGTATTTGCCAATCAAATCATTCAGTTTGTCCGGAAATTCCGTGGTCAGGTTAAGTATTTCGCTCCTGTCACTTTTGAGGTTGTATAATTCCCATGGCTCATCTCGGAAACGAACAATTTTCCAACTGCCTTCAATGACACCGCATTTCCCAAGGTGCTCGAAATAAAGCGCACGTTCCGGAATCACACTTTGAAGTTTGATGACTGACACCAGACTTTTACCCTGCGCTGGTTTTATCTTTTTCCCTTTAAATTCTTTTGGATATTTTGTTCCGGCCAGTTCGGCCAGAGTGGGCATAACATCCACAATGTGCGAAATAGAATGATTTATTTTACCTGCCGGAAAATGTGCGGGATACCAGGCAATAAAGGGGGTTGAAATTCCGCCTTCATGAATATCTGATTTAAATTCGCGAAATGGTGTGTTGCTCACATTTGCCCAGTTTTTGCCATACCCAACAAACGATTCAGGCATTCCAGGTAAAGCATCCGCCTCGAAACGCGGATTGCCGTATTTTCCGGCATTCACCTTACCTGCCGCACAGCCACCGTTATCAGACAAAAACAGGATTACTGTATTTTCCAGCTGATTGTTTCTCTTTAACTGTTCCATCAACCGGCCAATGTTCTGGTCCATTCGGTCTATCATAGCTGCATAAACCTGCATTACCCTGCCTTCGTAAGCTTTTTCTTCAGGCGATAAATCCTTCCAGTTTCGATTGGGATTGTTTTTCTCCGATAATTTGGTTTGTGTATCAATCAGCCCTATTTCCTGCAGGTGCTGATATCTGTTTTGACGAATTACATCCCAACCTGCTTCATACACTCCTTCGTATTTTTGAATATCTTCGGGTAGCGCGTGCAACGGCCAGTGCGGCGCAGTATAGGCCAGGTACAAAAAAAACGGTTTGTCCTTCTGATCCCTGTTAATAAAGCGAATAGCTTCATCAGTATACAAATCGGTGGCATAAAATGAATTGGCTTCAGGTTTAATTTCCTGATTATTGCGAACTACGGTCAATTTGTTACCGGGAGGCCACAATTCATTGCGGTAAGGTTTAAAATCGAAATAGCTGCTGGCCCCGTTCAGAAAAGCAAAACAATGCTCAAAACCATGATCTGTTGGCCGGTGCCCGGGTTCTTCTCCCACATGCCATTTGCCCGACATATACGTGTTGTAACCTGCACTTCCCAGCACATCGGCAATTGTTACCGTCTGATTATTAAAAAATCCCTGGTATTCCGGAATAGGCAAATCGGTATCCGTCATCTCTCCCACACCTGCCTGATGCGGATACAACCCGCTCAGTAACGCTGCCCGTGAAGGGCAACAGCGGGCATTATTGTACATGCTGCAGAAACGCACTCCTTCAGTTGCCAACTGATCAAGATTCGGAGTTTTTATTTCTGAACCGTAACACCCAATATCAGAATAACCCATATCGTCGGCAAGAATTAAAATGATATTGGGTTTCTGCGCTTTTTGTGCTCCTGCATTACCCCCTAAACCAACCAGTACAAAGAATACAATTGCCGCAACTAATTTCATTATTTACAATTTTTCAGTTTTACACAATCCTGAAGAATGATTTCCGTTACTACTTTTCATTCAACGCAAATGCGATATAACTGTCACCCGATTTTGTTCCCATTTTGCCTCCGCCGCAGGCAATAACCACGTATTCGCGGTCATTTACGGCATAAACACCTGGCGTTGCATAACCACCGGCTGGTAGTTTATATTTCCATAATTCCTCACCTGTTTTTTTATCAAATGCCCTGAAATATTCATCCTTTGATGCAGCAATAAAAATCACACCCCCGGCAGTAACCGCTGGACCGCCATAATTTTCAGTACCGGTATTGTGAATTCCTTTTTGGGCCAGTTCCTCTACTTCGCCCAGCGGAACCTGCCAAAGTATTTCCCCTTGGTTTAAATCAATAGCCGACAGGTTTCCCCAAGGTGGTTTCACTGCCGGATATCCATTCTGATCGAGAAACCGGTTGTAGCCGGTATGTGTATAAGGCACTGCCTTTTCATTGTTTTCAATTCCCTGCAGATGTACGTCAGTGTCTGCATTTTCATTTAAAAGATAATCGGCAAGCAACTCTTTATCTTCTTTTTTGAGGTGACTGAAAGCGGGCATAAACCCCTTTCCTGTGTTCATTATTTGCAGGATTTCATCCCTGTTCATTTTTTGCTGAATGCCATCCAGGGGCGGATAATTGGCTGCAGCTTTTCCTTCGCGGTTTTGCCCGTGACACATGGCGCAATTGATCTGGTAAAGCCTTGCGCCAGGGTGAGCTTCTGTTTTGGTATCAGAATCGATTGCAATCATAGTAAGTATCCACGGCATAATACTTCCGTTGACATACAGGACTGCCGACTCCGGATCGCAGGCTGCACCGCCCCACTCCCCGCCTCCGTCGAAGCCGGGAAAGATAACCGTTCCTTCAGTACTGGGCGGAATAAACTGTTTTCCGCTCATTACATTTTTTAAAATACTTGCCACAAAATCGTGCGATTCAGGAGAAATATCGGTGATGTTTTCCAGGGTCAGCGACTGTGGCGAAAATGGCGGTGGTTTTACGGGAACCGGTTGTGTTGGCCAGGTTTCCTCCCCTTTCAGGTTGGATTGTGTAACCGGAATTTCTTCCACCGGAAATAGCGGTTCTCCTGTTTCCCTATCGAGCAAAAACACAAAACCCGACTTGGTAATTTGCGCCACTGCGTCAATATTTTTTCCATCGTGGTTTACCGTTACCAGATTCGGCGGTGCCGGTAAATCGCGGTCCCAAATGTCATGATGTACCGTTTGATAATGCCAGATGCGTTTTCCTGTAGCTGCATCCAAAGCCAGCACACAATTGGCAAAGAGGTTTTTGCCTTTGCGGTTACCGCCCCAAAAATCGAAGGCTGCCGAGCCGGTTGGAATGTACACGATTCCGCGCTCTTCATCCAGACTCATTCCCGACCATGAATTGGCGCCACCTGCTTCTTTCCATGCATCCACAGGCCAGGTATCGTAACCAAATTCACCAGGCCGGGGAATGGTATTAAATACCCATATCAGTTTCCCTGTTTTTACATGAAACGCCCTGATGAATCCCGGCGCCGCACCGGCATTTTCCGACACACGTGAACCAATAATCAGCAAATCCTTATAAATTACTCCGGGAGTGGTAGCAGCCACATATTTATCTTCCGAATTTTCTCCCAGGCCTTCTTTTAAACTAACTTTACCATTATTTCCAAACGATTCGATCACCTTTCCGTTTTCAGCATTCAGTGCAAACAATTCAGGACCGGCTGCAAACAGGATTCGCTCTTCACTTCCATCTGTCCAGTAAGTAACACCGCGGTTCACATTCATCGCATAATCCACATCCTTATTCGGATCGAATTCCCAGATTGGTTTGCCGGTGGCTGCATCAAGCGCAAAAACTTTCAGTTTTGGTGATGTTCCAAACAACACACCATTAATAATTATCGGATTACACTGAATCTGTGTTCTTTCAAGTGAATCACCTCCTTCGGAGTGATATTCCCACACCGGTTCCAGAAACTGTACATTCTCAGGAGTTATTTGTTTAAGTGGCGAATACTGGTTACTGCTTTTCCCTCCCTGGTATACCGGCCAGTCAGCACCTGCTTCCCATATTTTATTATCATTATTACTGCAACCTGTAACCAACAATATTATTAACCAGGCGCAAGTTTTAAATCTGTCATTTATCTGAAGGATGACTTTCTTCATCATTTTATTTTTACAACAATTTACGGGAATACACCGGGTGATATTAAGTTACACCCCATAATTATCAGGTGAATATTCCACGATTATTTATTCTTTTCCAGCTCTCCGTAATTCACTGCATCGGGGGCTTTCACCTTTTCATCCTGAAACACCTGGCTCAGCGACCAAAATGCATACAAATCATGGCCGTACCATTTCCCTGCGGTTTGTTTTTCAAGCTGTTTATAAATTTCCTTAACTTTTTCAGGAAACTCCGGTAAGAGCTTCCAGGTTTGCTCAAATGCACGGGTTGCAAAAAGAACTACAGTTTTATCCTCATTTTCCATATTTTCTATCAATACCTGTACATATTCCGGTTGTCCGGCTTTGATAAGTGTTTTAGCTGCCTCAATCTGCACAGTTACAAAATTGTCATTCTTCACCCGTTCTTTTAATTCCGAAAGGATTTCAGGATTATTTATCCCGCGGCTTTCCGCAGATACAACTGCCCAGTAGCGCACAAAACCATTATCATCATTCAGTTTTTGAATCACGTCGTTAATCGAAACATTGGGCTCAACCATTAGATCACATGCATCCAGAATTTCCGAAACCGGAAACAATTCCTGATTTTTAGTGATTTCGTACGGTGTACTGTTTTCAGAAAGCCGCATCATTTCGGGCTCAGGCATCAAACCGGTATCGTAACTTTCCAGCATTTCTGCCCGCAGCCGTTTTCTCATTTCCGACAATTCATTTTGGTACTCCGGAATTCCGGCCAGATTATGAATCTCGTACGGATCATTCACCACATCATACAATTCCTCGGGTTGCCGGTTTTCAGTAAATAATGTTTTTTGGGCGAAGGTTAAATCCGGATTTCCTGTAAATTTATGAAGCTCCTTCATAATTTCTGATTTGTCGCTGTAAAAATTAGGTTGAAGCAGTGGTGTATATGGCTTAAAATTCCGAATGTACCGAAATCGTTCTGTCCGCACCGTCCTCGCCATTTCAAAAGCCTCATCCACCCTGTCGGACGTACCAAAAACAAAATCTTTGGAGGACACTTTTTCTTCTGAAATGAATGGTTTTCCATTCATATTATCCGGAATTTCAACACCAGCAATATTTAAAATAGTTGGCGCGAAATCGAGAAAACTGACCATGCGGTTGTTTTCCGTTCCCGGTTGCATGTGAAACCTGTCAGCATATTTATCAGGAACATAAACCAGCAACGGAATTTTCAAACCCGAATCGTACAAGGCGCGTTTGGCCCTCGGCATACCGGTTCCGTGATCAGCAAAAAAGAAAACAATAGTATTATCGAGTAACCCGTCACTATTTAGTTCATTCAGCCGCTCTTCAAATTGAATATCCAACACCTGTATGTTAGTGTAATACCTTGCCCATAACTTACGAATGGCTGGCGATTCAGGAAAATAGGGCGGTATAACCAGGCTGTCAGGATTCACCGTTTCTATTTTGGAAAGATAATCTTTGATGCGTTCGTGATACACTGAATCGTTACCGAATATTCCAGACTGATGGGTAATTTCGATATTAAAAACACTAAAAAAGGGTTGGCCGGCTGGCCGGTTTCGCCAGTGAGCCGTTTTCGACGATTCGTTCCAGATTGTTGTATCTACGAAATTGTAATCCTCCTTGTCGTTGTTGGTGACGTAATAGCCTGCTTTCCTCAAATATTTCGGGAATGGAACTATACGCTCCGGAATTGTCACTTCTGAACGAAGATGCTGCGTGCCCAGCGAAGTAGCATATTCTCCGGTGATGATGCACGACCTGGAAGGAGAACATACCGGAGCCGTGGCAAACGCTTCAGTGAACTTAACGCTCTTTTCGGCAAATGCATCAAGATTAGGTGTGAACGCATTCGGATCATTATAACACCCAAGCATTGTTGTAATATCTTCAGTTGAAATCCAAAGGATGTTGGGTTGTTCAATTTTGTTGACGCACCCCAATACAATAAATGGCAATGCAATGAGAGATAAAAACAATTTCATAAATACACTTTCTTTAAAAAGTAAGGCAGAATACTATGCCAATAATAAAAAATAAATCCCAAATCTAAATTGGTACAATCGAGATTTAGGATTCTTCACCACGTGATTTTCTTCATTTATGCCAATAAATATTCAGCACTTGGTTTAAAAGTTTCCGGATCCATTTCCACATAGAAATTTTTCACACCGCCCTTTTTGGCTGCTTTGAATAAATCATCCCAGTTCACTACCCCTTCGCCAATTGGCACCTGCGCATCTTTATCCTTTGAATAATCGGAAAGGTGGGCAGAAATAAACCGGCCCGGATATTTTCTGAAATAATCGGCAGCCTGGTATCCAATATTTACTACTGCAACCTGGAATTGCATTTTCACCAAATCAGGATCGAATTCGTCAAGCAATGTTTCGTAAATCAGTTTACCGTCACGTTTTTCGAATTCCATGTGGTGGTTGTGAAATCCCATTTGCAGACCGGCATCTTTTGTTTTTTCTGCAATTTCATTGAGTTCCTGAGCTGCTTTCCGGTAATCATCCATTGAAGCCCCTTCAGGCAGCCAGAAGCTGGAGCAAACCATCTGTTTCATTCCAAGACCATGTGCCCATTCCATGCGATCATCAAGGCTTTCGCGCAATTCACCCATATTAAAATGTGAACTGGTGCATTTCAATCCGGAATCTTCCACAATTTTACGCATTTCAGAGCCACTCATGTGGTTTAATGGTTCAAAACCTGCACTGGAATAACCGAGTGGTGAACACATTTCCATCTCCTTGTAACCCAAATCAGCCATTTTTTTCATGGTCCCCGGAAAATCCTTGTTCAAATCTTCGCGAATGGTCCAGGTTTGGAAACCAAAGCTTTTTAATTTTCCTTTTTCACCGGCAAACGAAGACAGCGGGAGCTGGCTCAGCAACGCTGCACCACCAATGGCAGCGCCGGTATGTTTAATGAAGTTTCTTCTTGTTGATTTCATTTTATTGATGTTGTTAATAATTAGCCCCCCTTATTCCCCCCGAGGGAGATATTTTCCTGCTTATAACAAGATTCGGAGCATCTAAATTTATGATTAATTATCTAAAAAGTCTTCTTTCTCCTTCCCCTTTGGGGGAAGGCAGGATGAGGGCTCCTAAACTTCTTCCGGACTCCAGCCTTTACGGTACTTCCGATCCAAATATTCATTGGCCTGTTTATCATTTGTGATTTGCATTTTATCAGCATCGTACATCAGTGTTTTCCCTGAACGGAGCGCTGCAGCATATAAATTCACTGCTTCTGTAATCGGCCACGCCTGGCGGAAGCCACCTTCAATTTGCTTACCGGCTTTGATACCGTTTACAAAACGTTCGATTCCCGGTATTTTTACAGCTCCCGCTGCAGCAGATACTTCCTTACTTTCTTTTACACCTTTGGACAATAAATACGGATTTTCTGCATGAAATCCACGGGTCAGAATAATATCCTTATCTCCAACGAACATCATTCCCTCTGAGGGAAATTCAACTCCCTGATCATAAAATTCCTTTGGCACAGGCGGACGCATACCGCCATCATACCAAACCAGATCAATTGCCGGACGGCCTTCAACAGCAGGATATTTAAAGCGCATTGAACTGGCAAACGGAAAACTAAAATCATTTCTGATTTTAAAGGCAGCTCCCTGATCATTAATGTCACAAACATGACTGAAATTCGGCTCAATAATAGTTGGTTTGCCCAGCTTTAACGCTTCAAAAACAGTCCATAAACTATAGTGCCCCATATCGGCCATTGAGCCTCCGCCAAAGTCGTACCAGCCTCTGAAAACCATATTGGTATAATGAGGATGATATGGACGTTCAGCTTCAGGTCCCAGCCATAAATCCCACTCAAATCCTTCCGGTAATTTAGGCTTATCGGCTGGCACTTTTGCATACTGTGGCCAAACCGGACGGAATGACCAGTTGTGCACCTCCTTCAATTTGCCAATTGCACCACTGTTAATCCATTCCATGATTTTGGGCATATCTTCCCCATTTGAATCCCAGGGCTGAAAGTGTGTTGTGGCATTCGATTTATGTGCCAAATCAATCACCTTTTTACCTTCATGTAAACGGTTTGATAACGGTTTATGCACAGAGACGGCAATATCACGTTTCAAGGCTGCTGTAGTGATCAGACCATGCAAATGGTCCGGGGTCATTATCTGAACCCCATCCAGATCTTTTTCCTTTTCAAACAATTCCCTGAAATCAGTGTACGCTTTGCAGTCATACTTTTTGCCGGTTTCCTTTTCATAATACGCATCAACAATCTCCTTTCCGTTGTCCAAACCACCCGGAATGGTATTGTTACCGCCTGTATTCCAGTTGGGTTTGCCAATCAGTTTACGCATCTGATCACGCAGGCCGGTTGGGCTCCAATCATAATAATTAATGGCTTTTCGTTGCGGATCGCAAACAGCAATTACCTGCACTTCAGGAATCTGAATTATATCGGGCAACTGACGTAAACCCTGGGTTCCCATGCCAATGTACGCCACATTAATTTTATCACTCGGCGGAATAAATCCTGCCCCTCCCAAAACATGCCTTGGCACAACGGTTAAACCTACTGCAGCAGTGGTTACGCCGCCAATAAATTTGCGACGGTTCATCGCATTATCACCTGGATTCTTCTCTGATGAATTTCCAAATTTTCGAATCAATTTTTCTTTCATTATTTATTGGTTTAGATTTTAAAATAAATTGAACGCACTAAATTACATTTTCCTTTTCGGTAAAAAAATGGAAAATGAATTTTCTTTCGGTTAAATAACTACAGGTACAGAACCAACCCAATCGGATCCTTTTAAACAACTATTGTTTCGTATCTAACGGATTTCCCGACTTTTGATAGAATTCTTTTTGCAATTCAGGAACAACAGCATCCGATTTTACTTCTTTTATCATTTTCACCAGCTGATCAACTGTTTCGTTAATCAACAATTCTCCCGCCTCGGGAGTGGCTTTTGATCCGTTGCCGCTGTAATGATTTGGATAACTTGCGTACCACCAGATTCCTGAATAAACGTATTTCAGATTTTTCATCCGCTCCTGGTCAACTCCTGATTGCTGATCTGCCCTGTCTTTATGAACAATTTCCGGATGAGCGGCAACCATTTCCGAGGTTTCGCTGTTGCCTGCATGCTGGTCATATTCATCAACCTGACTTAACTCAGCTGCCTTTTGTGCTACCTCGCTGCTGCTTTCCGGCCGGAACCAGTAAAGAGAATAATCCCGGGGTTCAGAAAGTTGTGCCATTCCAAAATAATTAAGGAAGGCATTGTTTCCGCCATGACCGTTGACGATAATAATCTTTTCGAAACCATTACGATGAAGTTCATCCAACGTCTCCTGCAATATCTTCCAGATTAACTCAGGACTGTAGGCGATTGTGCCGGGCTGGTGTTTTGCTTCGTTAATCTGGCTAAAATAATACCACGGAAATACAACTGCATATTCCTGTCCGGCAGCGCGCAGTGCATATTCGCGCGACATGTACAAATCAGTACCAAGCGGCATGTGAGGCCCGTGTTTTTCGAAAACCCCAATGGGAATAATACAGGTCTTTGAACTTCTTTCAACCGCTTTTACAAAATCAGGCGCAGTTAATTCCTCCATTCTGAACGGTAATTCCTGTGCAAAAACGATGGATACACAAAACGTAAGAACAATAAGGTTTATCAGCTTCTTCATGAATATTGGTTTTAAATTAATCAGCGATTAAAAATAGAAGTATCCTGCTACTTTACCAACGATTTCCTGATTTTAATGGAAATTAAATACATGCAGATTCATATATGGTCCTCAGCAACACCGATCAACAAAACATCATACACGATAGTTGATTTTCGAAAGTTATGAAACTGTGTTCCTTTACCTGTATCCTGCAAGTCAGCAGCAGGGAGAATAATTTACGGTATTTGTCCTGCCGGTTTTTCCTGAAACCATGGCATTGATACAGAATTAACTATTTTTCTGTTGAATCAGTTTATTAGTAAAGCCAGGTACGTGCTGAATATCCTTCCTGATAAAAGAAAAACGAATAGTGACGCAAATTACTATTTAGATTGACGCAAATACACATCCTGCAAATCAGGTTATTGATTTAAATTTGAAGTAGTGATTATTATTCAATCTTAAAGTAATAAAATTCTTCAACTATGGAATCACAGGTATTTATCAATTTGGCTGTAAAAGATGTAAAAAAATCCATGGATTTTTATACCAAACTTGGATTTACAAACAATCCGCAGTTTTCCGATGAAAGCGGCAAATGTATGGTTTGGAATGATCATATTTTTGTAATGCTGCTAACACACGAAAAATTTAAAAACTTTGCCAGCAAACCAATTGCAGACACAAAAAACCATATCGCGGCTTTATTTTCACTTTCGGTAGAAAACCTTGATAAAATAAATGAAATTGTTGAAAACGGATTAGCCGCCGGTGGTACAGAACCCGTGCCTTTCGAGGATTACGGATTCATGCAAAAAAGAAATATCGAAGATTTCGATGGACATACCTGGGAAATCTTTTGCATGGATATGAGTAAATTTCCTTCAGAACAGGTTTAATAATAAAGAAATATAGAATGAGAAAAATAATAGTCATATCTATGATTACATTGGATGGGGTCCTGCAGGCACCAGGCGGATCGAAGGAAGACACCTCACAGGGGTTTAAATATAGCGGCTGGGTTGCACCTTATGCAGAGAATGCTTCGGGCGAGGTTTGGAAAAAGCAGATGAAAGCGGCCGATCTTCTGTTAGGCAGGAAAACCTTTGATATTTTCGAGAGCTACTGGCCTGAACATGCAGCCAACTGGCCAGGTATCAATGATGTCACCAAATACGTCATGTCTAACTCAAGGGAAACGTCAGACTGGGAAAACACTGTTTTTCTGAAAGGCCTGGACGATATCAAAGAACTTAAAAAAGGGGCAGGTTCTGATATCAAAGTTTGGGGAAGCAGCCAGCTTGTTCAGTTGCTGCTGAAACATGATTTAGCAGATGAACTTTGGCTCAACACTTACCCGCTGACGCTTGGTTCGGGAAAAAAGTTGTTTCAGGATGGTACAATACCGGCAGCTTTTATGGTCGTTGAGAGTACGGTAACACCAAACGGAGTGGTGATGGTTAATTACAGGCGGGCCGGCGAAGTAAAAACAGGTACTGTTGGAGCCTAAAAGTAAATTATGGAAAACTTTTCATCTCAAAAACAGATTTCTGTGAATAGCTTAAAGCAGAAACAATCAGATATTGAACCTTAAAACAGATAGTATTATTAATTCAATTAAAATTTAATCATCATGTCGAACAATACAGTAACATTACACCGGGTGCTGGCTGCTTCTCCTGAAAAAGTATTCAGGGCCTTTTCCAACACAGATGCCTTTTCAACGTGGCTTCCGCCATATGGATTTGTTTGTAAGGTGCACCACATGGAATTTCGGGTTGAAGGAAGCTACAAAATGTCCTTTCAGAATTTCTCTACGGGCAACAGCCATTCCTTCGGAGGCGAGTTCGTGGAAATCAGGCCAAACGAATTAATCAAATACACCGACCGTTTTGACGACCCGAATTTACCTGGAGAAATGATAACCACTGTAAAGTTATCGCAAGTCTCGTGCGGCACTGATTTACACATCGTCCAGGAAGGAATCCCTGATGCAATTCCTGCAGAGATGTGTTACCTTGGATGGCAGGAATCACTTGAAAAACTGAAGAAACTTGTTGAGCCGGAAATTCCCGATGCATGAAATTACCTGCTAATAACAGTAACAGAAACGTTAAAATAACTGGCAAATGGAATTCAATCCGAACAATACAGTTGTGAAACGTTGTCTTCAGGGTATAGGAATGGAAGAAAATGGCAAACCAATCGAGGCAGGCAAACTATTCCTTCAAGCCTGGAACGAAGCAACAACCGACTTTGAAAAATTCATTGCTGCTCATTATGTGTCCCGGCATCAAAAAAATGTTCCGGATAAATTAAAATGGCTGAAAACTGCTTTGGAACATGCATTAAAAGTTAATGATGTCACTGTTGCGAGTGCCTTCCCAACACTTTATTCAAACATTGCAAAATGCTATGAAGACATAGGCGATTCAGGCAAGGCAAAAAAGAATCGTGAATTGGCAGCTTCTTTAAAGGATAAGCCCTCAGACACAGGACCTTTTTATCATGGAACAAAAGCAGATTTGAAAGTTGGCGATTTGCTGACAGCAGGGGGTAATTCAAATTACAAACATGAACTCAAAATGAATCACATCTATTTCACAGCTATAGTTAATGGGGCGGGACTTGCAGCTGCATTGGCAAAAGGCGATGGACGTGAACGTGTTTACATTGTTGAACCGACAGGGAGTTTTGAAAATGACCCGAATGTTACCGACAAAAAGTTTCCGGGCAACCCGACACGCTCCTATCGCTCCCGGTCGTCATTGAAAATCGTTGGCGAAGTAACAGACTGGGTAAAACAAACACCTGAGGAACTCCAAAAATGGCGCGAAAAGCTGGCCGGTAACAAAGGTGAGATTATAAATTGAATTTAGTATAGCCGCCGGGTCTGTGTCCTGACGTGCGCAACAAATAAATCAGATGAGAAAAATAATACTGAACCTCGCAGTAACACTGGACGGTTTTATTGAGGGGCCGAACGGGGAAACAGATTGGTGCATCATGGATAAGGATATGAATTTTGATGCATTCTTATCAGATATAGACACCATATTTTATGGAAGGGTAAGTTATGATGCCTGGGGAAATTACCAACCTGATGAAAAGGCCGGCGCAGAAGAAAAAGCGATATGGGAAGGAATTCATTCCAAGAAAAAATATGTCTTTTCCACTAAAGCCAGATCAGACGAAAATGCAACTTATATAAGTAAGGATATAGCTGCTACGGTAGCAAAGATTAAAAATCAGAATGGAAAGGATATCTGGCTGTATGGTGGAGCGGGCTTAATTAAAACCTTCATCAGCTTAAAACTTATTGATACATATAAAATGTCGGTTCACCCGGTGGCTTTGGGAAGTGGCAAGCCTTTATTTGAAAATTTAACTGACCGTCAGAATTTTCAATTGACAGATACAAGGGTTTTCAAATCCGGGGTCGTAGAGCTCACCTGTATTCCAAAAAAGAAGTCCGCTTCATATGGATAAAAACAAATGAGAACCTTCATTCGTCAATTTAATGGTCTTTACAGGCTTATAAAACGAAAGAACATCTTGAAGAAAAATGTTGTGGAAGTATTAAAAAATTGTATTTAAATAATTTATACATAAGGAGATAAAATGGTGATAAAAAATAAATTACTCCGAATGGATAATGTAGGCATTGTGGTAGAATCCCTTGATGATGCAATCTCTTTTTTCACGGAGATAGGTCTGGAGCTTGAAGGGCGTGCCATCATCGAAGGCGAATGGGCCGGCCGCGTTACCGGACTGGTCGATCAAAAAGTAGAAATTGCAATGATGGTCACTCCGGATGGACACAGCCGGCTCGAGCTCTCGCGGTTTCTTAGCCCTCCTGTAGTCGCCGATCACCGGAACGCCCCCGTGAATTCCCTTGGTTACCTTCGCGTCATGTTCACTGTTGAAGACATTGACGAGATGGTTTCCAGGCTAAGCAGGCACGGAGCACAGCTCGTCGGTGAAGTGGTACAGTACGAAGATGCGTACCGGCTGTGTTACATTCGCGGACCCGAAGGGTTACTGGTCGGTTTGGCTGAGCAAATCGGTAATCGATGACAGGAGTAGCCATGAATGCAAACAACAGGTAAGCAGGCGGATAATTATTCGAAACAATTATAAACAACTTAAAAACCGGAAGATGATGAGAAAACTGATTATGTGGAATATCATGACAATTGATGGCTATTTTGAAGGAAAGCAAAACTGGGACTTATCCTTTCACGAAGTCATTTGGGGAAAAGAACTGCAGAAATTGAGCATCGAACAATTACATGCAGCGGACTACCTCGTTTTTGGAAGGGTGACCTACGAAGGAATGGCGGCTTACTGGACCACAGCAGATGCGGAAAAGACAGAAGGGGAAATTGCCGGATTAATGAATAAAATCCCAAAACTCGTTTTTTCCAAAACATTAAAATCCGCCGGCTGGAATAATTCAACCCTGATCAAAGAGAATGCCACTGCCGAAATTTCAAAACTAAAAGCAGAAGGTGATGGGGATATGTATGTGTTTGGAAGTGCAAACCTTTCTGAAACATTCATCAATGATAACCTTTTTGATGAATACCGCATTGGAATAGCCCCTGTGATTTTGGGCAGCGGGCAACCATTGTTCCGGCAGGGAATAGCTCCAAGGAATTTGTCCCTTGTGTCTGCCCAACAGCTTGCAAACGGCGGTGTGGTTTTGAAATATACAAAATAGGCACACCCGCCGGTTCGGTTTCGGTTTCAGGTTCGGAAAGCGAAGAAACGATACAGTATACCAAATATGGTTTTCAACAACTTAAAACATTCGCGTTGAAACCAAAAATGGAATAATGTACTGAAACTTCAAAAAACTGATGCCTTATGATACGGTTATTTTTAATTATCGAAACCCTTTTGTTTTTGGCTGCCTCGGCACTTCACTTCGGACTGTTTTCAAAAGGACATGAACATTCAAAAGCACGGATTGCCGAGCTGGTTATCGGACTGGTGTTGCTGGCCGGATTTGTATTTACATTTCTTCAGCCGGCAAACCAAATCCAAATTGCCCGCATTGTACAGGGTTTTGCCCTTTTTGGAACAGTCGTTGGTATTTTTACCATCATTGTCGGAATTGGGCCTCGTTCTGTAATTGATTACCTTTTGCATGCCTGCATGGTCACCCTTCTTGTCTGGGGCTTGTTCTTTTTCTGACAAATCCGGTAAGTGTATATAACAGAACCACAAAATACCATATTGTTGGAATCCAGATCGAACGGAACGATCTAAACAATAAAAGCTGAAAAAAGTAGCATGCAAAAACAAACAACAAACAATAGTAAAACCTTCGAAAGTGGCTATTCTGATGTAAACGGGATAAAGATGTACTACGAAATTCACCAATCTGCCGGCAAGGCAGGTGGACAGCTAATCCCTCTCGTCCTAATCCATGGCGGCGGTTCAACAATTCAGACTACCTTCGGAAGAATAATTCCTGAACTCACTCAACATTTTCAAATTATTGCTGCAGAGTTGCAGGGGCATGGGCATACCCCGGACAGGGATGCACCCGAAAGATTTGAACAGGATGCAGATGATGTTGCAATTCTGTTACAGAACCTTCACGTTTCAAAAGCATCGGTTTTTGGGTTTAGCAATGGTGGAAATACTGCCCTGCAAATGGCAGTCCGGCACCCTGAAATGATTGATAAATTAATCCTTGCTTCCACATTTTATAAAAGGGAGGGTCTAATCCCCGGATTCTTCGAAGGAATGGAAAAAGCCACAATTGACGACATGCCCAAAACACTGAAAGATGCTTTTCTTCAGATAACCCCCGACAACTCAAAATTGCAGACCATGTTCAACAAAGACAGGGAAAGAATGTTAGGTTTTAAAGATTGGAATGAAGAATCCGTTGCAACTGTAAATGCACCCGTGCTGGTTATAAATGGAGACCGGGACGTGATACTTCCGGAGCATGCTCTCGCCCTTGCGAAATTGATTAAAAATTCAAGATTAATGATACTGCCTTCTGTCCATGGTTCCTGTATTGGAGTAGCTGAAAGTCCGGAAACTGATGAAACATTGATGAAAATGACAGTTCATGTCATTCATAACTTTTTAATTCAAAATGAAAGAAAATGAGAAAACTAAAATTACAGGTACAGATGTCCGTCGATGGCTTCACAGGCGGACCAAAAGGTGAGTTGGACTGGATGTCATGGGACTCGGGAGATAAATTTGAAAAGTATGTCAACGACCTGACTGATTCTGTTGATAGTATTATTTTAGGCAGGAAAATGACAGATGGATTTATTACCTACTGGTCAGATGTGGTTGAAAACAAACCCGATTCACCCGAATTTGAATTTGCCAACAAAATGATGGACAAGCCCAAAGTTGTTTTTACAAAAACCCTGGATAAATCCGAATGGGTAAATACATCCCTGGCAAAAGGTGATTTGGTTGAAGAAATTAACAGTCTGAAAAAACAGCCGGGAAAGGATATCATCGTTTACGGAGGTGCAAACTTTGTCTCTTCCTTAATCAAAAAAAATCTGATTGATGAATACCATCTTTTTATTAATCCGGTTGCAATCGGCAGCGGCCTTACAATATTTGGCGAATTGAAGAATTATTTCAAACTAAGGCTTGCACAAAGTACACATTACGAAAATGGAATTGTTGTTAATGTTTATAAGCCGGTTTAAAGGAACAAACCATTTAAAAAGGAGAACGAAAGATGAATACACACAAGAAAGGAACACGCAGTGAGTGGCTTGAAGCACGTTTAAAACTGTCTGTAGTGATGAAATTGTCTTCCTGCACCGAAAACTGCCATGAGTTTAGATTGACAGGAATTCAATGAGAAAGCATCCCGTAAAACCCCCTTGTTTTAAGTAGCATCAGATCAATGAACGCATTGGCCGGTATTCCCTTAATTTCCGTCAATCAATAAACACCTGGTAAAAAACTTTAAATAACAGGATACATTCTGACCAACTTTGTTTTTAAGGCTGAGAAATCAAGTTTCAACTGTATTATCTATACAATAAATCCGGGAGAACAGCAATATCCGGGAGGGACCTGGGAGATAACTGCTCCCTATTAAATTCGCACTATACACACATTAAATTCGCACTAAATTCGCGAAATCGCGAATTTAGTGCGAATTTAGTGTGAATTTAATGTGAATATAGTCCGAAAATAATATGTACCTGGTATAGCGTTGATACAGCTGAAGTCAGAAGAAATAATCAGACAGATTTTAAATTTCACCAAAAAAATTCTGACTTGTGCATTTTAGTTAAACTGATTAAATTATACATATATATTGTTAAACAGTTTTGTCCGTAAAATATCAGGATGATTATTTTAATTGAATCAGGCACTTTATAAATAACAGCAAAGTAAGTAACCATAAGTTTTTGATGCCAGATGCATCGTATGTTTAAAGCAATAATTTCGACAGGTGGCGGTTCGACCCTGGTCAGGGTCGCATCACAAGTTATTGAAATTCTTTCTATAAACATTTGAACCCGCTGGGTTCATTTCTTTTTAAGGTATGTGTAAAGCGCCTAATTCAATTATTTTAATAATATTTCGCTGCCCTGCAGCTTTCACTAACATCCAAAAATGTCTGGCTACAAATATTTTGCTGCTCTGCAGCTTATTTAAGCGGTAGCACCATGCAAATATTGCAGCAAAAAATTACTAAATGAAAAATCAAACCCAGGTTAGGGGCAGTCCTATTCCAGGTTTTTTATTTTTAACTGACAACAACGATTGTTAAACATTCTTTAGTACAAGAAACATTTTACCGCAACATGATAATAACCTCTTTAATCCCATTCAATTTATAGGAATAAAAAAGCAGTGCCGGATACGATAAAAACATGGGCTTCAATCGGATATCGAAGGGCGATATAAATGTAGAAAAGGAATCGTTTTACAGAAAACTGACTGTAATTGTTCCGGCAATAAAAAGGATTACTCAGGACTATTCCTTTTTTTCCGGACAATTGAACATCCAGAGGACACCGAATTTATCGATACAGCTTCCGAAATAATCGCCCCAGAACATGTCCTGAAGTTCCTGTTCCACCTTTCCTCCTTCTGAAAGCGCTTTAAACAGTTTTCGCGTTTCTACCCGCGTGTCGGGCTGAAGGTTTATATAAACATTGTTTCCCATTTTTACATTAAAACCCATTTCCTTGCATGCATCGGAACCCATTAACATAAAACCGCCCAAAATGGACAACCCTACATGCATTACTTTGTTTTCAAGCCCTTCAGGCAGAGGCGGCATATCCTCTGAAGGTGGAACATCACTGAAACGCATAATGCCCTGCCCATAGTAATCACCGCCAAATACTGATTTGTAAAATTCAAATGCTTCCTCGGTATAACCGGGAAAATTAAGATAAACGTTTACCGTTGCCATAACTTTTCATTTTTAATTTCCAATTTCCAATTTCTAATTCTATTGTTCGCAAATAGTTTTTAACCGTTCCAGCGCTTTGGGATAAGTTTCAGAGAAATATTCCCTGAATTGCTGATTTGAATCCATATCCACTTTCAGCAATGTTTTTCTACCTTTCTTTTCGAAAGTATAATTCTCATGTGCACCGGCCCAATCTTTTATTTCGGGCCCTTCTGTGATTTCTTTTCCATCGTTTATAATTCCAAAATGAAGGATACTAACAAACTTATTTGGAATATTTTCTTCAATCCTGCTCAACATACCTCCGGTTTTACCATCCTTGTCAGTACCTAAAAACCGGATTACTGTCCCTTTTTCCCAGGAACCCTGAAAATTTGAAGTCGGATTAAATACTGAAGTCCACTTGCTGTATGTTTCTTTATCAAGCATGGTTGAATACACTTTTTCAGTATCTGCGCTTATCAGGATTTCAAAATGTAAAGTTTCAGTATTGCTTGATGCCTCCACATGTTTTTTGAAATTGTTTAGTATCGCCTGCCAGCCGTTTCTTTGTATTTCCACAGGATTTTGTGTTTCAGCTTCAAATTCTTCTGATACATGCGTCACATTACCTTCCCGCTTGAAAGTGATTTTAACAATACGACCATCGTCAAGAACTTTTTCAATATAATTATAGGGTTCAACTACCAAATATTCTCCGCTGTAATCAAATCCAAAACTTCCGTTTTTGGCTTCCATTCGCCAAACAAATTTTCCTCCTTTGCACACCTCATTCTTCGCCCGGGGACAATGCCAGTCATCCGAAGCAAAGTTCCATTGAGTAATATGCCCGGGTTCTGTCCAGTACTTCCATACTTTTTCAACCGGCGCATTTACATTCACCCTTACTGTAATCATTGTTTTTTCAATTGTTTTCATCTGTAAACTTTTTTCTGTTAAAGTCGTTTTAATTTCACTATCCTAAAATTAAATGATTTAAAAGTGCCTTGCGAAGTACGAAAACGACAAATTGAAGGCAAAATACGACAAACTGGTTTTAATTATACGTGATGAAACAAATCTCAATTTTAGTTGCTGAAGATTCGGTAATTCAATCCATTGCTGATCCTCAATACTGTTTTGAAACAGTAAACCATTTCCTGAATATGAATGGAAAACCAACACAATTCAAAATTGAATTGGTGGGAGCTGAAAGAAGTACAAAATTAAGTAACGGGCGTTATACTGTTCATGCTGAAAAATTAATAAGCGAAGTAGAAAAAACGGATTTAGTAATTATTCCCGCCCTGTTTGGAAACATACCAAAAGCGCTGGATTCAAACAAAAAACTTATTCCCTGGATTGCTGAACAATATCGGAAAGGCGCGGAAGTGGCTTCACTTTGTGTTGGTGCATTCCTTTTAGCTTCGACAGGACTTCTGAACGGAAAGAAATGTTCTACGCACTGGGGGTTTATTGAAGATTTTCTTGACATGTTTCCGGAAGTAGATGTGCAGCATGGAACCATTATTACGGAAGAGAATGGAATTTATTCCAGTGGCGGAGCAAACTCTTACTGGAATCTTTTACTGCATTTGGTTGAAAAATATACAAACCGGGAAATGGCAGTTTTGACCTCAAAATACTTTGCCATTGACTTTGGCCGTAACAACCAGTCATTTTTTGCCCTGTTTAAGGGTCAAAAACTGCATAACGATGAAGAAGTTAAAAAGGCACAGGAGTTTATTGAAAAAAATATTGATGAAAGAATTACAGTGGATGAACTGGCAGAAAAAGCTGCCGTTGGGCGCAGAAGCCTTGAACGGAGGTTTAAACGGGCGACAAACAATTCGGTGCTTGAATACATTCAGCGGGTTAAAATTGAAGCAGCCAAACGTGGTTTTGAAACCAGCAGAAAAAATATATCTGAAATTATGTTCGAGGTAGGTTATACAGATACAAAAGCTTTTCGTTCCACGTTCAAAAAGATTACCGGAGTCACTCCGCTTGAGTACAGGAACCGGTACAATAAAATTGCCTCTGAATAGGTATTTTGAATTACCGGTTCTGACGGAATCCGCATGAAAGCGGAAACCGCAAGTCAAATGAACGATATTGTAACAGGGTAAATTTGAATACCGGATGATATCGCTTCTGAAGGACATTTTTATACTCATCAGCGCACCGAAGTTTTGGTGCGCTGATTCCGGTTTATCCGGCAAAAATACAATATCTTTTATTTTTCTTCTTCTGCCAGATCATTTACTTCCAGAAACTCATCGCTGTTGGCAAATTGCCAGGTATTCAGAAAGCCAATCTTAATAATATTTGCCATTTTTTCCCAGTTAATTTTGCTCAATTCATCAGATGGCTGATGATAATCAGGATGCATGGCTGCCATAAAATAGAAAACAGGAATACCAGCTTCTGCAAACGGAGCATGATCGCTTCCACCACCCGGCCGTTCTGAAGCCTTGTAACTCAAATCAAGATTTAAACCGTATGCCTCGAGGTTCTTCCGCGTAGTTTCTTCAATATTTGAATTTGCTTTGGTATAAACCATTTCCGCCTTATTTTTAAGGGTATCAGTTTCTTCATCGCGGGCAATCATATCATAATTCAGGTTCAGCACCACGTTCAAATCATTTTTCTTTGCCTGTTCCACAAAATATGTTGAACCACATAAACCTTTTTCTTCACCTGTCCAGGCGGCAAAAATTACCGACTTTTCAGGTTGTTCCCCTGTGGCTTTAAAAGCTTTTGCAAGGGTCATCACTCCAACGGTTCCCGATGCATTATCATCGGCGCCATTCCATACCCAGCCGTTCCATTTTCCAACATGGTCGTAATGTCCGCCAACCACAATAAATTCATCTTTTTTCCTTCCTTCAACGTAACCCAATACATTTCTTGCCTTAATAATTTTGGTATCAACCGTGGTTTTGAAGTTCAAATATTTACCGGCTAACATCTGTGATGCAGGTTTCATTTCGTTTGCAACCATTTTTTCAAATTCCTTAAAATTAATTCCTGTACCGGCAATTATTTCATTTGCAATACGTGAAGTAACCATAAAAACCGGAATATCAGCGTCCAGAGTATCACCTGGCAAGGTCATTCTGTAATTGTAATAGGAATCCAAACGTTCATCTGATTCATAGTATTCCCCCTTTACCGGATACACCTGGTTTTTGGCCCACATCACCGACATATCGGCTCCGGGAACTACATGTATCTGGGCAATTGCCCCTGCTTCCTGCAGGAGTTTTGTTTTATTTCGCTCCAAATAGTAACTGGCATATCTTCCTTCCGGTTTAAATTTTTCATATCCCACCGATGATGTATCATTGTGGCCGGGAAAACCATCCAGGACAACAGCAATTTTTCCCTTTAAATCGAGTTTTTTCAAATCGTTGTAGGTATTATCGTCATCTTTGAATCCATACCCTACAAATACAAGGGGAGCTTTTGCCATTTGTCCGACGGTACCAGTCCTGACAGTAAAATCCGTTTCGAAATTAAATTCAACTGCCCTTTCCGATTCTGCATTTTTTGTTACAATAGAAAAAGATTGTTCCTTTCCCGGAGCGTACTGCAGCATACTGAAATTCTGATAATATGTGCGAAAGGTTTCCGGCCTTACTCCTTTCATCCATTCACTTCGGGTTGGACGCGTGCTTTCCATATCTCCAAAAGGCTGAATTCCATAAACTTCAAAAATGGATGCAATGTAATCAGCGGCCATGTAGGCGCCTTTGGTTCCAACTGCACGTCCTTCGGTCCAGTCGGAAGCCAAAAATCCAAGCTGCCCTTTTATTGCAGATTCAGAAATTGCATCAAGTCCTTTTTCAATTTCGGTTTGAGCATAACCAGATATTGCTGCAGATAACAGCATGAAACAGATAAAGCTTATTTTTTTCATCTGTACAAATTTTAAAAGTTTCTAATTAGCTGTCGGTTAAACTTAATTTCTTTCAACCATTTTCTCACCCGATTCCCGCCTGACCATCGGGCAGGGAACTCACATGTAATTTGTTCATCGGTGTTTGTGTTTTGCTGCAAACATGTTCGTTTCATAAATTTCAATTTTGGTTTTTATTTAAATGTTGATTGAATCCTTTTTTGAAACTTTAATATTAATCAAAAGTTTTATACAAGTGACACCATTAACTTCTTAAATTCATTTTAAATTAAGCATGAAGCAGTTTATGCATCAGCTTAGAGCCATAAGCAAAGATGCATTTAACCATATTTTTATAAAAAAAGTATTTACAAGCTAAAACAAGATTAATGAGTTCTTTATTTCATTGTATTATTGCCGAAATAAAAATTATCTAACCCACATCTTTAAAAATAAATTTAAAATTACCCTCATTAATTTAAAAGGTTAATTAATTTTAAAGAATTAAATCTAAACCTTATATGATGAAAAAGATGTTTCTTGTACTGACACTGTTAATTACAGTTTCCATGGTATTTGCACAGGATAAAATTAATGTAGTTGTAATTGGTGCACATCCCGATGATTGTGATTTGGATGCTGGCGGAACTGCAATAAAATTTGCACAGGCCGGACATAACGTCATGTTTGTTTCGCTGACCAACGGCGATGCAGGCCATCAGGAAATAGGTGGCGGTGCACTTGCAAAAATAAGAATAGCCGAAGCACATGAAGCCGGAAAAAGATTTGGTGTAAAATACGTGGTTTTGAATAATCATGACGGCGAACTGATGCCAACATTAAAAAACCGTTTTGATGTTATCCGGCTAATCCGGGAATGGAATGCCGATATTGTAATCAGTCCCCGTCCGAACGATTATCACCCCGACCACCGGAATACAGCAATTATTGTTCAGGATGCTGCCTATATGGTAATTGTGCCCAATGTAGTTCCGGATACGCCTCCTCTCAAAAAGAATCCGGTGTTTCTCTATTCAGAAGATCATTTTCAGAAACCATATCCTTTTGAACCCGATGTTGCAGTTGATATTTCAGATGTTTTTAACCGGAAAATTTATGCAATGGCAGCACATGAATCACAATTTTTCGAATGGCTGCCCTGGACAGTCGGCAAACTGGATGAAGTCCCTGAAGGAGAAAAAGCACGTTTGGAATGGCTGGCAGACTGGCGCAAACCCAATATCAGTAAAAAAGTGAGAGAATCGCTGATCAATTGGTATGGTACTTCTAAAGGAAATGCGGTTACTGCAGCCGAAGCTTTTGAAATCTGCGAATATGGCCGGCAACCTTCAGCCGATGAAATAAAAATTTTATTTCCGATGCTAACCAAATAATTTTTTTAGTTACTTAACCCCATTAATCGGGTAAATAAAATTAAAAATTAACAATTCGGTAACATCTTTCGTAGTTTATAAATATTTGCCTTAAAATCAAAAAAGAATTACATTTGTTTTTAAAATTAATTTTACCGGCAAACTGATAAAGTAGAAATACCATCTTAAATTCTAAAACTAACTTTTGTCATTTAGACAAAATCAACATTTATATTTGATGTTATTCCTTTGTAAGAGATTAATTTACAGTTGATAAGAAAACTTTAGATTTGTTTTATAGATAATTTAATTTTAACATTAAACTTTTGTACTATGAAATTAAAACTTTTACTTTTCTTATTCTTAATCGGAAGTGGTATGATAAAAGCACAAGAGCCTTATCGATCACTCATTATTAGCGAATTTAATGCAGGTGGTGAAATAGACACTTATGTGGAGTTGACCAACATGGGAGAAGATCCAATAAATCTGGAAAACTTCAAATTAGGTAAAATGGCTCCATGGTCAGAACCAATTTCTGATATATTTAACGATCCGTGGTTGTCTACTATGTACTTTTTTTTGCCAGATTATGAGTTACAACCTGGCGAATCATATGTGATTAAAAATGTACGTGATTTTGGTCCGGAACAATACCGCAAAAAAGTTCCCGGTTTTGAAGGTCAAGAGCGGGAATTTCAACCCGAATGGTGGGAACTTGCCGATCTTATTATACATCTTAAAGAACAGAAAGGAGATGAAACCGATAGTATTACACACACTTTAGGAACAAGACAAGGATCAACAGAACCATGGGATGTAATGATTAACTGGAGAGGACGAAGTGCTTATTATATTGAGCAGCATTTAAGTGAAACAGATTCGGTTGTCATTGACCAGGTAAGCGGCGTCTTCGACAATAACGGACGGAATCAGGATGTGTCATACGATGTTGCTGGTGTTGATGGAGCAGTTTCTAATTCAACATTGGTTCGAAAATTTTCTGTAAAAACAGGTAATCTTGACTTTGCCAATGCACGCGGTGTTGGTTTAGACGATTCTGAATGGATGCCAATTCCAAAAGCGGAAAATAAATATCGCGATTTACCATGGACAATTGGAAACCATGGAGCATATAATTTGAATGAGAATACTCTGGAATCAGATATTATTGATGTTGACTTTGCAAATAAAACATTAACTGTCCCATGGGGTATTATTCGAGGTGACGGTATTATGCGCAACATGAAAAAGAAACCTGGAGTTTTTTGGGATTATAAACTTAATTCTAACCCGGAAGATTCTGCATCTTTTGCGGTGCATACAGGTGATAAGTTAATCATTTATGTTTGTGGTAATGATTTGGATGTGGATAGCTTCAATATTGTTGCTGCAGCACCTACTGCAAGCGCCACCACTTTGGTGCCGGTAGTTAATATTGATCCAGATGGTAACTGGAGAAACAACATTGGTAATCCGGGAATATCATGGCCTCGTATTACAAACAACGATTCAGGCATGGATACAATAACAGGTAATTGGTATGGGCTGCCATATGCCACACGTGTTGACAGTTTGCTGGAACGTTTGGAAAAACCGACGAATTCAACCTGGAATATTATTTGGGCTGATGGAGCAGAAAAAAGAGCTGATTTAATTAAAGGAGATGTAATCAGAGTTACAGCAGAAGATGGTACAACTCATGATTATTACATTGAACTTCAAAACTATCAGCCAAATCATAATGCAGATTTAGCAGCTATTACATGGCCGGATATTCCACCTTTTACTGGTGAGATTTTTGGCTGGAAAGGTGATACTATTCCGGGATTCGGTCCTGCTACATTCAATTACAGGATTACAGTACCTTATGAAGTGGATGGAATACCTGCATTGGTTGCTAAACCTGCTTCACTTAATTCTAAAGTTGAGGTAAAACGAGCAACGTCATTATCAGGAACAGTTGAAAATCGCACGGTTGAATTTCACGTAACAGCGGAAGATGACAGTATTACAAACACCTATAAAGTAGAATTGGTAAAGGAACAATCACCACAAAATATTCAGAAATTTGAAGCTGATCCATTTTTCTCTGAAGTAGTTAATGCTGATCAATGGGCACAATGGTTTTTTGAAGTTTTTAATCCTGGAAATCAAATATTGGATTTGAGTAATTATATGATATGTAACCAATATACTACAGATCCAAACAATGCCATAACATGGAATAGTGGAGAAAATGAATGGCTAAATAGATATACCCGATATATTCCAGGTTATAAATGGGTTGATGAGACTCAGTGGCAAATAGCCCCTGGAACTGTTGTACAAGATTTAAATGTAAGCCCTATTTTGCAGCCGGGGGAAACATTTAATTTAGGTTCTGTTGTGACAGATCGTATGCTGGAAGGTCAGGATTGGTGGTATGATAATTGGACCCCACCAAAACAACTGGATGTACAGTTTAATAATGTAACAGTTCCCGAAACCGGACATGTTTTCACCAATCCCTGGAATGAACAAATAGATCAGGCTATTGGTAAAATATGGTACGGTAGTGCTTTTATCTTCAAAATCTTAAATGATTCCATCAAATTAGGGTTAAAACCTGCAAATGATCCTAATGATTTTGAATTAGTTGAAACATGGGGACCAATTGGTGGATCGGATTGGATTATAGGAGGAGCAGATGTTGATATGATATCCAATTACATGAGAAAACCCGAAGTCTGGCATGGTAACACTCTGGTTGGCGCATCGAATGGAACCAGCTGGGAAGAAAGCGAATGGACAAAAACAAATTGGGATTACTGGATTGCACTTAACACAGGATGGCCTGCACAATTGTTGAATGTTAGTGCTGATTTGGGACAACATTTTTTCAATGTACCAACTCATTATATGTCTACCGTTAGTTCACTAAGTTATAAAGTTAGTCCCGGTTATTCTATGAATGAAGAAATACGTGGAGTGCGCACCGGACAAACTGTTTCTGATCTGTTCAGCAACCTAATCAAAGCCAATGAAAATCAAACTTTAACAGTTATTGGTACAGAAAGTGGCAATGAAATGGCCATGGATGCCTTGCTCAATATGAACGATACATTAATAGTTATGTCAGCCGACAGCACCAATACTACAAAATACCTTCTGGAAGTAACTGAAGAAGGTTTAAGCTCAGATGCTGTTCTTACTTCTTCAAAATATCAGATTGATATTATACAGCAGCCTTCTGCTGTTACCGGAGAAAACAATACTGCAGAAATGGGTAAAGGTACTATAAGCGGTTTCGAATACGGAACTCAGATTAATACCCTCTTATCCAACATTGCTGTACCCAACGGGGCATCACTTTCGGTAATTAATGGCGAAGGTGCTTATGTGCCGCTTACCATGCTCAATTTCGATACATCATATGTTAGTGTAACTGTAAATCACAACACCTATTTTGAAGTAGTTGCCGAGGATGGTGTTACCAGCATTCTTTACCAGTTACAGCCACAGGCTTCAGAAAGTTCAGCTTTCCTGACTTCAGATGTATATTCAGTTGACCAGAGGGATTTGTTAATTGAATTTGTACCCCGTGGAACTTCTGTTGATGCATTCCTTTCAAATGTTCTTCCATCTGTTGGAGCTTCAATTAAAATAATAGACAAATTTGGTCTCGAAAGAACCGACGGACAAATTTACCAGGATGACAAAATAGTGGTTACATCACCAAACGGCGAGGTGCAAAACGCATACTACCTGTCGATGTTGCGTACTCAATATCTCCGATCAACTACTTATCTGGCTTATGTAACATCAAATGTTTATAGTGTTGACCAGTTGGATATGACTATTTCAGGTGGTTTATCCGGAGATACTGAAGTGAATACATTCTATTCAAGGATTACTCCTGCTATGGGTGCTACAGCAGTAGTTGTTGATGCAAACGGCACAGAGAAAAATTCAGGCACACTTGACGCCGGTGACATGGTGAAAGTTACATCTGCCGACGGAATGGTAGAAGTAATGTATGAAATCAGCTTTGCTGTTTCTGCAAAACTAAACCATGCATTGAACATTCAATTATATCCGAATCCAACCAGCGGAAAAGTAAATATTTCAGGAGTTAAAGCTGGCGAAAGAATTCGTGTATTCAACTCAATGGGTGCAAATGTTAGTGATATTAAAGTTCAGAGTAATCTTGAAGTTATTTCACTCGACAATCAGCCCGCAGGAATGTACATGATTGTTATCAGTGAACAGGATCAAACTTTGGGTAAATACAAAGTCCTGAAAAGGTAAGTTTGATTAAAGAATATAAATTAAGAGGTTGAATTCGTTCAGCCTCTTTTTTTTACAATTAAAATAATAATTTAAAAACAGTGTTATAAGGAGATAACTTTTCCTGACTTGTCCCTTTTAGTGCGGTGCTTCTAATTTTGTCATAAGTTCCTTCATTTTGTATGTCGGTTCGGCTTTTATAGTTACAATTTTTTGAGTTATCTGATTCAAAATTTCTCCATCAACAACTTTTTTTGACTCGTCAATAAATTTTCTAATCGAAACTTTTGCCGTCTTCACGGCTGATGTTTTTATCAATCGTTTCAAACAGTGGTGTTGAGATATTACCAAGCCTTGCCCCCACGATGTAGTTGATATTGTTTTGAACCAATTGTTGTACGTTTGCTGAGCTGATCATAATGCCGATATTGTAATCAGCCCCGTCCGAACGATTATCACCCCGACCACCGGAATACAGCAATTATTGTTCAGGATGCTGCCTATATGGTTATTGTGCCCAATGTAGTTCCGGATACGCCTCCTCTCAAAAAGAATCCGGTGTTTCTTTATTCAGAAGATCATTTTCAGAAACCATATCCTTTTGAACCTGATGTTGCAGTTGACATATCCGATGTTTTTAACCGAAAAATTTATGCAATGGCAGCACATGAATCACAATTTTTCGAATGGCTGCCCTGGACAGTCGGCAAACTGGATGAAGTCCCTGAAGGAGAAAAAGCACGTTTAGAATGGCTGGCAGACTGGCGCAAACCCAATATCAGTAAAAAAGTGAGAGAATCGCTGATCAATTGGTATGGTACTTCTAAAGGGAATGCTGTTACTGCAGCCGAAGCTTTTGAAATCTGCGAATATGGACGGCAACCTTCAGCCGATGAAATAAAAATTTTATTTCCGATGCCAACCAATTAATTTTTTTAGTTACTTAGTCCCATTAATCGGGTAAAAAAAATTAAAACTTAATAATGCGGTAACATCTTTCGTAGTTTATAAATATTTGACTGAAATCAAAAAAGAATTACATTTGTTTTTCAAGATTGATTTTACCGGCAAATTAATAAAGTAGAATTACCATCTTAAATAATAAAACTAATTAATTGATAAACAATGAGATTAAGTCTAAACTTATGAATAAAAATTCTTCAAATAATCATTTATTTTTTCATTAACATTAAACTTTTTTTACTATGAAATTAAAATTTTTACTTTTCTTTCTTTTAATTTCTGGTGGAGTCCTGCAGGCGCAGGATACCATCCGCTCTCTGATAATCACTGAAGCTCTGAGAGTTGGCGTGGATAATACCTACGCAGAAATTACAAACATGGGCGATAAGCCCATTGATTTAAACCAGATTAAATGGGGAAAAATTGCTCCGTGGTCTGCTGCAATCAATGACGTTTATGTTGACCCGTGGGATCCGGGTTCAGACTGGTTTTACCTGCCGGAAGTTACGCTTGCACCGGGTGAATCGTTTGTAATTACTACTGCTTTTGATTTTGGTCCGGCACAATATGCAAAAAAAGTACCCGGATTTACAAACCCGCGGTACAAACAACCGGAATTGTACGAACTGGCTGATTTGCTGATTCATGTTGCCGAGCCAAAAGGTGACGAAACCGACAGCGTGATTGGTTATGTAAGCCCGAAAGGTGGCGGAAATTTTGAAGGTGCATTTACAAACTGGCGCGGTCGCAGTGCCTGGTACCTCGAGCAACATTTATCTGAAACTGATTCTGTTGTAATCGACCAGGTAGGTGGTGTTTTCGACAACGACGGACATAACCAGGATATTCAGTATGCAGTTGCCGGAGTTGAAGGCGCTGTTGCCAATTCTGTTCTTGTTCGTAAATACAGCGTAAAAACAGGTAATTTAAATTTTGCCGATGCAAAAGGTGTTGGTCTGGAAGATTCTGAATGGATTCCGATTCGATTTCCTGCAAGCAACTGGAGAGATGTATTCTGGACTGTTGGAAATCATGGCAATTACAATCTGGATGCAAATACACTTGAATCGGATGTTATTGATGTTGACTTTGCAAATAAAAAGTTAACCGTTCCCTGGGGTGTTCGCAGAGGTGACGGTATTATGCAACAAATGAAAAGAAAACCAGGTGTTGCATGGGAATATATATTAAATCCAAATTTCGAAGATTCACTGACTTTTGCAGCGCGAACAGGTGACCAGCTAAAGGTGTATGTTTGCGGAAATGACCTGGATCAGGCTACTTTTGATATTACAGTTGCAGCTCCAACTGCCGATGTAAATATTGTGGTTCCGGTTATCAAATATGGATCCAGGCCCTGAAGGCTGGTGGAGAGGAAGTAATCAACGTAATGATTTGGACTGGCCATGGGTTACTCAGCATGAATCAGGTATTGACACTATTACTGGTACTCTGTTTGGAATTCCTTACGCAACACGTACCGACAGCTTGCTGGAACGTCTTGAAAAAGCTTCAAATGCAACATGGAATTTTGATTATGTTGATGGTGTTGAACGTCCTGATTTGAAAAATGGCGACAAACTGGTTGTTACTGCAGAAAATGGCGACGTTAAAGAATATTACATTCAGATGCGTCCGTACGATCCAAATCACAATGCTTATTTATCGGCTATTACATGGCCTGATATACCATCTTTCTACCGTGACATTTTTGGCTGGATGGGCGATACTATTCCAAATTTCAATCCTACAACTTACAACTATCGTGTTCAGGTTCCATTTGATGTTGATGGAATTCCGGCGCTTGTTGCCAAAGCACAAAACCTGAATGCAAAAGTTGATGTATCCCGTGCCACAACTCTTGCAGGTACAGTAGATCAACGGACAGTGAAATTTACTGTAACTGCCGAAGATGACAGTGTAATGCACACCTATAATGTTGAATTGATTAAGGAAAAAGACTTTTCCAAAATCCAGCCTTATGAAGCCGATCCTTTCCTTTCGGAATTTGTGTTCTGGGATCAGTGGAGCAACAGTTTTGCTGAAATTATGAACCCGGGCAACCAGCCACTCGATTTGAGTAATTATATGATTGCGATGGACTGGATTACTAATCCTTCTGATATGATTGCATCGGGTGCAGGTGAAGATGAATGGCTTGATCGTTATGATAAGTATATTCCCGGATACAAATGGGTAGATGAAGCTACATGGGCAGTTAGTCCTGCAACTGTAGTACAAGACCTGAATGTAAATCCGATTGTACAACCCGGTGATGTATTCACTTTCGGATATATTGCTACGGATAACGCTACAAAACCATCTTGGATTCCTGATTATGTATGGCCAGTGCCAGCACAACTGGATGTTCAGTTTAATAACCATACTGAACTTGAAACTTACGAAAACCCTTGGGGTGAACCAGTTAGCGATAACGGAAGTCCTGTTCGTAAATGGTCGAATTCTCAATGGTACATGTATAAAATTTTGAATGACTCCATTAAACTTGGACTAAAACCTGCTACTGATCCAAATGATTTCGAATTAATTGAAACGTTTGGTATGGGTGAAGATGCCTCATGGGTAATTGGAGGCAAAGAAGTACCAATGACTTCCAACTGGATGAGAAAACCGGAGATTTACAAAGGAAATCCGGATTTTAAAGGCTCATTCGGAACTACACCGGAAGATGCTGAATGGACTTATACAGACCGTCCTTACTGGCAGGCAAGAAATGCAGGATGGCCACAAGAAATCCTGAATATCGGAAACGATATCGGTCAGCACTTCATGAATCCGCCAACTCACTACATATCTACTGTTTCATCAATCGTTTACAAAGTAAGTGATGGTTATTCAATGAATGAAGAAATCCGTGGTGTACGCACCGGACAAACTGTTGCCGACCTGTTCAGCAATGTGGTTAAAGCCAACGAAAACCAGGTGCTTAAAGTGAAAGGCACTGGAAGTGGCAATGAACTTGCAATGGATGCTTTGCTGAGCATGAACGACACACTTGTTGTGATGTCTGCTGACAGCACCAATACGACTAAATACATTCTGGATGTTACTGAAGCAGGATTGAACTCAGATGCTGTTCTTAAATCTACAAAGTACAACATCGAAATTACACAGCAACCTTCTGCAGTCATCGAAGATAACAATGCTGCCGAAATGGGTAAAGCTACGATCAGTGGTTTTGAATACGGAACACAGATTAATACTTTGCTGGCCAACATTACAGTTCCTTCCGGTGCATCGCTTACAGTAATTGACGGGGAAGGCGCGTATGTGCCGCTTACCATGCTCAATTTCGATACATCGTATGTTAGTGTAACTGTGAACCACAACACTTATTTTGAAGTTGTTGCTGAAGACGGAATTACTTCCATTCTTTACCAGTTGCAGCCACAGGCTTCCGAAAGCTCGGCATTCCTGACTTCTGATGTTTATTCAGTTGACCAGAGGGATTTGTTAATCGAATATATTCCCCGCGGAACTTCTGTTAATGCATTCCTTTCAAATGTTGTCCCATCGGTTGGAGCTTCAATTAAAATCGTGGACAAATCAGGTTTGGAAAGAGTTGACGGACAGATTTACCAGGATGACAAAGTTGTGGTTACCTCACCAAATGGTGAAGTTAAAACCGTTTACTACCTGTCGATGCTTCGCACTGCATATATTCAGTCAACGACTTACCTGGCTTATGTAACATCAAATGTTTATTCGGTTGACCAGGAAAATCTGACTATTGAAGGTGGTTTAACTGGTGATACTGAATTAAGTACATTCTATTCAAGAATTACTCCCGCAATGGGCGCAACAGCCATTGTTACTGATGCAAACGGAGTGGAGAAAAATTCAGGAACACTGGATGCCGGCGACATGGTGAAAGTTACATCTGCCGACGGAATGGTGGAAGTGATGTATGAAATCAGCTTTGCTGTTTCTTCAAAACTGAATAATGCATTGAACATTCAGTTGTATCCGAATCCAACCAGCGGAAAAGTAAATATTTCAGGAGTTAAAGCTGGCGAAAGAATTCGTGTATTCAACTCAATGGGTGCAAATGTTAGTGATATTAAAGTTCAGAGTAATCTTGAAGTTATTTCACTTGACAATCAGCCTGCAGGAATGTACATGATTGTTATCAGCGAACAGGATCAAACTTTGGGTAAATACAAAGTCATGAAAAGATAAGTTTGATGAAAGAATAAAAATTAAGAGGTTGAATTCGTTCAGCCTCTTTTTTTTTCGCTTAAAAATAATAATTTAAAAAACGGGTTATCCTTATACAACTTTTGAATTTATAAAATAAAAGATATTTTTGGTTGCAGTTTTAAGGAGATTTTTATGAAGATTAGAATTTTATATCCGGTATTTTTCATCCTGTTGTTGTTCCTGCATTCCTGCAGCAACAAACAAAATTCCGGTCATTTTTATCATCCTGCAGATTTCAATCCATCCGCTTCAACATGTTTTGTGTGGTCAGCAGAATTTTATGAAATCATCCCCAAACTGGCTTCCATAATTTCGGCGAAAGACAAGGTGACGTTATTCATTGGTAAAAATAAAAACGATACAACCGGAATACATGCAGTTTTGGAAAAATATAACTGTAATTTTCAAAACATTCAATTCGTAAAACTTAATCATCAACCTGAAAATGTATGGATTAGAGATTACGGCCCTGTCTATCTGATGAATAACCGGAATGAAAGGAAGATGGTCAATTTTAAATATTTTGGAAAATATCAAACATTAAATGAGGAAATTGCAGGTTTACAAAACATTCCCGTAATTCAAAGTAATCTAAACAGTACAGGAGGTGCCAGGGAAGTCAATGGAAAAGGCACAATTATTCTTTGCGAGACACATGAACTGGATGTTAACAAACCAAAAACAAAGCTGGAAATTGAAACTGAAATATTAAAAGACCTGGCTCTCGAAAAGGTGATTTGGCTGAAAAAGGGCATTCCGCAAGACGACAGCCAACTGAACGGACCATTGTTTAACCAGATTTATCCAAACGGAGTTAATGGTCACATGGATGAATTCTGTCGCTTTGCAGATGCGGAAACCATACTCATCAGCAGCATTTCAGAAGATGAAGCAAAACGTCATCCAATTATGGCAGAAGCAAAAAGACGATTAGATGAAAACTATGAAATTCTAATCCGCTCAACCGACCAGAACGGAAGAAAGTTCAATGTAGTAAAAGTTCCCTATGCACCTTTATTTGTTATTGACAAGTCTTCCGGGGATTTTAAAAAGTACATAACACCTGTGACCAGCTATCTCAATTTTATTGTTACCAATTCGTTTGTAATTCTTCCTTCCTACATGGATAAAAATAATAACCGGCAAGATATCCTTGCAAAAGAAAATGATGCTGAAAAAATCTTTAAACAGGTGTTTCCTTCCAAAGAAATTGTTAAAGTTCCGGCTGCTGATTTGAATTATTTCAGCGGAGGTTTTCATTGCATAAGCATTAATGAACCTATGTTTAATAATTAGATTCATTTGAGCATTCTGAAATTCAGTTTAAAAACAAAACAGTTGTTGAATGAAAATTTCGTTTTATTTTACTTTGTTGAGAGCAGGAATTTGAATATTAGAAAATTATAAAGTTATTGGAAAAACCAAATAAATTACACCTGTTTTTTCACCGCACCTGTTTTCAGAAAATTTTCAATTAATTAACATACACTTTTTAATCAACTATTAATAAGAATATTACCTGTATTAAAGATTCCCTTTACTAAAAAATCAAATACTGACTTTATTAAACTGAACTACAGTAATTAAAAACCGATTCTGGAAATTCTACAATTATTTTCAAATATTTACATTTTTTGAATTTCATTTTTAAATGGTTTTATTTGTCCACCAAAACCTATTCGGAAAATAATAAATGTTTTCTTTTATTGAAAGTTTAATGTCATCTTAAAGTACAATTTCATGCTTAAAGGTGGTTTAATTTCATAGTATCTAAAGTTTAAAATTGTCGGTGGCGAAAGCCGCCGGCAATTATTAAGAGAAAAGAGAAAACTGTAAATAATTTAGAAAGTTATAAAAATTGCAAAAGATTTCTTTTACCAATAGATAGAATCATTAACACTTAAATTTTAAAATGTATGAAATTAAAACTTTTACTTTTCTTTCTTTTAATTTCTGGTGGAGTCCTGCAAGCACAGGATACCATTCGCTCTCTGATAATTTCAGAAGCTCTGAGAGTCGGCGTGGATAATACCTACGCAGAAATTACAAACATGGGTGATAAACCAGTTGATTTAAACCAGATCAAATGGGGAAAAATTGCCCCATGGTCCACTGCAATCAATGACGTTTATGTTGACCCATGGGATCCGGGAACAGATTGGTTTTACCTGCCGGAAGTTACACTTGCACCAGGTGAATCGTATGTAATTACTACTGCCTTTGATTTTGGTCCGGCACAGTACAACAAAAAAGTACCCGGATTTACAAACCCGCAGTACAAACAACCTGAATTGTATGAACTGGCCGATTTGTTGATTCATGTAGCAGAACCTAAAGGTGACGAAACCGACAGTGTAACAACTTATATAAGCCCCAAAGGTGGTGGAAATATTGAACCGGGTTTTACCAACTGGCGCGGACGCAGTGCATGGTACCTTGAGCAACATTTATCTGAAACTGATTCTGTTGTAATCGACCAGGTAGGTGGAGTTTTCGATAACGAAGGACATAACCGTGATGTTGGTTATGCAGTAGCCGGTGTTGAAGGAGCGGTTTCAAATTCTATTCTTGTTCGTAAATACAGCGTAAAATCAGGTAATTTAAATTTTGCCGATGCACGCGGTGTTGGACTTGAAGATTCTGAATGGATTCCGATTAAATTTCCTGCAAGCAGCTGGAGAGATGTTTTCTGGACAGTAGGAAATCATGGCGATTACAATCTGGATGAAAATACACTTGAATCTGATGTCATTGATGTTGATTTTGCAAACAAAAAGTTAATTGTTCCGTGGGGCATTCGCAGGACAGATGGCATCATGCACCAGATGAAAAGAAAACCAGGTATTGCATGGGAATATGTACTAAATCCAAATGTTGAGGATTCACTGACTTTTGCGGCACGTACAGGTGACCAGATAATCATTTATGTTTGCGGAAATGATCTGGATGTGGCCACTTTTGATATTGAAGTTGCTGCACCAACTGCTGATGCAAATATTGTGGTTCCGGTATCCAATGTTGATGCAGGACCAAATGCATGGTGGAGAGACGATAACCAGCAGGCTTATGTTGACTGGCCCTGGGTTACCGAACATGAATCAGGCATTGATACAATTACAGGTGTCTTGTTTGGAATTCCTTACGCAACACGTGCCGACAGTTTGTTGGAACGTCTTGAAAAAGCTCCGAATGCAACATGGAGTTTTGATTATGTTGACGGTGTTGAACGTCCTGATTTGAAAAATGGAGACAAACTGGTTGTGACTGCCGAAAATGGCGACGTTAAAGAATACTACATTCAGATGCGTCCGTACGATCCAAATCACAACGCTTATTTATCGGCGATTACATGGCCAGACATTCCGTCTTTCTACCGTGACATTTTTGGCTGGATGGGTGATACTATTCCAAATTTTAATGCTACAACTTACAACTACCGTGTTCAGGTACCTTTTGATGTAGATGGAATCCCGGCACTTGTTGCCAAAACGCAAAACCTGAATGCAAAAGTTGATGTATCACGTGCCACAACTCTTGCCGGTACAGTAGATCAACGCACAGTGAAATATACCGTGACTGCCGAAGATGACAGCGTGGTAAATACTTACAATATTGAACTGATTAAGGAAAAAGATTTTTCCAAAATTCAGCCTTACGAAGCAGAACCCTTCCTTTCGGAATTTGTATTCTGGGACCAGTGGGATAATGGCTTTGCTGAAATCATGAACCCGGGGAACCAGCCACTCGATTTGAGTAACTACATGATTGCCATGAACTGGATTAACAGTCCGGCCGATATGATTTCTTCTTCAGGTGCACCCGAAAACTGGGGCGACAGATATACAAAATATGTTCCCGGTTACAAATGGGTGGATGAAGCCACATGGGCTATCAGTCCTGCAACATTGGTACAGGATCTGAACGTGAACCCGATTGTACAACCCGGTGATGTATTTGCTTTAGGTGATATCAGAACCGAAGGCAGTGCACATCCCGACTGGTTACCTGATTACGTATGGCCGGTTCCGGCACAATTGGATGTTCAGTTTAATAATCTGAATGATCAGATTCACAATCCATGGGGAGAACCAATAGCAAAAGACAAAAGCCCTGTTCGTCAGTGGTCAAATTCAGAATGGTACCTGTTCAAAATTTTGAACGACTCCATTAAACTTGGTTTGAAACCGGCAACCGACCCGAATGATTTTGAATTGATTGAAGTTTGGGGTATGGGTGAATCAACCGACTGGGTTATTGGAGGAAAAACTGTTCCGATGATTTCAAACTGGATTAGAAAACCGGAGATTTACAAAGGAAATCCTGAATATAAAGGATCATTTGGAACTACACCTGAAGATGCAGAATGGACTTATACAGACCGTCCTTACTGGCAGGCAAGAAATGCAGGCTGGCCAATGGAAATCCTGAATATCGGTAATGATGTTGGACAACACTTCATGTATACACCAACGCATTACATGTCAACTGTTACTTCAGTTGTTTACAAAGTGAGTGATGGTTATTCAATGAATGAAGAAATCCGTGGTGTACGCACCGGACAAACTGTTGCCGACCTGTTCAGCAATGTGGTTAAAGCCAATGAAAACCAGGTGCTGAAAGTGAAAAGCACTGCCGATGGAATCGAACTGGCAATGGATGCTTTGCTGAATATGAACGACACTTTGGTTGTACTATCTGCCGACAGCACCAATACTACAAAATACCGCCTGGATGTTACTGAAGCAGGATTGAACTCAGATGCTGTTCTTGAATCTTCAAAATATGACATCGAAATTACACAGCAACCTTCAGCAGTTATCGAAGATAACAATGCTGCCGAAATGGGTAAAGCTACGATCAGTGGTTTCGAATACGGAACACAGATTAATACTCTGCTGGCCAACATTACAGTTCCTTCCGGTGCATCGCTTACAGTAATTGACGGGGAAGGCGCTTATGTGCCGCTTACCATGCTCAATTTCGATACATCGTATGTTAGTGTAACTGTGAACCACAACACTTATTTTGAAGTTGTTGCTGAAGACGGAATTACTTCCATTCTTTACCAGTTGCAGCCACAGGCTTCCGAAAGCTCGGCATTCCTGACTTCTGATGTTTATTCAGTTGACCAGAGGGATTTGTTAATCGAATATGTTCCCCGCGGAACTTCGGTTAATGCATTCCTTTCAAATGTTGTCCCATCGGTTGGAGCTTCAATTAAAATCGTGGACAAATCAGGTTTGGAAAGAGTTGACGGACAGATTTACCAGGATGATAAAGTTGTGGTTACCTCACCAAATGGTGAAGTTAAAACCGTTTACTACCTGTCGATGCTTCGCACAGCTTATATTCAGTCAACGACTTACCTGGCTTATGTAACATCAAATGTATATACTGTTGACCAGGTAAATATGACTATTGAAGGTGGTTTGTCAGGAGATACTGAATTAAGCACATTCTATTCAAGAATTACTCCTGCAACGGGCGCAACAGCAGTTGTTACTGATGCAAACGGAGTGGAGAAAAATTCAGGAACACTGGCTGCCGGCGACATGGTGAAAGTTACCTCAGCTGACGGAATGGTGGAAGTGATGTATGAAATCAGCTTTGCTGTTTCTGCGAAATTGAACAATGCATTGAACTTTCAGCTGTATCCGAATCCAACCAGCGGAAAAGTAAATATTTCAGGAGTTAAAGCTGGCGAAAGAATACGTGTATTCAACTCAATGGGTGCAAATGTTAGTGATATTAAAGTTCAAAGCAATCTTGAAACTATTTCACTTGACAATCAGCCTGCGGGAATGTACATGATTGTTATCAGCGACCAGGATCAAACTTTGGGTAAATACAAAGTCATGAAAAGATAAGTTTGATAATTAAAGAATAAAGGCCGAATTATTCAGCCTTCAGTAAAGAGCCCGTTTTTCAACGGGCTCTTTTAGTTTATTAAATCAACTTTACCTTCCCACGGCATCTACTACCCTCCATAATTCAGAACGCACAAGATCCCTTGAATTGTTTGTATCTTCCATTAGTTTATCCACATCCTCATTTGCATGAGCTTTGGCAAAGGCTCCATTGTAATCGGCGGCATTAATTTTCGAAAAATCCTTTATGTAATTTACAGTTGCATATTGAAAATCAAGTCCTGACCCCGAAGGGAAAATAGTTTGCCATAATGCCCATCCAACGCGCGATCCTTCTTTGATAAATTCTTTATGTACAGGTTTCCATACGTTGTTTTCCACGTCAACATACGCTCCTCCGTTACCGGGTTTTACTTTCATAAAATCAACTTCAATGTATCCAAAAGGTTCCGGACCTGAATCAGGGTCCAGGGATGAAACCATCTGAATCAGATTTCTTTTCACCAGCTGCCTGCTACTCATGGTTTCATTACTTATTTTATCTATATCTTCCCCTGGAAATATTTTTTCAAAATCGATATTTGCAAAAGGAGTTTCAAGTTTGGCAGGATCATCTACAATAGTTGCAGTTACATAGTTATATTCATCATTTGAACCTGCAAATCTGACCTCATATAACATCCACCGGACAATCTCTCCCTGGTTTACCCGTTCCTGATGAATCTTTTTCCAGTAATTCTGCTCAATATCCACATACTTCTGATCATCCCCTTGTTTCACTTTCATGTATTCCACGACTGCATAAACTGTTGGATTCTGTTCCTGCGAAATTCCCGTAAATGGTATCATTGCAAGCATAAACATTATTGCTGCTACCATTGCACCACTTTTCCTTTTAATTGCATTTTTGTTTTTCATAACTCATATTAATTTATTAATTTTTAATCAGATACAAGTTAATACTTATTTAGATTCAATAAACATAAAACCATATTTATTTTTAATTATTTTCCAGCAAAAAAAACAGAAGCTGATTATATTGATATAATGTTCACTATATCACTTGCTTTTTCTCAACTGAAAATCAAAAAGGCAGAATTTGTTACAGTTACGGATATTTTAAAGAAGCGGTTTACCGAAACTTATTTTGAAGATGAAAAAGGAATAAAGTGCATATTCATTGTCTTATATCCCGGCATTTTCATTCATTGCAAGTTTGTAAGCCGTTAATGCTCTTTCACGTGCATACTGATGTTCGATAATGGGTTGAGGATAATCGGAAGTTTCATATTCAGGCAACCATTTTGAAATATATTTTTTGTCTGCATCAAACTTTTTCTGTTGGCTTTCCGGATTAAAAATACGAAAATAAGGTGCCGCATCACAGCCACTTCCTGCAACCCACTGCCAATTGCCATTGTTGGATGCAAGTTCGTAATCCAGTAGTTTTTCAGCAAAATAAGCCTCTCCCCAGCGCCAGTCGATTAGCAGGTGCTTAATCAGGAAACTTGCAGTAACCATTCGCACCCTGTTGTGCATAAAACCAGTTTCATTTAGCTCGCGCATTCCTGCGTCTACCAATGGATAACCGGTTTCTCCCCTGCTCCACTGCCTGAATTCTTTTTCATTGTTCCGCCACTTTATAAAATCATATTTAGGTTTAAAGGCTTTATTTACTACTTCAGGGAAATGCCATAATACAGAAATAAAAAAATCGCGCCAGATAAGTTGATTTAAAAAAACTTCCGACAGTTCAGATGCAATTCGGGTAAGTTCACGAATACTAATGGTTCCGAACCGAAGATGTATTCCAAGCCGTGTAGTTCCCCTTATTCCAGGAAGATCGCGCACCTCGGCATAATTTTGAATAATGTCTCTTGAAATATAGGAAGACGGAAAACTCATTTCGCTTTTCTGAAATCCCATTTCCTTCAAATCGGGCAGGGCAAGCGGCAATACCTTAAACAAATTATCCAGATACTCATCGGAAGGAAAAAAGGGAATTGTATTCTGCTTTAGTATTTTTTTCCATGTTTTACTGTATGGCGTAAAAACAGAATAAGCTTCTGCATTGTCTTTTACTATTTCATTTTCTTCAAATATTACATGATCCTTATACAGCGAAAATTCAATTCCATGTTCATTCAAAAATGATTGAACTTTAATGTCACGCTGCAATCCGTAAGGTTCATAATCTTTATTTGCAAACACTTTTATAATTTCGAAATCTTTAACCAATTGCTCAAATGAATCCAGAGGTTTTCCGTAAAAAACATTCAGTGAACTTTGCTTCTTTTCAAAAACAGCTTTAAGTTTCTGAACTTCGTTATAAATAAAAGTAACCCGGGCATCTGTTTTTGAAGGAACCTTATTTAATATTTCTGTATCAAATATAAAAATGGGAAGTACTGGCAAATCAGATGAAAGTGCCTGATAAAATCCATGATTATCGTTTATGCGCAAATCGCGACGAAACCAGAATACAACTATTTTTTGAATCATATATATAATTTTATAACTGGTCTTTCAGAATTCAACAAAAACAAAAAAATTCTGTTCAGCATTCACTGCCAGGTTTAATGCGATCCCACAACTGCAGATGTTGCAACAGACGCAGCAACAGCCTGTGATGCCATAATTACACGTGCAACTTCATCTGAAACCGGATTTTCAATTGTCATTTCTTTAATGCGAATTTTTGCCTGATTTCTCTTCAACCTGTCAGGAAAAATTCTTTTCAACAAACCTGCAGGTTTCAAAAACGACAGCAACAGAATTTCCTCCTCGTTTTTAGTGCCATTAAAAATCTGTTTTTCAATATCGGCCACTAAATGATAAACCGGTTGTTTATTTAGCAATACAGGTTTTTTCCAATGTAAAAAAAGAAACTGCCGCTCTTCCATTTTTATGATATGCTTTTTCACAAGGTTTTGCTGAATTTCGCCCCGAATGAATTTCATTGAAAAGTGCAACTTTCTAATCCACCATGAAATTTTTAAGGTTTTATCCCTCTTTTTCATTTTACTGAGTAAAAAATGATGCAGCTGCTGTTTCGAATATGAATTTATGACAATAATTCTTTTGTTCTCAAACATTATTTTTTTATTGAGCCAAAGTTCTGTAAGCAGCGATCCCAAAAGCACATAATCCATAGCTTTATGTGCTGATATTATAATTCTCCCTTTTGAAGGATGAATTCCAAGCAAATACAATTTCTCTGATAAAGGAATTGATTGGTTCATTTTTTTATGCTTTTGTTTTTTCCTTACTTTATGCACAATTTCAATAGTCCTGAAAGTTACAAAGAATCTGTAAAATCAACTAATTAAGAAATATATAAATGAATAAAGGTTTTGCCAGTGATAATAATTCGGGTGTTCACCCTGCCATTTTTAATTCCATGAGAGAAGTCAATACAGGTCATGTTGCAGGTTATGGCGGTGATCAGTTTACAGAAAAAGCAATTCGTGTTTTCAAGGAAAGGTTTGGTGAAGAAACTGAAGTGTTTTTTGTTTTTAATGGCACGGGAGCCAATGTTTTGGGTCTTTCAACAGTCACCCAAAGTTTTAATTCGATTATTTGTGCCGAAACTGCACATATACAGGAAGATGAATGCGGAGCCCCTGAGAAATTTACCGGTTGCAAACTACTGCCGACAGAGCCTGTAAATGGTAAAATTATACCCGGTGCAATCCGGCACCATTTAAAAGGTTTCGATTTTGAACACCACTCACAACCGCGTGTAATTTCAATTTCACAGGTTACTGAAATGGGGACAGTTTATCAGCCCCATGAAATTAAAGCATTAGCTGATCTTGCACATCAAAACAACATGTTGCTTCACATGGATGGAGCACGAATTGCAAATGCCGCAGTAGCCTTAAATCTTGAATTCCGGGAATTTACAAAAGACTGCGGCGTAGATATTCTTTCTTTTGGCGGAACAAAAAATGGAATGATGCTGGGCGAAGCGGTTCTTTTTTTTAATCCTGAACTAACAAAACTCACCAAATACATCCGGAAACAAAGCATGCAATTGTATTCGAAAATGCGATTTGTAAGTGCACAGTTTCTTGCATATTTCGAAAATGATTTATGGAAAGAAACGGCAACTCATGCCAATGAGATGGCACGCCTGCTTGAAACCGAAGTGATCAGAATTCCGCAGATAAAAATAACACAGCCGGTAGAAGCAAACGGTGTTTTTGCCATTGTTCCAAAAGAAATAATTGAACCGCTGCAAAAAGATTTTTTCTTTTATATGTGGAATGAAAAATTAAATGAAGTGCGCTGGATGACATCATTCGACACTACAGAAAATGAAATTTATGAATTTGTTGGTTTAATTAAAAAGTTGTTAAAATAATCCGGTTATACAAGTAGAATGAATGAACATTTTTTGTCGTTTCTTTGATATCTGATTTGTTTCTGTATTTTTTGATTTGAAGTTAAAAGAAAAATGAGCCTGTTTAAATATTATCCCAGCAATCCCAAAAAGCTAAACCCTGAGCTTGAAAAGAGGATATTTTTTCACAGTCTGATTCTTCCGGCAGCATTTGTTGCGGTACTTTGGATAGTGGAAATTGTAGAACAGGCAGGAGGCTATGATTTTGTCAAACTGGGAGTTTATCCACTTCATATAAAAGGTTTGCCGGGGATTTTGTTTTCACCATTTATCCATTCAGGGTTCGAACATCTTATTTCCAATTCCATTCCTTTTTTTATTCTGGCTGCAATGTTGGTCTATTTTTACCGCCGCATTTCGTATCGGATTTTTATTCAACTCTATCTGCTTGCAGGCGTATGCGTTTGGTTGGCTGGCCGTGAAGCCTGGCACATTGGCGCAAGTGGAGTTGTTTATGCATTGGCAGCCTTTCATTTTGTAAGCGGAATTATTCGCAACGATGTCCGATTGCTTACCATTTCAGTTGTTGTGGTATTTTTGTATGGCGGATTAATTTGGGGAATGATGCCAATTAAACCCGAAATTTCATGGGAAGGTCATTTATGGGGAGCTGTTTCGGGTGTTGTACTCGCATTCTACTATCGAAAATATATTATTCGACGCGATAAATTTGATTGGGAAGAAGAAGAGGAAATTGACAATGCTCAACAAGTATCAGATGAAGATGAGAAAGATGAAAATGAACAGTCGCATTCGCAGGAATCAAGAACAGATGAAAATTCAAAGAAGCGCGGCAATCCCGGAAATGTAAGCCACACCGGCCAGTTTTAATTTGAATACAGGTTAAAATTGTGGCGGAATTTCTTGTTAAATAAAACCAGTTCTGATTTTCAAAAACCAAGCGCCTGATTTAACCTTCATTATCATTTACAGAGAAATTATCAAGAATGCTATCGGGTTTAAAAAAAAGAGTTTATTTTTGCCGCCAGTACAAACGAAACAGGAAGTTCATTAAAGAATGATTAGCAGAAGGATTATACGTACAAAGGTGTTGCAGATGTTGTACGCCTATTACTCTTCCACCGAAAAATCGCTCAATAGCACTGAGAAAGAGCTGTTTTTCTGTATCCACAAAACATATGATTTGTATCATTATCTTTTTTCACTGATTATTGAAATCGCAGATTATGCGGAACAGCGTATTGAAATCAGACGCAATAAACACCAGCCCACACATGAAGATTTGCATCCTAACACCAAGTTTATCAGCAATCAGGTTATCCGTCAGCTACGCGACAACCGTCAACTGAATGCTTATCTTCAGCAAAAGAAAATGAGTTGGGTAAATCATCCGGAATTGATTAAAGACTTGTACCTGTTTTTGGTGGAATCTGATTTTTATAAGGAATACATGGCCGACAAATCCCGCTCGTTTATGGACGACCGCAAGTTTGTTGATAAGGTATTCAATAAAATAATACTTGTGGCCGAAGATTTATACGAGGTCCTTGAAGACCAAAGTATTTACTGGAATGATGATGTTGAATTTGTTGTTTCAATGATTTCCAAAACTCTGAAAAAGTTTAATGAATTATCAGACACAGATCAGCGGCTACTGCCGCTCTTCAAGGATCAGGAAGATCGCGATTTTGCAAAGGATTTGCTGCGTAAAAGTATTATTAACCACGACGAATTGCTTGCTTTTATAAAAGAACACTCAAAAAACTGGGATTTGGAACGGATTGCATTCATGGATATCCTGATTATGCAACTGGCCATTACCGAATTTCTCTATTTTCCATCGATTCCGACAAAAGTTTCGTTAAATGAATATATCGAAGTTTCGAAATATTACAGTACTGAAAAAAGCCGCAATTTCATCAACGGTATACTGGATAAAACGTTGAAAGATTTAAAGAAATCCGGAGAAGTTAACAAAACCGGCCGCGGATTGGTTGGTGAATAAAAAATGAAGCCGGTTTTGCTCATATTCATCACTGCTTTTATCGCCTGCGGTTCTCCAAAACCGGATAACCGGGAACAACTAAATACAGACACAGAACAACCAACAACTTTTAAATTCGAAAGTGATATCCACGATTTCGGAGAGCTTGAATCGGGTGAAATAGTGGCTTTTACTTTTAAATTTACAAACACAGGCAACAAAAATTTATTGATTAAAAGTATAGAAAGTGATTGCGGCTGCATTTCAGTCAGTTACCCCCCAAAACCGGTAAAACCAGGTGAAACAGGATATATTGAGGTAGAATTTGACTCGTCCGGGTTATTCGGGAAACAATTTAAACCCATTACAGTTGAAGCAAATGTGAAAGAACCAAAACATTTAGCTATTTTTGCCGAAGTAAATAACGAACAATTGGAATTTAAATATTAAAAATTTTAACAATGATGAATATTATTTTAATGATGCAGCCCCAGGGAGAAGATGCCAATCCTTTAATGAGTTTTCTGCCCTTATTGCTGATAGTGGTGGTATTTTACTTTTTTATGATCCGTCCGCAGATGAAACGACAAAAGGAAGTGCGTAAATTCAGAGAAGGACTTGCCAAAGGCGATAAAGTGGTAACTACCGGTGGTATATACGGAAAAATTGTTGAAGTAAAAGAAACCACAATTATTTTGGAAATTGCAAAAGATGTAAATATCAAAGTGGATAAAAACGGTGTGATTAAAGATATGACAGATGCACCGCAACCGAGGTAATAATTGGATTATGTATAATGAAAAGGCTGCCTGATATTAAAAAGGCAGCCTGTTTTTTATTGTTGAACGCCATAAGGTTTTTCCTGATTCAGAGACTACACATTAAACCTGAAATGCATAATATCCCCGTCCTGAACCACGTAACTTTTTCCTTCCACCGCAATTTTACCGGCTTCGCGGCAGGCATGTTCAGAACCTAATTTCACGTAGTTTTCGTATTTAATTACTTCAGCACGAATAAAACCCTTTTCAAAATCGGAGTGAATTATACCGGCAGCCTGAGGTGCTTTAGTGCCCGTAACAAACGTCCAGGCGCGGCTTTCATCCGCACCGGTAGTAAAAAAAGTCTGCAGGTTTAATAGTTTATACGCTGCATGAATCATTTTATTTACACCCGGTTCTGTTAATCCAAGTTCTTCAAGAAAAAGCTGTTTCTCTTCGTATTCTTCCAGCTCAGCAATATCGGCTTCAGTAGCAGCAGCTATTACAAGCAGTTCCGCATCTTCATTTTTTACTGCTTCCTTTACTGCATCAACAAATTTATTTCCCGATTTGGCCGAAGCTTCATCCACATTGCATACATAAAGCACCGGCTTGTTGGTAAGGAGAAAAAATTCCTTTGCAATTTTAGCTTCCTCGTCATATAATTTTAACGTACGTGCCGATTTACCTTCTTCAAGTACAGCTTTATAACGCAGCGCCAGTTCAAACATTTTTTTAGTTCTTGGATCATTTCCATGGCGTGCCTGCTTTTCAAGTTTTTCTATGCGACTGTCAATAGTTTCCAAATCTTTCAGCTGGAGTTCCATATCAATCACTTCCTTATCACGAACCGGATTTATTGAACCATCTACGTGAGTAATGTTTTCATTTTCGAAACAACGCAGAACATGGATAACAGCATCAGTTTCCCTGATATTTCCAAGAAACTGGTTACCTAACCCCTCCCCTTTACTGGCTCCTTTTACCAGACCTGCAATATCAACAATTTCAATAGTTGTAGGAACAACCCTTTTGGGTTTGTCTATTTCTGCAAGCCGGATTAACCGCTCATCCGGAACTGTAATTACTCCCACATTGGGTTCAATTGTACAAAAAGGAAAATTTGCCGATTGTGCCCTGGCGCTTGACAAACAATTAAACAGGGTTGATTTACCTACATTTGGCAAACCTACTATTCCACATTTTAATGCCATTCTTTTCAATTATAATTGCGGTGCAAAGGTAACCGTTTATTGAAAAATGAATCTGTTTTTAAATAAAAACTTAACTGAATGTAAAGGAATAGATACATACAATTAGAATGTAATAAAAGTTAATGATTGAATTTCGAAAAAATAAAATCTCAATGATTACATTTGTTAAAACTTCAAGCTTATGATCTTAAAAAACGTATCAGTTGATTGTGTAATTTTTGGCTTTAAAAACGATAAAATTAATGTTTTACTTTGGCAGGCCGAACCGGAATTACTTGAAACTTTTCTTACTACAAAGCAGGAATACGATCAAATAAAAATCCTTTTTGAAAAAAATCCTGCCCTTGGTTCTGAAGATTATTGGGGATTAATTGGTACACACTTACCCACCGAAGAAGATTTAAACAATTACGCAAAAAAAATTTTACAAAAAGCAACCGGATTAAACAATGTCTACCTGAAGCAGGTAAAAACTTTCGGTTCAATAAGCAGGGTACCGCACTACCGTGTACTTACAGTTGCTTATTATGCACTTATAAATCCTGATTATCATGATCTTAAACGATCGGCACTGGCAAAAAATGTAAAGTGGTTCGATATAAATAATCTTCCCCATGTAATTTTTGATACGAAGGAAATTATAAATGAAGCATTGGCAAAATTAAGGGAGGAAGCTCTTTACCATCCGGTCGGCTTTCATCTTTTACCTGAAAAATTTACACTTACACAACTTCAGACTTTATATGAAGTTATCCTGGATAAAAAACTGGATACACGCAATTTCAGAAAAAAAATACAAAATATGGGATTGCTTACCTACACAAACGAAAAGCAAATTAATGTAGCACATCGTGCTGCAAAATTATACGCTTTCGATCGTGAAGTCTACAATAAACTGGTTGAAGAAGGACTTAATTTCCGGATATAAACTGCATTAAACCTTTTGAATGGAGCGAGGTCTTATTTTAAAACTATTATTTTATGCACAATGACGACCGTGACCTTATTGCCGACCTCAAACAGGAAAACAAAAGGGAACTTGCGTTTCATACTTTGATAAAAACATATCAGGAGCGGTTGTACTGGCATATTCGAAAAATTGTAATGAACCATGAAGATGCAGACGATATACTTCAGAATACCTATATAAAAGTTTGGAAAAGTATTGGGAATTTCAGGGAAGAATCGAGCCTTTATACGTGGCTCTACAGAATTGCAACAAATGAATCAATAACTTTTCTGAATTCAAAAAAAAGAAAATCTGTTTTACCTCTGAATGACGTAAGTGATTATTTAATGGATAACTTAACATCTGATCCATATCTCGAAGGCGACAAAATACAGCTAAAATTGCAGGAAGCTATACTTAAATTGCCGGAAAAACAACGAATTGTATTCAACCTGAAATATTTTGAGGAAATGAAGTATGATGATATGGCACAAGTATTGGATACTTCTGTTGGTGCTTTAAAGGCATCTTATCATCATGCAGTAAAAAAAGTGGAGGAATATTTAAAAAATACAGACTAAAATGCCATTAAACTTTTTTAAAGTAAAACAGTCAAAAAATGAAACAAATGGAAGAAATGAATGAATTGGAAAAAATAGCACCTCAATTGTCAAAAATAAAAAAGGAAAATCCGTTCAGGGTTCCCGACAATTATTTTGATGATTTTTCAGCACGGCTTCAAGTAAGGCTGGAAGCTGAAAAAAGAATTCTTCCTAAAAAAGAAAATAAAATCATTCGGTTGTTAAAACCTGCTTTTGGGCTGGCAGCCAGTTTAGCTCTTATTTTTATGCTTGTATACTGGCCATTAAAAATGTTTATGCCTTCCCACGAATCGCAAAATACAGAAATCGTTCAATCTTCAACTCTGTCACAATCGCAATTAACTGATAACGAATACAAAACAATTGTTGAAAGTATGGATGAAAATTCTTTTTATTCGTTGCTCGATGAACCTGCAATTGCGGTTGATATCAGCGATGAAGACCTGGTTAATTATCTCAGCTCGAATGTTTCGGATTATGAAATTTATTTGGAAACCGATTATTAATTATAATGAAAAAGTTAATATTATTATTCGCATTCTTCGCATTTATTGCTGTTTCGATAAATGCACAGGAAGAATCACGTGAAGAACGGCGGGAAAAATACAGGGCAGAAAAAATTGCTTTTATAACTGACAAACTGGAGCTTACACCGTCGGAAGCCCAGAAGTTCTGGCCCATTTATAATGAAATGGAAAATAAAAAATGGGAAATTCAGAAGAATCGTCGTGAACTGGAATCAAAAGTCCGTGATGGTGAAGAAAAACTTTCTGACAGAGAAGTGATAAAACTTACACGTGACTTCTCCAGTAACCTTCAGCAAGAAAGTGATTTATATGCAAAATACAATGAAGAATTTCTTAAAGTTTTACCGCCGCAAAAAGTTTTGAAGTTGTATAATGCAGAAGGGGAATTCAGAATGCATATGATTAAAAAATACAGAGACAGGCATAAAGACGACAATTAGTTCATATCTTAAAGAGACAGGAAAAGTATCCTGTCTTTTTTGTTATTACATTGATTTAAACCAATTCTGAAAATATTTTCCAATATACGGAACAATCTTTTTTTCTCCTTTAAATACACCTGCCAAACTTATTATCCAGAAAATAAAAATTCCCAAATCAAAAATCCAACCGACCAGCGGAACCAATAATCCAGCATACCACAGAATATTAACACCCAGCATCTGACGGTTGTAAAACCTGGCAAATTCGTCCTTTTTATCGATATTTATTATCCAGGAAATTAACCAGCCAATCAATGGAATATGAGCAATTATTGCAATCGTTTTTCCGTTCATTTAATTTAAACCTTTCAAATGTTTTTCTTCACGTGCAGGAAATAAACCCTTTCTAATCAAAACCAGAAATTTTGATTTTTTGTTCAATGCAAAAATAAAACCATTGAAAGTCATTGGAAATTTAGATGTATATATCGAATGAAAATACAGTTACTATTTAACAGGAAACAAATTCAGGAGCACCCCTGAACCTTTTATTATTTATCGTAATTAAAGTTTTTAAGATGGTGCCCCATCCTGTCACGTTTTGTTTTCAGATACTTTTGGTTGTACTTATTTGGTGGAATTTCAAGAGGAATTATTTCTACTACCTCGAGGCCAAAACCTTCGAGCCCTACTCTTTTTACAGGATTATTTGTGATCAGCTTCATTTTTGTAACGCCTAAATTCCGGAGAATTTGAGCGCCAACGCCGTAATCACGTTCATCGGCTTTAAAACCAAGGTGCAGGTTGGCTTCAATTGTATCCAATCCCTGATCCTGAAGTTTATAAGCGGCAATTTTATTTAACAATCCAATTCCGCGGCCTTCCTGCATCATGTAAACGACTACACCTTTTCCCTCTTTTTCAATTAAACTCATGGAGGCATGCAACTGATCGCCGCACTCACAACGCATCGAACCAAAAATATCGCCGGTCATGCATGAAGAATGAACCCTAACAAGAATAGGCTCGTTTGCATCCCATTTTCCTTTTATTAGTGCTACATGTTCTGCCCCATTCATTTTCTGACGAAATGGAACTATCTTAAAATCGCCGAACCTTGTAGGAAGTTTAACTTCTTCGCCTTGCTCAATCAAACTATCACTCTGAAACAAAAAGGATATTAAATCTTTAATCGTAACAATTTTCAGGTTGAACTTTTCGGCCATTTTTACGAGTTGAGGCAAGCGTGCCATTGTTCCGTCATCGTTCATAATTTCGACCAAAACACCCGATGGATACAAGCCAGCTAACCGGGCCAAATCCACTGCCGCTTCAGTATGTCCGCTTCTGCGAAGTACACCTCGTTCTTTTGCTTTCAAGGGAAATATGTGACCGGGACGCCCTAAATCTTCGGGTTTTGTTTTTGAATCGACAAGCATTTTTATAGTTATCGCCCTGTCCATAGCTGAAATTCCGGTAGTCACTTCAGGATGAATTGCATCAACTGAAACTGTAAACTGGGTTTCGTGGTGCGAAGTATTTTTACCTACCATTAAATCGAGTTCCAACTCTTCGCACCGCTTTTCAGTTAAAGCCACACATATTAACCCCCTGCCATGAATGGTCATAAAATTTATAATTTCGGGAGTTATTAATTCTGAAGCCACAATAAAATCGCCTTCATTTTCCCGGTCTTCATCATCCACAACAATTACCAACTCACCATTTTTAATAGCTGCAATTGCTTCCTGAATCGAATTCAGCTTAATATCACTCATGAAAAGCTTTTTTAATAAGCTGCAAAATTACAATAAAATATTTAGATAGCTATGGTTTTAGGTGTGCTAAGCCCGTTTCGACTTTTCCCAGTTAACTGATTGTTTTCCCTGAAAATAGCGCCAGACACCCCTGATAGATGCATAATTAATTGAAACAAAATAGTAAGGAATAAAAAGAAGTTTAAACCGAAGCTTACGGTTTTCGAAATACCAGCCGATTGCAGCCAACAGATAACAAAACAGTTGCAGGTAAAAAAACAGGGAAAAGAAATTAATGTTACTCCAGGTATTATGATTCAAAAGGATTAAAAAATTCAATACCAACAGAAAGAACAACGAAAACGGTGCAAGTGTCCACCGCAATACTTTATGCGAAAAATACTGCCAAGTAAGAATTCCATGTTTAAATGGATTAAGTAATTCGTTCAGCCTGAAAAGCGTCTGAATTCCACCGGCGGCAATCCGGATTTTCCGTTTTAATTCTTCTTTAACATTTAATGAAGCCGTTTCTTCAGCAAAGGCATTTGGTGCGTAAGCAATTTTATACCCTTTCTGAGCAATTCTTAGCGAAATAATAAAATCATCGAGAATGGTATCGGTCTCCACTTCTTCAAATAATTCGCGTCGGATGGCAAATAACTCTCCTACTGCCCCAACAGCAGAATTAACACCTGCATCCATTTTTTTCACCAGCGATTCAAACTTCCAATATAAACCTTCGCCGGCAGCAGCAGCAGCATCTGCATCGTTTTGCCTGATTCGTTTTTCGCCTGCCACACAACCAACTGCAGGATTGCTGAATTTTGCCACAATTTCACGAATTGAAGATTTGTTCAACGTTGTATTCGTATCTGAAAAAATAACAATTGGAGCTTTTACAAACTGCATCCCTCGGTTCATAGCGTGCATTTTTCCGCATCGCTCAGGTAAATGATGCACTTCAAGATTGTCATATTTTTTAAGCAAAACAGGTGTCCCATCATCCGACCCGTCGGTAACCCATAAATACTGTACTTTTTCCTTTGGATAATCAAGCTGAAATGAATTTTCCACTTTCTGTCCGATGTAATCTTTTTCGTTAAATGCAGTTACAAAAAGACAAACCTGTGGTTCAAAAGCATCCTCCTCGGATGTTATTTTATTAGCAAATATGAATTTCTTCAAGTAAAAAAGCAGAGATAAAATAAAAGCATACCCAAGATAGGTGTATATCAAAATAAAGAAAAATACCCAAAAGAGAAGTTCCAGGTTCATTCGGTATGCTGTTTATAAAAACCGGTAAGAGCGCCGGCGATTGCTAAATTATCAAATTTTTCGTGAATGTACTCAATCGCATTCCGGCTAATGGTCTGGTGCATTTCGTCATTTGTTATCAATTCTGAAACAGCATTTGTAAATTCATTAACAGAATCAGCAATCAAAACATTTTTTCCTGAAGTTGTTGAGATTCCTTCAGTTCCAATGGAAGTGGTAACAATAGGTTTACCCAGCGCCATGCCTTCAATTATTTTAATGCGCATTCCGCTACCTGAAAAAAGCGGGACCACCATCACTGACTTAGAATTCATAAATTCATATGCATCAGGAACTTCGCCTTTGAAAATGATATTAGGTTCATTAAACTTGCGGGCCAGCCAGTCGGGTGCATTCCTTCCGGCAATATAAAATTTAAGTTCAGGAAACTTTTGATGAATCAAAGGCCAGCATTTTTCAACAAACCAAATCAAACCTTCCTGATTTGGTGACCACTCCAATGAGCCAATATGAAACAAGGAAGGATGTTCAAGATTTTTAGAATGTGGTATTAATGCAGTTGTATCGATTCCTGTTGGAGAAATATGTAAGGGTTTTTCGTTACCCATTTTATTCAGGATTTCACTGTCGCGTCCGGTTATTGGTACAAGTAAATCATATGTATTCAACAATTCCTTTTCAAACTTTTTAAGCCTCTGTGAAAGCATTTTTAAATATATCCTGACAATACCTTTTGAAAGCGTTGAGGAACGCTCCCAGATTTCGTGCTCGATATTATGAGCCCGGTATGCAATTTTTGCGTCAGAATATTTACGGATTACAGGAATGTACGGACATACATACAATCCCTCAAGTTGAATAATATCGAATTCCTTTTCCTGTAATAATTTTGATAATTCCCTTGCAAACGATTTTGAAAGAAAACGCACAGCATTATATGGTTTGGAAGAAAACAGCAGGTTGACCAGCGCAGGGAAAAAGGAAATTTCGGCAGGTACATCCACCAGTCTGAATTCAGCCCAGTCTTTTATTGATTCAGGAATTTCAGAAACATCAATATGATGCTTGACAGTATTCATGGAAAGAACCGTTACCTGGTGCCCGAGAACAGCAAATCCGCGGGTTAAATTCATACAGGCAATGGCACCTCCGTCTTTTACCGGATATGGAACTTTATTTGTTACCTGTAGTATTCTCATTTACCTTTTTCCGTTTATAAAATATTGAATTCAATCCAAGTTTATTGAATAATTTGATATAAGTTTCAGCATTCATCAATGCCGCATCAGTGCCGGCTTTATATGCAAGCCAGATTCCAATCGGCAGAAATACAAATGTTGAAAACCACATTCCGCTAAACATATTCCAGACATCTTCACGGGCCGATTTTTCCCCTGTCATTGAGACAATATAATAAGCAATAAACAACAATATAGAAACTACCACCGGCATACCCAATCCACCTTTCCTAATAATTGCCCCCAATGGTGCACCAATCAGGAAAAAAATAAGTACAGCAATAGAAAGAGTAAACTTCCGGTGCCTTTCCATTTTGTATTTATTTATGGTCTTCTTCCTGTTGTACAACTGGCTGTCGTACATATTCAAACTTTGAACATTACTGCGGGCACTTGTTAATGCAGCCTGTGTTATTTCTGCTTTTATCCATTTATCCAGGCCGTTGAAATAAGCTGAATAATTAAATATTGAATCTGCATGAACATCCACATTGCGCTTGAGTGAATCGTGAGAAACAGTTAAATTATATATTTTTCGGGATATGGGTGAATTGATATTAATCTGCATCATATAATTCCGCAACCTGCTGCGGTAATCGTTGCTTAACGTATCTTCCATATAGCTTAACTGCTTAATGTTAAGCATTCGATACATATTCTTAAAAATACTTTCATCGCGCCGGTTAAATTCAAAACCGCGCAATTCGATCCGAATGGTTTCCTCTTCAAATCTGTCGCGCCTGTACGGATGAGTTTGGTCTCTCCGGTTACGTGCTTTTTCTTCTTCTGAATAATTCACTCCGTCAAAAAGATTAAGCACCATATACTTTTTATCCTCTGTAATCTTTAAGTAACCTGAATCAGCAATGGTTACGCTTTCGTTGGTTTTATTCCCGGTGTGATTATAGATAAGTAAATCGTACAGCATATTGTTTTTAGGGTCTTTCCGTCCAACCCTGATGCTGTAATCATTCAATTCGTCGGTAAAAACACCTTCACGAAGCACCAGTTCAGGCCGCTGTTCCTTCACACTGTACAGTAAAGTTGTAAACCGCAGATTTGTCTTTGGCAAAACGTTGTTTGAGAAATAAAAGGCTGTTAATGTTATAACAACAGCAATAATCACCAGCGGCCGCATAATGCGGAAAAGCGAAATACCAGCTGATTTCATTGCCAGCAATTCGTAATTTTCGCCAAGCGAGCCAAAAGTCATAATTGAAGCCAGCAGCATTGCCAGCGGAAAAGCATAAGGTAGCAATCCGAATGATGCATAGAAAATCATTTCCGCCAAAACTTTAAAATCCAGTCCTTTGCCTACCAAATCATCCACATATTTCCAGAGAAACTGCATAAGAAGCACAAACACGACAATAAAAAAGGTCATGAAAAATGGCCCGAGAAAAGATCGTATTATGTACCAGTGCAACTTCTTCATCCATCTGTTTTCTTGGAAAGTAAAAAGTACAAAACTAAGTTATTTTAGGGATTTGGAAAGCAAAAAAAAGTTAACAAACCCTGTACAGCCTTAATAAATGATATCAGTTTAATATAGTGTGAAGCAGTTAGATTACCTGAGCTTTTTTTCTAAGAACCCAGGACATGTTTCAGATCGGCAACCTGTGAATTCCACAAATCGGCAGTTTCATCTTTTTCATCTTCTTCAGCAAAATCAATAATAATCAGAGACACATCACCGGTAAGCTCATCCTGAGATATTTTAAATTCAAAATATACATCTTCTTCCTCTACCCAGTTAAACCGCACCAATCGGTTTTCTTTGTGAAGTGTCATTTCAGCAATCTGCTCGGTACTGTCCCAAACAAAAGTAAATCGTTTTCCCTGCACACGAACATCGTCTGCAAACCACTCAGACAAACCCGAAGCGGAGCTCAAACGGTTGTATAAAACCTTTGGTGAACAATTAATTACATACTCCAGTTGTATTTTGATTTTATCTGTCATTTTTTTGATTTTCGGCAATATAGTTATTCTGCTTTTAACAAACAACAACCTGTTTTAACACAATTAAACTTCACACCAATTTTTATTAAAAAAATGACGCTAAAAAAAAATTAATACTATATTTGCACCTCGATTTTCGCAGGTGTTTTAAGGAAAAAACCGAAATAAATAACCAGCGAAAACTAAAACTGAAATAAAACATTTGGCGAGGTAGCTCAGCTGGTTAGAGCGTCCCGATTGTTATCGGGAAGGCCGGCAGCCGAAAACCTCATGAATTTAATTGAAATAATGGCGAGGTAGCTCAGCTGGTTAGAGCGTCCCGATTGTTATCGGGAAGGTCGGCAGCCGAAAACCTCATGAATTTAATTGAAATAATGGCGAGGTAGCTCAGCTGGTTAGAGCGTCCCGATTGTTATCGGGAAGGTCGGCAGCCGAAAACCTCATGAATTAAATTGAAATAATGGCGAGGTAGCTCAGCTGGTTAGAGCGTCCCGATTGTTATCGGGAAGGTCGGCAGCCGAAAACCTTCTGAATTAAATTGAAATAATGGCGAGGTAGCTCAGCTGGTTAGAGCGTCCCGATTGTTATCGGGAAGGCCGGCAGCCGAAAACCTCATGAATTAAATTGAAATAATGGCGAGGTAGCTCAGCTGGTTAGAGCGTCCCGATTGTTATCGGGAAGGCCGGCAGCCGAAAACCTCATGAATTAAATTGAAATAATGGCGAGGTAGCTCAGCTGGATAGAGCGTCCCGATTATTATCGGGAAGGCCGGCAGCCGAAAACCTCATGAATTAAATTGAAATAATGGCGAGGTAGCTCAGCTGGTTAGAGCGTCCCGATTGTTATCGGGAAGGTCGGCAGCCGAAAACCTCATGAATTAAATTGAAATAATGGCGAGGTAGCTCAGCTGGTTAGAGCGTCCCGATTGTTATCGGGAAGGTCGGCAGCTCGAAAACCGCATGAATTAAATTGACAATAATGGCGAGGTAGCTCAGCTGGTTAGAGCGTCCTGATTATAATCACGAGGTCGGCGGTTCAAGCCCGCCTCTCGCTACCTGAAAAAAAGGAAGTAAATAAATTTTGCTTCCTTTTTTATTGGCTAAAATTCCTGACCTATGAAACACTTTGTATACATTCTATACAGTAAGTCCAGAGACCGCTTTTATATCGGCAGTTCTGCCGATATAGAACAACGACTTCTGAGGCATAATGCCGGAGCTACTCCTTCTACCAAATCTGGCAGGCCATGGAGAATAGTTTACACTAAAGAGTTTGGCTCAAAAACAGAGGCATTGGAATATGAAATATTTTTAAAACGGATGAAAAGCAAAACAGTTATAGAATCATTAATCAAAAAGGGTAGCTCAGCTGGTTAGAGCGTCCCGATTATTATCGGGAAGGTCGGCGGTTCAAGCCCGCCTCTCGCTACCTGAAAAAAAGGAAGTAAATAAATTTTGCTTCCTTTTTTATTGGCTAAAATTCCTGACCTATGAACACTTTGTATACATTCTATACAGTAAGACCAGAGACCGCTTTTATATCGGCAGTTCTGCCGATATAGAACAACGACTTCTTAAGTATAATGCAGGGGTGACTCATTCTACCATATCTGGCACGTCCCGGAAAATTGTTTTTACTAAAGAATTCGGTTCAAAAACCGAAGCTTTAATGTTTGAAAAATATTTAAAGCGGATGAAAAGCAGAACAATTATTGAATCACTAATCAAAAAGGTTAACTCTACTGGTTAGTTTGTCACGGTATTAATAGGGAAGGTCACGAGTTCAAGAGTGAATATTAGGGCATTATATTATTACCAATGACCTTTTATTTTTGGCTACTGAGAAAATAAATTTAAATAACCTGCAAACATTTGAAAGCCTGAATTAGTTATATGACAAATAATAGCTTAAAAAATAACGATTTACTATCAGGTGAAATTGACGCCCGAAGATCAAACAAAGGCTTTTTTTACAAGTATCAATATGAATGGGTATGAAGTTCCTTGTTAAAATAAAACGTTGAAAAACGACACTCATATCTTCCTGCAATAAGCAGTTAGTTAAATAAAATCCAGTTTTAAGAAACAAAACATACAATTGCGCTATGGCTATTAAAAATAAAACAATAACAAACTCAAAAACAGGTCAGGACATTAAATTTATACTGACCGGAAATGAAACAAACGGACAACTTTTGGAAATGGAGACAACTTACAATTCCCATTCAAAAGAACCTGCTGCTCATTATCATCCATATCAAACTGAGGATTTTACTGTTTTATCGGGGCAATTAACTGTCCGGATGGATAATCAGATAAAAATATTGAAACAAGGTGATACGCTGCATATTCCTGAAAAAAAGGTTCATGCCATGTGGAACAACAGTGACGAAATGACAATTGTAAATTGGAAAGTTCAACCTGCATTGAAAACGGATAATTTACTTGAAACTGCAAGCGGTCTCGCAAAAGATGGAAGGACAAATGCCAGCGGAGTACCAAACATTTTACAAGCTGCCTTAATGCTAAATAAATACAATCATGTTTTCCGTATAGCCAAACCGCCATTCATAATTCAGAGAATTATATTTCTCATACTAACTCCATTTTCTTATTTGTTTGGCTATAAACCTACTTACAAAAACTATCTCGATTAAAACAGGAAAAAGACAATAATTATTTGAAAAACCGCTGAATGCAGGATAATGAAGACACCCGTACCGAAATCAGTTAATTAACTGAAGGTGTAATAACGAATTTATTAAATTCCACGGGTCCATGATCGCCCTGAATAATTATTGGGCCCGGTTCTCCCTCTTTGCTGTTGATTGATCCCTCTGTTATTCAGGAATAGGACGATTAAAATAACTACATCACAATTTTGAACAACTGCAACATGACACCCGACAAGCATAATTTCGTCGTTTATAAAGGATGTTTGTTGTTAAAAAGAATGCTTTGCAACTTATCATTGAACAAACAACTCCAATCTCTATCAGTCCTATAGTCCTTCAGTAACTTTCTTCTCTTTTACAGGTTCACTCTGTTCTGTTTTATTGTTGCTTCCTGTCAATAATTTACATACATTGTCATTATGAATATAATTGACATTTTATTGGTTTTGGTATTTATAACACTCCTCCTTGCTGAAACTTTTTTTGAAGTGGCTGTATTGTCATCCCTTGGTGCCTTAATCCGGCGCATGTTTGGCGATAAAAAGAAAAAATTCAGTGCGTATAACAGCGAAAGCAAAATATACAACTCCATCATTGGTTTTGCTGTATTAATTGTCCTGTTTGTCATTGTATTCGGTGCATTGAAGTTGATTTTTAGCTGATTGTGATGTAAGTTTCATAAATCATGTTGCAAGAATCAGGTATCAAGACACAAGACTTTTGGCAAATGACTCAATTAAATCAGTTCTTCAATCCTTCAGTCCTTCAATCCTTCAGTCCTTCATTCCTTCAATCCTTCATTCCTCAGTATTACAGTCCTTCAGCAATTTACCATAAGGGACTTCATCTGTATAAGGCACCTGCCTGAACAATTTCAACCTGTACTTTATTGTTTAACATCAAAAATGCGTATTTTCATCACATCGAAAAGATTGATTTTAAGGGAATGGAAAATAAAACCTCGTTGACTAAACATGAACTCAATTGCATTCATAGACACAGAAATTGAACCAAAGAGCCAAATACTTATTGATATCGGAAGTGTCAGAGACGATGGTAGTACTTTTCACAAAACTTCGGTCCCTGAGTTTATACAGTTTCTCAACGGAATACAATTCATCTGCGGACACAACATATTCAATCATGACCTGAAGTATATCGGTGAAGCTCTCAATAATGCAGGAGTTAATACTTCAAATGTCATTGACACTTTATTTCTTTCTCCGCTACTTTTTCCAACCAGACCCTACCATGCTTTATTAAAAGACGACAAGCTGCAATCGGAAGATACGAACAATCCATTGAACGATTCATTTAAAGCGAAAGATTTACTCCATGATGAAATTATTGCCTTCAAACAGATTGATGAAACGTTAAAACAGGTTTTCTATTTGCTGCTGAACAATGAAAAGGAGTTCCGCTCCTTTTTCCGTTTCATCGGATACGCATGTGAAAACAGGGATATTGAAAAGCTGATTCGGCAAAAATTCAAAAATGAAATATGTGAACAAGTTGACCTCTCAATAATAATTTCAGAACATCCGGTTGAACTTGCTTATTGTCTGTCTCTCATCCACTCTTTCATCCTCAACAAAAAAATACATTCGATCACACCTCCATGGGTCCTTAAAAATTATCCGGAAGTTGAACGGATAATGCTCCGGTTGCGCAACAAGCCATGTGTTAGCGGTTGTGCGCATTGCAACAACGCATTGGACATACATAAAGGATTAAAACAGTGGTTCGGTTTTGATTCATTCAGAACATATGGAGACGAACCATTGCAGGAGAAAGCAGTCAAAGCTGCAGTTGATAACAAATCATTGCTGGCTGTTTTTCCAACTGGTGGCGGAAAATCAGTTACTTTTCAGGTTCCTGCATTAATGAGTGGCGAAAACGTAAGAGGGTTGACTGTTATTATTTCACCATTGCAGTCATTAATGAAAGACCAGGTAGACAATCTTGAAAAAATTGGAATCACTGATGCAGTTACAATTAATGGGTTACTCGACCCGATTGAAAGGGCAAAATCATTTGAAAGAGTTGAAGATGGTTCAGCATCCATTCTCTACATTTCTCCGGAATCCTTGCGTTCAAGAACAATTGAACGATTGATCTTAGGAAGAAAAATTGTGCGCTTTGTTATTGACGAGGCCCATTGTTTTTCTTCATGGGGACAGGATTTCAGGGTGGATTATCTGTACATCGGTGATTTCATAAAGTCAATCCAGGAAAAGAAAAATCTTGAAGATGGAATTCCTGTTTCGTGCTTTACAGCAACAGCAAAGCAAAAAGTGATTGAAGATATTCGTGACTACTTCAAAGAAAAACTTTCGCTTGACCTTGAATTGTTCACATCAAAAATATCAAGAACAAATCTTCAATACAAGGTTTTTGAAAAAGGAAATGAGGAAGAAAAATATCAGGCAGCGAGAGATTTGATTGAAATGAAAGATTGTCCTGCAATTATTTATGTATCAAGAACACGAAAAGCTTATCAGCTTGCCGAGCGATTGACAAGGGATGGTTTTAATGCAAAACCATACCACGGAAAGATGGATAAAAAAGAGAAGTCTGAGAATCAAAATACATTTATCGCCGGCGAAACCCAAATCATGGTTGCAACTTCTGCATTCGGAATGGGAGTTGACAAAAAAGATGTCGGCATGGTCATTCATTATGAAATTTCCGATTCACTTGAAAACTACATTCAGGAAGCAGGCAGAGCAGGACGGGATGAAAATATTGTTGCGGATTGCTTTGTATTGTTTAATGAAGAAGATTTAAGCAAACATTTCATTCTGCTGAATCAAACCAAACTTTCAATAAAGGAGATTCAGCAGGTTTGGAAGGCGATAAAAGAGATAACAAGATTTCGTTCATCAGTTTCAAATTCAGCATTGGAGATTGCACGGAAAGCAGGTTGGGATGATAATGTTGTTGAGATAGAAACAAGAGTAATAACAGCCATTGCTGCATTGGAAGATGCTGGTTATTTGAAGCGCGGGCAAAACATGCCGAGAATTTTTGCCAACAGCATACTTTCAAGGAATGCACAGGAAGCCATTGACAAAATCAATGCTTCATGAACGATTTGAAGAGAAGCAAAAAGAAAAGGGAATCCGGATTATTAAGAAACTTTTTTCAAGCAAAAGCAGAAAGCAATCAAACGAAGAATCAGCCGAATCAAGGATTGATTACATCAGTGATCATTTGGGAATAGTCAAAGAAGAAGTGATAAATATTATAAACCTTCTTCGGGAAGAAAAGATTTTGGCTGATGCAAAAGATTTAACAGCATTCATCAGGAAGGGAGAAAATAAAAACAGGTCCTTCAGCATTGTTGAATCATTTGCCAGGATTGAAAACTTTTTACTTCCCTTGTTTGAAGAACAGGAAAAAACATTTCACATTAAGGAATTGAATGAAGAAGCTGAATTAAAAGGTTGTGAAGATGTAAGCACAAACAAGATTAAAACTATAATCAATTATTGGGCAATAAAGAATTGGATTAAGCGGCAAAATCTTGAATATTCAATTAACCATTTCGTCGTGATTTGCCTCCTTTCAAAAGAATTATTAAGGGAGAAATTAGAAAAGCGGTATGAGTTGGCAAAGTTCACAGTAGAATTTCTTTATGAAAGAAGCAATCTGAATGTTTCAAAAAATGATGTGGGGAAAGAAGAAGTGTTGGTGGAGTTTTCGGTTCTTGAACTAAAAGAGGCATTTGAAAATTCAATTGCTGGTTTTGGAACGAAAGTTTCATTAGAAGATGTTGAGGATACGCTGTTCTACTTGTCAAGAATTGACGCAATTAAAATTGAGGGAGGTTTTCTTGTTGTGTATAACCGGCTGACGATTGAACGCGTTGAACAGGACAATAAGAAGCGTTACAAGGTTGAAGATTATCAGAAGTTAAATCAATTCTACGAAAATAAGGTTCAACAAATTCATATTGTCGGAGAGTACGCGAAGAAGATGATAAATGATTACAGGGATGCGTTACAGTTTGTTGAAGATTATTTCCAGTTGAATTACACTTCGTTTCTTAATAAATATTTCAAAGGCAGCCGGCAAAATGAAATCAAACGTAACCTGACACCCGCCAGGTTCAGACAATTATTCGGTGAGCTTTCACCAACGCAATTGAAAATCATTACCGACAACGAAACAAAATATATAGTTGTTGCAGCCGGTCCCGGAAGCGGAAAAACGCGGGTGCTGGTTCACAAACTTGCTTCACTGCTTTTGATGGAAGATGTAAAGCATGAACAGTTGCTTATGGTTACATTTTCAAGAGCAGCAGCAACAGAATTTAAGAAGCGTTTGCTCAAACTTATTGGCAATGCAGCCAATTACATCGAAATGAAAACATTCCACTCCTACTGCTTTGACTTGCTTGGGAAGGTTGGAAGTCTGGAAAAGTCAGATGTAATTTTGAAAAAAACGATTGAAAAAATCAGAAACAAAGAAGTTGAAGTAAGCCGAATTACAAAAACAGTTTTGGTGATTGACGAAGCACAGGATATGGACGAAGATGAGTTCAACCTGATAAATGCGCTGATGGAACAGAATGAAGAAATGAGAGTGATTGCGGTTGGCGATGACGACCAGAATATTTATGAATTCCGTGGAGCAAGTTCAAAATATCTTGAACAGTTTATCCAGGTAAACAAAGCGGTCAAAAATGAGCTGGTAGAGAATTACAGAAGCAAAAGCAATCTTGTTGATTTCACAAATCTATTTGTACAAAGAATTAACCACCGGTTGAAAGACACTCCCATAATTCCAATGCAAACCGATAATGGAAATATAAGGTTGGTTCGTTATCACAGCAGCAATATCATCACTCCACTTGTGAATGACATTCTGAAGACCGGACTTGCAGGCACTACCTGTGTTCTTACAAAAACAAATGAGGAAGCCTTGCAGATTACAGGACTCCTGTTGAAAAACGGAATTCAGGCCAAACTGATTCAAACAAATGAAGGTTTTAGTTTGAATAATCTTTCAGAAGTCAGATTCTTTTTGAACCGGTTAAATCTTGCTGATGATGTTTTTATAATCAATGATGCTGTTTGGGATGCAGCAAAAAAAGAATTGATTAATAAATTGGGTAACAGCACTAAACTGGAAATTTGTAAAAACATCATTAAAGACTTTGAAGCAACAAATCCAAAGAAGAAATACAAATCCGATTTAGAGGTTTTCATTCGGGAATCAAAACTTGAGGATTTCTATCATGAGAATGGAGAAACAATTTTTGTTTCAACCATTCACAAAGCAAAAGGAAAAGAGTTTGATAATGTTTTTCTGATGCTTGAGAACTTTAATCCGGCAACAGACGAAGCCAAAAGGCAGTTGTATGTTGCAATGACAAGAGCAAAACGAAATCTGACGATTCATATAAATTCAAATTTCCTTGATAATCTTACAGCAGAGAATTTAGAACAAGTTGATAACAAAGAAATTTATCAGCCACCGGAAGAGCTGGCAATGCATCTGACTCACAAAGATGTTTGGTTGGATTACTTCATAAATAAACAGTTTTTTGTAAATCAATGTAAAAGCGGAGATGTTTTGACCATAAGGGATGATGAATGTTTGAACCCAAAGGGACATTCAGTTTTGAAATTCTCAAGGCATTTCCTGAATCAATTGGAATCAATAAGGCAAAGAAAATATGAATTGAAAAGTGCAAAAGTGAACTTCATTGTATACTGGCAGAAAGAAGGAACTGAAAAAGAAGTAAAAATTATTTTACCGGAGCTGTACTTTGAAAAAAACCAGGATAAAAGTTAATGAATGGGGATTTCGCGGAGACTATCCGACAAGCATTTAACGAATACCTGTGGATCGATGCCTGGATTAAAACTGAGTAAGCCGCTTCAGGTTCCGGGCCATTCTTCAATGGGAACCGAAGTTTTAACTATTGGTATAGTTATTGTACGACTTTACCTATTCGGGAAATAATAAAAAATAATTGATTATTGGGTGATTCTCTGCTTTTACCATTTACATTACTCTTGATTTTAATCACTTCTTTGTAAAGGTTGTATATATAACATTCAATCCTGCAATTACTTTTATTTTGGAAATATTCAATAATTCCTGCAACGAAAATTCACCTTAACGAAGGGAACTGTAACATTTATGTTACTTCTGTAATGCAAATGCAGATACCCGATTGATTGTCAAAAGTAATTGAATCAGAACAGCTTAAAATTAACATAAATAAAAAATATGATGTTTGAAAAGAAAAATGCAACTTTTAAATCGCCGGATTTAGAAAAACTACAAGCAGTAGTTATTGATGTAAAAACAATAATTTATATAGCAATTGGTGATAATCCGGAAAAAGCCAGGAGTCGTTATTTTGCAAGACTGCAAGAAAAGAAACAATAAAATTTGCCCATCTGTCATCCTTCTGACAGGCATCTGACATACACCTGTTGATCATTATGTGGGCATCTTTTTTAGAATCCTGTTTTTTTACAAAAAATCTGTCTGTTTTTCCCAGATTTTTGCCGTGCCTGCCAAAGTGATTGTGTAGCGGTTTTCAATATACTTTCCCTATACCTGGGACGGGGTTAATTCGCGTGGATCATATCGATGGTATATCCAAGGTCATGCCGGAATAACTGTGAAAACTCTTCAGAAACTTCACATTTGGGCATTTAATGGTCCGGTAATGGATTATTTTTTTTAGGCAAGGTTAAATCCGGCGATTTTTATAGCGTGAAGCAGGCACTTTTCGAACAGGTGACAATCTGTCACCTGCTCAGTTTTTCAACTTTTACCTGTGTTTAACCGGAACACTGTTATTTCAGACGGAGAAATAAAGGGTTTACAATCAGCTCTTAATCTGAAGCTCTGGAACATCCAACCTGTATACACATCTGAATATCCTGGCGGTGAACCTTCAGAAACAACATTCCGGGAACTTTCTGAACTTCCGGAAATTGTTGTCATACACATCACCGGGAATGGCATCGGTAATCTTCAATTGCCCTTCCACAGGATTGTTTTTCCACCCTGCCTTTCGTTTGTATCAAAGGGTTTGTTCTCCGGGATTTATATTGCCTTGCAGATTTATCCCGGGAAATTGTGCAACATCCGGTATAATTGATTTGCTGAAGCAATTCCGGGATCAACGATGGACTTGTTTTGATTTGTAATAACCAGTAAACAAAATTTCATTCCAAAAAAATCAGTTAATAAATTCAGTATAAAATGCAGGTAAATATTTTTGTATGAAAATACAAAAACCTTAATATTGAATATTCATTTTTCAGGTTTGATTCAAAAATTAAAACAGCAATTGGATGGGTCCCGACAACTATTACATTAAAGAGCACATTAAAAGACACATTAATTTTTATACCTCATCTGAAGTGGCTAACAGAGGCCATAAATTATACAAAAACGACAAGGTATTTTTCGATGAGTATACAGTAAAGACGGACAGTTGGAAATTTACGGTAGCAGGCTCTCAAAATTACAAGGTCATGGTTAAAGGAGTGAATACCCAAAGCATAGAAACGAGTTGCTCCTGCCCTTTCGACTGGGGAAATATATGTAAACACACTGTTGCAGCATTGCTTTTTGTTACTGATAATTTGGGTGAGCAGCATGAATTGCAATACGAAAACCAATCGAAATTAACTTTACCGGCAACCCTCAGGAATGAAAAACATTTGGGATATGAAATTACAGGTTATCAGCATATCGGGTTGGATTTTGTCAAAAGAAATGCATCTTCACTTATTTTGTCAACACTGTTGTACTTGGGCAAATTAGATTTATACAACTCTGTTGAAATTACCGGAGAATCAATAACATTTGTTACCACCAATGCTGATACCAGCGTAAAGTTTTACAAGGAAGAAGGTAAAGTTTACGTTACTACTCCGCAGGTAACAAAATCATCAAAACTGACCATAGAGGAAGCAAAATGTCTCATGCTAATTGCAAATTCGCCGATGCCCAATGTACTGGATGACGTTTTTAGCGGCAGGATTTTGGAAGCACAAAAGGAAAAACTAAACCGGTTTGGACTGCCTGAAAATACAGATTTTACCCAATACTTCACTTATATTTTTACAGAAAAGGACGGATTGATGTTTTATCCGTCAAAAAAAGGGGCTGGATTAGTGCCGGTAACCTTTGATAAAGAAAATCATGTTTCCGTTTTATTAAATAATCTGAACAACAATGAATTGCTGCTGGACAAACTTCCGCAAAAGACCGAACAGCGCGAATTGGGTTTTGTGCTGAAAAAACTCCACCGGTTTTATAACAGTTACAATTCTTATAACAACTATTATGAAGATGATGAATATAACCGGTACACCATAGTGCCTGTCCTGGGAAAAACGGCTAAAAATAATCCATCCAATCTTACCACCCACCTAAAAGAATACGATCAGGTGCAGGATACAGGTTTCATTGTCAGCAAAAGCGAAAATGCTGAAAACCTTTTGAAGTTAACCGGAAAGATTGAAGAATGCAAGGGAAGCGATTTTCAATTAATGAAAAAAGCTTTTGATTATTTGCAAAAAGAGAAGTTTGTATTTGCACTGGCTGAAAATGCACATCACATCAGGAAAAAAGATTTGGTTGAAATTAAACTAGCCCCCAATCCGGTTGATATTGTTTTTGAGGTGTCAAAGAATCAGGAATTCATTATGCTGGATTTGAAAATCAAAATTGGAGATGAACTGCGAAAACGGAAAAAACAACAGTTGGAAACTGCAGACAATTTTATTTTTATAACCGGCAATACCTATCATTTTGTAAAAAGCGAACAGGTGGCACAAATGATTGCAGAATTCCCCGAACAATTAAAAATGGTGGCTAACCGCAAAGATGAATTCTTTAAAAACATAGTAGAACCTCTTTCAAAAAATTTTGAAGTGCAGTTTAAAAACGACACCTTTAAAAGCGAGGCGGTTGAGTTGGATTTTCACAAAAAGCAGTTATTTCTTTCAGAACAAAACGAATACGTGGTTTTTACGCCTCGTGTGGAATACGATTACAATGTCTCTGCTCTTTTAAATACCACGGGAAACATCCTCATAAAAAACGGTGATGTAATTACCAAATATAAACGGAACTTTGATCTTGAAGATGATTTTCTGGAGTCGCTTGCTGAACTGCACCCTGATTTTGAAAGTCAGAAAACCCGGAAAATCTTTTACCTGCATTACCGCGACTTTACAAAGGACATGTGGTTTTATAAATTTTTCGATCAGCTTCTTCTTAAAAATGTTGAAGTTTTTGGATTGAAAAACCTGAAGAACTTCAAATACTCCCCATACAAAGGCAAAATAAGCACATCGCTTTCCTCAGGAATTGACTGGTTTGAAGTGGATATATCAGTGAGCTTTGGTGATAACCGCGTTGCCTTAAATGACATTAAAAAAGCGGTGCTGAATAAAGAGCGTTATATTCAATTAAAAGATGGTTCAGTTGGGATTTTGCCGTCGGAGTGGTTTCACAAACTAGAAAAATATTTTAGGAACGGCGAAATTAAAAAAGACAAACTTGAAATATCAAAACTTCGGTTTTCATTGATTGACGAGCTTTTCGACAACATCGATGACACGGATATTTTACAGGAAATTACTGAAAAAAGGCAGCGTTTAAAAAGCTTCACCAATATTCGCGAAACCGAAGTTCCAAAACAGATTAAAGCCAGTTTGCGGCACTATCAGAAAGAAGGGCTGAACTGGCTGAATTTCCTCGATGAAATGCAGTGGGGCGGCATTCTGGCCGACGATATGGGACTGGGTAAAACCGTGCAGGTGCTTTCATTTTTACAGCATCAGGCAAATAACAACCGGGGAACCAATTTAATTGTTGTGCCAACTACATTACTTTTTAACTGGGAAAACGAATTGAAAAAGTTCGCACCAAAACTGAATGCTCATTACTACTATGGTGCCGACAGGGAAAAAAGTACAGAGGATTTTAAGAACTTCGACCTTGTTTTTACCACCTACGGAATCTTGCTTCGCGACATTGAAATACTTGGCAAATACAAGTTTAATTATGCGGTTCTCGATGAATCGCAGGCAATTAAAAATCCACTTTCCCATCGTTACAAAGCGGCATGTTTGATAAACGCCCGCAATAAAATCGCATTAACCGGCACCCCCATTGAAAACGGCACATTCGATTTATTTGCGCAGATGAGCTACGTAAACCGCGGATTCTTTGGCGGCGCTCAAAAGTTCAGGGAAAACTATTCAACACCAATTGATAAAGATGGAAACGAAGTAATTGCCAGCGAACTAAACAAAATTATAAATCCTTTTATCCTGAGGCGTACCAAAGAAAAAGTGGCATCGGAGTTACCTGATAAAACTGAAGATATTATTTATTGCGAAATGGAAAACGGACAGCGCCAGGTTTATGATGCTTACCGCAACGAATACCGCACCAGGTTACTCAATAAAATAGAAGAAGAAGGAATTGGGAAATCAAAAATGATGGTGCTGGAAGCTTTAACACGTCTGCGCCAGATTTGCGATTCACCGCTGTTGTTAAATTCAGATGAAATAAGTGAAACACAGTCGGTGAAAATCAAGGAAATCGTTCGGCACATTACCAATAAAACAGGCAAACACAAAATCCTCGTATTCTCTCAGTTTGTAGCCATGCTTGGCCTGATAAAAGACGAACTTTCAAAATTAAACATTGAATATGAATACCTCGATGGTCAGTGCAGCAGCAAACAACGCGAACAGTCGGTAAATAACTTTCAGGAAAACGAAAATCTGCGGGTGTTCCTCATCAGTTTAAAGGCAGGTGGAACAGGATTAAATCTAACCGCTGCCGACTATGTATACATTGTCGATCCCTGGTGGAATCCTGCAGTTGAAAACCAGGCCATCGACAGGTGCCACCGGATTGGGCAGGATAAAAAAGTATTTGCTTACCGTATGATTTGCAAAAATACAGTGGAAGAGAAAATTGTTGTCCTGCAGAACAAAAAGAAAAAAATTGCCGGCGACATTATTCAAACCGATGAAAGTATCCTGATAAAACTCAGTAAAAACGACATTGCCGGACTGTTTTCATAAATTTTAATACCTGCTTAATAAAAAGGCTCCGTCTCAGGCAGCCAATTACCCTTTTCCCTGCATCACCCAAAGATGCAGCAGGCCCGGCTAAAATTAAAATTAAAGGATATAAGAGATTTAGAAAATCAGTTAAAGAATAAAAAACCGGTACTGTTTAAAAGCTTAAAACAGCTATATTTAATGCAAAAATTAACAGTACATAACAGTTTTAGTACAGACTGCCGTTGGCACCAATTTGAAGAGCTATAATGCATTAAATTAAAATAATTGAACAGGGCTAAAAAAGTTTTCCCTTTTTCAACTTAACATTATGAAAAACATTATAAAAAAGCTATTAAGAAAGGAATCGGTAATATTCTTACTGATTTTTGTTATTGCGACTTTTTTCTACATGTTCAAGCTTGGATTCAGTGATTTGTGGAGTGATGAAATCTATACCAAATCAATGTTGAATGGTTCCTTACCTGACTTTTTCGCCAAATTTAAAAACGATTTACACCCGCCACTATATTATTTTGTATTACGGTTTTTTACTGATTTATTTGGATTAAATGCTACAACATTGCGGTTATTTTCGGTTCTGGGAGTATTGTCAACACTATTATTGGGGTATTTTGCCGGACAACGTATTTTTGGCAAACGAGGCGCGCTGTATTTTTGCCTGATGTTAATTTCAATTCCAATGCTGGCAGCCTACTCGCACCAAGGCCGTATGTACACCTGGGCAGCATTTTCAAGTACTGGAGTATTTCTTTATGCTTGCCTGTTTATGAGAACAGGGAAAAACCGCGATTTGGCCTTTCTTTTTGTTTTCACGGTAATAGCCATATATGTCCACTATTATAGTATGGCTGCGGCATTTGTGGCAAATTTATTTGTTTTACTGTACCTCTTTCTCACTAAAAATAAAAAATGGCTTCCTCATTTAATTTCATTACTATTGGCAATCCTGCTGTTTCTCCCATGGCTCTTTATGTTTATTATTCAGATAAAAAAAGTACAACATGCTTTTTGGGCTCCCGAAGTTAATTTCAACGGCATTTTATCTTGTTTTACAATTCCTTTTACTGAACAATTCTGGACAAGCAATTATTCCATTGCATTAACTATTTTGATGTATAGCCTTATAGTTATTAGCCTTTTTACGAGTTTTATAAAATCGTTTTCCGAGTATCGTTTGGTTTTGTGGTTGTCGTTGTCTGTTTTTCTGGGGACACTATTTGTTGTTACAATTATTTCCCTGATTTCACAACCCATCTTATCCACAAGGTATGTCATGTCAATTGTTACGATGCTTGTTATTCCAATCACTATTTTTTTTATCGGGATGAAGATAAAATGGTTGAAATTGATTTTAATCCCGGTTATCATTTTGTTGAGCGCACGGATATCAATTTCTAATTTTGATTTTTCATATGGGCCTTATAAACAAACCATCGAATATATCTCTTCCACTTATCCTGAAATCAAAAAAATCCTTCACATTACCGAAGTAACCGCCGGACCATTGGTTGAATACAGCGGCAATTCGGGCTTGAGTCATTATTGGCTGAAGGCAGAAATGTCGAATGTTGATGCTTTCAAGGAGGTGCATCAATACAATCAGCCCGAAGAATTTTTAAAGCCCGGAGAAGAATTTTGTGCGGTCAGATTTCATAATCTTGAATTAAATATTGAAAATCTTAACCGGGTTTTGTCAGAATCGGAACTAATAAAAACTGATACCATAATCGACAACAAATTTAAAAACGGAATTTTTATACAGCTTTATCTTCTTAAATATAAAGGGAAGTGTATGGATTGATATAATTCAGAATTAACAGATATGAAAAAACAAGAAAATGAAAAGGCATTTAAACAGGACAACAAAATACAAACCCTGTTTAATAAATACTAGAAATGGAGTAAAAACCGGGCACACACAAAGTGCATGTTTCAGAGCGGGGTCGGTGCGGCAATCAACGGCGGACTCGCATCGCAGTTCATGTCCTCGCGGACAGGAACGCTCTCCGAAAACACATCTAAGCGAATAAGAATCAATAAAATACCAAAATCATGAAAAATCTTGCCAGACTATTTGTAATTGCAATCTTGTTATTCTACTCGTGTGACAAAAATGAATATGAATATCCAAACACTGAATTAACAGTAAATGACCTTTACACATATTGTGAGACAAATGGGAAACGTCCTTGCAGCGAACCGTTAAATCATGAGGGGGAATCTGTGACTATTATTGGTTATTACAGAATATCACATCTCGGATTTAATCTTACCGGGGACACATTTATATTTTATGATGCTCCTGAAGTTGGGAGCATTAATACCGAAATAACAATTTTGGGAGACACCAAACCTGTATTTGACAAAATAAGCGATTTCATTAGGGAGAATAGTGTGGGAGAACATGTTAAATTGAAAGTAAGCGGAAAAATCGTTGGACATGATTTGCCAACAAATAATTCATGCAGTCGAGGAGTGTTTTTAGAAATAGATAGTTCTTTCGCAGTACGTTTGGATTGAAAAAATAAAAGTCAGGCGTTAATAAAGTACATATTGCAGGGCGGGGTTCAGTGGTATGCCAGCTGCGCCCCCGAAACTTCGGGGTCGTTTCGCAGTTCCGTGTCCTTCGGACTGGAACGCGCTCCGAAATCCGCCCTGGCTAATACTAAAATTAAAGGATATTTTGAAAATCAGTTGATGAATAAAAAACCGGTTCTGTTTAAAGCTTACAAAACAATTTTAGGACAGACTGTTGTTATACCGCATATTGAAAAACAAAACTTTGCATACTTGTTTTATATACTAAAATGATATACTTTTGACATATTAAAAAGCACATATTATGAAGACAGTATCATTAAAAATTGACGATTCGATTTTTAGAGAAACAGAAAAAATTCTTTCAAAAATTAAAAAACCGAGAAACAGGTATATTAATGATGCAATTGAATACTACAATCGGATTCAAAAACGTGCGCTTATTGAAAAAAAACTAAAAAAGGAATCAGATTTAGTTAACGCAGATTCAATGGATGTTTTAAAAGATTTCGAGGAGATTGATTATGCCGATTAAACAATATGAAATCTGGACTGCAGATTTAAATCCACAAGTTGGAACTGAACCTGGAAAAACAAGACCAGTGCTAATTATTCAAACAAATCTTCTTAATCAAATTCCGCATCCATCAACAATAATTTGTCCGATAACAACAAATGTTAAAAAAGAATCGGATATTTTAAGAGTTCATATAAAAAAAGGGGAAGCAAATTTACATCAAAACTGTGATATTATGATTGACCAAATTAGGGCAATTGATAATAACCGACTTGTTAAAAAAATTGGAGATTTACCACAAAACCTGATTGAAAAGGTGAAAGAAAATTTAATGATAATAATAGATTTAGAATAATAAAAGGTTGGCAAATTAATGCCTGGATTTTTTATCGAAAAATAATAAAAATGGGATTCATACCAATTTCTATAAATGCTTACATAAAAAAACATTATATTCTGCAACATGATTCGTTTTGATTAACAAAGTTTCAAATTTTGTTACTGTTATTAGTCTGAGCATTATTGAAGTTTAAATCAGATGCATTTGAATGAAAGAAATAGCAAAACGTATAGGAATTCTTTACTTCTCCCCTACAAATACAACTAAGAAAATTTGTAATGCAATTGCTCTGGGTATGGGGGCAAAAGACCCGAAAGATTTGAATATAACAATTCCAGATTTCCGGGCTGCATTAACTTCAAATCCAAATGCGATTATAGATGACATTGACCACTTGATTATTGGAGCTCCTGTTTATTCAGGCAAGTTGCCGATTCAAGTAATAGATTGCTTAAAAAGCCTCAGTGGGAATGAAAAAAAATGTACAGCAGTTGTTGTATACGGTAACAGGGATTACGGACTTGCGCTTTACCAAATGGTGGAAATACTTTCTAATAATAATTTTAATGTTCTTGCTGCAGGCACATTTATTGGACAGCATTCTTATTCTGACATAGTACCAGTCGCTATTGGAAGACCAGATAAAACTGATTTGGAGAAAGCATATAATTTTGGTTCAGAAATTCTGAATACAGCCAACTGTTTATCACTTGAAGATATTCCGGTTCAACGAGATATGTTTTCTAAATCTGAAAATTACAGTCCAATACAACCAGTTTTTAAATTGGAAAAGTGCAACCATTGTAGAGTTTGTTCAAAACGATGTCCTGTCAATATTATTTCGCATGAAACGGGTAATTGGTTAAATCAAGAAGCAAAGAAACAGTGTATAGGATGTATGGCGTGTGTTTCAAGTTGTAAGGAAAAAGCCAGATTCGTTAGAGCTAATTTTGGGATGAGATTAATTTTGAAATATATACTTAAAAAAGCGTCTGTTCAACGGCAAGAACCGCTTACTATTTTTCATTGAAGTACTTGAAGACAATTAAAAAACCCTGCTGTTTCTATTAACATTAGGCTTGCAGGATTAATAATACAATTATTAAGCAGGGATGAAAAAATCCAGCCGATAAGAAATGCAAATCTAAAGGTAATGCGGGTTTCAGTGGGTAATCCAACTGCGGCTCGTTGTTGCAACACCGCCAATTCGTCTTTGACGATTGGCGAAAAAAAAGAAAATATGAATAAATGAATAGGCTCCGCTCAGAATTGAAAGTTCATCACTTTCAATCCCGTACTTCAACAGGTTGACACTGCCGGGATTTCTTCCGGTTATGAGGTAGAAGGTCTGCCAGGTCAAGACTGTAATCATTATTATATGAGGGGATTCTTTTGGAACATCAGTCAGCCATTCACGCGGGTCCACATCCCGGGCTATGCAGGTTTCAATCAGTGAATGCATGATGGCAGCATTTTCAGCAGAATTATGATTGCCGCAGAAAAGATAGTTCTTCCTGCCGATCGCCATTCTCCGGATGCTGTTTTTGAGGTTATGACCCCAAACAAGCCCGAATACTTTCATAATCAACAATAAGGTTCTTAAACGTAAACTTAAATCAGCTATATTTATACAAAACAGATCCTTTAAAATAAACAAATATGTATTTAGCAGTTAAGAAGTAAAGACTCAAAATGACTACATGCTACTTCTAAGTTACGAGAATGGAGAGGTGAGACAATTTGATATGAAACCATATTTGGATTTAGGGATTTTTCAAGAGCTTAAAGATCCTGTAATGTTTAAAACGGTTAAACCTTGTTTTGATTCTATTGAATGGGCTAATGAAGCAGATATAGATCCTGAAATTTTATATAAAAACAGTACCCGGATTAACCAATAGAAAAAACTACGGGTAATCGGGCAGGCGGCTGACGGACTAAAAAGTCCGCCGGTGCACCTCTCACCCCACCCCCGAAGGCTTTCGGGGTATGAGTCTCGTACCTGCCAGTCGGAAGACAGGTACGGCGGTTCGCTAAATTATCAGGAATATCCAAACAGGTTTAATTTGTTTGCAGAGTTCCGGCATCAGGATGTACCCCAAACAAGCCCGAATATTTTCATAATCAACAATAAGGTTCTTAAACGTAAGCTTAAATCAGCTATATTTAAACCAAAAACTAACGGTACAATATGGTTTTTAGACAGACTGCCGTTGTGCGTCATACTAAAACCGATAGTAAATGTTTGACGAATTAGATAAATACAAATCAAATGGACATTTCTTTTTTTCTAAAAATGAAGAATTGAAATTAGTTTGTAATGGACCAATAAATGGAATTGGTATCTATTTAGTTTATGCACTTAAAAGCGGAAAAATTGAGCTTATCTATATTGGTTCTTCTGGAAAAATATCACAAAATGGACAAAAAAAAGTCCGAGTTGGCGGAATTGCGGACAGAATAGTAAATGGAAAACAATTTGGAGAACCACGAAGAAAAAGCTGGAAAGCAAAAATCATAACTGAAAATATCAAGGCTTTGGATATTTATTGGTACGAGACTTTTGACAAAAAAAACAAGGACATTCCTAGTACAATTGAAGGAGTTTTAATTCAACGATTTTATGACATTTACGGCGTTTTACCTAAATGGAACAAAGAATTTTAGCCAATGAAAACAATATTAGAAACCACTCAACTTGAATTTGACAAAAGTGATTTTCTAATCGATTTGGTTGAGTACGACAATGGTCAATTATATATAGAAATTGTGCAAACGATTCTTAACTCAAACCAAAAAGCAGAATCAATTAAAATCAATCCGTCTGTCTTAACTGACATTATCAAGGTTTTGCAGAATTATCAAGCAAAACTTCCTAAAGAATCAAAACTTGAAATTAAACACCTAACTGAAATTGACCAACAGAAGATACAGGAACGATATTTAAAAGGTGTGTCTATTAAAGATTTAACGATGCAATTTGACCAAACTTATGAACTGATTGAAATGGTGTTGAGAAATAAAGGAATTGTAATTGTGGATAATGAATTTCATAAACCAAAGTTTTGGAGAAAAAAGAATAAATGGAAAAAAAGAAAACGATAAAAAGCAAATAAATCAAGTACGAACGCACAACAAAGTGCATATTGCATAACGGGGTTTGGTGGTGCACCATCCGCGATTCCCGCATTGCCGTTCATGTCCTGCCGGACGTGAAAGCTCTCCGAAATCCGCTCCGCAAGATACCACCAACCGCTTTAATACATTTTAAAAAAAATTATCATAATAAATGTTCCTCCCCGGCTGATTTTTCCTTTAGTAACTTTTTGCTGCAAATATTTGTGCGGCGCTACCTCTTAAATTAGCTGCAGAGCAGCAAAATATTTATAATCCGGCAATTGTATATATTCGTGAAAGCTGCAGAACAGCGAAATTTTATCCGTTTTAAGGGATGCTGGTTTTCATAAAATTGCAGAAGCACCGGCAGATGTTTAACTGCGAGCGTTAAAAACCACGTGTGATATCACCCAATTACACAATAAATCAACATAGAAAGTTATTTTTGACATAAAACTCACACTCATCTTTCTTGTGTAAAAAAGGTAATTCTAACACCATTGAAATTGCAATGACTAAAAACTTGACTTTCAATCCATTTAATTGTAAATTTGATTCTAATTATCAAACGATGAGAGCTTTTCTTGTAATACTTGGATTGACTATTGCGACAAATTCATTTACTCAAAGAATTAACCTAGATTCCCTTATCTTGTCAAAAAAACCAATATATATTGAAGGGATAGTACCTGGATATGTAATACCTGGATATGAGCCAAAAGCTATTTTATGGCAGTCTACAATTACAGAAGCAAAAAAATATTTTGAAAATAAATACCCTGGGATAAGCATAAAAGCCAAACTAGCTGTTCTCGATTCTATTAATTGGACTAACGAAATTTATACATATGGCTACACTTACGGTAGTAAAGGGTGGATTGTTTTACCTGGGGATGAAGATTTTAATGACTATTTAAGAATATTTGGAGCCGCGCCATTCCGAAAAGAACTAATAAAAGCATGTAATGAAAATGGACTTGACCCCAATGAATTACCAGTAAGTTCTTTTCATTTTATTACGGTTCATGAATTAGGACATTTAATTGTTCAACAATTAATCAAAGGAGGTATTCCTGGTGAATATCTAAATGAAGTAGTTGCGAATATAGTTGCATGGGAATTTTTAAAAACTAACAGACCGGAGGAGATGAAAGGTTGTGAATTGTTTTTTGATGTTTTCAGGAAAAATTATACAAATCCTAAGTATACTACATTAACAGAATTGTCAGAAAATTACGGCAAAATGGATATATCCAATTATGTTTGGTATCAAACAAATATTCTGAGATTGGTTGAAGAAATTTATGCTGTAAAGGATGTTGACCTTCTATCGTGCATTATAGAAATAAGCCTGGAAAGAGAAATCAAGAATCTAGATAACATTACAATGGGTTCTCTACTTGATAATTATTATAATGGTGTTTTTTCAAGATGGCTCGCAAAGTATAATTAAACAAGATACTTTACCAATTCTGACATTAAGACAATATCCAACGAAAATCAAAAATAGGAAACAACATAACCATAACAAGGTACATATTTCAGAGCGGGGTTGGTGCGGCAATCAACTGCGGATTCTCGCATCGCAGTTCATGTCCTCGCGGACAGGAACGCTCTCCGAAATCCGCCCCGGCTAAAACTAAAATTAAAGGATATAAGCGATTTTGAAAATCAGTTGAAGAAATAAAAACCTCTACTGTTTAAAAGCTTAAAACAGCTATATTTAATGCAAAAATTAACAGTACAAAACAGTTAAAAGACAGACTGCCATCCTCTGCAAGCTATAAAAAACTAAAAATAACAATTATGAATTTAGTACCTTTGCAAACTAAAATACAACAGACTTCTTGAAAGTAGAGCATAACATATCACGACTTAAACAACTACTAGGAATGTACAGATTGACTGTACAAGAATTCCTTGGATTGATAAGTAATGGCTTAAAAAAACCTATAACAAAGGAAGACGTATTTTCTAATGAAATTGAACTCTCACACCTAAAGCGAATAGATAAAGTTTTTGAGAAAGGACTGCACTATTATCTAGACCCAAAATCACCAGAAACCTCAAAAGAAGCAAGTGTATTTTTTAGAAAAGACCGATTTGCTACAGATGATTTAAATATTGGTACTGTAAAAATTGTGAATCAATTTGAAGAACTTAAACTTTCGCTATCAGCAATTGCAAAGCTTTCAGATTTAGATTTCAAGCGAAATTTCCAAAAATATTCAATTAATAATAACCCTCAAGATGTTGCTAAGGCAGTTAGACAGAAATTGTATCCCGTTTTTAGTTCAAACCGAAGAGACTTTTTAAAATCTCTAATTTCAAAGTTCGCTGAAAAAAACATACTAGTATTTGAATTCATTGAAACTTGGAATAAAAAAGAAAAAGCAAATATTGATGGTTTTTTCTTAAAACCTAATATGATTGTTTTAAAAAGACACCAATCTTTCAGGAGAGAAATATTTACTCTTGCTCACGAACTTGGTCACTATCTTTTGGAAGAAGAAGAAATTGAACAACTTGATTATCAAACAATAGGCAATAGAAATCTTTCAAAAATGGAAAGATGGTGTAATGATTTTGCTTACTATTTTCTTATCGGAGAATATGCCGACACAATGAAATCATTGAATATGGCTTCCTCAAACAATGATTACCATTTTGAAATGATAAAAACAGTTTCAAATAACACTCACCTGAGTCAAATTGCACTGTTTACAAGATTATTATATGATAACAAAATTTCCAATTATGATTATGCTAATGTAAAATCTGAATTTGATGAAATATTTAAAAGAAGACAAGAAGAAAAAGAAAGAGAAAAGCAATTGTTGAAGGAGCAAGGAATTAAACAAAGAGGCTCTGTTGCAAAGCCTATTTCTTCTCCACTTTTTATATCAACAATTCAAACAGCATTTTATGAAGGCGTTTTAAACGAATACGAAGTTTGTACGAAACTGAATATTAAACCCGAAAAACTAGATAAATACTTTCAATGAAAGTAATAATTGACACAAGTTCACTTTTGTCCTTGGTTCGTTATTACTTGCCATTTGACACTAACAACAAATTATTTGATTTTATCAAAGAAGAAATCAAAAATGGCGGAATTGTCGTTATTGATGAAGTGTTAAAAGAATGTGAATTTACTTCTAAGCAATTAGTTGTTAGGTCATTAAAATATTTGACTAATAAAGACTTTCAGAAAGTCTATAAAATTCCTTATAAGACCAAAGATTTATTGCCACCGTCAACTAAGAAATTTTATAACATGATTGATGATAATTTTAGAACGCCACTTTCACGAAGGTTGACAGAGCCTGAATTTGAACAACGAAAGAAAGAGTTCTTAAATTCAGCCGATGCAAGAATGGTTTTATTAGCTCTTAATGAAAGGCACAACAATAAAAAAGTAGAGATTGCAATAGTTACTGAAGAATCTGAAACTGCAAATGACCACAAGGCTTTTAAGAAAATTCCAGCAATTTGTAAAGTTCTTGAAATAGACGTAATGACTTTGCCTGAATTATTAGCTAAATATAATGAAGTCAACATTGAGTTCAAATAGGGAAGAAAACCAGCGAAGAATCGAGTAGCCCGCCCCACTAGCAAACGCTAGCAGGGAGAGGCTCCCACACCAATATACGTGCGGTCTCGTATACGGCAGTTCGTTAAATCATAGGAAACAATGCTGTGTTTGGTTTAACCTCGTTGTAGAGTTCCAATAAAGAAATGTAACCCCGCTTTTTCAAACGTTCAACTGTGATTGTAGTTCCTTTTTGCTACAAATATTTATGCAGCGCTACCTCTTAAATTAGCTGCAGAGCAGCAAAATATTTGTAGCCCGGCAATTGTATATATTCGTGAAAGCTGCAGAACAGCGAAATATTATCCGTTTTAAGGGATACAGGTTTTCATAAAATTGAAGAAGCACCGGCAGATGTTTAAGTGCGAACGTTAAAAACCACGTGTGATTTCACCCAAAACCTAACGTGGTTTTAACTAAAACCTAAGGTGGTTTTTAAAAGAGGCTTTTGTATTCCGTTTTTTTACTTTTATTTATACTAATTTTAAATATATGCAAAGAACATAAAAAAACCAGTCCTGCAAAAAGGCAGTAAGCTAAAAATCATTAATTTGGGAGGCTGAAAATTAATCCTAAGACTAAAACTAAACATGAACAACCATGAATCCCTGCCAAACCCCTTACCACAAAACGCAATTTGCACAGAAAAATCCACCTCTGATAACGGATTTATTTCCACGACTGTTTTGCAAAAAGAGCAGCAGGAATGCAGGAATCCTTTTTAGATAACCGAAATATATTCACATATGAACTTACTACATCATTACAAACAAGGCTGAAAAAACCGGCATGCAACGAATAATCATCTAAATCAACGCATAATATGCAACGATTAATTTTTAAATGCGACAAATAAAGACTATTTTCGTTGCAAATATTAAGACGAATGAGCAACTACATACATCAAAAAGACAATTGGCCAAATTTCACCTGGGTAAATGATGAACTTGTAAACCTACTTAGCAACGCGAGAAATTTACAAGGACGCTTAATTGGTAGAATGGAATCATTAGGTTTTGATTTGAGAAACGAGGCCTTGCTTGACACATTGACACTGGACGTTTTAAAATCAGCAGAAATAGAAGGAGAACTTCTAAATCCTGAGCAAGTCCGTTCTTCAATTGCACAGAGATTAGGAATGGAATTCGCGGGCTCAGTTGCATCTGACAGATATGTTGACGGAATGGTCGAAATGATGATTGATGCCACAAAAAATTGTTTCAAGCCATTAACAGCAGACAGACTTTTTGACTGGCATGCCGCATTGTTCCCAATGGGTAGAAGTGGAATATTTAAAATAACCGTTGCAGATTGGAGAAAAGATACCACCGGACCAATGCAAGTTGTCTCTGGTGCTTCTGGAAAAGAAAAAGTTCATTTTCAAGCTCCGAATGCAAATTTGATTGAAAAAGAAATGACCAGCTTTTTGAGTTGGTTTAATGGAAATGATAAAATTGATTTAGTCATTAAAGCTGCTGTTGCCCATCTATGGTTTGTTACTATTCATCCTTTTCAGGACGGAAATGGAAGAATTACAAGAGCTTTAACTGATATGCTGTTGGCTCAATCGGATAAAAGCAATCAGCGATTTTATAGTATGTCTGCTCAAATCCGAATAGAAAGAAAGCAATACTATGAAATACTTGAAAGAACTCAAAAAGGAGACCTTGATATAACCAATTGGATTAAATGGTTTTTAAGTTGCTTAATTAATGCTTTAAAAGCAACCGATAAAATTTTGACACGAGTATTGTTAAAAGCAGATTTTTGGAACAGGCATTCAAAAACAATCATTAACGAGAGACAGAAAAAAGTATTAAACAAATTATTGGATGGATTTGATGGTAAACTTACATCAATGAAATGGGCTAAGATTGCCAAATGTTCAAAAGACACGGCAATTCGGGATATTAATGACTTGATAAATAAAGAAGTATTACAAAAGGAGTCGGCAGGTGGAAGAAGTACAAATTATGAATTGGTTGAAAAAAACAGAAAAAATTGAAAGCCCAGTTTGTAATAAATTGTATATGGCAGGCGGGGGTTTTAGCGGTCTGACAAGTCAGACCTCGTGCCCACTTTCCTGCGGGTCTGACACGATTTCTTCCAGAAATCCCGCCCGACCACATACAAGTACACGTTACAGGGCATATTAGCAAATTGTAATGGATCATGAAAAATTGTTAAACTGCCAATCGAATCATAACTTAGAAGGAAAAAAAACAAATAAAATGAAAACCTTATATTTTTATCTTTTCATAATTCTATTCATTTTCAGTTCCTGCTCAAAAAAAGACGATGGGAAAATAGTAATTGCTGGAATTTATGATTCTGACGTACTCTATTATGAATTTTCTCCTCCATTAAAAGTTGAATTATCATTGGACTCGTTAACCGATAACTATATTGGGGAAGATTCTATCGATATAAATCAGGATGGAGATTATGATATAATAATTAATCATCGAATTCATCTCCCCCCGGAATCAGGAATACCATCATATGAACATTTTCCTTATTTCAGGTTAACTTTAAAAACCGGAGTACAAGTAGCAACCAAAGTACAATCATATCCTGTTGGCCATGGACAATATCATGAAGTACATTTGGTTGACGCGTTGAATTATGAAACCCGAATAGATGTTTGGCCTGATTGGTCAGAAAATAATGTTTCTCAATTGATGTGGGCTATTCCTCCAATTGGGACTGCACCTCATGGTCCTTGGTATGATTTGACAAATGAAGAAAAATATATAGGCATTAAAATGAAGTTTGATTCCAAGTTTAAATATGGTTGGATTAAAATAAAAGTAATTTCACGCCAGGATATGCAATTTTTAAGCTATGCTATAGAAAAATGAAAATTGAATTTAAAAAATGATTAAAATACACCCTATAACATAGTGCAAATTTCAGGGCGGCGCCTGGTAGTAAGCGGTAGGCGGGTTTACGCCCGATTTTCCTTTGTCCTTCGAACAGGAAATCGCACGCAACCCGCCCCGACAACATGTACCAATCGCTACCGTGCATTATGAAAAAAGACAAAAAACTCACTTAAAGATTGGCTATATTTGAGAAAAAACAAAAATGAATAATTCTGAAATTCAAATATTCACTACAAAAGATGGAAAGATAGAAATTGAAGTTCAGCTTGATAATGAAACAGTTTGGTTAAATCAATATCAACTTGAATCTTTGTTTGAAACCGACAGGACTTCTGTTAACCGACATATTTCAAATATTTACAAAACTAAAGAACTTGAGGAAAAGTCAACTTGTGCAAAAATTGCACAAGTTCAGAAAAATCCACCGCTGATAACAGGTTTATTTCCACGACTGTTTTGCAAAAAAAGCAGCAAGAATGCAGCAAACCATTTTTGGCGCTATTTGAATGGCAGATAACCGATGAGACTAATTTACTCCTGTATGGAGGAATTTATTCACATTTAATGTAAAGAGATAACCGAAATATATTCATGCATAAATTTACAACAACGTTACAAACATATTGTGAAAAAAAATTATTCTGCTCAAAATATTGTTTCCCTATAAGGAAATATTTTATCTTTGTTAAAAAACTAATTTTTGATGATTAAGTATGCGATAATATTTTTAGAATGGGTAAAAGAATTCCTTGACACTCTTGACGAAAAAACAAGAAAAAAGGTAATCTACAATATTTGGAAATCCAGAGATGTTAACGACCCTGAACTATTTAAAAAGTTAGATGGAAATATTTGGGAATTCAGGACAAAATTCCTGACTAATCAAATCCGACTTCTTGCATTTTGGGACAAAACAGAAAAGGAAGAAACTCTTGTAGTTGCGACTCATGGATTTATTAAAAAGACACAGAAAACGCCAAAATCAGAGATTGAAAAAGCTGAAAAAATTAGGAAACAATATTTTAAAGAAAAGGGAGAAAAATAAAATGAAAAAGTACACATTAGACGAATTGACAGATAAATATATTGGGGAAAAGGGTTCAACAGAAAGAGAGCAATTTGAATTTGAATTAAAATTAGACATCCTTGGTGATATGATAAAAAAAGCAAGGAAAGAAAGACATTTGACACAGGAACAATTAGGAGAATTAGTTGGAGTTCAAAAAGCTCAAATTTCCAAAATTGAAAACAATGCAAAAGACGTTAGGTTATCGACAATAATGAAAGTTTTTGATGCATTAAAAGCAAAAGTAAAAATGACAATTGATTTTGACGCTAACTCTCATTTGGAAATAGCCTAAAAACTAAACAACAGTTTGTAACAAAGTACATATTTCAGAGCGGGGTTGGTGCGGTTTTGGGCTGCGGCTCTCGCATCGCCGTTCCGTCCTGCCGGACAGGAACGCTCCCCGAAATCCGCCCCGCAACTTGTACTCACCGTCAGACTGTCTAAAAACCTTGCATTTTGTTAAAAACTAAGGCACTTATCAACACTGCTGAAACACAATCGTTTGTATCTTCAGGCATGAATTACGAAGTAATCACGAACACCTGATATTTTTATCCCGTGAGAAAATACATCAAAGGACAAGACAGAACACAGGCAACACTTTTTCCGGTTTCGCCGGACGATGCAGTTGGAGCTGAAAATGAAGCACGACTGATTGATGTTTTTGTGGACAGCCTCAAATTACAGGAATTCGGTTTTAAAGTGGAATTGTGTCAAACGGCAGGCCTGCTTACCATCATCCCGCAATTGTGAGAGGACCGTGTACAACCTGCGCAGGTTTATCAGTATTGCAGGCTTAAAAAACACTACAGGAATACCTAAAAGTGGTAGTTTCTTTTATGCATAAAAATTTAAAAACTTAAATCAGCTATATTTAATGCAAAAATTAACAGTGCAAAACAGTTTTAAAACAGACTGCCGTTACCGCCAATATTGACAGAGACAAACATTCATCAAATAATGATTTTAAGAAATTAAAATATGACACAACTAATGGATACTAAAATGGAATCAACCGACAATTTGAATGGACTTTATAAAATTGGTGGAATTATGGCAATTATTATTGTCATTTTAATACCTGTTCAAATGATTATTTTTATTTCTTTCCCACCGCCTGACAACGCATTGGATTTCTTTAATTTATTTAATAAAAATTGGCTGTTAGGACTTCTAAGTCTTGACTTACTGTATATATTAAATAATGTTCTGCTAATATTCGTATATCTTGGACTATATGCTGCACTTAGACGAGTTAATCAATCTTACATGATTATTGCATTAATACTCGGATTTATTGGTATTGCAGCTTATTTTGCTTCTACGGTAGCATTTGAAATGCTTTCATTAAGTAAACAGTATGCAATTGCGGAGACCAATGAATTGAAAATTCAATGCTTAACATCCGGACAGATAATGCTTGTTACATATAAAGGAACTGCTTTTGATGTATATTATGTTCTTAATGCAATAGCGCTTATAATAATTTCAAAAGTAATGTTACACGACAATACATTTAGTAAATCGACAGCTATTGGGGGATTAATTTCCGGAATCTTAATGTTAATTCCAACAACCGCTGGAACAATTGGATTAACTTTTGGAATTGCATCCTTAATACCCTGGACAGTTTTTTCAATATTAATAGCCAAAAGATTTTTTAAACTGAGCAATGAATAAATTGAATGAAAGTAAATAAATTAAATACCGGCGGTAATAAAAAGGACTATGAACGGTCGGCACGACCCAGTCCCGCCTAAGGCGGAATTGAACTACAACCCGGTTTATTTTGCAGGATTTTATTCTATGTACTTAACGACGGGTTTAGGTTTGGTTCTTATTGAAAATCCGGCAATTGTATATATTCATGAAAGCTGCAGAGCAGCGAAATATTATCCGTTTTAAGGGATGCAGGTTTTCATAAAATTGCAGAAGCACCGGCAGATGTTTAACTGCGAGCGTTAAAAACCACGTGTGATTTCACCCAAAACCTAACGTGATTTCATTCAAAACCACGTGTGATCCCGATCAAAACCACGTGTGGTTTTAACTAAAACCTAAGGTGGTTTTTAAAAGAGGCTTTTGTTTTCCGTTTTTTAACTTTTATTTATACTGATTTTAAATATATGCGAAGAACATAAAAAACCAGTCCTGCAAAAAGGCAGTAAGCTAAAAATCATTAATTTGGAAGGCTGAAAATTAATCCTAAGACTAAAACTAAACATGAACAACCATGAATCCCTGCCAAAACCCTTACCACAAAACGCAATTTGCACAGAAAAATCCACCGCTGATAACGGGTTTATTTCCACGACTGTTTTGCAAAAAGAGCAGCAAGAATGCAGGAATCCATTTTTGGCGCTATTTGAATGGCGGATAACCGATGTGACTAATTTACTCCTGTATGGAGGGATATTTTCACATTTAATGTAAAGAGATAACCGAAATATATTCATGTATGAACTTACAACAACGTTGTATGCAAGGTTAAACTAGGTGCTAAAATTCCAAGATGATGAAAACAAATCGAAAAAATAAATGCAGTATCATGTAGCAAAGAGGTAGCTTGCACTGAAATCTTTTACAAAACAAATGAATAGTAATTTATTAAAAATGAAAATAGTACACTTTATTTCATTAATAATTCTTCTAGCAAATCAATTAATTTTTGCTCAAAAAAGTATGGACAACAAAACCTTTCAAGATTCAATAGCGGTGGATTCTTATGGAGGCGTATTAAGTATTAAAGGTACGCCAAATGAATATTTTACTATTCAGCAAATCAATGGTAGATATTGCTTTGTAACTCCTGAAGGTCATGGAATGTTGGCATTAGGAGTAACTCATCTCGGAGCAGTTCAGGAAGTAGCACCAAATAATATTTTTCAGACCAGGTATAATAGCAACTGGGATACCTATAGCAATGAAGCTGAAAAAAATCTGAGAAATTGGGGGTTTAACTCATTGTCGTATCACGCCAACGGAGATATGTACCAAAAGATGCCTGGCATGTTAGCTTGCTACCCTATTGAAAATTCTGAGTGGAAATCTGATACTGACTTTTCATACGAAGATGTATTTGACCCTGCATATCATGCTGTTGTTGAGAAGCATATTGAGCACATGGTTAATCAGGCAGGCAACAACAAAAACATAATGGGGTACTATTGGAACGATATCCCTCAGTGGAGTCTGGATAAAACGTATGAAAAGAGAGGAACAAACTGGTTAATATTTTACCGTGAATTACCAGCTAATTCTACAGGAAAAACTATTTATGTGGAGTTCTTAAAAGAACAGCACTGTAATAATTTGGAAAGTGTAAATTCTACTTATAATATCTCTGCAACTAACTGGGATGATGTAAAATCAAGTTCGTTTTCCAGTACAGATAGAAATAAAGCATCAGTAAAATCTGATGATGAAAGATTCTTACGTCTTATTGCACGTGAGTTTTATCGTGTTCTTGGAACATATACAAAGGAAAAAGATCCAAACCGACTTATTTTAGGGGAACGTTACTTTTTTGGTGATCATCCTGATTATGTACTTGAAGAACAGAATCAGTGGGTAGATGCTATAGCATTTCAGCCTGGTGGAGCTCATATTGACATTGCTGAATATGAACAAATGTACTCAGTCGTTAAAAAGCCGATTATGATTTGCGACCACCAGCGAAGTTTTTATACTGACGAGTACCCAAAAACCATGTGGCAACAACTACCATCGCAAGAAGAGGCTGGAAAATCATATAATGACTACCTAAATGCTGCATTTAAAAAACCCTATATTTTAGGATACAATCGTTGTCAATATATTAGCAGAGAAGTGGGCGATGTTTTGAAACAAGGACTTTTAGACATTAATGGAAATCCTTATAAAACTATCGTTGAATATATGACCATAACAAATAAGGAACTTTTGAAAAGATTTTCTAATGGCACACTTTCTGAATAATAACTTATAAATTAACAAATAGTGAATCAAAACCCAGCATACAACAAAGTACATATTTCAGAGCGGAGTTGGTACGGTTAACAACTGCGGATTCTCGCATCTTCGTTCAGTCCTATCGGACATGAACGCTCTCCGAAATCCGCTCCACAACATGTACCACCGTTAGCGTTCATTGTAAAAATCTGACAGTTAATGAAAAAGATTAAGATAATAATATTAAATACTTTAAAACATTTCAAAATATGAGCATACATCTCGATAATTGGTTGAGAAGGGTTGATATTGATTACTATAATATGTTTATTTTATCTTGGATTCCCTTTAATACATGGTACGTTCATAATTTTTATGACGATTCTGTAAGGCGCACAAGTGACAGAGACTTGATTAATTATCTAAAACTAAATGATAATACTTATAAAAGTAAAATCACCAATTTACTATTAAATAATGGGAATGATTCTATCGAATTCAGAAAACTAATTTCTGACTTACATATCCAGTTAGAACTAAACTCAGTACCTAATGAGGATAATCGGATAAGTTTTCATCATATAAATCTTTTTAGAAATCAAAATAATAGTATTCCCATCAATTTTAATAGAAAGATTTATCTATTTGAATTTTCTCAACAATTACCGAGGACTAGCAAAAGATTTAAGTGTACTATAATGAAAAATAATCCTGCGAGAACGACCGAAGAGATAATTGAACTATTTTCTTGCAGAAGAGCAGAGATTGAACAACATCAAGATTATTTAAGTAAAACCCAGAGAATCCGAAATATTTTGCTTGAAGGTTTTAACTCGATAGACCCAAACAAACCAGAAAACATTGTTTCAAATAATAGTTCTGGAATTAAAATTAGTGATAATTTGTATTTTGAAGATAATTTGAATCTGATTAGTCAGGTTATTATCGAACTCTTATATCAATTGCGATGTAAGATTTTTCACGGGGAAATTAACCCAAATGCTACATTTCACAAAACATATGAATTAGCATATAAGATACAACGTATATTATTGAAAAGTTTAAATTAAGAAATATGAATTCACCGACCGACAATAAAATTGATGCAAAAGGTAAAAATCTTAGAGAAATTCTTGAATCAAAAAAATACTCAATAGATTATTTTCAGCGAGAATACAAGTGGCAAAGAAAGCATATGGAACAACTTCTCATTGATTTGGAGGAAGCATTTTTGGATAGTTATCAAGAAGGAGATAACATATCTAATGTTTCTGATTATAACTCCTATTTTATGGGTCCAATAATTCTTTGTGAAAAGAGTGGTGTAATGTCAATTATTGACGGACAGCAAAGACTAACATCATTAACCTTAATTTTGATTTATATTAATAATTTACAACGAGAAAGAGAAGATTTAGAGCCCGTTGATAATATGATTTTTTCGAGAAAGCACGGGCGAAATTCATTTAATATTGATGTTGAAGAGAGAAAAGATGTATTAGAGGCTTTATATAAAGGTGATAATTTTGATACATCAGAAACAATAAATCACTCAATTATTAATACAGTTGATAGATATAACGATATCAAGGAACTTTTTCCAGAGAATTTAGAAAATGCAAAACTTCCATTATTTATAGATTGGCTGAAAGAAAAACTAGTATTTGTGGAGATTTTAGCTTATTCTGACAAGAATGCCTATACAATTTTTGAGACTATGAACGACAGAGGTTATAACCTCACACCGAGTGAAATGCTTAAAGGATTTTTACTCTCAAAAGTTGAAGATGAAGATGAACTTCAAGAGTTAAATTCAATTTGGAGAAATCAAATTTCAAAGCTTCATCAATTTTCTGTTGACGAAGACCTTGAGTTCTTTAGAGCTTGGTTTCGTGGAAGATATGCTGATACAATGAGGGCGCAATCTGCCGGAGCAAAAAATGAGGATTTTGAAAAAATTGGTACAAGTTTTCACCGTTGGGTAAAAGAGAATAACAAAAAGCTTGAATTAAAAAGTTCTAAGAATCATTATTTCTTTATAAAAACTGATTTTGTTTTTTATTCAAATCTTTATTTAAAAATTCGTGAACTTGAATCCAAACCTATCAAGGGCCTAGAAAGAATAAACTATTCGACATATTGGACAATTGCAACTTCTCTTTCATATCCTTTGTATTTATCGCCTATTACTAAAGCGGATGAAGAAAATAAAGTTAATGAGAAATTAGGTATTATTTCTGGCTTTATTGAGAGATATGTATTCTTTAGAAGTATAAATTTTAATCCAATTTCACAAACAGCTATAAGATACACAATTTTTAATTTGGTAAAAAAGATTAGAGGATTAGATATTCCTGAGTTAATATTAACTCTTCAAGATTTTTTATCATCTATGAGTGAAGATATCGAAGCAATGAGAAAACTAAGTATTTACAATACCAATCGTAAATTTCTTAGATATGTTCTTTCTAGACTTACAATACATGCAAATAGTCTTTGTGGAATAAATACAGATTTTTACGACTTAATTACTGCAAGAAGAAAATCTGGGAATAATCTCGGCTTTTTAATTAGTGATAATTATGATCAATTTGCTACGATTTTTGATACTGATGAAGATTTTCAGAAATTCCGAGGAAATCTAGGAGCTCTTATATTACTAAGAAAAGACTTCCAAAATAATGGTAATCTATCTGAGACAAACATTTTGTTTCGATTAACAAAACCAAATTCATTATCGAATGATGAAATAGCATGCTTAACATCAAAATATAAATTACCAACAACCTTTGATATTTCTCCAAAGTGGCTTGAAGAAAGACAAGATTTTTTAATTGGTCTGGCAAATGAAATTTGGGGAGTACAGAGTTTAGGAGAAAATTGAGATAATTGAATAAAACAACGAAACGCTAATCGAGTAGGCGGCTGACGGACTAATAAAGTCCGCCAGTGCACCTCTCACACCACCATAGTGCGACAAGAAGTCGCTTAATATAACTGTTTAACGTTCATTGAATGATTAAACCCTGTGTTCCATCACAGGTAGCCTATGGACACGTGCATATGTAATCGGTAAATAACAATGCACAGTTTTCGGTAAATAAGAATACACAGAATTTGGTAACAATGGTGCACAGAACTATTAAACAAGTTAATGATGTATCATCAGATCCAACAAATGTCAAGAAAAGGATGGAAAGTTGCAAAATAGCCAGTCTTTCTTGTAATATATGGATATTCCGGAGCAAGCTGACCCCTTCCAAAGCAGAAAAAGTAAGCGTATTTTCGCATGACAATCCGGCGGATGTTGACCCCTTTCCGTAAAATAAATGGGTTAATTTTTGCTCGCGGCGGTAAAAAAACGGAGCATGTTGACCCCTGTGGCAATTTATTGCTGTTGGAACCGGAGCAAACTGAGACCCTTTTTACAGTTTCCGGGTACAAAAACGGAGCAAGCTAACCTCTCTAAGTTTAGATGAAAGTGGCTGCACCAGAAATCATTCCCCGGAATGAAAAATCCTGCTTTGATTGAAAGCAACAGTAATCAAAACCATAAAATCAGGAAACGCTGTTGAGCTACTAACCGCTAAAAATCTTCAAAACATGATAGGGATTTGTTTGTGAAACACTAAACATCTTTTTAAAAGAACAAGATGCCAGGTTAAAAAACAAGTAACCCGTCTTCACCAGTTAATAACCGGTCCAGGATATAAACCGTCAACAATTATGATATAATACCGACTGTTGAATCATTTTTTAACTTTTATGAAGCCGGAACCTTTCAGTAGCTTTTTCAATTCTTTATCGGCACGAAATTGAATGCGGACGCCGGTAATGGTATTTTCCTTCACTTCCTGCGGTGCATTCTGAAGCTGGCTTGTAAGGGTTGTGGAGAATATTCCGATTTCCTCAAACTGCACCGATTGCCCGTTACACAATAATTCAGGCATAAGTTCTGCCAGGCCCCCAAGAACAGCTTTAACATCCGCATGCCTCACAGTACAACGATCAGCCAGCATCCGGCTCAACTGGCGTGTGCCGATAATGTTTCTTCCGGTTGCGGCAGCATGATATTTGAACTCCCCGCCCCCCTTAACACCAGCCTGGGCTTTTTTAACTACCTTGTACTGAATTGGCATATCCTTTTTTTTATAATTGATAATGTTTAATTAAAAAGATTTTAGTAAACTTGGAACTTAATATTCTTTACAAGGTTACAAAATTTCCTTCATTTCTTCTGCACAGAAAACCAAAATCCACTACGCAGTACATTTTTTAAGCTACGCAGAAAACTCCTTTTTTCTGCACAGAACAGTCAAAACACAAAGGGACATCTTTTGCAACAGATGCAGAAGTAAATTTTTCAGATCAGGACATGTTAGTTGTCACTACGGCACATTACAAGCAACAAAGCATATAAACTGACCAAAACAGCCGGAATTGACAACTACTCAAACACCTTCTTCCTTAGCTTTCTGATTACGAATTTTCAAACCTCATCCTTTCAATTTCCACTTTCGCAGCAGAATAATCATCCCGAAACCATTCCTTATTTGCATTGTATCGTGCATGTTTTATTTATACTGAATTTAAATACTTCTCCGGTACATAAAAAAACCAGTCCTGCAAAAAGGCAGTAAGCTAAAAATCATTAATTTGGGAGGCTGAAAATTAATCCTAAGACTAAAACTAAACATGAACAACCATGAATCCCTGCCAAAACCCTTACCACAAAACGCAATTTGCACAGAAAAATCCACCGCTGATAACGGGTTTATTTCCACGACTGTTTTGCAAAAAGAGCAGCAAGAATGCAGGAATCCATTTTTGGCGCTATTTGAATGGCGGATAACCGATGTGACTAATTTACTCCTGTATGGAGGAATATATTCACATTTAATGTAAAGAGATAACCGAAATATATTCATGTATGAACTTACAACAACGTTGGCAATAATATTAAGAAACGAAACTGCACCATATGGCATTTACTGAAAATCAATTAGAAACTTGGGCAAATCAAGGAGCTACAGCTTCTTCAGCAAGTACATATAATTCAATAAAGACTTGTATTGAAGGACATAGCTGGAATGATGATGTCAGTTTTGATATTTGTTTACAAGGTTCATATAGAAATTCAACCAATATCCGTGGTGATAGTGATGTTGACATTGTAGTTGAATTTAGTTCTGTTTTCTATTCAAATAAACATGAACTACCACCAGAACAATTAAATGAATATAATGAATACTATTCCGATGGAAAATATACACTTGAATCATTCAAACAGGCTGTAATAAAAAGACTTAAGGAACATTATGGAGAGAGCTATGTTGAAGTAGGAAATAAATCAATTAAAGTTCTTGCAAACTCTGGTAGATTGGACTGTGATATTGTTTGTTGTGCTGAATATAGGGAATATAATAGCTTTAGTAAATCAAACACAACTGATTATGCAAAAGGGATTGTGTTTTGGACAAATGAAACAAATGACAAAGTAGTAAACTTCCCAAAGCTACATTTTGATAATGGTGCTTCAAAAAATCAAAATAGTTCTTCTAATTATAAGCCTTCAATAAGAATTATTAAGAATATGAAGTCAAGACTTGTAAATAATGGAGTTATTTCGAGTTCACTTGCCCCTTCATATTTTATCGAATGTTTAATGTATAATATGCCAAATAGTGATTTTCAAAACAGAACGCATTATTCAAGAATTTTAGCAGTTTTAAATACATTCCATGGTTATACAGATTCAGAATTGTCAGATTTAATTTGTCAAAATAGACAGAGGTATTTATTTGGGGCTTCTGACCAACAATGGAGTGTTCAAGATTGCAAACAATTTCGAAATCAACTAATTAATTTTTGGAATGAAGGGTAAATTTCATCAATATTCGGGAGACTCGTCCGATAGAAGATTAATTCATGTTTATTTGACTATAATAGCGATTTTGTTTTCTTACTTATTATATTGGTTGTCAAAAAATACTTGTTTAACAATTCCTTGGTGGTTTGATGCTCCAGCAATATTTGGATTTTATGGATTAATGTACTTATGGTTTAAAAAGGCATTGTGGAAAAGCAAGATTGTTAGAATTTTATTTAATATAAAAACTCCTGATTGGAATGGTGATTATTCATGTAATCTTAAAACATCGTATGATAATTTTGAATCAGAAAAACCAGTATCCGTTAAAATAATTCAAGATTGGGATTCTATAATAATTCAGATTGAGACTGAGAATTCGATTTCAAATAGTCTGTCTGGTTCTTTTTCATTGGATGAGACAGTATTTTCAAAATTTACTTATGAGTACATAAACAAACCAAAAAACCATGCTCCTGACACAATGAATATTCATTGTGGAATGGCATCAATTTGGATGAACTCAGGAAAATTGAATGGAGAATTCTTTAATGGTAGAGGGAGAAATAATTATGGAAATTTTGATGAGTTTGAATAAAATACTATTGCCAATCGAGTAGCCCGCCCCACTAGCAAGCGCTAGCAGGGAGAGGCTCTCACACCACCATACGTACGGGTCTCGTATACGGCGGTTCGCTAAGTCATAGGAAACATGGCCGTGCTTTCGGCCTGATTTGATTGTAGATTTCTAACATCGGGATGTAACCCCGTTTTTTCAACCTATCAACTGTAATTGTGGTACCCAAAATCGGGCTTTGTGCAATTGCCCAACCCCCCATCCGTGAGCGGCTCCATGCATAGGCTTGCCCCTGTTCAATTCCCAAACGAATAAGACTGTGCCTTTTCTTTTCGGGTTTCTTCCAGTGGTGCCAGATGCAGTAACGAAGCCGGTTTCTGAGCCATCCATCCAGTTCTTTGAGTTTGTTTTGAATGCTTGCCATGCGGAAAGCATTTACCCAACCCCGCTGAACTTCGTTGAGTTTTTCGATACGTTCGTCAAAACTCATTGGTGTGGTTTTCCGGGTGATGGTTTTGAGCTTTTGCTTTAGCTTTTCCCAACTCTTTTTGGACACTACCAATTGATACTTGCCACGCTCACCTTTCTTGTAGGTCGGCACAAAACCAAACCCCAAGCAGGTAAAGTGTACAGGTCGGCGGATGCCGCTTTTCTCCCGGTTAATTGACAATTTCAGTTTCGTTTTCAGAAACTTGTAAATATTGTTGCCAACTTTCCGGGCGGTTGCTAATTGGTAAAAATGCCCGAAAAAGAGATTTCAGCTATGCAAAAGTCTCCTGTTTGGGAGGATAGGGTCAAAATAGTACCAACTATTCCCAGGGAGTTGTCCCTGAATGAAACCTACCATTTTGATGGCAAAAATCTAAGTGGTGTACAGGTGCCAACGATTACTACATTTATGTCAAATAAAAATAGTAAAAACAGCCGGGTGTCACTTCGTCGTGATTGCCTTTAAAGTGCCTGAGCCGTATCCCGACTTATCAGTCGGGACGTACGGGTTTCTTAGGGGGCGTAAGCTACCCGGTCAAACAAGGCTGAAAAAAACGATTTGCGGCGAATAATACCTTTATTTGTCGCAAATTGTGCGACGAATAGGTTAAAATGCGGAGAATAAGATGTATATTTATCGCAAATATTGCGGAAAATGAAAATCTACATTTATCAAAAAGAGGGTTGGGCAAACTTTAAATGGGACAATGAAAAACTGTTTTTGTTGTTGGGAAAAGTTAGAAACTTACAAGGAAAACTTGTAGGAAAAATGGAATCACTTGGATTTGACCTTAGAAATGAGGCAACACTTGAAACCTTAACGCTTGACGTTTTAAAGTCAACTGAAATTGAAGGAGAAATCTTAAACCCCGAACAGGTTCGTTCATCATTAGCTCGTCGGCTGGGAATTGAAATCTCTGGATTAATTCCATCTGACAGAGACGTTGAAGGTGTAGTTGAAATGATGTTGGACGCTACACAGAATTTTAATAAACCACTAACAAAAGAAAGGCTTTTTGATTGGCACGCCGCCCTCTTCCCCACTGGCAGAAGTGGAATGTATAAAATAATTGTTGGAAACTGGAGAAACGACTCAACCGGTCCAATGCAAGTTTTCTCTGGTGCTTTGGGAAAAGAAAAAGTTCATTATCAAGCTCCGGATGCTTCAATAGTTGATAATGAAATGAGCCAATTTTTAGATTGGTTTAATAAAAATGAAACTCAAGACCCTGTGATAAAAGCAGGAATTGCACATTTATGGTTTGTAACAATTCACCCGTTTGAGGATGGAAATGGTAGAATTGCAAGAGCAATAACAGATATGCTTTTAGCAAAATCAGATGGAATTTCACAACGATTTTATAGTATGTCTGCGCAAATCAGCAGAGAAAGAAAACAATATTACGATGTTCTTGAAAAGGCGCAAAAAGGAACAGTAGAAATTACAAATTGGTTGGAATGGTTTTTAAAGTGTTTATTTGATGCTCTCAATTCATCAAATCAGGTTTTAGGAAAAGTCATTTACAAACATAAATTTTGGAATTTGAATGCAACAAAACTTCAAAATAACAGACAAAAATTACTTTTAAATAAACTGTTAGATGGATTTGATGGTAATTTGACTTCATCAAAATGGGCAAAGATTGCCAAATGCTCAACTGATTCTGCATTAAGAGATATTCAGGATTTAATAAATAAAAATATATTGAGAAAGACAGAGGGTGGTGGAAGAAGTACAAGTTATGAATTAGTGGAAATTGATGAAATATAATAAAGCCCAGTTTGTAACAAAATGTAAATGTAATGCGGGTTACAGTTGGTAATCAAACTGCAGTTCGTTGTTGCAACACCGCCAATTCGTCTTTGACGATTGGCAGAAAATTTGAAATATTGAATAAACGAATTGGCTCAGTGGCAGCTTGACTGTGAAGTGTTTCAAAGTCCCGTACTCCACTTACATATCCGTCAGACTGTCTAAAAACCTTGCATTTTGTTAAAAACTAAGGTACTTATCAACACTGCTGAAACACAATCGTTTGTATCTTCAGGCATGAATTACGAAGTAATCACGAACACCTGATATTTTTATCCCGTGAGAAAATACATCAAAGGTCAACCTCAGACCCCGACAGCCGCCAGATGATTACCCGCAACAACCTGTCTGCCGCCAGGCAGGTATTACCGAAGTCGCCTACAATGTACAAACCTCGGTGGACTCCAAACACAATCTGCCCTTCGACTACAAGGTTACCAACACCAACGATGCAAAGGCAACGGGCAACATGCTGCAAAGAGCCGAAAACATACTGGAATCCAATGACTTTACTGCCCTGTACGACAAAGGCTATCACACGGGAAGTGAATTTAAAAAAGCCGCAGATTTGGGAATAGATGTTATGGTGGCAATACCTCACGTTGCTGCAAATGCCCCAAACCCTGAATAGAACGTCGAAAAATTTAGCTTCGACAAAACAAACGACTTCTACACCTGCCCGCAGGGCGAGATACTCACCACAAACGGAAGGTGGCACCAGGACAAAACCTACCGCTTTAAACGCTACACAACAACCGCCTGCAAAACATGCCCGGCTAAGCCTGAATGCTCAAAAGCCATTTGTGGAAAAGCCATCCAGCGCAGCGAGTTTCAGGAACTGGTGGACAACAACAAAAAACGAATCAGCGAAAACAAGGAACTTTACCGGAAACGACAGCAAATAGTGGAACACCCTGGAGTTTATCCCGCTATTGCGGGAGAACCATAAAACGACAATGGGGATTTAGCTACATATTGACAAAAAAAGGAATCAGCCGCGCCAGCGCTGATGTGGGATTAATAATGACAGCATACAATCTTCGAAGAATTATCAATATTATTGGAATAAATGAATTGAAAAAGTACCTAAAAAGTGCTTTACTTTTCATAAATCCGGCTTAACTCCGTGCGGGTTTGAAAGGGAATCGTTTCAAAATCCCGCACTCCACTTACATAAACCTTTATTGCGACAGACCTGCATACCACCCTGCAGATTTGCTGAAACTCTACATAGTTCGCTAAGTCATAGGAAACATGGCCGTGTTTGGCCTGATCTGATTGTAGATTTCCAACATCGGGATGTAGCCCCGCTTTTTCAACCTATCAATTTTAATTGTAGTCCCTAAAATCGGGTTTTGGGCAATCGCCCAACCCCCCATCCGTGACCGGCTCCAATCATAGGCTTGCCCCTGTTCAATTCCCAAACGAATAAGACTGCGCCTTTTCTTTTCGGGTTTCTTCTCTCGCCTGAGGCGGGACCAGATACAGTAGCGGAGACGGTTTCGCAACCATCCATCCAGTTCCGCCAGCTTGTTTTGAATGCTTGCCATACGGAAAGTCCCCGCTGGACTTCGTATAAAAACAGTTTTTAGAACCAGACTGGCCATAGGTTTAATTTTGAAAAAAGAATTGCAGCATAAACAATTCTGATTATTTTTGATAATATCATATGATAGTATTAATGATTTCAAAAACTATGAAACCACCATACGATATAACAGGTCCTAAAAAAATTAAACTGGAAAGTACCGGTAGTTTATAAAGAGAGAATTAATTGTTTATTCCTTCTTCAATCATAGTTTCATTGGAAACTTCATCGGAGAGTTTAATATCATCTGTAATTTGTTTCTGTTTCCATGTTCCACGGGCAAACCAGAGAATTGTAATCACCACGGCAATAACATTTGCTGCAGGAAAAGCAATCCACAATCCGGTTACTTTAAGTTGTGTGTGCATGGAAAGTACATAAGCCACCGGAAATCGCAATACCCACAATGAAATTATTGCAAGAATCATTGAAACCATTGTATTTCCGGTTCCGCGAAGTGCTCCGCTCAAAGCCATTTGCACACCAATGAATCCAAATGACCAGGCCATTATTTTTACAAAATTACTGCTCAACCGGATAGTTTCAGATTCCCCGGGAATAAAAACCGCACAAATCTGCTGTGCGAAAATATAAATAATTGCACCGGCAATGGTAAGAAAAACAAAACCTGCAAGGCTGCTTAATTTTAGTACCTTGTCTACTCTGTCCGGTTTTCCTGCGCCCAAATTTTGCCCTACGAGAGTTGATGTTGCCATTGACAACCCCATTGCCGGAATGATTACAAAACTTAAAATTCTGCTGCCAATTCCGTAAGCTGCAACTGTAAGTGTTCCGAAAGTGGCGACTAAAAAAGTCATAACTGTCATTCCAAGCGCCCGGGTTGCCTGTTCAATTGAAGCAGGAAAACCAAGCTTAAACATCTTTTTAATTAAAAAAACATCGGGTTTTAAATCGGAAAGAAAAAGTTGTATCTGGTATTTACCTTTTATCAGCAAGATAACTCCGATAGCTGCTGCCAAACCTTGAGTAACAATAGTTGCCATTGCAGCGCCGGCCACTCCGAAGCCCGGTATTGGTCCGTATCCGAAAATAAAAAGCGGATCTAAAATCAGGTTCAAAAGAACAGTTCCCAGCACTATATAAACCGGTGTTTTTACATCGCCTACTCCCCGCATCAGCGACTGAAAAACCATGTAAGTAAACATGAAAATCATGCCTATAAATGAAATTTGAATATAGGTAACTGCACTTTCATTAACACCGGGTTCTGCACCCATTAAACCAATCAGAAACGGCGACAGGGAAAAACCAATTGCAGCAAGTATCAGCGAAATGGTAAAAACCATCATCATGGTTTGTGCAGTGATATGGTTCACCATTTCCTGATCGTTTCTTCCTTTAAACTGGGCAACCAAAATTGTTCCGGCCATTGCAAGCCCGCCTCCCAGCGAAATAATCAGAAAAATAATGGGAAAACTAATGGAAACCGCTGCAATTGCATCAGTACCAACACGGCCAACCCAAAATGTATCAGTAAGCTGGTATGCAGTTTGCAGAATATTGGCAAAAACAATTGGCACCGACAAAGATATCAGTGATTTCAATATCGAACCTTCTGTTAATTTATTTTGATTTTTCATTCACTCCCGGTTTCGAATTACCATTCGAAAATCATCGCAAAATTACTATTCTAAACCTCTGAACAGTATTTCGGATGCATTGTTTTTGTTCTGCATTTTCTTTACAGTATAAAAGTTCAAATATATATAAACCTGTTGGCGGAATTATTTTTCAACTTTCTGGTAACCAACTTCGACTGCGCTCAGCCTGACTGTCACAGTGAGCGTAGTCGAACTGCCTTTCAATAAATAAAGGATTAATTCCGCCAACGCGTATATTAAGTAAACCTGTTACAACATGAATTATCAACATATAATTATAAAAAGTAAAAAATTCTATAAATTCTTTTTATAAATTTTTAATTTCGGCTTCTGTACATTGGATGCTTAATAATTTTAAAGATGAACAAAAAGCCGACTTATGAAGAATTGGAAAATCAACTGCGGGAGTTACAAAAAACAAGTGAGGAGAAATTTAAACAACTTCTAAAAAACTCATTTGATATCCTGGTACTTATTGATTCCAGCGGTGTTCAACGCTACGTAAGTGAATCGTGCGAAAAAATTCTTGGATATAAACCTGAAGAATTAATAAATATTCAGGTCATCGAAAAAATGATTCATCCCGATGATCAGGAAAAAACAATAGCCGGGTTGAAAGGTATTCTTCAGAACCATGAATATGGCGGCACGCAATACAGGCACCGGCATAAAAATGGCGGTTGGGTATATTTGGAAGCATTCGGAACAAATCAGCTTGATAATCCTGCAATAAAATCGGTAGTGTTAAATGTCAGGGATGTTACCATTAGAAAAAATGCAGAACAAGCTTTAAAGGAAAGCGAAACCCGGTTAAGTGAATTGAATGCTACCAAAGACCGCTTTTTTTCCATTATTGCGCACGACATGAAATCACCTTTCCACAGCATCCTTGGATTAAGCGAACTTTTATCAGAACAAATCCGTGAAAAGAATTACAAAGAACTTGATCGATATGCTGCATTAATTCAAAAATCAACGCAACAGGCGCTAAACCTGCTCACCAATTTACTTGAATGGTCGCGTTCACAAACCGGTCGGATTGAGTTTAATCCTGAACCCCTTGAAATGACAAAACAAATCAATTCAAGCATTGAACTATTGATCGACTATGCACTTCAGAAATCAATTACTATTACCAAAAATTTACCGGTTACCCTTCCTGTTTTTGCGGATAAAGCGATGACGGAAACGATAATGCGGAACCTGATTTCCAACGCCATCAAATTTACTTCACCGGGAGGAACAATACATATCTGTGCCGAATCAAAAAAAAATGAAGTTACTGTTTCGATTGCCGATAATGGTGTTGGAATTGAAAAAGAAAACATCGAAAAGTTATTCCGCATTGATCACAGTCATTCCACGCCCGGCACAGAACGTGAAACCGGCACCGGATTGGGGTTGTTAATCTGCAGGGAATTTGTTGATTTGCACAGCGGCCGGATTTGGGTGAAATCCAAACTCGAAGAAGGAAGCAAGTTTTATTTCACCCTGCCTTCGGAATAAATTCCATTTTAAATTGTTTCAGCAGATAAAATGACTACCAATTAAACTTATGATTATTTAAGAAGCAATACTTTCATCAATTCTTCGTTCATGAATAAAAAAACAATGTCATGAAAAGAATTATTATTCTTACCGGAATAAGTCTGGTCATTTTATTCGGCGGTGCAATTTTTACAGTTCATATCCTGAATGGCCGCAAAGTAAAAGAAAATATTGCAATGGTCAAACAGCAATATCCCGGCACTGCGGAAGATGCTTTAATCGCTTATCTTTTAGATGAAAATAATCCTTCACGGGAAAGAACGCACACTGCCATCTGGACTCTTGGACAAATTAAGTCAGAAAAAGCTTTACCCGTTCTTGCAAAGTTTGACTTAAATGATTCGGAAGGTAAAACCTGTAAAGGCAAACATGACTCACTGCTTTGCTTGTACGAAATTCACAAAGCAATTGTACATATCAGAAGGAAATGGTATTTATCGCATGCAAAACTAAATGTTTAGCAATTCAGGCTAATTTTTCTGTTACAAATCCTTAACAATAATCCAGGATAATTACAATTCAACAAAAATGATTGTCAGTCGGTAATAAAAAACCGGTAATTTAATTCCTTATAAGCCTCGCGGAATTATTTAGATTAGTTGAATTAGGTACTTTATGCATATTTCTCAAAAAGAAATGAACCCTGCGGGTTCAAATGTTTATAGAAAGAGTTTCAATAACTTGTAATGCGACCCTTTCCAGGGTCGAACAGCTACCTGTCGGATCATTTCTATAAACATACGATACCTCTGGCATCAAAAAACTTAAAGACTTTGCTGTTATTTACAAAGTGCTTAATTCAATTGATTAAATTTATTTTTCTGATGACGCTAAATAACA
>CAWFMB010000003.1:0-309142 GCA_963816685.1 uncultured Prolixibacteraceae bacterium | reverse complement strand
TAAACGGTTCGGGAGAAGTATTAATGGCCGGTAATAATTACAACGAAGCAGGAAACCTGGCCATACAGTATCTTCACTCCGAAAGCGCCGGCGCATTCCTCCAGAAAAACGATTACACCTACAATATCCGTGGATGGGTTACCCAGTTAAACGACCCGGGAACATTTACCGAAAATGACAAATTCGGGATGAAACTCGAATATAACACGGTTACCTCGCCGGCAGTTGCAAAATACAACGGAAACATTGCCGGTTTTACATGGGGAACTCCAAACCTTACCAACGCGCGGTATGTTTATACCTACGACAACAACAACCGGCTGACAAATGCAAACTACACGGCCACAGCCAACACTTATGCCCTTGACGAAACGTTTACCTACGATGCCAACGGAAATATTACCGCTGTGAACCGTTATAATTACAGCGGAACATACATTGACAGACTTGTGTTTACCTACTCGGGAAACAGGGTTACAGGATTAAAAGATATTGCAGGCGACAATGCAACAGTGATTGATTACCCCGGAGTAAATAACTCGCTGCCATACGTTTACGATTACAACGGCAACGTAACCAATGAACCCCACAAACAATTAGGCATTGGCTTCAACCTGCTGAACCTGCCATACTTAATAAACTGGAACGGGTTAAACCGCAAAATCAACTATTTTTATACCTTTAACGGCGAAAAACTACGCAAAACGGTTGAGGACAACGGAACCATTACAAAGGTTGATTATTGCGGGCCATTCGTTTATCGAAAACTCACAGAGCGGAACACGTTCTTTAAAATACATTGCAACACCATTTGGCAGGGCAGTAAAAAACGGCAGTGCCTGGGTTTATGAATACAATCTTACCGACCACCTCGGAAACGTGCGGGTAGTAATTAAAAAAGGCGCCAACAATTTGGCCGAAATCGTGCAGCAAAAAGGATATTATGCTTGGTATGTTGGGCTAGCGCATGTCCCGATTTAGGGAGAAATCAGCCAGTTTAGCTCCTGCACCGGCACAAGCAAAAACTGGTACAACGGCAAAGAACTACAGGATGATTTTGGTTTGTACTGGTACGATTACGGGGCTAGGTTTTATGACCCGATGTTGGGGAGGTGGCACTCATATTGACCCGTTGGCGGAAAATTATGGCGAAGAATGTCTCCTTATAACTATGCAGCAAACAATCCAATGAGGTTTATTGATCCTGATGGAATGGAAATGACCGACTTTAAATAGACAAGTTGGATAATTTAATTACCCAAGTTAAAGACGGTTCAAATGCTGTTTTTAAGCAAACAGGTTCAGGAGCTAAACCTTCATTATGAATTTACTGGGGAACTATAGTAATCAAGGAGGCGTAAATGAAATTACAAAGGAAAGTGTGACGTCAGTAATTCAAGAGCAGCAAAATTTAAATAATGATAATCCTAGCCTAAAACAGTTTGCTAATGGTCCAAATGATAAAACAACCCATTGCAACCAAGCAACACAAAACGTTCTAAAAACTGTCTCTTCCGCAATTAATAATCGCAACATTGTAGAAATGGGAATGGCAAACGATATGATGGGTGATAAAGGATTCAAGGATAATCATTTATTTAAACCGGTTGATTACAAAGCCGCAAAAGAAAATGCTCAGAATGGTGGATTATCTATTGGAGGCGTTTCCGAATCTCCTAATGGAGATGTTTTGATTTTCTTAATCGGGGCAAATATAGCCAAGGGGGAAGTCGCCAATGTTGGAACATTAAAGTATTCTGGATTTACATCTTTAAATGGTGCCATTAATAAAGACAAACCAAAATTATTTTTTATCCTTCAAAATCAAAAATAATGAATACGAAGTATACAATTGTAATAATTCTATTTGCGATACATAGTGTTGCCAAAGCCCAAGAGATTGAGGATAACTGGATGATTGCTAGATGGCAATTGAATCAGTCCATACTTACATCTATGAATCTTGATATGTACGAGTTTCGCGAAGATTCCATTTTTTTATTTATGCCTGACTCTTACGATGGATTAAACCGAATAATTGAAATAGAAGGAAGGTATTCGATAAAAGGTGATTCAATTACACTAATTCCAATGTTCACAAAAGAAGTATTTGGTGGTTATCCTGTAAGAAGTGAGATTACGACACTTTCTGATACATGCGAAATATTTGGTGGAAAGATAAAACGAATAAAATGTAAAAAAGCAACTATGCAAAAAGCATTCGTCCATTATTATCCAGAAGAAAAAGCTCTTCAAATCGACTACTATAAGTACTATAAAGTTGAATAACATTAATACTCAAGAAAAACGAACCCAGCATAGCTGGCGTGTATTTAACACAATGCAATCTGTGCCTTTCCAGCTAACGGCAAACAAATTTTTATACCTTTAACGGCGAAAAACTCCGCAAAACGGTTGAGGACAACGGAACCATTACCAAGGTTGATTACTGCGGGCCATTCGTTTACGAAACCACTAGCGGGACACGTTCTTTAAAATACATTGCAACACCATTTGGCAGGGCAGTAAAAAACGGCAGTACATGGGTTTACGAATACAACCTTACCGACCACCTCGGAAACGTGCGGGTAGTAATTAAAAAAGGCGCAAACGGTTTAGCCGAAATTGTCCAGCAAAAAGGGTATTATTCTTTTGGTATGTTGGAGCGAAGCGGAAATCCCGATGAAATCGGGAGAAATCAGCCAGTTTAGTGCAGGCACCGGCACAAGCAAAAACTGGTACAACGGCAAAGAAATACAGGATGATTTTGGTTTGTACTGGTACGATTACGGCGCAAGGTTTTATGACCCGATGTTGGGGAGGTGGCATAGTGTTGACCCGATGGCGGAAAGTTATTATTCTCAATCTCCTTATCATTTTTCTGGAAATAATCCGTTGAAATTTCTTGACCAAAATGGGATGAGCTATGATTGGGTAGAAGGTATTGATGGTAAGATTAAATGGGATGAAAATGCAAATTCACAGGCCACTACAAAAAAAGACGAAACCTATTTAGGAAAGAATGTACTTGTAGCAACTCATAATCGAGATGCTGATCTGAACGAACCAATAAATAGTGCAAAATTTGATTTATATCTTGAAAGTAATAAAGAAGGACCATCGGCAACTATTATGGGGAATACTGTACCCGCAGAAAATAAAATATCCGCAACCTTGGCAGAGGGTTTATATCCTGCAAGATCTCAAGGACGAGATAAATATTTAAAAAAAGGTAAGGAGGATTTGGCTATTCTTATAAATGAGGGTAAATCTGTTCCTACTTCACCCGGAAGCCCTAAAAGTTCTATGACCGAAATATTCTTTCACTCAGGTAATAATTATCAAAAATCATTATTTGATTCTAATAAAGTTCCGTATTCTACTGGATGCCAAACGAGTGGTTGTGCCCCTGGTTCATTGCTTAAGCATACTGAATTTATGAAGGTAGCAGGAACAGACTTTAAGGGGACTTACTTTTTACGATCAAAACCGAAATTATAAATTTCAAAATCTGAATAATTATGTATTATTTACTGATTTTATTTTTACTGTTATCTTGTACTATGCAGGAAAGACAAAATCCATTGGTTAATACCAAATGGGAATTTAAAGTTGCCGAAGGCTGTTTAAGTTATATTACATTTAAGAAAAATGGTACATACGAGAATTATAATTGTGAAATAGATTATCCATACTCTGGTAAATATGAAATAAAAAATGACACAATTTATTTAATAGAAATAGACTTAGAATCGAATGTTCCCAGTGTTAATAAAAAAAATAACTATAAAAAAGTGATTACACGAAGAAGTAAATTGGTAAATAAAGGAGATTCTTTGCAGTATTTTAGTTGGGAAGCATTTGAAAACAAAAAATGGTCAGAACCTATAATGCCTCCGAATGAAATTTTTTATAAAAAGGTAGTGAAATGAAAAAAAAGCACAGATAGCTCTGATTTAAAACAGTTTAATCCAACTATCCATTCTATGGTGATGAGGAGTAAGTTGTCAGTCGATTGTATCGACATTTTGAACCAGTTATTTTTATACTTTTAGCAGCACAAAGCTCTCCAAAGCTTTCCCCCTGCGGGGGAACGGGAAGGGGGCTCGCAATACGTTCTTTAAAATACATTGCAACACCATTTGGCAGGGCAGTAAAAAACGGCAGCGCCTGGGTTTATGAATACAATCTTAACCGACCACCTCGGAAACGTGCGGGTAGTAATTAAAAAAGGTGCAAACAATTTGGCCGAAATTGTACAACAAAAAGGCTACTACTCTTTTGGTATGTTGGAGCGAAGCGGAAATCCCGATGAAATCGGGAGAAATCAGCCAGTTTAGCTCCAGGCACCGGCACAAGCAAAAACTGGTACAACGGCAAAGAAATACAGGATGATTTTGGTTTGTACTGGTACGATTACGGCGCAAGGTTTTATGACCCGATGTTGGGGAGGTGGCACAGTGTTGACCCTATGGCGGAAAGTTATTATTCTCAATCTCCTTATCATTTTTCTGGAAATAATCCGTTGAAATTTCTTGACCAAAATGGGATGAGCTATGATTGGGTAGAAGGTATTGATGGTAAGATTAAATGGGATGAAAATGCAAATTCACAGGCCACTACAAAAAAAGACGAAACCTATTTAGGAAAGAATGTACTTGTAGCAACTCATAATCGAGATGCTGATCTGAACGAACCAATAAATAGTGCAAAATTTGATTTATATCTTGAAAGTAATAAAGAAGGACCATCGGCAACTATTATGGGGAATACTGTACCTGCAGAAAATAAAATATCCGGAACCTTGAGCAGAAGGTTTATATCTGGAAGATCTAAGGACGAGATAAAATATTTAAAAAAAGGTAAGGAGGATTTGGCTATTCTTATAAATGAGGGGAAATCTGTTCCTACTTCACTCGGAAGCCCTAAAAGTTCTATGACCGAAATATTCTTTCACTCAGGTAATAATTATCAAAAATCATTATTTGAATCTAATAAAGTTCCATATTCTACTGGATGCCAAACGAGTGGTTGTGCCCCTGGTTCATTGCTTAAGCATACTGAATTTATGAAGGTAGCAGGAACAGACTTTAAGGGAACTTACTTTTTACGATCAAAACCGAAATTATAAATTTCAAAATCTGAATAATTATGTATTATTTACTGATTTTAATTTTACTGTTATCTTGTACTATGCAGGAAAGACAAAATCCATTGGTTAATACCAAATGGGAATATAAAGTTGCATGAAGGCTGTTTAAGTTATATTATATTTAAGAAAAATGGTACATACGAGAATTATAATTGTGAAATAGATTATCCATACTCTGGTAAATATAAAATAAAAAATGATACAATTTATTTAATAGAAATAGACTTAGAATCGAATGTTCCCAGTGTTAATAAAAAAAATAACTATAAAAAAGTGATTCCATCGAAGAAGTAAATTGGTAAATAAAGGAGATTCTTTGCAGTATTTTAGTTGGGAAGCATTTGAAAACAAAAAATGGTCATGAACCTATAATGCCTCCGAATGAAATTTTTTATAAAAAGGTAGTTAAATGAAAAAAAAGCACAGATAGCTCTGATTTAAAACAGTTTAATCCAACTATCCATTCTATGGTGATGAGGAGTAAGTTGTCAGTCGATTGTATCGACATTTTGAACCAGTTATTTTTATACTTTTAGCAGCGCAAAGCTCTCCAAAGCTTTCCCCCTGCGGGGGAACGGGAAGGGGGCTCGCAATACGTTCTTTAAAATATATTGCAACACCATTTGGCAGGGCGGTAAAAAACGGCAGCGCCTGGGTTTATGAATACAACTTAACAGACCACCTCGGCAACGTGCGGGTAGTAATTAAAAAAGGCACCAACAATTTGGCCGAAATTGTACAACAAAAAGGCTATTATTCTTTTGGTATGTTGGAGCGAAGCGGAAATCCCGATTCATCGGGAGAAATCAGCCAGTTTAGTGCAGGCACCGGCACAAGCAAAAACTGGTACAACGGCAAAGAAATACAAGATGATTTTGGTTTGTACTGGTACGATTACGGAGCGAGGTTTTATGACCCGATGCTGGGGAGGTGGCAAAGCGTTGACCCAATGGCTGAGAAATACAACAGCTACTCGCCTTATCACTTTTCCGGGAATAATCCACTTAAGTTTTTAGACCTTAATGGAATGAATTATGATGATTATACTGCCAATCAGAATGGTACTATCGATTATAAAAAAACAGATGATAAGTTTGATAGATTTTTTATTGAAAATAAAGTAGGTAGTATCACTCAAGTAGCACAGTTAGACAAATATAAAGCTGCCGATAGAGAAACCAATTTAGTTACTTTCCCTGATGAAGGGAATGGTTTTACACGCTATGGAGAAAAAGATGCTGGGGGAGATCATTCTGTTGCCTTCTTTCACCAGGTAATCGAGCGTAACGCCCAGGGCATCGGCAATTTTTGCCGCCACTTCAATGGAAGGGATATTTTCCCCACGTTCATACTTGCCGATAATATCACCGGAATGAGGGGTCAACATCGCCGGAATATCCAGTAAGCCAATCTTTCTGCAAAAGCCATATATAAGATTTATGAATTAAAAACGAATGCTTTACAAATGAAGAAGTTCTACCGAAAGGTACCAGTTAAACCACCTGGATAACCTGAAGAAGAAAATAGAAAAATTGCACCCGCTAAGCAGAAACCAAATATGAATATTATCGTTAAATTTGTAGGAGATAAAACAATGGAAGTTATGAATGTCATTGAAAAAAGAGATTTTATACATAGTTATTTGCACCGTGCCAATGAAAAGACTATCAATGAGTTTTACGAAAAACTCCGTAAAGAGGAAGTTTTGGCAACCAAACTGGAAAGCAGGGCACAAAAAGCTGAAGTTGACATCCGGTCCGGGAAAGTCTTTTCGAGGGAAGAAATCGAGCAAAGAACGGCAAACACAGGCCGCTGATGAAACTTGTTTACACAGAACAGTCGCTTGTCAGCCTTGAAGAAGTATTAAATTTTATTGCCCCCAAAGTAAGCCATGAAAAACTGATTGAAATCAGAAATGAAATTTTAGATGCAGCAGACACCCTGCTGTTACAACCTTTGCAAGGACGGACAGAACCCTATTTGGAGCATTTGAATTTAGAGCACCGCCGTTTAATCGTCAGTCATTATAAAATCATCTATCGGGTTATCGGGGAAGCAATTTACATTACTGACATTTTTGATTCCAGGCAAGACCCAGACAAAATGAAAGGGTAATCCCCCCGCCAACGCTTCCAACCCTTCTGCACAATTTTTTCGTCATGCTTTATGCAGTTTTCCAATGTACCGCACGGGGCAAAAAGACACGCCAAAAAATTTATGCCCCAACCTAAATTACATAATGTGACATTATAGTGCACCCCTGCAAAAGCTGATGACTGACCAAAGCATCCTATAATGTGTCACTATGTAAATTAGCCCGCTGGTCCGACCTGTTCCTTCCCAGCCCGTTCCAACAGCATACCATCATCATCATGATTTTATGAAAACCGGGGCTTTAAAAAGAAAAAATGAAACTTCCAAATCGGTCAAAATTACGCCAGTTTTCTGAAACACTTGTAAACATAGGGTTTTGAGAGTGGATAAAAATCTGTCCTTTCGGAAACGTGTTTCAGGGTGTACATTTGGCAGGCGAAGCAATGTAAAAGTAATTCCTGCAATCACCGAATTACCCAAAGAACGCCGGTTTACTGATGATCGTGCATTAATTTCATTTACCGAGTTTACCATCTTCGAAACCATGCAATACGATGCATTGAACACTGTTTTATCGGGTGGTGGTAAATGGAACGGAAAAAATCCGTTTGAATAGTTTAAAAAAGTCAGGGCTTCACTTCAGCTGAACCCCTGACTTCTTTTTTTGACTGCGGTTAACCTTCTTCAGGCAACGTTTTTATGATTTCCTGCAAAAAATTATTCAGATTAAAATTACTCAGTCCGTAACCCATTCTCACCACAACAAGTTTTTTGGAAGGAATGATATAAACCCGCTGCCCCAGAAAACCATCTGCAAAAAATACATCTTCCGGTACATCATTGAGTGCCCGTTCAGGATTGGATTCCTTAAGCCAGAAAGTTCCGGCATACATGCCATCGGAAGGCGCTGCCGGTTTTTTCATAAAATCAACCCATTCTTTCGATAGAATTGTATCCCCTGCAAAAACACCATTATTCAAAAACAACATTCCAAAGCGCGCCCAATCACGTATAGTTCCGTAACTGTAAGATGAAGCCACAAACAAACCGGTTGCATCTGTTTCAAGCTGTGTATGCAGCATTCCGGCAGGGTAAAGCAAATCTTCATAAACTGTGGAATGGTATTCTTTATCATCATTAATCGTTTTCCTGATAATACCCGACAAAAGATTTGCATCGCCCGATGAGTAGTTCCAGTGCGTTCCCGGCGGATATTCAAGTTGATTATCAATCACTGAAGAAAGCATATCTTCATTTTGCATCAGCATTATTGTAGCATCGGAAATGGTAAAATAATTTTCATACCAATCGAGGCCACTGCACATGTGAATGATGTTTTCAACTGTAATATTACTTCGTTCGTCGTTCTTCCAGGCTTCAAAACCGGCTTTATCATCCAAATTCAATTCTCCCTTGTCCGACAGAATTCCTGCCCAGGCTCCGGTTATACTCTTGGTCATCGACCAACCGTGAAACAAGGTTTGGTTATCATATCCGTCAAGATATTTTTCAGCAATTAATTTATTGTTGTAAACAACTGCAATAGCTAACGATTTTTTGGAAGATTCGCTACCCGGAGCATCAAAACAAGTGTCGAGCAATTCATTTAAACGGGTATAATTTACCCCGGCAGGAAGCGAATCAGGCAGAATATCACCTTTAGGCCATAAAACAGTATCCTGTGAATAGTCCGGTTCAGGCAACACAAACTGATGCTGAAGCAATTCCTCCGCGGGGAATATCAAGTACAATAACAGCTCCGGCTCCTTCGCGGAAAATTGCCTTTCGTTTGGCCAATCCAAAAACTGTTGAAGTAACTGATTTTTCATCGTAGTTGATTTTATTTGTTGCCACACTTATCGGGAAAAAGGAAAGATCTTCTGCCTCTATTCGTTGTGGCATCTTTACCAGCCAAAAAAACACTTGAACACATTCCTTTGGCAGCAAATGCAGTAATAATTGGCAGCCGCGGCCAGATATACCAAACCGCAACAAAAATCAGAACAATTGGAATCAGCCATAAAAGTTTACGGGATGCTCTTTTCTTCATAAAAATCTTCAAACTAAATTCAGATTTACAAAAATTAAAAACAGATAAAAATAAAACCGTTCAGAAATAAGAATCTCTGAACGGATCTACAGTTAAAGAGACATTTTTTGCCTACTGTTTGTCATATACCATGGTTTCCGTCATGTCGCCATATGATGAAGAAGCACTGGATTCAATAACCATATTATCGCCATCCATTTTGTAATTTTCATTTATTGTCATGTCACCGCCATCCTGCATCGGAATTTTGGAAACAACTTTTAAACTTTTCTTATCGTCAGACCATGTAACGGTTGATTTCTTTTTGGAATCCATCCAGCCGTCATTAATGCTTTCTTTACCATCAAGGGTGTATTTATCATTAATGGTATAATCCTGTCCCTGAAAATTTGAATGTTTTTCCACACTGATATCATTATCGTTCTGATCGATAATGATTTCTTTGGGAGCCATACTAAACTGGTCGCCCAACTGGCTTTTTGAACTGTTCAGTTTCCAGCTTCCCGAAAAATCAGTTTGAGCAGATACAATTACTGCAGCAAATAAAATTGCCGAAAGAAGAATTAGTTTTTTCATTTCATTTGGTTTTATAAGTTAATAGTTGAAAAAATTTTACTTCAACAAGATACAACAAATTCATTACACAATATTTTGATAAATCAGAAATTATTTTTTTTGCGGAACCAAAAGGAAATGCTGTTCTTCAAAATGCATAGTTGAAAGCTGTAATGAAGACTGTCCTGAATATCCGTTTTGAAACAACCTTTCGCTGTTTCCCTGCAGCCATAAAAATAAACTCTGATTAAACTCTCATTACACTCCCTATACCAGGGAAGGTACAAAGACGTACTAAATTCAGATTAAATTCGGACCAAATTCGCATTAAATTCGCGAAATCGCGAATTTAATGCGAATTTAGTCCGAGTTTAGTATGAAGATAATCCGAATTTAATAGGGAGAAGGTATAGTTGAATAATAGGGGAAATATGCCTGAATTGCGCGGGGAGTTTTTTGCTAAAACTGAATTTCATTTAAAAAGCTGTTGCAAACAGGGGTGTCGTATCTGGTTTTACTTTAAGCTTCGTTTTTTCTTTTAGCTTCTTTCCAACCGAAATTTAAGGCTACAATGTTATCATCACTTTTTCTTCTACATGGCTATAAATGATAAAGCCAACGAGGCGAGCTTTTCATCGTAAAAGTATTTCATGAAAGGCATACAATAAAAAAGGGAAGAATGGTTATCAACTGAACCATTCTTCCCATGCATTTCGAATCCTTTTCGGGTTAATAGCCAGGATTCTGAGTTAAGTTTGAATTTGCATCCAGGGCAGATTGAGGTATAGGAAACAACAACCTCATTTCACTGGTTTGTGGTTTCCATCCCGGAATTGGATCCAAAAATTTTCCAAACCGGATCATATCCTGACGGGATGTGATTTCCCACGCAAGTTCATATCGTCTTTCATTATAAACATCTTCCAAAGTAACATTGTCATATAATTTACTATCATCGTCAAATGCCCTTCGGCGGATAACATTCACAAGACGGGTAGCTTCTTCATTATCCTGTCCCAGTCTGACAAGAGCTTCAGCTTTCATCAGGTAAACATCTGCGAGGCGGAATATAGCCATATCATTTTCCATATCACCATTTAAACCGCTTTCAAATTCCCATTTAAAGCAGCGTGCACCAACTTCCTGTTCAACCTGTCCCCAACCATCGTCATCAATATTATATTTTATTTCGATGTCAACAGTGTGAATCAACGGCCGTCCATGTGCTGTTATCAAAATAGAGCCATCAGTATCATACATCGGACCAATAAGATAGGACCAGCCAACTCTTTTATCTGCCTCGTCATAATCTTTTACATATTGAGGCATTGCGCTGATACCATTCCATGTTCCTACATTCAGGTTTAACGGAATAGGATCAAGATAATGTAATGTTCTCTTATGAATATGATTTCCACCATCAGCCGTACTGAATACGATCGGGAAAATAATTTCCTTTGAATTTTGGTTTTGAACCACAAAGCTTGCTTTATAATTGGGTTCAATTACATAATCCAGATTTAAAACTTCATTACAGGCATTTACTGCTTCCTGCCATTTTGGTCCGCCAGCAGGATTCCATACTTCAGCATTCAGGTACATTTTTGCCAGTAAAGTATAAACAACACCTTTAGTAATTTTACCATAACTTGCCGGGGTAACATCATCCCTAACAATGTCTTTAATGGCATTTAATTCGTCCATTACAAACTTGTACACTTCGGCTCTTGGAACTGGTTGATGGCAATGAAGTATCCCCAAAGTCAGTAACAATAGGTACATTTCCGTAATAATCGAGCAGCAGATAATACCAAAAAGCTCTTACCCCTCTGATTTCAGCAAGAATTTGCTCTTTATTTTCTATGCCTTCATTTTCATCAATCATTGCATAAATCCTGTTGCAACTGGAAATACTTCCCGTAGCAGAGTTATAGGAATCCCGGACAAGGCTGGTATTTGGAGACCAAGTATGCAGACGTAATTCTTTAAACTGACCGCCGTCCCACCAGTCACCACCCTTACGTGTTGGTGTAATGGCCATATCGGAAGAGCATTCGCTTAACAGAAAATAATTTGATGGAAATACACCTTTGAGTGTTCTGTAAATAGGTGCAATAAGTGCGTTTATTTGTGCTTCTTTTTGTCCAAATTCCTCAACAGGAAGTTTGTCAAATACCTCTTCGTCAAGATTGGTGCATCCTTGAATAAATAGTGATCCTATAAAAACGAAGATGAGTGATATAATTTTTGTTCGTTTCATAATCTTAAAAATTTAAAGTTAAAAACTAATATTTACACCAACTGAAAAGATCCTTGATTTTGGATAGTATTCCCGACCTTCAACTCCCGGATCGAGTCCTCCCATTGAGACTTCAGGATCAAGACCAGTATAATTGGTAATAGTAAACAGGTTTTGTCCGGTAACATAAACCCTAAGTTTATTTAAAGCGCTCCAGTCCGAAACATCAAAACTGTAGCTTAAACTGGCATTATCAAGCCGAAGAAAAGAACCTTTCTCAATGTAGAAGCTTGAATATTTTGGGTTGTCGGCCAATCCAATGGTTAAGGCATCATGCAACACATTTGCACCAGGTAACCATTGAGTTGTTGCATACGACATTTTTGAGAAATTAAGCAAATCATTTCCATATACACCACGGAAGAACAAATTAAGTTCCCAGTTACCTGCAGTGATAACGTTTGAAAATCCATAGGTTAATTTAGGCTGGGCAGAACCAATATACGTTCTGTCATCATTTGTCAAACCTTCTTTACCGTCTATCATTTCATCAAAAATATACATTCCGTTTTCATCTAAACCATAGCTCCTCCAACCATAGAATGTTCCAACTTCACGACCTTCTTCCACTATATGAGTTGTATTACTCGAACCTCCGCGAATCCAGGCATCTCCAACTTTAATGGAACTTGTTTCAAATTTATCGCTTGAAAGCTTGGTGATTTTGTTTTTGTTATGAGCTGCATTAATTGTGGCTGTCCATCTGAAATTGTTTTTTCTAATAATATCGCCGCCTAAAACCAGTTCGACTCCTTTATTTGACATGGACCCAACATTGGCCAGCATGTCAGGATAAAGGTAAGGAGGTACCGGAACCTGATATGTATACAGCAGATCTTTGGTTTGTTTGTCGTAATATTCAATTGTACCATTGATACGGCTGTTACCGAAACTAAAATCCAACCCAACATTAAACATGGATGTTTCTTCCCATTTCAAATCGGGATTGGCATTCTGACTGATTTGGTATGCCCTGTACCATTTTCCATTGTCGTAATATTGCCCTGAAGTGCCATAAAGTTGAAGGGATTTATAGGGGTCAATCCCATCCTGATTCCCTGAAATTCCGTAGCCTACCCTCAGTTTTAAATCATCGATAGAAGAGGCACCGGCAAGGAATGTTTCTTCATTGATTCGCCAGGCAGCTGATATCGAAGGAAAGGTAGCCCATTTATGGTTTGTTCCAAACTTGGAGGAACCGTCCTGACGCACTGTGGCTGTAACAATATACTTCATCATATAATTATATGTTGCCCTGCCAAAAAAGGATACAAGTTTGTTCATATTAGCCCCTGACCAAACGTCGGATGGACGCAGATTTTCACCAGCCTGTAAATTATCATATCCAAAGAAGTCGGTTACGAACTGACGGTTTTGAGCACCTGAATTCTGGTAATAAACATCTTCATAGGAATAACCTCCCAGTAAAGTAATTTTATGATCACCAAATAATTTATCATAATTTAATGTTGTTTCAAGCAATTGCTTGTCACGGGTCCAATTTCGTCCTTTGAGCATATCCCTGATCATTTCTGCCTCTTTCTGTTTCAGAATTTAAATATTGCCCATAATCCTTGGTTTCCCTTTCCTTGTGCAACCGTATTCCTGCAGTAAATCCATCAGCAATTGTCAATTCGGCAAAAATATTTCCAAATAACAAACTGTATTTATTTAATTGTTTGTTATATTCCTGATTTCTAACCGGATTCCCCTGGTCATATTCCTGTGTATCAAACCATGTTCCATCATCATTTTTAATGGGGGCCACGGGAATCATATTATAAGCAAGCACAAAATTCCTTCCATCAGTAGGTGAATTTTCATTAATAGTCATTGCACCGGTAAACACAATGTTTAATCTGTTACCCAATGCCCGTTGATTGAATGTTAAACGTCCGTTATAACGTTCCATAAAATTATCTTTCATTACCCCCTCCTGATTGAGGTAATTGATGGAAGCCCTATAACTGCTGTTTTGACCACCTCCTGATAAGGAAACGTTGTGATTCTGACTGACTCCTTGCCTCATAATGGCATCAAACCAGTCAGTATTTGCTCCCTTGTCAAGACCTTCTGTATTGATATTATTGGCCGATGCATAATCCCGCCATTCCTGTGCAGTAAGTACATCAGGCACATTGGTAACATTTGCGATTGCTACATAGCCATCATATTCCACCAGACTCTGATTATTGCGGCCACTTTTTGTGGTTACCAATATTACTCCACTTGCTGATCTTGAGCCATAAATAGCAGCGGCAGAAGCATCTTTTAGTATACTTATTGACTCAATATCCTGCGGTGCAACCGACGAAAGACTTAGTCCCGGAACACCATCGATAACAACAAATGGCTGACTGCTGCCTGTTAATGATGATGTACCGCGCAAACGAATGGTTTGTCCGCTGGTAACATCACCGCTACCATTTGTGATAGTTAAACCAGCTACTTTACCTTTTAATAAGTCAACTGCATTTTGGGTCAGTCCCTGGTTGAACTCATCTTCAGATATATTACTGATTGAACCGGTTACTTCGCGCTTTTGCTGTGTACCGTAACCAATTGCAACTACCTCTTCAATTCCAATGGTTTCTTCCTGCATAACCACAGTAAAAGTTGTTTTATCCCCAACCGTTCAACTTCCTGAGTTTTCATACCTATAAAAGAAAACTGCAGGATTTCGGCACTTTCAGGAATCTGCAATTGAAAACTTCCATCGGGATTGGTAATTGTTCCGATGGTTGTTCCTTTAACTACAACAGAAACTCCAGGCAGCGGTTCTCCGCTGGAACTTGTAACTGTGCCGTTTATTACTTTTTGCTGGGCTGCAATGTATAAAACAGTTTTTTCTGTTTTCTCTTTCAGGATTATCTGTCTGTTGTTTCTCATTTCATAATCCACATTGGCAGTTTTACAAACCGAATTCAGAATTTCTTCAAAAACAACATCATTGAAGTCAAGAGAATACAGTTTGTTCTGATCAAACAGTTCATCTTTATATAAAAAGATATAATCAGTTTGATCTTCAATGTTAGCAATCACCTCCTTAATGGTTGCCTTATCCATTTGCATGGAAAGCTTTACCTGTGAAAAGCTGTTTCCGAAGGATACGAACACAAGTAAGGTTAGAATCAGTGTTAGTTTCATTTTTCTAATTCTTTGTTTTGTATTCCCCAAATACGGGAAATCGTTTTTTTTGTTTTTTTTCATACTTTTGAAACGTTAAGTTATTTACTACGAAAATTTAACACCTAAAACCGGCGGATGCGGGAACATCCGGCCGGTTTTTTTTATCGACTTATCTCATAATTGTTTTCTCCTTTCTTTATAATTTCAACTGATGCGGCAAGAGCGATACTGTTTAATGATTCCTGCACACTACCGGCAAATTCAAGTTTTCCTGAAATTTTAATAGTTCCTGTCAGCGGATCATTATATTTAAAGCTGATATTGTAGAACCGCTCCAGCTTTTTAACAATCCGGCTGAAATCAGTACTTTCAAACTTCAATATTCCTTCTTTCCATAAGACGTAATTATCCGGATTTACAGTTCGAATGCTGGTTTCCCTGCTTTTCTTATTAAATGCAGCCAGCTGGCCCGGTTTTAATTCGGAGGTTTCAGTAAAAAATCCACTGTTGTTTTTTTCAATCCTTACATTTCCCTGGGTTAATACAGTTTCAATAATATTGTCTGAGGGATAGGCAGAAATATTAAACTGAGTCCCCAAAACCTTTACCCTAATGTCGGTGGTTTGAACAATAAAGGGATGATCTTCATCATGCTCTACTTCAAAAAAAGCTTCTCCAACCAGAAATACCTCACGGTTCTTATCTGCAAAATAATCGGGATAAACCAAACGGCTACCTGCATTTAAATAAACTTTTGTGCCGTCGGACAATATGATTTCAGAAGTATTTCCATAGGGGATAACCAGTTGATTCAGGTCAGGAGTTTTTATTTCAGCTGGATTTGCTGCATTTAATACGTTATTGTTCACTACGACCTGACCATTCTGGCGGTATTCAATTTTTGAATTTTGTTCGTCCAATTCAACCTTTTCGCCATCAGACCGTATTAGCCTTGGCACATCCCCTGAAGTGGGTTCTGACAGATTTTTGGAGTAAAATTCAGGTTTTAAATTGTCATTCCGGTAAAACAACAAGGCACCTAACGAAAAAAACAGAACAGCCACTGCTGCATATTTTAATAAGGAAACCACCAAAGTTTTGCGGCCTTTGGATTCCTGCTTTATTTCGATTTCTTTTAAGATACCTGAGAAAAGAAGAATTTTCTCCTGATCGGTCAGTTGTTTGTCAGTAGTTTTTAATTTGAATAAAATTTTACGGGCTTTTTCAATTTGATATTTTTCTTCGGGGTGGTGAAAGGCGTAATGTTTCCACCATTTTTCAAGTTCCTCATCCGGCCCGAAAACCCAGGAAATGAATCTTTTATCTTCCAAATATTTACTGATATTCTCCATAAACAAACTGGCACTTTCATTAAAAGGACTACAACCTTTAAAACATGGACAAAATTTCAGAACTATTTTTTATTTTTTGTAAAAAGTAGATTTAGAAATGAACAACATCATCCTTTTTGGTTATTATCCTGAATACACTTAACCACAGCACAACCATCTTTTTATCACAAGATTCACGGATTGTCTTTAAAGCCCTGTAAACCTGCTTTCTTACCGATTCAACAGAAATATTCATAATTTCAGCTATCTCTTCATATTCCATGAGATTCGTTGAACCGCAGGTAAACAGCTTCTTTTTGTTTTGGTGTAATTTGATGAAGTGCTTTAACAAGGCTTCTGATTTTTTCCTCGTCTTCTTCCTGTTCGATCATTATTTTTTCGATACTGTAAACCGGTTCAAAAAGCAATTCATTTTCTGAATCCTCATTTTGAATTCTTCGGTTTTGCTTTAACTTTTTAATCAGGTTACGTTTTAAGGCAAGGATAAGATAGAATTTCAGATTTGCAGGATGACAATGATTTCTTTCCCGCTTCAGATACAAATCAATATAAACTTCCTGAATTGCATCTTTTACAAGGCTTTCATCAACACAAAGCTTTGTACCGTAATGATAAAGCTCATTAATATATACAGCTGTATATTTGCGCAAATGCTTCTTTATCGCCCGACTTAAAACTTTTCCAGACCAGTGAAATATTAATTTCTTTCGGGTGCATAGGTTTCTGATTAGTTATAATGATTAAAGTTAATAAATTATAAGCATATAAACCAGTTATTTACAAGGATTAGTTAATCAGGCAATTAAATTCAGAATTATTTTTAATGTTTCAAATCAGTCCACTCCCTTTACTTTTGTATCCAGTGTGTAAACGGAAGTACGGGCAGTGATAAAAAGAGTTTTACGGTTTTTTCCTCCGAATACCACATTCGACGGACTTTCCGGTACTTCAATTTCTTCAATAAGTTCACCTTTGGGGGAATACACCCACACTTTTCCGGAAGTCAGATAAACGTTTCCCTGATTATCGATGGTCATTCCGTCGCTGCCTTTGGGTGCAAAAAATGTTTTGTTTGCAAGGGTTCCATCAGGCTGAATATCGTATTTCCACGTTTTTCCGGCTTCAATATCTGCAACATACAAAGTTTTTCCATCCGGAGTCCCGATTAAACCGTTTGGAGTTTCAAAATCTTCAATCACACGTTTTGCTTTTCCTTCCGGGTTCAAATAAAAGACTCCCCGTACATCCTGCTCTTCACCACGGCCCTCTTCCCACCAGCTGCGGTGATAATAAGGATCAGAGAAGTAGATGCCGCCATTCGGGGCAATCCATAAATCATTGGGGGCATTTAATGGTTTGTTGTTGTATCCTTCGTAAATGACGTGTAACTTTTTATCATCATCAAAATAAGCCAGCTGGTTGTACAAATCAGCGCAGGTAACAAGTTGTCCTTTATCATTAAAATACATTCCGTTGGAACGGTTGGTTCCTTCCAGCCATAATGAAATACCATCCTTTTCATCCCAAACATAAATCCTGTCGTTTGGCTGATCCGTAAAATAAACACGTCCGTCCGGGGCAACTGCAGGGCCTTCGGTAAATGCATAACCTGTGCCTGCTTTTACTGTTTCAGCATTTTTTGCGATAATACTGCTTTTCTGCGCTGACGATGCAAGTGAAAGTATCATCAATACGACTAATTGAATGTTTTTCATTGTTAATATTTTAAAATTTAGTTTTTATTCAAATTCTCAAAAGTAAAAAAGTGAAAGGATTGTCTGTATCCTTTTATTTCCAAACAATCACTTTTGTCTCTTCCGGTAAAATATCAATTGTATGTCCGTTTATGTTGCTGTTAAGTTTTGAAAAGATGACTTCAGGTGAACCAAAGGGTTCATTAAATTCAAGAGTTACTGTTTGCTGGTCTTTATTTTTGTTTACAAGAATAGTTATCCATTTTTCACCTGAGCGAAGTGTTTTCATGAGCATATTTTTAGCTGGTTTTGAAAATTGCACCGGTAAAATTGATAAACTCTGTTTTAACTCTTTTTCCAGAAGGTTTTGCAGCGGAAGATAATTATTTTCAATACGCGCCCCTAAACCCATTAACGAAGGTACCCACAGCACTTCACCTTTTCCTGATTTATTGCGGATTCCAACCACTTCATTATTTTCATTGACAATCGGGCTTCCATTTTCGGCTTTCATAAATCCCTTCCACAAATGAGCCGGTAGTCGTTCATCCGCTACTACAACATTAAAAATATTATCCACAAGCTTAAATTCGCTTACATTTCCACCGAAAATTGTTTCAAAATCAAACCCGGTTTTCATGGTATTGTGCATGTTTTCATCGAAAAAAGCAGTCAGTCCATCAACAATCAATTTACCGCCATTCGATACGAAATTTTCAAGTGAATCTGCATAATTTCCCGGCAGAGAAATTTGATGTGCAAGAATGATACTTTCACCCGAGTAATCATATTTTGAGAAATTGAATTCATCCAGTGATTTCAGGTTTGGACTAATTCCCATTTCGCTCAATGCTTCAAAATATCCAAGTGCCGATTTCATTACACCACCTGGATTTCGTGCCTGATATTCACTTGGGTAAAGCGTCATTTTTGATTCAGCCCATAATGATTCACGTGCGTACAAAATTGAAATTTGTGAATCTACTTTTTTAGCGTTTGAAAAAAGTTCACCATGTTCTTTTAAAGTTCCGGCTACTTTTGCGGCTTCAGTCATCCGGTCAGAAGGCTGGTCCTGAAAATCGAGCAGCGCCCACTCCCCTGCCTCAATTCCCGAACTTCGCGGATTGAGTGTCCAAAAAATTGTTCCTTCCGATTCGGTACCTGTAATTATCCAAAGCCACTGTGCAATTTCTTCTTTGGTGGGACAAAATGGATTTCCGCCGCTGTAAGTATTATTTCCGCCCTGTAGCTCAGTCATAAACCATGGCAGGTTTCCCGAGCCGGAGTATATGATTTCGCTGTTTGCCGACATGGCTACTGCATATTGCTGCCGGCTGAAATAGCCAAAATGCCAGCTCGGATGAGCCGAACCGCCAAGGCTTGTTAAGAATTTTCTCCATTCCGGAAAATCATATTCTGCCACATTACTAAAAATAGCATGGCTGTTCACATGAATATCATGTTGCTGATCGTATTTTCCTATTTCAAGTGAAATCCAGTTTAAAAACCAGGTGTTGTAATCCAGCAAAAAACGTTCTTTGGTAAAATCCACCAAAACAGGGTAACCGTTTTCTGTAAATTCTTTTGCAGGATGAGTTTTCAGCCATTCCTGATATTTCTGTCCGGCAAATTCATCATTTGGAATTTTACCACCAGTGCCAGGTTCATTTATCAATACCCAGCCGAACAAACTTTTATACTTGCTGAAATGCGTAACTGCATTTTCAATAAAAACTGCAATCGATTTAAAATGAGCTTCATTTCGGGGAAATTTAAATCCGCCAATGTCAGTTTTTTCTGTGTATGGAAAAAGCGTTGCATAAACGTGAATGTCGTATTTATCAGCCGCCTTAAAAGCTTCATCAAAAAGGCTGTAGTCCCAGTTGTAGTTTTCATCACGCATATAAGATTCAAACATGCGAATCCGGCAAACAGTCATATTATTTTCTTTCAACTGACGGAACCAGTTGTCAATATCTTCCGTTGTTTGTCCAGGTTCAATAAAAACCTGCGCCCCGATAAACGGTACAACATTTTTTTGGAGTGGAGCTTTTAGTTGCTCACTGGTATCTTTCCCCCTGGTCTCCTCAGTTTTTGCTGAATAGGAAACAAAATTTAAAATAACAAAAATGAGTAGTATCCTTTTGTAAAAGTTTATCATTGGGTTAGATTTTTTACTGATTTTGCTTGTAAAAGTAACAATTAAATTTGCCGGTATGACTTGAATTCATGCTGCCAGTTTTGACATATTTTTAAATACCGGGCCGTTTGTAGCCACTCCGGTATGGGCGGGCAAGCATTTCAGCAGCATCTTTATTTCCGCTAATTTCATTTTTATCAGTGTTCCATATCACCGGTTTTCCGGAATAATATGAGGCCATTGCCAGTTGAACCGAAGCAGTTGAATGCCAGGCATCTTCAATTGTGCAGGCAATCATTTTATTGTTTTTTGTTTTAACAGCATTTACAAATGCAGCCACGTGACGGTCCTGCATATCCGCCGTGGGAATATTCATTTCCTGTTGCTGCTGATTTTTTCCTGCCGGCATCAGAATCAATTTGTCGTCGGAAGCAAAAAGTGTAGCCTTTTCGCCATAAAAAAAGATTCCGTTATTGAAAGCAGGATTGAAATCACCGGTTCCCCATAACCGGTGCTGCCAATACACGGGGCAATTTTCAAAATTCATCACTGCATTTAATGTATCGGGAGTAGTAATTTTTCCTGTCAATACATTTAAATTTCCTTTTGCATCGAAGGTTTCCGGCATTCCAAAATCCATAATCCTCCTGATAATATCGATGTGATGAATTCCCCAGTCAACAAGATGGCCGTTTCCGTATTCTTTTTCGAGCCGCCAGGCTTTATGTCCGATGATGGGCCGGTAATCCAGTTTTGGCGCCGGACCGCACCATGCGTCCCAGTCGAGCGATACAGGAGGCGGCTGTACAGTATTATCTTCCAAAACAGGATTATAATGAATCTGTGCACCAATCTGGTAAATTTTGCCCAGCTGACCTTCAGCAATCAGTTCCTTCGCTTTATGAAATGCCTGGCTCTGCCTGCGCTGGAATCCAATTTGCACAAGGTTTCCGGCTTTTTGTGCAGCATTTATCATGGCTTGCCCTTCTCTCACATCATAAGAAAGTGGTTTTTCACAATAAATATCGAGGCCTTTTTCGCAGGCAGCAATAAACTGAAGTGCGTGCCAGTGTGGCGGTGTCCCGATAAAAACTGCTTCAAGTTCTTTTTCATTCAGCAAATCCTTGTAATCCTTAAATTCTTTCGGACGTTTACCCTGCAAACTTTCTATTTCTGAGGCGCTGTTTTTCAGGTGTTCTGAATCAACATCACAAACCGCAACAACTTCCACATCACCGGTTTTTAAGGCTGATTTAGTTATAACCATCCCATACCAGCCGCAACCAATTAATCCTGTTTTTAATTTATTATTTTGAGCTGATGCCTTAAAATGAAATGAAGTGACCATTCCGGCCGTTGCCAAAGAAGTTCGTTGAATAAAAGCTCGACGTTCCATAATTCAAGATTTAGTATTGAATGATAAACTTAAGAAAAATGTTGTTTCTGATAACAATAAATGCTTCGAATACTTTCAAAATAATTGTTATTCCTCAATTTGGTATATTTGTGGGTAGCAAAATTTATTCATTAAAAATACTGAATCATGAAAAAATTACAACTTCTGTTTACACTTGCTTTTCTTTTCTCTTTAGTTGGATTAAAACCTGCTCTTGCAGAGATAAGTCTGCCTTCGGTTTTTGGCAGCAATATGGTACTGCAACAGCAGACTGATGCTTCAATCTGGGGCACTGCCAGTCCAAACAAAACGGTTAAAGTTACCACATCGTGGAATGGCAAAAGTTATTCTGCAAAAGCAGATGGCAATGGTAAGTGGAACTTAAAAGTAAAAACACCGGAAGCTGGCGGACCCTATTCTTTAACTATTTCTGATGGAAAACCGTTAAAGCTTGAAAATGTTTTAATTGGTGAAGTTTGGATTTGTTCAGGACAATCGAATATGCAAATGCCTATGAAGGGCTACTATAACCAGCCGGTGTTAGGCGCCAATGAAGCAATTGCAACATCAGAAAATGACAATATCCGGCTGTTTACTGTTGAACGAAATAAAAGTCTTGAACCTTTGGATGATTTTACCGGCGAATGGAAAGAATGCAACCCTGAAAATGTTGCTGAATTCAGCGCCACAGCATACTATTTTGGCCGAATGATTCAGGATGCATTAAACGTTCCGGTTGGTTTGGTCAGCACCAATTGGGGAGGTACACGAATTGAGCCCTGGATAAGTGAAAGCGGACTGAAAGATTTCAGCTGGGTTGAACTTCCGGATAAAAACAGGACAGATGATTATTCACAACAAACACCAACAGTTTTATACAATGCAATGATTGCGCCGATGGTTGGTTATGCTATGCGCGGCGGATTGTGGTACCAGGGTGAATCAAACAGAAACCAGCCCAAAGAATATGAAAAGCTATTACCGGGACTCGTACAAAACTGGCGCAACAAATGGAATATTGGTGATTTTCCGTTTTATTATGTTCAAATTGCTCCGTTCGATTACGGACAGGGAGGAATTAATTCTGCCTATATTCGTGAATCTATGCTGAATGCAGCCGATGACATTCCAAATATTGGTATGGCTTCAATTATGGATGCTGGTGAAAAAGATATAATTCACCCGGCAAACAAGGAAGTGGCCGGCGAGCGGCTGGCATACCTTGCTCTTGCGAATACCTATGGGAAAAAAGGTTTTGAAACATCAGGGCCGGTACTGAAGGATATGACTATTGACGGACAACTGGTAAAACTTACGTTCAATCATGCACAAAATGGCCTTACCACTTATGGCAAAGAACTTCAGAATTTTGAAATTGCAGGCGAAAATCAACGGTTTGTACCCGCAGATGCTTTTATTACCCAACAGGGAATTACTCTTTTCTCGCCAATGGTAGAAAAACCTGTGGCAATTCGCTATGCATTTAAAGATTTTGTAGTGGGCGAATTATTCAATACAGAAGGACTTCCTGCTTCTTCATTCCGTTCTGACGATTGGGAAATTAAATAAAAACTTAAAGGTTTCCAATTTTGCCTGGAATTCAATAATGCAGTTGAATTCCAGGCATTTTTTGTTACTTCCCGAAACAAATTCTGCCTCAACCAATAAGACTGAACATATTTTGAAGGGTAAAGATTGGTAACTGCTAATTTTTATATATTTTGCAACGCCGCAAAAACCAACGCTAAACAAATTGAAGGATGGGTAATTATAAAATGCGATTTTCTGATTTTAATGTACGTACAAAACTGTATGTTTTAATTGGAATTTTTTTAATAAGCCTTATTTTACTGGGCTCTGTAGTAAATCTTCTGTTCAAATCAAGTCAGACAACTACCATTGTTGTTAATGCTGAACGTGTTTTTGTTGAAGGTTTCGATTCCGGAATTGAACATTTTTACAAATATAATCAGTCGGGAAATGCTGAAGAATTGCGACTGGGAATTGAGCATTTGGATAAAGCCATTTTAATTGCAGCTACATTCGCTAATATCGATAGTATTTTAAAAGCCATGCCCCGGGAAGAATGGGTCGTTTATTTGTTTGATATTTATAAAGAAGGAGTGGATAATGATATTTCGAAAGTAAAACTCATGGGCGACCTGATAAGTATGCTTTCAAATATTAATCCATTATTGCTTCACGAAACACAGTATGTGGCCAGAGATGCCGCTGAATTTGGCAAACAAATAAAAACACAGATAGCCGGATATGCAACAGAACCATCTCCTGCAAAACTTACTGAGCTTCAGACTGATTTTGAAAAAATTCATGTTCTTACAAATTCTTTTGCTTCAAAAATATACTCATTAAGTGAATATATTACCTCCAGGCTGTTCTTTTTGATTCTTTTTATTGTTCTGATTTTAGGGGCGATAGTTACATTTATTTCAATAAAAATATCCAATTCGATTTCGTATCCCATCAATAAACTGGCCGAAAATTTCAAGGAAGTTGCAAAAGGAAATTTAAGTTCATCGGTTAGTATTAATACAAAGAATGAAGTTGGTGATTTATCCAATGCTTTCCTCGAAATCCAGCTGGGTTTGCAAAATGTAATCCGCTATTCCAAAAAGGTAGCCCAGGGAGATTACAGTTCGAAACTTATACCAAAATCGAATAAAGATGAACTTACATTAGCGTTGAATAAAATGGCCGAAAGGCTGGAGCATACTAATATTCATACCACCAGGGAAAACTGGCTTCAGAAAGGAATAAACGGTTTGGACGATCAAATGCGTGGTAATTTTTCTGTAAGGGAATTATCAAAACGTATTTTAATTTATTTGAGCAATTTTCTTCAGGTTGAAACAGGAGCTGTTTATGTTTTTGATGAAGTACTTGAACATCTTGAGTTCACTGCTTCTCTGGGAATTAACCCCGACCTTGTGGAGAAGATTATTCAACCCGGCGAAGGATTAATTGGCAGGGCGGCGCTGCAGGATAAACTTCAGATAGTCAATACAAAAAACAAATACCACCGGATTTTCAGTGCCACAGGCGAAATCTACCCTGAGCAGGTTTACCTGCTGGCAATGAAATCGGACAAAAGAATACAGGCAGTAATTGAGCTGGCCCCGGTTAATGAACTTTCGGAATTAAAAAAGGAATTCCTCGAGCTGATTGCTGAACGGATTTCGGTAAACCTTGGCGCTTCAGTTGCGCGTTTCCGAAATAATGAATTGCTCGACAAAACCTTAGAGCAGGCAGAAGTACTAAAAGCCAGGGATGAAGAACTGAGCAGAAAACTGGAAGAAAACAGATTAATCCAGGAACAGCTTTCACGTGAAACGGCTTTGCTCAATTCAATGTTAAAAACACTTCCCGATTATGTTTATTTTAAAGATGTAAGCAGCAAGTTTATTCGTATAAGTGAATCGATGGTAGATTTGTTTGATGCAGGTTCCAGCAATGAAATAATCGGAAAGTCTGATTTTGATTTTCACCCGCAAAAAGATGCCCAGCGGTATTTCAATGAAGAAATGGAAATCATTGAAAAGGGTAAAGGATTTGTGGATGAAGTGCGCCAGGGAATTGATGAAAACGGCCAGGTACTTTGGACCTCAGTTACCAAATTACCCATGTACGATGAAAGCGGAAACTGCATAGGCACATTCGGAATTTCAAAAGATGTTACACATATTAAAAAACTCGAAATTGAAGTCATTGAGCGCAATGAAAAGTTAAATGCACAACAGGAAGAATTAAAAGCAATTAATGATCAGTTAAAACTTCAGCAGGAAGAATTAAAAGCTACAAATGAAGAATTAAAATCGCAGGAAGAGGAACTGAAAGTAGCCAATGAAGAACTTGCCGAGCAGACTAAAATATTAACTGAAAATGAAAAGAACCTGCACATTCAGCAAGAAGAACTGCAGGTAACAAACGAAGAGCTGGAAACAAAAACAAGTCTGCTGGAGATGCAGAAAAGAGAGATTTCGGAAAAGAATGAAAACCTTCTGAAAACCCAGAATGAACTTAAACTAAAAGCCCGCGAACTTGAACAGGCCAGCCAGTATAAATCAGAGTTTCTTGCAAACATGTCGCACGAATTGCGTACACCATTGAATAGTTTACTTATACTTTCGAAATTACTGGGCAACAACAAAAAGGGAAACCTCACAGATGAACAGGTAAAATCAATAAACATTATTCATAAAAGCGGGAATGATCTGCTCAACCTGATTAATGAAATTCTGGATCTTTCTAAAATTGAAGCCGGTAAAATGACGTATGATTTTGCTGAAGTAATGTCCGAAGAAATTGTAACCGAGATAAACCATGGATTTATTCCGGTTGCAGAAAACAAAGGACTTGCATTGGAATTAAAGCTTTCGAAAAATTTCCCTAAAATTATTTATACCGACAGGCAGCGTCTGTTGCAAATCATTAAAAATCTGCTTTCAAATGCCTTTAAATTTACAAATTCCGGAAGCATAAAAGTGAACTTCAACCTGCCGGATGATTCAGTTCGGTTTTTGAATCCGGAATTAAACAGCCAAAATACTTACTTTATTTCTGTTGAAGATTCGGGAGTAGGCATTCCAAAAAGCAAGACCGAAGCCATTTTTGAAGCGTTTCAACAAGCCGATGGAAGCATTTCGCGCAGATTTGGCGGCACCGGTCTTGGACTTTCCATTTCAAAACAGCTTGCTTTTGTTTTGGGAGGCGAAATTCACGTGGAAAGCAAGGAAGGCATTGGCTCTGTTTTTACTCTTTACCTGCCACTCGAAAAAGAACTAACAGGAAAAGTTATCAACCCGGTGAACGAAAATAAAACAGAGGCAGTTGCTGCGCCTGCAGCAGAAACTGTTGTTGAGCCCTTTGCCAAACAGGAAATTGCAGCAGAATCAATTCCTTTTTTTATTGAGGATGACAGAGATGCAAAAGTGCAACGGCTGCTGGTTCTTATAATTCACAATGAAAAAGAAAAAGCTGAAAAATTAATGGACCTCTGTCATAAAAGAAAATTTAACGTAATTGCAGCATCCAATATCCGTGAAGGAATTATTCTTGCTGAAAGATTTTCGCCACAAGCCATTATTATTTCAGCGGAACTCAATGAATCAAAAGAACTTCAGCATCTAAAAGAAAACAAATCAACACAGCGTTTACCGTTGCATCTTGTTTCGCGAATAGAAGATTCAGTACTTGAAAATATTGAAGAATTGAAAACACCGCAATCTGAAGATTTACTGGCGGTTTCAAAAAACATTGAAAACAAATTCAGCAAAGAATTTAAACAGGTACTGGTAGTTGAGGATGATTTGATTACGCGAAAAACAATACAAATGCTTTTTGAAAATAAGGATATTATTATTCATGAAGCTAAAACTGGTCAGCAAGCCTATGATATTTTATCAACAAAATCATTCGATTGTGTTATTCTTGATCTTGGATTACCTGATTTTTCAGGAAATGAATTACTTAAAAAGTTAAATGAAAATAACATCGCTGTTCCAAATGTGATTATTCATACAGCACGTGAACTTAATGCTAAAGAACTTCGCGAATTACATAAATATTCAGATTCAATTGTAATTAAGGGGGTAAAATCTGATGAAAGGTTGATGGATGAAGTTACTTTATTCCTTCACCAGGTTGAAATTACATTGCCCAAAACACGAACGACAGGTCCTGACGGTTTTAACGGAACAGGATTTAAAGGAAAAAAAGTACTGGTAGTGGATGATGACATTCGAAATGTTTTTGCACTTGTTCAAATCCTGGAGGATCGCGAAATTGAAGTACTGGAAGCTGAAAATGGAGAAATAGCAATAGAAGTTTTAAAAAATAATCCGGACACCGATTTGGTGCTGATGGATATAATGATGCCGGTTATGAATGGATATGATGCAATGAGCATTATCCGGAAAACGCCTGTAATTGAAGAAATTCCTATTATTACGCTTACAGCAAAAGCGATGAAGGAAGATTACCAAAAAGCTATTGACTGCGGTGCAAACGATTATATATCTAAACCGGTGGATGTAAATAAATTATTGTCATTACTAAAAATATGGTTATTTAAATAGATATGAATAAACCAAAAATTTTACTGGTAGACGATTTAATTGAAAATCTGGTAAGTCTCGAAATGGTACTGGGTGAATTTAACGCAACTTTTGTAAGGGCTACATCGGGAATGGAAGCGCTGCGTAAAACTTTAAATGACGATTTCGCCATGGCTATTCTCGATGTGCAAATGCCAGGAATGGATGGCTATGAAACACTATCGTTAATGCGGAAAAGGAAAAAGACAAAGTATCTGCCTGTGATTTTTGTTTCGGCTATCCATCAAAGCGATTTGCACATTATCCGGGGAATTGAAACCGGCGCAGTCGATTTTATTCCCAAACCAATAATTCCCGAAATCCTTGTGGGAAAAGTAAGAATCTTCCTCGATTTATATTCCCAAAAACAGGAGTTAAAAGATTTGCTGAAAAAATTGGAAGAAAATAACAGGGAACTTGAAATCCAAAAAATAAAGGCAGAAGAAGCTACACGGGTAAAAGCAATGTTCCTCGCCAACATGTCTCACGAAATCAGGACTCCGCTAAACGGAATTATCGGCATTTCCAAAATTCTTGAAGAAACAGGTCTAAAACAAAATCAAAAGGAATTAACTGAAATAATCACTTCTTCGGGAGAAAATCTTCTCAGTATTATTAATGACATCCTTGACTTTTCCAAAATTGAATCGGGGCAAATACAATTGGAGAACATTGATTTCAGTATTTCCAATGTAATAGATACAATTGTTAAATTACTGAAATTCAACGCCGACAAAAAGAACATAAAACTTGAAGTAGATATTGACAAGGCCGTACCTGATACGCTTATCGGCGATCCCTACCGTTTAAACCAGATAATCACAAATTTGGTGAATAATGCAATAAAATTTACCGAGAAAGGCAGCGTCAGAATTTTTGTGGAAATGGAAAACAGCGAATCCGGAAAAGCGGATCTGTTTTTTAAAGTTGTTGATACAGGAATTGGAATTACCAAAAGCGGAAGTAAAAAATTATTTAAGGAATTCTCTCAAACAGAAAGTTCAACCACACGAAAATACGGCGGAACGGGTTTGGGACTTGCCATTTGCCGAAATCTGGTTTCACTTATGGGCGGGACAATAGGAGTAAACAGTCAACCGGGAAACGGTTCTGAATTCTGGTTCAGATTAACGTTTCATATTCACGAAAAGCAGCAACCTGAAGCTAAAACAGAAGATATTGATATACCTTCAGATTTAAAAATACTCTATGCAGAAGACAATCCGGTAAACCAGCGTGTGACTCAGCTCCTGCTTAACCAGATTGGAATTAAGTGTGATATTGCAGCAAACGGTGAAAAGGCATATAAAATGTTCCGGGAAAATCAATATGATTTAATTTTAATGGACATGCAAATGCCTGAACTGGATGGTCTTGAATCGACTAAAAAAATTCGAACATTCGAAAAAAACAACACCATTGAAAAACCGGTTTTTATAATTGCAGTAACCGCAAATGCTTTTTCCGATGATAAACAGAAATGTATATCGGCAGGGATGAACGATTTTATCAGTAAACCATTCAAAGTTGCCGAATTAAAAAAATTAATTAAAAATGCCATCCGAACCTGACAATAAGAGCAAAATTGAAGCTGTACGCGAAGAAGACGATACGCACGACATTGAACTAAAATTGTTATTGCAGGCTGTAAATTTGAAATACGGGTATGATTTCAACAACTACAGCAATGTGCATTTAAAACGGCGAATCAATCAACGTCTTAAACTGAGCAACCTGGATACAATCTCAGAACTTCAAAATAAAGTGCTCTGGAACAAGGATTTTTTTCAACTGTTTCTGCAGGATCTATCCATAAATGTAACGGAAATGTTCCGCGACCCTGAGTTCTATGCTGCTTTCCGAAAAAAGGTGATACCTGATTTACGAACCTATGCACACATAAAAGTATGGCATGCCGGCTGTTCAACAGGGGAAGAGGTATATTCGCTTGCAATTATTCTACGGGAGGAAAACCTGCTGTCGAAAACCCAGATTTACGCTACCGATATCAATAAAAGAGTACTTGAAATTGCCCGGCAGGGAATTTACAGTAAAAAGGAAATGGACCTTTATTCAGATAATTATACAAAGTCAGGCGGTAAATGTAATTTATCGGATTATTACACTTCCAAATACGGATCAGTTTTATTCGACAAGTCACTTTCAAAAAATATTGTTTTTGCCGACCACAACCTGGTAACCGATGGCGTTTTCGCCGAAGTCAATCTTGTTTTTTGCCGTAATGTGCTCATCTATTTCGATAAATTCCTTCAAAATAAGGTACTTGGATTGTTTTCGGAAAGCCTTACAAAAAGAGGATTTCTTTGCCTGGGTACAAAAGAAAGTCTTAAATTTACTGAATATGAAGATAGTTATTCAACGGTTGACAAGAAGATGAAAATTTATAAAAAACTGCCGGGTTCATCATGATAAAAACAATTGTAATAGGTGCATCATTTGGAGGAATGGAAGCAATAAAAACAGTGCTCACCGGACTTCCTGCCACATTTAATACACCGGTACTTGTGGTGTTGCATATTGGCAGCAACAAAATAAACACCTACTTATCAATGCTGAACAACATATCTGGTTATGAAGTAAAGGAAGCAGAAGAAAAAGAAGTTATCAGCTCAAAAACCGTGTACTTTGCACCACCAAATTATCATTTACAGGTAGAAAAAAATTTTACACTCAGCCTTTCAACTGATAAAAAAATAAATTTCTCGCGTCCCTCCATTGATGTATTGTTTGAAACTGCAGCCTGGACCTGCAAAAATAACCTTCTCGGAGTTTTATTAACCGGTTCGAACAGTGACGGTGCAGAAGGATTGAAAACAATAAAAGACTACGGAGGCATTACACTTGTAGAAAACCCTGAAACAGCTTTTGCCAAAAATATGCCCCGATCGGCAATAGAACTTTTCACTCCGGATTACATTGTTGATCTTAAAGATATTGCTGAAAAAATTACTGAATTGTGCGTCTAAATCTTTGAAGCTGAATTTCCTGTAAATACAGAATCACTGGTTTACCCACCTCTGCTTAATCCCGGATAAATTCTTCTCCTTTTTTTATATTGATTCTAAATTAGAGAATTCGTAATTAATCATATCCATTAATCTATATATTTAGCGTCCCTAAAGGAAAAATAGTTAAAAACGGAACAACTTTTAATGATTCTTTTTGTTAATTTTTGTGACATTTCCAGTGAAAATTCAATAGAATAAAATAGATAGAATATGTTTGATTTAGAACTGATTGAGAAAATTTATTCAACATTGCCGGAGCGGGTAAAAAAAGCGCAACAAAAGCTTAACCGCCCGATGACTTATGCAGAAAAAATACTTTACTCACATTTATTTGAGCCAGAGCGGCTTGAAATTTATGAACGCGGAAATGCATATGTTGATTTTGCTCCCGACAGGGTAGCCATGCAAGATGCAACAGCTCAAATGGCACTTCTTCAGTTTATGAATTCAGGAAAAAAGACAGCCGCTGTTCCCTCAACAGTACATTGCGACCATTTAATACAGGCACATGCAGAAGGAAAACATGATTTGGGTATTGCCAAAAATCTGAACAAAGAAGTTTATGATTTTCTTGAATCGGTTTCCAATAAATACGGTATCGGTTTTTGGAAACCGGGAGCAGGAATAATTCACCAGGTGGTTTTGGAAAACTACGCATTTCCGGGTGGAATGATGATCGGAACTGATTCGCATACACCCAATGCAGGTGGTTTGGGAATGGTTGCCATTGGAGTTGGCGGAGCTGATGCAGTGGATGTAATGGCCGGAATGCCATGGGAACTTAAAATGCCTAAACTGATTGGCGTAAAACTAACAGGTAAATTAAGCGGGTGGTCAGCACCAAAAGATATTATTTTGAAAGTTGCCGGAATACTTACAGTCAAAGGTGGAACAGGCGCAATTATCGAATATTTTGGAGAAGGTGCCGAATCTATTTCTGCGACAGGAAAAGGAACCATTTGCAACATGGGAGCCGAAGTGGGTGCAACAACAAGTTTGTTTGCGTTCGATGAAAGTATGAAACGCTACCTGAAAGCAACCGGCCGCACCGAAGTAGCTGAAATGGCAGGAAAAATAAAAGATGTACTGAATGCCGATCCCGAAGTCTATGAAAATCCTGAAATGTATTACGATCAGTTGATTGAAATTAATCTTTCGGAGCTGGAACCTCATATTAACGGACCTTTTACACCCGATCTGGCCACTCCTGTATCACAAATGAAAGAAGCGGCAGTAAAAAACAACTGGCCAATTGAAATTTCAGTTGGTTTAATTGGAAGCTGTACCAACTCATCTTACGAAGACATTTCAAGGGCATCCTCAATTGCAATACAGGCAGTGGATAAAGGGTTGAAAACAAAATCGGAATTCACAATAACGCCCGGTTCCGAACAGGTTCGCTTCACAATTGAACGTGACGGATATATCGATATTTTCGGGAAAATGGGGGGCAAAGTTTTCGCCAATGCCTGTGGACCTTGTATTGGCCAATGGGCGCGCGAAGGAGCAGATAAAAAAGAGAAAAACACCATTGTACATTCCTTTAACCGCAATTTCTCAAAACGTGCCGACGGAAATCCAAACACACATGCTTTTGTTACTTCACCCGAATTGGTTACAGCGCTTGCCATCGCCGGCCGGCTTGATTTTAATCCACTGACAGATTCGCTTAAAAATGAAAATGGTGAAGAATTTAAATTGAAGGAACCCTCCGGGTTTGAATTGCCCGTAAAAGGTTTTGATGTAGACGATCCCGGATATCAGGAACCGGCTGAAGATGGTTCAACGATTGAAGTGGTGGTTTCACCCGAATCCAACCGGCTACAATTACTTTCGCCTTTTGAACCCTGGAATGGGAAAAATATTACCGGCGCAAAACTGCTGATAAAAGCACTTGGAAAATGCACCACCGACCACATTTCGATGGCCGGTCCATGGTTGCGTTACCGCGGTCATCTCGATAATATTTCGAATAATATGCTGATTGGTGCTGTAAATGCATTCAACAACGAAACAAATTTAGTTAAAAACCAGATTACAAAAGGGAATGATGAAGTGCCTAAAGTACAGCGGGAATACAAGAAAATGGGAATTCCTACAGTAGTTGTTGGCGATCATAATTATGGAGAAGGTTCATCACGTGAACATGCAGCAATGGAACCACGACATCTGGGTGTAAAAGCTGTTATTGTAAAATCATTTGCCCGGATTCATGAAACCAATCTCAAGAAGCAGGGAATGCTGGCGCTAACCTTTGATAATGAAAATGATTATGATTTAATTCAGGAAGACGATACTTTCAATTTTATCGATTTGGAAAAATTTTCAAAAGGCAGGCAGTTAACTGTTGAACTTGTTCATTCTGATGGTTTGAAAGACAATATTAAACTGAACCACACTTATAATGAACAACAAATAGAATGGTTTAAAGCAGGCTCTGCGTTAAATCTGATAAGGCAACGCAACAAATAATTCATCATTAATTTGCAGAGGATTTGTATTCATCAATTCACGAAAAAAAGTAGTTTGCATTAATTCAAAAATGTAACTGGTAAATTATTGTTTGCAGGTTCATTTAAAATAAAAAAGATAATAAATCAAATAAAAAGTAGTTAACATGCAGAAAATCAAAGTTCAAAACCCGGTAGTAGAACTCGACGGTGACGAGATGACGCGGGTAATCTGGAATTTCATTAAAGAAAAATTAATTCTTCCTTACCTCGACATCGATTTGAAATATTATGATTTGGGAATTGAAAACCGGGATGCTACAGACGATCAGGTTACAATTGATTCGGCACATGCGATTCAAAAGTATGGTGTTGGTGTAAAATGCGCCACCATTACGCCCGATGAAGTGCGGGTAAAGGAATTCGATCTAAAACACATGTGGAAATCACCAAACGGAACCATCCGCAACATTCTAGGAGGAACAGTTTTTCGTGAACCGATTCTTATACAAAACATTCCGCGACTTGTACCTGGCTGGAAACAACCCATTTGTATTGGCCGTCATGCTTTTGGTGATCAATACCGGGCCACAGATTTTGTAACAAAAGGAAAGGGAAAGCTTACAATTACCTTTACCCCTGAAGATGGAAGCGAACCGGCTTCATTCAACGTTTATGATTTTGAAGGAGACGGCGTTGCAATGGCTATGTACAATACCGATGATTCTATTCGTGGTTTTGCGCGTTCATGCATGAACCAGGCCCTGCTAAAAAAATGGCCATTGTACATGTCAACAAAAAATACAATACTTAAAAAATACGATGGCCGGTTTAAAGATATTTTCGAAGAAGTGTTTGAGACTGAATTCAAGGAACAATTTGCCGAAGCCGGAATAACTTATGAGCATCGTTTGATTGATGATATGGTAGCAGCCGCAATGAAATGGGAAGGCGGATATGTCTGGGCCTGTAAAAATTACGATGGTGATGTACAAAGTGATACTGTAGCACAAGGATTTGGGTCGCTTGGATTAATGACATCGACACTAATAACAGCCGATGGAAAAACGATGGAAGCAGAAGCTGCACATGGTACTGTGACACGCCATTTCAGACAACATCAAAAGGGAAATCCGACGTCCACCAATCCAATAGCATCTATTTTTGCCTGGACACGGGGATTGGAATTCCGAGGTCGTCTGGATGAAAACCAGGAACTGATAAATTTTGCAAATGCTCTTGAACAGGTGTGCATTGAAACCGTTGAATCAGGCAAAATGACAAAGGATTTGGCATTGATAATTTACGGAAAAGATTTAAAGGAAGAACATTATCTGACCACTGAAGGATTTCTTGAAGCTTTAAATGAAAACCTAAGTACAAAATTAAATTAGCAGATTATTAAGCCAAACCAAAGAAATTCATTATTTTAGGCTCTACAGAAAAATTCAATGACGGAGAAAACTAAAATAGTACAGGGGAAACTTGTTGTTTCTGATCATCCGGTAGTTCCATTTATTGAAGGAGACGGAATTGGAAAAGATATAGCATTACCTTCCCAAAAAGTTATCAATGCTGCTGTGGACAAAGCATACGGCAGTTCAAGAAAAATTGTATGGCAGGAAGTTTTGGCCGGAGAAAAAGCATTTCGTCAAACCGGAAGTTATCTTCCTGAAGAAACAATTGATGCTTTTAAAGAGCATTTAATTGGAATTAAAGGACCACTTCAGACTCCTGTAGGTGAAGGAATCCGTTCGTTGAATGTGGCACTTCGCCAAACGCTTGATTTGTTTGTCTGCCTTCGCCCGGTGCGCTGGTTTAAAGGTGTGCCCTCTCCTATTCGTTATCCGTCATTGGTGGATATGCACATCTTCAGGGAAAATACCGAAGATATTTATGCAGGAATTGAATATATGGCCGGTGAGGTTAATGCTCAAAAGCTGAAAGAATTTTTGATAAACGAAATGGGAGTAGATAAAATCAGGTTTCCCGAATCTTCTTCTTTTGGAATAAAACCTGTTTCGAAAGAAGGCTCAGAAAGATTAATCAGGGCTGCAATAAAATACGCAGTTCAACGGAATCTACCTTCTGTAACGCTTGTCCATAAAGGCAATATAATGAAGTACACAGAAGGTGCTTTTAAAATCTGGGGATATAATCTTGCAGAAGCTGAATTCGGCAGTCAAACATTCACCTGGCGGCAATATGAAAACCTGAAAAACGAAAAAGGACAACTGGATGCTGATAAAGCACTTGATGAAGCAAAAAAAACCGGAAAAGTAATTATCAAAGATGTAATTACTGATGCATTCCTGCAGGACTCACTCCTGCGGCCATACGATCATTCGGTAATTGCAACAATGAACCTCAACGGGGATTACATTTCCGACCAGTTGGCAGCCATGGTTGGCGGAATTGGTATTGCGCCTGGAGCGAATATTAATTACCTGAACGGATATGCCATATTTGAGGCCACACACGGAACAGCGCCAGATATTGCCGGAACAGGAAAAGCAAATCCCGGTTCATTGATTCTTTCTGCTGCAATGTTGCTTGAATATATTGGCTGGAATCAAGCTGCCGAACATGTTTACGATGCCCTGGAACATGTATTTGCAAAGAGAAAAGTTACATCCGATTTATATGCACAAATGGAAGGTGCAACTTTGCTTTCCACAGCAGAATTTGCGGATGAAATTGTTAAAAACATGCATTGATTAACTGAAATTCAAAACATAAATTATAAATAGAAATGGAATACATTAAGTACAGGTTTTTTCAAAAAGCGAGCAAATGTTCTAAGGAGTACCAAAAACTCAAGAATGAGCATTCAGATAAAGTAATCGGCCAGATAACCATCGGTCAGGTGCTTACAGGAATGAAGGGAATTCCGTTACTTGTTACTGATACTTCAAAATTGGATCCGGAAGAAGGAATCAGGTTTAAGGGATATTCAATACCTGAATTGCAGGAGAAACTTCCACGGATAAATCCAGGAGGTGAACCACTCCCTGAAGGTCTGTTTTACCTGATGTTAATCGGCGAAATTCCTTCGGAAGAAGATGTATCCAATATCTCGAAAGATTGGGCAACACGTGCACATGTACCGCAACATGTTTTCGATGTCATTGATGCAATGCCAAAAAACTCGAAACCAATGACGCAGTTCAGCGCTGCAATAATTTCGATGGCTACAGAATCTATCTTTCAGAAGGCATACAGGGCTGGTGTAAATAAAAAGTTTTACTGGGATGCAACTTATGAAGATGTCATGAATCTTATCGCCCGTTTGCCGCACATTGCAGCATATATTTACAGGAAAAATTTTCATAATGATAAACACATTGAACCAAATCCCCGTCTTGACTGGGCTGGTAATCTTGCACATATGATGGGTTTTGATTCAGAAGATGTCCGCCGCCTGTTCCGTTTATATATGGTAATACATGCTGATCATGAAGGTGGAAATGTATCTGCACATACTGCACATTTGGTTAGTTCTGCTTTAAGTAACCCGTATTATGCTTACGGCGCCGCAATGACAGGGCTTGCCGGTCCGTTGCACGGATTCGCAAACCAGGATGTAATTCACTGGATGTTTGAAATGCTCGAATACCTTGACACAGAAAAGCCAACTGATAAACAGGTGGCTGATTACTGTAAGTTAACTCTCGAGGAAGGCCGTGTAATTCCAGGATACGGACATGCAGTTCTGCGCAAAACAGATCCGCGGTTTACTGCCCAACAGGAATTTGCCAATAAATACATAAAAGATGATACAATGGTTAATCTTGCAAATCAATTGTATCGCATCGTTCCGCCAATCCTTTCGGAAATTGGCAAAATAAAAAATCCATGGCCAAATGTTGATGCATACAGCGGTTCGCTCTTATACCATTACGGAATTAAGGAATATACATTTTATACTGTAATGTTTGGTGTTTCAAGGGCTTTGGGTGTTTTAGCATCGATAATCAATGACCGTATTTACGGAATGCCAATTGAGCGTCCAACTTCGCATCCGCTAAGCTGGTTTCACGAACAGGCATACGGAAAAGATAATATTGAAGGTTGTTAATTATGACTATAAAAAAAGAGGCTGTCCGGAAAGACAGCCTCTTTTTTTATAATCTCATTTTTTAAAAGTAATATTTTACTCTTTCGGAAAGAATCAAACTCAAATTATTGTGATAATTCTTGTCCGTTCCCTTGTGCCTTCAATATATTTAATCTGAATTTTTACATTCCCTGAAAAAAATATGATTTTAAGATCAGATGGCTGCTCTTCATTTATTAGTTCAAAAGTCTGTTTGTGGCTGCTAAAATTATAAACCGGAACATCCCAATTAATTTTATCAGCCTGAAATGCCCATCCGGCAGTTCCGTTAAGCTCACCTTCAATTACCAATAACTCGATTTTAAGGGGAATTCCGGGAAACGTTTTAGCAGACATTGAGTAGTTGGTTTCCATTCCGCTGTTAAAGATTGAATTATTCTCATTAAGAATGTTAAGCCCTTTCGGGGTTTGCTCCGGATAATCGATTAAATTAACGGGGACATAAGGTGAAGTGTGAATAAATTGTTGCAGGTATTTCCCAAAATCCGGAACTTGAACTGACATTCCAAAACCATTGTATTTGTCACTTACATTTTGTATTACCCTGGCTGTATCAATAATTCGTGCATGACTAATCAAATCTGTTTGTAATTCATTATCGTCAAGAGTTCCGTCCACTTTTAAATCATTGGCAATATAAGTAAGCAGTTCAGATACATCAGCCACATTCCGGTATCCCTGGACAATTGCAGACAATGCAAGAAGACATGCATTTTCAACGCCAGGTTTTGTTATATCCAGCAGGTCGGAGGCAACTGTATCTGTAGCATCATCCTGAAAATAAAATATATTGAATACTTCCTGTTTAGCCTTTGTTTTTGCTTCACTGAATACATATCCATTTTCCAAAAGGAATTCTACCCGCGGTTTTTCCAAATGGGTAAGCACATTTACATTTAAGGTAGTTTTATCAGTAACATCTGCAATTGCGTTTAAAGTAAGCCTTGCGTTTGAATTTGTACCTTTGATTTCATCAAAATAAAATCCATCAGCCTTTACTTCAACTATGGGATTGGACAGCTGAATTCCCTTAAATTCAAAAAATCCGTCATCTGAATTAATTTGAGTAATAAAGGTTTTACCCGTTTGAGATAAATCTTCATTCAGCTCTGACATTGAAACTGTCGTTCCAACATTAAATGGTCCTTTTTGAACAACACCGGAAATATCTGTCCGAATAAGTTCTTCCCCTGATTCTTCAGGAACATCATCTTTTTGACAGGAGTAGCAAAAAAGACATGCTGCCACCAATAACATTTTGCCGTAAAGGTTAATCTTTTTCATAGATTGGTTTTTTAATTACCTTACCAAAAATAATACATTTTCAATAATTTACTTTTAGGATAAACCTGTTATATCACATTATTCAAAAAGCAAAATTTATATCTGGCTGAATGTCTGCTAATGGTAAACAGCAGTTATGATTATTGAGAATTACCAAAAACTATATTATTTCCTGTTTGTTAACCTCAGTAAATACAGCAGAAACATGCAGTTAAACAAAGCAATAAAAGAACGTTGGAGTCCGCGGTCATTTTCAGACAAACCGGTTACAGAGGATATGCTTAATTTACTTTTTGAAGCCGCACGATGGGCACCTTCTTCCCGAAATGCGCAACCCTGGAATTATTATTATGCCCGACGCGAAAACCACAAAAAATTTCAGGATATCGTTGATATTTTAACCGGAATAAATCCGGATTGGGCACAGCATGCACAAATACTTATGATTTCGGTGATGAAAAAAAAGCTTGATTATAAAAACCGCCCCAATGGTAAGGCATTGCATGATATCGGAGCTGCCAATGTTTCCATGGCTATACAAGCTTCTGAAATGGGACTGCAAATACATCAGATGGGAGGTTTCGATAAAGAAAAAACTACAGAATACCTGAACCTGGATTCAAATGAATTTGAACCTGTAACTTGTATGGCAGTTGGTTTCCCTGGAAAAGCAGAACTCTTACCCGAAAGTTTACAAGATCGGGAAAATCAGCCGCGCACAAGAAAAAAGCAGGAGGATTTTGTTTTTCCTTTGTAATCAAATTACTTTCCTTAAAATTCTGTTAAGTGCAACTTTGGAAGTTGAATTCAATAAAATCCGTGCTCTAATGTTTTATGAATTGATGATATACGACATTTAATATTGTACTATTTTTTTATTCTTCAATTAAATAATCTATTAAAAAAACATTTACATTTGATTCACGTTTTTAATAGTATGAATTTTTAAAGAAAATAACCGGAATATTAGTTTAAGTTGAAGAAAGTGAGCCTTTTGAATAAAATTAATTCTGTTTTTAACAGGGAAATTTTCTTCCCCCTTTGTTATAACACACCTTATCATTCCGAAATCTGCACCCATGAAAGTTACCATTCGAAAATCATCGACAGGAGATCTTGATTTTTTGGAAAAACTGGAAAACGAATGTTTTCCAAAATTTCAGCAAAGTACCCGGAGGGCTATTCGTTACAGTATTTCCAGCCCTTTTCAACATGTAATAATTGCCGAGGTTACAGATCATAAGGAGACCAAAAAAGTTGGATCGGCCACTTTATTTTTATACCCGAAAACCCTGCGGCTTTTTTCAATTGCTGTTTTGCCAGGATTCCAGGGCAACGGAATTGGCAAATACCTGCTCGAACAGGTCGTTAATATTGGTCGTGCCGGAAAATTTGAACGTGTTTCACTTGAAGCAAATAAATCGGATTCCCGACTCATTCAGTATTATAAAAATGCCGGATTTAAGGTGACTGAGGAATTGCCTGAATATTATTCAAAAAATGAAGATGGCCTGCGCATGATTTTATCGCTTGACGAAAGCAACGATAAACAAACCATTTCAAATATTATCATCGTTAGAAATCCCAAAAGCTGGAATCTTGAAATTGAAGGAGTAAAAGTAGTATCATCGCGCAGTTATATGACTGATCCTGAATTCCAGTCGCTGAAGAATGTCCGGATTTTCAACCTCAGTAATTCATACCAGTATCAAAAAATGGGATATTACGTCTCGCTGCTGGCAGCTGCCCGCGATCATCGTGTTATTCCCAATGTTACTACATTACGTGATTTTTCCAGCCTGTCGTTGATTCGGTCGCTTTCAGGCTATATTGAAGACAACATTCAAAAAAGCCTTAAACAGATCGAAGGAAATAAGGTGAGCCTTTTCATTTATTTTGGAAAATCAGTCGATCCAAAATTCAGTCTTCTTGCACAAAAGCTCTATCACCTGTTTGAAGCACCACTGCTTCAGATTGATTTTACAAAAACTGAAAAGTGGCTGGTGCAAAAAGTGATGCCGTTAAGTTTGAAAAAAGTGAATCCTGAGCATATGGACAAGGTTCAGGAATATGCGCGTGATTATTTTTCAAAGAAAAGGTTTAACCGGCCACGATTTAAAAACTACAAATATGATTTGGCCATTTTGGTTAATCCGAAAGAAAAAAATCCACCATCAGATTCGGATGCTTTGCAAAATTTTAAAAAAGCTGCAGAGAAAATGGGGTTTTATGTTGAATTTATAACAAAAGACGATTTTAACCAGCTATCAGAATTCGACGCTCTTTTCATCCGCGAAACCACAAGTGTTAATGATCATACCTACCAGTTTTCGCGCACTGCTTATGCCGAAGGTCTTGTAGTTATTGATGATCCGTGGTCTATAATGCGTTGCTCAAATAAAATATTCCAGAATGAGCGGTTAAGACAAAATAAAATAAAAACACCTGCAACAGTGGTTTTGTCGAAATCGAATTACTGGAAATCAAAACCAATAAATCTTACTTTCCCGCTGGTATTAAAACAACCAGACAGTGCATTCTCACTTGGTGTTGAAAAAGTAAATGATATGGATGAATTGAATGCCTCGCTGAAAAAACTGTTCCGTTTATCCGATTTGGTCATTGCCCAGGAGTTTATGCCATCGGAATATGACTGGCGGATTGGCGTGTTAGACCAGTCCCCGCTTTATGCCTGCAAGTATTATATGGCTAAGGACCACTGGCAGATTTACAACTGGTCAAGCGAGAACAAGGAAAACTGGGGTGATTCGGAAACAATGCCCATAGAAAATGTTCCTGAAATTGTAATCAAAACAGCGTTAAAAGCTGCATCATTAATTGGCGACGGGTTGTATGGTGTTGATCTGAAAATGATTAAAGGAGAAGTGGTTGTTATCGAAATCAATGATAATCCCAATATTGATGAAGGTGTTGAAGATGCAATCCTAAAAGACGAATTATACAACCGCATCATTCGTTCAATTTTTAACCGCATAGAAATCAACCGTAATATTGCACCTTATATTACAGTTTAAACGTTTGTTGAAGAAAAATTTCTTTACAAACCAATTGCAATATCGCTGTGTATCCTTCTGTTCCGAAGGAAACATGAGGAAATTCTGATAAAAGTTTATTACTCCGGGTACAAATGATAAAATGCAATAGTGATTAACTATCATTTTGTTAATCCTTAGGGCAGCTTAAAAGTTTTTGTTTGGGAATATTCTATTCCTGCCGATTTCAAAATCGTTTCCCAATCTTCAATTTGCCTTGCCTGTTTTATACCAGGGTCTTCATCCACCGGAAAAAACACAATGTCACCGTTAATAATGGCTAACGGATACGCTTGTCCTGAATCGTTATTTTGCTTTAAAACAGAAACTGCTTCCTCAAATGTCCCACAAGGTTCCTGCTGAATTTCGCTATGTTTTAAAATAATGGCGATATATGATTTACCTTCTTCATTTTTTTTCATGCCACTTCGTTTTAAATTTTTAATAGTATTGGATACCTCCCTGCCTTTCGCAGTCAGTCAGGAAATTTACCACAATTTAAAGCTAATTTAAATGACAATATCTGTATTGTGTCTTATATCATATCTTAAATTTATAAAATATTCTTTGGTTTCAAATATTCACAATATTTTCCACTGATATCCTAATTTGAAAGAATTCCCGGGGAGTGGCTTTCCAAAGAGGCTGGAGGGTTCAAAAAATATCAGATTTAAAATATCCGGTTTTCCTGTTACTGTATAATCACATGTTGTGATAAACAGCTACCTTTAACTGTTGTAACTTTAACAGGCAACATTTTTTTTATTTAATCAGCGAAATGGATTTTACATTAGAACTTCAATCGGATAAAGTCAGACTCAGACCTGTAAGATTAGAGGATTATACTCAGTTCAGGGCATTAACAAATGATGCATCGATGTGGACATGGTTTACAAGTGATTTATCAGTGAACAGCATTTTGAAAACCTGGGTTGCTGACGCTGTAAAACAAACAAATGAAAGGCAACGGCTTGCCTTTACCATTGTCGACATCCAACAAAAAAAGGTAATTGGCTCTACAAGTTTTGGAAACATCTCGGAACACGATAAACGGATTGAAATAGGATGGACATGGATTGGGAAGTCGTTTTGGGGAAAAGGGTTCAACGACGAGGTAAAATTCCTGATGCTGAATTTTTGTTTTGAAAACCTTCAGTTCGAACGGGTGGAACTGAAGACTGATGTTTTAAATGTAGCCGCACGAAAAGCGCTGTTGCGGATGGGATTTATTGAGGAAGGAATTTTAAGAAGCCACACTTTGATGACCCACAACAGGAGACGCGATACCATTTATTACAGCATGCTAAAACATGAATGGAAAACAAAGAAAGTAAATTTCACTAAAGACCTTTTATAATTTACACACCTTGATTTTACTTTTACCAGCCTGTTTTAGCCGGCACATTTCTCCAATTTGATATTAACAAAACATATTTTTACTAAAAGATTCGGAACAAAAGTTTTAAAACCGATGAAAATCCTTTAAATTCGTAAGAAGTAATAACAAACAAAAATCAATGATATGAAAGAAAAAAGTATAGAATTATTAAATGCTGCAGTTGCCGATGAGCTTGCAGCGGTTCACCAGTATATGTATTTTCATTTTCACTGTGATGATCAGGGATACGATCTGCTTGCAAATCTTTTCAAAAAAACTGCAATTGAAGAAATGATGCATGTTGAAAAACTGGCGGAAAGAATTCTTTTCCTGAAGGGTGAAGTAAAAATGGAAGTGGCTGAAGAAGTGAAATACATCCACGACGTTAAAGAAATGCTCGGTTTGGCGGCAAATATGGAAGAATCAAGTGCAGAAGATTACAATAAATGGGCAAATATTTGTTCTGAAAATGCAGATTCAGTATCCAAAAAACTGTTTGAAGCATTGGTTGAAGAAGAAGAACGACATTTCGACCAGTATGACGATGAAATTGAAAATCTTAAAAAATTTGGCGATAATTACCTTGCACTTCAATCCATTGAAAGGAGCAAAAATATTGGCGGAGGCGGAATTGCCGGATAACAATTACAAGAAAATTTAAAAATATTTAAGGCAATCCTGTGAAAGGCAGGATTGCTTTTTTTGTTGTTAAAAACCAACCACCTAACCATAACAAATAATTATTTATCAACTGAATATCTGATTAAAAATTATCCTATTTTTGAACACGAATAATTTAACTGAATTCCAGCAATGAACCGCGATGTACATCCTGAAAATTTTTGTTGCAATTTTGTTGTCAAAGAAAAAATACTGATGTTTCTGTACGTTTATTCTGAACTCTGATTTTTTCTCCCAATCCCCCACCCAATAGATTTTATATTCATTTTAAAATTTAATATAATGGACGCATTTGATGCTTACCTAAACGAAATGGTGAGCAAAACTCAACATACATTTTCAGATATTTCCGGAATAAAATGGCTGAATTCTTACAACTCGGCAAAGTTGCTCAACCGGCGCAAAAATCTTGTTGATGAAATAGAAAGCAGTTGTTTTAAAGATACCAAACCATATTACAAACAACTGTCGGAAGGGTGCAAAATTTGCGGCGGCGGTGCCTGGAGTTGCCTGTTTATTACAGGAAAATGCAATGCAGCTTGTTTTTACTGTCCAACACTGCAGCAAAAAGATGAACTTCCGGCTACTCAAAGTTTTAGTTTTGAAACCCCTGAAATGTATGCCGAATACATCAACTTTTTCAAATTTAAGGGGGTCAGTTTCAGTGGCGGCGAACCTTTGCTGTTCTTCGATCGCACGCTTGAATACCTGAAAGAGATAAGGAAAAGTTGTTCGCCTGATATTTATACCTGGATGTACACCAATGGAATTCTGGCCGATCAAAAGAAATTTGAACAACTGGCAGCAGCCGGATTAAATGAAATCCGTTTCGACATTGGCGCTACCGGTTATAAAACCGGTAAAATAAAACTTGCCCAGGGCATCATTCCGAATATTACCATTGAGATTCCGGCTGTCCCCGAAGAAAAGGAACGGCTAAAAAAACTGCTGCCCGAAATGATAAATGCCGGAGTTACCAACCTGAACCTGCATCAGTTGCGCCTGACGAAGTACAATGCCCCTAAACTTTTAAAACGACAATACACCTTTATTCCAGCCGAACAACCGGTAGTATTGGAATCAGAAATTGCAGCGCTTGAAATCCTGGATTATGCACAGAAGCAAAAACCGGATATTGGGATTAATTATTGTTCGTTCTGGTTTAAAAACCGTTTTCAAAAGGCCGGATTTCAAAAACAGGTGGCCTCAGTTCTTTCAGCTCCCGGCGAATTCATTACAGAAAAAGGATATATCCGGGAATTGCTAAAGGATGGCATTCATTATAAAACATTGCGGATTTCTGAAAATAAACCTGCAGAAAATAATTGTAAAGCATTAAAACTGGCTGGCAAAACATTTTTTATCTCCCGGGAAAATGGTTTTAAATCCTGTTCCACGGATCTAAATAAAACCCATGAAATGAATTCCATCAGGAAAAAAGAACCTCAGCATATTCCCACAGATTCCGAATTATTCAAAGTATGGCAAATGGAATATATTGAACGCGGACTGCGGGAATATTAAGACTGAAAAAGAAAAAGTCCTCATACCGTCCGGGGGGTTGACCTTTTTTCATACCATTTCCGGATTTTCCTAAAAAGTCCGATATCACCGACATCACATTTACAGTTGGCAAAAATGGTGTGCCAGCCCAATCCCATGCAGAATAAAACCAAAACTTCTCAACCATTCCATGCCTGTTCCAAACCAATCAGAAATGCATTTTCAGCTTTATCGCTGCTTCCATTGCTTCGCAAAGCAAATGAAGACAACCATCCTATTGAACAAGGCGATTCATCCTTCCTGAAACAGACTTCTGACTGGAAGTGCAATAACCCCATCATCCAACAATATACCAAAGACGTACCAAGGCTATATTAAATTCGATTAAAATCGAATTTAATACGTCTTTAGTACGTCTTTGGTACGGAGATGATCACTTCCCGATATAAGATTGGAACCAGCCGATAAATGGGTTATAACCTTAAAACAGAGCATGCTGTTTTTGATCGCATTTCAAAAACAGCATTTACTATTTTCCATTGAGGCAGGAAAAAGGTATCCTGCCCGGTCAGACAAACAGATGAACATAGTACAACTGCCGTTCAATTGGTTACCGCCTTAGTTGATGGTAAGGTTTTCAATAAAATCGGCATGGGATTTTCCATTGTTGGAACTCTTTTTCCAGGGCTTCCAAACTTTGCTGACAAGGTCAGGATCGCCATCGCCATCCACATCGCCGGTAATTATATCGTGACCGCCAATTCCAATGTCGAACAGAACCTGCTCTTCCCAGCCGTTTCCAATGTTGGTATAAATAAACCAGCGGGGTGAATGCAGTAATGTATCCGCCTTCATCATGTCTTCCTGATCGACTGTTATAATATCAAGAAAACCATCCTGATTGAAATCAGCTATCCGGAGAGCATGCAATGAGCACCTGCGGCCTTCGGCTGTTTGGGGCAAGAGATTCATTTTCCATTCTGTGCCATCTCCTTTTACATTTTCAATAATTCCGATTTTGGCATCAATGTCATCGCAGGAGCTAAAAACGATATCATTGTCGCTATCACTGTCAATATCAACAATTACACTTCTTGTAGATTTTCCCCAGGGCAATTTTCCCTGAAAAAGTTCAGGATATTCAAGTGGATGTTTAATCCATTCAGCTCCTTCATTCCTGTTTTCGAACCATGAAATGGCCATGAATATGTCTTTGTCACCATCGCCATCCAAATCGCCAATTCCACCCGGGGAAAAACCACCATGAACCGTTGGTCTGTAAGTCGTATGGTCAGGGTCAATAACAGTCTTTTCCCATGTTTCTCCCGGGACAGAATTTGTGTTGTACCAAAACAAACCAACATTTTCACCAGCTATAAGTACATCGGTTTTGCCGTCATCATTAAAATCAGTTGCAGCAATATCATGAATTTCACCCATGTCTGAATCGTACGAATACATGGTAAAATGATTATCTCCTTCATTTACATACCACACTCCCGCACTTACAATATCGGTTTTTCCATCGCCGTTTATATCGAGAGGAACTGCTCCAAGGCTGGTAAAAGGAACATCTCCGATTTTCTGCGTATCCCATGAATTACCATTGTTCACCAGCAAAAAAAGTCCGTTGGGTTTCGAACCGACAGTCATATCCAAATCCCCGTCGTTATCATAATCGGCAAGAGTCTGTACACCTGTGACTTCAATTGTAGGCAGGTCGTTATTTATGTAATGATGTTTAAATGAAAATGTCGGCTGTGTATTTTTTTGATTACAGGAGAACTGCAATGCAACAATTAACACCAGCACCATTTTAAAAAGAATACCTGATTTTTTTTCCATTTTGGTAAAGTTTTATGTTATCCCGGAAGTCTGTTTCCGGTTTCAAAGATTGAACTAATTTCGGTATTATCCGGCTTGTATAATCCACGGGCACGGCTGAATTCATTGCCGATTACCGATATTCTTTCCGAATTTTCAACATGAAAAACAATGCCGGTTTGGTCGGGGGCGATGCAATTGTGAATAAATCCTCCATTTACACCTTTCAATGAAATTGCGGGTGAAGCAGAATGCAGTGACTGCCGGCCTTTAAAACCGTCAATTTCCACATCATTTACTGACCAGCAACGCAATGCACTGCCAAATCTTTTTTCTTCTGTTTCCGGCCACACCAATTGAATATTCCGAAGAGTCAAATTATTAACATAGCGGCAGAAAACATCATACGGGGCTACAAAATGGCCAAAGGCAGTAAAAGGGTCTGGCGGATTATCATGCATATCGGTAGTTCGTCCGCCGGTAACCTGAATTTTGATATTTTCAAGCGTCAGCCCTTCAATGTACCTTTCTTTTGCTCCGGTAACAAAAATGCCGCCGCCGGCTTTTATTGTCATGTTTGAAATAAGTACATTTTTAATCATTCCCCAGGGTGTTTCGTCTGACCGGCGGTGCGACCAGATGTAAATTCCCTGTCCGTCCAGTTGTTTTGGATGCGTACAATCCACAGTTATGTTATTGACAACCATTCCGTCAATGAGTCCGCCATCGCGCATCAGCAGGCCAAAACCGCCGCCTGAATCATGAACAACACAATTTGAAAAGGTAATATTTCTGAATTCGCCATGTGTTTCGGTACCAATTTTTAAAGCAGTTTGAGAAGTTTGCAATACACAATTTGTCACTACAATATCGCGGCAGATTTTTGTTTCTGATTTTTCGGTCACTTTTAAAACAATACAATCATCTCCGCACTCGAGGTAACAATCTGCAATTCTCACTTTTGAACAACCATCCGGGTTGATTCCATCGGTATTTGGCCCATCTTCCTCATAAATTCCATTCAGCATCGTAATTCCAAGAATTGCAACTCCTTTGCAATCGATGGGATGAATGGTCCAGCAAGGACTTTTTTCGATGGTAATGCTTTGCAGAAGCAGGTTTTGGCAGCGGACAAAAGAAAACATGCGATTGGGCCGCCACGAGCGCACCCGCAGTTTCATTTCACCATCGGGAGCTTTGTATTTTTCGAAAAAAGAAGGACCGTTTCCGTTGATGGTACCAGTACCTGTAATACTGATGTTTTTTGCATCTTCTGCATATACAAGGCAGCCATATTTATAATCGTCCTGATTTGTGCTTCCGTAAATTGTTGTTCCGGGAGAGAGATAAATATTTACATTGTCTTTTATTTGAAAAGTACCTGTAAGATAATCACCTGGCGGAAAAAATACAGTACCCCCTCCGGCATCACTGCATTTGTCAATAAGGTTTTGAAAAGCCGAAGTATTTACAGTGACTCCGTCACCAATGATATCAAAATCCAAAACATTAAAAACAGCAAAATTATTTTCAGATTCGATTCCGGTTGCAGCATTTACTTTATTCCCAGGTAAAACTGAAAATGCTGCAACAGTTGCAGCAGCACTGCCTAGAAATTTTCTACGGCTGTTTTTATTATTCCCGCTTTCCATTTGTTTTCATTTTATACTGATTTTCAAATCATTCAGTTTCATTATTTTCTTAAGAGCCCGGTATTTTCAATGTTAATTTGTTCAATTCCCATTTTCAATGCCGGTGAATTGCTTTTCAATTTAAATCCGTAATCAGCAAAACCTTCAAAAAGAGGATCGGCTACCATGCTGTTTATATCAAAACCTTTTTCACGCAATTCCAGCAGCTGGTTCCTTCCATTTTCAGGTGCATCTGCATTGTAATACAGGTTAAAATCGACGTCAACATCACTGTATTTGGTTAATTTTCCAAGTGGATAATAAATTGACATGGTAAAAAAAGGTTCCGAATCGCCTTCCGGTTCAAAACATATATTTTTCTCTACAATTGTTCCCTCAATTACAGGTCCTACCGGCGAAACATTCAGAAATGACTGTTTAGGATATGTTCTTCCGTTATCCCATGCAGATTGTTCCCAATCAATTATATAATTATTTTTTACCACACATGGATGTTTCACCTTAATTCCTTCATTTGTAAACTTGTAAATCACATTATTGGTAATGGTAACATCTTTAGCCTGATCATCAGCCCTTATAATTCCGTGCAAACAAACCGATGTGTTATGATGAAGGTAATTGTTACGGACTGTATTCCCCAATCCGGTACCTGAAAGATAAATTCCGTTGCCGTCATCGATTCGCTGTGCATTATGATGCAGTTCATTAAACTCGATAATATTTTCACTGGCAAACAGGTATTTCATCATTTCGTCCCATTTGCTGGCATAAGGCTCAAAACGATCCCAATTGGCGCTGTCCACATCAAAATTTTCAATTTCATCATAATTAAATGTGCCTGTATTTTCGCGTAAACCTTTCATCCGGGTATTGAAAAACTGTGGACGCGGTCCGCTAACAACTATTCCGGAATAAGGCATATCGTAAACAAGGTTATGAGCAATTTGATTTCCTCCGCTTTGCCATATAAAAATTCCGGGAGAATGCCAGTAAACCTGACCACCATCATGAATTTCGTTATTCATAATAACATTGTTCCGGTTTACGTCTTTTTTTCCTGGCCCGTAACCAGCAAAAAGAATACTTGTTCCTCCCAGTTTCGAAAATTCAGAATTTTGGATTTTGTTGTTGCGACTGTAAAAATCAAATCGTACTCCCCCACCACCGCTGTTTTCAAAGATACATTCGTCAACCACACAATTTTCTGCATCAATGAACCGCAGCAAAGCATCCGATTTGTTATACATCGCCCAGTCGTGCTGTAATCCTATGTCGTCAGGTTTCCAGGTATCACGATCACCGCCGGTAAAAGTTATACCCTTAAACTGAATGTTTTTCATCAAGCTGCCGTTCTTTTCATCACCTTCTACCCGAATAATTTCCTGCAGCAGCGGATAATAAACATCTTGTGGTTCGTTCTCCCGTGGCCAGTAATAAATCCGGCCTTCCTTTGAATTGATTACCCATTCACCCGGTTCATCCAGAAAATCAATAGAATTTTGTATCCACAGGTTGGGTAAATATTTGTACCAGGAACCACTTAATTTCGTCATCTGATATGTCGCCGGAATTGTTGTTGTTGCTATACCGGTTTTAAAATTCAGGGAATCGAGGGGCAGAATATTCATAACCCAAGCCTGGTGGGGGCGAATAATTACCTCAACGTCTTCAGTATTGCCCCAATCTCTGAATACAGAATCAGGAAAAGCAAAGGTGTTTGGTTGATTTTTATTTAAATGAGTTTCTTCTTTTGCAAACGAATTGTTTTCTTCATTTGTGTACAGATCACCTGAAACTGCATTTTTTAGTGGTCCTTCATCAGAATAGAGAAAGCGGGCGTTTTTATTTTTAAAAGTTGAAGGAATTTCAGTAACCCAAATTTTTTCTTTTGCGATTTCAGGCAGTCCGGATTGATATGTATCCAGCTTTTGCCAGCCTTCCAGTTTTTTTCCGGAAGTAAAAACAACGTTTTCATTGTTCAATGCTGAAATAATTATGGAGTTGTTTCCCTGGGTGAATGCTGCATCATTCAGAACAACTGTTTCATCGAAACTATAAATACCTTCACTGAAATAAATATGGATTTCCCGGTTTTCAACTCCACCTGCAATTTCGGCAGCAACTGCATCTTTTGCTTTCTGAAAGGTTAAAAAGGGATTTTCCTGAGTTCCTGAATTTTCATCGTTTCCGTCAGGTGAAACATAAAATCCGGTTTGATTTTGACCACAGGAATACACTGCAACCAGAAGGACCGCAAGAACTATCTTTTGAAGATTCAATTTTCCAGGATATGCCATAAATTTAATTTTCCAATTCATCGGTAAGGTCATGAATTTTTATGTTTCTGAACCAAACATCGTCAGAATGATTTTGCAACACGATATGACCGGCTCGTTTTTTACTGAAACCAGGGAAATCATGAAATTTACTTTTTTGATAAGCAGAATCCAGGGCTGCAGAATTAAATTCATATTCCACCACTTTTTTGCCGTTCAGCCAATGTTCGCCATGATTGCCGTTAACAACAATGCGACTGTTGTTAAACACCCCGACAGGCTTAAGTTGTGTGTTTTGAGAAGGAAACAAATCATAAAGGGAGCCGGTGAACTGTGACGGGTGAAGATTTGCATACGCCACATCATCGTCATCAAGTAACTGATATTCAAATCCGACGGCAGTATATCCCACTCCGAATTGATTTGACATCTCTTCGGAAACATTATATTTAATGCCACTGTTACCGCTTTTGTTGATTTTCCATTCGAAAAAAATTTCAAAGTTTTCGAATTTTTGTTTGCTCATCAGGTCACCTGTCGGGGGTTTTTCTTTTCCGGAAATCGAATCAATTTCCGCTTTGCTTATATTTTTAATACAACCATTTTCGATAATCCAATTGGCAGGAATTGTGTCCATTCCAAGTCCTCTCCAGCCGGTAAAAGTTTCTCCGTCAAACAAAAGTTTCCAGCCTTCCTCTTTTTCAGCTTCAGTTAACACATTTATTTCTTCCTGTTGCACTTGATTCTTGTTATTTCCTGAATTACAACCGTTAAATAACAGTACTGTCAAGAGAATTGCTAAAAATTTGTTTTTCATTGTGTATTACATGTTTTCAATTAAATTCCTTCATGAAATTACAAAAAAAGACATGAAACCTTAATCGAAATTCAAGCAAATCAAATTGATTAAAGTTTCATGTACTTTTTAAATCATTAAACTTTTACTACAAATTCTGGTTTAAATCTTCTTCACTTTGAGATGGCCTCCAATAAAAATCTTCATATGGTGGGTTTATTGGAGCAACATTCCTGTCTCCGGGAAGAATTGGCATTTCAAGTGCCATCCTGAAACTATTTTCTTTCCCTTCACCAGCCATTTCTTTAATAAACTCATTGTAAATTTCTTCCAGTGTCAGAGTCCCGTTAAAATTGCCGATTCCTGCCCTGTTTCTCACAGCATTTACGTCATTTAAAGCACCGGTTCCATCGTTTAATTTAAATTTCACTGCAGCTCTCATCAGATAAAGTTCGCCCAGACGAATAAGCGGAATATTACTCCACTGTCCGGCTTTGTCACCTGTGGTGCCCCTGTAATATTTGTCAATCCATACATTTGGAACATCAATTCCTGCTTTCACCTCATAAATTGTATCGTAGCCCAAAGTGGTACCTGTCTGGGCCAGGATTGAATCTCTTAAACCCGGAACGTAAGGTTCAAAACGATAATAAAGTTCATTGTAACGTTTGTCAGCCTGTGCCTCTGCTGTTTCGTTCAGGTTTTCATCCATCCATCCCATTTTTTTAAGCATGGTGTGCGACATAGCAAGTTCGTGCCAGCCAATTCGGCTCCAGTAAATTCCACGGCCGCCATTGCGTGCATTGTAGTGGGCTTTGGTGAAAAGTGAAAAATCTTTAGGCCCGATTCCGTTTCCAACAGAATAACATGCAAGATACCAGATTTCCTCTTTTCCATTATCTCCAGGTTCAGAATAGGAAAAAGCATTAAACGGATTAACCGACAAATCATACCGGCCGCCATTTTGGTCAATTACATAATTTAATTCTGCAAGTGTTTTTTCATAATCACCCATTTGGAAGTACACCCGTGCAAGAAGTGCTGCTGCCGCAAATTTATTTATGTGCGAGGCATCGAATGAAGGATAAAATCCACTTGTAGCTTCCGGAAGCAATTCTTTTGCAGCCTGCAAATCACTTACTATCTGATCGTAAACTTCCTGAACTGTTGCAATATACGGCTGGTTTGATTCTTCCAGTTTCCGGCTTAGATCAGTATGAAGAACAATTTTACGAGCATCGTTGCTGCCCCCGGGGGTATAATCAGGTGCATGCCGTTTTACAAGTGAAAAATAATCATGTGCCCTTAGAGCCATGAGTTCGCCTTTCATAATGTTGAGATAAGCTTTTTCGGCCGGTGATGCCGTTGGAAACGGGTAATTTTCCTGGTTAATAAAAGAAAGCGCCGAATTTATATTAGCGATTGCCGAATAATTGTTATTCCAGTTATCAGTTGCAGCTCTCATGTAGCCTTCGGTTTCTCGCTGGTAAACTTCAAGCGTAGGATAATCAGCCGAATACTGTTCAATTTTTCGGGCAGCATCAGAGCTTCCAAAGCTTGTAAACCTGTCGAAACCTATGGGAGAGTTCCATTCTCCTCCCAATGAAAATTTATACGCACTTGCAACTGCAAATTCAAACTCCGAAGGTTTTGTCCAGGGCGCTTCAGGTGGATAATCAATACTGAAGAATTCATCCTCATTACAGGCCAGAAACCCGAGAATCATGCCCAGAAAATAAACGGGCAGTAATATTATTTTGTACTTATATCTTGATTTCATTTTTGATTGTTTTTAAAATTAGAACTGAACATTTACACCAATTGAATAAGTTTTTATTGACGGAACGTCAAGGTTTTGAGGCACGTATCCCTGGGTGAGGTTTACACCCTGAGAACCACCACTGCTTGTGCCTGTAATATCCGGATCATACCCTTTGTAACCTGTTACCGTGAAAAGATTAGTCCCCTGCAAATAAATGCGTGCCGATTCAATATTTAATTTTTCAGAAACCGTACCTGGCAAAGTATATCCCAACTGCAGGTTTTTAAGTCGCATGTAGTCTCCTTTATAAAGGAATCTTGTAGTAAGCGGCTGATAATAGGTTGCAGTTTCGCCTTCTATCAGGTTCCAGTCATTATCATATGAATCGAAAACAAATTCGTAACGCAGTTCAGGCCATTGTGCATCGCGGTTTTCAGGTGTCCAGCTATTTACTACAGCGTCTCTCCTGATGTTGCGAAGTATTGGATACGACTGCGCCATTTCAGCATAATCGAGAATATAATTTCCTCCCTGGAAATAAATTAAAAAATTAAGGTCGAAGTTTTTATAAGTGAAGGTATTTTCCAATCCTCCAAAGAAAGAGGGTAATCCGGATTTTCCTTCCTGAATAAACCGGTTATTGGCAATATTTGCCGGATTTGCCGGAATTTTCCTTGGTTCGCCATTTACCATTACAATCACTGTTTTCCCGGTTTCCTTGTAAACGTCCTGATCAATTTCGTATACCATATCCACGCCATTATCCGGATTAACGCCGGCATATTCAGTTAAATAAAACATACCCAATTCAGAACCTGTACGGGTAATATTTCGTCCAACTACAATTCCTTTTCCTTCATTATCCAAATCGGGTGACAGTTTGGTAATTTCATTTTTATTGGTGGTAATGTTAAAACTGGTTTCCCACCTGAAATTATCGGTTTGAACATTTATTGTATGCAAATTAAATTCCAGACCCTTGTTTGTCATATCGCCAATATTGGACCACAATTTTGAATAGCCTGCAGAATTGGGAATTGGGACAGCAAGCAACAAACGGGAAATATCCTGTTTATAGTAACCAATTGTTCCGGAAATACGGTTATCAAACATCATAAAATCAGCGCCTAAATCAAGTGCATTGGTAACTTCCCATGTCACATCGGAACCTACAACTGACAAACGTGTACCACCCGAAACATTATCTCCGTATCGATTGGCAAGTGTCATTGAATAGGAATCCACGTTAACAAGCGGGATATTCTGATTTCCGGTTTTTCCGTAACTTCCGCGAAGCTTAAGGAAATCGATAAACGAAACATTCCAGAATGATTCAGAAGTTGGCACCCAACCCAGACCAACAGCAGGGAATAATTCCCAGCGGTTTTCCTTACTGAAACGTGAGGACCCGTCACGGCGCATGCTTAAACTTACCAAATAGCGGCTGTCGTAATTATAAGATACACGTCCAAAATAACCAATCAGGTTGTGTTCATTATTTGGCCGGGCACCTACAAAAAAGTCAGTGATATTGTTCGGAATTCCAACCTGCTGGTACTGCCCGATTATTTCTTCGCCGGCAACTTCACTTGTAAAACCTGAAATCCGCTGTGTTTCAACTCCGGTACTGATATTTAAGCTGTGCTTGTCGAAAGTCCGGTTATAAAGTGCATATACATTTGAAACCATGTCTTTTGAAAAGTAGGCATTGTCATTAGCCACAGAAATACCACGGGTATTCAATGCCTGATGCATGTATCCGATGTAATGGCTGTAGGTAATATCGCTTGATGCAGTTGCTCTTAATTTTAACCCTTTAACACCGGGAATTGCATATTCAAGAGCGATACCCATTAAAGCGCGGTAACGATCCTGCTGACTGCGACGGTAAAGCGGGTCGGCCAGCATTGCAAGGTTTGGAGTAGTAGGATTCCAGTATGAGCCATCTTCGTTATAAACAGGAAGCCAGGGCAACCCGCCTTCCACCATTCCTGCAAAACCTCCCGTGGTTGTGGATTCAGTCCCGCGACCGAGTGCAACCGGATTATTAGGTGCCAGATTATTGGTGGTATAGGATAAATTAACTTTTGTTTCTACATTAAAATTTTTGGTCACATTGAAGTTCAGGTTCATTAACCCGCTCAAACGTTCAAAATCGTTTGATTTAACCACCCCTGTTTCATTGCGGTAATTCAGCGAAACATAAAAATTCATGTTTTCCTTCTGTGCCGAAGAAGAAGCGTTTATATCGGTTGCATTCCCCATTCTCATCACTTCGTCATACCAGTCGGTATTGGTGGCAAGTGCATCGCTTCTTGACAATCCTGTAACATCGGGATACAAAAGATAATTGGTTTGAATCACATCTTTATTGGGATCAAAAGGCTCATAATCTCCGGTATTCGCTCTTGCCCTGTCCATCATATCAAAAAATTCAGCAGTATTCAGGTAACCGATATCCTCTGGTTTTCGGGTTAAATCCGATATTCCGGTAACTACAGAAATATTTGTCCGGGTTTCCGAAGTTGTACCTCTTTTTGTTGTAACTATGATTACACCATTTGACCCCCTTGAACCGTAAATTGCTGTGGCGGCCGCATCTTTCAATACTTCTACCGATTGAATATCAGCAGGATTCAAAGTTTCAAAATCACCGGATGACATTATTAACCCATCAATAACCCAAAGCGGATCTGTACTTGAAGAAATTGAATTTATACCCCGAATACGGATACGTGAAGAAGCACCTGCTTGTCCGCCACTGTTTGAAACCTGTAATCCGGTTGTTTGTCCCTGCAGGTTTTGCAGAAAATTAGTTGTCGGAATTTTACTTATCGTTTCGCCTGAAATTGTACTGATAGCACCTGTTAAATCACGTTTCTTTTCAGTACCGTAACCAATTACCACAACCTCTTCCATTCCGACAATATCTTCGTTCATGATAACTGTAAAAACTGTTTTTCCGTCAACCGGCACTTCCTGGGTTTTCATTCCCACAAATGAAAACTGTAATGTTTCAGCATCAGCCGGAATTGAAAAATTAAATTCTCCGTCTTCGTTGGTAACGGTTCCGGTTGAGGTTCCTTTTACTATAACCGATACACCTGGCAACCCCAAACCATCTTTATCAGTAACAACACCTGTTACGTTTTTTCGTCCGGGTTGCTGCTGCTGTTGCTGCCGGATTTGTTCCGGTGCTTTCCGGATGAGGATTTGCCTGTCGTAGATATCATATTCAACATTTTCACCTTGAAGTACTTCATCCAAAATTTCCTGGATTGTCGCATCCTGCAGGTTAACGTCTACTTTTTTATCCACATCCACATCTTCAGTTTTATAAAGAAAAACGAATTCACTGTTTTCTTCAATAAACTTCATTACATCGCGTACCGAGCGATTCTCCATCTGTACATTAAGTTTTGTAGCCTGCGAATAACTTTCAGCATTCGCAGTTAAAACAATTCCTAAAATGAGAATAATTGTAATACGCATAATTCGCATTGCTTTTTTTACAATTCCCGGATTAAGGGAATTCGTTAACCACTTTTTTTTCATAAATTTGTTTTGTTAAATATTAATAAATACTTTAATCGGTATTAATTAAGTCCAACCGGGAAATGTGCCACCATTTTCCGGTTTTCTATTTCACAACATACTGGCGTTCACCTATTTTTTCAAAGTTAAATCCGGTTAATCTTGAAAGATATTCAAACACCACAGATATGTCTTTAGTTACATCCAGCTTACCAGTAATTTTAACTGAGCCTTTCATCGGGTCTTCAAATTGAATGTTAACACTGTAAAAACGTTCAAGTTTTTTTATTACGCGGCTTATATCGGTATCAGCAAAGCTAAGTAATCCCTGCGTCCACAAAATATACTGTTCCACTTCCACTTCATAAATTTTGGTTTCTTTGTTTTGTTTCTGGTAATATGCCATTTGTCCGGGTTCCAAAAGAATATGTTTCTGAAACAGTCCTGCATTTAACGGATTTATTTCAACTTTACCTTCGGCAAGAACTGTTTGTGTTGAAAGATCTTCCGGATATGCTGATACATTAAAGTGAGTTCCTAAAACATTTATTTCGAGATCACTGGTTTTAACGACAAATGGTTGCTTTTCATTTTTCTGAACTTCAAAATAGGCCTCTCCTATAAGAAATACTTCCCGGGTTTTATCGGTAAATTCTGAGGGATAAATTAACCTGCTACCTGCATTCAACCAGACCCTTGAACTATCGGACAATGTAATTACAGAATGGTTCCCGTATGGAATTACCAATGTATTCATTTCCGGGGATTTGTTCACCTTCTTTTTATTCACCATTTTTTGGTTGTCGATTACAATTTCATCTTTACCGGAATAATCCAGTTCAGATTTACCTTGCTGCAGATTAATTTTTTGTGATCCATCAATTATCAACACCGGGTTCTGTGCATTCAGAGGCATTGAATTGTCAGCAACAATTTGAGAATTATTTGGATTGAGATAAATATAAATGGCTACGCTGCCGATAGTAAAAAACAATAATGCTACTGCAGCATAGCGTAAGAAAGTTTTAATTTGAACTGATCGCTTTTTTTTTCTGTCTGCTTCTTCAAGTTTCAGGTAAATGGATTGAGCTAATTTCTTTTTATCAAAATCATTCAACAGATCATTTTTGTATTTCATCTGATTCTGAAACTGATGCTTAAATTCTAAAACTTTATCAGCATTTTCCGGATTTTGTTTTAAATAATCCGACCAGTAATTTTCAATTTCCCCGGTTGGAAAATATATCCATTTAAAAAACAGTGGGTTTTCTATCAAATTCTCATAAACATCCATCAAAATAAATTTAATTCAGTAATAAGAGAAGGAAAGTTTAAAAAGGGGACATAAAAAACTTAAAGATTTCAGAAAAATTATTTTCCTGTTGAATTCTCTTTGAACTTTTTCTTAAAATAAAGCAATATCCGCTGCACTTGTTTTTTTACTGTATCTGGCTTAATATTAAGCATTTCACCTATTTCTCTATACGTTAGTCCACTATTGAATTTAAGAAACAGTAGTTCACGTTTTTTTACATCAAGTTTTTTTAACTCCTCCCGCAACAATTGAAATCTTGATTCCCTGGTGAATTCTTCTTCATCTATTTCTTCCACAGGAAAGATTAAATGAAAACTCATATCCTCACTGCTGCCAAATTTTTTATTTTCCCTAAATTTTTTAATTAAAATATGTTTCAGGGTTTTCAACAAATAAAACTCCAGATATTCCGGTTGACGCAGACTTTTTCCGTAAGTATAAACATCAATAAACAAATCCTGAATTGAATCTTCAAGCAATGGTTTATCAGAAGTTAGTTTAGAACCATAAGCATACAAAACATCAATAAATTCATTATAAATAGTTTCAAAAGCTTGTCTGTCGCCAGCTTTAAATTTTTTCCAAATGATTTGCCAATATTGATTATTAAAATTTTGTTTCACACAAAACAAATTTTACAAAAACTTATAAAGCCCATTGATTTAGAAATTTACAATCTAGTAAAATACAAAAAACTCTTTAACAAGCATTGGATTTTAACCAGGAAAATAAATCGTACTTAAAAGAATTTTTAAAATGATATATTTACCTGATAAACCTAATATTTAGTTATGCTATTAATAAGAAACCTTATTCCTGTTTTGTTCATTCTTTTATGCAGTTTAAACCTCTTTGCACAAAGGGATCCATTAAAATGGCCTTTTTCTGAAACATCAATATGGAATATGCCCATTGGTTCAGATGCAGTATATATTCCGGCACTGCTTGAATCTGTATCGGGTGCCGGAATGACTGTAGACGAAGATTTAATCATTATGGAGGCAGATGCTCCGCTTGAAGAAATTTATACAAATTATGCAGGTTGGGACCGCGAAAAAGACAGATGTACCGAAGAAGGCCCTTTATTGTTTAAGGCCCCTGTTCCAAAAAATTTCATTGTGAGTCCTGAAACCTGGGACGGGTCGACACCAAATTCAGGCCTGGCAGTTTTAATGCCCGATGGAGTAACAATTAAACAAACACAACCTTTTTCACGATGTACATCGGAAACTGCTACTTCGCATTATCTGTTTGATGATGTTAATATTTATGGTGACGGAATCTATGGCGCACATGGTGGTTCAGGTTTATCGGCTGTTGGCGGAGCGCTCCGGCTGGGCGAATTGGATGAACCGGATGACACTGTAAAGCACGTATTGAAAATAAATGTTTATGCGGCAGAAAACCTTTATTATGACGGGCAAACAAAAGGTTTCCGCTGGCCCGCGCGAAGAGCTGACGGATATGCAGCATCGGCTTATTATTCAAAACGATCAAATCCGGTAGTGAAGGAGTGCCGGATGGGTGCATTACTGGCTTTACCCCGCGATTTAAATTTAGACGAACTTCAGCTGGAAACTGTTCCTGCTAAAATTCTTGCGTTTACATTCCAAAAATACGGGGCATATATAGTGGATGATACAGCCTGGGATGTTTATGCCCTTGTCACTGAATGGTCGGATAAAGGACGGGTCACTGATGAATTTGAAAATGCATGGGGTTTCCCAATGGCTCAAAACAATCTAAATTCTCCGTGGACCAGGGATATGGCTAAAATTTTTAATAATTTAAATGTTGTTGATAATAATTCACCGCAAACCATTGGAGGTGGGGGAAAACCGCTCATGCCACTTGCCATGCCGTTTAATACTTCAACATTCTGATTTTAAAGTTTTCCCAAACCCTGCTCGCAATGAATTGTTCTTTGCTGACAACAATCTAAATATCTGTAAAATAAAATTTTACAACAGCACCGGCAAAATGATATATTCTGGTTTTCATCCAAAATAAATTTATATAAAAGTGACAATATGTTAAACCTTCCGGCTGTATTATGAGTTTTATTATTATTACGCTTCAATGTTACAAGCTCATTAACCCGGGCATCATATTATAGAATTATGGAAAAGAAAAAGGAAAACATAGCACGATTTGGTATTGCTTCAAAAGGTTTTGTATATACGTTAATTGGTGCGCTTACATTCATGGCGGCTGTTGGACGGGGAGGTTCAAAATCAGGCAGCAGCGATGCCCTGAAGTATTTATCGGGTAGTACTTTTGGTTCAGTTTTACTTGCAATAACTGCTTTAGGATTGGTTGCCTATGTTTTCTGGCGTTTTTATCAGGCATTTAAGGATCCGGAAGATAAAGGCAATGATGCCAAAGGAATTGTCAGACGTATTGGGTATTTTTCAAGTGGTATTTTATACGGATTACTTGCTTTTTCAGCAATCCAGATTCTTACCGGATCAGGAAGTGGCCAGGGCAGCGGTTCTGGTAGCAGCCAGGAATCTTTAATTGCAAAAGCACTTAGCCATTCATTCGGACAGATTATTGTCGCCATTATAGCCACTGTTTTTCTTGGGAAAGCACTATATCAGATGTTCAGAGCCTATACCGGGAAGTTTAAAGAAAAGGTTAAAGAACAAGGTCTTCCGCAAAAAGCCCAAAAGGCAGTGCTTACTTTTGGTAAAGTAGGTTATACCGCGCGAGGAATAGTGATTGGTGTAGTTGCATTCTTAACGTATAAGGCTGCTTTTTTTTCAAGTTCAGAGCAAGCCGGAGGCACAAAAGAAGCGTTTAGTTTTCTTCAAAATGAGTTTGGTTCAATTATTTTATCGGGTGTAGCAATCGGATTAGCCATGTATGGAATTTTTCTTTTTATAAAAGCCCGTTACCGCGATATGACAATGGTTGGATAGCTGTAAACATATTTTGGAAGTTAAGCTAATTGAATTGCTCACTCCCTGTCTTTAAACATTGCCCGGAAAACAAGTACAAACCCGCCAATAGCTGCCAACAGGAAAAGAAGAATAGCGAGTCCGGGATAACCTAAAATAGTGAATGAGGTTTGGACCTGCATTAATAATGCTGCTCCAATAATTAATGCTGCCAGCACTAAACCAATGGTTAAACGGTTGGCTGCTTCCTTCAAACCTGAAATAAAAAATTTCTCATCAACCATTTTGGTCCGGATGGTAAAACGATTATTTGACAAGGATTCCATAATTTTATTGATTCTGCCAGGAAGATGTTCGATAAGATTTTTTGAATCGAGCAATGCTTCATAGAAATTTCCGGGAGAAAAACTTTTCCTCATACGTTCCTGCATCAATTCGGCAGCATTGCGCCTCAGAGAGGCATTCGGATCGAAATTTGAATCAAGTATACGGCCTACTTTATCCAGATTCAGCAGGGTTTTGCCCAGCATCACAATCTCATCGGGAAGCCGGATTCCATTTTGAGCTGAAATTTTGGTCATTTCAAGAACAAGACGACCAACTTCAATTTGTTTTATACTGCTGTTATATGTTTTCGTTATAAGTTCATTTATATTCCGAACAAATATTTCCTCATTAGCCAAATGTTCCTTTTTTCCAATTTTAATTGCATATTCGGCGGCTTTCTCACCATCTCCCTCGCTAACAGCTAAAAGGAGCCGGATTAATTTTGCTTTTAATTTTTCGGAAACATGTGCCACCATTCCCAAATCAAGTAAAGCCAGACCTCCCGTATCGGTTATATAAATATTCCCCGGATGTGGGTCGGCATGATAAAAACCATCGATTAAAATTTGTTTCAGATAGGCTTTAAAAAGTTGCTCGGCCAACACTTTACCATCAATATCAATTTGCCCAAGTGGAGTTAGTTTACTTATATTCTTACCTTTTACATAATCCATCGTAAGCACGCGTGAGCTTACATAATCAGAAACCGGCAATGGAATCACTATTTTATCGAATTCCTGCAGGTTTCTTTCAAGATGTATCAGATTTTGTGCTTCCTGCCAGTAATCCAACTCCTGTAACATGGCTTTTCTAAATTCTTTCAAAGTTGCCTGAAGCATGAGTTGTTTGCCCAAACTTGTATTTTTTTCAAGAAATTCAGCAATTTCTTCAAAAGCATCCAAATCATTGAAAATCTGTTCGCGTATATTTGGACGCTGAATTTTTACCGCAACTGGTTTTCCTCCCCTTAGTTTTGCAAAATGCACCTGACCGATTGATGCTGATGCCATTGGCATAGTTTCAAAACGATCAAATGCTTTTGAAATTCTGATTCCCAATTCTGAAGTAATAATACTTTCAACTTCTTCTTCAGGAATTGGTTTTACTTTGTCCTGTAGCCGTGACAGCGCTTTTAAATACTGTGGTGGTAAAAAATCAGCACGAGTTGAAAGAAACTGCCCAAGTTTGACATAAGTTGGCCCAAGTTTTTCCAAATCGTCAGATAAATTTTCGGCTTTTGATTCAGAAACAGTTTCCTGAGACATATCGGGCCCCGTCAAATCCATTTGTTTAACGATATCAGACCGACCATATTTAATAAGAAGTAAGGCCAGATCTTTATACCGTTTTATATGTTCAGCTTTTTTAATGAAACCCATAGTAATGATTATGAATTGTTAAACAGCCAAATCATCTAAAAGTTTGAGTTTCTTCCCTGCAGTTTTTATTTTATTTTACAACCCACAGGATTACTTCTAAATTGCAAAAATTACGATCTGATAAAAAATGTTTTTATCCTTAATGACTAAGGTGGTAATAAATATTAATTAACTGATTATTAATTTGGATTTAAAACAAGTTTCGAAACAAGAACTTCGCTTCCACATTTGACTTTACACACATAAACTCCTGCATGTAAATTTTGTCCTTCATTGGTTTTTCCATTCCAGATGATGTAATTATCCGGTGTTTTTTTCATGTAAACAAGCTTTCCCTGCAGCGAATAAATTTCGACTGAAACCGGTTTCAGATTTTGGATATTCACTTCAATCCGTGTTTGATTGGTAAACGGATTCGGATAAATTTTCAAAGTTTGTAATGAATTAATATTTTCAACAACCTTTGATTCAGTAGTAATGCTGTTTATTCTTCCGGGAGTTCCAAAAATATCAAGAGAAGCTTTCCAGGATTCTGCCAACAAATTATCGTTCGAATAATTTCGGAGTTCGAGTGTCATACCGGTTCCGTTTGGTTCTTCCGGCCATGGTGATTCGGTACCAAATGTCACCTGATCCACCAGTTGTCCAAGATTGTCGAACAAACGGATTTGATCCCCTGAACTGCTTAATCCGAAATCAAATTCAGCAAGATAATTTTGAACATCCGGATGAGACAGAATAAAATTGTCTTCATTTCGGCAGAGTACAAGGTATTCATCACTTTTCAAAATTGTATTTTGCGGAATAACGAATTGGTGCAAATTGTCATCATCTTTAAATGTCCAACCCGAAATATCCAAATCATTTCTCCCCCAGTTGAACAATTCCACCCAGTCACCTGCATCGTTTTCAACAGAGGAATTATAATTAATTTCATTGAAAACAACAGAATTTCCATCATCGCCGGCATCTTCAAAGAGCAGGCGGATATCTGAAACTTTGGCAATATTTAATTCAATAGTCTCTTCATTAAAAATTTTACCATTTACAATCCAGCTATTGAATTTGTAACCTGCATAAGCATTTGCTGTTAGTTTAATTGGAACACCTTCAAAATAAGTTCCTTTCCATGAAGTTCCTTTTACTACAATTGAGTTTAGTGCAGCAAATCCGCCGGCTGAAGGCAATACAGAAACAGTAATTTCATGATCTTCCGGAATTGAAAACTGTTGTTTAATATGTTTCCTCACATTTTCAACACGGTAAGTAGCGAAAGCTCTCATATTCAATATATTTTGCTGCCAAAACCAAACATCCGGTGCTCCCCAGCGTTCATTCTGCCTGGGGATTTCGGGTTCTATCACAGAAGCCATGCTGTCTATGACTGCAATAACATGTGCAGGTTTGAAAGTGGTATTCAACATGTCGGCATAGCGATTAATAAATTTGTTTCTGAATATTTCATTTTCGAACAACTTGCGGAAAATAAAAGTTGACCACGGCGGATTTGGCCAATCGGGGCCATTGGAAGCCAGTGCAAATTGCAATGTATTGTCTAGATATGCCTTATCGTTATAAATGCCGAAACCAAAATCGGTATCAAACATAATCCAACGCCATTTGCCATCTTCGGTTTGTGGCCGCCAATATTTTATATTGTTGCCTGGCCAGTCGCGGTTATCGAAATAAATTTGCGACAGCTGGTAATCAATATAATTTTCAATATCGATTTGCTTTTCAACAACATTATAACTTGCATCTGTTTTTAAGCTGTTCGAATTCAAATAATTTATCAATTGCCAGTATTTATCACTGCTTCCTTCAATTGCAGAACCATTCCATTCCAATAAATCAATGCTGTCGGCACTAACTCCATGGTTACTTTCAAGAAAATCTTCATTCACCTTTTCGCGGATATTAATAAGTCCCCAGTATTGGCCATTAAGATACAAAGCTGATGGACGGTTAGCCTGAAAGTCAATGTTCATGTTACTGACAAGGGTTGTCATCATTGCATCTCTCATTTTAGAAAAGCTGTAATCATTGCCGCTGTTACGCAGAACTACAGATTTAAAATCCTCAATTGGTTTTGAGGGGAAAAGTTTGTAATTTTTAAGCTGTGCATCACCATATTCTTTTCGAAAAAATACTGCAAGGGATTTCTGATCATTCGCCCGACTCCATCCTCCAAAAATTTTTATCCCGCAGTTCAGCGAAAATGCCCTTTGCCCGGAAGGTTCAATCATTTCGATGCTTGCCTGCTTTTCCCAATCCTGCCAAAAATTGGCGCCCATATATGGAACTTCATCTTCATAATTGTCGCCCAAAACGTAAATACCTGTTTCATTGTCCCACAAATCAGATGAATCGGCGGCTACTGAAACAACCGGCAGCGTTGATTGATCATCAAACAAATAGGTATGTGTAACTGTTTTTCCGGGAACTGCTCCTTCTTTAAAAACAGCAGCTTTAACCACAGTATTTTTATCAATTGAGATTGGACTTTTATACACCGGACTGTCAATTGTTGGTATTGAACTATTTAAAGTGTAATGAATTTGTCCATCACCTTCAGCAGATGATAAAACAAGTTCCTGTGGAGAAGAAAGAAACATTTCAGGAATTGAAAATTCCACTTCATCTTGAATAACTTCAGAAATTGATCCTGAATGATTTTGTTCACCCGGAGTAGGTTCTTCAAAGAAAACCCATTTTTGTATCTGTTCTGCATCACGTCCATATGAATAACCTGCCGGAATCTCACCAAACGAAACAGAATCAACTAAACCATTTGTTTTATGAGAGAGAAAAACTGTTTCACCCGAAGAAGAAAGTTTGAAATTAGTATGAGATAATGGTGAGCTTAAATTGACATATTCTGAGGGAGATTTCAATCCTGTTTCAACAGATGTATAACCTACTGTTAAGAATGGAGTTGCAGATAAATCGGAAGAAGACTCACTAGTATTATGCACCTGCACAGCCAGCACATTTTCATTTTCAGAAAGCAAATGGATATATTCTGAAACATTAAATCCTTCCGGTTTATTCCCACTGTATATTTTAGCTTCATGAGAACTGGCAGATTGATTAAATGCAACTGCCGAACCCGCAACGCCCAAACCGGCACGTGCTATTTCGGTTCCATTTAAATAAGCAATAAACCCGTCGTCATAATCCATGTGCAGCCATAAATTATTAATTGCCTCTTTATCTTTCACCGAAAATTCGATACGTAAAAATACAGACAGCGTATTTTTGGCAATAACAGTGTTATCATCATCATCGCCATAACCAATCCCTGTTGGTCCCCTGCCCCAGCTATTTGCATCGAATTCTGCAGTTCTCCAGGATGCCGGAATTTCACTTTTAGGGATGATATAACTACATGTATCCCCTATTTCAATTAACGAATAATAGAATAAAGGCATGGATCGGCGATCTTTGTCAGAAGCAAAAATCAAAAGAGGAGCGTCAGGTTGTAAATTTCCCGAAGGTAGTTGCCATTTTAGTGGTTTACTTTTATCATCACTCAAAAAATAATTATCAAGTTGAATAGTTTGTTGCCCATAGTTGAAGATTTCAATCCAATCTGGTGTATCCTGATCTTCATCGTGAACAGTTCCACTGTTTGAAGACATTAATTCGTTGATTTTCAAATCCTGTGCAAATGAGAAAAAAGGAACAATAAACAGGAGGGAAATTGAAAAGGTCATTAGGTTTAATCGTGACATATCATCTTTTTTGAATGGCGTACAAAATAAGAAAATAAACAGAATCAGAATAATGAAATTCCTGTAAACCTGTCTGTTTTTAATGATTATGAATAAAGATGATTAACTGTCCAGTATTTTTTTCAGAAGATTTAAAACAAACAAAAATACTACTGCGCCAATTACCGAAGTGATTAGTGTTCCCAAAATGCCGTGACGGATATAAATTCCCATTTCAGTTAACAGCCAGTTACCAATATACGCACCAATAATTCCGACAACTATATTCACAAGGCATCCATAACCTTTCCCGCGAATAAGAATACCTGCAATTGCACCGGCAGCTAAACCAATTAATAAAACGTATAACATTTTGACTTGATTTTAACTTACATCAAGATATAATTAAAAAAAGGCAGTTGCCAGATCGTTTTACGAACTTAGCAACAGCCTTTTTATAATTCATTCTAACGAACCACAGCACCTTCTTGAGGAATCTGCCTGCTTTTGTTTTTATTTTTTACCAAAACAGAAAAGATGATAAACGCAAAGATTAGAATCACCGGTAAAATGGCCATATTGCGAAGTGTCATTTGAGGGCCAGCGGTGCCTATAGATTCACCCATAATGGGTAACACCATTGATGTTGCTACAAAACCAGCTCCTCCCAGAATTGACATTCCCAATGCACCGGTTTTTGGAGTATATTCTGCTGCAGCGCCAATCATAGTGGGCCAGAAATAACAAACTCCAATTGCAAATACTGCTGCTGAAATTACAGTTAAAACTGCACCGTTTGTAATGCTTAACAGTAACAATCCGGCAACTGAGAAAATAGCTGAGCCAAGAAGCACACCGGGTGTATTTAAACGATGAATTAAACCTCCGGCAAAATATCGGCCAACAGCCATTAAGCCTGTCACTACCGCCAATATTATCATTGGATGAATACCTTTGTCCGATAATAATAACTCAATTAATTGAGTAGTGCCTAATTCCGTTGATGCTGTAAGCAGCATGCATGCAAAAATAAAAGGAAACAACAGCGTTATTTTGTTAATTGCCTTACCTTCAATAATTATTAAAACAGCAATTACAGTGACAATAATTATTGGTATGAAATAGTTTGAAGTAATTGCATGAGAAATTGCTGAAACATTTGCAACCAGTATCATAAATATTACAGCGAGTGTGATTGTCACCGGTGCGCCAACATTTCGCATCATTTCCTTATAACTTACACCTGATGCGACTCTTTCAGTTTCAGGAATTTTCTGACCAAAGAATAAAAATCCATATATGGCCAGCGGAATAAACAATAAGCTAACCAGCACCTGCCATGGTAAATTCAATTGATCCATAACCATGGCTGCAAGCAAACTTCCAATTACAATTCCACCAGGGAACCAAACATGAAACCTGTTTAGCATTTTCGATTTTTTATTGGGAAAAAGAGTTGTAACCAATGGATTACAGGCTGCTTCAACACTTCCGTTACCTAAACCAATAAAAACATTGGCAATAAACAACGAGGTATAATCTTTTGCAAGCAACAGTAAAATAATTCCAATCAGGTGCATGCTGAATGCCATCCACACCACAGTTTTCGTTTTAACGATATCAATGAAATAACCACCAGCGAACATTGCCACTGCAAACCCCCAGAAAGCAGGTGCCAGTGCACGCCCTACCTGTTCCGCTGACAATCCGTAGTCATCGGTAAAAACTGACGCAATTCTTGCTCTGATTGCAAATGTAATTGCAGTAACCAACAACGCTAAACAACTGGCTACAAAAAGTCTCTTTTGATTTACATGTTCCATAATTTGTTTTAAATTTTACAGGTTTAATTTATAAGAATTGATAACTTTTTCTCATTCTATTTACTGTATTCTGCTAAATAATTAATAGTCTGCAAAATAAGTTTTCTGTAATCTTCCGAATCGAACGATCGGCGATCATGGCCTGGCTGAAGATAAACAATTTTTGAAGAATTAAAACTATTCTCCCATCCGATTATATGGCTGCTCTTGGGATGGTGTGTTTGAAAAAGCGGAGTTACTTTTTCCGAAACTCTTACATTTCCATAAACTTCATCAAATAATTTCAGCATGTGAAATCCTTTCGTTACCGGATGGTATTTTACAGGTTCCATATAAACCCAGACATCATGCTCATAGGTTGATTGTTCATTTTCCGGAACTGCAGGGCTTTTTTCAATATATTTCCCTCCAAGGATCTGTTCAAATAAATCCCAGTTTTGATATGAAACCAGCGAATGATGCAAAAACAAAAATGGCTTTCCTGCTTTTGTCAGATTTATATATGCTTTTTTTTCCAGTTCCGAAATGTCATTCCACATATCGTAAAACACGAGTACATCAAAGTCAACGGCCTTTCCGGAGGCAATTTTTATATTGGCTTCCGGTTGAGCAAAATGCTCATAATCAACATCTGGAAGATTATCGAAAAGTTGAAAAAACTGTACAGTATCGAACGCATGGCCACCAGTAACCAACATAATATTCACTGGTTGTGCTTTTAATCCGCTCATCAGAAAAAAAATTCCGGTAATGATTAATGCTCCTTTCATCATTTTGGTTTTAATAATGGTTAGTTGAACGCAATAAAAATAGCAATTTCATTAATTTTTAGAACATTTAACTTCTTTTTATTCCATTTTCCATTCAACTCTATTCATTTAAATAATAAAAAAGGTAATTTTTGCGTTTAAAGCAACCCTTTGGTTTTTCTGGTATCTTTATAAAATATTTTTGAAGGGCAATAAATGTCAGGGACGGGAAAAAGAATAACTAAATTTTCAATATGGTTTTTTGCAGTAACAGCAGTTCTTGTAATTGCTGTAGTTGCTTTTTTATGGCTGAAAGCTCCGCAATACATAAAAAAAAATCTAACAGAATTTGTTACAGAAAAGTCGGATGGTTTGTATCATGCAACTTTTAGTGATGTTCACCTGCACATCATCCCGTTTTCTATTGGTTTTAAAGATTTCATTTTATATCCTGACGAAAATATTTTAGAAGAAATAGTACAATCTGCACCTGGAAAGGGAATTTATTCTTTTCGATCTCCTGAAATCCAGGTAAAAAACATCAATTTGTTTTCATTGTTCTTAAACGAGAAATTCAAATGTAAACAAATAAAAATCAACAGTCCGGATCTTCGGTTATCGGGTGATGAAATTCTTCAAAGTGATTCGGTGCAAACCATTGGGAATGTATTTCATGAGCTGCGTCCGCTTTTTCAAGCTTATATTAAAGAAATTTCTGTTGAAAGGATTGATTTGACCGATGCCAAATATGGTTTGTATCATGCTTTACGCGATTCAATGCAAATTTCGAAAGCCGATAATATTTCAATAGAAATAATAAACTTCAGAACTGATTCTTCGATGGTTTTTGGAAATGATATACTTTTTACTACCGAAGACATTCTGGTGCGATTGAATAATTTTCACAACGATTTAGGTGATAGTCTGCATACAGTAAATATTGAAAAGCTTGAATATTCACTAAAAAAGGCAGTTATACGCGCTACCGGATTTCATCTTACTGCTAAACAAAAAATTAACAACCGCAACATTTACGATGTTCATGTACCCCAGTTTTACATGAAAAGTAAAAGTGTTGCGCGATTTGCTTTCAACGATTCAATAAAAATACAATACCTGGAATTCGATCAGCCACGGATTAAATTTTACCAGAAAGAAAACCCCCAAAAACTTCAAATAGAAGATATTACCAATTTTGATTTATACAAACTGATTCAGAATCAATTTACAAAAATTGAAATTGATAGTTTTTACCTCGTTGACGCAAAACTTGAAATTTTTCGCCAACCCAATTTAACCCGGTTTCAGCAACAGTTTAATTCAATTGAAGTAACACTGAAAGGTTTTGTTCTAGATTCGGCATCTGCTCGAAATCAACAAAAAATATTATATGCAGATGATTTGGAAATGCTCATCAGGGATTATCATTTGCGATTGGAAGATAATGAACATGATTTCAGAGCGGGGTCACTATTTGTTTCCACCTTTTCCGATTCGCTGAGTGCGAGAAATATAAATGTAGTGCCTGTAAATCCTATCGAAATTAATTCGCGAGCGGTAGTTAAAATTGATTGTGATGCACTTGAAATTAAGGATGTGAATCTTAAAAAACTCTATCACACACGTATTTTACCAACTTCAAAAATTGAAATTACAAATCCGAATGTACATATAAGTTATCACACAGAACACAAAAAAAACAATAAACAACGCGAGGCAGGTTTATTATTCGATTTGGTTTCTGCCTATTTGGAAGGTGTTTATTCGAAACTTGTTTTTATTGATAATGGCGTTTTAAATATCGAGAATCTGTATAAAAATAAAAGACAGGGGTATTTTGAGACAAAATTCGATTTTAGTCTTAATGATTTTTCACTTGATTCGGCAAGCATCGAACGAACCGATAAATTTTTCTATGCCACAAATTTCGATTTACGCTTTTCAAACTACGAAATGAAACTGGTGGACAACTTACACAAACTTGATGTTGACAGTATATACATTTCAAGCATCAATCAAAAAGTGCAAATTGAAAATCTTTTATTACAGCCAGTGGTTAAAGATGTTACTGACGAATTAATGCAGGAATATAACCGATCAGAATTGTATAATATTTTTGTTCCACGCATTGAATTAACCGGCATTAACCTTCGCAATGCTTTCTTTTACAATAAATTGAGTATTTCAAATTTTCTAATTTCGAAACCTGAGATTTATTTCGAAAATTTTAGTGCATTGCGGGCATCGAGGAAAAAAAAGGAATTTACAGAATTTTACCAGTTGGTTTTTAATTACCTGAGTGATTTCGATATAAAAGAAATCACAATTCCGGATGGCGAAATCAGCTGGGTAAACCATACTAAAAAGGGAAAGACAATATCTTTTGACAATGAGTTTTCGGCAACACTCGAAGGCTTTAAGCTGAATGAAAAAGAGTTGGATAAAAAAAGGTTACTCTTTTCTGACAATTTTGATATATCGGTTAAGGACCAGTTTTTTATGCTGTCAGACAGTGTCCATATTTTACGTGCCGGTGAAATAAACCTTTCAACAAAAGAGTCAGGCATTTATATTAAAGATGCCCTGCTTTACCCGGTAATTTCCTCAGACAATTACAGCAAACTACCCACAACTTACCAGGTTTCAATTCCCGAATTAAAATTCAGTAATTTTAATTTTCCGAAGGCATATTATTCAAAAGAACTGAATCTTGAAAAACTGGATATTAACAATCCAAAATTCCAGATTTATAGCAAGCATGACGCTTCAAAATTACTCGATCTAAAGAAGTATAATTTTCCGCTTCCTTCGTTCATCCAATCCTTACAACTCGATGAACTCCGGATAAATAATGGAGAGGTTACCACCTACGAAATGGAGGGAGTAAAACAAAGTGCACAAGGTAGTTTCAAAATCAATCTTTCGATGCCGGACTTAACGCTTGAAAATAATAAGCAAAATCATGCCGAAATTACTTCGAAAAATATGGTACTGGCAATTTCAGATTTTAATACTCCTATTGGTAATAGTCACAATATTTCGATTGACCGGATTGATTTTAACCGCACCCGAAAAACTGTTTCAATTCGCTTGTTAAAAGTCGATCCATTTATGCCTGGAGTAAAGGAAAACAGGTTTACAATTATTGCCCCCCGTTTGGATTTTACCGATTTCGATATTAATAAAGCACTTAATGAAAACAATTTTTCATTTGACAAAATTCAGATTCATCAACCAAAAATTAAAATTGAAATAAAAGATTCTATTCGAGGCGATAAATTCGATTTTCTGCAGAACCTTGATTTATATCCTTATGCGGAACCTTTTGTTGATAAAATACAGATAAACAATCTCGATCTGAATGATGCTGAAATTAATTTTAACTGGTTTGAAAAGGAATTGATAAATAAAAAAATAAACTTCAATTTTAAAGATATTGTAATCAGTGAAAATCAAACTGCCTCCAATATATTAAATTCAAAGGAATTTGAAATCTCAACAACCAACCTGCGCAAAACAGACAAAAATGAACATTACGAATTCACTGTCGATTCGCTTGTTTACAATTCAGCAAAACATAACGTGTTGTTTAAAAATATAGAAATAAACCCATTGTTAAGCCAGCAGGAACTGCTTCGTGAAAAAGGATATCAGACAGATTATCTGAAAGCAGGGATTGATTTTATCGAGTTAAAAGGGATTAATGAAAAACACTGGTTAAAAGAAAATATACTGGATGCAACAACGTTGGAAATTGGCCCTGCCAACCTCGAAATTTTCAGAAACAAAAGATATCCGTTTGACCATAGTCAACGGCCTTCCTGGCCACAGGATATGATTAAAAAAATCAAGCAACCTTTTATTTTTGATTCTATTCGGCTGGAACCTTCATATCTCAAATACAGCGAATTAATGGACCTTTCAGATGAACCGGGATTTATTGAGTTTAACAAATTGAAGTTTTCTGCCGGTAAAATTTCAAATATCAATGAAATAACGAACCGGTATAAAAATTTTAAAGTTGACGCTTCGGCTTTATTAATGAATCAGGCCGAATTAAAAGCATCAATTAATTTCGATTTAACAGATAGAAATTATTCACACTCTGTTTCCGGCTCTCTTGGAAATTTGCAACTTCCGCTATTGAACCAGATAATCGGAAAATCTGCACCGGTTTCTATTGAAAGCGGATACCTGACACGTTTCGATTTTGATATGAAATTAGACAAAACAAAAGCAACTGGTGAATTGTTTTTTGGGTACGACGATTTTAGAATCTCTGTTTTGGATTTTGAAAAGGATGAAGTCAGAAAATCGAGATTGGCAACATTTTGGGCAAACAAAATTATTCTGAACTCCAAAAATCCAAAGGGAGACACATTTTTGCCGGAAACAATTTATTATGAAAGAGACCCTCAGCGTTCAATCATAAACTATTGGTGGAAAGCAATTTATTCGGGTGCAAAAAAAACGTTGGGAATTAAGCAGGAAGAAGAGTAAGAACAAGCTTCAAATACCACTTTTGTTTCTTAAACGTTACTAAATACTGGCAGGTGCAATAAAATCAGAAATTCGTTCTTTCTTTATCCGTTTTTAAACAATTTAAAAAAAACAATTAATACTTTAGTCATGAAAATAACAACACTATCCAAAGCGCTGACATTTATTTTTTTAATTACATTTTTTTCGTCATGTAATCTTTTTGAAAAAGATGATGACACTCAACCCCAGGATGAATACCTGGTAAGTTACGAACTTGAAAAATCGTATCTGCCGGCTTTTATTAATTCGCTTTTCGATCAGTTTACCGACGACTATCCTGAAATTGTAACAATTAAGGAAAAAATAAAATATGGAGTACTTGTTTATAATGTTACCTACAATACTACATTCAACGGGGAAAAAACCCAGGCTTCGGGTTTGGTTTGTGTACCTGTTGGAGAAGGTCCGTTTCCTGTGATGAGTTATCAAAACGGAACAAATACACTCCACAGCGATGCTCCTTCGGTAAACCCTGACCGTGATTTATATATGCTTCTCGAATTTGTAACTTCAACAGGTTTTATTGTTGCAATACCTGATTATCTTGGATTTGGAGTTTCTGAAAATATGTTTCATCCGTATCTTCATAAGGAATCGACTGTGCAAACCGTGCTGGATTTGTTACGGGCAATAAAAGAACTCAATGAAAATTATCTTGATGTTGCAATGAACGACAGGTTGTACATTACCGGTTATTCACAAGGCGGCTGGGCTACAATGCAGGTTGAAAAAGCCATAGAGCAGGAACATTCGAACGAATTTAACCTGCAGGCGGCAGCGAGTGGTGCGGGACCATACGATTTGGTTCAGATGAATGAATATATAACCAGCCAAACAACTTATCCTATGCCTTATTTCCTTGGATACATGTACAATGGATACACCAAAATGAACCTGATAACCACACCAATTGGAGAGGTTTTTCAGGAACCATATGCAACTAAAATTCCTACTCTGTTTGACGGAACTAAAACAGGTGAAGAAATTAATTCTGAATTGACTACAACAGTTGCAGATTTGTTTACGGCAGATTATCTTGCAAATCATTCCACCGATAGTAAATACGAATCGATAATGTCAGCTCTGGAAGAAAACAGTGTGCATGCTTGGAATACTTCCATTCCAACGCTAATAATTCATGGAACTAAAGATGATTTCGTTCCATTTGAAATTTCATCAGCAATGTACCAGGATTTTTTACAGAAAGGGGTGAACGAAGAAATTGTAAAACCTCTGCCACTTCCGGGACAGGATCATTCCGACGGGATTATACCTGCAGGACTTGCAGCTATAGACTGGTTTTTACAAATGGAAGAACAACATTAAAAATTATTCTTTCCGGTTAAAATAAAAATAACGTAAACGGCAAATTTTACCGGTACTTTGCGGATTCTGTTCATCAGTTAGACGAATTTGCAACATGTGTTTTCTGTTTTTTAAACCGGAACTGAGTGTGTAATACCACGGCAGATGGAGTTTCTGACTCCAGTCGGTAAAAAGATCCTGCTTTTTCCAGGGAGAATTATCAATGCTGTATTCAATAATTCCGGCATCCGGACCGGCAGCAACTGCAATTCCTACTGCATTTCCTTTGAATTTAAACTTGATGATTTCACCGGGATAACTGCCCACCAACATGGGAACATTCACATAATTTGTGCGGGTGCCCTTGTTATCTGCAGGTTGCCAGTTTTCAACCATCTCCCAACCGTTTATTGGTTTTGGAGGATTTGGTTCCACAAGCATTCCGTTTGAATAAGAATACGGATCGAGAGGCTGCGGAATTTCAACATTTGTTATTTCTTTCCCCCTGAAATCATCACTCCACTCGTTTTCAAGAAAGGATTTTATCGAATGAAAATAAATTTGCTGTCCGAAAGGTGACGGATGCAGGTTTTTAAAATCATTTTCCCAATCAAATTCACCTGCATCAATCCGTTCTGTAATCTCTCTGGCTAGGTTAATCGAAGGAATATCATAATGTTCAGCAACAGCCTCATGTAACCGAACAACTTCAGGTATTTTTCCCGCGCGGTAATCTTCCATTTTATCCGGATCAACAAATTCCATGATAATAATATCCATTTCAGGATTTGCATTAAAAGCATGACGTACAATCCCTTCCAAACCGCGTGTAATTTCTTCAGGTTCACGTTTATTAACAACATCGTTAACAGCAGCCTCTTCAAAAAGTAAATCAACCGGGCCGTTTTTCAGCACATCCCGGTTAAAGCGGAAAGCAGCAGGAGTTGAACCCATTGAAGAAATCCCGGCATTGATAAAATCAAACTCAGTTTCGGGAAATTTTTGCTGCAGGTAATTACTTACTGAATCGCGCCAGCCGTGATTATAAGTAATGGAGCCGCCTAAAAATGCAACCCGCCCCTTTTTATCGTTTTGAAATTTCAAATACGAATTTTTCAAACTTCTCCTGTGCTTATGATAATCGCCGGAATCCAGCTTTTGTGCTAATGAAAAACCTATAAAATAAACAGTAAAAATAATTATCAATCCAATTCGTTTCATTGTAAATTCAATTTTAATTTTTGAAACTGCCCAAATCATTCATCAGCTTTGAAACTTTAATCCAAGTGTGTCAAACCTTGAACTTTAAACTTTAAACTTTGAACTCCTACTCCACCCACTCCACTTTTGCATCAATCGAGCCGCGGCCGGGAGAAGGATAATCCAAAGCTATTTTACCTACAAAAAAGAAACCAAGTGCCTTTTGACCGGATTTTATTTCAAGAACATCATGCAGTAAATTCATAAACGAAGGAGTATTCCAGAATGCGCCAAAGCCCAGTTCTGTGGCCGTTAACCACATGTTTTGAACAGCCATTGAAACTGCAGCAATTTCTTCCCACTCCGGTATCCGTTCAGCTTTATCCCGTTCCATAGCTATTAAAATTACAACCGGCACGTTTTCAATGTTTACTTTTAATTTCTCAGCTTTTTGAGGATTTAATTCTGCTCCCGCTTTAATTTTTGTCTCCAGCAGTAAGTAAATTTGAGCCGCTAATTTTTGTTTTGCAGCACCAGTATAAATCCTAAACCGCCATGGTTCTGTTTTTTTATGATTTGGCGCCCAATTTGCATTTTCAAGCAGTTGCATTATTATATTTTTATCAACCTCTCCTTTGGCTAAAAAGCGAGGTGGCGTTGCCCGCCGTTTTTTAATAATTTCGCTGATATTCATATTGTTAATATTAAATCAAATTTTGAGATCGACCCGTCCAGTTGCAAAGTTTGTATAAAATACGTGCGCCTACATTTGCATCCCATACATTGTTACCCACTTCGCATAAATCAAATCCAATAATTTTCCTGCCGCTTTCCACAAGTTTTTTTAACAAATAATTTACTTCAAAAAAATCCAATCCACCAGGAACCGGTGTTCCTGTATGTGGACAAAGTTTTGGATCCAGCCCGTCAATATCAAAACTTATGTACACGTTTTCGGGCAACCTGCTAATTATTAAATCGCATTGTTCATTCCAGGTAATTCCGTTAAACCGGTTCTCCTTTAACTGGTGATCAAAAAACACATCAATACGTTCATTTTCAGTCTTCACTTTTTCCACTTCTTCCTCACAATAGTCGCGGATACCAACCTGCACCAATTTTGAAACTGCATCAATTTTCAGAGCATTATTGAAAATGGATGCGTGCGAATAGGAAAATCCTTCATAACTGTCTCGTAAATCCATGTGGGCATCAATCTGAAGGATTCCAAAGTTGCTGTAGATTTCACTTAGTGCCTTTAAATATCCTAACGGTACACTATGTTCGCCTCCAATAATTCCAACTAATTTCCCATTGTCCAAAAGTTTTCCTGTTTTATCGAAAACCCATTTGTTAGCCGATTCACATTCCCGGTTAATTTCGTCCAGAACTTTTTCCATATCCGGATTCTCAGATACAGTTCCCCCTTTTTCCAAAAAATCTATGTATTCAATTGATTTTAATCGAAAATTGTTTCTTCTGTTCAGTAAGATGTTATCAGGCTGCTGCATAAAAATACCCAGTTTCCATGCATCTTCTATTTCCGGATCATACAAATCAAGTTGAACGGAAGCGTCAAGGATGGCTTGCGGTGCATTAGCTGTTCCTTCTTCAAACGATACAGTAACATCCCATGGAACTGGAATCAGGATAATTTTGGCGGATTCTTCCGAATAGGGTAATCCGATAAAATTCCCGTTTTTCAAACCTACCCCACTTGGATTAAAATCATTCTTTTCAAACTTATTATTCATTTAAAAAAATTAAAGTTAACAGATTGAACACCAACAAAATATCGAAACAATTGCACATCCGGACCATGAAATCGGTGCAAATTGTCCGAAGCAATTTATTCCCATACTTTTATGTTTGCCTGAACATGCTCGTTTCATTAAAAAATGCTTATTTTGCTTAACAATGTGAACAAATAATTTGAATTACGAATTTACCATCATATATTATAAAAGAGAATAGTTTTAAATGTTTATTGAAAAATAAAATAAAAAAAATGAGTAAAGTTCTAATAATAGGTGCCGGCGGAGTTGGCAGGGTAGTTGCAAGTAAATGTGCAGATAATCCCGATGTTTTTTCCGAAATTTTACTGGCTAGCCGGACAATCGAAAAATGTGAAATCATTGCAAAGGAAGTTGGCAAAGGCCGGATAAAAACTGCCCAGGTAAATGCCGATAATGTTTCTGAAGTGGTCAAACTGATAAATGGTTTTAATCCTGAACTTGTAATTAATGTTGCACTTCCGTACCAGGATTTACCCATTATGGATGCCTGTCTGGAAACCGGAGTTCATTATTTGGATACAGCCAATTATGAACCAAAAGATGAAGCAAAATTCGAATACAGCTGGCAGTGGGCATATCAGGACAGATTTAAAGAAAAAGGAATAATGGCGGTACTTGGCTGTGGTTTCGACCCCGGAGTAACAAGTATTTATACAGCTTATGCAGCAAAACATCATTTTGATGAAATTCATTACCTGGACATTGTCGATTGCAATGCCGGGGATCATGGAAAAGCCTTTGCCACTAATTTTAATCCTGAAATTAATATCCGCGAAATTACTCAAAAAGGGAAATACTGGGAAAATGGGAAATGGGTGGAAACAGAACCACACGAAATTAAAAAAGCACTTAATTATCCGAATATCGGGCCAAAAAATTCATATGTCATTTTTCATGAAGAGCTTGAGTCGCTGGTAAAAAATTTTCCTACATTGAAACGTGCCCGCTTCTGGATGACTTTTGGCGATGAATACCTTACTCATTTACGGGTTATTCAAAATATTGGCATGTCGCGTATTGATCCGGTTAAATACAAAGGGATTGAAGTAATTCCACTCGAATTTCTGAAAGCGGTGCTTCCCGATCCCGGCGATTTGGGAAAGAATTATACAGGCGAAACATCAATTGGTTGCCGCATAAAAGGAATAAAAGACGGAACAGAAAGAACCTACTATATTTGGAATAATGCAAGTCACCAGGTGGCATACGAGGAAACCGGAACACAGGGCGTATCATATACTACCGGAGTACCCGCCATGCTCGGTGCAAAAATGGTACTCACCGGCAAATGGAGCGGCACTGGAGTTTTTAATGTTGAAGAATTCAATCCGGATCCTTTTATGGAAGAAATCGGAAAACACGGTTTACCGTGGAACGAAGTTTTTGATGTTGACCTGGAAGTTTAAGTTTTTATTTCGTATCGTTATTTTCAGAAATTCATAAAAACCATTTGATTTGGATTATTCAAAAGTACATTCACCTGTATTCATTTTAGAAGAAAAACTGCTTCGTAAAAATCTTGAACTTCTTAACAGTATCCAAAAAGAAGCTGGTATTGAAATCATTCTTGCATTTAAAGGTTTTGCCATGTGGAGCGTTTTTCCGCTAGTACGTGAATATCTAAGAGGAGCTACGGCCAGTTCGTTAAATGAAGCGCGTCTCTGTTTCGAAGAAATGAAAACAAAGGCACATGTATATTCACCGGTATATTTTGAAAATGAATTTGATGAATTGATGCATTACAGCAGCCATATTGTTTTTAATTCCATTAACCAGTTTCATAAATTTTACGCAGAAACAAAAAAAGCAGATCATCCAATTTCCTGCGGAATCAGAATAAATCCTGAATATTCAGATGTGGAAGTTGATTTGTATAACCCCAGTGCTGCGGGCTCGCGACTGGGAATTGGCAGTAATGAATTTCCGGAAAAACTACCTGAAGGAATCGAAGGGATTCATTTTCATGTGTTATGCGAATCGGATTCCTACAGTTTGGAAAAAGTTTTAAAAAACGTGGAAACGAAATATGAGAAATACCTTTACCAGGTAAAATGGGTAAACATGGGAGGAGGTCATTTAATCACACGAAAAGGATACGATCATCAACATTTGATTCAGCTGTTAAAATCGTTCAGGGAGAAATACAACGTGAAAGTGATACTTGAACCAGGAAGCGCCATTGCTTGGGAAACCGGTATTTTGGTATCGAAGGTTGAAGATATTGTAGAACATTGTGGCATAAAGACGGCGATATTAAATGTGTCTTTTACCGCTCATATGCCCGACACACTTGAAATGCCTTATCGTCCCAAAATAACAGGCGCTTCTGAACCAAACGAAAACAGCCTTCACTTGTACCGGCTTGGCGGAGTGAGTTGTTTGGCAGGCGATTTTATGGAAGTATACGATTTTGGCCACGAACTCAACATCGGTGATACAATTATATTTCAGGATATGATTCATTATACGATGGTAAAAACCACCATGTTCAACGGAGTAAATCATCCTGCAATTGCAATTCATACCGAAAAGAATGAATTAAGAATTATCCGTGAATTCTCATATGAAGATTTTAAAAACAGGCTTTCATAGAATGACTCATCTTTTCAACAATTGTTAATAACTCAGGTTAATTGATAGTTAATTATAACCTGCAGAAATTTTAGGTATTTATACTTTTAAGTGTTACATTTGATTCATCAGGTGAACGATAAAAAGCAGTTCCTGAAATGTGGAAACGGCAAAAGTTTCTTAGCTGAAACCAAAACCTTTCAACCCACCCTTCGGGATGGCACATTAAAGGAACCGGAGTTTGAACCGGATAATCTGGAAATCGGGTTCAATCAATCACCAAAGAATGCAAAACGTTCTTTACCGATTGAGTCAACAGGCAGAAGGTACAGGGATTTCGATCCCGGCCGCCATACTGCTCAGCTTTTACAGGTAAAACTTTGAATGCTGATTTTTGAATCGCAATTCCGAAAGGAAGCGGTAATCAAAAACTAAAGACACTTTATCCGTGAAGGTCAGCCAGAATGCCGAACGGAATACCAAAATATTTAGCCGTAGAAAGCTAAACAGGATGGTAAAGGGCTACTTCTCAATTCTTCGGAATTGAAAATATGCCGGCTGCAATAACCATAACCTGGCACTGGAGGCAACTCCGGTTACCTCAAGTGAATGGGAACCAATTGTAAAAGAATGGTTCCCATTTGTGTTTTTATGCCTGTTGCAATTCTGCTGGTTCAAATTCAAATTGAAATTCTATAAGATGAATTACAAAAAAAATCCTGAGAATTAATAGATCACTTTAATTTTCCGGTGGAGTAAAAATATTTTATACCTCAATCTTCATTTCTCCGCACAAAAAAACAGAATATCACAAACTCCTCTTAAAGCAGCTCTTAATGGACTTGTCAAAGAAATTACCTGTTTATTTGTATAAATAACAGTGCAGAAGTGGCATTAAATGATAAGAGGTAATGCTGGTTTAACAGTAGGATTTGTACTTTCTTCCAAAGCAGTTTTATACAGGTTTTCACCATACCTTCCATATACCCTGGACGGGGTTGGTTCGCGATTTAATATCGGAGGTATAGTGATGATATATTGATAGTGTAGTGCTGGTTTAGTCCGGTTAGCGGAAAAAACGCTTCAGAACCTTTCTTTTGGCAAGTCATAACTACATGCCGGCTCAATGTTCTTTCTCTTCAATTTAATTATGAATGTGCTTATTAGGGGTATTCCCTGCATACAACCAAAAACAGTAAATTATCCCGTATTTTATCCGTTTTATCTTTTCCCAATTGATTTTTAAAGTGATTATAAAATGATGTGCTTTCGAGGGGGTATAAAAAAGAAGAAGGACGGGTTCAGCAACCCATCCTTTTCTCATTAAACTAACTAACCTAACTAAACCTAAACTTATGAAAATAAACGTACCACAAAGATAGAGTCAGTTTTCAATTGACACAACAAAATTGTGTTAAATCATGTTAAAGATGATATTTAATTAACAACAAATTATTGGGCAATAAATGTGTAATGTATGGTTCCTTTTTGCTGCTCCGGCGCCGAAGTATCAGTATTAAAAACAGTTCTCGAAGCTGCTGCTTTTGCATACAGATACATTTGCTCATCTTTAATTGAAGAATTCGATCGGGGTTCCGCTGAAATTACTTTTCCATTGCGGTTTACAACAATATCTACAACAATTTTTCCACCTCTCTGCGACAGGTAAACAGGAATTGGTAAACTTAAATGATAACGGTTTTCGAGGTAATAAACAATATTGCTTTCACCTGTATAAATTTTGCTTTTAATTGAATCAGGATCCATTCCTTCGGTTGTTTCAACCGGCATTTTAATATCGTCCAAATCCACTTTTTCTTTCGAAAGTTGCTTGTTTACATCAGAAACCAGTTTTTGAGCTGCCTCCACTTCCTTCATATACTCTTTATCGAAGAAATCATTTTTTTCTGTGGCTAACCGGTTTGAGGCATAATTCGAACGTTGATTCTGAGATGGAGTTGCCTGTTGTTGATTATCCGTTTGAATTTCTTCTTCCTGCTGTGGTTCTTCTTTCACCTCTTCAATTGCAGGTAAAACATCCGGAAATTCAATCACAAGTTCCTGTTCCTTTACATTGCCTTTCATATTCATTTCTGCCAGTATAAACAATGAAACCAGTAGGATATGAAACACAAGCGTACCAATTACACCATAGATATTTTTCCTGTATATTTCGCCCAGTTTACTCACCCCGCAAAAGTATAAAATTAACGTTTAATCTTAATTCAAACTTTGTTTCCTCTAAAATTAATACTACCGGCAATAAAACAAGTATCAATATTTTATATTGTCCTTTAACTTAATTTAACATGTTATTATTCAATCTTCAATATCTAAATTGACTATTTTTCAGAAATAATTCCCAATGAATGGGCAGAAAGATTATTTTCAGAAAAATGCAGAAGGTGAATATGGGGAAGAAATTCAGAATAATACTGATTATTTCTTGTTTTATTTTGATTTTTATGTGCCGTCAAAGCATGGCACAGCAAAATAAGCAGGATACAATCAAAACAGAAAATCCAAAAGAAAAATCCAACCAGTTTTACGATAGTCTCGAGTATAAAGCGAATCAGCATAAGGTTACCAAATTAATTTACGATTTCCTGATTTCAGAACCGAAACCAAAAATCGATCAAAAAGCTGTTGCAATAGATTATTACAGCAAACTGGAAGGCAAAATAATTGCGGATATCGACATAAAATCCCTTGATGTATTTGGACCAACCATAACAGATACAACCAGAAAGGCAAAAAGCTGGCTCGAGCGGACTGCAAATGCAATACACACCAAATCAAATTTAAGTACGATCAAAAAAATGTTACTGTTTAATGTCGGTGATTTTTTAGATCCTGAATTGTTATACGAAAATGAACGTATTATCCGATCGCTGCCATACATAAAAGATGTGCGGTTCATTCTGGAACAGGATTCAATTTACACCGGACTTGTCACTGTTCATGTCATTACAAAAGACCGTTTCTCCCTGGGAGTTTCAGGCGCAGTTAATGGCGGTAGTTCAGCTGCAGTTGAAGTTTATAATCAAAATATTTTTGGTGTGGGACATGAAGTTTCTGTTGGTTTTGTAGGCCACCTCCACCAACAACCATATACCGGTCTCGAAACATTTTATAAAATTAGTAATATAAGAGGTAAATTTATTGATATTTCAGCAGGTTATGTAAATACCTATCAAAAGGAAGGCTTTTCATTTATTCTCGATAAACCTTTCTTTACACCTTCGGTAAAATGGGGGTATGGAGCATCGGCTTTGCGTATGTTTCGGACTGACCGGATATTTGAGGATGATCCAATAAAAACAGCAATTCCCCTTAATGTATCCTATTTTAGTGCCTGGGCAGGCCGTAGTTTTCCAATAAGTCCGATGCATTATCAAAATATGCAAATGGTTTTTTCGTTAGGTTTTATAAACCGCACATATTTTCAGCGGCCGATTCCTGCTCCGCAGGACAATCAATATTTTTCAAACAGTACTTTTTATCTTGCCGGAATTACATTTACCCAGCGAAAGTTTATTCAGGACCAGTTAGTGTATAGTTACGGGGTTACTGAAGATATTCCAAAAGGTTTTAAAAATGAAATTGTTTATGGTTTCGATGCCAATGAATTTGGAAATCGACATTATATGCATGTGTATTTATCGAATGGCAATTTGTTGAATGAAAGAAACGGATACATGTATCTGGCAGGAGGAATTGGAGGCTACTTTCGCGGATTGAATTATGAACAGGGTCAGATTTTGGGAAGCATGAATTATATTTCAAAAATGGTAAATGCAGGACGAAAACGATTCCGCTTTTTTGCACGGACGAACTATCTGATAGGAATCAACCGTTTCAACATTGAAAACCTTACTTTACGACGCGATGAACATATCCGTGGATTTTCGAGCAGGGAGGCAACCGGAAAACAAAGGTTAAGTCTTGATTTGGAATATGTTCTGTTTTTGCGGAGAGAATTTTACAAATTCAATATGGCTGTTTATGGTTTTGCCGATATTGGTGTTATTGGTTCAAACAAACAGCTTATTTTCACCCAGAATTATTACAGTGGAATAGGCCTGGGACTGCGATTACATAATGAAAACCTTGTTTTTAAAACCTTTCAGCTTCGTCTTGCATTTTATCCGTTTCACCCTCAGGATATGGGTCTGGTCGGTTTTATTTTAGACGAACAGCAGAAAAAAGATTTTTACAGTTTTGAACCAACCGGGCCAAGGCCACTTGAATTTGAATAATTTTCAATATGCCTTTTGAAAAACAATTTCGCTTAAACCGGCAACTTTAATGTTTTCTTCATCAATATAAATGCGAATGCTAAGTTTGCCATCTTCAACTTTCACAATTTTCTCTGATGTCCAGTTCAATTCGCCTGAAGTTAACGAATAAGTTCCGGCGGTTAAACCTTCAAAAACAATTTTCTGCCATGAGGGTAAGAATAAATCGCCAACTCTTGCGCGAACACGGTAAATTCCCGGTTGAACCTGAATTTCATAATCATAATAATTCAATGGATTCCTGCTTACTGCTTTACTGTTTTCGTACAAAACTTTTTTCAATCTTACGTTTCCTTCATTCCCTTTTAAAACCCATTCTACCTTATCAGCAGGATTCCAGTCACCCAGCAACCAGCCTTTTCCTGTGTAATCTTCAAATGCATTTGCATTTTTCTGATTGCCATTCAGCGAACGGAGTTTTCCGAAATAAATCCTGCCTTTTGAAAATGTTTTATAATAGTTATAATTCGTTGGGAAATACAATTCATAAAGTTGAGGGAATCCATTAATTAAATTGAAATATCGGTTTTGATAAGTTGGTATCGAATCAGATTTAACAACTGCAAAATGCAGATGCCCCCAGACCTCGTCGCCCCAAATTGTTCCGATCTGTTCCCCACGCACAAGTTTTTGACCTTTACGGACAATCACATTTTTGTTGTACAGGTGTTTATAAACGTAATAAATCCCCGGCTGCGAATCACTTTCAAGCAAAACGCACGCTTCTTTCCCTGCTTCGTCCAAACCTTTGTCTTCAATCCAAATCACAGTACTTTTTTCAATGGCAACCAACCAGTGTTTTTCAAGGCCGCGGGCATTATGCATATCAAAATCAATTCCTTCGTGCGAACGGTAGTAACCTTTTTCTTTCCATTCAGCCAGCCCAAGGTATGAAAACATGTGGCTGTCTTCCTCAGTATTCCACTGGTAACCATCATTAAAACTTACCGGAAAAACAAATTGACCGGGATCCAGTAACTGCTTTCTGAAATCGGAAAGACAAATAAGTGCGTCTTTTTTTAGCAAACTGTGATTTTTATTATCGGAAGTTAAATCCTTTACATTTCTGTTATCGGCAACAAAAACCTGTATTCCGTTTGAAATTTTTGGTAGTGTTCTGCGACTGACTTTTAACCACAGTGTATCACCTCCTATTTTTAGCTGGTTGTAATGATTTTTAAGCTGAAGGAGTTTTACCTCCTTTCCTTCAAACGAAATACTTTCACCAATATCCAGATTGAAGTAAAAAGCATTACCCCAATGAAAATTTACCGCATCTTCCTGTGTTGTACCATTCGGGAGAAACGCAATTAAAAAAACAATTATGATTGCAAAAGATTTCAATAGTTAACTTTAAAAATGGTATCGTTCAATGCAAACGGAACTTCAGCTTCTTTATCGTTTAAAATTTGCTGAAATTTGTTTTTTACTTTCAATTCTTCATCCGACAGGTTTTCAAGTCCGTTTTTTTCCAAAGGATCGTGTCTTGTATTGTAGAACCGTCCGTCGTGGTATAACTTGTAGGTTCCGTTCATTACCCATCGATTGTGCTTAAAATTTCCCCATCTTGGCGAATAATGTATAAAAATTTCATCCTGAATTTTTGATTGAGTTCCTTTTACCAGTGACAAAAAACTTTTCCCGTCGGAAGTGTATTTATCAGAACTTACTCCCGCGGCTTCGCACAGTGTTGGCAAAACATCAGCAAATGAAACCAGTACTTCCGGTTCCTTGCCTGCTTTCATTTTTTCCGGCCAGGAAACCACAAGTGGCACCCGGTTTCCGGTATTTACCGACAACCCTTTTCCGCCTTGAATATTACCATATACAGTTGACGAAATAACCGTTGGATGGGTTCCATTATCGGCTGTGAAAATAAACAGTGTATTCTCCCACACTCCCTTTTCTTTCAATTTGGCTTCAATTTGTCCAACAATCTTATCAGTATAATTCATCATGTCAGCAAAATAGGCTGTATCTTTTGTATACCTGTCTGCCGGATTTTTCCATTCAGGCGAATCGGGTGTGGGTACGAATGGCTCATGAACCAGAACCATCGGGTAGTAAACAAAAAAAGTTGTATCAGCATTTCTTTCGATAAAATTGCAAACGTAATCAGCAAAAACCTGCGGTCCGTAAGCATTGGAATTTCGGGGTAAATCCTGTCCGTTTTGGGTAATCAGCGGATTGGCAAAACGTTCGCCTTCGTCACGGGTGCGGTTTAACTGCCACAGGCAATATTCATCGAAACCAAAATGATGCGGGCGATTTAAATCCTGGTTAAACGGATTATTCCGGTTCAACCCGTTCAACTGCCATTTTCCCGCGATACAAGTAGAGTAACCGGCATCTTTTAACAAATTTCCAAAAGTTTGTTGATTTGGGTTCAGGTATCCAAAATCTTCATAATTTCTGAAATTATATTTTCCAGTCATTATTTTTACCCGGGAAGGAGTGCAAAGCGGTTGAGAATAGCAGTGTATAAACCGGATACTATTCTCCGCCAGCCGATCTAAATTCGGAGTTTTATATTCTATATTCCCGCTACTGCCAAGACATTCGTAACCCATGTCATCAGCCATAATCAGGACGATATTCGGACAGTACTCCGGTTTTTTACATCCAGTAAGAATGATCAATACAAAAAATCCGGCTAAAACTTTATGTTTGGAATCATTCATTCTACGGAACGGTTATTTTATCCCTTTCTGCAATATGCTTCTTCAGTTTTTCTGAAAGTTCTTCCACCAATTGCTGGTTTTCTGCTTTATCGGATATATTCACTGTTTCTTCGGGATCGCTCTGTAAATCGTATAACATACGTGCGGTAACTTCGCCCGAATTATCATTTAACCATTCCGTATATGTATGATCTTTGGTAACAATCGTTTCACCCCGAATCCAACGGCTATAAACGGCATCTTTCCATGGCAAACCGGGATTTTCCATTAATGGAACAAAGCTTTTTCCCTGAAGATGATATGGTTTGCTTAATCCTGCCAATTCACACAACGATGGGTAAACATCCACGTATTCAATCAGCGCATCTGACTTTATGTTTTCTTTTTTCCCCGGGGCACGAATGATAACCGGTGTGTGTAATACTTTCTCAAAATTGCAGTGTTTACACCACAATCCATGTTCTCCAAGGTGCCATCCATGATCGCCCCAAAGAATTACTATTGTATTTTCTGCCATCCCGAGCCGGTCGAGTTCATCGAGTACTTTCCCAATTTGCGCATCTGTGTAACTGACGCAGGCATAATATCCCTGAATCAGCTTTCGCATGAAATCTTCGTCCAGCGGCCCCTGATCAGGCACGTCGGTATAATTACGCAGTTCGCCAAAATTGTGCATGCATTCATCAGGTGCTTCTTTTGGCTTTTTCATGTAATCCGGAAGTTTTATTTTATCATAATCGTACAAATCCCAGTATTTTTTGGGTGCATTAAACGGAAGGTGCGGTTTCAAAAATCCTACAGCCAGAAAAAACGGTTGATTCATTTTTCCAAACTGCCGTAAATGCAGAATAGCTTCTTCGGCAATCATTCCATCCGGATAAATATGATCCGGACCTTCCGGAGATTCAAACGAAGGCCCGCTCGATCCGTTACCATCAGGTCTGCGCTTAATTTGTTTTTTCGATTCGGGCAGTACGTATGCCTGCCATCCTTCCCAGTCGCCCTTTGGAAACCACGGAGTTTCAGTCCAGCTTCCATTTCCATCTGTAATATGATGAAAAATTTTACCCAGTGATGCAGTGTAATACCCATTGTTTTTAAAATGCATCGGCAGACTCAACACTCCCGGAACCTGTTCATCCAACCATGCATCATAATCCACAAACCTGTGCCGGTTTGGTCGTATACCCGATAAAATACTTGCACGGGAAGCACCACAAACCGGAATATTACAATATGACCTTGTAAACATCAAACCTGACTCCGCCAGTTTATCTATGTTTGGTGACTTAATTTGAGATTCCCCGTAACAACCAAGTTCAGGACGCAAATCATCGACGGCAATAAAAAGCACGTTTGGTTTTTGTTGTTGTCCGTTTGCTATACTCAGTATAAAAACAAAAATAGAAAGGAAGAATAAAAATGTTTTCATAGTTAAAATTTAACGGTGAAATTTTTCAGAAATAAATATGAGTCCATCATGCAGGCCTGTCCGCCAGTAGCTCCATTCATGGCCCCCATTTCTTACCCGGTACTCATGAGGTATTCCCAAATCGCGCATTTTTACATGCAATGCAGAATTTCCCTTGTAGAGAAAATCATCATCACCACAATCGATGTAAAAACGGATGGATTTCAATTTCTCAGGTTCTACATTTTCAATTAAATGCAGTGGATTGTATGCTTTCCAATGGTCACTTACTTTATCACCTGAATGAGGTCCGTAAATATTACCAAAATATTGATCATACTGATCGTTTGCCAGAATTTCTTCATCGGTAAACGTACCGGAACTCATGGCTACACACGACGAAAAAAGATCAGTATGCCGCATTGAAAGTGTTAAAGCTCCGTATCCGCCCATCGATAAACCGGCTATAGCCCTGAATTCTTTCCTGGTTCGGATTCGGTATTTATTTTCAATAAAAGGTATAAATTCGTCAACAAACATGCTTTCCCATGGATCTTTTTTATCGAAACTGTTTACATACCAACTCACCTTTCCATCAGGCATTACAACAATGCAAGGTGTAAATTCTCCATCCTCGATTCCTTTATCGGCAATATGGTTTGCTTCACCAAACTGAATCCAGCCTGTTTCATCGTCAGAATAACCATGAAGCAGATACAATACAGGATAATTTCTTTCAGAAGAATCATAATCCGGCGGCAGATAAATTGAATATTTAACCGGATAACTTAACAAACTACTTTCGAATTCCAAAGATTCGATTACTTTGCCTTTTTGTGCATACGCCGAAGTAAAACAAAGCAATGCTGTTGCATAAATTATAATATTTCTCATGATTCAGGTTAATTTTCAACAAATCTATCAATTTAATGAAAAACCTGAAATCTTTTCAGCTGTATAAAAATTTAAAACAGGCTTAAATATCATAATTAGTGAACACTTTACCACATCCGGATAAAAGAGATCTCCAAATCTCTCATTCATAAAATCGGCAAATGATAATTCGCCACACCAACTTAAATTTTTTATCTTTAACACCACGCTGAAAAAACTGTAGACAAATGATTGCTGTCTTTATTGCCTACATAGTTGTTCTTATCGGAATTGTTGCATATTCTGCCCGTCGTTCAAAAACGAATACAGATTTTGTAATCGGCGGAAAAAAGATATCAGGTTTATCACTTGCATTATCTGAACGTGCCACAGGTGAATCTGCCTGGCTGTTGCTTGGTTTAACCGGACATGCCTATGCAGAAGGTATGGCAGCAATCTGGGTGGCACTGGGTTGTGTGTCAGGTATTTTCTTTTTATGGATTTTCCTTTCAGAGCCGTTGCAGCGGATCACTGAAAAAACAGGAGCGCTCACTGTTCCAGGTTTGTTTTCAGGAACATTTAAAGGAACCAGTCGCAGTTTCAGCCTTCTTTCATCGGTAATCATCATTTTCTTTTTTGTACTTTATATCGCCGCCCAGTTTAGTGGTGCCGGCAAAATATTCAATGATACATTCAACATCGAACCTTTTTGGGGAATGGTCATTGGTTCGGTGCTGGTAACCATTTATACCATGCTGGGCGGATTTATAACCGTGGTTGCCACCGATGCATTTCAGGCAGTGCTGATGGTATTTACCTGTGTTGTGCTTCCGGTTATTGCTTTGGGAATTGCTGCCAGCTACAACATTAACTTTGCCGAAGCCGTTGCACATGCCAGCTATACAATCCCCCTTAATATCGGAGCGGTTAAACAGGTTACCGGGGGATTGTTGGTTATCAACGGGCTGAGTTGGGCATTTGGATACACCGGACAGCCACAATTACTCACGAGAATGATGGCCATGCGCAACAGAAAGGCGATACAACAAAGCCGATGGCTTGCAATTCTCTGGACGCTACTTGCTTATGGTGGCGCTTTTATGATTGGTTTCATTGGTTATAAACTGGTGCAGGTTGGGGCATTGGGCGAAAATGCGGCACTGGTTGCCAACGATGCCGAAAAGATTTTGCCAGTCATGGTAATGACCTTGCTGAACCCAATTCTTGCAGGTATCCTGCTTTCGGGTGCAGTATCGGCGATGATGTCTACAGCTTCATCCCAGCTGATGGTGGTTTCTTCATCAATGACCGAAGATTTATATCTGCGTTTAACCAGAAAGAAAACTGAAGAAAGGCGATTGCTTTTCCTGAATAAAATCCTGACACTTGCCGTTGGTGTTGTAGGTTTTATCCTTGCAATTACAATGAAAGATACTGTATACGGGCTTGTATCCTACGCATGGAGTGGAATTGGCGCTTCATTCGGACCGGCAATTGTTTTGCTGGTTTTCTGGAAACGGTTTTCAAGGGCAGGCGCTTTTGCCAGTCTGATTACCGGTACCCTGTCAGCTGTTATCTGGAAAACCTGGCTGGCAGATGTTACAGGTTTTTCGGAACGGTTGGCAAGTTACCTGCTGGCCTTTGCAATGGCAGTACTTTTCAGCTTAATGTTTCCCGAAAAACAACATTCTGAAGTGAATCGCTGATACACCATTTAAATCTTTACAATTTTAAAGGGCTGATCCAAATTTATAACCAGAAAATATATTCCTGAAGGAAAAGTTTCAAAATCCAACTGAACCTGAGGAGAAAATGCAATTTTAACTTTTACCAGTCTTCCCGATTCATTATAAACTGAAATACTCGACTTTTTGTGTGCTTTTAATCCGGTAACTGTCAATTTTTTTTCTACCGGATTAGGATAACAATATACAGGATTTTCATTCGGAAAACAGAAGAATTGATTTTCTCATTTTCCGGTTTAACTGAAATGTTGAATGATTATAAAATAAACATATTTTTGCCGTTCCGCCATAAACAAAATGCTAACAGTGACTTTATCCCTGCTTCCTGAATTTAACCTGGCCAAACCTGCCACCATACCTAAAAAGATTTTTATTTCTCCAAATGATTCTTTTCTCTTTCAATAAAGGTTTTTAAATCAGTTGGCTTTTTCCCCGTCAACCGCTCGTAGAAATCAGAAATCTGTGGTTCTTTTTGAAACCGCGGTAAAAAATGAAGCAGAATCATTACGATAATCATACGCTTAACCATTCCTTCCCGCTTTTTTATGCAATAAAATCTAAAAGGATTTACATTTCTGTATTGTAAAGGTTTACTTATAACATTGTTTATCAATCGGGTTACGTTACCAAAATTTTCATTTTCCAATCCGGTTAACTCAAACGCCTGGTTTTTATAATCATCAAATTTGTCGAGTAATACAGCAATAGCCTCTCCAATATTCTCAACGTCAATCCAGTTAAATTTTGCATTTCCCGATGGCAGTATAATCTCCCGTTTAAAACGAATATCTCCGGCTAAGGTGGTAGTCAGGTTTTGCATGAAATAGCCAGGGCGAACAAAGATAAAATCTAAACCAAACGCATTTATTAACCTTTCGATTTTATTGTGTGGAATGATTTTGCTTTTTTCTGCACCCTGCACTGATAAAAAAACAACCTCTTTGATGTTATTATTCTTCATTGTTTCAATAAGGGTTTTAAAGATTTCAATTTTTGAAATGTGCGGTGGACGCAAAAGAAAAACCCGGTCGACATCCTTCAGTGCATTATCAAACGTTTCAAAATCCTCAAAATCAAAATGCACAAAATTTATCCCGGGATAATCTTTAAATATAATTTTTGCCTTATCTGTATTTCTTACCCCTGCAAAGATCTTATTTGAAGCATTCTTTCCAGTTAAAAACCGAATCACCTCAAAACCTGTGTTTCCTGTTGCCCCTGTAATTAATATGTTACTCATTTGCAGTGTCCGGTTAATTATGTTGAACAAAGGCTAAAGTTAGCGAATATCAGTTCTTTTGCAACATATAAGTATGAAATGTAAATTTAAACCGATACAAAAATGACCTCTTTCTGCATCCGCATGAATGGATGAAACTTCACACTGACAGTCAGAAAACAAATTCACCATAAACAGCAACAGTTAATTTTTAAAGAGCCATGTACATCCCAATGAATATACTGATATTTCAAATTAATTAAATTTACAGCATTTGAATATTATATTATCTTCGCAGATTCTGAAACCGGATTATAAATGGAATTCACGAAAAAGACCATATGGATTACCGGGGCTACATCGGGAATTGGCAAAGCTCTGGCCATCGAATTATCTAATAACAGGGTTCATCTTATTCTTTCGGGAAGAAACCTGGAAGCATTAAAAAAAACATCTGAAATTTGCGTAAAAAACGGAAGTACTGTTTTACAGGCTCCATTTGATTTGGGAGATATAAATTCTGTGGAAAAGGCGGCAGGAAAAGTGTTGGAAAAAACTTCCAAAATTGACTGCCTGTATCATTTTGGAGGAATAAGCCAGCGCTCGTTTGTGACTGAAACCCCGCTTGAAGTGGATCGTAAAATTTTTGAAGTTAATTTCTTTGGAACAGTGGCACTTACAAAAGCAGTTTTGCCGGTAATGATAAAAAACGGCGGCGGCCATATTGCAGTAACCTCCAGTATAGTTGGAAAATTCGGCTTCCCCTACCGTTCGGCCTACTCGGCTTCGAAACATGCCCTCCATGGTTATTTTGAAAGTTTGCGGGCCGAAAACATAAAGAACAACATCAGCGTTTCAATAATAATTCCAGGAAGAATTCAAACAAATATTTCGGTAAATGCTTTAAATAAAAATGGTTTGGAACATGGAAAAATGGATGAAGGACAGCAAAAAGGGAAATCTGCGGATGAAACCGCAAAAATTATTTTTCGTAAACTGAAGCGCAAAAAAAAGGAAATACTTGTTGGAGGAAATGAAACAATCATGGTACATATCAGACGATTTTTTCCCTGGTTATATTATTATTTATCATCAAAAGTTAAACCACTTTAAAAATAAGCAGAAGCAAAATGTCGAATAAAATTAACGGGATACAGCAACTGGGTGTTGGAGTTGAAGATGTGCAGGAAGCCTGGAAATGGTACAGGGAGCACTTTTCGATGGATATACGAATGTTTGAAGATGAAGCTGTAGCTGAATTGATGCTTGCCCACACAGCAGGACAACCAAGACCCAGGCATGCAGTTTTAGCTTTGAACATGCGGGGTGGCGGAGGTTTTGAGATTTGGCAGCATAAGGGCAAAAAACCCGAACCGCCTAAATTTGAAATCCGGTTGGGCGATCTCGGAATAAACATCGGCAAGATAAAAACGCACAACATTATTGCTGCATTCAATAAATTCAGTGAATCAAATCTGAACCTGCTGGGTAAAATTGATAAAGACCCGGTAAAAAATGAGCATTTCTACATGAAGGATATTTACGGCAACATGTGGGAATTAAAAAACGAAAATCAGGTTTTCAGGAAAAAGGAAAAATCGGTGAGCGGAGGTGTATTTGGCGCAGTTATTGGCGTCAAAAATATGGAAGAAAGCCTGAAAGTGTACCAGGATATATTAAAATACGACCAGATTGTTTATGATAAAACCGGAACATTCGAAGATTTTAAAGCAATACCCGGGGGAACAAATAAATTCAGAAGAATTTTATTGAAACACACTGATGCAAGAATGGGAGCTTTCAGCCCGTTTTTCGGAAGTTCTGTTATCGAACTGGTGCAGGTTTTGGACAGGGAACCCCGCAATATATACGAAGGCCGGATTTGGGGCGATCCGGGCTTTATCCACCTCTGTTTCGATGTTAACGGAATTGATTCACTCCGCGAAAAAGTGAAAGAAAAAGGATTCCCGTTTACAGTAGACAGCGCCCGTGATCTTGATTCATTCGATATGGGTGAGGCTGCCGGAAATTTCGCATACATCCAGGCACCCGAAGGAACACTGATTGAATTTGTGGAAACCCATAAAATACCCCTGCTCAAGAAAATGGGCTGGTATCTCGATATACGCAAACGCGGCAGCCATCCCCTGCCCAACTGGATGTTGAAACTGTTCAGGTTCAAGCGGGTGAAGGATAAAAATTAACGGGCCATTTTAAAATAAGGCCGGGAGATACCAATTATTTTAAAACAGGTAGTTTAACCCGATGTATATACCGGAATCACCATCCTGTTCGTCAACAGCAATACCGTAATCGGCCCTGATGATGAAATTCTGGTTCATAGCAATGCGTAATCCGGCTCCGTAAGAATAATGCATGGATTCGGAATCCGGTTGATAATAATCCGAAACATTCTCCACTTCGGAGGTATCCACATCTATCTTTTTGGTAACCCGTCCAAAATCGAAAAAGCCGTTCAATCCCAGGTAAAAGTTGTTGTTGATCAATTGAAAACGTGCAAACTTCCACCGTGCCTCGATATTTCCCAGGAAATAACCATCACCAACCACACGGTTCCTCCAGATTCCGCGAAGGGTGCTGCCACCGCCCAAACCTTCGGATGTGGCACCTTTCAGTTCCGATGTGAGCACCTGGGTCTGATAGTAAAACGGAGTGTGTCCCAGTATAGTCGTCTGATAATTTAACCGGTAGGCCAAAGACAAATCTTTCGGGATAATCGTGAAATACTGCCGGTGGGTTAAACTCAATTTTGTAAATGAACTTTCAGCACCCAAAAATCCGGGGACACCTTCCACCACTGCTTCTGTCCAAACTCCGCGCATCGGATTGGGCCGGTTATCACGCGTGTCATATACCAAACCTGTTTTTACAGCCGGCACAAAACCACCGTCGGTTTCCTCTTCCGGGATAATTCCCCAACCCACATATTTTTCATACAATCCGGGAACATCAGGTAATACTTTGTCGCCCTCTTTTCCCTTATTCAGCTTCTCCAGGTTAACCGGGGCAATATCAAAATTCAGGAAGTTAAGCCCGGCAAGCCAGCGCAGGTTATCTCCGGCCAGGCGTCCCTGCACATCCACTTTAAACCGGAACATCTTCCTGTCGTATTTGTAAAACATACGAGTGCGGTAAAGCTCATTGTCAACAGCATCATCAAACCAAAGCGGATGAACCCTTGCATTGTAGCCATTGAATCCGTAAAAATCATACGCCAGATCCGACAGGTAACTGATATCCACAAATGTCCACAGCCCTTTAATCAGTTTATCCGAATCGTAGTAAAACCTATTGATTCCACTTCCCTTGGTATAACGCGAAACTTCGAAATACAAATGATGATTGTAGCGGGGATAGCGGCTTCCGTCACCATAGTTGTACAAATCAACCAATGCCCCGTACTGGAAACCCAGATCCGAATCGAATGTCACGGTTGGCAAAACGCCAAAATTCCAGCCTTCTTTTGTCATTTCGTCCTGAGCAACAACTACTGAAAATACCAGGAACAAAACAAATGAGAACAACAGCTTTTTCATAATTTAAAGTTTAGTTTTTAAGTAACAGAAGTTTTTCAACCTGAATAAAGAATTAAAATGTTTTCCCTATTGTTGAACGAAGATAGAAAAAATAATGATCCCTCATATTCGTTTTAAAGATTCAGAAATATTCAGGATTTAAAAGATATTACTGAACTTTTTATTTACTTGCAATTCAGTTTAAAAATAATTCGAAATTGAAAATCATATAAAAATGAAAACCAATAGAAGAAAATTTTTCCAGGTAGCAGGTGTTGCCGGTGCGGGAATGATGACAGGTGGTTTTAGTTCGTGCAGCCAGACAAGCACAGCCAGCACTGAAACAGCTATGGATAATGTAAAAATTGCTGCAGCCAAAGCACATCCGCAACAATTCAATATGAGTGGATTTGCTGCGCCAAAAATTGAAACTGTGCGTATCGGAATAATCGGTCTGGGTAATCGTGGCCCGGGAGCAGTGGAAAGAATGTCGAATATTGAAGGTGTTGAAATTGTTGCACTTTGCGACAAAGACATGGACAGGGTAAAAGCTGCCCAGGAAATTCTTCAAAAACATGGATTAAAAGCCGCCCGGGAATATGGCGGCGACGAAGATGCATGGAAAAAGCTTGCTGAAAGCGATGATATTGACCTTGTTTACATTTGCACGCCCTGGAGCTGGCATACACAAATGGCAGTTTATGCAATGGAAAACGGCAAACATGCCGCCACCGAAGTTCCGGCTGCAGTTACGGTTGACGAGGCCTGGCAACTTGTTGAAACTTCGGAACGCACCAAAAAACATTGCATGATGCTCGAAAACTGCTGTTACGATTTCTTCGAACTGCTTACCTTAAATATGGCACGGCAAGGATTTTTTGGCGAAATAGTGCATGTGGAAGGGGCTTATATTCATCATTTGCTGGAGCAAAACTTCAGCAAAACATATTATTCTGATATGTGGCGGTTGAAAGAAAACCAGCACCGCAACGGAAATCTGTATCCCACACACGGTTTAGGTCCGGTTTGTCAGGTATTGAACATCAACAGGGGTGATAAAATGGAATATCTTACTTCGATGTCATGCGATGATTTTCAAATGGCCAAAACGGCAGCTAAACTTGCAGCAGAAGATGATTTCTATGATCAGTTTGCCACTAATAATTACCGTGGAAACATGAATACCACAGTGGTAAAAACAAACAAGGGAAAAACAATCATGATTCAGCACGATGTCACCAGCAAACATCCCTATTCGCGCATTCACCATTTGACCGGAACAGAAGGTGCTGCACGAAAATATCCGGAGCAGCCAAGAATTGCAAAAGGACATGAAGCATGGATGGACGAAGATGAAATGAAAGTAATGGAAGAAAAATATACTCCTGAAATTGTAAAACTAGTAGGCGATATGGCCAAAAAAGTGGGCGGCCACGGTGGCATGGACTTTATTATGGACTGGCGCCTGATTGATTGCCTTCGCAATGGAATTCCACTCGACCAGAATGTTTACGATGCTGCGCTTTGGAGTGTGATTTCACCCCTAAGCGAATGGTCGGTTGCAAATCGCTCCAACTCTATTGATGTACCCGATTTTACCAACGGCGCCTGGAAAACAAATATTCCGGTGGATATTACTTTGTCCGAAGGTGGAACTACCGGGGTGAGAATAACTGCAGAAACTGAAAAGCAGCTGAATGTGCGGTAAAAACTTTTCATAACAGGAAAATCAAATCATAAACGGCTGTTTTTACCCAAAAACCTTCAAGGTTTCATAACCCTGAAGGTTTTTTATTTGCGGCAACAGTGTCTGCGGTAGAGACGCGATATATCACGTCTCTACTCATTCGGTGTTTCAAACAAAGCAGACGCGATGCATCGCGTCTCTGCAACATTTTGTGCGGCGCTGCCGCCTAAATTAGCTGCAGAGCAGCAAAATATTTGTAGCCTGGCAATTTTATATATTGATGGAAGCTTTACCTGTCAACAAGATTTAATTTTATTCCAGTTTCATTATCTGGTTGCTCACATTTTGCAACAAAATGTTATCCAAGTAAATATTAAAGAAGGAACAACACCGGACCAAAGTCGGATTAAATTTGGTTTAAACTTGGTTTAAATTCGGTTATAACCAAATTTAATTCGACTTTGGTTCCTCTTTGATATATCAAAATACCCTTTTTGATTATTTTGTGAGTTTATTTTGCAGGGCTAATCCTTTTGTAAAAAATCCTGCCGCTATATCCCAATAAAAAACCTTCAGAATTCCAAAAATCCTGAAGGTTTTAAATGACACGATGAAGAAGACGCAATTTATTTCCCCGAAATAATTCTAATCATTTCTTCATTCCGGCTGCCATCACCGTTTATTAAACCGAAACTGTCACTTTTATAATTCCAGTTGGCATATCCAATACCATTTTCTTCAAACAAATCGATCATATCCTGATACCAGTTTAAACGATTTTCCTGTGGTGCATAGTCCATTACACCAAACTCGCCGCAATACAACGGCAGGTTCAGTTCCTTTGCCTTTTGAATGGGTTCCTGCCACATTTCAAGAATGACATCTTTATTGAATTCTTTTCCAACCCAGTTTTGTGCAACCGGTTTAATACTATCGGGCAAATTATCGAATTCTTCCTGTGTGAGGATTGTTCCGGGATAATGCACCGGCCCCTGGTAATCTTTTAAAACAGTCCAGCTTGCATGATAATGGGTCAGCAAAAAAGGTTCATAAAAATGGAAACTTAAAAGAATATTGCTGTCGTTTTCCGGAACCTTCAGTTCATCAAAAGTACTGTATGATTGCCAGCGGTTCGAACCAATAACAATCGTACGTTCAGGTTCCACTTCACGGATTTTATCCACTGCATTTTTTACAAGGTTATTCCATTGTTCCGGATCATCTGCAACTGCTTCATTCATCAGTTCGTAAGCCACCAGTGAATTGGGAAATTGAATAAGAGTTTTGGATAAATCCAGCCAAAGATTGTAGAATTTTTCCTGTTCAGCAGGGTCGGTCCACAATGGTTTTTCTTCAGCATTGAAATGATGGGAACGTAAAATGTGCAAATCCACAATCACGCGCAATCCGGACTCACGACTCCAGTTGATGCAATTCTCCATCAACTGAAATGCATCCTCATGGCGGTTGCCGTTTTCATCCCACATTTGTTCTTCATCGATTGGAAGGCGAATATGGTCGAAACCCATTTCTGCAATTGCTTCCACATCGGCTTTTGTAAAAAACTGTTCGCGCTCAGCCCCTCTCGTCTGGCTTTGAGATAACCAGTGGGCCGCATTTGTTCCGCGGTTGACTTCAAACTTTTCTTCAGGCCGGGGAGTTTTTGTCTGGCAGGAAAAAAGTACTGCCGCAAATAAAATCAGAATTAATTTTTTCATTCGACATTGATTTTAGGTGTATTTTTGCCGAAAATAAGCATTAACTGTACATTTTCAAAAAAAAGGCAATCTATACAGATTGCCTTTTAAACTAACCAAACTTCTACACCTTATGAAAAAATATTGGATCTAACTGAATAATTGACATTTTAACTGCAATAAACCCTTAAAAGAATTCTGTATTTTTTTACTTTCCTTCATTATTTCAGCCAAAAGACAAATAAATTTGTAAAATTGCAATACAATAATCGGATTAAACCAAAAGTAAAACAATGAATAAATTGATTAAACACACCATTTTCTTCATCATTTCCGGATTCATCTTTCTCAGTTGCACGACCAATGATAAAAAGGAAACACAACGTCCCAATATCATATACATCATGAGTGATGATCATGCATACCAGGCTGTTAGTGCATACGGTTACGGATTGAATGAAACTCCAAACATCGACCGGCTGGCAAACGAAGGGGCACTTTTCACAAGGGCTTGTGTGACAAATTCGCTTTGTGCACCCAGCCGCGCAGTACTACTTACCGGAAAACACAGTTTTGTAAATGGCAAAGTGGATAACGTCCGGGCTTTTAACTGGGATCAGGAGAATTTTCCAAAATTGTTGCAGGCCAATGGATATCAAACTGCAATGATAGGTAAAATTCATCTCGACGGAATTCCGCAGGGATTTGACTTTTCGATGGTATTGCCCGGTCAGGGACAATATTACAATCCTGATTTTCTCATTAATGGCGAAAGGGTTCGAAAAGAAGGTTATTGTACTGATATAATAACTGAAACAGTACTCGACTGGCTGAAAAACAAACGAGATCCAAACAAGCCGTTCTGTTTGCTTTACCACCAGAAAGCGCCGCATCGTAACTGGTTGCCTGCTCCAAAATACGTGAATCTTTACGACGATAAACAATTTGATCCTCCATCCACTTATTTCGATGATTACAAAGGCCGTGGAACAGCAGCAAAAGAGCAGGAAATGGAAATTGCCCGGGATGCGATGTGGGGTCACGACTTTAAGCTGATTGTCGATCCAAATGGTGATTCAACAAATTTTGTTCCCGATTTGAAACGGATGAATGATGAACAACGTGCCAACTGGATGTCAGCATATGAAAGCGAAAACAAGGACTTTCTGGCAAACATGCCCGAAGGAAAGGAACTTGCAATATGGAAATTTAATCGTTTTATAAAAGATTACCTGCGCTGCATAAAATCAGTGGATGACGGAGTGGGCGAATTACTTGATTATCTTGATGAAGCAGGGTTGTCAGACAATACATTAGTTATTTATACTTCGGATCAGGGGTTTTACCTTGGTGAACACGGCTGGTTCGATAAACGCTTTATGTATAAGGAATCATTTCGTACTCCGCTTGTAATTCGATATCCCAATGAAATTAAGCCGGGAACAAAAATCGACAAGCTGGTACAGAATCTCGATTTTGCCCCTACTTTCCTTGATTATGCAGGAATTGATATTCCGGAAGAAATGCAGGGGGAAACATTCCGCAACCTTGTAAATGGCAAATCTGATGAGTTTCGTGATTTCGCTTATTATACCTATTATGAATATCCGGCCGTACATATGGTTAAACGCCATTACGGAGTTGCCACGGAACGATATAAACTGATGCATTTTTATTATGATGTTGACGAGTGGGAATTGTACGATTTGGAAAAAGATCCGGAAGAAATGCAAAATGTTTACGATGATCCAGCTTACACCAATGTAAGAGAAATGATGCACAAAAAGCTAAACGAAACAAGGACTTATTATGGCGATAACGATGAAAACGATCAGAAATACCTGAAGGAGTACCTTGATGTTATGGAACAAAGAAGACAAGCAAGAGAAGCGAGGCAATAAAATCATTTAAATAAGAAACGAAATGAATTCCATCCTTCGAAAGCGGGATGGAATTTGTATTTTTAAACCTGATATAAATCTGGATTATCTTTCAATGAATAAGTCAATAACTGTAATACTACTTTTAATCCTTTTCATTTCCTGTACCGGACCACAAGAAAAAAGGCAACCTAATGTTATCATCATTTTAAGTGACGATCAGGGTTGGGGTGATTTAAGTACTACCGGAAATACTAATATTTCCACCCCAAATATTGATAAACTTGCAAAATCAGGTGCAACGTTCCAACGGTTTTATGTCTGTCCGGTCTGCTCTCCTACCCGGGCAGAGTTACTCACGGGCAGGTACCATGCGCGTGGTGGGGTTTATTCCACATCGGCAGGTGGAGAGCGGCTTGATTTGGATGAAACTACAATTGCAGAAGTATTCAAAAATGCAGGTTATGCAACGGCAGCTTATGGGAAATGGCACAATGGAATGCAACCACCGTATCATCCAAATGCCCGCGGTTTCGATGATTATTATGGATTTTGTTCAGGCCACTGGGGAAATTATTTCAGTCCGATGCTGGAACATAATGGCGAAATTGTTCAGGGAGATGGTTTTTTAACTGACGATTTAACCAGTCATGGAATTGATTTTATCGAAAGACATAAGGATCAGCAATTTTTTCTCTATCTGCCTTTTAACACACCTCATTCGCCAATGCAGGTTCCTGATAAATGGTGGAATAAATTTAAAGATAAAGAACCCGGAATGTTGCACCGTGATCCTGAAAAAGAAGATATTGAATTTACCCGCGCGGCGCTGGCCATGTGCGAAAATATCGACTGGAATGTGGGTCGCATTCTTGAAAAACTGGAGGAACATAAACTTTCTGAAAATACGATTGTGATTTATTTTTCGGATAACGGGCCGAACTCCTGGCGGTGGAATGGTGGAATGAAAGGCCGCAAAGGATCCACTGACGAAGGCGGGGTACGTTCTCCCCTGTTTATAAAATGGGAAGGAATGATTCCGGCTCATAAAAATATTGAGCAAATAGCCGGAGTTATCGATTTACTGCCAACTTTGACCGATTTGGCAGAAATTGAAGTTCATTCATCCAAAACATTGGATGGTATAAGCTTAAAACCACTATTGCTTGAAGAAAATCCCGATTGGAATGACCGGTTGATTTTCAGTTACTGGAATGAAAATACAAGTGTCAGGAATCAGAAACACAGGCTGGATGCAGATAACCAATTGTTTGATATGCAAAATGATCCGGGACAGAAAAATGATGTTTCAGACGAAAATCAGGAAATCGTGGTAAAACTCATTCAGGCTAAAAACAAATGGATAGAAGAAGTTGCAGGTGAATTGAAAAAGGATGGAAAACGGTATTTTACCATTGGATATCCCGGTTTCAAATATACGCAATTACCTGCCCGCGATGGTGTTGCATATGGAAATATACGACGCTCCAACCGCTGGCCTAACTGTTCTTTTTTTACGAACTGGACAAGTACTTCCGACAGTATTACCTGGGATGTTGAAGTTTTGGAGGAGGGAGATTTTGAGGTGGAAATTTATTACACCTGTCCACCCGAAAGTATTGGCGCAACTTTTGAATTGAGTTTTGGTAATGAAAGAATAACCGGTAAAATTACTGAAGCCAACAATCCACCTCTTACAGGAATGGAAAACGACCGGGTCCCCCGTGGCGAATCATATGTTAAAAACTTTAAACCACTAAATGCAGGAACAATCCATTTAAGTAAAGGAATCGGCAATCTAATTTTAAAATCAGTTGACATTCCGGGTTCTGAGGTAATGGATTTCCGTTTGCTGATGTTAAAAAGAATTTAAACGTTTTGGCGGTAATCTTTTATTTCAAAAATAATCCGCAGGAACAAAACTTTTTGTTTTTTTCAACACAAGTAATGAATTTTTTAACATAAAACCAGAAGTTAAATCAGATTAAATCAGTAGAAAAAAGTAATTCAATTGATTTAAACCTAAATCACCAAATCTTTTCATTTCTACGTAATAGATTTAATAAAATCTAATAATCAAAGAATTACATGAGTAATAAACCAACTTTTTTTGCCACATTTATCATTTGCTTTTAAACAAAATCATTTTTACTTTTAAGCCACTAAAATCTACCATTAATTGAGCATTGTCTTGAATTTTTATTATGGAAGAAAATAAACAAATTATACATTCATATTTTACAACTGGTAAATTTTCATTTTCAAATAATAATTATTTTATGAAAACCGGACCCTCATCCTTTTATCCGGTTTACACCTCCTTTGTGTTAACCTAGCTAATTTTCCGTATGAAAGATCAAATTAAGAAACCAAAAAAGTATTTTCATTATCAAAAGGAAATTTTAAACACCATCTCTGAACCAGCTTCTTTTATCAACCGTAATTACAAATATGTTTTTGTAAATACTGCTTTCAATAATTTCCATGAGGTTCAAACCAACAGAATCATTGGGAAAACGATGAATGAATTATGGCACCCCGAAATTTTCGAAAGCAGTATAAAGCCACAGATGGATAAATGCCTGAAAGGCCAGCCGGTTTTTTTTCAGTACGACGGAAAAATGCCAAATGGCATCCAAAAAATAATCGAAATAAATTATTATCCTCACAGAAAAATAACGGGCAGAATTGATGGTGTTATAGAAACAATAAAAGATATAACAGAAAAGAAAAAAGCTGAAAAAACCCTGAAAAGAAGTGAAGCCCGTCTGAAAGAATTAAATGCTGCAAAGGATAAACTTTTTTCAATCATCGGACACGATTTAAAAGGGCCACTAAACAATATATTAGGTTTTTCAGAACTTATTGAAGTTGGCCATCTAAATTATTCAGCAGAAGAAATCCTGAACTACAACCGGTTAATTCTTCAATCTGCACAATCGCTTTCGGGATTGCTCGAAAACCTGTTGACATGGTCGCGTACACAAAATAAAAAAATTACCGCATCACCTCAGGAAATTGTTATTCAGCTTGTTATACAGCAATGTCTGGATTTGTTAAAACATAATGCAGATAAAAAACAAATCCTGTTTGTAAATGAAATACCGCCTGAAACAATAGTTTTTGCCGATTTGGAAATGATAACCATCATCTTACGAAATCTGATTTCGAATGCTATAAAGTTTTCAAAAACCGGAGAAACTATCACTGCTGTATTAAAATCAGAAAAGGAAAAGGTAATTATTGGCATTAGGGATACAGGTGTAGGTATTTCTGAGGATAAAATCAAAAACTTGTTCCATACCGAAGCAAATATCTCTACTTTGGGCACCGATGGCGAAAAAGGTACCGGTTTGGGATTAATTATCTGCAAAGACTTTATCGAAAAAAACAATGGAGAAATCTGGGTGGAAAGTGAATATGGAAAAGGTTCGTGTTTTTATTTTTCGTTACCTGTTAAAACTGTGATTCATAAAAAGGTTACTCAACTGTGTTCATAAAAACCTAAATTTATCTGTCTTTTCAACGGCCTGCTTATTCATCTGTACAAATTTTAAAAGTTTCTGATTAGCTGTCGGTTAAACGTAATTTCTTTCAACCACTTTCTCACCCGATGTCCGCCTGACCATCGGACAGGGAATTCACAGGTAATTTGTTCATCGGTGTTTGTGTATTTCTGCAAACATGTTCGTTTCATATTTCTTAAAATTTAATAGCTTTGATTTCATTAAATCTGAATCATCATGAAATCAATAAAGTTATTTTATCTTTTTTTTATTGCAGGAATTTTCATCAGTGTTGCTTCATCAGCCGAAATAAGACTGCCGAAAATTTTCAGTTCAAATATGGTTTTGCAGCAGGGAATTGAAATTCCGATCTGGGGCTGGGGAGAAAAAGGAGAACGCATCATCGTTTCGTTCAATAACAAAACTTTTAAAACGCGTACAGATATCAACGGAAAATGGAGAGTAAATCTTCCTCCGCAAGAATATGGCGGTCCGTTTACACTTACTGTGAAAGGTAAAAACACGGTTATTCTGGATAATGTATTAATTGGCGAAGTGTGGATTTGCTCCGGCCAGTCGAACATGCAGTTTCGCGTTGATCAAAGTATAAATGCCGATAAGGAAATTGAATCTGCCAGTTTCCCGAAAATCCGTTTGTTTCAGGTTCCCCTGGCAGTAGCTCAATTTCCCGAAAATGATTTAAACGACGGAGAATGGGTGGAATGTTCACCTGAAACTGTCCCTGGATTTTCAGCTGTGGCTTATTTTTTTGGAAGAGATATTCATAGCCGCTTAAATGTTCCGGTTGGATTAATTCATACATCATGGGGTGGCACTGTTGCCGAGTCATGGATAAGTCCGGAAACAATAAAGGATGATGCAGATTTTAAAAACAGGCTGGCAGAATTGCAGCAAATGGATTTTGAAAATTACCGACAGGCAAAAATTGAACAAATAAAAGAAATTCTCGGAGGTGAAATTCCATCCGAAGATAAAGGAATGGAAAACGGCAAACCGGTTTGGTCAGGACTCGATTTCAACGACAGTAACTGGAAAGAGATAAAGACTCCTATGTATTGGGAAAATCAGGGATATATCGATATTGACGGAATTGGCTGGTACCGCAAACAAATTCAACTTAATGAAAAACAAACAAATGCAAACATCACACTTCATCTTGGAAAAATAGATGATGCAGATATTACATTTATAAATGGATTTGAGATTGGCAAAACCGACCAATACGATAAAGAACGGGTATATACTATTAATAAAAAATATTTGCAGCCCGGGAATAATGTAATTGTTGTACGGGTAGATGATAAAGGCGGCAATGGCGGAATCTGGGGAAATCCTGAAGACCAGTTTCTGGCTATTGGGAATGAAAAAGTGGATATTTCAGGCGAATGGAAATTTAAGATATCAAAGGCATCGATCGGAGCAATTAATGTAGGGCCAAATACATATCCAACACTGCTGTATAATGCAATGATAAATCCAATCATACCATTCGCCATAAGAGGAGCAATCTGGTACCAGGGTGAGTCAAATGCATACCGGGCAAAACAATACCAAAGAGTTTTTCCGAACCTTATAAAAGATTGGCGAAATCAGTGGAACCAGGGTGATTTTCCGTTTCTGTATGTATCACTGGCAAATTTTATGCAGGCGCCGGAGCAACCCGGAGAAAGCACCTGGGCCGAGCTGCGCGAAGCACAAACCAAAACACTCTCATTGCCAAATACAGGTATGGCGCTTGCCATCGATATTGGTGAAGCCGGGGATATTCATCCAAAAAATAAACAGGATGTTGGGAAACGACTCGCTTTAAATGCTTTGAAAATTGCATATAATAAAGATGTCGTCAATTCGGGTCCAATGTTTCAGTCAGTCGATTTTAAGAATGGAAAAGCTATTGTTACCTTTTCAGAAACGGGCACCGGCTTGCAGGTGAAAGATAAATACGGATACCTTAAAGGATTTACAATTGCAGGCCCGGATAAAAAATTTCAATGGGCGAAAGCAGAATTAACCGGTGACAATAAAGTTGTCGTTTATTCTGATAATGTTGAAAATCCTGTAGCAGTGAGATATGGCTGGGCTGATAATCCGGATGATGTAAATCTGTATAATCAGGAAGGATTGCCTGCAAATCCGTTCAGAACCGATGAATGGCCTGGAATTACTCAATAATTTTAAATTCGTGTTTCAGCTTTTACTTGTATAAAATTCTATTGAAAGTGATAGTTTTTACTACATTTCTTTTTGTTTGAATGACAATATGGACTACATTTGTTCCTTTACTATTTTAATCAACTACTAATGCAATTTGGCTATTTCGACGATACAAACCGGGAATACGTTATTAATAATCCTAAAACTCCCTGGCCATGGATCAACTATCTTGGCAACGATGATTTTTTCAGTTTGATATCCAACACAGGTGGAGGCTACAGTTTTTATAAGGACCCGCGTTTTAGAAGAATAACGCGCTTTCGTTACAATAACGTACCCATCGACGATAATGGGAAATACTTCTATATCAATGATAACGGGACGATTTGGTCTCCGGGCTGGAAACCGGTGAAAACTAAACTCGACAGTTATCAATGCTGTCACGGTTTGGGTTATACCAAAATTTCAGGAACAAAAAATAATCTTTCAGCAGAAATAACCTATTTTGTTCCGCTTGGTGTTTCAGCTGAAATTCAACTCGTTAAATTAAAAAACCATTCAGGGGAATCAAAAAAATTTAAGCTCTTTTCATTTGTTGAATGGAACCTCTGGAATGCACTGGATGATATGACTAATTTTCAGCGGAATTATTCCATTGGCGAAGTAGAACTTCAGAATTCAACCATTTACCACAAAACAGAATACCGCGAGCGCCGCAATCATTATTCATTTTATACGGTTAATGAAAAAATCAGCGGATTTGACACCGATAGGGAAGCTTTTGTTGGTTTGTACAATTCATATTCTGACCCGGAGGTAATTCAGGAAGGTAAATCTAAAAATTCAGTGGCTCATGGATGGTCTCCCATTGCATCGCACATGCTCGAAATTGAACTTGCTCCAAACGAAGAAAAAGAATTGGTTTTTCTTTTGGGATATGTTGAAAATGAAGAAGAGCAAAAATGGGAATCAAAAAAGGTAATTAATAAAACAAAGGCAAACGAAATTATAAACAGATTCGATTCTGCAGAAAAAGTCAATACCGAATTTCTAAAATTAAAGGATTACTGGACAGAACTACTTTCGAATTACCAGGTAAAAAGTCAGGATGCAAAGCTCGACAGGATGGTAAACATCTGGAACCAGTATCAAAATATGGTCACCTTTAACATGTCGAGGTCGGCTTCTTATTTTGAATCGGGAATTGGACGAGGTATGGGTTTCCGTGATTCAAACCAGGATTTAATTGGATTTGTCCATCTTATTCCGGAGAAAGCACGTGAACGTATTCTTGATTTAGCTGCAACACAGCTGGAAGATGGTGGCGCCTATCACCAATATCAACCGCTTACGAAAAAGGGAAATGCAGACATTGGCGGAAATTTTAACGACGATCCGCTCTGGCTGATATTGTCTGCGACATTATACATTAAGGAAACAGGAGATTTTTCTATATTGGATGAACTTGTTCCATATAATAACGATGAAAGTAAATCGCAGCCACTTTTAGATCATTTAAACCGGTCGTTTTTGCATGTTACACGTAATTTGGGACCGCATGGATTACCCCTGATTGGCCGTGCCGATTGGAACGATTGCCTCAACCTGAATTGTTTTTCCACTAATCCTGATGAATCATTCCAAACTACCGAAAACAAAGCAGGTGGTGTAGCCGAATCGATAATGATTGCCGGAATGTTTAGTCTCTATGGAAATGACTATGCTGCTTTGCTGAACCGGCTTGATAAGACTTCGGAAGCGGATAAAGTAAAAGCTGAAGTGGAGAAAATGAATGCTGCAATTGCAAAACATGCCTGGGATGGCGAATGGTTTTTACGTGCATACGATTTCTTTGGGAATAAAATTGGGAGCAAGGAATGTGATGAAGGAAAGATATTCATCGAATCGAACGGATACTGCACAATGGCAGCCATTGGCGCAGAAAAGGGCTGGCCGCAAATGGCCCTTGACTCTGTAAAAAAACACCTTGACAGCAAGTACGGAATTGTGCTAAACAATCCTGCATATACAGAATACGATTTCAGCAAAGGTGAAATTACCAGTTACCCAGAAGGGTACAAGGAAAACGCGGGTATTTTCTGCCACAACAATCCCTGGATTATGATTGGCGAAACAACTGCCGGTAATGGTGACCAGGCATTTGAGTATTATCAGAAAATTTGTCCGTCGTACCTGGAAGAAATCAGCGATTTACACCGCACCGAACCCTATGTTTATTCCCAAATGATTGCAGGAAAAGATGCATGGAAACCGGGAGAAGCAAAAAACTCATGGCTCACCGGAACTGCAGCCTGGAACTTTTTTGCCATTTCGCAGCACATTCTTGGAATTCAGCCTGATTATGATGGATTAATCATAAATCCATGCATCCCAAAAAGCTGGAATGGGTTCACTGTTCAACGAAAATTCAGGGGAACAACATTTACAATTGAGGTTTCCAATCCATCGCATGTTTCTAAAGGTGTAAGAGAAATTTATATTGACGGGAAGAAAGCAGAAGGAAATAAAATACCGGTTTCTAAAAAAGACAGTTGCAGTGTAAAGATTGTTTTGGGTTAGTTTATTAAAATTCTGTATACGAATCATATTATTCCAACCTGGTGGTTTTAACCGTAGTTCCGCATAACAAATCTACAACACAGGACAGTACCTTTACGAAGCTACTCCAATTTTATTGTATTTGACAGTCATCCGTTCATTTTTTGATATTAGCGCCTCATCCATTTCTCCCAATGCAGCAGCATTAAACACCTTTTCAGGTAATTCTTCAATGTTGGTGAGCCCATTGATTACTTGTCTTTTTAATATTTCCTGAAAGAACGGATCTGGCATAATTCTTTTTCTGAAAAGAAACTGAAGACCGGTTGCTGTTGAAATTGAACTGCTTGAAAGCTGGTGATTTTTTACTTCTACAGGAGAAATAAAAATGACTTCAAAAAGACTTTTCGGGAAGCTGTCGATAACATTGTAAACTACTTTTGCTGCATGGTATTTTGCTTTTTCAACCTGCATATTTTTTGTTATCACATCATTCTTTTCATCTCCGGTCAAAGTTGATGTATAATCAGTATTAAATGCCACTGCCGATGTGATGAAAATAACTTTCCTCAGAGATTTACTTTTCGCGATCGCTTTAAAAAGATTTCCGGTTCTTTTTATAACCGGTGCATAAATAGGAATTTCTGAAGATTTTATATCCAGGCGCATGGGGTCTCCGCAATGAATTATTATTTCGCAATCTTCAATAAATTTTTGAATCTGTTCCGGAGATATCAAATCAGTTTCATGAACTTCAAGGTTTTTGTTATTACTGAAGTTTATAAAAGACGGATCTTTTTTAATTGGACTCTTTTGGGAAATCTGAACTTTTACATTATAATTTTCAGCAAGAAATTTAAATATTATATAACTCCCAATAATTTGTGAACCACCTATGATAGCTGCTTTTCTCATTGCTCAAATTTTTAATTGAATATGATACAATGCGAAGTTAAGCAGGTCGGGTGTGGGTTATTTATACTTTTTGCGCAATGATTTGTATTTTTCAGTCATTGTGCAGAATGATGTAAAAACAGGTGAGTGAATGACTTTAATTATCTCTGTATTCGGATGGTGTTTGGCCAAATTGTTTTTTGAAGGCGCGCGAAAAATAAGCCTGGTCATTAAATCCGAGGTTATAACAGATTTCAGAAACATTGCCGGCATTCTGCTTTAGCAAATCTGCAGCACGCTGCAACCGGAGCGATCGGATCAGTTGGCCGGCAGGTTGGTCAATTAATGCATTGAGTTTTCTGTTAAGCTGTGAAACACTCATGTTTATTTTACCGGCCAATTGATCTACCGAAAAGTTTTCGTCATGGAAATTCGCCTCAATAATTTTCAATGTCTTTTTCAAAAATGATTGATCGGCAGAAATTGCTGATACTTCCGATGGCCTTATGATCGTTGAATTACTAAACCGTTTTCTTAGCAACTCTCTTTGGTGGATCAGGTTTTTTATTCTGATTTTTAATTCTTTTGCCCGGAATGGTTTTGTAATATAAGCATCGATACCGGTTTCAAGGCCATTGATTTTGTCATCGAAACCGGCTTTTGCAGTGAGCATTACAATGGGGATGTGGCTTGTATTTTCATTGCTGCGTATTTTCAGGCAAAATTCATAACCATCCATCTTCGGCATCATTACATCAGATATGATAAGATCGGGAAGTTGTTCTACTGCAGACAAAAGCCCCTCTTCTCCGTTACCTGCTTCCTTTATCCGGTAGGTATCTTTCAACTGTTCTTTGATGTAGTCGCGAACTTCATGATTATCTTCCACGACAAGAATTGTTTTGTTGTGGTTTTCAATGCCATCACCCTCTGATAATGCTGTCTGAATTGCAGATTGAACTTCTGGTTCAAAAATGTTTTTTTTCTTTTCTGTTCGAAATGAAATATTTTCCCCGTCAGCACCTATTGTTGGTAAGGTTAAAGGAAAGAATACCCTGAATTCAGTTCCTTTTCCTTGTTTGCTGGAGGCATATATTTTCCCGTTTTGAAGTTCCACCAGCTCTTTTACAAGTGCCAGCCCGATTCCAGCACCTTCATGCTTTCGAACAGAAGAGCTGTCGGCCTGGAAAAACCTGTCGAAAATATGTGGTAGTTGTTCCGGGGGAATTCCAATTCCTGTATCATGTAAACATATTTCAATTTTTGAAGATTCATGTATTTGTACAGACAATGATATTTCACCCGGTCCTTCGGTAAACTTGAATGCATTTGAAAGCAGATTGTAAAAAATGGTTTCCATTTTTTCATGATCAAATACAAACGTGATGTTTTCTGTTACTGAATTAAATAAAAGCAGAATATTTTTTGATAAAGAGAGTGATTCAAACGAAATGAAAATATTTTTCAAAAATGTTACGAAATTTCCTTTTTCTTTCCTTAATTCAAAAATACCGGCATCAATTTTTGAAAGCTCGAGTAACTGGTTAATCAGTACCAGCAGTTTTTTTGCATTCCTGTTTACTACTTCAAGCTTTCTTTTGTTGTTCGAGGCAATATTCGAAGCAATAACACTTTCCACCTCGCCCATTATGAGTGTGAGCGGTGTTCGAAATTCGTGAGAGATATTTGCAAAGAACCGGGACTTTAACTTGTCAAGCTCCTGAAGTTGCGCCTGTGCTGTTTTCAGTTCATTTAACGTTATTTCAATCTTGTTTTTTGCTTCTTCCACATTTTTAAAGTCTTCATACCGTGCATAAGCTATTGAAAATGCTTCAGCCAATGTTTTAACCACTTCTAATTTTTCATCGGAAAGCGAAGAAACATTTCCCACATAGAGCAATCCCTGGGCAAAAGGTACAAAATGCAGGTAGAGCGATTCCGGCGGAGTAGATGATCCCTGGTAAGTTTCAGCAGTTTGGATTAGTCCGGCTTCAATCATAGATTTTGTCCAGTCAATAAATTCTTCCTTATTCCAGTGCTCTTTGTACACCTGATTTTTTTTCCAATGCTTAACCGTGTTAATTGTGAGTTCATTTGCATCCAGCGATAGATTAAATACTCCCAATGAATAACCATCCGGTGTAGTCAGATAAGCCTGAACTTCTTCTTTCACTTCATCAATAATAAAAACACCGCAGCGTATAAACGGGACTTCCAGTGTTTCAAGTTCGCGCCAAATAATTGGTGTAATGCGGTTAAGGTCTTCAGTGGTGCGCATACTGGCAATTTCACCGCGCACCCTATCCACCGATGCTTGTTTGATCGCTTCATGGGCAAGGGCTTCTGCTTTTTGAATATCGAGAAACCGGGTGTAACTTTGTTCAAAAACTCTTCCAAACCGTTTCAGAATTTTATTATCATCATCAGATAATCTTCTTCCAAAATGATTAACCACAAAGATTGATGTATAATGAGAAACCGAAACCGATCGGGTATAGCCGCCTTCACGGGAAAATACCTGTTCCTTCCATTCAGGAGTTGATGAATTGTATGGCGGGTATTTAAATAAATGTTTAAAGAATTCATTTTTTTCCTCCCTTGAATATTCCTCCACAAAAAATCTCTCTCCTTTCGTTGTCGCCTCTGCCAACACTCTGTAAATGGGCCGATCCAGAAAAGGGATAGCCGCTCTTTTCATATAAGTTTCTGCCACACCAGTAGATCCCCAAAATGTGAATTGTTTATCAATTTTGTCATTATTGATTACCATAAATACTCCGGTTATATCCAGGTTCATATTATTCAATTCCCGGGCAACTATATTAACAATCTTCTGCAAATCAGATGAGTGACGCATAGACATTGCATGTTCTCTTACCTTCTCAAAGGCTTTTTCAATTTCCAGCTCGCGGTTTTTAGCTGCTAATTCATTTTTAAGAACATCAATTTTTAACTTTGATTTTGTCATTTATAAGTTTCTATAATCACATTTTTTGAATTTAGTCAATATACTGATATTTTCGCTAATGGTAAAGGTTTTGTTATCGTCCAGCGGCTACAGTCCGCTTGACGGATAATCTTACATACGAAATATATAATTTTGACCTGCTGTCTGTTTATTTACCCGTCGAGCCGGCCGAAGCGGCTTGACGGGTAAAAACAAAAAATCCTTATCTTTAAAACAAAAAATGAACTTCGAACCAGATGCTTTGTATCACATCTACAATCGTTCAAATGAAAAAATATTTTACTCAAGGGAAAACTACCTTTTCTTCCTGACAAAAATCAAACAGTTTATCTATCCGTTTTGTAATATTTTTGCCTGGGTTCTTATGCCCAACCATTTTCATTTTTTAGTTCAGGCCTCTGATATAAGTTGTACAAATATGTCGGAAAAACATCGGCCGGAAATGCAACTTTTGTCCAAAAACTTCGGAATCGTTTTGAGTAGTTATACTCAGGCTATTAATCAACAGCAAAACAGAAAAGGTAACTTGTTCTCGCACAAAACCAAGGGAAAATTGCTGAACGATGCATATTATTCGTCGAACACTTCTTACGGCATGAAGAATAAAATTGATTATGCAACCGTCTGCTTTCTTTACATCCACCAAAATCCAGTAATAGCCGGATTAGTTCCCAGACTTGAAGACTGGGAATTTTCATCATTCAGAGACTACTCCGGATCGCGAAATGGAAAATTGGTCAATAAAGAATTAGCTTTTGAATTTATTGAGCTTGACAAAGCAGCTTTTTATGAACAGTCACAGAGAATAGTTGAAGAAGAACTGTTAAAGAGGCTTTTTTAAATATCCTAATCAAAATATCCGTCGAGCCGGCCGAAGCGGCTTGACGGATAGTTCCTGAAAAAATATCGGTTAAATTTCACAATTTATTTATCAATAAAAAGTTTACTTTAAAATTGGAATATTAGTTTTGTGGCCGATGACTAAAATTAGACTTTTTTTCCTGCTTTATTTTTGTGTTTCTCTGAGTAACTTCTTAATTGCACAAAGCAATAACGCCACTTTGAAAGGGGTAATAAAAGATAAAGAAGGAAATCCGCTGGACATGGTCAACATTGGATTAAAAGATTATCCAATTGGCACAAGTTCAAATCGTGACGGGGAATTCCTCCTCCGGATTCCTGCAAATAAAAGCCTTGTTGTGATTTTTTCATCACTTGGTTATGCTACTGTTGCTGATACAATCACAGCTAAATCTGAAGAAAATGTTCTCAGAAATATTGTTATGCCGGCCACCAATTTGCAGCTTGCCGAAGTGGTGGTTTCCGAGCAGCGGCGAAGAGGCGGCAATATTACCCGTATCGATCCAAAATACATCAATATACTTCCGGATGCTGCAACCGGAGCTGTTGAGGCATTAATTAAAACATTACCTGGTGTTTCAACTAATAATGAATTAAGTTCACAATATACTGTGCGTGGTGGTAATTTTGATGAAAACCTTGTTTATGTAAACGATATCGAAATTTACCGTCCTTTTTTAATCCGGGCCGGACAACAGGAAGGTTTGAGTTTTATCAACAGTGATATGGTTTCAACCATTGAATTTTCGGCCGGTGGATTCAATGCAAAATATGGTGATAAAATGTCTTCGGTCTTAGATATCAAATATCGCAAACCAAGTGATTTCAGAGGTTCTGCATCGCTTAGCCTTTTAGGTGCAACTGCTCATTTTGAAGATGTTGCTTTGAAAGGAAGACTTTCACATATTTCAGGAATCCGGTACAAAACAAACCGTTACATGCTTGGCAGTCTTGACGAAAAAGGGGAATACGATCCGCAATTTCTAGATATTCAAACGTACGTAACTTATCAGTTTTCTGAAAAATTTAATGTTTCATTTTTGGGAAATATTGCACAAAACCAGTACAATTTTATTCCGCAAACCCGTCAAACAACTTTTGGTACATGGGAGACTCCGTTAAATACAACCATTTATTTTGAAGGACAGGAAGTAGATGATTTTAAAACTTACCTTGGTGCACTTTCAGCCAATTATCACCCAAATCCAAATCTGAATTTAAAGTTAATTGCTTCGGCATATCATGCAACCGAAGAGGAAACTTACGATATTTTGGGGCAGTATTATTTAAACGAACTGGAAAGAAATTTAGCCTCCAGGGAATTTGGTGACAGTATTCTTAACCTGGGCGTTGGCGCATTTTTAAATCATGCACGAAATTATCTAAATGCAACAGTATACAGTTTCGCTCACAGGGGTGCATATAATTCCGAAAACCATCTGGTGAACTGGGGAGTTAAATTTCAGCACGAACAAATCGACAATAAGATAAATGAATGGATTTACCGTGATTCAACAGGTTACTCCATTCCGTATTCCGACACCGAAGTTCGGCTTTATTATACGTTAAACAGCAGGCACAATTTAAGTTCCAACCGTTTTACAGGATTCGTGCAGGATACTTACAGCGTACCAATCAGCAGTGGGGATATGTATTTTACGGGTGGTATCCGTTTTAATTACTGGGATTACAATAATGAATTTCTGATTAGTCCGAGAGCTTCCCTGAGTTATTATCCTGAATGGCAGAATAAAATTTCGTTTAGTTTATCGGGAGGTATTTATTATCAGTCACCATTTTTTAAAGAACTAATTGCCCGGGATGGAAGTATCGTTTCTGATCAAAAAGCCCAGCGTTCATACCAGATAGTTGCCGGAACTGATTATATTTTCACTGCATGGAACCGTCCGTTTCGCTTCACAACCGAAGCTTATTATAAATACATGGATCGTTTGATTCCCTACCAAATAGATAATGTGAGAATTCGTTATCTGGCCAACCAGGAAGCAGTTGGTTATGCTACCGGTCTGGATATGAAAATCAACGGAGAATTTGTCAGCGGTGTACAATCCTGGGCGAGTCTTTCCTTCCTGCAAACCAAAGAAGACATTTTTGGTGACGATCATTGGATAACCGACAGAGAAGGTAATGAAATTTGGGTTGAACAAGGTTATATCCCCCGCCCCACAGATCAGTGGATGAATTTTAGCCTCTTTTTTCAGGATTACCTGCCGGGAAATCCTTCCTATAAAATGCAGCTTTCCGGATTTTACGGAGCAAGGCTTCCCACAGGTCCTCCCAATTCAGAGCGTTACCTCGATGTTTTTCGTATGCCATCGTACCGGAGAATCGACCTCGGTTTTTCAAAAGTAATTATAAGTGCCGCCAATCCGGTAAACAGAGATTTTTTTAGACACATTAATGACATGTGGCTCAGCCTTGAAATTTTTAATTTGCTAAACATCAACAACACCATTTCCTATTTCTGGGTTTCAAGTATTTACGGCGATCAGTTTGCTGTGCCTAACTACCTCACCAGCCGGAAAGTAAATTTGAAGCTGACGGTGAAATTTTAGCTGAAATCTTATGTATTGTTAATACATAAAAGTTTGTATCCTCAATACAAACCCTGGAAATCGCCGATTCCTTGCAACAAAAATTTATTGCGTTTATCTTTGCTGAATGCTTATTGAAAAAATATAACCAATATGAAATTCACCTTATATCAAGTCGATGCATTTGCAGAAGAAGTTTTTACCGGAAACCCGGCAGCTGTAATTCCGCTCCAAAGTTGGTTACCCGATGATGTAATGCAAAAAATCGCCATTGAAAACAACCTTTCGGAAACCGCATTTTTTATTCCTGAAGACGATGGTTTTCACATCAGGTGGTTTACACCGGCTTCGGAGGTGAATTTATGCGGCCATGCCACCCTGGCAACCGCACATGTTCTCTTTAATCATTTAAATTTCAAAGGCAGTGAAATTGTTTTTCAGTCGCGCAGTGGCATCCTGAAAGTAGAAAAACAAGACAATTTGATTGTCCTCGATTTTCCAGTTTCGCCGCTAACGGAAATTCCTTTCCCTGAAAATATGATAAAAGCATGTGGAATACTTCCGGTAAAATGCATTAAAGGCCGCGAAGATTTGATGCTGATATTTAAATCACAAGATGACATTAAAAAACTTTCTCCGGATTTTGAGTTTATGAAAACGCTGGAGGCCCGGGGAGTTATTGCTACATCAAAATCAGTAGAGTTCGATTTTGTTTCACGCTTTTTTGCACCTCTTGAAGGAATTAACGAAGATCCGGTTACCGGTTCTGCGCACACGGTGCTCATTCCCTATTGGAAAGAAGTTTTGGGTAAAACAGAAATGACAGCAAAACAAATTTCAGCACGTGGCGGAATTTTACATTGCAAATTTACCGGCGAGCGCGTTGAAATTGGAGGAAAAGCAATTACTTATTTAATTGGTGAAATAAAAATTTAGCCACGAATGGCACCAATGAACACGAATAATTCAACTTATTAATCTTCTCAATCCTCTCCTATTCGTGTAAATCCATTGCATAAAAACAGACACGAATAGCACGGATGAACTCGAATAATTAATGCTTACAAATCTTTCTGATTCTTTCACATCTAGGTAAATCTGTGTAATCTGTTGCAAATCTACACCGCCGCAATATCATAAACCATTAGTGCATTACCGTGCCGGACGAATAGCTTTTTATTGGCAATTACCGGATGTGCCCAGTGTTCGTTGGTTCCCAGCGGAACTTTAAAACTGCTGACAACTTGAAACTTTTCAGGATTGGCTTCCATTAGTGCTATTTCACCATCATGTTCAGAATAGCCGTAAAACATGCCATCGGCATAAATTATCGGGCCGCCGCCAAAATCTTTATTTCTGACAATCGTTTCGCCTGTATTCCAGCTAAGTACCTCCCAATTATTGCGCAGATATGAAGCCCCATAAATACAGGTATCAATTTGAATGATTCCACCCATAAAACTTCGTAATTTCAGATTTCGCCATACTACTTCAGCACCTTTTCCATCCTCCGATAACTGCAACTGTATCATTCCTGAAGTTTCTTTTGGATCGGGAGTGGCTACCACAATTTTACCATCGGCGTAAACTGGCGTATTTGCATGTATTTTATTGCCCTGTGTGTGTTCCACACGCCAGTACATTTGGCCGGTTTCGACATCAATTCCCATAATTGATTCCGCAGTCATGGCAATAATCAGTCGCTGACCATTGTGGTTGATTAAAATCGGTGAATTATAAGTTGCCTGTTCTCCGTTGGCCTTCGAAGCCCAGACCAAATCACCTGTATACCGGTTTAGTTTCACCACGTTATTCGCATTTCCGCCGGGAATACAAATTAAATTATCTCCATCAATTAAAACCGATTCGGCGTAACCAAATTGTATAACCGAATCAACGCCCAAATCTTCAATAAAATCGACCGCCCACACTTCTTCTCCATTTTCTGCATTTAAACAATAAACTGCTCCCATTCCGCTTTCGATGTAGAGCAGGTCGTTGATAATAGTTGGTGTAGAGCGTGTCCCATGAAACATGATTGCATATTCTTTCCCGTAGTCTTTCTTCCACAGTAAATTTCCCTTCAGATCAAATGTATATAGTGTACCTACTGGTGAAATGGTATCTTTCATTCCTGTGACATAAACTTTATCGTTTGCCACGGCAACCGAGCTGTGACCATATCCGAGACCTTCGAACGACCAAAGCATTTCCGGTCCGTTTTCAGGCCACTCCTTCAGCAATCCGGTTTCGTTATAAATTCCGTCGCGGTTAGGCCCGCGCCACTGCGAAAATTGCTGTTCTTCCTTTGTACACGCTGAGAAAATGAGAATACTCAAAATTGAAATTATAAAAGCTTTGGTCATAGCGCAATCGGTTTTTATTAAAATTTAATTTGCTAAAAGTAGAAAATATAAGTATTACCTTCGCAAAAAAATTACACATGGATGATCCGATTGGTCAGGCTATTAAAGATTTTTTTGAAAATGGCGAGGCCCCTGATGTTTCTGTAAATACAAATTACACCGAAGATGAAACTATTCCTCCTTCCTGGTTTTTCAGAACAGAAAAGGAGTTGCCTGAGATTGAATCTTCAGCACTTGAAAACTGCAGGGGTAAAATTCTGGATGTTGGAGCGGGGGCAGGCAGTCATGCATTGATATTGCAGGAAAAAGGATTTGATGTGACCGCTCTGGAAATATCAGAAATGGCTTGCCAGGTAATGCAAAAAAGAGGTGTTGAAAATATAGTCTGTACCAACCTGTTCAATTTAAAAAACAAACATTTCGATACAATTCTGGTATTGATGAATGGCACCGGAATTGGAGGTACACTGAAAGGATTGAAAAAAATGCTGCTTCACATGAAAAGCCTGTTAAATGAAAACGGGCAGATTTTAATCGATTCTTCTGATATTCTGTATTTGTTTGAAGAAGAAGATGGTTCTGTTTGGACAGATTTGGCCAGCGAAAATTACTATGGAGAAATGGAATACCAGGTGAAATATAAAAACCTTGAAACCATGTTTAACTGGCTTTTTACTGATTTTGAAACCTTGAAAAACGTAGCGCAGAAAGCCGGCCTCCAATGTTCATTAATCAAAAGCGGCGAACATTATGATTTTCTTGCGCGGCTTTGTCCATAATATCAATTCAGCAGAATGTTCTAAATAAAAACAGAAAACTTATTTTCTCCCCTCTGTAATTTTGGTTTCGCAGAAAAGTAACTGTCGTTGGCAGAAAAGTTACTGGAGTTTGCAGATATTATTTTATTGTTTACCACGAAATCGATACTTTGCTGAAGATTTTTAGATGCAGTAAAACAGAAAACAAAAGCCAATGAAAGCAATTATTCTTGTATCTTCCATTTTTTACATTATCGGTCTTAAATTAGGAAACAAGATTGAATTGTCGGGAAAAAGCGATCCGGTAGAAAAGGTGATAATAAATAAAATTAAGACGAAAGAAAATGGAGAAACTTATAAATTTCCAACCGACAGTCAAATCATAAAACCGGATTCTTTATTAAATCCTGTGAAAGACAATTTACCCGTAAAAGACAAAGAATAAAAAAACTTATTGAACTGTGATTCGATAATAAGAAGTATTTTAATTCGAACAGGGAATCAGAACTATGGTTTCCTGTTTTTGTTTTTATTAATTTCGAAGAAATAAAAACAACAATTAAATGGGATTTGAAATTACTTCAAACGATGTAGTCGTTGAAAGCTGGAATCAACTGGTTGAAGAAGTTTATCATGAAGCCTGGAAACCGCAGTTGAAGCGTTTCCGGAGTGATTATGCCTTTCGGGGGTTATCAGACTGCCACTATCAGCTAAAAAACAGTTTCATGCGTAACTGTGGAATTCATCCTGAGCGTGAATATCATATTTTACGGAATTTCAGAAAATATGCACGGACAAGTGAACCAAATCTTACCAATACAGAGCTGCGTTCGCTGGTACTAGCGCAACATCATGGATTACCGACACGACTGCTCGACTGGACTTATTCTCCATTTATTGCCATGCATTTTGCCACCTCAAATATTGATAAGTATGATATTGACGGGGTTATCTGGAAAGTTGATTTTGTACAGGTAAACCGACAGACACCGGAACCGCTGCAGACTTTGCTCCGACAGGAACAATGCAATGTTTTCACCGTTGAAATGCTTGAATCTGAGTTCCCAACGCTTCAAAAACTGGACCGTATAACCGGCCCCGAAAATGTACTGTTTTTTGAGCCACCATCACTCGATGACCGGATTGTAAACCAGTACGCACTTTTTTCAATCATGTCAAACAACACTACAATTCTGGATAACTGGCTGGTTGAACGACCGGAATTATTCAGAAGAATAATAATTCCTGCTCAGCTAAAATGGGAAATCCGCGACAAACTGGACCAGGCAAATATTACTGAGCGTGTTTTATTTCCAGGTCTCGATGGATTGGCAAACTGGCTCAAACGACACTACCACCCGACAAACGATTGAACTCTTAAATTCACACCTGTTCGTATTTTATATCAGGAGGATTGAACAATAAATTGAAAATCAAAGTTTAAATAGGTATATTGGACTAAAAATATTTTGTCATGGGAAAATTGAATATGAATCGCCGCAAATTTGTTACTGCCCTCTCCTTAGGAACTGCACATTTACTTTTGTCGAATCCGTTATATGCATCCGGCTCAAGAATGTATTCTGCCAATCCGTTGCAAAAAGTAAAGCTTGGAAATTCAGGACTCGAAACGACATTACTTGGTGTAGGAACCGGAGTTCATGCAGGCAACCGAACCTCTTTTTTAACACGTCAGGAAAAAGATAAAAGCCTGAATACACTTCGGCATGCTTACGATTTAGGGTTCCGGAATTTCGATTGTGCTGACACTTACGGAACTCACGGAATGGTATCTGAAGTACTTCCAAAAATGAACAGGGATGAAATGATGATAACTTCCAAAATATGGGTAAGAAGTGGCGGCATACCTGATCAGGAAAGACCTGACGCCGATGTGGTTGTCGATCGTTTCAGAAAGGAATTAAATACTGATTATATCGATTTGGTTCAAATTCATTGTATGGTGGATGCGGATTGGACCCAAACCCAAAAGAGACAAATGGATATCATGGAAAATCTTAAAGCCAAAGGAATAATAAAGGCACATGGTGTTTCTGTACATTCGCTGGAAGCCATGAAAGATGCGCTTAAAAGTCCCTGGGTGGATGTAATTCATGTTCGTATAAATCCGTATGGAATTGCAATGGACAAACCCGATCCGCAGGAAGTTGTTGAAGTAATCCATCAGTTGCATCAGTCCGGAAAAGGAATAATTGGAATGAAACTGGTTGGTGATGGAAAATTGAGAGACGACAGCGAAAAAATTGATAAGTCACTTCAGTTTGTACTTGGCCTGCAAAGTGTAGATATGATGATAATTGGTTTCGAAGACACACAGCAAATTGACAATTATATTGGCCGCGTGGAAAAAACACTTGCCGGTATAAACAAAGGATAAAATGGAAAATAATCCCATCCTCAAAATCACCAAAACCGGATTTCCCTGGCAGACACAGGATCCGTTTTTATTCTGTGTGTATCACCAGGATGATTATCCGCAAGGCAATGATGAACTTGGCCCTGCAGTTTCGCTGGAAGGTAGAAACATCGGCAACGATTTCATAAAAAAAGATGGGTGGAGAATGTATCATGGTGAAAAAGTACCTGGCTTTCCGGGGCACCCTCACTGTGGTTTCGAAACCATCACTTTTGTGCTGAAGGGATTGGTAGACCATGCCGATTCCAATGGTGCTGCCTGCCGTTACGGAAATGGCGACGTACAATGGATGACTGCAGGAAAAGGGTTGCAGCATTCCGAAATGTTTCCGCTGCTGAACAAAAACGAACGAAATCCATTCGAGCTGTTTCAAATATGGTTAAATCTGCCGGCAAAAAGCAAACATGTGGAACCATACTATAAAATGCTTTGGCACGAAAATCTGCCAAAGCTTACTTTATCTGATGAAAATCAGTTGAAAACAGAAATTGATTTAATTGCAGGTAAAATTGGTGACACAAAAGCAGAGGCACCGGCTCCTGATTCATGGGCTGCTGATCCGGCGAATGAAGTGGCTGTCTGGCACATTACAATGGAAGCCAATGCAAAATGGGAAATACCACCTGCGTCGGAAAGGGTAAACCGCTCACTTTTTTATTTTGAAGGTGATACAATTGTCATGAACGATAATGTCATCGAAAATGATCACGCAATTGAACTAAATACCGCAGGAAAAGTTGTAATTCAAAATAAAAACAAAATCAGCCGGTTACTTCTTTTACAGGGAAAACCAATTAATGAACCTGTAGTTCAGCATGGTCCGTTTGTGATGAATACCCGTACTGAAATACAGGAAGTATTTGAAGATTTCAGGCGAACAGAATTTGGCGGCTGGCCCTGGCCGCGTCACGACCAGGTGCATGACAAAACACGGGGCAGGTTTGCTCGCTTCAAAAACGGAGAGGAAATAATCAAGTAACTTTTGATTTAAGCTAAATGGAAAACTGCATTTCATTTAAACTACGGTAAACGCCTGCGCCCATTTCCATTAAATCATCATGTGTTCCTGTTTCCACAATGGAGCCATTTTCAAGCACCACAATTTTATCTGCTTTTCGAATAGTGGAAAGCCGGTGCGCAATAACAACCGAAGTTCGTTCCTGCATCAGTTTTTCCAATGCATTTTGTACCAGTTGCTCCGATTCTGAATCGAGAGAAGAGGTGGCTTCATCAAGAATCAGGATTTTTGGATTTTTCAAAATAGCCCGTGCAATAGCCACCCGCTGCCTTTGGCCACCTGAAAGTTGCGTTCCGCGTTCGCCAACAATTGTATTCATTTTTTCAGGAAAACGTTCAATAAATTCCAAAGCGTTGGCTTTTTTTGAAGCTTCGTAAATTTCATCCTCCCCTGCTCCTTTTTTGCCATAAGCAATATTTTCCTTTATGGTTCCTCCGAACAAAAAAATATCCTGTGGTACCAAAGCAATCTGGTTTCTTAAAGAAGTTAAATTCAATTCGGTTATGGCAAAATCATCAAAATAAATATTACCGGAAGTTGGCTCATATAAATGCAACAGCAATGCAGCAAAAGTTGATTTACCCGCACCGCTTTTCCCAACCAGAGCCACTAAATGCCCCGGTTCAATAATAAGGTTAATGTTCTTCAGAACTTTGATATCCGGTCTGGAAGGATAAGCAAATACAAGATTATCAAAAGTAATTTTGCCACTTAAAACCTGTTCCTTTTCAAGCGTTGCAGGAGCTTTCACCTTTTCCTGCTCCGATTCAAAAATTTCAAATAAATCTTCCGTGGCACCTATAAAACGCTGCATCCGCGCAACCACAGCGGCTACTCCACCTATGGTGCCGCCAATATATCCCGAATATATGACAAAAGAAAACAGTTCGCCGGTTTCCATTTGCCCGCTGGACAAAAGTAAAGCACCGCGCCAGATGACAGCCACAAGTGTACCAAATAATCCAATAATCAGTGAAGAACTGAATAATCCACGGTAAATTCCGGCTTTCATTCCCGCCTGCACAACTTCATTAATTTTACTGCGGTATCTGTCCATTTCAAAAAACTCATTCGTATAGGATTTCACGCTGCGTATTCCCTGTAAAGTCTCTTCTACAATGGTGTTCGATTCGGCGGTTTTCTTTTGAGCCTGTCGCGATAGACGCCGTATAAACCGGCCAAAAAACCAGATGGCTAATATGACCACCGGAAAAATCGCCAGCATAAATACCGTTAACTGCGGCGAGGTATAAACAAGCAATCCGATTCCTCCAGTTATCACCACCATCTGACGAATAAAATCAGCCAAAGTAGTGGTAAATGTTTCATGCAGCATGGAAATATCGGAAGAAATGCGGCTGTTTAATTCGCCGACACGCTGCTTATCGAAAAAACTTAGCGGAAGCTTAATTAGATGGTTAAATGTAAAACGACGAATATCGGCCATTGTTTTTTCTGTTACATTGGTAAAAATCACCGCTCTGAAATAGGAAAAAACAGCCTGGATAATCAATATTCCAATCAACAGATACAGAATCCTGTTCAATTCAGATGAAAGGGTACCTTTATTTCCGGCATCCACCAAATCACCCAGCAACTTTGGAAAAGCAAGATTTGCAAGACTGGCACCAAGTAAAAAGAACATTCCGGCACTGTATTCAAGGCGATAAGGTTTTATGTAACCAAAAAGCCGAATTACATTGCGTATTCCTTCCGAGGTAATTTTTCCTCTGCCCGGTTTCCTTCCGGCCTTTTCCCTGGTTGCATTCATCTGTTAAATTTAAAGCTTCTCCTTCATTTTCAGCCAATATGACTGCATTTCAAATAAAAACGAATGTGTAACCAATAAGTTTATCCCGGGTAAAACCAAATGTTGCAGTAAAAACTATTAGCTAAATTGTAGTTTACATTTTTTTTACTGAATTTTGGCCCGGATTAAAAGTACAACCTGAAGTCCGGATTTATGAAAGAATTATTAAAAAAGAACCTGTATTTTTTTATTCCTTATCTTTTGTTTCTGACAGTATCTGTTGCTTTCATTCTTTTGTACTCCAGACCGGAACTTCACATACTTACCAATAAAATTAATTCTGACTTCTTTGATCAGTTCTTTAAATATGCCACCATGTTTGGAGATGGAATAATGATTGTAATTTTAACATTGGTGCTGGTATTTATCCGATACAGATATGCCATAGCTTTTCTTATAGGAAGTTTGTCCACTTCGGTGCTTGTACAGTTTTTTAAACAGGTACTTTTAAAGGATATGTATCGTCCTTCAAAATATTTCGAACTGCACGAGACATACAAATTACATTTAATCGAAGGCGTTAAACTGCATTCGCTGCATAGTTTTCCCTCCGGACATTCGGCCACGGCTTTCAATGTTTTTCTGATGCTGGCAATAATTGTAAAAAACAAACACCTGAAGCTTTTTTTCTTACTAATAGCAGTAATTGTTGCCTATTCCCGGGTTTATCTTTCGCAGCATTTCATCATCGATATTACTGTTGGTTCATTTGTTGGTTCGCTTTTTATGCTGCTGATATTTTGGTGGGTACAACATTGGAATAAAGACTGGCTCGATAAGTCCCTGACTGATTCTTTAACTTCCCTGAAATGATAAATAATACAAATCCTGTTAAAATTCAACTCATTATAGCAGTTGCGGCTGCGCTGCTGTTTATCCCGTTTATTGGTGGCTTGCACCTTTTCGACTGGGATGAAATTAATTTTGCCGAAGCCGCACGTGAAATGATTGTCACCGGCGATTACCTGACGGTTAAAATTAATTTTCTCCCCTTTTGGGAAAAACCTCCGCTTTTTATCTGGATGCAGGTTTTATCGATGAAGATCTTCGGAATCAACGAATTTGCCGCCCGTTTTCCCAATGCAATTTGCGGAATTGTAACGTTGGTTACCCTTTTTTCCATCGGAAGAAAAATCCGTAACAACTTGTTCGGCGTGTTGTGGGTGCTGGCTTATGCTGGTTCAGTATTGCCGTTTTTCTATTTTAAATCCGGTATTATTGACCCGTGGTTTAATCTGTTTATTTTCCTGGGTATTTATTTTCTGATGCTGTATTCATTTCCGGAAAACCGCAGCAACATGCGGAATATCATTTTATCGGCAGCATTTACAGGATTAGCCGTACTTACAAAAGGACCGGTAGGCTTTTTGCTGGTGGCACTAACCGGTGGTGTGTTCCTGATTTTAATCTTGTTCCGCATAAAAGTTAAACTCAGCGAAGTACTGCTGTTCTTCGTCGTTTTTGGTCTGGTAGGTGGTTCCTGGTTTATCATCCAGATTATTAACGGAAATATCGATACAGTTGTTGAATTTATAGTTTACCAGATTCGCTTGTTTCAGACTAAAGATGCAGGGCATGGTGGCTTTTTCGGATACCATTTCGTTGTGCTGCTTTTCGGTGTTTTCCCCACTTCGATACTGGCGCTAAAATCATTTCGAAAGTCTGAAAATGATGATTCTTTTTACCGGTTCTCAAAAAAATGGATGATAATTCTGTTTTGGGTGGTGCTCATTCTTTTTACCATTGTAAAAACAAAAATCGTTCACTACTCTTCACTCGCCTATTTTCCACTGAGCTTTCTGGCAGCGGGTTTTGTGTACAATGCACATCAAAATAAAACCCGGTGGAGCAGGTGGATATCCGGAATGATTACCTGCATTGCAATTATTTGGGCGCTGCCGGTTATTTTATTACAATTTGTTGAAAAATATAAAAACGAAATCATTGACAGCAACCTGATTCATGACCAATTCACTGTTGCAAATTTACAGGCTGAAGCAAACTGGTCGGGCTTTGAATTTCTACCCGGCCTGCTATTTATCCTCGCTGTTATTTTAATTTTTGTTTTTGTGAAAAGGAAACAGGCGTTGAAACGGGCCGTTTACCTTTGGAGCGTTACACTGCTTTTTACGCTTTCTGTTATTTTATTCATTGTACCTAAAATTGAGAAATATTCTCAAAACGCACTGATAGAATTTTTTCAATCGAAAGCCGGTCAGGATGTTTATTTGAAAAACATATACTTTAAATCATACGCTACTTACTTTTATGGCGAAACACAACCACCCGAAAATCAGAATTTTTACGATGAAACTTGGCTGTTAACCGGCGACATTGACAAAGACGTTTATTTTGTCACCAAAGTACATCGTGCGCCGATGCTTGAAAAGTACGATGAACTGGAAAAAACGGGTGAAAAGAATGGGTTTGTTTTTTATGTACGAAAAGCACATCATTCCGAATAACCGCTATTTTGTGTATTTCCGGTAATAACTTGCTTTATCTTCTTCATCGAAACGTGCATAAATGTTGGCCATGTATGATGCATATTTTTTCCCCGGGTCGATTTCCCAAAGCTTGTCAAAATAAGTCAGCGCTTTTTGAAAGTTGGCAGTTACCACATCCAGTTGCTTCAATAACCTTTTGTATTGCCCGGTAGTATTGTTTTGTTCATATTTTTTCATTTCGCGCTCATATAAATTTTCGCCCAGCCAGTAGTATTTATAGGCATTCCATTCAAGGGCATTTACATTTTCGGGATTTAATTCCAGAATTTCAAGGCTAACAGAATCAGCCACTGCTGTATTTTCCAGCTTCTTGTTGATTAAAAAGTAATTCTCCAGCAGTTTTTCATTTCGTACAGAATCTTTATCCAAATGCTGCCAAACATTCAGTGCCTTCTCGGGCATATTTATATCGGAATAAATTAAAAACAACCGCTTGTTCACGGAAGTGTTATCTTTCTTTAAATTACCGGCGTAATATTCCAGCGTCTCCAGTTCTTTGGAAAGATTATTACGTTTCCGGTAAATATCAGCCAAATCCAGGTACATACCTTCATCAGCATAGTTTTTATATTTTGCCTGAACAAACCAATCCTCTGCCTCTTCTGTCCTTCCTGCTTTATATGCAGTTTTTGCTGCGTGTGCAAATGTTTCACCTTCAATACCGGCATTTGCCTGAATTTGCTGTTCAAAATAAGTTTTCCATGCTGTTACTGCTTCATTGTAATTTCCGGATGATTCTGCCTGTTCTGCATTTGCTTTATAATCAACCAAAACCTTTGGTGCACTGCATCCTGCAATAATTAACAGTAAAAAAAATGTAATCTTAATCGCCTTATTTTTCATCTTATCCTTTTATAAAGCCAACAAAACTACAACTATTAATGTTTTTAAACCAAACAAGGACAACAGAAAAACAACCTATAAATTTGACATCGTTAAAAGAGTTCATTATTTTTAATTTCTATGGAAAATCATAAGCTGAAGACTATTTTCAACATCATTCATAAATTGAATTATTTATGGATGAAATAAACACCATTTTTATTTTTGGATTACGAATTGATGAACCGGTTGTAACAGCGACTGATTTACTGGTTTCGCTTTTGTGCTTTATTTTTGCATACAAAATTCACAAATCAGGAAAAAAAGAAAAACCAATAACCTATTTCAAGATTTATTTCCTGATAATGGGAATTGCAACGGCACTTGGCGGAATTGTGGGCCATGCATTTTTATATGCTTTAAGTTTTTACTGGAAACTGCCGGGATGGATTACCAGCATGATTTCAATAATGTTTGTTGAACGCGCTGCCATTGAACATACCCGGATTTGGCTGAAAGAATCGCTGATTAAAATTCTGCTTGTCATTAATATCATTGAATTCCTGACGTTTTTAACATTAACTGTCGTAACCCTGAATTTCTTTTTTGTGGAATTTCATTCAGGATACGGGTTGATGTTCGTTTTGCTGTCACTCGAAGGTTTTCTGTTTCTGAAAACCAGGAATACTGCAGGAAAATATATTCTTGCAGGAATTGGTTTTGCTGCCCTGGCTGCTATCTTTTTCATGAATGAAATTTCGCCCCATCAGTGGTTTAACTACATTGCAGCCAGCCACATTTGGATGGCGGTTGCAGCAACATTATTTTACATGGGAGCCATAAGAATTAATATGTCGGTTGTAAAATAATCCATTTGATTATACTAAGAAAAAGCCTTAAATTTAGGAAGTTGTTTTTGAATTTAACATCAATCTGATTTATTGATTCATTTGACTAAAACCAAATTCCTTCAGTTATGAAAAGACAGTATCCTTCGTTTTCACGCCGGAAGTTTATACAAACAACAACCACTGCAGCAATTGGTGCTTCTGTAATTCTTGAATCATGTATAAAAAAAAGGCCATTAAATCACGCAAGTATCGGAGTAGGCGGAATGATGGGATTAAATGACCTGAAGAATTTTGTGAGCCACACGGATGTAAATATCATTGCTATATGTGATGTGGATAAGAACATGCTGGAAAAAGCTTCGGAACTGGTTCCTGAAGCCCGGCAATATTCCGATTGGCGGGAGTTACTTGAAAAAGAAGCCGGGAATATCGATTCGGTAAATGTGACGGTTCCCGATCACAATCATTTCATCATTGCATGGAATGCAATTCAGAAAGGAAAACATGTTTATTGTCAGAAACCCATGTGCCATAATGTTGCCGAAGTTCGTAAACTCACAGAAGCTTCAGTTCAAAATGGTGTGGTCACGCAACTGGGTACGCAACATGCTTCTTCTGCGAATGATCAGCGGGCAGTAAAATTGATTAAAGATGGCGCAATTGGAAAAATAAAACATGTATATCTCTGTTCCAACCGGCCCGGAGCTGTCGAAAATTACCGGCTGGCCGGACCTCGTCCCGAAAAAGGTGAAGCTGTTCCGGAAACTCTTAATTGGGACAGTTGGATCGGCACAGCGCCAATGCGTGAATATGCGCCCAAAATTTATCACCCCTGGTTATGGCGTGGCTGGCTTGATTTTGGCACAGGCTGGTCGGGCGATATTGGGTGCCATATATTTGATGCAGTATGGAAGGGACTTGATTTAAATGCTCCGAAATCAGTAATTGCCAACGTTCAGAAATCATGGATGGAATCACCTGATCGACGGGCTGATAACTGGCCTCAGGGTAATCATATTACATGGATGTTCCCGGGAAACGAACAGACTGAAGCAAATGAACTTCCTGTTGAATGGTTCGATGGTGAATTCTTTCCTCCACAGGAAATTATGGATTTATTCCCGGGCGATCCCTATCCACCGGAATCAGCCATGCTTGTTGGCACCGAAGGTTCACTACTGGTGGCACATGCAAATGATTTAGTGCTTCTGCCCCAGTCAAAGTTTGCAGATTACAAACTGCCGAAATTTAAAGACAGAAATCATTATCACCATTTTGTTGATGCCTGCCTGGGAAATGAAAATACTGAATCTCATTTTGCACAATCCGGCCCGATGACTGAAGCAATATTATTGGGAACTGTCGCAATTCAAATGCCTGACACCTTGCTCCAATGGAATGCGAAAAACATGAAGTTTCCTAATCATCCGGAAGCTGAAAAATTACTAAGCCGTGAGTATCGGGAAGGCTGGAAAACAGCAGGATTCTGAACAAAATGCAATCAAGATGCAAATTCTTTCTGAACGACTAATTTTAAAGGAGATTTCACCCGCTGATTTGGAAATCATTCATCACCTGCATTCTATACCACAGGTAGATGAATACAATACATTGGGAATTCCAAAAGATTTGGAAGAAACCAGGAAAATCATTCAACCTGATATCGAGGATCAAAACAAGAATCCACGCTCCCGGATTTGCTGGAAAATCAATTTAAAAGAAACGGATGAGATTATAGGATTGGCAGGTATGTCACTTTCCAATAACCGCTTTAAAATGGGTGAATTTTACTACCAGTTTTATCCCTGGTTTTGGGGAAATGGTTATGCCACTGAAACCGCCAAAAGAATAATCCGTTTTGGTTTCGAAGAATTTAAACTGCACCGTATTGAAGCCGGCGTGGCAACCAAAAATATTGCTTCCATCCGCGTACTTGAAAAAGCTGGAATGACAAATGAAGGAATCCGCAGGAAAATTCTGCCCATCCGTGGCGAATGGAAAGACAATTATCACTTTTCAGTTTTGGAAGATGAAATTGCTTCAATAAAATAATGGAGTCATCTTTAGTGGTTTAAAATCATCATTTTCCCCAGGCAATTAAAAACCTTCTCCATACCACCATTTTTGCCTGACCTTTTTTAATCTCCAGCTTCTGTTATACAATATTCCAAAATTTTAGTTGCTTTTATTAACGTAAAATATACATCTTTGTGCCAAACTTAAACCTGTATTAAACCATGAGATTCCTGATTACCATCAGCTGGTTGTTTTTAATCGTTAATGCTTTTTCGCAATCTCTTCCCAAACGTGAGTATTCTGTGCAGAATATCGAAGAATCCAATGTTGAAATTGATGGTAATTTAAATGAACCGGTTTGGAAATTGGCACATTGGGGAAATCAGTTCATTCAGATTATTCCATATGAAGGCCGTCAACCTCATTTTCAAACCGAATTTGCCATTCTGTCCAATAAAAAAAATATTTATATCGCGATAAAAGCTTTCGATAAAAATCCCGACAGTGTTTCTGTAAGAATGACCCGCAGGGATGAAGCCGAAGGAGATGTAGTTGGGATAACCCTGGATACATACCACGACAAACGTACAGGATTTGGGTTCAGTGTTTCGGCAGCCGGAATTAAAACTGATTTTGTGATGAGTGACGACGGCGAATTCAGAGACAATACATGGGATCCGATTTGGTGGGTTAAAACAAAAGTTACTTCAGAAGGATGGAATGCAGAAATGTGCATTCCGCTGACTCAACTGCGGTTTAAGGAAGGTGGCGATGAACAGGTTTGGGGAATGCAGATTAACCGCTATATCTTCAGGTTCGATGAATCGTCTGCCTGGCAACCCATGAAGAGGGAACAACCTGGATACATTTCCAATTTCGGTACCCTGACCGGCTTAAAAAACATTACACCTAAAAACACGCTCGATTTTACGCCGTATGTTGTTGCCCGGCTCGAAAATTTTGAGAAGGAACCGGAAAACCCGTTTCGTGCAACAGGTAAAAAAAGCACTTTTGATGCCGGCCTTGATGCAAAAATCGGCCTCACAAATTACCTGACTATGGATTTAACCATCAATCCCGATTTTGGACAGGTGGAAGCAGATCCGTCGCGGGTAAACCTTTCGGCATACGAAACCTTTTATGAAGAGAAACGACCGTTTTTTGTTGAAGGGAAAAATATTCTGAAATACCAACTCCAGATGGGCGATAGCGAATGGACAACCGAAGGTTTGTTTTACTCCCGAAGAATTGGCCGGCAACCACAAATTGCTCCTCATATAAATACAGGAGAGTATGCAGAAGTTCCGGAATTCACCCGAATACTGGGGGCAGCTAAAATAACCGGAAAATCGAAAAACGGCTGGTCTGTGGGAATTCTGGAAAGCATGACCGGAAAAGAGTTTGCAAAAATACGGGACAACGGAAACGCACGGCAACAACCGGTAGAACCGTTAACCAATTACTTTGTCAGCAGAGTTCAGAAAGATTTTAACGAGGGCAATACCTATTTCGGAGGGATTTTTACTGCAGTAAACCGAAATATCGATGACCAGCAGCTCACTTTTTTACATAAAAGCGCCTACTCCGGAGGAATCGACTGGACACATAAATGGGCCAACAAAAAATGGACAACACAGGGTGGCTTGTACATGAGCCAGGTAAATGGCAGCAACCAGGCAATCTCCCGGACGCAGCTTGCATGGATTCATAATTTTGCCCGGCCTGATGCTGATTACATGGAATTCGATCCGGAGAGGACGTCACTCACCGGTTACGGCGGGAAACTCTCGATAAGCAAATTGCTGGGACAACTGAAATACGGAGGTATGTTTTCGTGGCGTTCGCCCACACTCGAACTAAATGATATCGGATTTGCCCAGCAAATCGACCAGTTGTCGCAGGTGGTTTGGGTAAACTACCAAATCTACGAACCCTTCTCTGTTTTCAGAAATATAAACCTGAACGTCAGCGAATATGCCCAATGGGATTTTGGAGGAAATAAAAATTCACTTGGATATACATTAACAAACAACACTCAATTTAAAAATTACTGGAATCTTTCTGCAAATTTCAGCTTTAGCGGCGATCAATTAAGCAATACAGCGCTACGTGGCGGACCTGCAATTCGCGTACCGGGGTATCGAAATGTAAACCTGACAATTTTAACCAATCCACAGAAAAACCTCACTTTTCAACTGGTGAATGATTTTAATTTTTCTCAGGAAAAAGATTACCATTCAGGGAAAGGAGTTTATTTAAATATTGGCTACCGCCCGTTAAAAACATTGCGTCTGGATATAACTCCGGGTGTTTATCTGTCAGAGGGAACACTTCAATATGTGGATAAAAAAAGTTTTAACGAAAGTACCAGGTACATTTTTGCCCATATCAACCAAAATACACTGAACATGTCGTTCAGGTTGAATTACAACTTAAATCCTGATCTGACAATCCAATTCTGGGGACAGCCGTTTCTGGCAATCGGAGAATACAGCAATTTCAAATACATCACCAACAGTAAAGCTGAAAATACCGAAGATCGTTACCGGCTCTATTCCGCCGAACAGATTTCGCTTAATACGGCATCATCAGCTTATTTCATTGACGATGATACAGATGGAGCAGTAGATTATACCTTTTCGAAACCTGATTTCAATGTTAAAACTTTTCTTTCGAACCTTGTGCTGCGTTGGGAATACCAACCAGGCAGCACTGTATTCCTTGTATGGTCGCAGGCACGAAATGCCTATAAAAACGATGGCGTATTGAATTTCGGGAATGATGTCAAAACCTTGTTCGAAACAAAAGGGGATAACATTTTTTTAGTGAAATTTTCTTACCGTATTGGCAGGTAACTATCCCCGGCAGCTTTGATTTAACCTATAATATTTCCGAAAGAAAGGCCTGCCTGACAACCGCCCAATTGCCGGGACCTGGAAGATACCCGCTACGGATCAACTCATGCTTAAATTCGAACTTTCTTCGTATTAAATTCGGACTAAATTCGGACTAAATTCGCGAAATCGCGAATTTAGTCCGAATTTAGTCCGAATTTGATGTGAATTTGGTAAGAATTTGGTATGGAGTTGATCCGAAGGGAATATAGCCCAAAGAGAGAGATAAAAGCCTTAAATAGTTTGGGTCAGGTAAAACTTTCCATGATAAAAGCAGAATATGAATTTTATCATATTTGTAATATGTAACGCTTTGGGGCAAATCAAGTCTTAACTATAAAACATTTTTATGAAAATAGTTGTTTCGTTTTGCTTAATAGTTATCAGTCATACGCTTATAGCCCGGGAAATCAATAAGAAAAATTATACTGCAAAGAAGGCAGATGCTCTAAACATTACGGTTGACGGTAATTTCAATGAAGCCGAATGGCAAACTGCAAATTGGGAAGATCATTTTATTCAGCACGAACCGGTTGAAGGTGTTTCGCCATATCAGCAAACCGAATTTGCCGTATTATATGATGAAAATAATATTTATGTCGCTATAAAAGCCATCGAAAACAGTCCTGACAGTATTTCGATGCGAATGACGCGCCGCGATGAAACCGACGGCGATTTGGTTGGCATTGCCTTCGATACCTATTTCGATAAAAGAACAGCTTTCTTTTTTATTGTATCGGCAGCCGGAGTTAAATCCGATTGGATTATGAGCAACGATGGGGAGAATGAAGACAAAACATGGGACCCCATCTGGTGGGTTAAATCCATGCGCACCAATGAGGGTTGGAACGCTGAAATGCGAATTCCACTTACCCAGTTAAGGTTCGACGAGGACAACGAACAACTTTGGGGTGTGCAGGTTTTCCGGCTCATCTTTCGAAAACAGGAACTTTCGACCTGGCAACCTATGAAGCGCGAAACATCTGGATTTGTATCGCAATTTGGAACGATGAACGGAATTAAAAATATTCAACCACGAAAAACTGCCGACATCATGCCGTATGTTGTGGCACGGACCGAACGTTTCGAAAAGGAGCCCGATAACCCTTTCAGAGATTCAGGCAAAAAAAACAAACTGGACGCCGGGCTCGATGCTAAAATCGGCCTTACAAATTATCTCACACTCGACTTAACAGTAAATCCTGACTTTGGCCAGGTGGAAGCCGACCCATCCGAAGTGAACCTTTCAACCTATGAAACATTCTTTCAGGAAAAACGCCCTTTTTTTATCGAAGGGAAAAATATTCTTACCTATAAACTGATGTTTGGCGATGGAGATTTGGCTTATGACGGGCTTTTCTATTCACGCAGAATTGGAAGACGTCCGCATTATTCGCCTGATTTAAATGATAATCAATATGCCGGTATTCCTGAATTTACAAAGATTCTTGGAGCAGCTAAAATTACCGGCAAATCAAAATCGGGTTGGTCGGTTGGCATACTCGAAAGTGTTACCTCCAGTGAAAATGCCGAAATCCGGGGAATCCGGCCAAAGCTATATGCAAACAGTTGAACCACTTACAAACTATTTTGTTTCGCGGTTGCAGAAAGATTTTAACGACGGGAATACATATCTTGGCGGAATGTTTACTGCGGTAAACCGCAACATCAACGATGAACATCTCGATTTCCTGCACAAAAGTGCTTATACCGGCGGACTGGATTTTGTTCATAAATGGAACGACAAAAAATGGATGCTCGACGCAGGTCTTTATTTCAGTGAAGTCAGCGGAAGTGCGGAAGCAATAAAAAACACACAAGAATCATACATCCGTACTTTTCAGCGTCCGGATGCAGACTACGTTACTTACGATACTACAAGGACATCATTGTTTGGTCATGGCGGGAAACTGACCTTGGGTAAAGCTCAGCGGTAACCTGAAGTTTATGGGAGGTGTAGCCTGGAAATCGCCGGGTCTGGAATTAAATGATATTGGTTATGCACAGGAAGTGGATAATATTTTTCAGATATTCTGGGTGGGCTACCGGTTTTACAAGCCATTTTTCATTTTCAGAAATGCAAATCTTAACCTCAATCAATGGGTGCAGTTCGATTTTGGTGGAAATGTAACAGCACCGGGTGGAAATATTAACGGGTATGCCCAACTGAAAAACTACTGGAATGTTAATTTCAGCTACAATATCAGCGGAGATCAGCTTTCACATTCAGCCTTGCGCGGTGGCCCGTCATTAATTACACCCGGTTATAAAAACCTGTATTTTGGTTTTAGTACTAATCAACAGAAAAAACTGACTTTCGATTTTTCTACCGGCCACTATATAAATAATGAACGGGAATTCAGAAAAAGTGATTTTTACGGAATTGGAATCGGTTACCGTCCGGTAAAGTCGCTCCGGATTGATTTGTCACCCGGTTACTCCACCGAAAGCACCGATTTGCAATATGTTGATCAGGCAGACTTTCAGAATGGGAAACGATATATTTTTGCGCACATTGACAGAAATACGCTGAATATGTCGGTACGGATAAATTACAATATCACCCCCGATCTGACGATCCAGTATTGGGGCCAGCCTTTTATTGCAACGGGAAGTTATTCGGATTATAAATTTATAACCAACAGCAAAGCGGACGAACTCACTGACAGGTATCAACTATACAGCCAGGATCAAATCAGCTACAATGAAGCAGATGAAATGTACCGCATCGATGATAATTTAAGTGGATCAGCAGATTATAGTTTCGATAAACCCGATTTCAACGTAAAGGAATTCCTGTCAAATTTAGTAGTACGCTGGGAATACCGGCCCGGGTCAACACTTTACCTTGTATGGTCGCAAACGCGCAGTGAATCCCGGGATAATGGATCATTCGACTTTTCGAGGGATGTCGATCGCCTTTTTAATGAAAAACCGCATGATGTTTTTCTGTTAAAACTTTCGTACAGGATTGGAAAATAATAAATTTCCATTTTCAAATCTTTATGGTTTAACCCAATAGTAATAGTTAAAATTATTGCTACATCATAGTGTGGGAAAAGTGAGGAAAACTATCAGTTTAAATTGCCATAAAAGAAAAACCCTGAATCAACCAGGGCTTTCTGTTTAATGGTAAAATCCGGATTGTTACATAACCTGTTTCACTTTTTTAACTCCACTGCATAAAATTTAGCCGGTTGTTTACCGGTATTTATTACGGAATGTGTTTCAGCATCACCCCAAAATGCAGTTCCCGATTTTAAATCGAGGTTCTGGGTTTTACCATCTTCAGCAGTCAATTTTATTGATGCATCGGTTATTGCAATTACAAGCCGTTCATTGTGGCTGTGTTTTCCGTTACCACAGGCATCCTCACCAGGAGAACTTACAAATTCTGTAACTTTTACCTTGTCGTTTTCAAGGACTACATGTCCTGCTTTTTTTTCCCCATCATTTGTCGCGCTTTTACCAAGTAATGAAAAGCTGACAATGCATAATGTAAATAATAACTTTCTCATAATTTATTATTTAAATGAATAACTAATAATGTCATATCAAAATTAAGTTGAAACAGGAGAACAGATTTTTCCAAACAGCTCAATTTCTTTGTTTTTTGGACATAGCCTCAACAAAATCAACAGGATGTATAAATTATTGTATTACCGGATAAAAAAATTCCTGTTTCTTCAAAATCATTTGATGGAACAGGAAAATATAAATCGGTAGTGGATGTTATAAATGTATTTTATTGCTGTGCTGAAATGAAATAATTGTTTTGTCTGTATTGTAATGGTGATAATCCATAGTATTTTTTAAAGATTCTGCTGAAATGAGATAAGTTTTCAAATCCACAATCATAAATAATTTCGCCAATCGGTTTCCTGCTTGTTGTCAAAAGCAATTTTGTAAGTTCAAGTCTTTTGTTGGTAAGCCATTTGCCTGGAGATATGCCGTAATATTCTTTAAACTCACGTTTAAAAGAAGTAATGCTGCGTCCTGCCATTCGTGCATATTCATTAACTGACATGTTAAACATAAAATTGGCTTCCATTACTTCCCAAATCGGAGTTTTTTGTTGATCGACAATGCTGTTTACATAAGACAACAAACCTTTATTTTCGGGCTCGGAAAGTATCACAAAAATAATTTCCCGGAATTTAAGTTCCAGCAGATTTTCCGATGGTGGCCGTTTCTTTGCAAAATACGGTACTATGCTGTGACAAAAAGCCCTAATCGTTTCGTTTACCTTTATGGGTACAAACATATCTTTAGGTGGCAAGGGTAAATTTTTTAGTGGTAAATATTCCCTGTATTCCTTAAAAACCTGTTTTATAAAAACATCATGGAAAAAAAATGCCAACACTTCCCAGCCCACCATCTCATGTTTTTCTGTTGTGTAAGCTGTTTTTTTTATAAACAAGCAGTTATCATCTGTTAATGGCCATGTTTTACCGTTATGGTGGAACGATTTTTTCCCTTTGAGTGTAAAAACAATTTCATTATAGTGATTGAAAAGCTTCACATGCTGATCGACCTGCGGACAAAGCCAGTACAAAAAAATAATGTCTTTTGCCGACAACATTTTAAAAGTTCCCGGCTCAGACATCATGTAATCATACAAGTTAATCATCGTGACTTACTTTAAAACTATATATTGATACTATAAAATGTAATTACTTAACAATCAAGAATTCAAATTGTTTCTTCCATTTTAATTGAACATAAATCCTGATTCAAAAAATATGAATGTTTACATGCAGAGCATAAACCGGTATCGGTTTTAGCATTCGCGTTACTCATAGTCGATAGGGTAAAAATGCTAGTTGATATCCGCAGGGATTTTATTTTTATAATCCCAAAGAGCCGTCATGTTGGCAATTTTCCATAATCCATTCTGTTTTTCCATAATTCGTGTCTCTTTGCTGATCTGAAATGTTTTCATTGACTGATCGCTGTTGTATTGGTCCCAGGTAACAAAGGCCAGTTCGGGGCTGAAAAATTTGAAAATCATATCGTGCCTTTTTACTTTTGGATGACTGTAGGAACCCTCCTGAACCGGATTATTCTGAATATAGTTTTTGAAATTGGCATTAATTGCAGGCCATCCAACTGTTGCGCTATATGTTCCATCCGGATTGTTCCAGGCATGAAAAGCATAATCCTCATGCACATAGTACTTGATTACTCCAACATAATCACGTTTAAAAAAGTTGTCTGTTTCTGCAGTTAATGTTTTAAGAATCGCTTCTTTTTCTTTTTCTACATTTAAACCTGCTAAACCGGAACGAGTGGCATTTCGGGTAAATCCAAACAAGGCAATCATACCCAATAAAAAAATAAAAGTTCTCGTTTTCATAGGAGTGAATTTTTAATTAATACTATATTTCCTTTTTCAAAATTATGGCCATTTGAAGAATTCAGTTTTTCTTATTGGCCCAATTTTTTTTCTTTTTGGACAATCCTGAAATGACCCTTTTCCGAGTTTCATTTCGGAATTAATGCTGACTGACCAGCAGCAGATTGACTAAAGTGAAAATATGCAGCAACTTAATCGCTAACCTGTATTACATTTCATCGCGAAATTGCGACACAACGGAATGTTTGGCTTTTTAATCAACGTCTTCCGCTGCAATTTTATGTTAGGAAGCAAAAAATACCGTACGAAATAAAACAGACAGGCTATGAAAACGATTCAAATAATTTTTGTTCTCCTGTTTACAGCGACTTTTTTCGGTGGAATTAGTCAGACTGCCGCTGCAGGGAAGATGACAACAAAAAACAGGGAACCTTTACCCGGTTTATTACAGGAATCTATGATGGAGCCGGCTCCGATGCAAATAGCAATAATTAATCACAGTACAGTGCAGGATTTTTCATTTAGTAAAAAGACGTTTAACTTAAATTAAAATCTATTCCGTACTTTTGGTTGTATTACTAAATCTTATTCTAAAATGAAAAATAAACTTACTGCATTGTTCATTTCCCTGTTTATTCTGTTATTTGCTGCAAATTCATATTCACAGGTTTTAACTCCAACCGATCCGGAAGCAGCCGGAATGAGCGGTGAGCGGTTTGAAAACCTTGACAATCTCATTAAGAAGTATATAGATGAGAAAAAAATTCCGGGTGGTGTCTTTCTGGTTTCACGCGGTGGAAATCTTGTCTATTACAAAAGTTTCGGAATGCGTAACAACAAAACGGAAGATAATTACCAACTGAATGATATTTTCCGGATTGCGTCAATGACAAAAGCGGTAACCTCAGTAGCCACAATGCAGATGATAGAACGGGGTTTGCTGGGTCTCGATGAACCGGTTTCGAAATATATACCTGCATTCGAAAACCAGCAGGTACTGGATACATTCAATGAAAAAGATTCATCGTTCACCACTGTGCAGGCAAAACGTCCGGTGACTATAAGGCATTTACTCACGCATACGTCAGGAATTGTTTATGGTGGTTTCAATCCGGGTAAATTGCAGGCGGTTTATGAAAAATACGATATGAACAATGTCGGTTTATCACACCCAACCTGGAGTACCGAAGAATTTATCAACCGGCTGGCTAAAGTACCACTTGCATTTCAACCCGGCGAAAAATGGACGTACGGTTTAAATATGGATGTTTTGGGACGCATTATCGAGGTGGTTTCGGGACAGACATTAGCCGAATATTTCAGGCAAAATATTTTTGAACCGCTTGAAATGGAAGATACATATTTTTATCTGCCCGAAAACAAATATTCAAGGCTGGTTCCGGTGTACAATCAAACTGAAGATGGGTACAAACTTTCTGAGGGTAGCGGTGGAATTGGTGCTCTGGACTATCCCCAAAACAAAGGGTTGAATCATTTTGCCGGCGGTGGCGGGCTTTCCTCCACAGCAATGGATTATGCACATTTTATTGAAACTTTGGTAAACAACGGCAAGTACAACGATTTTCAGCTTCTCAGCCCGAAAACCATTGAACTGATGACAAGCGATCAGTTAATACTGCTGAATGAAAAAGGTACAGGTTTCAGTGCTGTTCCGGGATTAACATTTTGCCTGGGATTTCAACTTTTAACGGAAGATGCAAAAGGATTAAATTCGAAATCAGTGGGAACCTACGAATGGGGTGGATATTTCAATACCAAATATTTCATCGATCCGCAGGAAGATTTAATTTTTGTGGGAATGACACAAATAGTTCCTTTCCAACATGGAGATTTTTGGGATAAGGTTTATGCAGCCATCTATGGTGCAATTATCGATTGATAAACAGAACCTGATCAAAAAAAAGAAGCTGCCTTTGCCGGCAACTTCTTTTTTTTTCTGCTTTGATTTCTATTCGACAGTCATGTTATTGCCTGTTAGATTAAGCTGTTTTGAAATGGCTCCGGATATTTCAGAAACAGGTTGTCCGCCACCAACAGAAACTGTAAATACTCCACTTTCAACAATTCGCTTTTCATCTTTACCAATCATCGAAAACTGACGCGGTTCCAGGATAAATTCAACATCTTTCGATTCGCCCGGCTGCAAATGAATTCGTTTAAATTCTTCCAACTGCACAATGGGGCGCGGTGTTGAAGCTTCTTCATCTTTTAAATAAAGCTGCACCACTTCATCGCCTTCACGTTTGCCGGTGTTGGTAACTTTCACTTTTACATTTACCGGTTCGCCAATTTTAGCTTTTTTGGGTAATTGTAAATCTGAATATTCAAAAGTAGTGTAACTCAAGCCATATCCAAACGGATAAAGCGGTTCGCCAGTGAAATAGCGGTACGTTCTGTTTGTCATTTCGTATTCTTCAAACGGCGGCAACTGATCCACTGATTTGTAATATGTAACGGGAAGCCGGCCGGCAGGATTATAATCGCCAAACAACACGTCGGCAACTGCATTTCCACCTTCCTGTCCGGGATAACCGGCAGAGATGATGGCATCCAGGTTCTGGTCGGCCCAATTAATGGCAAGTGCACTTCCATTTAGTAAAACAAGGACAATTGGTTTTCCTGTTTTTTTAACAGCCATCATCAGGTCGCGTTGAGTTTTTGGTAATTTCAAATGAGTGCGGTCTCCACCGGCAAAACCATCCACCTGAATCGGCATTTCTTCGCCTTCCAATCGTTGGGAAAGACCAAGTACCAGTACTACTGCATCTGCCTGATTTGCCAAATTCACAGCTTCCTGCTGCATATCAGGATTAGGCATTGTCCACAACAATTTTGCATCACCATCACCAAACCAGTTTTTGTATTCATAGACAAACTTGTATTTTTTGCCGGCTTCCAAATCCACTGATTTTTCGCTGTGGAAAGCATGATGCTCTGTATTATGCGATAATATTTTTTCACCTTCGAGCCAAATTTCAAGTGTTGGCATTCCCCAGCTACCTATGTTATATGTTCCTGAAACCGGTGGTACAAGGTAGCCTGTCCAGCGAATACTGAAATCATCGTCGGGTAATTGCGGTGCGGGTGAGCCTGATTCCCAGTAGAAATTAATGTTTTCATCAACACGTGTAAATGCAGGTTCGCCCTCCAGTTTTGCATTTGCAAAATACTCACCGGTAACTCCCTGCTTACCTTCTGCAGTCATCAAATATTGCGAAGGTATGGGTTTCAGATTATGAATTCCATCCGCCAAATCAGATCCTTCGGCATAAAGAATTTCAGTATTGCTTAATTTGTTTTTCAATCCTTCGAGAACAGTAACCGGATTTTTTGGAATCCCGTTGTAATTTCCCAGAAGCGCTTCCCAATTATCTGCATTTGGGCCAATAACTGCCAGTTTTTTAATATTTTTTGATAAAGGCAATGTATTATTATCATTTTTCAGAAGAATAATACTCTCCTGTGCGGCTTTCAATGCAAGCCGGTCGTTTTCTGACGAACCATTCACTGAATAGGGAATTTGTGCAAACGGTACTTCTTCATCAGAATCGAACATACCCAGTTTAAACCGGGCTGTGAATAATCGTTTTACAGCCACATCCAAATCCTCTTCTTTAATAATACCACGTTTGTAGGCTTCTTTCAGGTGCGGATAAGAATTTCCACAGTTAAGATCAGTGCCGTTTTTAACAGCAATTGCAGAAGCTTCAGCGGCATCATCAGCAAAATCCTGGTATTTGTAGAAATCAGAAATAGCCCAGCAATCTGAAACCATGTATCCATCGAATCCCCATTCGTTACGTAAAATGTTTTGCAGGATTGGATTTGCACAACATGGATAATCGCGAAACTGGTTATAGGCTCCCATTACTGAATAAACACTGCCATCTACAACCAAAGTGCGAAAAGCAGGAAGATAAGTTTCGCGCAAATCACGTTCGCTTATTTTTGCATTAAATTCATGACGCAGCGGCTCCGGTCCTGAATGCACCGCGAAATGTTTGGCGGTTGCCACAACTTTCAGGTAATCCGGATTGTCGCCTTGCAAACCTTTTACAAACTGCAATCCCATTTCTCCTGTAAGATACGGGTCCTCGCCGTAGGTTTCATGCCCCCTTCCCCATCGCGGATCCCGAAAAATGTTAATGTTTGGCGACCAAAAAGTTAACCCCTGGTATATACCACGCTTTCCCCGGCGTACATATTCGTGATACTTTGCACGCGCCTCATCCGAAATAGCTGTCGCAACATTGAACATCAGATCTTTGTCCCACGAACCTGCAATTGTAATCGACTGCGGAAAAACAGTGGCATAACCGGCACGAGCCACGCCGTGCAAACTTTCGTTCCACCAGTTATACTCCGGTACATTTAAGCGCTCAATTGCAGGAGCGGTATACACCATCTGGTCGATTTTCTCGTCCACCGTCATTTGCGAAACAAGTATATCCACTCTTTCGTCAACCGGCAGGTCCGAATTCAGAAATTCAAAATTTACGTCCTGTGCATGAATTAAAGCACTGAATACAATTAGAATTAAAAATAAAAAACTCTTTCTCATGATTTGATTATTTACTGTTCTGTTCTGGTATGGTAAAAATAATGTTTTGATCCTGTTTTTAAATAAAATATTTCATGTATTTTGTTTCTTTTTAAATCGTTTACGATGAATCCATATTACAAAAAGTATTTTACTGAATATTCAAATTTAAGAAAAGAAACAGATGCAATTACTTCGGAACTTGAAAAGCAGCATTTCCGCCATTTGAGTTGCAAAAGTGGCTGCGATTTATGTTGCATGGACTACAGTATCTTTCCGGTTGAATTCTTCGCCATATTGGAAGAACTTAAATCCGTTAATTTCGTTAAGGAAGAAATTTATGCAGAACATGATCCTGATGAAGCGTCATGTGTTTTTCTTAAAAATCACGTCTGTACAATGTATGCATCGCGCCCGATGATTTGCCGCACACATGGATTACCACTGCTTTATACGAACGATGAAGGTGAATGGGAACTCTCCACCTGTGAATTGAATTTCAAACATTTCGATTTTGATGAGTTTACATCTGAAAATACCTTTGCTCAGGATAAATTTAACAGCAAACTGTTTCTTCTGAATAAAAAGTTTATTTCTGAATTTGAAGAAGAGAATTTTGCTGAATTCGATTTGGTTCCGTTAAAAAAACTAATTGAATACATTTAAAATTTCAATATGAACAGTTTATCGCTTTTTAACCTGCAGGGAAAAACTGCATTGATTACCGGCTCGGGAAGCGGAATTGGTTTTGCACTTGCCGAAGGGCTTGCTGGCGCAGGTGCAAAAATAATTCTGAATGGAAGAAACGAATCAAAACTCGAGGTCGCTAAAAGTAAAATAAGAAAACTGGGGAATGAAGTTAATTCACTTGTTTTCGATGTCACAGTATCGGACGAAGTTAAAAAGGCAATCCGGCAATATGAGGAAGATTCAGGTTCCATTGATATTTTAATCAATAACGCTGGAATAAATATCCGGGGTACCTTTGAAGATTTCGAAGAAAGCAACTGGAAAAAAATTCTGAATGTAAATATAAACGGCGCCATGATTGTTTCGCAGGCAGTTGCACCATTTATGATTAAAAGAAAGGCAGGTAAAATTATCAACATCTGCTCGATGCAAAGCGAACTGGGGCGGCAAACAATTGTTCCTTACACTGTTTCGAAAGGTGGAATTAAAATGCTTACAAAGGCACTTTGTGCAGAATGGGCAAAACACAACATACAGATAAATGGCATTGGTCCCGGTTATTTTCTAACAGAACTTACCAAACCTTTAAAAGATGATCCTGAATTTGATAAATGGTTGTGCAACCGTACACCTGCCAACCGCTGGGGCGAAACAAAAGAACTTGTAGGGGCAGCCGTTTTTTTGGCATCCGATGCAAGTAATTATGTAAACGGACATATTTTGTATGTTGATGGCGGTTTACTTGCAAATATTTGAAACTTTAAAACTATCCGGCTGTTGAATTTTATAACCGGTCTAAATTAAACGAAATGAAAAAAGTAGTATTTATTTTATTAATCGCAGTTGCTTTTCTCCCTCAAGTGAATGCACAAACAGAAACTACAATGGAAGATAATACAAATAAACTTGCAGTACTTTGGACAAGTGGTGATCCGGATGTTGCAGAAAAAATGTGTTTCATGTATACCTACAATGCAAAAAAACAAGGTTGGTTTGATGAAGTGGTTTTGATTGTATGGGGCCCTTCGGCAAAACTTTTATCAGAAAATGAAATGTTGCAGGATTATATAAAAAAGATGCAGGATGCCGGAGTAAAAGTGGAAGCATGCACAGCATGTGCAAAAATGTATGGAGTTGATAAAAAACTTGCAGATATGGGAATAGAAGTAAAAGGAATGGGAGTTCCGCTTTCGAACTATCTGAAAGAAGGTTGGAAAACCTTAAGTCTCTGAATATCTTCAGTTAATTTATGCAAACAAAAAAAGCATTGGTTAAATATAACCGATGCTTTTTTTTGAATTTAACTATCAATTAATATTCATCTTCATTAAAAAAGAAGTCATCTTTACTTGGATAATCCGGCCAGATGTCTTCAATACTTTCATAAATTTCACCTTCATCTTCAATTTCCTGAAGGTTTTCGATAACTTCCAATGGTGCACCCGAACGAATTGCGTAATCAATCAATTCATCCTTTGACGCAGGCCAGGGAGCATCTTCCAATTTTGAGGCTAACTCAAGTGTCCAATACATTTAATAGAATTTATGCGGTTAATTCCAACTCTCAATTTGCCGCGAATATAATAAAAAATTAATATGAACAACCTACGTAATAATATTTTTTATAAATGTTTCCAGGGTAATTCTATAACATCCTCATCCTTATTCAGTTTCCGGGCAAGTACAAATAAAAAATCAGACAACCTGTTCAGATATTTAATTATTTCAGGCTGAACACTTGTACCTGCAGCAAGTTCAAGCACATGGCGTTCTGCTCTTCTGCAGATTGTTCGCGCCACATGACATTGTGCTGCTGCTTTACTTCCACCCGGTAATATAAAATGGGAAAGTGCAGGTAATTCCTCTTCAAATTTATCAATCGCTCTTTCAAGAACAGCAATATGTTCATCTAGTATTGAAAGTTGAGCAGTAAATTCATCGCCTTTTTCATCAGAAGCAAGTCGTGAACCTATATTAAAAAGCTTGTTTTGAACTTCAATCAGCAAATCGGATATTTCAGGAGAAATTATAAATGTGCGGATAACACCAATGCTTGAGTTTAGCTCATCCACTGTTCCATAGGCTTCCAGCCGGATATCGTACTTTCTTACCCGGCTTCCGCCAACCAAACCTGTTGTACCGTCATCGCCGGTTTTCGTATAGATTCTGGATCTTTTATCCATCAGAAAAATCAGTAAATCGGATTTGGGTTAATCTTGTCAGATTCCACTTCACCATCTTTTAACTTAATGATTCGGTGAGCATGCCGTGCAATGTCCTCCTCATGGGTTACCATTAAAAGTGTATTTCCTTTTCTGTGAATTTCTGCAAATAACTTCATGATTTCTTCTGAAATCTTTGAATCAAGGTTTCCGGTGGGTTCATCGGCCAGCAGCAACGATGGTTTATTTACCAAAGCCCTTGCAATTGCAACCCTTTGCCGTTGCCCGCCCGACAACTCATTTGGTTTGTGCAACATCCTGTCCTCCAGACCAACATCGGTTAAAGTTTCTGTAGCACGGTGTTTACGTTCATTTTTCCGGATTCCGGAATAAACCATCGGCAACATTACATTTTCAAGAGCCGTACTTCTTGGAAGCAGGTTAAACACCTGGAATATGAAACCAATTTCAGCATTTCTTATTTCAGCCAACTGATTATCTGACAACCGGCTGACATCCTTTCCATTCAAAACATATTTCCCACCCGAAGGAGTATCAAGGCAGCCAATAACATTCATCAAAGTAGATTTTCCGGAGCCGGAAGCTCCCATTATAGCTACATATTCGCCTCTGTAAATATCGATTGAAACTGAACGCAGCGCACGCACAACCTGCGTTCCGACTTTATAATTTTTTACAATTGAATCGAGTTCAATAATTTTTTCTTTCATCTTTCTAATTTGTTAATCCGTAGCAAAAATGCCTGTTTAGTTACATATTTTTTTCCGGGGAAAAATTTCATTAAAAATAGCAATTCCCATCTTAATCAAAACCAAAACAAAGCTTTTTTTAGTTAAATATCATTTAATTAATATGTTTTAAACCTGTATTTAAACCTAATATTTATATTTAAGTCTGAATATAAATAAAAACTCAAATTAGCTGTTATGAAAATCAAACTTTCCATTCCGATTTACTTTCTGTTTCTTTTCATGTTCTGCTTCAATACTGCAAAGTCGCAGGAAAAGGCGATGAATTACTGGCCTCAATGGCGCGGACCACTTGGAACCGGAGCTGCCGTAAAAGGCAATCCACCGGTAAAATTTGGTGAAAACCAAAACCTGAAGTGGAAAACACCAATTCCTGGAAAAGGACATGCAACTCCCATAATTTGGGGCGATAAAATTATAATACAAACAGCAGTGCCTACTACTGAAAAAGTGGATGGCGCCATTAAAGAACAAAGTGACGGACAGCGGAGCATGTCGGGAAATCAAACTGACCAGGTACACGAGTTTAAAGTCATTCTTGTAAATCGCGAAGATGGAAAAATTCTTTGGGAAAAGACAGTGGCAAAAGAGTTACCCAAAGAAAGCACCCACGAACTGGGAAGCTGGGCTTCCAATTCTCCATGTACCGATGGCGAATTCATTTATGCCTATTTTGGATCACGCGGCATTCATTGCCTTGATTTTAACGGGAATATCCTGTGGCAAAAAGATTTCGGACAAATGGAGAAAGTGATGAATTTTGGTGAAGGCAGTTCACCTTATTTATATAAAGACAAGCTTTTCATTCAGTGGGATCATGAAGGTCAATCATTTATTGTTGCACTGAACAAAAAAACCGGAGAGGAAGTCTGGAAAGTTAATCGCGATGAAGGAACTTCCTGGGCCACACCGCTGGTCGTCGAATTAAACGGACAAACACAGGTCATTACTGCCGCAACCTCAGAAGTAAGAAGCTACGACTTCAATACTGGTGAAATCATATGGACGTGCACAGGCCTTACAAGAAATGTAATTCCCAATCCTGTTTATGCAAATGGAATTTTGTATGTAATGAGTGGTTTCAGGGGAAATGCATTAATGGCAATTGATCCTGCAAAAGCAAAAGGCAATATTACCGGCACCGATGCTGTTTTATGGACATACAATCAGGATACTCCGTACACACCAGGTCCGGTTTTAATGAACAACAAGTTATATTTTCTGAGAGCAAATAATGGCGTATTAACCTGTTTGGATGCAAAAACAGGAGCTGTTATTTATTCAAAAGAAAAGCTGGAAGGAATAAGTACGCTGTTTTCATCGCCCACAGGAGTGGATAACCGTCTGTACATAGCCGCTGAAAATATTTGTCTGGTTGTAAATGCCGGTCAAAATCCTGAAATACTTTCATCGAACCAACTGGATGATAATTTTCATGCATCGCCGGTTATTGTAGGGAATGAATTGATCTTAAGGGGATTTAAATCGTTGTATTGTTTTGAAGAATAGGATATAAATTCAAATCCCGGGGTGGCTTTGTCACCCCGGGATTTAACACAACATAATAAACTATTTTACACGGTACAACTTTGAACCATGCGGTGGAATTTCAATATTAATTTCCCTCGCGTTTATTGAAGTGCCTTTCCAAAGTTCATAAAATTCAAGTTCTTCATCGCCCGTAAATTCTTTAGTTGCAACAGAAATTACTTTTGGCTCTTCCCCTGTATTGAAAAGCGCTAAATAAGCCGCATCAGAATTAGGATCTTTTGCTGTCCAGATGGAAGAATTCTCATCGAACCGTAATTCTTTATTTCCAACCGAATGTTGATTAATATAAAGCACATCTTCATTCGTTAACAACTTCAAGGTAAACTCATCGTTTTCGGGTAAATTACCACCGAACATCAATGGTGATTTTATAACCGCCCATAACGACATCAATGTAATTTGTTCGGTTTGAGAAAATCTTGAATATTCATCGGTAATTTTATCAGGAGTAGTATTTAAATGCCCGGCTACATAGCTATCGGAACCAGTTTTACGAAGCTTGCCGAGCGGCAGCATGTCTGAATCGGGCCAGGCACCGGGTTGAACGTAAGGCTGCCAAAGCCGCGCATAATCAAAGGCTTGCTTCAGGAATTTCCAGTCGTCCCAGAAATCATTTGAAACACGCCACAGATTTGCATTCTTCTGCAAGTGTTCTGCTTCATCCAGGGGTGCTGCTCCGGGAGACAAACTCAGAACTATTGGCCGGCCGCAATGCAAAATTGCTTTATGAAGTGCAGTAATTTCCTCTTTGTGATACGGCCTCGACATATCATCAGCCTTAATAAAATCGACGCCCCAATCCGCATACAATTCAAGCAGCGAATTGTAATATTCCTGCGCCCCGGGTCTTGACATGTCAACACCATACATTCCATCGTACCATACACAGGTATCGTTCTTATCAGCAACAATACCGGCATGGACATCTGTCCCTTTTATCAATACTTTATTTTCAACAGCCTGCCATGGAATACCACGCATGATATGTATTCCGAATTTCAATCCTTTGCTGTGAACGTAATCAGCAAGTGGTTTAAATCCTTTTCCGCCGATAGAAGACGGAAACTTACGTTCGTCCGGCAACAACCTTCCGTTCAAATCTACATTTTGTGCCGGTTGTTCCTGCTGAAAAGTAAGGATACTCAAATCTGCATTAATATACCAGCCTAAATCTACCACAACATATTCCCAGCCGAATTCACTGAGGTTTTCGGCCATATAATCTGCGTTTGCTTTAACCTGGCGTTCGGTAACATCAATGCCGTAACTGTCCCAGCTGTTCCAACCCATTGGCGGAGTTGCAGCCAAAATACCGGGTTTTCCATTCTTTTGTTCTTTTCTTGCCGAAGGTGAACATGCAGTAATCACCAAACAGGCAAAAAAAATGAATACAAAATATTTTATAATTTTCATTAAAATTTTAGGTTGAAGTACTGTTTAAAAATGAAGTTGTTTTAATAATCAAATTCGATAAACCTGCCAAATTTCTTATATTTTTCATAAAGAACATTGTATTTTTCAACGTTCTCAGGAATGGGATGATACACTGTTTCGATTCCGCCTCCCATATGTTTCTGTGCTTCTGATGTGTTTGAATAAACTCCCGCAGCAACAGCAGCAGCCATAGCCGACCCCAGTGCACAGGCTTGTTCGGAACGGGCAACTTCAATTTGCATGTTCAAAACATCAGCAACAATTTGCATGACCAGTGGCGATTTTTTTGCCACACCACCAAGTGCAATTACACCATCAATGCGGACACCTTCTTTTATAAACCGTTCGTTAATTGCCCTCGAACCAAAAGCAGTAGCTTCAACCAGCGCCCGGAAAATACGCGGTGCATCAGATCCAAGATTCAATCCGGCAATGGCTCCTTTCAGGTTTTGATTGGCATCGGGAGTGCGGCGGCCATTCATCCAGTCAAGTGCCACAATTCCACTTTCACCAATTGGAATATGAGCAGCTTCTTCACTTAGTTTTGCAATAATCTTATCTGACGTATCATCAATTACTTTCTGTTTTGTGGCTTCATCAAGCAACTCCGATTCAGCGAGAATACTTTTTAGCGGCCACTCCAATACGCGCTTAAACCATGCGTAAATATCGCCAAATGCCGATTGTCCTGCTTCCAAGCCCAGCATTCCGGGAACGATAGATCCATCTACCTGACCGCAAATTCCGTTCACCAGTTTGTCGCCCACTTCGTCCATCGGTGCAATCAACATGTCGCATGTGGAAGTTCCCATTACTTTGGAAACATAGTAGGGTTTAATTTCCGCACCAACTGCACCCAAATGAGCGTCGAATGCTCCAACACCTATAACAACGTTTTCGGGTAATCCAAGTTTCTCTGACCATTCTTTCGTTAATGTTCCTGCAGAAATGTCGCAAGTAAAAGTCTCCTTATACAATCGTTCGCGTAAACCTGCGAGTGCAGGATCAAGTGCAGTAAGAAATTCTTCTGATGGCAAACCATTAAAAGCTTCATGCCACATGGCTTTGTGGCCTGCAGCACAACGGCTTCGTTTCATCGTTTTGGGATTTGTATTACCTGTGAGAACAGCAGGAATCCAATCACAATGTTCCACCCATGAATAGGCAGCACGGAAAACACCTGCGTCTTCGCGGATAACATGCAGCAATTTCGCCCAAAACCATTCCGAAGAATAAATCCCTCCTTCGAATTTGGTAAAATCTACGTCCCACTGATGAGCCAGTTTATTAATTTCTTCTGCCTCTTTTACTGCGGTGTGATCCTTCCAGAGAACAAACATTGCATTCGGATTTTCGCTAAAACCTGAAGTTAATGAAAGCGGGGTTCCTTTTTCATCCACTGCAACTGGTGTTGAGCCGGTAGTATCCACAGATATTCCGACTATATTTTTCGCTACTCCCTCCGGAGCCTGTTTTAAGGCTTCCCTGACTGTAAATTCCAAACCTTCCAGATAATCCTTCGGATGCTGGCGAAACTTATTCTTTGGTGCATCACAATATAAGCCTTTCTCCCAACGGGGATAATTAAAAACTGCACTTGCCACTTCTTCTCCGGTTTCAACATTTACTATTAATGAACGAACAGAATCAGTTCCGTAATCCAACCCAATTGTATACTTAGCCATTTGAATTTATTATTTTATTGATTTTTATTTTACCTCTTTAAACTTTCAACATTAAACTTTAAACTCTCTTCACTGCCCATAATACGCATCTTTTCCATGTTTGCGTAAAAAATGTTTATCCAGAAGCGCCTGATCCATTGTTGTTTCCTGATTTAACTGTAATGATCGAAACGTCATTTTAGCCACTTCTTCCATAACCACAGCATTATGCACAGCATTGCCGGCATCCGTACCCCAGGCAAACGGGCCGTGGTTGTTCACCAAAACCCCGGGAATTTGATCAGGATTTAAATCATTGAAACGTTCCACAATTAAACGCCCTGTTTCCAATTCATATTCCCCTTCAATCTCTTTTGTTGTCATCTTCCGTGTGCAGGGAATTTCGCCGTAAAAATAATCGGCATGTGTGGTTCCAATTGCTGGAATCCCTTTACCAGCCTGTGCCCAGGAAGTAGCCCATTCGGAGTGGGTGTGAACAATACCTCCAATATTCAAAAACTGCCGGTATAAAACCAAATGCGTCGGAGCATCACTTGAAGGCTTCAAATCTCCTTCCACCACCTGTCCGTATAAATTCAGCACAACCATATCCCCTGGTTTCATATTACTGTAGGAAACACCACTTGGTTTAATCACCACCAAATCATTTTCGCGGCTTATACCACTGACATTCCCCCAGGTAAAAACCACCAGACCGTATTTCACCAGATCAAGATTTGCCTGCAATACCTGTTCTTTTAATTTTTCCAACATAACATTTAGTTTAAAGATGAAAGCACAAAGTTTAAAGTCATTTTGAGAATCTGATCAGTATGACTGAAAACTGATCATTTCTCAGGTTCCAGCCAGGCAGCGAAACCACCTCCGGGGACCATTTTTATTTTTACTGAACCGTTATTTGAAACAACAGATTCCTTTTTCTCCGCAATTTCGGCATTTTCTTTTGTTTTTTCAGAATCTGAAAAACTTACCATTTTATATTTTCCTTTGGGAAGAAAATCAAGCAACACTTCAAATTCGCGCTGTTCGCTGTTGTTCATTGCACCAATAAACCAACGTTCACCGTCGCGGCGGGCCATTGTTATATACTTGCTTATTTCGCCGTTCAGTACTTTTGTGTCGTCCCAAACTGATTTCACTTGTTTCAGAAATTCCTCTCCTGTTTCGCCATAATAATTTTCAGGATGGTCACAGGCAACCAGATACGGGCTGTCAAAAACAACAAATTCAGCCAAAGTATTTGAACGTGTTCCCAGGACATTTGCTGGAGTTCCGTTTAGAAATTTATCAGGATTCCGGTTTAAAAAACCGCCGGGTGTAAAATCCATCGGCCCGGCAAGCATACGTGTAAAAGGTAATGTACACAGATGTTCCGGAGTAATTCGCAGCGACCATTTGTTGTATTCATTTCCCAAAACCCCTTCGCGGGTCACAAGGTTTGGATAAGTCCGGCGCCAGCCAGTCGGTTTATATGCCCCATGAAAATCGACCATCAGATGATGTTTTGCCGCAGTTTTAACCACGTTGTGATACCAGTTGACCATTTCCTGATCGTCACTATCCATAAAATCAATTTTGATACCGGCAATTCCCCATTTTTCATACAATGCACAAGCTTCATCAAAATCGAACCGGTTTACATCGGTATTGTACATCCACAACCAGCAACGCACGTTTTTACTTTTTGCATATTCCAGAATTTCAGGCATGTTCAATTGGGGTGCCACTGTTTTTATATCTGCATCTTCCTGATTAAAAGGTCCGTACCATTGCCAGTCAATCAGCATGTATGGCCATCCCATTACAGATGCCAAATCAATGTACTCATAAATTACAGGCTGCTCCATTTTTACTTCACCGCTCCACCAGTGATCCCATGCACTGATGCCTGGTTTTATCCACGAAGGATCATCAATCTGACAAGGCTCATTCAGATTTTGAACAATTTCCGATTCCACCAAATCTCCAGGCTCTTCACCAATCATAATTAGCCGCCATGGAGTTTTGTGCGGTGTTTTGAAAACCACTTTATCACCATGTTCCGGTTGTCCTTTTCGTGGCGATAAAGCAGTACGCAGTGTAAATTTTCCGGCAGCAGGATTCGCTTTCAAATACATTCCGGCATAATCAGTTAAAGCAGCTTCCGTCACCGCAACATAACAATTATCATCAATCTTAATAGTCATGGGCAGACCAATTACCATTTCCTGAGTAATTTCCCCAATTTTCCGTTCAAGAAATTCAACCTCCTGGGAAGTAGTATAACTTCCGTAGTTTACTGCCCAGCAGGTATGATCATCAGCAAAATTAAACTGGCTCAATTCATCGGTCATCACAAATTCCCTGTCACCAAATTGTTCCGGAAATTCAGTTCGAAAAGCTACACCATGATTAAAAACACGAAAATCAATTGTAAGTAACCTGCCGGGAAATTTTTTTTCCCTTAGATAAATGAGAACACCATTGTGATAATCACGAATGGTTTCAAATCGTTTCAATACCGGCTTCCATATTTCATCAGCATTATAATTTTCGGATTTTAATACATCCATATTTTTTCCCAGCAGAGGAGCCTGTTTAAAATTAAAGGATATTCCGGAAGGTTGAAGAACTTCTTTTCCATTAAAACTTACTGAATACTGGATGTTATTACCGACGGAAACAGTTGTAACTACTTTGCCATCGGGTGATTTTACCTGTATATTTTGAGCTGAAATACATACAGCAAAAAACATGTAAATGGCAAACAGGAAAGATTTTTTTATCATGATTTAGTTTTTCAAAAAAGTTAAGCGAAAAGATTTAGTGATACAGAACTTACTCAAAGGGTAAAAATAACGCTTAACTTGAAAATGAAAAAACTATTTGTGCTGATTTGGAAAATATTTCAAATACCTCGCCAATTCTTTGCATTATTGCAGAAAAATAAAAGAAACTTTCCCTCTGTTTAAATTTCCAGCCCGTTCTCACCAGATACCTGATACTAACCAAAGCCATACCTGCGCCGTATTAAATTCGCGAATAATTGAATTTAATACGGCACAGGTATAGTCCAGTTATAGTTTTGGTACAGGGATAATTTATATTTTCGAACCTTTACCAGGATTGCAAATCAGTTTTCAGATCAGATTGACCACTGTTTACCCTTCACTTCAAGAAATAAAAAAACCCGGTATAAACCGGGTTCCAAATTAATTTCTTTTACACATACGTTAATTAAGCAATCTTTATATCAACGGGGGCTTTTTCGAGAGCTTCTTCTTTTTTCGGAAGAATTACACGTAAAATACCATCTTCAAACTGAGCCTGAATATTCTCAGCATTTACAGAATTCGGCACTTTAAAGTTTTTCTCGAAATTGAATGCACCAAATTCCCGGTGTTCATATTTATACTCTTCCTTCTTTTCATCCTTCACTTCCTCTTTTTCCACCTTGATGGTCAAAACATTCTTGTGATAGTTCATTTTCACATCTTCTTTTGGGAAACCGGGAAGCAATAATTCGATTCTGAAATCTTTTTCTGTTTCAAGAACGTTGGTTGCTGGTTGATTACCGCAGTTTTGCAAATAGTTTTCATGGTAATCGTTTTTCAAAAAACTGTTGAACAATTCATCAACCAGACTGCGGTTAACATTGTAGCGCGGGTTTTGAAATCTTACTAAATTCATAATTTATTCTCCTTTAATTAATTGATAAATTTTTATTTCTACTTTTCGGATTATTTTTTTTCAATTCCTGTACCATTTCAATTTTTGCCATCAATTGCAGTTGTGCAAGCCCGATTTAAAGCCATATTGTCGCAAACGCGCACAATTCACTGACTATGTGTCATATTATGTAGAAATCCAGATATAATAAACCAGCACTATCCGGACTTAAACCAGTCTTAAAAATTTGTTTTTCCAATTACAAAAGCCGCAAGAAATTAAATCATTATTTTTGCCTGAAATCTGATAAAATGCGAATCGATATTATTACTGTTCTGCCTGAAATTCTTGAAAGTCCGCTTAATTATTCCATCGTAAAACGGGCGAAGGAGAAAGGACTTGCGGAAATTTACATTCACAACCTGCGTGATTTTTCGGATGACAAGCACCGCCGCGTTGATGATTATTCTTTCAGCAAAGGGGCCGGAATGGTAATGGCAATTCAACCAATAGAAAAGGCAATCGAGTCATTAAAAAGCGAGCGCAATTATGATGAGATTATTTTTACAACTCCTGACGGAATTTTGTTTAATCAAAAAGAAGCAAATAACCTGTCGATGAAAAACAATATCATCATTCTTTGCGGGCATTATAAAGGTGTTGATCAGCGCATCCGCGACCATTATATCACAAGGGAGATTTCGGTGGGTGATTATGTGTTAACAGGTGGCGAACTTGCAGCTGCAATAATTACAGACAGCATAATTCGCCTTTTGCCCGGAGTACTTTCAGATGAAACCTCTGCCCTCACCGATTCGTTTCAGGACAACCTGCTAAGTCCTCCTGTTTACACCCGGCCAGCTGAATATAAAGGAATGAAAGTGCCCGAAATTCTGCTCAGCGGAAACGACAAAAAAATAGATGACTGGAAACACGAACAATCAGTTGAACGAACAAAAAAACTGCGACCTGATTTATACAAAAAGTATTTAGGTGATGTATAGATTTTTGAATTTTGTGAACTAAATAAACTTTTAAGATCCGGGAGTTTGGAAACGACAGTTCCATTTTAATACCGCTGACAAATTTTATTGTACGAGCAATACTGACAAACTTTTACATGTGGTGTTTGATTAAATTGGTTCTCTTCCAAAAGAATTTCTTCGAATAATATCTTTAATTGTTCAACAAATTCCTTTTCAACCTCATGAAAAGAAAAATCCTGGTTATTCCATTTTATTTCCGGAGAATGATTTTCATCGAAAAATTTGCGCAAGCTGTATATTGCCGGACGAAAATCAGGTTCATCTTTAAAATTCTCTTTAAAAATAAACGAATAAAACAGTGCCTGCAAAATCTCTTTTTTTGGTTTTTCCAGATCTTTTTCAAATAATTCCTTCACTTCTTTAAACGAGAATTTCTCCACATAACCTGTTTTGTAATCAAGAATTCTCCACTTACCATTTACCCGGTCAACCCGGTCAATTTTTCCGCCGATAGAAATTGAAACAGGGGTTCCATTTCTGACGATTTTTAATTCAGCATTATATTTTTCTTCAAGCGAATGTAATGTAAACGGTGCATATTCAATATCAATTTCAAGTAAACGGTTGAGAAAAGTTTTGATATTTTCATATATCAAAACGGTTTTTCCTTCCAGTTTTACCGGCTGTTTAACAGGTGTCTTGTACCTGAAATAATGTTTCCCAATTGCTTTCAGAATTTCATTTTCAATTCGTGTTTTATCTTTTTTAATATTTTCAACGTCCGATTTACTCACTACTTTTCCAACAAAAGGTTTGTACAGCATTTCAATTGTTTCATGAAAAATGTTCCCAAACAAAGGGCTGTCGATTTCATCTTTTACTTCATCGGGCTCGGGTAATTGCATTATGTATTTAAAATAGAACCGCAGGCCGCATTGCAAATAAGTATTTAAAGCAGTTGGTGAAAAAGGATTTTTTACAGAATTTCTCTCCAGCAGTGCTTTTACATTTCCGGATGAATTATTCAACACAATTGGATGAACAGGATCGCCGGAAAATGAAAAATCGAGACTTTTGAGATTGGTTTTCAAATTCGAATCATACAAAAGCTGAAAACCAAACCGGCTTAATTCGCCGGTACTTATTCCTTCTTTCAACGTGCTGTAAGTTGCAGTCATATTTTCTGCGCGCTGAATCAGCCGGTAAAAATAATAAGCGTACATGGCATCCTGTTCATCAATTCCGGGCAGTCCAAACCCTTTTCGCAGGTTGAACGGAATAAAAGAAGGCGCTGTAGATGTGCGTGGCCATTTATTTTCATTCAATCCAAGAATGATAATGTTATGAAAATCCAGGCAACGGGTTTCCAATATCCCCATCACCTGCATTCCCGAAAGCGGTTCTCCTTCAAACGATACAGAAACCTGACCCAGATACTGATTAAATAATCTAAAAAAAACTGCTTCGCTAATTGAACGGCTTTGCTCTTTTTGAACATTTTGAATAACCAGCTGTAACTTTTCAACAGACTGATAAATGCTGTAAATCAGCTCCAGCAACATATCATTTTTCGCTCCGGAATTTACAATTTCATAAAAAGCAGATAATATCTCTAAAAACCAGGTACTGTAATTTTCTACCTTTTCGGGAAGTTTAAAAATTAACCTGTGCAGAGGTGAAAAATCAATTTCATTTAACGGAACTGTAATCCTGTTGTTGGTTTTTAATCCGGAAAGAAATTGATTTACTTTCCCGGGTTCCATATTTCCAAGCAACTGATGGTTCAACACATCGGTAACAAACCGGTGGTAAACAATCACTTCATTACTGTCATTAATTTTTCTGTTTCTGAGTAAATTGATTAACAACACCAAAAATCCATAAACGACTGAATTTTTTACCGGGTACCCCATAGTGACATTCACTGAGCCAAATTCTTCGGGAATTGCACCCAGAGCCGGAAACAGCAATGATTCGTCGGCAAGTACCACTGCTGTATTATCAAATTCACTTTTGAAACTGGATTTAATCTGTTCCATAAATCCGGGTACTTCCTGTGCCTGTCCGTAATTGGATGAAACAGCTACCAGGTTGATTTTTTTATCCTTTTCAAATCCATTTCCAGACAATTGAAAATCATTTGGTGGTGGGAAACAATATCAGGTTTTCGCGCAAAAAACGACCGGCTTCATTGTTTGTATCTTCAACATAAAACCGGTTGAAATCCCACAAAAAAACTGCTTTCCCTTTTTGTTGCAGGTATTTAAAAAATTTTATCTCGCAACTGTTCAACGCGTTCAATCCAATAATGTAATAGTGTTTAAACGCAAAATCAAAATTATCCTCATTCAAACCTTCAATGACAGAGCGATAAATCATTCCGCCATAACCTACAGTTCTTTCAGTCAGTCGTTTTTTAAAATCAGTGTAAACTGGATATAGTTTTTTCCAGATTTGCACGAATTTTTGTTGGTTTTCCTTTTTCTCCAATACTGCCACACTTCCCCAAAACCGGGACAGAGCTTTTTTCTGTTCATCAGTCAAATAATCAAAAAGAGTTTCAATTTGCTTCAAATCGGCAATATTCGTGAAAATGTCTTTTGCATTGACAAGGTAACGGTCAATATCATTGAAATCGGATAATAAAACCTCGCCCCAAAAATAAAATTCATCAAACGTTTCTTTTGTCCCGGCAGATGCTTTAAAAACCTCGTACAGTTCAGAAATAAGCTGCAATTTTTCTCCCTGTTTCAAATTTGAAAAGCCCGATATCAGTTCATTTACAGTAACATTATGAGGGCCGATAACTGGTTTTGAAATCTCCTTTTGCAAATAGGAATTAAAAAATATACCCGCACGGCGATTGGGAAAAACAAGACAGATTTCATGCAATTCGTTGCAATGTTTTTCGTTAATATATTTCGCACATTGGGAAAGAAAGCGTTCCATGTTTTAAATTTTTTTCGAAGATAATGATTCAATATTATTTACAGAACCATTCCCCGAATTGAAAAATTATTAATTTTAAAGTTCCTGCGTATGATATTGCAGGAAGTTTTCAAATGATTCAAAATGAAACAAATTTCTGCAGCAGTTATTTTACTTCTTTTCAGCTCGATTCTTTTTGCTCAAGACCGGATTACCGGGCGAACCTTTGCTACGCGAAGCGAGGTTATTGCACAGAATGGAATGGCTTGTACAAGTCAGCCGCTGGCTACTCAGGCTGCGCTTGATATATTAAAATCAGGGGGAAATGCAATTGATGCAGCTATTGCCGCTAATGCTGTACTTGGACTGGTTGAACCAGTCAGCAATGGAATGGGTGGCGATCTGTTTGTTATTGTCTGGGATGCAAGGACAAAAAAACTGTACGGATTAAATGCAAGTGGTCGCTCACCATACGATCTTACCCTGGATTATTTTAAGAAAAACGGATACACAAAAATTCCCTCACTGGGACCGCTGCCAGTGTCGGTACCCGGGTGCGTAGATGGCTGGTTTGAATTAAATAAGAAATTTGGTACCCTTCCAATGAGTGAAATACTTGCTCCCGCTATTCATTATGCACGCGAAGGTTTTCCGGTAACTGAACTAATAGCTTACTATTGGGGATCAAATGCCCCCGCACTAAAACAATTCCCTGGTTTTGAAGAAGTATTTATGCCTCATGGGAAAGCGCCTGAAAAAGGTGAAATTTTCAAAAACCCCTATCTCGCCAACACCTTTGAATTAATTGGCAAGGAAGGACGTGATGTATTCTATAAAGGTGAAATTGCAGAAAAAATAGTAAAATATGTGCGTGATCAGGGAGGATTTCTTAGCATGCGGGATTTTGAGGATCATACATCGGAGTGGGTAGAGCCAATTTCCACGAATTACCGGGGTTATGATGTCTGGGAACTTCCACCTAACGGACAGGGAACTGCTGTGCTTGAAATGTTGAATATTCTTGAAAATTATGATGTTGCCGGCATGGGATTTGGTTCGCCGGAATACATGCACCTTTTTATCGAAGCCAAAAAACTCGCCTTTGAAGATCGTGCAAAATATTATTCTGATCCTGATTTTAACGACCTCCCCATCAAGCAACTCATTTCAAAAGAATATGGAAAAGAACGTGCTGCTTTGATTGATCTCAATCGTGCGGCGCGTAATTATCCTTCTGCAGAACTAGAAAAGGGTAATACTATCTATATGACTACCGCCGATAAATACGGGAACATGGTTTCGCTGATTCAGAGTAACTATCTTGGAATGGGCTCAGGAATGACTCCGGGAAAGCTTGGTTTTATTTTACAGGATCGCGGAGAACTGTTTGCTTTGAAAGAAGGTCATATGAATGTATATGAGCCACATAAGCGACCATTCCATACCATCATACCCGCATTTATTACCAGGGATGGTGAACCATTCATCAGTTTTGGAGTAATGGGAGGCGCCATGCAACCACAGGGACATACACAGATCATCTGTAACATTATCGATTTTGGAATGAACCTGCAGGAAGCCGGAGATGCACCTCGTATTCAACACTCAGGCTCAAGTCAGCCCACAGGCGAAATAATGACAGATGGTGGTGAAGTTTCACTTGAAAGTGGATTTTCCTATCAAACAATAAGGGCATTGATGTCAAAAGGTCATAAAATCGGATTTGCCAGGGGACCATATGGTGGTTACCAGGCCATTATGTGGGATAACAAAAATAAAGTGTATTATGGCGCTTCAGAATCACGAAAAGATGGACAAGCTGCAGGTTTTTAAAATAAAATGGAAAAAGTTAAAAAATCACCTGGTAAAAGGATAATAATTATCTTTTTTTACTTTTCGTTAATTGTTCCGGCAAAATATTCTGTAGCAAATCCTCCTCAATTAACGATAAACGAGATTTTATCGCCCCCGCCTAAAATCATTCGTACCTGTTGTTCATTTGGCGCTGGTTTAGGAATTGCCGGTGTTCCGTTCTTAAAAAAAACAGACATTACCTCGCGGGAAAAAATAGGACCTCACCATTTTTTAGGGAATGAAGCAGAAGGAAACGGAAACATTTATACACGGCGTGGTGGTTTTATCGATTTGGGTCACCTGCGCGATTGTGCCGACTGGACAGCCTGGCTTTATTGCCGGATTAATGAAAGTCTGCTTAACAATGCTCCGGATACTGTTGACCTTGGAAATGAAGGTGGATCAAAAACATTAATTCTGCATATCCCTCCGGAAATAAAAAAACAGGATGTATATGAACTTGCAGCAAAAATTGCATACGATTTATCACTCTGGCACGAAATAGCAACCTGGTTTGGAGCTTCTTATGTACCGTTACTGCCTGAACGCTATTCAAGTTTTTCACCTGAAGATTTATACTCCAACCTGTTGGGTACAAAAATCGGAATAAGAGCATTAAAAAGCGATTTGGAATATAATGATGCCATGACTTTGTTTCTGTCAAACATGCTCGACAGTCTTGAGGCAGTCTCTACGGAAACAGAAACTTATGAAGCAATGGAAAACGTTGAATATTATTGGTGGACTGATCAAAAAAGATTACCCAGCAAAAACATCCTTCTAAAGCGTTACTTTGATTCGGAAAATTACCTTGAACCATGGCTTGTTCCTGATATACTGCACAAAAGAGAACCCTTGAAATTGTATAAACCCAAAACAGAAATTTCCGGTTTGTACGATTTAAATATAAAACTTAATTACAGATTTCCTAAAAAAATGATATTCCCTGATCTTGAAAACCGGGAAATCACCCAAAATGATTTTGCCCGGTTAATTGAAGTTATTGAAATTGAATTAAACAAAACTTCTTCAAATGCTCCTTCTCCAACTAAACGACACAAGAAGAAAAAAAATAAAAAACCAACTTATAAATTGCTTACTGCAAGAACTTTTTAAACTCTTTATAATCTTTAACAACTTTTATATTTCGCGGAAGTTCGGGATGATGAATTTGCAACTGCCATCCTGTTATAAAAACCTTCTGTTTCGAAAACAACTTTTTTAATTCCACAAGATACTGTTCCATATCTTCTTTCTGAATGGAATTAATAAAAGCTGTAAAAACAAAATCAATATTTATTTTTTGCTGAATTTTCACCAAATCCTCAAATGGAACAAACTGTCCAAGATATATCACTTTGTAATGATTTTTAAGCGCCAGATATGAATAAAAAAGCAGGCTGATTTCGTGCAATTCATTTTCAGGAAGAAAGAATAAAATAGTTGCCCTTGTTTTTTCCTGCAAACCCAACCTGTCGATTTCTGCAATAAGTTTTTGCCTGATAATATTGGTAACATAATGTTCCTGCGCAGGGAATACTGACCCTACCTGCCAGTAAGTTCCGATTTTTGTGAAAAATTCGAAAAATACCTGGGTAGCGGCTTCTTCCATACCCAGCACAGAAATAATTTCGTTGGTTAACCTGAAAAAACTTACATTATCAAAATTAACCATGTGAAACAACAACCGGTCGATATAATCATTTTCTGAAGCTTTTTCACCTGTAACATCCAATATGGTTTTTCTGATCTGGTCATCATCCCAACCCGAAACCTTTGATATTTTAAACCCGTTTTTTACAAGCATCGAAATGTTAAGCATTTTTCTTAAATCATCATCATTATAATACCTGATGTTTGTATCTGTCCGCTCCGGGTTTAACAAATTGTATCTTTTTTCCCAAATCCTGATGGTATGTGCTTTAATTCCAGATAAAACTTCAAGATCTTTTATAGAATAACCAGATGTTTTCACAAGATAATTATTTAAGTTAATATACTGTAATACAAATAAATGAAGTATTATAAAATCGTAAATTTACGCATCACGGGATTCTTTATGTTTCCAAAACATGCGTTTTAAACTCACGTTAAATTGATTCATTTGAACAAAACAACATAAAACAAACTTGTTTTGTTTAAACTTAATCAAGTCAAATCTAAACAAAATAATTTTTAACTTTACTGAAGAAAATCAAAAGACAATCATTTTAATTTTATTCGGCTAAAAAATTTACCGGCTTTCATACACGTTTAATATAATTGTTCCATTTTTGCATTTAAATCCAAAAAGATGAAATTCATTTTCTATTCTGTCTTATTGCTTTTTTCATGTGTCAATACTGGTACAGGTCAGCCAAATTATGCAATTGTAATTCATGGTGGTGCGGGAGTTATGTCGAAATCACATATGAACGGGGAGCAGCAAAAAGAATATAAAAACAAACTGGCGGAAGCTCTTGAACTTGGCGAAAAAATGTTGATGTCAGGGGCGACTTCAACAAATGTTGTTGCAGAAGTTATCAGGGTACTTGAAAATTCACCACTTTTTAATGCCGGCATAGGTGCTGTTTTTACAAGTGAAGGTAAAAATGAACTGGATGCTTCCATAATGGAAGGCAAAACTTTAAACGCCGGTGCTGTTGCCGGTGTACGGGATATTAAAAATCCTGTCATTGCTGCCCGCGAGGTGATGAATCATTCAGAACACGTTCTTTTAAGCGGCAAGGGTGCTTCTGAATTTGCACGAAAACAAGGTCTTGAAATGGTGAAAAACAAATACTTTTACACAAAAGCACGATATGAATCGTTACGACAATTACAAAAGCAGGAAAGACAGCGAACAGAAAAGGATAATACCGGAACTGTTGGTTGCGTTGTTCTGGATAAATATGGTAATCTTTGCGCGGGCACCTCAACTGGCGGAATGACCAACAAAAAGTACGGACGCATTGGTGATACACCAATTATTGGTGCAGGGACTTATGCCAGCAACAAAACCTGTGCTGTTTCATGTACAGGACATGGAGAATATTATATCCGGCTTGGATTTGCCCGTGATATATCTGCATTAATGGAATACAAAAACATGCCGGTTGCAGAGGCATGCCGCGAAGAAATTAGAAAATTGACTGAACTTGGTGGAACGGGTGGTGTTATTGCTGTTGATTCAAATGGAAATATTGCCATGGAATTTAATACCAGCGGCATGTTTCGCGGATTCGCCAATTCCAGTGGCCAAAAAGAAATTGCCATTTTTAAAAACGAATAAAATAAATCTTAAATCCAGGCATGAAATTCTTATTTCCAACATTTTTGTTTGCTTTACTGGCGGTAGCCATTCCAATTATCATTCACCTGTTTAGTTTCAGGCGCTACAAAACCATCTATTTCAGCCACGTTGGATTTTTAAAAGATATTAAGAAAGAATCGCAGAAGAAATCGCGGCTAAAACAACTCCTCATTCTTATTGCGCGTATTTTAACCATAGTATTTTTAGTGTTTGCATTTGCACAACCCTATATTCCGGCAAATAAAAACTTACAACAACATCAAAACCAGACTGTTGCAATTTATGTCGATAATTCGTTCAGTATGAATGCACTTTCAGAACAGGGCCAGTTACTTGAAATAGCACGCAACAAAGCAGTTGAAATCAGCCAGGCTTATCCTGCCGGAACAAAATTCAGATTGTTTACAAACGATCTTGATCCTAAAAACCAGCATGTGTTCAACAAAGAACAATTCATTCAGCAGGTTACTGAAATTCAGTCTTCACCGGCCGTAATACCACTTTCTATGGTTTACAACAGGTTTATTCAACAAACTTCTCAAAATGAAACAGACAGGATAATCTATTTCGTTTCTGATTTTCAACGTGCAGTCACCGATATTGAGAATTTTGCGAAAGCTGAAGTTTTCAGTTATTTTATGCCACTGGTTCCCAACCAGGTTAACAATTTGTATATCGATTCAAGTTGGGTTGAAGTTCCGGCACATCGTTTAAACCAGGAAGAAAATATATTTGTGCGGATAAAAAACAGTTCGAATGAAGATTACCAAAACCTTCCCTTAAAGTTATATTTAAATGATTCGCTGAAATCAGTTACAAGTTTTTCAGTTTCAGCTCAAAACGAAATTACCGCCAGTTTAAAATATACAAATGCATCACCAGGAATTCAGTTGGGTAAAATTGAAATTACAGATTATCCGTTTACTCATGATAACAACTGGTATATCAGTTACTTCGTGAAGCCAAATTTAAAAGCGCTGGCCATTTTCAATCCAAATTCTGAATACCCGGAAGGGCTTGAATATGTAACTGCATTGTTTGAAAATGACGACTATATCCAGTTTGATGTAATGAGCATACAAAGTTTGCAAATGAGCAAACTGGCAGAATATAACACCATTTTTCTCATTAACACTGAAAATTTTTCAAGTGGATTCTTAAATGAATTGGCAAAAAATGTTGAAAACGGAGTATCAGTTGCATTATTTCCTGGCGCTGTAAATAATCCGGGAATGAATAATGATTTCCTTTCAAAATTCAACGCCAATCAAATTTTAGGTTTTGATACAACTCAGCAAAAAATTTCGGGAATCGATTTCGACAGCCGTTTTTATGCCGATGTTTTTAAGAAAAAGGAGGAAAATGCTGTGTTGCCTGTTGTTGATGGTCATTTTAAATTTGAAGAAAATACCCGGAGCCCGGAAATGAACTTATTGTGGTTTCAGAATGGTGACAAGGCATTGTCGCTGCATTCATTTGGTGCAGGAAATGTTTGGATTTTTGCATTTCCTCTCACCAAACAAAACGAGTCGTTTGCCCGTGATATCCTGTTTGTTCCAACACTTTACAACATCGTTTTAAACAGTTTACCAAAACAAAAAACTTCTTATACCATTGGCGATGAGCAATTTGTTACCCTTCCCGTAAACGAAGATATTAATTTGGGAACATCCCTGGAAATATACAATCCGGTTAACAACAACAGGTTTATTCCTGAAACAAATGTAACTGACCAGGGATTGCGGATTGAGTTAGGCAGTTCTGTTACAAATGATGGACATTACCTGATTCAAACCAACGATACGATTTTATCGGCGCTTGCATTTAATTATAACAGGCAGGAATCAGATTTACGCTACTATTCGGATAACGAACTGAAAGAAAGAACAGCAGATACAGGTTTGGAAAATGCATCAGTGATTGAAAATACCAAAGCCAGTTTTTCGGAAATATTTAATGAAATTCAAAACGGAAAACAATTATGGAAGTGGTGCATTTTGCTTGCATTGTTTTTCATTCTGGCTGAAGTTTTAATTGTTCGTTTTATAAAATAATCCTGTGGGAGTTCAGCAGTAGTTCTATTTTTTTTTAGCACGTTAACAATGATTTTTCAACGGTATTTATATGCTTTTTAACAGGAAAAATATACTTTGAAATTCCTTCTGAAAATAGTAATTCTGCATTCAAATTAAATACTATTCAATATGAGACATTTAACTTCTAATGATTACATAGCCAGAGAAGATAAATTTGGCGCCCATAACTATCACCCGCTGCCAGTTGTGCTGGCAAAAGGAGAAGGGGTTTTTGTATGGGATGTGGAAGGTAAAAAATACTTCGATTTTCTGGCTGCCTATTCGGCAGTAAACCAGGGTCATTGTCATCCAAAGATTGTGAAGGCGATGACTGAGCAAGCCCAAACACTGGCACTTACTTCAAGAGCATTTTACAACAACATTTTAGGCGAATGGGAAGAATACATGACCAAACTGTTTGGCTACGACCGCATGCTGCCAATGAACTCCGGTGCTGAAGCCGATGAAACTGCACTGAAACTCATTAGGAAGTGGGGATATAAAGTAAAAGGAATTCCAGCCAAACAAGCAAAAATAATTGTCTGCGATGGAAATTTTCACGGCCGCACAATTACTATCATTTCCATGTCGTCAGATCCGGATGCTTACAACGATTACGGACCTTACACTCCTGGATTTGTAAATATTCCGTACAACAATCTGGAAAGTCTTGAACAGGAATTAAAAGATCCGAATGTTGCCGGATTTCTGGTTGAACCTATTCAGGCTGAAGCGGGTGTTTATGTCCCGGAAAATGGTTACCTGAAGAAAGCCTTCGAATTGTGTAAAAAAAACGATGTTCTTTTTGCTGCCGATGAAGTTCAAACCGGCCTTGCACGAACAGGGAAAATGCTGGCCTGCGATTATGAAGAAGTTCGCCCGGACATTTTAATTCTTGGAAAAGCAGTTTCCGGTGGCCTATATCCTGTTTCATGTGTTCTGGCCGACGACGAAATTATGCTGACAATTAAACCTGGTGAACATGGCAGTACTTATGGTGGAAATCCGATTGCGGCAAAAGTAGCAATGGCTGCCCTCGATGTTTTACTGGAAGAAAAACTGGCAGAAAACGCAATGCGTCTTGGAGAAATTTTCAGAAGTGAAATGAAATCAATTCAATCTGAAATGGTGGAGATCGTTCGCGGAAAGGGACTGTTAAATGCAGTTGCAATTAAACCAACCAAAGGAAAAACTGCCTGGGATGTTTGCCTTGCAATGAAAGAAAACGGATTAATTGCCAAACCAACACATGAAAATATTATCCGGTTTACACCGCCACTGGTAATTACAGAAAACCAGCTGATGGAAGCCATTCAAATTATTAAAAAGACATTTAAGGAATTTGAAAATTAACCAGCCAATACAGGCTGGTTGAATTAAATTTAGCCGGCCTGTTTATTTCTGGGCATATTTGTACTGGCCAATCACGCGTTCTTTCACCACATCATAATCGCGTTCATAAGAAATCACTGAGACTCCCTCGTTCATGTAACCTCCAAACTGCGACACTTTTTCAAACTGATAGTTCCCCTGGATCAAATCAACCTGCAGATAAGGTAAACAATCATTAAAATCTTTTCCATAGCTATACAGCGCATTTAAAAAGTAAAAAGCCACATCGTAACCCTGTACACCAAAATTATCAGGTTCGGTATAAAAATTATTTCTGAATTTTTCAACGAAATTAATTGTCATTTCTTTTTGATAATCAATCCAGTATGGTGCAACAAACTCCAGTTTAAGGTTATGAAAATGCTCCATGTCAATACTTTCGTACTGCTGATACCTGTTTGAACCAATTAAAGTAATTGAATAATCATCAGCCAGATTATTGATGTTGGAAATAGCTACACTCAATTCTCCTACAACTGAAGTCGGTATATAAACTACATTTTCTTTTTCGTGAGATAAAATCCGCCTGAAACCATAAGGTCCTTCATTTTGAAAATCGTAAATGGTGAAGTTAACGCCGTTTGATTTTCCCATAAAACCTGAATTATAAAGCTTTTCCTTGATCAGGTTGACCAATCTTCCTTCCGGTGTTCCTGCAAAATCACTGGTTTTAAAAACTATAAAATTACTGTTAAAATATTCTTCTGCAACTAATTCGGCTGTTTGAGCTGCGATATAATCCCTGCCGGGATTTATCTGGTAGAACCAGGGATTTGAATTTACTTCCAAAGATTGTGAAGACAGCGGCGAAACAATTGGAATACGGTTTTTAGCTGCAATTTCGGCAACTTCTTTTTGCACCTCCTGATAAACAGGTCCGATAATTAAATCTGTTTCAAGAAAACTTTCGTCGTAAATAAATTTTCGGATAGAATCTGCACTATGCTGTGTATCAAACACATGAAGACGGATGTTCATTCCAGCCTGTTGCATGGAATCTACTGCGAGCAAAACACCTTCATAAAACTGAATATAATTTTCGCTGTTTCGGTAAAAACCAAAAAACATATCTTCGGGTTCATCCTCCTCAATTATCGTATCGGCTTCAGTTATAACTTCTTCTGCCATAAGCGAATCAACAAATATTTCTAGTTCTTTTGGCTTTTTATTTAATGTATCATTGGCCTCAACAAAAAGCGGAAGGAAAAGAGCTACATCGTAAACTTCAGATGAATAAAAATTGTGAGGTGCCGGTTTGCATCCTTCCGGAATTATTTTGGGCACTTCAATTTCATAATAATCAGGCATAACCTGTGTTGAATCATCAGTTTTATCCTGCATAAATTCAACTATCTGTTCATCAGGCTTACGCGGAATTAAAACTGTCTTTCCTTCAACAAGGTTTTGATTCTCCAAAAATGGATTATACTTTTTAATATCAGGAACTTTTAAATTATATTTTGCCGCCAATCCATATAATGTTTCTCCTTTACGAACAGTGTGACTTATAAAAGCATCCTCATTTACCGGTTTTGCTTCAACTGTTTCTTCCTCTTCTTTTGCAGGAATTTTAATAACCACGCCAGCCGGAAATCCTGTTTTTAACACAGGATTCAATTCTTTCAGTTTATTTTCAGAAACTCCATATTTACGGCTAATCCCCCACATCGTTTCTCCTGAAACAATAATATGCTCGAAATATTGATTTGATGATTTACCAGTTTCAGGGGCAACTTTAGGTTGCGTATTCGACATTTCTTTAGCCGGTAAATAAAGGATATCTCCAGTTTTTAAATTTTTTGCACCGGGATTGAAAAACAAAATCTCGCTTTCCGAAACATTGTATTTTTTGGCAATTGAATAAAGGGTTTCGCCCTTTGTGACTTTATGCGACATTAATTCATCGTCATCATTATTTTGACGTTGCTGATTATTGGTAGTTAATTTTTCTGATACTTTTTCTGCGGGTGCATTCCACTGTGGAATCCGGACTTTTGTTCCTCGCTTGTAACGCCTGATTTCCGGATTGTAGGCATAAATTTCTTCAACAGTAACGCCATATTCCTTTGCAATAAAATATGGAGTTTCTGTACGTGATTCTATTGTGTGAAACACAAAACGTGAAGGATCTCCTTTTTGAAAAACCGGTTGTTCTGTGAGGTCAACATTATTGCGGAATGGTATTTTAAGAATTTCTCCAATATTTAAACCATTGGCAGCTTTAGGATTATTCCGGACAAGCGTTAAACTGTCAATATCAAATTTTCTTGAAATAGAATAAAATGTTTCTCCGGTACGAACCTGATGCAAAACAAACTTTTCACCCTTAATTACAACAATTTCATTTTCTTTTAACTGCTGGGCAAAAGTAATTTCAGAAACAGCTATTAAAACAAAAAGGACAATAATATGCTGAAAAAACTTCATTAAAACTTGCGTTTAAAATTTCGTTCAAAAATAACAATAAATGACGATCACTTGCTTTTTAACGTTCCAAATTGAAATTAATTTTAAGGTTTAACCGATTCTTAACTGCTATTTTTTTAATTGATGTTAACAACCTCTTCTTTTTCATTAACAATGAAACAGTTTTTTGTCCTTAATTTTTACTTTTGCCTCATTACTTGAAATTCACCACCATAAAAAATAATTCATGCAGGAAAAAATATTGATTCTTGATTTTGGATCACAATACACCCAGTTAATCGGCCGTAAGATCCGCGAATTAAATGTTTATTGCGAAATTCATCCGTTTAATCATTATCCCGAAATTGACAGTTCTGTAAAAGGAGTTGTACTTTCCGGAAGTCCGTTTTCCGTTCGCGATGAAAACGCTCCCCGCCCCGACCTTTCAAAAATAAAAGGCAAATTACCTGTTTTGGGAATCTGTTACGGAGCGCAATATATGGCACATTTTTTTGGTGGCGAAGTTGCTCCTTCAAACTCAAGGGAATACGGAAGAGCAAACCTGGGTTTCATGGATCATAGCTGCAAGCTCTTTAAGGGAATGAATTTGCATACTCAGGTCTGGATGTCGCATGGCGATACAATTACAAGGCTTCCTAAAAATTTCAAAGTAGTTGCCTCAACAGAAGATGTTAATTATGCTTCGTTTAAGATTGATGACGAAGAAACTTATGCAATCCAGTTTCATCCTGAAGTTTACCATACTACCGAAGGAATACAATTGCTAAATAACTTTGTTGTGGATATATGCGGTTGTGAACAAAGCTGGACTCCCCTTTCGTTTGTTGAAACGACGGTTGCAGAATTACAGGCTAAACTTGGAAATGATAAAGTTGTGCTTGGATTATCCGGCGGAGTGGATTCATCAGTAGCAGGAGTTTTATTAAATCAGGCCATCGGTAAAAATCTAACCTGCATTTTTGTTGATAACGGATTATTGCGTAAAAATGAATTCGAAGATGTTTTGCATTCATATAAAGATATGGGGCTGAATGTAATTGGTGTAAATGCCCGGCAAAAGTTCTGGGACGATTTAAAAGGAATTACAGATCCTGAGCTGAAAAGAAAAACAATAGGTAGAAATTTTATTGAAGTTTTTGATACTGAGGCTCATAAAATAAAGAATGTAAAGTGGCTGGCACAGGGAACAATTTACCCTGATGTAATTGAATCGGTGTCAGTAAACGGCCCATCGGCAACAATTAAATCACACCATAATGTTGGCGGCTTGCCGGAAAAAATGCATCTGAAAGTGGTTGAACCGCTTCGGTTGTTGTTTAAAGATGAAGTTCGACGAGTGGGTAATGCATTAGGTATAAAAGCAGATTTAATAGGACGGCATCCCTTTCCCGGTCCTGGACTGGGCATTCGTATTCTGGGTGATGTTACACCCGAAAAGGTACGAATGTTGCAGGAAGCCGATGATATATTCATTAGGGGACTTAAAAAATGGGATTTGTATGACAAAGTGTGGCAGGCTGGTGTTATGTTACTGCCGGTGCAGTCGGTTGGTGTTATGGGTGATGAACGTACATACGAAAACACAGTTGCTTTGCGCGCTGTTGCCTCAACCGATGGAATGACTGCCGACTGGGTACATTTACCATATGGTTTCCTTGCAAAAATGTCAAACGAAATAATTAATAAGGTAAGGGGAATTAATCGGGTAGTTTATGATATCAGTTCTAAACCTCCGGCAACAATTGAATGGGAATAAACGTTCTGTTTTTATATTGATTTTGAAAATGAAACGAAGTAACAAGAGAGTAATTCTTTCGTTTAAATCAGATAAAATAAAGTTTAATTCGAAAAAATAAAAATAATGTTTTTTAACTCTGTTAAAATAGTTCAAAAAAGCTGGTTCGTGATTCTTATCGCAATCCTTGCAGGATGGCCGGCTACACCTGTAAATGCCCAGGAAGAAGTTCAAAAAAACCAGTTAAAATTTGGAAGGCTTCTCCGGCTAATTGATGGTTATTATGTGGATACTGCAAATGTTGATAAATTAACTGAAGATGCAATCGTTCATTTATTAAGCGAGCTGGATCCCCATTCAGTTTATATTTCAAAAGAGGAAGTTGAAAAAATGAATGAACCTTTAAAAGGTAATTTTGAAGGAATTGGAATTACATTCAACATATTTAGGGATACTTTGCTGGTAACACAAACAATTCCCGGCGGACCTTCAGAAAAAGTGGGGTTACAGGCCGGCGATCGTATAATTGAGGTGGATGAAAAAAATATTGCCGGAACCGGGATTAAAAACAGCGATGTCTTTGATTTGCTTCGGGGTGATAAAGGAACAAAAGTTGAAGTTAAGGTACTTCGTAAAAGAACTGATGAAACATTGGATTTTACAATTGTCCGCGATAAAATTCCGATTAATAGTTTGGATGCATCATATATGCTCAATGAATCGACTGGATACATTAAACTGAATAAATTTTCAGCAACTACAACTGATGAATTTGTTGAAGCAATTAATCAGCTAAATCAGAATAATCTTAAAAACCTGGTCCTTGATTTACGTGGAAATGGTGGTGGTTATTTAAAAACAGCAATTGAAATATCAGATCAGTTCTTAAAAGATAACCAATTGGTAGTTTACACAGATGGTGTTAATGAACCTAAAAGAGAATATGATGCAACAGCAATGGGTGTTTTCGAAAATGGAAATTTGGTTGTATTAGTTGATGAAACGTCGGCCTCGGCAAGTGAAATTGTAGCAGGTGCGGTTCAGGATTGGGATCGTGGAGTAATTATAGGACGACGTTCATACGGAAAAGGATTGGTACAAAAACCTTTCTTTTTGACTGACGGATCAATGGTGAGGCTAACAACTGCACACTATTATACACCAAGCGGACGTAATATTCAAAAACCATATGATGAAGGCCTTGAAGACTACAGGATGGATTATCAGAAAAGGTTAAGTCATGGGGAAATGTTTACAGAAGACAGTATAGTTTTTGCTGATTCTTTAAAATATAAAACTTTGCTGAACGAACGAACAGTTTTTGGAGGCGGTGGAATTATGCCTGATGTTTTTATCCCAATGGATACTTCCAGTCATTATGAATATTACAATAAACTGAAAAGAAATTATATTATAAATGATTTTACTTTAAACTATGTGGATAATAATCGTGATAAAATAAAAAAACAATATTCAGGGTTTAAAGATTTCAGGGAAAATTTTGAAGTTTCGCAGGATATGATTAATGAAATTGTGGAAAAAGGAGAAGAAAAGGGTATTGAAAAAAATGAAGAAAGCTTATCATTTACCAAACCTACAATGGAGCGGGACATAAAAGCTTTAATTGCTCGAGATATATATTCACGAAATGATTTTTATAAAATACTTTTCGAAGACGATGAAGCAATTAAAGAAGCACTTAAAGTTATTGAAAACCAACAGGAATATCACAATCTGCTGGTATCGACTGACTAAAAAATATGAGAGAAATAATTGTTGAATGGCTTTTTAACAATCAGATTGAATTGTTGGGAGCCATTCTTGGTTTATTGTACATTTTCTTTTCAATCCGGCAAAATATATTAACCTGGCCAACAGGTTTATTAACCTCAGTAATTTATTCTTATGTTTTTTTAAAAACAGGATTTTATGCCGATATGGGTTTGCAGGTATATTATGTGGTTATCAGTATTTATGGTTGGTACTTTTGGTTAAAAGGTGCAAAAAATAAAAATAGTGCAGAACACAATGAATTACCGGTTCAGAAATGTTCAAAAAAATTAATAGTTAAACTTTTCCTTTCAACTTTGGCAATCTATTTTATTATCCTCATTGTTTTGCTGAAATTTACAGACTCTGCAATACCTTATATGGATACTTTAACAACTGCATTAAGCATTGTTGCAACATGGATGCTTGCAAAAAAATATATAGAACATTGGCTGATTTGGATTTTTGTTGATTTATTTTCTGCCGGACTCTATATTTATAAAAACCTGTGGCCAACTGTAATTCTGTTCCTGGTATATACAATAATGGCCTTTTTCGGTTATCTTGAGTGGAAAAAAGATATTAAACATTCTGAATAAAACAAACAGATTAATTCATAGTTAAAGACATTTCAAAATAATTAAATGGTGAAAGTCAAACCCAAAGTTGTGGTAATAACAGGTGCTGAATCAACCGGGAAAAGTGAATTAACAGTACAACTGGCAAATTATTTTAATGTTCCGTATATTCCGGAGTATGCAAGGGATTATATAGAAAACCTTGACAGAAAGTATACTTTAAACGACGTTGAAATAATTGCACAAAAACAGGTAGAACAGTTAAATTTGCTTCAAAAAACTGATTATCCTGTAATTTTCGCTGATACCTGGCTGGTGATTACAAAAATTTGGCTGGAGGTCGTTTTTAATATAGTTCCGGATTGGATGGATAATGAATTGCAAAATGCTTCCATTGATTTATTCTTAGTTTGTGATATCGATTTACCCTGGATACCCGATTCAGTTCGTGAAAACGGAGGCGAAAAAAGATTGGAACTTCAATGTAAATACATAGAAACCATTAAAAAGTATAATTTTAACTTTGAAATTATAAGTGGTAAAAATGAAACCCGTTTTGAAAATGCTTTAAAAAGTTTGAAACATCTTAAAATAAAATAAACCAAGTCAGGTGAAACATGTTTTCATATACAACAAATTTTATTTATAAATTTTAATAAATTGAAATGACAGTCCAGGAATTTGAAGAAAAAATAAATCAGGCAGTTGACAAATTAAGTAATCCGGAATCCTATGAAGTTGTTTGTCATGAACATCGTTTGGGTGAACCTCTCCCATCCAATTCCAAATTAAAAAAAATAATTGTCATGGTAAGGGAAATACTGTTTCCCGGATATTTTGGAAATACTACGCTGCGTCCAAATACTACACGTCATTACATGGGAGTCTATGTAGATGAACTGCACGAATTGTTAAGCGGGCAAATCTTGGCAGGAATGTGTTTCGAGTGCCCTGACGAGCAGGTGATTAGGGTTGAAAAGCATTCAGGAAAAGCAAATAGAATTGCAGTGGAGTTTATAGAACACCTGCCCGAAATCAGGCGTAAATTGGTTGGGGATGTTAATGCTACTTATTTAAATGACCCGGCAGCGCGTAATATTGGTGAAGTTATTTTTTGTTATCCCGGAATAAGGGCAATTACTAATTACAGGATTGCACATAAATTACTTGAACTTGAAGTTCCCTTAATCCCAAGGTTTATTTCGGAAATGGCTCATGGTGAAACAGGAATCGATATTCATCCTAAAGCGCAAATTGGAGAAAATTTTACCATCGACCACGGTACTGGTGTTGTTATTGGCTCTACAAGTATCATTGGAAACAACGTTAAAATATATCAGGGTGTAACCCTTGGGGCAAAAAGTTTTCCTATGGATGAAAATGGCAATCCAATTAAAGGAATTCCAAGGCATCCGATTGTAGAAGACAATGTTGTAATCTATTCCGGGGCAACAATTCTAGGAAGAATTACTGTCGGAGCCGGTTCAGTAATTGGAGGAAATGTTTGGATAACACGCAACATTCCGCCAAATTCAAGAATAATTCAGACAAAACCACGCGAAACAACATTTGCCGACGGTTCAGGAATTTAATCTAAAATATAAAATTTGAAAAATTACAGTTTAACAGCAAAAACATTTGCAGGTTTGGAATCAGTTCTTGCAAATGAAATTAAAAATATTGGCGGAAAAAATATCAGCGAAGGGCGCCGCGCAGTTTCATATGAGGGTGATTTGGAAATTATTTACAAATCAAATTACCTGTTACGAACTGCACTTCGCATCTTAAAAGAAATTAAGACTTTTCAATTTAAAAACATCGAACAGTTTTATTTAAGATGTAAAGAGGTAGAATGGACCAATTATATTCATGCAGATCAAAGTTTTGTGGTTAACAGCACAGTATCCCGTTCACAAGAGTTTAACAATACAATGTTTGCATCTTTGAAAGTAAAAGATGCAATTGCTGATTATTTCAGACAAAAAACAGGAAAGCGTCCCAGTGTAGATACACGGAACCCGGAGATTTTTGTCAATGTTTATATTCATGAAGACAATTGCACGTTATCACTTGATAGTTCAGGTGAGTCGCTTCATAAAAGAGGTTACAGGATTAACCAGGGGGAAGCACCTTTAAATGAAGTGCTGGCCGCAGGAATGATTTTTATTTCGGGGTGGAATGGAGATTCAGATTTTGTTGATCCGATGTGTGGTTCAGGAACTTTGCCAATAGAAGCTGCAATGATTGCACAAAATATACCTCCGGGTAAATTCAGAAAAGATTATGCCTTCACAAACTGGCCTGATTTTGATATGGTATTATTTGAGAAAGTCAGATTGGAACCTCAAAAGAGGGAATTCAGTAAAAAAATATATGCATCAGATATTTCAGGTAAAAATATTCTGAATGCCCAAATGAATGCCCGCCGTGGACTTGTATTTAATAAAATAACTTTTCAAACCTGCGATTTTAAAGATTTGCAGATTGAAATCAATAATGCAACAATTATAATAAATCCTCCCTACGGAGAACGCTTAAAACAAAGTAATCTGGATGATCTTTACTCCCTGATTGGAGAAAGACTAAAACACCGGTTTCCCGGAAACTCGGCATGGATACTAACATCCTCCAAAGAATATTTGAAAAATGTTGGTTTAAAACCAGCTAAAAAAGTTGAATTATATAATGGAGCTTTACAATGCCAGTTTACAAATTACCTGCTTTTCAGCGGTAAACTACATAAACATTAGCAGACAAAACCAATTGTCAAATAAAGCAATTTAAAAAAATTAAGGAAATTTGAAAGGAAGATTATTCGTCATCCATTTCATAAATGTCTTTATCACGAGTTCTTGGACTTATATCTCCGCCGCCGCGTACTTTCACTTTCATTTGCATTCAAAACATCAAAACCAAAACTGTTCAAATTTTTCTCTTCTGTATTGTTAAAAGACCTTTTCATTGTAAATAGATTAATTCGTTAAACTTAAAAATCACACATTCTATCTATATATTCCGAAAAGGATAAAAAGGTAACCCCCTAATTGGAAAAAAATTTTAATTAATATAAATTGCCTGTCTATTCTAAACTATGTTAATGACTGAAAATATTTTATAAATCGTTAATTCTTATTGTTTATTTACAATTAGCTTATCTGCATATGCTAATAACAGATTTAAAGAAGATAGTATTAAAGAAAGAAGAATGTTCTTACATGCTATTGGATTTGGCAAGAAAGAAGTTTATTTATAGATGCACTTGATTCTTTTAAAATTTCTTTGGAATTTATCAAAAACTTTATGGAAATAAGAATTAATATACTGCCGCTTACAAAATGCATTAGGAATCAATTATAAAAATATCGGACAATTGATAAAGCATTGGATTATTTTTTTTAGCTGAAAAGTCATATTTACTGAGAAATAATATAAACAATAAAGCTATTGCCAAATTCTACAATAATATTGGTAATGTTTATAAAAATCAATTAAATTATTTAACAGCCTTAGAATATTTTAAAAGATCAGTTACTATACATTGGAATCAAACCGAATATTAATTATAGGTGATATTGCTGATGTATATTATAATATTGCCGATATTTATAGCAAAATTAAAGAATTCAAAAAAGCAATTAGATATAATCGAAAAATATTATCCATTTAGCTTATTCAGATACAAAATTATATTTTTTAGATTTAAAATCTTCTATATATCAATTAAATGGACATTTTAACTTAGCTGCAAAAAGCTATGAACAAGCCATAAAATATGCAATAGAAATCACTTCCGAAAAAGATATGTATGTCGCTTATGAATATCTTAATTATGCCTCTTTTCTTATAACAATTGAAGATACTGAAAAAGCAACTGAAATATTAGAGAAAGCTTATGAAATTATTTCACTTACAGAACAACAAACGACGGTCTTAAATATTGCTGAATATTATTATATTCTAGGAGGATTAATTATACTAGTAAAAAAGTTGAAACTCACGATATTATCACTTTCAAAAAGCAAAAATCCTTAAACCTTAACGAAGCAATTTCCTGTTATAAAAAAGGATTGCAGGCCCTAAATTTTGATATTGAAATTCCTTCAGAATCTATTCCCGATGCAAGTACAAGCTTATCTTTGCTACAGTCGCTTGATTTTTTAAAATTAATAGCTGATACTTATGTTAAAATTGCAGAGGTAAACGAGGATAACAAGAACTACCAATATGCTGAGACTCTACACAAAGCACTTGATTATTACAACATTACTGCTGGAATAATACAAAACGCCCGAAAAGAAATTTCATCTGAAGAGAGTAAAATTAAGTTGGTGGAGCTGGAACAGGCTACTTTCCAAAAAATGATTCATACTGCATACAAGACGTATGAAGTTGAAAAGAATCAGGAAATTATGGAATTTGCATTTAAAAACGCAGAAAGAATTAAGGCAAGTTCAGTGTTTGACAGGTTATCGGACGAACTTGCAAAAAATAACAGTCTTATTCCGGACAGTTTAATTGAACTGGAAAGAACATTGAACTACAGTATTACAAAAAACAATGAATTACTGTACAATCTAAAACAAAATGAACAATCTGATTCACTTGAAATTGCGAATGCTGATTCGGCATTATTCCAATTAAAAAAACAAAGGGAAGAACTAAATCAATACCTTGAACAGAATTACAGTAACTTTTATAACCTTAAATATGCCGATTTACTTTTAGGTGTTTCCAACATTCAGCAAAAACTTAAAGGCAATGAAGTCGTATTGGAATATATCTTAAATGAAACGGATTCATTACCTGAACTTTACACTTTCTTTATTTCTCCAGGTTCGGCTCGTTTCATAAAGGTAAAAACTGATCCGGAATTTATGAGTTCAATTGAAAAAACCTTCCGGTTCATGTCAAATCCGAGATATATGTTTACCCGAAATGAAGATTCGAAAGAATTTTGCACTGCCTCGTATTACTTGTATCAAAAACTTATTTTTCCTTTTGAAAAAGAAATTAAGGATAAAAAAATCCTAGTAATACCCGATGGAAAATTAAGTTACATTGCTTTTGATGCACTTTTGGAAGAACTGCCTGATACTGCTAAACCAGTTAATTTTGCACAGCTGAAATATCTTATCCTGAAAAACAATATTAATTATTCTTACTCGGCTAATCTGTTGTTTCAATTTAATAGACCAAAGCATAAAACTCAAAACAAGGTACTGGCATTTGCGCCCGAATATTCAAAAGACACTTTCACCTTTGATAATCAAAAGCTTACACTAATGCCACTTCCGGGAATCCAAAAAGAAGTTGATTTAATTTCAAAAGAATTAAAGACAAAGCTGTTTAAGGGGTCTGATGCCTCAGAAATTAACTTTAGAAAAAACAGCAATAATTTCAATATTCTTCATTTGGCAATGCATGCATTTATTGATGATTCACAACCTGCCTATTCAAGGCTTGCATTTTTTCAAAACAGCAATGAAGATGCTGAAAACAATGGATGGTTAAATACAGCAGATATATATAACCTTGATTTAAACGCACGACTTACCGTATTAAGCGCATGTAACACAGGAAGTGGAACATTACGAAAAGGTGAAGGAGTAATGAGTCTTGCCCGTGGATTTTTATATGCCGGATGTCCAACAATAGTGATGACCCTTTGGGAAGTAGAAGATAATGCCGGAACGAAAATAATGGAATCATTTTACAAGAACCTCAGAAAAGGGAGAGCAGTTGATGAAGCATTACGGCTGTCAAAACTTGAATATCTTGAAAATGCAAATCCCCGAACAGCTCATCCTCATTACTGGCTGGGATATGTAAGCATTGGTGATAACACCCCTCTCTTCAGAAGCTATGATCTTTATTTCTTTGGTCTTTTAATCGCAGCCATTACTGCAATTATCATCGACCAAATTTTGCGTGCTCTAAAAGCCCGGAAAAAACGTACTGAATAAAATTAGAATGTGTGATTTTTTTAATCAGTAACAATTTAATCTGTATTTTATTTCAAAGAATCTTTTAATCTGTTGTCAGTTCAAATTAGAATGTGTGACTTTTGTCCTGACTTTATAATCTGTTTCAATGAATGCGATTTTAGTTTAACTGAAGTAGAATGTGTAATCTTCAAGTTTAACAAATCAACTTTTTACAACTTATATTTTAATCTTCTTAATACTGCTTTTGCATTTTTCTCGTAAAATCCTTTTCTTTCTACTATTGCCAGAAGTTGTTGTCTGGCCTCATTTCTTTTATCCAGTTTAAGGTAACAAAGGCTTTTGTACCATTCTGCTTCTTCTATAAAGCTGTTATCACCATGCGTTATTACTTTACTATATTCTGGAATTGCTTCTTCATATCTTTCCAAATCCTGCAATAATGTAGCTTTCCAAAATTGATACGGATATTTCTCATTAACTACATTTATTGCTTCATCATACAATTCAACTGCCTTTTCATATTCTCCTTTCGTCCGAAGCAAATTGGCCTGTTGCAGGTAGTTCAAATCTGAAGTTACAGCGCGTTCAGGAGCCCATTCGGCTGACACATAAAATTTATCGTACGTTTGATCAAGAGTTCCAACTTCACGGTTTATCAGGCCTGCAAGCGCAAAAACAATAATTGCAACTGCAACACCGGCTTTCCACCACCTCATTGAATGAATAGTTGTTTCAGGAATTAAAGACTTGATCTCTTTACTGTCAGCAGATGACTTTGCTTTATTTAATTCATTTCTAAGAGAAAATATATCTTTCTCCCTTATCGATTCATTTACATTTTTACGCAATGATAATTCTGCCCGTAAATCTGTATTTTCAGAAAATTCGGCATTAAATTCTTCAAGTAATTCACCTTCCAGTATTCCGTCAATAAAATCTTCTATCGTCTGCTCACTTACCTGCCATGAAGTCTCAGTTTCCATAATGTGAGACATCTCGCTTCTAAGATTCATGATATCAAGTTCACTAACCGCAGATTCAAGTTGGCGATGCATTTCAACTTCTTGTTTCAACATCCGGTTTTTCGCCATTTCCTCTTCAAAAAGTTCCAGCTCCTTACTTTCCATATTGCCGCTGAGGTAATCATCTATTTCCACAGTAGAATATTGCGGTTGAACAGATTTGGCAACCTGGGCAAGTGTGTTGCGCAAATTGAGGATGTCTTTCTCAAGAACAGCTTCTTCCAAACCCTCAAATTCCTCCAAATCGAAATCATCAAAAGCATTTTCCAAAGCATCATTCATTTCTTCAGAATAATGACTTTGTTCTTTGTAAAACTGATGGATGTTTTCGTTAGATGAAAGTTCGTGTTGGTAGACATGAACTTTTGGAAGTGAATCGAAGAAATTGAGTAAATCTTCGGGAGCAATTGTGTTGGTTAAATCCTGGATGTCTGCAAAACCTTCAAGTAATTCAAATTGATTGTCAATTGATTGTTTTGCAACTGTTTTAAGCGTCTCTCTTAAATTCAGAACGTCTGTTTCTTTAATCGCTGACTGAAGATCCATTTCGAAATTTACTCTTTCCTGTAATTCACTGTTGCGTCCAAGCTCAGCTTCAAATTCAAGATTTTCATTTTCGGTTAATTGCCCCAGGCAATAATCTTCAATCCATTCAAAATGCTTTGTTTTAGGTATCATCTTCAAGTATTTTTTTGTATTCTGCGTCTTGTTTTATCCTGCTTATCAGGAGTTCTTTACACTTATACTTACGGGTTTTAGCATACTTTTCTCCTTTATATCCCATTATCCTGGCTATTTCTTTCAACGGTACCTTCTCAAAAAACAATTCCATTAATTTCTGACAATCAGTACTCAGCGCTTTAAAATGCTTCTGATACAAACCATACTTTTCGTTTTTTTCAACGATATCAACAAGGTTGTCATCGTATAAATCTTCCTGGTATGGCAAGGAATCATTTATTTTTTCTTTCTCAATTCTCCGCTTTTCGAGTTGCTTTAACCAAAGAAACCTGCAAACCGAGAATAAATAGCCTTGAAAAGAACTCTTCTCGAAAATCAAATCGTTTTCCTTTAATTTCCGATATATTACTATAATAGCTTCCTGAAAAATATCGTTAGCATCATCTTCGCTACCTTGATTCTTCTTTATAAAGTAGTTTACCTTATAGTAATACTGTTTATAAATATATTGTAAAATTAAATTGTCGTGTCTTAAAATCCCTTTCAGGATTTGCTCATCATTATATCCTTTCATGTCGTCCTATTATATAATTCGATAAATTTAAAAAAGGTAACCCTGGTTAAGGGAAATAATTTCCATTTTTTTTTCAAATGCTTATAAATAAACACTAATTAGTCTAAATTACAATGCATTACAAATAAGTTCATAAAAATACAATCTATTTCGTAATAAGAAAATGTTAAGTATTAAATTTTAGCAGAACTTCAATAATAAAGCATAAAATGCTTATTCATCTTTTGAATTAAGTGAAAATCATTATTTACAGGAAGAGGAAATAAAATGAATACAGTCAATAAATTAGAAAAATTGAATTTTAGTCTTAACTGATTCGGCATCCCGATAATAGGAATCTCATTTTAAATCAGGTAAGGAAAAGATAAAACGGATAAAACACGGCACAATAAACTTTTTTAATGGATGCAAAATTGGCATTGCACTGTCTCCTGAACCAAATGTCGTCATGACTTCTCTAGAGAGAGGTTCTAAAGCGTTTTCCCCATTATCCCGACTATACCATCAATATACCAACACTATACTTCCGATATTAAATCGCGAACCAACCCCGTCCATGGTATATGAAAGATATTGTGAAAACCGGTGTAAAACTGCTTTGGAAGGAGGTACAAACATCCTGCTGTTAAAACAGCATTATCTCTTTCCCTTTAATGACACTTCTGCATTTATACAAAGAGACAGGTAATCTCTTTGACAAAATCTTACAGAGCTGCTGTAGGGGTAGTTTGTGACATTCTGCTTTTTTGTCCGTATTAATGAAGATAGAGGTATTAAATATTTTTACTCCTCCCGAGAATTAAATTGACTCGGTAATAGGGAAAGAATTTAAATTTATTCAAAAAAATTGCTCCAAACAGGGTTACCTTATTGCAAAAATCGGAACTTTATAATGAAGAGGATGCTTTCTTCATCATTAAATCAGCAAATTTCAATAATCAACCAAAGAGGGAGGAAATACCTCTCTCTTTTACATTCTTTCAGGCACTTCTATCCCCAGTAAACCCATTCCTGATTTTATAACCCTTGCAACAGTTTCGGATAATATCAGTCTAAAATTTCGTTTATCTGTATCTGCTTCCCCTAGAATGGAATGATCATGATAAAACTGATTAAATTCTTTTACAAGTTCAAAACAATAATTGGCAATTACTGCCGGGCTGTAATTCATTCCTGCTTCTTTTAATGTTCCGGGAAATAATGTCACCCGCTTAACTAATTCCTTCTCTTTAAATGACAATTCAGATGCAGGATTAAAGTCATTCCTAAAAGTTATTTCTCTTTCCGCTGCTTTTCTAAGAACCGACTGAATACGTGCATGAGTATATTGAATAAACGGTCCGGTATTGCCATTAAAATCAATAGATTCTTCAGGGTTGAAAAGCATACTTTTCTTAGGATCAACCTTTAGTATAAAATATTTTAAGGCTCCCAAAGCAATTATTTCATATATTCTTTCTGTTTCTTCTTCCGATAATTCATCAAGCTTACCAAGCTCTTCAGACATTTTCCGGGCTACATCAACCATACCTTCAACTAAATCGTCAGCATCAACAACAGTTCCCTCTCTTGATTTCATCTTTCCCGACGGAAGCTCAACCATACCATATGAGAAATGAAACAGATCTTTCCCCCATTCAAATCCTAATTTATCCAACAGAACGGACAACACCTGAAAATGATAATTCTGCTCGTTTCCTACAACATAAACCATTTTATCAATCGGATAATCATCGAAACGCATTTTGGCTGTACCGATATCCTGAGTCATATATACAGATGTCCCGTCACTGCGCAGTAATAATTTCTTGTCTAATCCTTCCTCCGTTAAATCAGCCCAAACAGATGAATCTTCATCCTGATAAAATATTCCTGTTTTTACTCCCCTTAATACTTCTTCTTTACCAGCCAAATATGTTTCGGATTCATAATATATTTTATCAAAATCAACTCCAAGTTTTTTGTAAGTAACATCAAATCCTTTATAAACCCATTTGTTCATGGTTTTCCAGAGTTCTACCGTCTCTTTGTCTCCCGCTTCCCATTTCCGCAACAAATCCCTTGCAGCAACAATTGACGGGGCTTTATTTTCTGCTACTTCTTTTGATAAACCTTTCTGCAATAAATCTTCTATTTCTGCATTGTAATGTTTATTAAACTCAACATAAAATTTCCCAACCAAATGATCACCTTTAATTCCGGTACTTTCAGGAGTTTCTCCATTTCCCCATTTCTGCCAGGCATACATTGATTTACAAATGTGGATTCCCCGATCGTTTACAATATTTGTTTTAACCACCTTATTACCATTGGCTTTTAATATTTCAGAAAGAGAGAATCCAAGCAGGTTATTTCTGATATGTCCCAAATGTAATGGTTTATTTGTATTTGGTGATGAGTATTCAATCATCACAACTTTCGAATTTTCATCCGGTTTAATCCATCCGAAATCCTTTTCATTATAAATTTCTTTTAACAAATTGTTCCAGTACCAATCAGATATAACCAGGTTTAAAAATCCTTTTATAACATTAAAAGATTCAATTTCTTCGAGTTTTTCTTTAAGAAACTGTCCTATTTCTTCACAGGTATTCTCAGGTGTTTTCTTCGAAAATCTTAAAAACGGAAAAACAACAAGTGTAATGTCTCCAACAAAATCTTTTCTTGTATTCTGAAGTTGAATCTGGTTATCTGTTGGTTCAAAATTATATAGCTGTTTTAAAGCTTCTTTTGTTGCAGAAAAAATTGAATTTTCAATGTTCATCATGAATAATTATTAAGTGCGGCAAAGATAGCATTTTACAAATTTTGAATCCACAGAAATAAAAAAAAGCCCTGTTAAATAACAGAGCTTCCTTTTAAGTTATAAAGAAAATTAATTATTTTCTAACTCTTGAAGTTTCAAATACCACACGACGGTTCAACTGCCGGTTAGATGGAGAGGTATTTGGAACTGCCGGCTGAGTTTCGCCATAGTAATTCGAACTCACATATGCATTTGAAATACCTTTTGAAAGCAAGTATTTAACCACAGCCTGTGCACGACGTTCAGAGAGTCCCATGTTGTATCTTTCAGTTCCGATGCTGTCAGTGTGACCACCAACTTCTATTTCATACTCTTTACTGTTGCTTAACTGCTGAATCAATTCATCCAGTTTTGCTTTACCCTCATCTCTCAGGTCAGACTTATCAAAGTCGAAATAGATATTTGGAACCTGAATGGTTTGCCAGTCAGGACATCCGTCATTATCAACAGAACCTGCTTCGGTCGGACATCTGTCTTCACAATCAATTACACTGTCTCCGTCAGAATCAAGCGGGCAACCATCTGCATCAACCGGACAACCTTTCGGAGTATCAGGGCATTTATCTTTTGGATCCGGAACTCCGTCTCCATCAGTATCAGGACAACCTTTGAATTTTGCCAAACCAGCTACATCCGGACAATCATCATCCTTGTCAGGAATACCATCACCATCTTTATCCGGGCAACCATTAAATTTGGCATCACCGGCTTCATCCGGACAATCGTCCTTATAATCAGGAACTCCATCGCCATCACGGTCAAGCGGACAACCATTTTCATCCACCTGAACTCCCGGAGGTGTATCAGGGCATTTATCCTTTTTGTCTTTTACACCATCACCGTCCGAATCTTTTCCGGCACCCAATGCAAACTCTATAATACCGGCAACTTTAAAATGATTGTCGTTTACAGGAACCAATACTCCGGCACTGTTGTTACGTTCACCATCAATCCCTTTTATATATCCTGCTTCAAGAAACAAGGATACATTGGAGCTAATTGGAAACTTGCTTCCTATACCTGCATCGAAATTTACTCCACTTGCAAGATTATCCCATAAATATCCAACTCCGCCAAATAAATAAGGCTGGATAGCACTTCTTTCCTGCAAAATGTATCCATTGTTAAGTTTATAACGTAAGTTTAAAGCTGTATTAACAATGTCCCAGCCATCATCACTAAATCCTGCATTATTGTTTAACATTAAATCGAACGACGGATTTATATACCGGCTTAAATAAAGTTCTGACAAAAAAGCTATTTCATTTGTCTCGAGATTATTGAAAATCCCAGGCCCCAATCCAATAGCCCATTTATTATCAGCATTTTGGGAAAATGCACCCATAAAAATAAAAAGCGCAATAATAAGAAGTGTAAATCTTTTCATAATGTTTAATTTATAGAAGTGTTTTTAATACTGTTAGCAATTTAAATAATTCTTACGACCTATCAAAACATGGTTGTTAATCAAAGGTTTAAATTTATAATATTTTTTTTAACAAATTTAAATATTTCTTTCATACATAAGTTAAATTTACACATTTTCTATCAATAATTGTTATTTAACTCATTTGCTGCACTCCTGATGCTTATTATCATAAATTTATTTGACTCTTTTTCTGAAAATGTTTAAACTTATTTAAGTACAATAGTAATTTCCTGAAATTAAAAGTAAATGAAAAGGAAATTAAAATGAGATTAAAAACAAAAAATTTATCAGCAAAAGAACAAGGATAACTTTTAAATGCGTGTATTGTTTCTAAATTTGTGGTTTTAAATGTTGGTAAAAACATGTAAAACTTAATTAAATTCATTGTTTGCAATAGTTGACATAGAAACAACCGGCAACAGTTACCGTAATGGACAAATAACCGAAATTGCAATTTATCAGCATAATGGTGTGGAAATAACTGGTTCATTTTCCACTTTGATTAAACCGGACATGGATATTCCCTATTTTATTACCCGGTTAACAGGAATCAATAATGAAATGGTAAAAGATGCCCCTAAATTTTACGAAGTTGCTAAAAAAATTGTTGAGATGACTGCAGGCCGCACTTTTATTGCCCATAATGTTCATTTCGACTACAAATTTATTCGCGAAGAATACAACAGGCTGGGTTATGACTTTACAAGAAAGCTTCTTTGCACAGTAAAAATGTCGAGAAAACTTTTACCCGGTCATCCCTCCTACTCGCTTGGTAAACTTTGTTCTGATTTGGAAATCATAATTAACGGGAGGCACAGAGCAGCCGGAGATGCACTGGCTACAGTTAAACTTTTTGAAATATTATTGAAAAAACATGAAATGCTTCTCCAAAAAGAATCTGCCAATTACAGATTATTCTGAAGTTTCATTTTTTGTTTCGTCAACGTTATCTGATTCAGATTCAGTCCCTTCTTCTTCTTCAGTAAAATTGAGCATTTCTTTTTCCTGAAGAATATTATACCAAAGCAACACCTTTTTAATATCCGAAACATAAACCCTGTCCTGATCATATTTGGGCAAAACCTTTTCGAAATAAGATTTCAATTCATTTGATGAAGATTTTGCACTTATTGCCTGCCCCCCATCTTCTTTATCATAAATAGCTTTGAAAACCTCTTTCAGGGGAACATCTTCTGTTTCAGTATAAATTGCAATGTCTTCGAGGGCTGAAACTTTTGAAGTTGAATATGCCGGCATCCTTTTACCTGTGTCAAGCGATTCAACAATAATACTGTTCTTCGATTCGGTTACCATTTTAAATAAACCTGAATGTCCTGATATTGCTAATATTCCTTTTAACATGACTTAATTTTTCGGCGAATATACAACTTTTGTAAAACAGGTAAAACAATCTTCAGTTAAAATCGAAATTATATGAGATTCCGGCTTTAATCCATCGCCCGGGTTGTGAAACATTTCCGATATCGTAATAACTCATGTTGAAAATGTTATTTACAGAGATAAAAAGATTCAGGTTTTTTAAATTGTAATTTGCCTGGGCGTCAAACAACCAAAACGGTGGATATTTTTCTTCAGCGCCCCAACCCGTATTTGTATAATTCGTAAAAGTACCTTCCCTGTCCTGGAACGTAACATTCAAATTGATTGAAAAATTCTTTGTAATTTCCTCATTTGCAATAAACACAAATTTGTATTTTAAATTATCAAGTACATAATTCGAAATAAAATCTGTAGCTTCTTTTTTCTGATTATTATTAAAAAAGCTAAAAGAGATTTTATCAGGTAAATCTATGCCGCTTAATTCTTTTAAGTTAAACTGCACATGAAATTCAGTGCCATAGCTTTTTAACCTTGTCAGGTTTTGGGGTTGCCAAATGTCATCACTGTTCATTTTTACCCAGTCGATAATATTTTTACCATTTCTGTAGAAAAATACAATGTGTCCTTTTATTAATCTTCGGTTTAATTTTATTCCTCCTTCAACCGAAGCCGATTTCTCGGGTTTTAAATCCGGATTACCAATGTTAGTTGGTCCCGAATAATACAAATCGGTAAAAGTAGGCATCCGCAACGAAGTATTGTAAGATGTGAATAATTGAAATCCTGAATTAAAATGATAACTTAAATCGAATCCAGGGAAAAAATTCCAGCCTAAATTGCTCTCTGAAATTACATTTCCCATTAAACCAGCTGTTGCTATCCAGTTGCGGTAATAAAATGCATGTTCAAGAAAAACGGAAGATGTAGTGCGCGATTTCGACTTGTTGAAATAAGCATCCTGATTTTGTACTTTAACTGGTTCATTTAATTCTTCACCCAAAACATTACTTAATATATTTTCGGAACGAACTTCGGCACCAAATGCAGTTTTTCCCCATTTCCACTGAACCCACAAATTCAACCCACCTCCAAAAACATTTGTGCGGTGATAATTGTGGGATTTGTACCAATCGGGAGCTTCGTTTCTGAATAGTTCGAACCGGTCATCATGTCTTCTCCAGTAAACTGCAGGTGTAAAATGCAGTTTCGAATTGGATTGCCACCTTGCTGATGTAAAATAAGTTCGTGTTTCTTCAAACTGGTTGGGATACACAGGAGTATAGAAACTATTTGCTCCAAAAGCCTTTTCTGAAATTCCACCCTGAAAAGATAATGTTCCTGCTTTGGAAGTGAACCTGTTCGAATAAAACAGGTTTGAAAACTGAAAATCAGTATTGTTAATATAACCTGATGAGCTTTTTCTGTTAACAGCCAGAAGATGCTCCTGGTTGCCTGCATGAAAACCTCCGGTTGCATTCGCATCAAAATAATTAAAACTTCCCCCGCTAACTGACAATTTTAAAGCATCTGAACCTGGTGACATGGTAATAATATTAACAGCACCCGAAAATGCATTTGGTCCGTAAATTCTGGCCGCCGGACCTTCAAGTATTTCAATTCGCTGAATTGCTGCAAGACTAACCGGTAAATTAAAATTGTGGTGCCCCGTTTGAGGATCAGTAATGTTGATTCCGTTTAAAAGAACGAGAGTCTGGTCGAAGGTTCCGCCGCGGATGCTAATGTCAGCCTGCATTCCGCCGGCACCACGTTGTCTTACGTCTGCACCTGCAATATATTCAAGCAGATCCTGAACATTTTGAACCGGGGCTGCCTCAATTTCCTTTTTCTCAATAACAGAAATAATTCGTGCCACCTGCGAATAAAGAGCCGGCGATCGCTGGGCACTGACTTCAATTTCATCCAGATCAAACTCCATTTTCACTTCAGAAGTATCCTGAACTTGAGCAACTGAAACAGCTGGCACAGAAAGAAGATACACTACAGATAAAACTGAAACATGAACAACTTTATTTAAAACATTAAAAAGAGAGTAATTTTTCCGGCCCCATTTTTTGAACCTGATAAAATTTAGTTGGTTTTCTGATTTAATATTATTCATACTTTTAATTAAAAAGTTCAAAACGCCGGACAGGCAAATATACTATTCGAAATTACAACAACACTTCATTCCGGGTATTGTTTCATTTATTCATAAAACATTTAAACAGAATATATTAATTCGATATTCGTAAACATCCTCTAAATTAAATCACTACAATATCAAGATTCTTTATTAAGCATAGATAAAATCAACTGCTGAAAGAACTTTAAAATCTTTCAAAATAATCTAAAGCGCCTTATCTTTGTTTAGACAAATTAAAAATAACACCATAAAAAAACTACACGTCATGACTCAAATTCAATTCAACAATGCGTTACTCGGTTTAAAGGACAAGTTGCATTATTATGCACTAAGTTTAACCTCTGATACTGAAAGAGCCAATGATCTTCTGCAGGAAACAATGTTAAAAGCTTTGACTTACCGCGATAAATTCACTCAAAACACAAATTTTAAAGCGTGGATTTACACGATAATGAAAAACACATTCATTAATGATTACAGAAGAAGTGTTAAAACAAAAAACACATTTGATCATTCGAACAACGATTTTCATTTATTGTTTTCAAAAGATAAAGTTTATCCGGCGCCGGATTCATTTTACAGTTCCAAAGAAATTCATGCAAGCATTGATGCATTGGAAGATGAATATAAAGTTCCGTTTACTATGTTTTTGGAAGGGTATAAATACAAAGAAATTGCACAAACACTTGAACTGCCTCTTGGTACAGTAAAAAGCAGAATTTTCTTTACCCGGAAAAAACTTGAAAAGTCACTCCACGAATATGCAGATAATTAATTTTTTACAAGAACAAATATTAAAAAGGTCTTCAAAATTTGAAGATCTTTTTTTATTTTAAAGAAAAAAATGAAAAAAATTGCGGTTCATTTGGCAGAGGGATTCGAAGAAATTGAAGCAGTCAGTATTATAGATGTTTTAAGACGAGCTGATTTTGATGTTGAAGTTGTTTCAATTAGCGATAATCCGGAAGTTACGGGCTCACATCAGATTAAAATTACAGCTGACAGGATTTTTAAGGATATCGATTATAAGGAGGTGGAAATGATTGTGCTTCCCGGAGGAATGCCGGGAGCAAACAACCTGAATGCTCATCAGGGATTACGACAACAAATCAAAAAATTTTATAAAGAAAATAAACCAATTGGAGCTATTTGCGCTGCCCCAATTGTTTTGGGAGATATGGGCATCCTGAAAAACAAAACTGCAACTTGTTATCCGGGATACGAAGATCGGCTAACCGGTGCAAATACAACCGGTGCATCCGTTGAACAGGATAATAATATAATTACGGGCAGGGGAGCTGGTGTTGCCATACAATTTGCCTTAAAAATAGTTGAATTCTTTAAAGATAAACAACAGGCAGAAAATCTTGCTGAAAAAATGGTAATGGAAAATTTCACAGCCTGATTACCTGTTTAATTGCTCAAAAATGAATAAATCTTCTAAATATAAAACCGGATGGTTATCCGGTTTCTTCTTCTTCTTCTTTGTGCAAGTTAAATTCGTTCTGCAATCCAGTCACGGGCATTAACAAATGCCTGAATCCAGGGTGCAATTTCATCCGATTTACGATCTGCAGGATAATCAGCCCATTGCCATGGTTTAAAAGCCCGCTCGAGATGTGGCATCATGGCAAGGTGGCGGCCGTTTTTAGAAACAATGGCGGCTGCCGAAAAATGTGAACCATTTGGATTAGCCGGATATTCATTATGGCTGTATTTTAAAGGAATATCATACTCCAGTTCATTAAAGGGCAAATAAAATTTACCTTCTCCGTGAGCCACCCAGATTCCAAGTTTCATTCCGCACATATTTCCAAACATAACCGACTGGTTATCCAGAATTTCAACATTCAAAAATGAGGATTCAAACTTACCCGATTCATTATGCAACATCTTAGGAGAAATACTGTGTTCCGGATAAATTAAACCAAGTTCTACCATGAGCTGACAACCATTGCAAACTCCCAAACTTAAAGTGTTTTCGCGGCGATAAAAGTGTTCAAGCGCCAGTCTTGCTTTTTCGTTGTACTTAAATGCACCCGCCCAACCTTTTGCTGAACCCAAAACATCGGAATTTGAAAAACCACCAACAAATACAATCATATTCAAATCTTCCAGAGTCTCCCTTCCCGAAATCAGATCCGTCATATGAACATCTTTCACATCCATTCCCGCCAGATACATCGCGTACGCCATTTCCCGATCACCGTTTACTCCTTTTTCGCGTATAATTGCCGCTTTAATTCCTGAAGGTTTTCTGCGTTTCGTATCAATACCGTAATCAGCAGCTTTACCTGTAAAATCAAGGAAGTCATAGTCCAGTTCAAACTTTTTGTAATTTTTATACCGTTCGAGTGCCAGCTCTTTTCCACTTTGTTTTCTATCAAGCAAATACGAAGATTTAAACCATAAATCACGCAGAGAATTGATATCGAAATCTGTTTCCGTTTCAAAATATTTTACCCTTAATTTTCTGTAAGAGACAGGAAATCCAAGTGAAACAAATGATACCTTATTTTCATTTAGGAAAGATTTAACGGATTCGTTTTCCGCACACTGCACAACAACTCCGGGATTCTCGGCAAAAAGTACTTTTACCAAATCATTTTCACCAATTCCTGATAAATCAACTTTAATTCCTCCGGAATTATTGCTGAAGCACATTTCAAGCAAAGTGGTAATTAATCCACCTGAAGCAATATCGTGTCCGGCAAGAAGTAAATTTCGGTCAATTAACTCCTGGACCGCATTAAAAGTCCGCACAAATTTTCCTGCATCCATTACAGTTGGTACATTTTTTCCAATCCGGTTTACCGACTGTGCAAATGCGCTTCCACCTAAAGCTCTTTCCGTAAAAGAAAAATCAATGAATAAAATTTCCTTCGATTCGTCATTGACCAATACAGGTTCCACTACCTTTTTCACATCCGAAACCTCTGCCGACGCAGATATAATTACCGTTCCCGGTGCATATACCACATCGTCCGGATACTTCTGAGTCATTGACATTGAATCTTTTCCGGTGGGAATGTTTATTCCAAGGGCGCAGGCAAAATCACTGGCTGCTTCCACAGCCTTATATATCCGGGCATTTTCACCTTCATTTTTTGCAGGCCACATCCAGTTGGCGCTTAACGAAATACCGCTTATTTTATCGGTTAGCGGCGCCCAGACAATATTGGTTAACGCCTCAGCAATCGATAAAACAGAACCTTTTGCCGCATCCACCAAACCTGCAACAGGGGCATGGCCTATTGAAGTGGCTATCCCTGCCTGTCCCTGATAATCAACGGTAACAACCCCTACATTATTTAAAGGCAACTGCAGTTGACCGGCAGTTTGCTGTTTTGCCACACGACCAGTTACCGAACGATCGACTTTATTTGTAAGCCAGTCTTTGCAAGCCACTGATTCCAGCTGAATAACGTTTTCAACCAAAGTCTGTATTTCATCCGGATTATATTGCAGTTCCTCAAAATCAGCATGAATTGTTTTATCTTCCAAAACCGTTTGAGGCGGATTTCCAAACATGTAACCCAACTGCCAGTCGATTGGCTTTTCACCTGTATTGCTGTTTTCAAAAGTAAACTGCATATCACCGGTCGCTTCACCTATTTCATATATGGGTGCACGTTCCCGTTCGGCAATCTTTCTCAACAATTCAACATTATCAGGTTTCATTACCAGTCCCATTCGTTCCTGCGATTCATTCCCAATAATTTCTTTCTGGGAAAGCGTAGGATCACCAACCGGAAGCCGGGAAGTATCTATTTTTCCACCGGTGGTTTCTACCAGTTCTGATAAGCAGTTTAAATGTCCGCCAGCCCCATGATCATGAATGGAAATAATTGGATTCTCATCCGATTCACCAAGTGCGCGAATGGCATTGTACACTCTTTTCTGCATCTCGGGATTCGCCCGCTGAACAGCATTTAGTTCAATGGAATTTTTAAACTCACCGGTAGCCACTGAAGAAACAGCTCCCCCACCCATTCCAATGCGGTAATTATCTCCGCCGAGCAATATAACCTTATCTCCCTTTTCGGGATCATTTTTAAGACTATACTCTTTGTTCGCCAAACCAACTCCGCCGGCAAGCATAATTACTTTGTCGTAACCGTATTTTTTATAATTCTCAAAATGCTCAAATGTTAAAACCGATCCGGTAATCAGAGGCTGACCAAATTTATTTCCAAAATCACTTGCACCGTTCGAAGCTTTTATTAAAATTTCTTCCGGAGTCTGATACAACCAGTCACGTTCCTGAACTGACTGCTCCCAGGGACGCTGAGCTTCGGTGCGGGGGTACGAAGTCATATAAACAGCACTTCCGGCAATTGGAAAACTGCCTCTCCCCCCGCCCATCCTGTCGCGGATTTCACCACCGGTTCCGGTTGAGGCACCATTAAAAGGTTCTACAGTTGTCGGGAAATTATGGGTTTCAGCCTTTAACGACAATACAGTTTCTTTATCTTTTATTTCGAAATAATCCGGTTTATCCTGAGTCCGGGGCGCAAACTGCTCAGCAACTGGCCCCTGCACAAAAGAGCAGTTATCTTTATAAGCCGAAACTATTTTATTAGGATTTACTTTTGATGTTCTTTTAATGAGTTGAAAAAGTGAAGACTGCATCTCTTTCCCATCGATGATAAAAGTTCCGTTAAATATTTTATGTCGGCAATGCTCCGAATTTACCTGGGCGAAACCATACACCTCGCTATCGGTTAATGGTCTTCCAATTGAAGCAGCAACAGAATTCAGATAATCAATTTCATCCTCGCTTAATGCAAGACCTTCCTGCTGATTAAATGCTGCAATATCTTCGATTTTTAAAATCGGGGCAGGCAGCTTGTCAATAATAAAAACCTTTTGATCCAAATTTTTATACAAAGCCTGAAGCATTGGGTCGTAATCCGCTTTTTCATCTTTCACCTGAATAAACTCTTCCATCCTAATCACCCCTTTGATTCCCATATTCTGGACAATCTCAACAGCGTTTGTACTCCAGGGGGTAAGCATTTCGCGACGCGGCCCTGTAAACCAGCCTTCCAGAACTTCCTGCTTTAAATATTCAGCATCGGAAAACAACCAAACCAATTTGGCCACATCATCCTGTTTTAACGGAAGAAATGTATCAACCGCAATAATATTTTTGTTTTGGGACCTGAAAAATTGAATCATTGTGCAGCAATATTTTGGTAAAGAATATGTTATATAAACACACGGCAAAGATAAAAAATAATTATTGTGCCACCTTTGCCAGAGATTGGAAGATATTGATAGTTTTCAACAAAGAAGTGGTTATTCAAAGGGAATTATCAGATAACCCGGAATTTGTAACTATTTTCGAAAAAAAATAAAATGATAAGTTTAAAACATATTTATACGGTATTTCTTTTACTCGGAATAATTTCGTGTGGAACCCAGCGCCAGCTTCAAAAAGCTTATATAGGCAAACCTGTTGAATTTGCTCAGGAAAACCTGGGGACTCCTCAAAGGGTGATTCAAAAAGATCAGGAACAAATTTACATTTTCGAAAAAGAGGAAGAACTAAAAAGTGCCGAAATTAATCAGGGCCGTGTAACCCTTGACCCAATGGTTACACCCAAAGTGCTGAAAACAGAACGATATTATTTTACTGTTAAAAATGGAGTAATAACCAAAGTAAGGCTGGAAGAGGAATATGAACGCTGAACGCTGAACATTTTCAAAAAAATAAGTTTTAGTTTACGGAATTTTTATAGATTTGCACACGTTTTTTAAGAATATATTTTTGCTGATGAACCCGAAGAGCCGGGAAAGATTCACTGCAAAAGAAAAATAAAATTGCCGGATGTGGACCCAAAATGTCAGGGGGTAAACACGTAAGGGAATGAAAATAACTACAAGCCCAGATGGTGGAATTGGTAGACACGCAAGGTTGAGGGCCTTGTGGCCGTTTTAGGCCGTGCAAGTTCGATTCTTGTTCTGGGCACACATTACAAACAGAAGGGAAGTAAATAAATTTTGCTTCCCTTTTTTATTGGCTAAACTTCATTCTTATGAAACACCATGTTGACATACTTCAGAGCCAACTTTTTAAACCGCGAACCACTATTGGACAATCTAAAAACGCCAGTTCAAAGCGGACAGTGATTCCTGCTAAAAACGGACAGCTGTGATCCGCAAAACTACCCATAGACTCTGGGCAATTGCCCAAGCACCTTCCGATTACATCCGGAGATGCTATCCGCGGGCGACTTCATGTATAATTACAAAATGTACATCAAAAATCCTGAAGCCTGGTTTGTTTTAAAAACCCCTATCCTGCGAAGATTGATCAGCATCATCGGAATGAAAAAACTACAAAATTAACTGACAGGCATTTTTTCAATATTATTGCTCAATATTGCCCTTTTTCAACTAATTTTAATCCATCTGAACCAAATGGTGCAAATAATAATGAATGAAAAAAATAACAACCCGGAATGGAATTCGCCTGATTTTTATCCAAAAATTAACAGCTCCGGAAGTTTTTAGACGGATTGCAGTTGGTGGTTATAGTAAACCGATAATATGATTAACAGCAGTAAACAAAAGGCAAAAAACAAAGAAATATGACACATTCTGACAACACCACGCATTTTGCACCCGAACTTATCATCAACAATGGAGTTAAGGACATTTCATTTTATGAGAAAGCATTCGGGGCAATCGAACGAATGCGTTTTTCCAACGATGACGGCAGTATTCACGTTGCAGAGCTTTCAATTGACGGAGCCGTATTTCACATACACGAAATAACAGCCAATCAATATTTCTTTCCGCCGGACAAATATAATGGAACCACAGTTTGTATTGGATTGTTTGTTCCTGACGTAGACAAGGTAATGGCCAGTGCATTAAAAGTTGGTGCTACTGAAATATCACCTGCACAAGATTACGAATACGGCTACAGGCAAGGAAAAATCAAAGACCCGTTCGGGCATTACTGGCAAATACAAAAGAAAATATAACAAAGGCAGGTAATAAAAAAATATCTGTTACCAAACTAAATAAATATAATGAACCGATGCAATCCAAATATCCATTCGATACGATTACACATACGATTATTTTTACGTAGAGACGTGGCATGCCGCGTCTGGCTGGCATGCCGCGTCTGGCTGGCAGGTCGTGTCTGGCACGCCGCCGTCCGGAGGCTGCGTCCGATAACAAAATATATACATGGCATGCCGCATCTGGCTGGCTGCGTCCGATAATAAAATTATACACGTGGCATGCCGCGTCTGATGTTGTTTTAATACAGAGACGTGGCAGGCCGCGTCTCTACGTAATATAATTGTCAATTATGGCAGATAAATTTCAAAATAAATACCGAATACCCTCGGCACGTGCTGTGTGGCACGATTATAATGGCGGGGATTATTTTATCACCATATGCACAGGTGGCCGGGAACATTATTTTGGTGAAATTCTGAATGGTAAAATGATACTGAATGTGTTGGGAATGAAATTGAATGAATTAATTGTAGAAATACCGACACACCATCCGTATGCCAAAATACCTGTTTATCAGATAATGCCCAATCATGTGCATTTGATTGTTTGTATCGAAGAAACAAAAATGAAACGAAACGATTGTAGAGACGTGGCATGCCACGTCTCTACCACAAATAATAAAATGCAGGAAATTGCGGATAAATGTGGGTTGGTTTCGGTTGCAATGGGTGGAATGAAATCGGCGTTGACAAAATATGCCAATACCAATAAAATTGAATTTGGATGGCAAACCCGTTTCCACGATCACATTATTCGTAACAGAGAGGAATGGGAACGAATTGCGAACTATATTGAAAACAATCCGGCCACATGGGAGAATGATAAATTTTATACGAAATAAAATGAACGGTGGCCAACATCTAAATAAATACAATGAACCAATGAAATCCAGATATCCATTCGCCCTTCGATACGATTACACATACGATTATTTTTTACGTAGAGACGTGGCATGCCGCGTCTGGCTGGCATGCCGCGTCTGGCTGGCCGCATCTGATAACAAATTATATACAAATGGCTGGCCGCGTCTGATAACAAATTATATACAAAGGCTGGCCGTGTCTGATAACAAATTATATACACGACAGGCTGCGTCTGATAATAATATATATATATGTGGCTGGCCGCGTCTGATAATCGAAATTGTTGTTTTTATACAGAGACGTGGCAGGCCGCGTTTGATAATCGAAATTGTTGTTTTTATTCAGAGACGTGGCTGGCCGCGTCTCTACTGATTAATATACAGGCTCGGGCTTAATGCTGTTCTTTTTCTGTCTTGGAAGGCAATCCAGACATCGGGAAGGGCGTTTTCGTCAATTGTTTGCGGAAGCTTCCAAAGATACTGCCCGTCTGCGCGACGCGCTTCTGTAAACTGATATCTGCAGTTGCCTGCTTTAAATAATGCAATCACCAGCAAGGTATCACCGGCTGTGGCGGTTGCAGTTTCATCGCTGTTTTCCCATGTTATAAGCAGGCCTTCCGGCTTTGCCGCTACGGATGCACTTTTTGGCAAAGGGAGTATACCCTGACTTAATAAGGCTTTGTTTTTGTCCACCATGATATCGGGATACTCGCCCGTAAGGGCATTGCGCATGTTATAGGATTGTGCGGCCTGCAATGCAGACCGTCCTTCAGCCTCTGCTGCAAAAGTTGTTCGGATAAGCTCCCGGAAGGGATTCAGAAAACCATTTATCACCTGCATCCGTTGCCGTTGTGCAAGCTGTGCCGGTGTTTTTTTATCACTGAAATGTGCTGGTTTTGTCCGCACAATTGTTTTGCCGTTCATCTGGTAAAATACAAGATTTCCCATTTTTCCACGGCCGCCGCTAAAAAGATGATTAATTTCTGCCATAGTATCTGTTATTTAAAATACCAATGAGATAACAAAGATATACCAAAGATATAACAAAGCCGTATTTTCTTCGCAGTTTCTTCGCGGTTTCTTCGGAGTATCTTCGCAGTTCATTCGCGAAATCGCGAATGAACTGCGAAGATACTCCGAATTTGATCCGAATTTGGTATAGCCCTGGTATATCTTTGGTACGTATTGTTTATATTATTAAACATCCAATGTCAACGGGAAAAAAGGCCATGGGAAATCTGTTGGGAAAGGCAAAGTCAGTTTTATGACACAACAACATGATTACGCTTTACGAAAAAGGGGTTCCTGCCGGCAGTGAATTTGCCATTCCCTGTATATCCTTGAGATATCATTAAAAAAGGAAAAAGGGATTCCTTCCACCCGGATTGCATCATAAAACGCAGGATGAAAAATGGGATGATAATTTTGTCTTTTTTTATTCGGTTCTTTTGCAGGAAACTGAACCGGTAATCGGTAAATCAGCTGTAAACAGCCAGCTCAACCGATTATAACACAAATTGTTCTACGGTTAAAACAATCACATGATTTTTAAAGCTGCCGCAGTATCCAGGTGCAAAACTGCTGCAGGATGCTTCCGGAGAATGGAAGCCGGGCATGCAGTTGAAATTTCATTGTTTAATGCATTAAAAACTGCCTGTGCCTTCCGCTCTTCGGAAACGACACAACTTATTATTTTGCTATTCATAATTGCAGGAATGGTTAGCGTCAGCGCGTGAGTGGGAACATCATCGAAAGTTGGAAACCAGCCTTCTCCCAGTTGCTGATTACGGCAGGCATCGTCGAGTTCAACTACCTTCACCAGCCGGGGATCGTTAAAATCGGCTACCGGCGGATCATTAAAAGCAATGTGGCCGTTTTCACCAATTCCGATACAGGCGATATCAACAGGGTGTTCCCTGAGTAATTTTTCATAATGGCGGGTTTCAGATTCAATATCCGGTTCATCCCCGTTTAAATAATAAACCTGCTTGGGCTGTACCTTTTTCAGAATTCTGTCTTTCAGATATTTACGGAAACTTGCCGGATGATTTTCGTTTATCCCTTTGTATTCATCGAGATGAAATACAGTAATCCTGTTCCATTCAATCTTTTGCTTTTGAAGGTATTCAAGAAATTCAAACTGTGAGGCGCCTGTTGCAAGAATTAAACTGGCTTTCCCGTTTTCATAAATTGCATCACGTAACTTTTCGGTTACAAACTTTGCTGAGGCTTTACCTAATTCATCTTTATCCTGGTAAATATGAATATCCAGGTTATCTTTTTTTATGACTGTAATTTCATCCTGCATTTTTATTTGTGTTTTAAGTTTTATTCCATATTTGATTTCGTCAGCTACAAGTTACACTAACAATTCGGTAATAGCAAACCAGGTGGTTACCAATGAAAAGATGACAACCGCCCAAATTCCGATGTTCTCAGATAATTTTGCTTTATGATTACCCATCAGTTTTTTCCTGTTTATCAGCAAAAGAATCGGAATGGCGACTGCCGGTAAAATACAGGCCTGAAATGCCTGTGAAAATACCATTAATGCAGGAGGTTTTTGATTCAGAAAAACAGTTCCAAAAGCAAAAAACAGGGCTATAAAAATGAGCATCCGTGATTGCGGGGAACGGATATTCCTGGGTTTTCCGGAGTAATCAGCAACAAGCCAGGGTGCTATTAACACAATTGGGAATACAGTAGAAAGTCCGGCGCCAACAATCCCCAGAATCAAAATAAATGCGGCGGCTTTTCCTCCAATGGGTTCGAAAAGGGAAATCATTTCCACTGTATTTTCGAGTTTTAATCCCATGACGTGCAATGTTCCGGCAGCCACAGCCATAATAACACCACTCAAAAGCAACATCATAGATGCCGAGACAAATGAATCCCTCTTTTCGTCCTTCAGATTATTTATTGTCCAGCCTTTTTCGGCTACAACTGTGCTTCTCATGATAAAAACAGCTGCCGAGCAGGTTGTACCTGCAATTGCAGCTACAAGGCCAAACGCACCCGGAGTGTCAGGAATTCCCGGAATTAAACCCTCGGTAAGTGAAGCAAAACCTGGCCGCACCATAAAAAACACGACAATGAACGACAGCCCCATAAAAATCACAAACACTGTCAATACTTTTTCGAAAGTTTTATACTGCCCATACCATAAAAGGAAATACATGGCAACAGAAAGGATGGCAATTATCCAAAACCTGCTGATATGCGCTTCGTTAAATAAAAGCCGGATTCCTTCCTGCACGAGGTCGGCAACGATACCCATCACTCCCATCAATGCAAGCAGTTCGCCAATGATGAGCGCCAGCAGAATATATATAGCCAAAATCCAGCCATATCTGAATTCCTTTTTAATATTCGACAGGGCGGTATTTCCTGAAACCAGGGTCACTTTCCCATAAGCCACCATCAGGATAAATGTAAAAATACAGGAAAGCAAAAGCGCCCAAAACAATTCCATTCCATGTTCTGCGCCGGTTTTTGCCATTGTTGTGACGCTTCCTGTGCCAATATTATAGCCTATCAGGAATAAACCCGGCCCCACCGCTGCCAGCGCAATGACAACTTTTTTGGTTATGCTGTTTTTCATTCAGGTAATGCAAGTTCAATTTATTTGTTCTGTATGATGTTTTAATTTGCCTGGTAAACAAGTTTTCCCAAAACGAATGTTTTCCGGATATTAATTTTGAAATCATCGACAGTAAAAATGATAATATCAGCGCGTTTTCCGGGTTCCAGCGTTCCCCTGTCATCCAGTCCGTATAAATTTGCCGGATTAGTACTTGCCATCTGCACCGCTTCGGCAAGCGTACAGCCGGTAACTTCCATGATATGTCCAACTCCTTTTGTTATGGGTGATGCAGAACCGTAAAGAACATTTTGTGCAGGGTAGCGCAACATTCCTTCTTCTGTCAGTTCGATTGTTTCACCTGTTTCAGTATGGAAAATGCCTGGCTCCAGTGCTGCATAACTGGTGACATCTGAAGTGATAATTGTTCTGTCGGTTCCTTTCGCAGCATGAAAAGTTTTAATTTCTTCGGGCAGGAGATGAAAGCCGTCACAGATGATACTTGCCGTCAGGCGATCGTCGGCCAGCTGCGACCAGAATGGATTCCGGTGCCGGTTGATCATATTTGCAGCGCCATTTCCAAGATGAGTTGCAATTTTTGCCCCCCTGTCAATTGCTTCTTTTACCACGTCAGCCGGCGCATTGTGGTGCCCAATGGCCACGACAATACCTTCGCGGCTGCATTTTGAAATAAAATCAAGCGCACCATCCAATTCCGGAGCGATGGTAATCTGCATGATTTTATGATTTGCAGCAATATTCATTTCCTTGAATTCTTCCCAATCGGGCAACCGCACAAATTCCAAAGGATGCGCCCCGCGATAACCGTCTTCGGGATTAATATATGGCCCTTCCAGATGAAAACCAGGAATGGATCCAAGCAGCCTTTCATCGTCGGAAGCTGCCGCAAGTATTTTAAAGTTTTTCACCAAAAGTGCCTGTGCATTAGTCGTAAGCGTTGGCAAATAAGTTGTGACCCCTTTTTTCCACAACTCCTGTGTTGCCTTTTCTACCTTGTCAACTGTTAAATCGCTGCCTCCCAATGCAAATGAAACCCCGGCAAAACCATTCACCTGGTTGTCGAAAAAGCCCGGCGCTACTATAACCTGCGGGAAATCTTCAGGGACTTCTTTCAGCCGGGTAATTTGTGCTATTTTTCCATCCTGAATTTCAATTGAAACCGGGGCTAAGTCGTAATATAAAAAACCTTCAATTTTATCCTGTGCCATAAGCAATCCATCCATAAAAACCAGTAACCCAAACAATAAAATAAAATGTCTCCACATGTTGTTCAATTTCATTTTTATTTCCTCCTGTATATCCTTTTAAAAACTGAATTTATCTGCTGTTTTTTGTGCTTTTTCCATCACCTCCTTTATGAATACCGGTTTTCCATTCTGATTTTTACTTTCATCTGCAGCTTCCATGAATGCAAGGATTTCAAGGGTTTCTTCAGGTTGAACAGGAATTTCACCTGTTTCAAAGTAGTTTATAATTTCAGTTAAAAGAGGGTTATAACCTGCATATGGACCAAGATTAATTATTTCATTTTCAGCAAAAACGATTCCTCCGTAACCTTTTTCACCGGAACGAATTCCCCTGAAAACTCCAATTCGCTGATCATTCCAGATTCCAGTTGAAACATCATTTATTGGAGCGGCAATCCTGGAAACAGATTCGCAACCTGTCCCCATGGCAGTAAATAAAGTTTCAACTCCGTGAATGCCGTACCAGTAAAGGTCGGGATGTGTTTCTTCCAGTACCATCGGGCTATAAGTATCAGCACCGGCAACTTTTCCGGCTGAGCCGCTTTTAACTTTATCCATTCCGGTAATGTAACGCAGCGAAGAAGCTGAAAACACAGGTACTCCGTAATGTTTTGCAGCGTTAAAGATGATGATTGCATCAGATAAGGAAGCAGCCATTGGTTTGTCGATAAACATTCTTTTTCCGGCTTTTAATACAGGAAGAGCCTGTTCCAGATGCCGGCGCCCGTCATTGGTTTCAAGTAAGACAACATCCACCTTTGACAGCAGCGATTCAACAGAATCTACAATTTCAACACCCATTTCCTTTGCCTGTTCTGTATATTTTGGAATGCGCTCATAACTTGATTTTATGTCAAGGCTTCCTTTGGGATAAGCAGCTGTTACTTTATATCCCCGGAATTTATCATCCGGATGTTCATCGTTTAATGTTTCGATAAAGGCCACACTGTGCGATGTATCGAGCCCGATAATCCCCACTCTCTTCCCATTGGCTAAAGTTTGTGAAAAAACAGAAGTACCGGCAATCATACCAGCTCCTGTAATTGCGCCTGTTTTAATAAAATTTCGTCTGTTTATCATGCTGAATACTATTGTTTATCCAAAAATAGCATTTCTTAATCTTATATTCCGGCACTTTTCGATAAAACTTCTTCTTTAAATCAGACATAAAAAAACAGGTACTTTCAAAATCATCGATGAAAATACCTGTTACAATGTTCCGGTTAAAAAGATGGTAAAGATTCAACCGGATAAAAATCTGGTGCAATTATTCTGTGCTTTCTTCCAACACAAAGTTTTGTTCTGTCACTTCACCATTGACAACATTTACATTTTCTACCTGCTGGCCCACATAACTTTCTTTTTCACAGGATACTGTATAAGTTCCTTCCGGAATTCCAATTACAGCATAATATCCATCCTTCGATGTAATTGCTGTAGTAACAGTGTCAGTTCCTGAAAGCAGTGTAATTAATGCATCCTCAACGAATACATCAGCAGCATCGGTAACAAGGCCTGAAATTTCGCCGGCTTCAGTCATATTTACTGCCCGGACAACCGGTTTAAAATTGAAGCCGTTGACTTTCTTTTTCCCTTTATTGTCTTTGAAGTTACCTTTCGATTTAAACGAACGGCTCACATCAAAATCAAGTAACACCTCTGAAACAGCATCCTGAACAATAAACAGCGAGGGCCTGATTTTAATTTTAAGACCGCTGGTATCGCCGCTTGGCACTTTTAAAGCAAATTCAGATCCGTCAGTTAAAATGATTCCTGCATCTACAATATGCAACCTGATTTCGTTGTATTCACCTGTTGGAATTTCGGCTTCACCAATTATTGTGGTTATTCCGTTACTTAATTCCAAAAGGTTGAAGGTTGAATTTTCTTCAAGATTGATGACGAAAAAATTATCATCATCAGTTTTCTTTCCGGCTCCATTGGTTTCGCTGGTTTTTCCAAGTTTTACCCAGTCAACAGTAACATTTGCTTCTGCAACCAAATCGGAAGGAAATGGAGCATCGGTTAATTTTACCACCACTTTTCCGGCTTTTCCAAGTTCATCATCCAGATTGCTTTGTGAATTATCCTCACAGCCAAACACCAATCCCAGGAACAGGATGGCAATCACTCCAAAAAATAAATTTCTGCGTCTCATTTTATTTCGATTTAAAGATTATGATTTGATTTACTCCATTAAAACTGTATTTCAATTGCAGCGATTCGCAAACAATTTCCAATGTATTTTCAAGGTTTCCGGTTTGAATTGTACCGGTAAAATTTTTCTCTTTTCCGCTTTTAATTTCAATTTCAACATTGAAAAAAGTTTCTATTTCACTAACAACATCTGCAAGTCCTGCATTTGAAAAGCTTTGGTTAAACTTTGCAAAATCGGGGAATTGTATGCTTTTTTCGAATTCTTCTTTTTGTGTATTTTCAGGTTCACCAACGAATTGTGTTCCCGGTTCAAGAACCCATGAATTTTTCCTGTAACTTGTTTTTACTTTTCCCTGAAAACACTGAACTTTAAGTTGTTCTCCGGTTTCAGAAACCAAAAACCGGGTTCCAAGAACTTCCACCTGCCCCAGCTTTGTTTTTACCTGAAAACCATCGCCTTTTTGCACTTCAAAATAAGCCTGGCCCTGAAGATTTACTTTTCTGTTCCAGTTCATTTTTTTGTAACTCAGCTTACTGTTTTTGTACAATATGATTCGCGAATTATCGGGTAGCCTGTAAGTTGCTATTCCATCTTCGCTGCCGGTATAAGTAACTGATGCAGTAAAAAACCAAAATGTTATAAGTATAGCAATAGTAGCTGCAGCAGAGATTCCGGCTACCTTAATCCAGGAGATTTTTCGTTGTTTTTTACCGGCTGATTTTTCGTTGTTTTCGATTTTTTCAAGAATTGTATTCAGGGCATCTTCCTTTGCTGAACGAAAAGGAACACGATAATACCGAACCAATTGATCGGCTAATTTGGAAATTGATTGATTATTTTTGAAATCGCTCATTTGTAGAAATATGCCTGAATACAACTTTAATTTTTTCAGGCTTAATATCCACAAACAGATAAATACCCTACCTTAAATTTACCGGAAATTAAAGTTGACGAAAAAAACAGGGGTGAAAGAGAGCGAAGAAATATCGGAACGAACCGTCAGTGATTCCTGATCGGATGAAAAACGCAGGTAGTCAACTTCAACAATATTTCTTCTGTTTAATACATTCAAAAACGATGCACCAGCTTCTGCAGTAAAGAAATTTTTCCTGATTTTCTTCACTAGGGCAAAATCAAGCTGTGAATAATAATCCGATCGCTCGGGATTCACCAGAGAGTTCAGTTCGGTGACATGAATTACCGGTAATCCAGTAGCAAATTGCCAGCTTCCGGTCAGGCTCCAGTTTTTCCAGTTCACCATTTCGGTAAGTTTAAGGCGGTGGGTCCGGTCATTATATCCCGGAAACCAGTTGTTATTCAATACTTCATCAATTTGTTCTTCGTTTTTTGCAACAGAATATCCAATCATGTGATTAAATACGTGGTGCTTTTTCTGAAGGAAAAAATCAATTCCCCTGCTGCGTTCGCTGCTTTCCCGAAGATGGTAGGCAACAACCTGTTCGTTTCCTGCCTGAACGGTTTCAGCAAAGAAATTCATTTTGTTTTCAGCATTTTTCCGGTATCCTTCCACATCAACAAACCAACCGTTTTTTTCAAATTTAGCTCCTAAAACAGAATGCACCGATCTTACCGCCCCCACTCCATTTTTATCGGCCAAATACCAAACCTGGTTGAAATGTCCTTCACTGTCGATGCGTTTAACACCCGATAAAAACTGGTTATAAATACCTCCTGAGAAATGGATGCTGAATCCTTCAAAAGGTTTGATTTCAATTCCTCCACGGGGTTGCCAGTAAGTTTTTCCTGAAACCAAATCAACATCAGCCCGAACTCCCCATCTGAAATTGAATACCGGATGGAAAGCAATATTTTGCTGAACAAATCCATTTGCAAGATACTGGGTTGCACTGTTAACTATTGAATCAAATTCCACAGGTGCATCCGGCCGGTCGGCAATAAAATTGTACGCATAATCATCAGAGTTCCAGCCGGCGCCAAACTGACTTTTAAAAATACCTGTATTCAGTGCGGTTTTCCAGGATAAACGATATTCTTCCACCCTGTTAAATCCATTGTCGATATCATAGACAAATCTTTCGTAAGTTTTTTCCTTTGTTTTCAGAAGCCCTTTTCCCTTACCTTTTCCTTTGCCCGGACTCTCTACTACTTCAGTCACCTCTTCCAGTTCTCCGGTTTCATCCACCATCTTTTTTTCAAGGTTAGAATATCCTGCAGAGAATGAATGAAACCAATTCCTGCCTGCCTGCCAGTTCCAGTTGACGCTGAACCCCATGTTTTCGCTGTCAACACTTTCGTTCCGGTAAAAATCCCTGGTTTGAAGGAGTGTAAAATCCCTGCTTTGATGATCATTTCCATAAAGAAAATTCATGTTGAGTTCCAGTTTATCAGAAGGATGAAAGCTTACTTTTGCATTTACATCTTCGTACCGTACCATTGGATTAATTGTTGAGGTCACTGTATTTTCCTGCTGATTTCCCGGGGATACATCATCTATCAGGCGCATGTACAGGTAATTTTGCCACCGATCGATAAACGAACGGCGCCAGGCAGCAGTTACTGAAAACTTATTGGTAACCGGTACATTTGCAAGAACATTTGTATTCAGCAGGTTTGCAGCAACATCAAGATAAGGCCGGTTATTTTTCCCTGACTTTCCGGTCAACTGAATCAATCCTGAAACCCGACCTCCAAATTCGGCATCAAAACCACCGCGTGAAATAAAAGCCTGCTGAACAAATTTCGAGTTTAAAACACTCATGTTTCCAAGCAAATGACTTGTTTCGAGAACAGGAATTCCATCGAATAAAACAAGATTGTCAGTTGGTGATCCACCACGAACAGATAATCCGGCTGCACTTCCCTGAACAAAACTGACGCCCGGAATCAGTAACAATGCATTGGCCAAATCATCATTTGAAATCCGCGGTGCATTTGAAGATTTCACCGGGTTAAATGCAATTTTACCTGGCTGTGGCGAAGCTTGCAAAACCTGCTTTTCAAATCGTGTAACCTGAATGGCTTCCATAACAATTTCAAAAGGAATCAAATAGATGATTGCAGTTTGATTTGCCGGAACTATCGTATCCAAACGATGGTAGCCCAAATGACTTATATTGATTCTTACTGAATCGGCAGCCGGAATCAAAATGTTGAAAAATCCAAGTTCATTAGTCATTCCTCCCCTGTTTTCGCCGACTGCAACATTGCAGTAAATTAATTCTTCGCTGCTGTTTTTATCCTTCACAAATCCTGAAACTGATACAAACTTTGGTTTAGGCGGTTCAGGTTCAGGTTCAGGTGGCAGAAAAATTTTTGGTTCGGTGGCGACTAAAACCCAAGTTCCGTCAATAAATTTTGATTTTATAAAATATTCCGATTCAAGTCTTGTCAGGAATTCTTCGAGCGTAGAATTTTTAATGTTGAATTTGGTTTTTACTTTCTCAAAAGAATCAGAATCGAAGGCGAACTTTACATTGTACTTTTCTGTGATTTTGCTTAATACCTTGTTCAGCGATTCACCATCAGAAGAAATTGAAATTGTCTGCTGCGACATAACCAATTGGGTATGAATCAGCAATAAAAATAAAAGAATAACTTTTTTACCCCGGGTTTTTATAAGTTGAATTATGTGATTCTCTGTTTTCATTCTACATCTTAGTCCCAAGTTTTTCCCGCAAAATAGCAAGCGCTTTGCTCATCTGCTTTTCAATTGCCTTTACACTCACATGATGACTTTCTGCAATTTCCTGGTAAGTCATATCATCCATTCTGTTCATTAAATATACAGTACGGCATTTTTCAGGTAAATCGGATATTGTTTTTTGTAATTTACTGTCGAACTCTTTTAACTCCATCAGGAATTCAGGTGATTCATTTTCCACCTGTTCAAAGTAGGTCGATTGAAATTTCAAATCGTATTTTTTTTGCCTGAAATTTTTAAAGTAACTGTTGCGGGCAATTGTAAAAAGATACGACCGGACAGTTTCGTCGTTCACCTGAGCGCGTTTTTCCCAAAGCTGCAAAAATACATCCTGTACAAGATCTTCTGAAAGTTTTATATCTCCGGATAGGTAAAAAAGATAATTTCGAATGTATTCATAATAGTTGTCGAATACATCTTTAAACCAATTTTTTGTACCTGTTTCAATTTTCATAAAAGGTGTTGTCAGGCTGAAAAATCAACTTATTTGTAATGATACAAACTGTATTGTATTGATTTTTTGCTACTTAAATTTTTATTCAGCTTATTCTTTAACTGAAAATTTATAAATGGTTGTGGAATTAAATACATCACCCGGTTTGAGCAAAGTTGAAGGAAATCCGGGTTGATTCGGACTGTCGGGAAAGTGTTGTGTCTCAAGGCAAAATCCAGTACGTTTTGTATAAGCTACTCCGCTGTTTCCTGTTTCAGTTCCGCCCAAATGATTTCCTGTATAAAGCTGAACGCCTGGTTCGGTTGTAAATACTTCCATATACCGGCCACTTTCAGGTTCGAATGCACTTGCAGCAAAAGCAAGTTCTCCTGGTTGTTTATCAATCACATAATTAAAATCATAACCTGATCCGTAGATCAACATTGTATCCTTTTCCTCTATCCGTTCGCCTATTGAATGTGGTGATGTAAAATCAAGCGCCGTTCCTGTAATATCTGCAATTTCACCGGTTGGTATCATTCCCCTGTCTACCGGCGTTGAAGTTTTTGCATTTATTACAAGAATATGATTCAGAACATCACCATTTCCTTCGCCACGTAAATTAAAATAACTGTGATTTGTCAGATTTATATGTGTGGGTTTATCGGTGGTGACTTTGTAATCAATTTGCAATTCATTGTCACCGGTAAGCGTGTACGTTACCTGTGCCTTTTTATTACCGGGGAAACCAAATTCACCGTCAGGGCTTTCAATTGAAAAAGTTACACTGTTTTCATTCTGTTCAAAATCCCAAACTTTACGATACCAGCTGTCGGGACCGGAATGCAATGTGGCTTCGCCATTGTTTACCGGCAAATTGTAAACCACGCCGTCAATTTCGAACCGTCCATTTGCAATGCGGTTGGCAAAAGGCCCAACCACTGCCCCATGACTTGCACCATACTTCTGATAATCGTCAATGGAATTAAAACCCAGCACCACGTCGGCATAGTTTCCTTCTTTATCTGGCGCATAAACTGAAACAATTTTTGCACCGTAGTTGGTTAGGGCTACCATCATTCCATTTTTGTTTTCAAGTTGGAAAAGATGTGTGGTTTTTCCATCGATTTGTTTTTCGAAATCTGCTTTTTGATAAGGCATTTCTATTTCTTTTTTTTGATTGGTTGAACATGCAGTAATCAATGCAACAAAGAAAATAAGGCTCAGTTTTTTCATTTCTTTAGTATTTAATTTTTTATTCCAGCCTGAAATTTCAAATAGAAATCTGATTTTCAATCCGGATAATTCGTGACTAAAAATACAAAATCAGAAATTATACACAATTAATAGCCGAAAAGATTCATTGTTTATCTGAATAAATTAGTGCAAAAACTGATTATGGAAAACAAATCCTGTCTATTGACGCAGGTAGGACGGGGCATTAACCATTGGAAAATATATTTCGACAAGATCGCCGCTTTTCCATTTTTTTGCAATTTTACTGTAACTGCCAGGTTTAGCAACATATTTTACACCACCCACAGTAACTGTTGCATCTGCAGCCCATGTAGGGATTCGTACAAAAAGTTCGATGTAACGATTTTCACCCGTTGTAAATTTAAGCTGAATCCTGCCGGTTTCAGGATAGTTGGTTTCCATTTCAATTTTTACATGCCCGTGAAGGGTGTGCTCATAATTGATTTCTGAAGGGATGTACAGATTTGCATGAATATGATCCACATTTTTGGTAAAAATACAGGAGGCAATTACATTGGATAATTTTTTATCAACCCCATGCTGATTTAACCGCGTATAAAAGATATGTTCAAGTTCCTCCGCATATTTTTCGTCGCCGGTTAACTGGAACAGCAAACATGTATTTTCGGCCCATTGTACTGCTGCTGCCCGATTTAAAGTAATTTCAGCAACACAGTTTTCCCATTCCATCTTCATTTTTTCAAGGCTGAACTTTTCATTTTTTTCATTGTAAAAACGGGCAGATTCTGTTAACCTGTTTAAACATTCGGGAAAAGTTGTTTTGACTGAATCCGCGGCAACACGCGCAGTATCAATTATATTGTCTTTCAGGATTACTTTTTCGGGAGGTATTCTTTCGAATAAAATGTTCGGAAACTTTTGTTCTTGTTGGCATGCTACCAGCGAAATTAAAATGACAACAAGCAAGAAACTGTTTTTCATATTTATTATGGATTCGGATACTTTGGAATAGTAACATCAATTGTTTTGGAGGGTTCAAATTAAATCAGTAAAAAGTTTTTTGTATGTATTTATAAAACTCAGGAAATGTATTCTGCTCCACTTTTTTTTCATAAAAGCCAATGTAAAAAATATTTTTTTGATTCAGCAATGGGACTGCATTTTTATCGCGTCCAAACCCAAATACCACCATTCCGTCATTTGATTTTAAACCAGCAGACGAATTGCCTAAATATCCAAAGATATCTTTCAGTTTATCTTTGTTTTTTTGAACGACAAACAATACACGGGCTGTATTTTCATGTCCAAAGAATACAAAATTCCAAAGACCATAAATTTCTTCCCCTTTAAGGTAATCAGGTTTTGCAGGATTGACTCCCTCATTTGTTCCCCAATACTGGTTCTCGGGATCAAATTCACCACCCGGAACTCCTTCATACAAAAACCAGTAATTCCGTTCTTCCGAAGGATTCTTTAAAACCAGTAGTTCAACATAATTTGAATGGAAAATATACATCCATTCCCATTTTCCATCCAGACTTTTTACTTTTATTTGTCTGTCATTTTCTTTAAAACTCAAAGCTTTATCGAATCCCGGGTGACCAATTCCGTTTTCATCACCTCCAAAAACAAAATTTGGCATTCCCCTGTAATCTCCGGCAGCCGATTCAGGATATTTTTCTTCCGGTAATCGTTTCCAGTTCATCCAATCGTTATTACCTGTGTCGATAATTCCTGTTATTCCACCTGAATATTTATCAATGAACCATTCAGCATGAGCTGTTTTTACTTTATAATGCAATCTCTTTTTAAAAGTAGTTTCACTGATAACAACCTGTGCGGAAACCAGATGAATACTGCACCATATCAAAATAAAAATCAGCAAAAAACGCTGCATAACTTCCGGTTTAATTTTCAATTTAATGATTAAAAACAATTCCATCGTTTTGTAATTTGAAGTAATCATTGATGGTGAATATAATAAAACTGTTGAATCAGGCAGTTAAGTAATAAGACAAAGTGTTTTTCCGTTCAATCCCGTCAGGATTGTTATCTGATACATAACTGTAACCGTAGGTTTGCACCCACGGCTATTTTTGTTCAATCCGCAAACGGATTGTAAATACTAATCCCATACGGAAAATGTGCCGATAAAGGGAGAACCCTCGAAAGGGTTCAATCTAAGCATCAAAATATTAGAAGTATTTATTAACTGCCTAATTGAATAAAACCGAAATGATTTCATTAAAAATTGCATGTTATTGCTGCCGGTTAGTTTAAATTAAATTGTTTATTTTTCACTTAACTCAATTTAAAGTGTTTTTTCCATTCTAATCTTACTGGGAAAGAACAAGCCGGAAGTTGAAATTTACATATCTGTTCAGCCGGAAAGGCTTTAAACCATCTATACAATCCGAAAGTCTTTGAACTTTAATCTGATTTTTTGTTTTTTCTTCCAACAGGTTCATTTTTATTTTGAAATTTATGCTTCTGAAATTTTCAAAGCCATTTGAAATATGAAATCCCTGCTTCTTAATTTTTTCACAGACTACTCAAATATGAAGTTCCTGTCTATGAAATTTTCAAAGACTACTTCAACACGAAATTACTGTCTATGAAATTTTCAAAGACTACTGAAACATGAATTTCCTGTCTCTGAATTTTCACAGTCATTTGAAACAACTTTTCCCTTTCCAAATTGTAAAATTATACAGTATAATTTATTGTCGTATATTCATTTTCTTTTTATAATTTTCCGGTAATGTCGGATAAAAAATTTGAAGGTTTGACTTTTTTGCAATCAGATAAACTTCGTGAGCTTTGGCAAGATATAAAAGAGTCAGTATCAGGAACTGAACGCGATTTTACCCAAACAACAGTTGGCCGGTCCATTCTTATTCTTGCTGTTCCAATGATTCTTGAAATGGTTATGGAATCGGTATTTGCAGTTGTCGATATTTTTTTTGTTTCGAAACTTGGAGCAGAAGCAGTTGCAACAGTTGGCATTACTGAATCGGTAATGACAGTTGTTTATGCAATAGGAGTTGGATTAAGCACTGCAACAACAGCACTTGTTTCGCGGCGGATTGGCCAGAAAAAGAAAGATGAAGCGGGTGTAGTTGCATTCCAGGCAATACTGTTGGGAGTATTCATATCCTTCTTTATTGCTGTTCCGGGAGTTCTTTTTGCAAAATCATTTTTGATAATTATGGGGGCATCCGAACAAATGGCATCGGAAGGTTATCTTTTTCCTTCAATCATGTTTGGCGGGAATACAGTAATTATGCTCCTTTTTATTATAAATGCAGTTTTCCGTAGTTCGGGTGATGCTGCCGTTTCAATGCGCGTGATCTGGGTGGCCAACTTAATCAATCTTGTTCTCGATCCGCTTTTAATTTTCGGTATTGGCATTTTCCCTGAAATGGGATTGAAAGGTGCTGCAATTGCTACAACTATTGGACGTGGCATAGGTGTTCTGTATCAGTTTTACCTTCTTTTTAAGGGCAAATACAGGATAAAACTCTATTTAAACAGCCTTGTCATTAAACTGAGCGTAATGTTGAACCTGTTAAAGATTTCAGGTGGTGGCATATTTCAAAATCTGATTGCAACTTCGAGCTGGATTTTACTTGTACGAATAATTGCAGTTTCGGGCCCTGATGCCCTTGCCGGTTATACAATTGCTATCCGGATAATTATTTTCATTCTGCTTCCTTCGTGGGGTTTAAGCAATGCTGCAGCAACACTTGTGGGGCAAAACCTTGGTGCAAAACAACCTGAGCGTGCCGAAAAATCTGTTTGGATTACCGGTTATGTAAATATGATTTTTATGGGTTTAATGGGAACATTACTGATTGTTTTTCCCGATTTCTTCATCAGGCTGTTCATTGCTGATATTGCTGTTGTAGAAAACGGAACTGTAGCGTTGAGAATCATTAGTTACGGGTTTCTTTTTTATGCTTTGGGAATGGTGCTTGTGCAAGGTTTTAACGGCAGCGGAGATACAATGACACCAACGAAGATAAATCTTGTAAGCTTTTGGGTGTTTGAAATTCCACTCGCTTATTTTCTTGCTGTTGTTTTAAATATGGGAATCATTGGAGCAAGTATTGCAATTGTTAGTGCTGAAAGTTTACTCACTGTTATTACTTTGTTTCTTTTCAGAAAAGGAAAATGGAAACTCAGGGAGGTTTAATCCAACTGACAATTAACCTGATGTTTTGCTTTTGAATATTAAAAACTACCTTTTACGGTCACTTATATTTTATCTCAAAAGTCACCCTTGAACGATTGGTTATGCTCCAAAACAATTTGGTTTAAATTTATGTTTTTTAAGGAAAAGTCAGCCGGATATGCGGTGTGTTTTAGAAGATTCAAAATTCTTTATGCGAATCTTTCGGGCTGACAACTTAATTATATTCAAGTGAAAGACATAAAAACTGTTGATGAATTTATCATCAAATCGAAATTTGGGAAAGAAATTCTGATTTTATTGCGTGAATTAATTTTATCGACCGGTTTGAAGGAAACGATAAAATGGGGAGCGCCTGTGTATGCATTAAATGGAAAAAACATTGTTGGAATAAGCTCATTTAAATCCTATACCGGTCTTTGGTTTTTTCAGGGGGCGCTTTTGGAAGATAAAAAGAATTTATTGGTTAATGCTCAGGAAAATAAAACCAAAGCACTCAGACAGTGGCGTTTTACTTCCATTGACGAGGTGGATGAAAATCTGGTTCTTGAGTATCTGAATGAAGCGATTGAAAATCAAACCAAGAACAGAGAAATAAAACCTGAACGAAATGTGACATTAGTCATTCCGGAAGAACTTGAAAAACGATTCATCGAAACTCCTCAGCTAAGAATACATTTTAATGAGTTCAGTCGTGGTAAACAACGGGAATTTGCTGAATATATCAGCGATGCAAAAAGGGAGGAAACAAGAATAAACAGAATAAATAAAATCATTCCGCTAATCAGGAATGGGATTGGATTAAATGATAAATACAGGAAATAATTAAGTTATGGAATTAAACATTAAAGATCATGTTTTTATGGTTGCTGCTTCCAGCAAAGGACTTGGTTTTGGCATTGCCAGGGAACTGGCTCAAAACGGAGCCACGGTTTGTTTGGCCAGCCGGACAAAAAATGAAGTTGAAGATGCTGCCCGAATTTTAAGAAACCAAACCGGTTCAAAAATACATGCTTCAGTTTTCGATGCTTCAAAGCCTGAATCGATTAAAAACTGGATATCAGAAATTGCCGGAACTTTTAATCGCATTGATGGACTTGTTGTAAATGCCGGTGGTCCTCCTGCCGGAAACTTTGATGATTTCACTGATGAAGACTGGGAAGCTGCATTTAACCTGACACTGATGAGCGCTGTTCGGTTGATTCGTGAAGTTTTACCCGTTTTGCGATCCGGCAAAGGGGGTTCAATACTTACCGTTACATCGATGTCGGTAAAAGAACCTGTTGACCGGTTACTGCTTTCAAATGTTTTCCGTTCGGGAGTAACAAGTTTGGTAAAGAGCCTTTCGAATGAACTTGCAGGCGAAAACATTCGTGTAAATAATCTAATGCCAGGGCGGATTGATACTGACCGGTTAAAATCGCTTGATAAAAGCAATGCAGAAAAAAGCGGGATTACCATTGCAGAAGTAAAACAAAAGATGCATCAGCAGATTCCGGCGGGCCGTTACGGAACGATTGAAGAATTTGGAAAAGCGGGAGCGTTTTTGTTATCACCTGCTGCTTCTTATATCACAGGAGTAAGCCTGGCTGTTGACGGGGGATTTATGAAAACTGTCTGGTAAGGAAAATTTGAGTGATTTCTGAAATGCATTACAGATGATTCGTGGTTAAAAACCACATTCATCCATAAAGAAAGCGGTTAAGAACAGCATTATTGAATAGAAAAGCCCGGTAACCGTCGACTGACAGACCGGGCTTTTAATTTATTTCACCTTAAAATAATATGCTTTGCTTATTTTACTTTGTCAACAACTGCTTTGAACGCTTCAGGTTGGTTCATGGCCAAATCGGCTAAAACTTTCCTGTTAATTTCAATATCGTTCTTTTTTAACAATCCCATCAACTGTGAATACGACATTCCCTGGATACGGGCTGCTGCATTAATTCGCTGAATCCACAATGCACGGAATGTTCTTTTCTTTACTTTCCTGTCGCGGTAAGCATACTGCTGACCCTTTTCCCAGGTATTCACTGCGACTGTCCAAACATTTTTACGCGCTCCAAAATAACCTTTAGACCTTTTCAGGATTTTTTTCCTTCGGGCACGTGATGCTGCATGATTTACACTTCTTGGCATACTTTTAACTTTTTTGGTAACCGGCGTTTCCGGATTTCCGGAACACTTTAAAGCTCAATCACCTGGTTTATTACTTTTTTTAATTTATTAAAATTACTTCATGTTTAACAAAAGCTTCACGTTACTCTCATTGGTTTTATCAATGGTGGTCCAATAACCTAAGTTACGTTTGCGTTTCTTACTTTTTTTGGTAAGAATGTGGCTTTTGTAGGCATGTTTCCTTTTAATTTTACCTGATCCGGTTAACTTAAAACGCTTTTTAGCACCGGAATTCGTTTTCATTTTTGGCATAATCCTACTAATTAAATGTTATCAAAGAACTATATTATTTCTTTTTAGGTGAAATTATCATTGTCATTCTTTTTCCTTCTAGTTTTGGCAATTGTTCAACAGTTCCAAGGTCTTCGAGAGCTGTTGCAAGTTTCAGCAACAAAATTTCGCCTTGTTCTTTAAACAAAATTGACCTTCCTTTAAAAAATACGTATGCTTTTACTTTTGAACCTTCTTTCAAAAACTTTTCAGCATGCCGCATTTTAAAATCAAAGTCGTGATCATCGGTTTGAGGTCCGAAACGGATTTCTTTCACCACAACTTTCACTGCCTTGGCCTTCATCTCTTTTTGTTTCTTTTTCTGCTGATAAAGAAACTTAGAGTAATCTGTGATTTTACAAACGGGTGGTTCTGCACTTGGGGAAATTTCAACCAAATCCAATTCCAACTGTTCGGCCAATTTTAATGCCTCTCTTAGGGGATATACCCCCTGGTTCTCAATATTGTCGCCAACCAGCCTGATTTGGGGTGAAGTAATTTTTTCGTTAACCCTGTGTTGTGGTTCGCGTTCTTTCCGTACATACTTGGATCTTCCGGATCCTCCTTTTCTTTTAATTGCTATTGTAAAGTCCTCCTATTGGTTAGTTATACAATCCTGCTAACTGATTTTTAATTTCTTTCAAAATAAATTCTGAAAATTCACTTATTTTCATTTCCCCTTTATCTCCTTCACCCTGTCGCCGCACTGAAACTGTTTCAGTATCTGCTTCTTTTTCTCCTACGATCAATAAATAGGGTATCCGTTTCAATTCGTTGTCGCGTATCTTTCTACCAATCTTTTCGTTACGATCATCTACGACGGTGCGAATATCGGAAATATTTAGAAAATCTGAAACTTTTTTTGCATAATCATTATACTTTTCGCTGATTGGCAACACAACAGCCTGCTCGGGTGCCAGCCACAACGGGAATTTTCCGGCAGTATGTTCAATTAATACTGCCACAAAACGTTCCATTGATCCGAAAGGTGCGCGGTGAATCATTACAGGCCGGTGACGGTTATCATCAGCTCCAATATATTCAAGATTAAAACGTTCAGGCAGGTTGTAATCCACCTGAATCGTTCCCAACTGCCAGCTGCGTCCAAGTGCATCTTTCACCATAAAATCGAGTTTTGGCCCGTAAAATGCTGCTTCTCCCATAACTGTAATCGTATTCAATCCTTTTTCATCGCAGGCTTCCACAATCGCTTTTTCAGCTTTATCCCAGGTTTCAGCACTGCCAATGTATTTCTGCTGATTTTCGGGATCACGCAAAGAAATCTGGGTTACATAGTCATCAAATTCAAGGGCTTTGAAAATGATAAATACGATGTCGATTACTTTTTTAAATTCATCTTTCAGCTGATCGGGACGGCAGAAAATATGTGCATCGTCCTGTGTAAAGCTTCTTACTCTTGTTAAACCATGCAATTCTCCACTTTGTTCATACCGGTATACAGTTCCAAATTCTGCCAAACGCAAAGGCAGGTCCTTATATGATTTTGGGCGCATTTTGAAGATTTCGCAATGGTGCGGACAATTCATTGGTTTCAGCATGTATTCTTCTCCTTCGGCAGGCGTTGAAATGGGCTGAAATGAATCCTTACCGTATTTTTCGTAATGGCCCGAAGTTTTATACAGATTTACATCGCCAATGTGCGGAGTCATTACCTGAACATAGCCATATTTCTTTTGTACTTTTTTCAGAAAATCTTCGAGCTGCATTCTCAATTGGGTTCCCTTTGGCAGCCACAACGGCAAACCCTGCCCCACTGCTTCGGAGAATCCAAAAAGCTCCATCTCTTTTCCGATTTTGCGGTGGTCACGTTTTTTGGCCTCTTCCAGCATTACAAGGTATTCATCGAGCATTTTTTGTTTCGGGAATGTAACACCGTAAACACGTGTCAGCATTTTGTTGTTTTCATTGCCACGCCAGTATGCACCGGCAATTGAAGTTAACTTAATTGCCTTAATAAACTCGGTATTGGGTAAATGCGGCCCGCGACACAGATCTGTAAAATTTCCCTGGTTATAGAGCGTTATCGTTCCGTCTTCCAATTCGCTGATAAGTTCCAGTTTAAGCTCATCGCCTTTTTCTGAAAACACTTTCAACGCATCATCTTTTGAAATTTCGCTTCTTACAATATCGTTTTTCTGACGTGCCAACTCCAGCATCTTCTTCTCAATTTTCTGCAAATCATTTTCTGTCAGTTGTTTCCCATCAGGAAGTTCAATGTCGTAGTAGAACCCTGTATCAACTGTAGGTCCAATTCCAAACTTTGTTCCCGGATAAATTTGTTCAATTGCTTCGGCCATTAAATGAGCCGACGAATGCCAGAATGTTTCCTTTCCTTCGCGATCTTCCCAGGTGTTCAGTTTGATGCTGGCATCTTTATCAATTTTGCGTGATAAATCCCACACTTCACCATTTACAGAAACTGATAAAACATCTTTTGCAAGCCGGTTCGAAATCGAACGTGCAATCTCGTAACCGCTGACTGGTTCATCAAATTCTCTTATACTTTTATCAGGAAGCGTTATTTTAATCATACTTTTATACCCGTTAATTTTTTAAAAGATTGCAAAGATAAACAATCCTTTAAAAAATGTACATTTCCTTTTATTCAACTGGCTTTATTTTTAGCTTTTTAAGAAAATCAACTTCTTTTTAGGTTTAAATGTTAAATCCTGAAGTTTCAATTTTTACCTTGTTCAACAATTTTTACTTTTGTTTTCTTGTTTTAAAATAAAATAATATTCAAATGAAACAACTGACTCTTCTTTTTCTGACTGTAATTTTTGCAGTTTCAATACATGCACAATCAAATATTACACTTGAAGATTTGTTTATTAAAGGGACATTTAGAGAGCAAACCGTTAAAGGACTGCGTTCTATGAATGATGGAGATTTTTATTCGACACTGGAAAACGGGACAAAAATAGTAAAGAACAGTTATAAAACCGGCGGACCTGTAGAAGTGATTTTCGACATTACCTCCATTCCGGGTGCGCCAATTTCTTCATTTGTTGGTTATGAATTTAGCAAAGATGAAACAAAAATATTGCTAACAACAGATGTTCAGCACATTTACAGGCATTCTTTTAATGCGCAATATTACGTTTGGAATTCAGTAACCGAAGAACTGACTTCCCTTTCGGAAAAGGGAGCGCAGCAATTGGCAACTTTTTCACCTGATGGCGACCGGATAGCATTTGTACGTGATAGAAATCTATTCATTAAAAACATGAAATTTGGCAGCGAAAGCCAGATTACATACGATGGAGAAGAAAATAAAATAAGTAACGGAGCGCCCGACTGGGTTTACGAAGAAGAATTTGGATTTAATAAGGCTTTTGCATGGTCACCTGACAGTAAATTTCTTGCCTTCATTCGTTTTGATGAAACAGAGGTTCCTGAATTCAATATGATTACCTATTCCGGAGAATATCCTGTTGTTGAAAAAAGTAAATTATATCCGGAAGTGGTAACATTTAAATATCCCAAAGCCGGTGAAAAGAATTCCAATGTCACTGTTTTGTCGTATGAGCTCCGTTCAAGGGTGAGCATTCCTCTCGATTTAGGTCAGGATACCGATATTTATGTTCCGCGAATTAACTGGACACCCGATGCAAATGATTTGGTGGTAATGCGCCTGAACCGACGCCAGAACCAGCTTGACATTTTATATGCAAATCCATATACCGGAGATACGCGACCGGTAATGACGGAAAAAGAAGATAAATACATCAGTGAGGAATTCCTTGATGCTTTTGCTTATCTCGATGATGGTAAATTTGTTGTAAAAAGTGAAAGAGACGGTTGGTCGCATTTGTACTTATATGACCAGCAAGGTTTTGAAATTGCACAACTCACCAGGGGAAATTTTGATGTCACTGATTTTTACGGTTACGACGATTCAAAAAAATTATTTTATTACCAGGCTGCAAAGGAGTCGCCCCTTGGCCGCGAGATTTATTTTACCAGTCAGGACGGGAAAAAGCAAGGTAAATTATCCCAAAAAGATGGTACAAATAAAGCCATTTTCAGCAACGACTATAAATACTACATTAATTATTTCAGCAACAGCAACACTCCGCTGCTGGTTACACTTCACGACAATAAAAGAGGAGAACAAATCCGTGTTCTTCAGGATAATACAGTTTTGAAAAACACACTGCAGGAATATCATGTTCCGCAAAAAGAGTTTTTCAGTTTTACTACTTCCGAAGGGATCACATTAAATGGGTTCATGATAAAACCCAACAATTTTGATGCAACAAAAAAATATCCGGTTTTTGTGACGCAATACAGCGGGCCAAATTCACAGGAGGTAAAAAAAGAATGGGAAAAGGTTGGCTGGAATGAATACCTTGCCCAGGAAGGATTTGTAGTGGTTAGTGTCGATCCGCGGGGTACAGGTGCGCGCGGTGAGGAATTCCGAAAAGTTACTTACATGCAGCTTGGAAAATACGAATCGGACGATATGATTGAGACTGCTAAATACCTTGGAACGTTACCGTTTGTTGACAAAAACAACATTGGAATTTTTGGCTGGAGTTACGGAGGTTTTATGGTTTGCCTCACACTTGAAAAGGCAAACGGGCTTTACAAATCAGGAATTGCAGTGGCGCCGGTTACCAACTGGCGTTTTTATGATTCAATTTATACTGAACGTTATATGCGGACACCACGAGAAAACCCGGATGGATATGATGATAATTCACCGCTTTTCCATGCAGCGGATTTATCGGGCGATTTGCTCATTATCCACGGTTCGGCCGATGATAATGTGCATGCACAAAATACTTATGAATATACCGAAAAACTTGTACAGGCAGGAAAAGAATTCGATATGGCGATTTACACCAATCGTGCCCACGGCATTTCGGGAGGAAATACAACCATGCATCTTTATAATAAAATGACCCGGTTTTTGAAGGAAGAACTAAAATAAATATTTGTTGTTTATTAGCAATGAATTTAAAAAGCCTTTGATCTGCAGTTCAATTCAAAGGCTTTTTTTCTTAGTTATCTTGAATATTGTATTACAAAATATGAACTTAAATCTGCACAAGTGAAAAGAATATTTGGCTATTTTTTACAGGGAGTTTTACTGGTAGCTCCGGTGGCAATCGTTTTTTATATTATTTATTCGTTGTTTATCACCATCGATGGCTGGTTAAGCCGGAATATTGAAAGCTGGATTGGCTTTTCGGTGCCCGGGCTTGGAATTCTGTTTTTGTTTATCACATTAACTGTTTTGGGCATAATCGGACAAACTACATTAATTGTACCAATTAAAAGAGTTACAGGAAATTTAGTAAAACGAATCCCAATATTAAATCTTCTTTTTACTTCACTCAACGATTTGTTTTCAGCCTTTGTTGGAAAAGAAAAGAAATTCAACACTCCGGTAAAAGTTTTGTTTAATAAAGAAAATAACCTCTGGAAACTGGGATTTGTTACAAAAGATTCTTTAGGTGAAGTTGGAAATGAAGATTTGGCAGCAGTTTATTTTCCTCATTCCTACAACTTTTCAGGAGAATTGTATCTCATCCCAAACGAACGGATTGAACCGGTAAATTTATCACCGGCAGAAGTTATGAAGTTTATTGTTTCCGGAGGTGTTACACGTTTTGAAGTACCTGTTTTATGAGTGCAGAAATTATTTCAGTTGCGGCTTTCCTTGTTTTTGTAATTGCCTTGTTAATGGTTGATTTGTTGCTCATTGGCCGCACAGTTCACGTCATTTCAATGAAAGAGGCCACCATCTGGAGCATCGTCTGGATTTCAATCGGCATGGCTTTTTATTTTGTCATTCTGCATTTCAGCCATTTGCTTCATGGTATCGAAACAAAAGAGGAATTGCTGGAAATCGCAAACAAGTACAATCCTTACCTGAAATTTCGTTCGTCCTCATTTTCTGAAATGCTTCACGAATATCGAAAGTCACAGGCTATCAATTACATTTCCGGTTATTTTATCGAAAAAACACTTTCCATCGACAACATATTTGTGATGTTAATGATTCTGCAAAGTTTCTCGGTGCCGGAAAAAGATTACAAGAAAGTATTGTTCTGGGGAATTCTTGGCGCCATTGTTATGCGGTTTGCATTCATTTTTGCGGGGGTAGCTCTTATCCGTCAATTCGAATGGATACTCTACATTTTTGGGGCATTTTTACTTTACCAGGGTATTAAAATCATGGTAAAAAAAGACGATGACGGGAATGACCCGAAGGATTCACCAATTATTAAATTTGTGAGTAAACATCTTCGCGTTCATCAGGATTATACGAAAGACAGGTTTTGGTTCCGCGACAAGGGCAAACTGTTTTTCACTCCGCTTTTCCTTGTTTTGGTGATGATTGAATTTTCCGATGTTGTGTTCGCATTCGATTCAATTCCGGCAATATTCTCTGTTTCACGCGATCCGTTTATTGTCTTCTTTTCGAATGTATTTGCCATTTTAGGACTGCGTTCACTTTTCTTTTTGATTGCCAATATGGTAAACAAATTCCGTTTTTTAAAGCCTGGAATTGGTATATTACTGATATTTGTAGGGATAAAACTTGTTTTACATGACAGGTTAAAATCATGGGGGTTTCAACCTGAATATTCATTGTATTTTATTGGTTTTGTACTGCTTGCAAGCATTGTACTTTCACTGATATTTCCGAAAAAGAAGGAATTGGACGAATAACTTTTACAAATTCCATCTTTTTTACCATATTGAACTTTTTCAAATGCAGAAGTATGAAACAGTTTTTCTTCGTATGGATTTTATTCCTTGCTTTATTTTCTTTTAATAACAAGCAGGAAAAAATCTGTAGGTTTAATCAGTCCGGATTAATTGAACAAACTGCAACGATTGTTCCTCATGTAATAGAATTTCAGGATACTATTCCAAACGATACTTTATTTGAATACAGTGATATTAATCAAATTCCTCTTTACTATTCCCGGAGAATATTAACCGGAGTTTGTGTTGACGGAAAATGCAGAATGGTAAACATCAACCTTTATTGGCATGTTACAGGCCGTTATCTCGGGTTTAAACTGGCAGCGGGAGAATTTCTGAGCAAAACAGAACATCATCCATTTATGCCCGGCGAATATGAAAGGCTGCATTCACTGCTTGCAGATCCACTGTCACCGCTTTCCCAGTATTCAATTGATGAACTGGTGCCGAAAAAAGATTCGTTAAACCAGGATTCAACAAAGCGTATCGATGCTGTTTCTTCTGCCACAATTGCTGCAGTTCTCAATTATATTGTAAAAGGGGCCGTTTATACAACGTACACGCTTTGGCACATCGTTTACGGGCAAACCCGCCGCGAAGTGGAATTGCTGACATCGGAAAATCTATCATCTCCATTGATTTACCGGCTTTTGGAAAGCGAATCACTTGACGATCAGGTTTGGGCGTTAAACCACATCAGTGAAAAAATAAAGTTAACTTCCGAAATCAAAAATAAATTGTTTGAATTCATTTCAGGTGATGATATTTATTTGGCTGAACGTGCTTTAAATGCTATTCAACCATCAACACTATCAAACAAAATAATTCAGATTGAATTGGCTAAGACATTCGAAACTGCCGGTTTTCTGCGGAAACGCTTAATCCTTCAAAAACTTAAAGAAGCACCTGTTTTACACAACGAAGTCATTGAAATATTCACCAGCCAGTTAACGCAGTTAAACGGCTCCCTTGTAAAAAGTATGATCGAGTTGCTGCTTCAGTTTCATATTGAAAATGAACAGATTGTTGCTGAAGTACAAATTTTATTGAAAAACGAAAACCGGTATATTGCCAGTCAGGCATTGAAATATGTTGAAGCGATGGATAATGCAGATAACAAAACGAAACGTAACATCAGGAAATATAAAAAGAAAAATAATTTGCAGTAAGGGGGAAGAAAAGAAATTTAAAAAGATTGATAGTTATTGATTGTGAATTGTTGTAGTTTTTAAGAAACACCATATGGTAAACATTCTTGAATTTGATTCAGTAATTTTTGACATGGACGGGGTTCTTGTAAATTCTGAACCTTTTTATATAAAAGTGGAACAGAAAAACTTTAAAAAGCTGGGATTGAATGTAACTCATGAAGAACATGTTACATACCAGGGAACTGCCACTGATTTAATGTGGAAAAAAGTAATCGCCAAACACGGACTTTCGCAGACCATTGAAGAATTGGTAGAAATGAGCAATTCTTTGGTTACACCGTATTTCAAATCACTGGAAACAATTGACCCCATGCCGGGAGTTGAAAAATTAGTTAAATATCTGTACAACAAAAATATCCCAATTGCCCTGGCATCATCATCCTATCCTGAAGTCATCAACATTATCCTGCAAAAGACAGGGTTAAAAAAATATTTTAAGGCAATTATTGATAGCCAGATGGCAGGTTCAAGCAAACCTGAGCCCGGAATATTTTTGCTTGCAGCTAAAAAACTGGATGTTCGCCCCCAAAGGTGTGTGGTTATCGAAGATTCAACCAATGGAATTAAAGCTGCAAAAAGCGCCGGAATGGTGTGTATTGCATTTGCCGGACCGGGGTCTGAACACCAAAACCAGCAGGAAGCAGATTGGATTATTAAAGATTTTGAGGAAATTTATACAGATTAATTGAAATATAAAGTTAATCAATGTCAGAATTTCAGGCTTAAAAAATCATTTGAATCAGATTTATGTATCTGCCTGCTAATCAATTCCGGTTTTATTTTACCTTTTACATAAACCATCACATTATCTTCACCGCCAATTAATATCACCATTTCCCTGATTTCATCCCCGTCCATTTTACCAAAAATTGTCACCTTTTGATCCTCTTCATTCACCGTTAGCAACTCTTCATAGTTATGCCGTGCATTAATTTGTGTCTGAAACTCCTTGTGCAGATTTATACGCGCATTCAATCCTGCATCCTCAACAGTCAGAACCTTTACTTTATCAATGCTGTTGAGCAATTCCCGTTCATCTTTGTCCAAATCATTCATTCTTGCCACAATACTTATCAGCCAACCCGGAACAGTTATTGATGTCACTCCTTTTTCATGGGAATATTTTGCAAATGCATTTGAAACAGCAGGATCACTATTGCATGAAGTCAACACAAAAATGGATAAGGTTAATAATAAAAGTAAATTTTTCATGATGTAAGCTTTAATTTTCATTAAGACGTTTAACTTCAAAATTGGTTACCTGAAATTCCGAAATGATAGCTTAACCTGAAATTTTTTTCGACAATCGTATCCGATTTAACGACGTAAATACCAACGTTTCCAAATTGTGTTTCACCATAACATGTAGTAACTTTACTAAATGAAAGCATGGGTAATCGAAAAAATCAGTGATTTATCCAAAGAAAGTAAACCACTGAAACTGGTTGAACTTCAGAAACCCGAACCAAAACAAGGCGAACTTTTAATTAAGGTGCATGTATGCGGTATTTGTCACACTGAAATCGATGAAATTGAAGGACGTACTCCCCCGCCTGAATTTCCGGTAGTTCCCGGCCACCAAATCGTAGGAACAGTAGAAAAATCTTTGGGAACTCAAAAGGAGATAAAAGTTGGCGACCGCATTGGAGTAGCCTGGATTTATTATGCCTGTGGCGAATGTGAATTCTGTACCACCGGCAGGGAAAACCTGTGTCCTGATTTTCTGGCAACCGGCAGGGATGTAAATGGCGGTTATGCAGAATACATGGTGGTGCCTGAACGATTTGCCTGTAAAATTCCCGGTTTATTTTCAGATGAAGAAGCAGCACCTCTGCTTTGTGCAGGCGCCATTGGATACCGTTCGGTGGCACTTTGCAACACCTCCAACGGCTACCGTCTTGGATTAACCGGATTTGGTGCATCTGCTCATCTTGTATTGAAACTGATTAAGTACAAATACCCGCAATCCGATGTATATGTTTTTGCCCGCAATCCAAAAGAGCAGGAATTCGCACTGAAACTGGGTGCAAAATGGGCTGGTGACACTACCGAAAAACCGCCTCAACTGCTCGACAGCATCATCGACACAACGCCCGTTTGGAAACCTGTGATTCATGCTCTTGAAGCATTAAAACCAGGTGGACGGCTGGTAATTAATGCCATCCGTAAAGAAACCAGGGATATGGATTATCTTCTCAACCTCGATTACTCCAAACATTTATGGATGGAAAAGGAAATTAAAAGTGTTGCAAATGTTACAATTAACGATGTTCGTGAATTTATACAAATTGCAGCAGAAATGCCGTTCAAACCTGATGTAATTTCCTATCCGTTTGAAGATGCAAATAAAGCCCTCCTGGAAATAAAAGCAGGTAAAATCAGAGGCGCCAAAATTCTGATGATCTGATTTCCTGCTCAATTTTAACTATTCCTTCCGTACCCTGATGGCCTGCACATAATTTATCCACGAACTGTTTTCTTCATAATCTTCAACAACTTCATTTTTATTGGTAAATGAAAAACTGGCAAGGAGTTTTGTAATTTCCTGCTGAAGCATTGTTACCCCACCTTCAATAAGATCTTTTCGGAAACCCTTGTCTGACATTTCCAAAACCTGGTTGAGCGAAATTACCCGTCCAATAACTTTTCCCATTTCTACAAGTTTACGCTGGGGCATTTGTAAATCAAGGTTAAAATTGGCCAAATTTTTAATATAACCGGCCGCATGATTCGTTAGGTCATAACCTTTTAAAAACCTGTACAGGTTATTTTCTTTCGCACGTTTCATTAATTTAATCATGCCTTCAGTAATTTGGGCATACAATATATCATTCGATCCCTCAAATATCTGAAAAGGACGGCTGTCGGCTGTACCTCTTCCGGCAATGTGGTTTATTTTATATGCCTTTGCCCCTACAAGTTGAACAACTGATTGTGCAGCTTCATGCATGTAATCTGTGATTACACTTTTAATTGAGTTGGCCTCCAATCCGTGAGAGGCCAAATCATTCTCTATACCGGCCTTTTCGCTGCTGTTGGCACACATTGCCGAACAAACGGTGTAAAATGCCTGTAGCTTCGATAAACGCTGCTGTACCTGATCGTAACCAAACAGGCTTTTCCCACCAACAAACCGTTGTTTGCAATGTGAAATTGCTTCGTCGAGCATGCGTTGAATAAAACCCATCCCCATTCCCGGAAATTGCATCCTGCTTCTATGCAGCAAATCAAGCATCATTTTAACACCTGTAGTGTGTGGCTGTAATTTCTGAACAGCTGGAATTTTAACATCAATTTTATTCCTTCCATAAGGAATGATGTAAAGCCCCAGGTTATCAAAAAATTCCTCAACCACAATTTGCTGACCAGGAGCATTAACGTCACAAATAAAAAAGTCCAAATCGCGCTGCAAATTTCCTGAAGGTGTTTGCTGCCTGGCTGTAAGGAGCCAGAATTCGGCCCAACCAGTTAAACCTGCCCAGTGCTTTTGTCCTTTTATATGGTACTGTCCGTTTTTTTCAACAAACGAAGTTTGCATATTCAGGGCATCGCTTCCAAAATCAGGTTCAGTAATCATTAATCCACCCATATTTTTTTCTTTCAGGAACCTTTTAAAAATTGAAGCCTTGACTTCTTCCCTGCCATATTTGCTGACAGGTTGAAGAAACAGGGCTGAATTTATGCCGAAAGTTAAAGAAAGCGCCAGCGACTCGTAAGATGCAGCAGCCAGCATTGCCAGGTTTTCGTGAATCAATCCGCCACGACCCCCATACTCCCTGGGAATTCCAACAGATAAAGGATTAATTGCCATTATTTCTCGTAAAGCAAATGGAGGCAATCCACGTTTCAGGCTCATTTTATCTATGTTTCCCCTGTTGTGAAAAACATTTTTCATCTTTGCCTTTAATTCATTCAGAAAATCAGAAATAGATGGCAAATCATAATCCTTGATTGTTTTATCTATAATTAAACTCTGTTCATAATTCATATGTAATTCAATGTTAAATTCGTAAAGAAGATATAATCTTATCCGTTTAGATTTTTGTTGTATTAAAATCTAACACAGTAATCCGCGGAATGTTTGAGTCGGATATAATCATTTTATGTTTTTTACTTTTAATACTCACCATTTAACTGCTCAAATTTTTTATAAACATTTAAAATAACCTGTGAGAAATTTATAGAAGCCGGTGAATAAGGATTATTACTAGTATCTAATGAGATTGGATATTAAAATTGGTTGTAAATCACAAGGAAACTCTGTAGCGAATTCTGCCGGTTTTTAATCACGCACAAAAGGTATTCCGGTAATTACATGTATTTTTACTTATCAACCGCGTAGACTGTGTTAGTTTCATTATGAGAAAATTACAGGTATTGGTCCGGTTATCAATTTATTCCAAAATGTGTAGTCAATAATCAATATCCTAAATTCTCTCCCTTTTCCTTTGCCGGCACTCCTTTGTCCATCCATTCCGGCATGGGCTGGTCTTTCAAATAATGATTAAAAAACTGGAACATCCGTTTGCTCAAATCCATACGATTGGCCCAGCTTGATTTTCGGAGATTATGTGATTCGTTGTTGTACGAAAGCAACCAGCATGGCTTGTCCAAACGCCGCAATGCAACAAAAAATTCTATACTTTGATACCAAGGAACTGCTCCATCGTTATCGTTGTGCATCATCAGCAATGGAGTTGTTACCTTTGGTGCGTAAAATAATGGTGAATTTTCAATGTACTGCAAGGGTTTCTCCCACAGCGAACCGCCAATTCTGCTTTGCTGGTGTTCGTACTGAAACATTCGGCTGATTCCGGTAGCCCACCGGATTCCGCCAAAGGCACTTGTCATATTACTTACAGGTGCCCCGGCCATTGCAGCTGCATACAAATCAGTCTGGGTTACCAGGTAAGCGATTTGATAACCACCCCAACTCTGTCCCTGTAATCCTATTCTTTTTTCATCGACAAACTGAAATTTATTTATAAGATATTGTGTTCCGCTGACGATGGAATTGTATGCACTTTGACCGGGATAGCCTTCCTTGTAAGTAATATCAGGAACAAAAACAAGAAAGTGATTACTTGTATAAAATGTTTTATTTATTGTTGAACGGCTTGGTGACGGGCTTTGATACCGGTACAGATTCTCTGAATTCCTTTCGTAAAAATAAACAACCATCGGATATTTTAAATCCGGATTAAAATTCTCCGGTTTATAAAGTAATCCTTCCAGTGTTTCTCCCATAAAAGATGTCCATTTTACAAGTTCAACTGTAGGCCACAAAAAATCATCCTGCTGAGGATTCGCATTTGAAATTCTTCCGGCATGACTGAATTCTACGTTACTGCTCCACAAATCAGGAAAAGCAGTAACATTTTCTTTTGTCCAAAGAAGTTTGTTGGCGTTCTTTGCTTTGGCAAGATTATCGAAATGATATTTGTCCATTATTAAAAGATCCGGATCTTTTATTGTGTTTAATTGAGTACTGAAAAACCCGCTGGATTTGGTCCTTTCATCAAATGCTTTCAACATTATATTTTTATCCGAAGGAATATATTCCAAATCTTCATTAAGCTTTACATATCTTAACCGTGTTTTGTTTCTTCGTCCGAATGCCTTTGTAACATTGACCGGCACCCTTGCTCCAGAGGGATCGATTTTCCAGATATCGTAATGATCATAAATATATACAAACCTGTCATCTTCGCTCCATCCGGCAACTCCATATGGAGACGGAACCATCGGACGATCTTCATCTTCCTCAAAAAAATTAACTGGTATCATCCGCGTTAAGGCTTTTGCCTCAACATCTTCAATGTTTGTAGATTTTGTATACCAGCTGCTGTCTTTTGGTTCATACCAAATTACATATTTTCCCTGCGGTGAAAGCCTGGCAAAAGGCTTTTCGGTAAGAATTTGTCTTTTAATTCCTGATTCAATATCAACAAGATAATAATCACGGTTAATAACACCAGTCCAGCCGGAAGTTCTCAAGTAAGGCTTGTCATCAAAACCCAAACCAACATCGGAATTTCCCTTTTGAATGATACACACACTTTGGATTTTCAGGTCAGCAAGCTGAACCAATCGTTTTTTGTCGGGATGATAAACTGCCAGATATGTCCGTTCCCGTTCTTCATTGGCTTCAAGTTTCTGCTGTGACTGAAGTTTCAAATCTTTCCAGTTCCAGATATCTAATTTTGGCTTTTCATTTTCCGGGATTGTATCTTTAGGTTCCGGCTCCGGACTTTCAGCAGTTCCGAAATACAGTTTTGTCCCATCTTCCGAAAAACAGATATTCCTGTTTTCACTGGGTGACCAACCCACCGGTATTCCCGAAGAATAGCTGTCAACTATCCGTATTGCTTCAGTTGCAGGATTTCCGTAATAAAGTGAAAACACTTTTTCTTTAATGGTATCATTTGAAAACAGAAACGCATACTTACTGCCGGTTTTATCAGTTACAACCTTTTTAATGATGCCTTCGCCGGCAAACAATTCCTTTGTAGTTCCGGTATTCGAATCAAATACATGAAGCGCAGAAAATATTTTATGATTTTTGGTTTGTGTTACAAAAAAAAGCGAATGTCCATTTTGTGAAAACCTGTATTCAGTTACATTATTGAAAACAGTTGTATCCCCTGTTTCGATTTCAAAAATAACCAAATCATCTCCGGGTTGCTTTCTTCTTTTACAACTTGTACAATTTCTGACAGCTTCATTTTCCAATGTAAATGCAATCCATCTCGCATTTTCTTCAGGAACTATAAACGATTTCGGATTGGCAAAGCTTTGAACACTTTCATCCTTAAAAACCAGAATTCCCAAACTGTCTTTGGGCAATTCATGAGATTTCTTTTTATTAAGTTTCGCTTCCCTGATTTCGCTTTCCGGCGGCATTATCTCATATACAATAAAATCGTCTTCAGGGCCAAATACAGCTTTAGTACCCCGCGAAATTGTATCAGAAAATTTATTATTTACAACAATCAGGTTTCCATCTCCTTTTTGTGGATTTAATTCATAGGAAATGTATTTACCGTTGTTTGAAATTATTGAATGTGAGATGGTTTTCCAGTTAGCAAAATCTTCAATCTTAAGCGATTTTTTAGGGGATTGCTGTGCAATTAATTGAAGAGATAAAAATAAAACAGGCCAAACTAAAAAAATTCTCATCAAAATTGGATTAATAGGATTTGTAAATCGTGTGTCAAAAATAAAATTTTACAACGAAAAGTTATACTGTTTTTATAATTGAACAGATTTTCCAAAAATTTATTATCCTTTTTTGAACTGAATTATTTACAGTTTCTCTGTATTCTTTGGAGATTGCGGACTCGTATTGTTATTTATAAATATTCTAAATTAATATTAAAAAGGTCTAACTTGCTCCAGAATTTTTTCCAAATGAAAGTATAAATGAATTTTTAAGTTTTGTTAATGCGCACTTATTTCGTTCAGAACAAATTCAAATTCAGCCGGTATTTCTGAATTCAGGCACATTCTTGTTTTTAAAACCGGATGCATAAATTCCAGCTCTCCGGCATGCAAAAAAAGTCGTTTCACGCCTGTCTTTTCGGTGATTATTTTATTCAGGGTAAAATCCCCGTGATGTGAATCACCCAATATATCGTGATGATTTTTGGCAAAATGTTGCCTGATTTGATGCCAGCGTCCCGTTTCAGGATGAATTTCAACCAAACTTAAACTTACATTTTCCTTCTCTTTGTAAGAAATTTTTGTTGTTACCGTTCTTAAGGTTTTATAATTTGTTATTGCCGGCTTTTTAAATTTCGATTTTTTCTTCACCAGCACTTTTTCAGTAAAAGTTCCTTCACCAGGAATTCCCTGAACAATGGCAAAATAAGTTTTCATTACCTCCTTTCGTTCAAACTGAAGTGTAAGTTCATGCGCAATTTCAGAAGAAAAAGAAAGTACAATCACTCCCGAAGTTTTTGAATCGAGCCGGTGAACATTATAAATCCATTTTCCTGTTAAATCTCCAACCAGTTTGGTAAGATAAGGCGCATCGTGCGGCATAAAGTCATTTTTATGAACCGGCAACTCTACTGGTTTTTCCACTACGATTAAATGTTCATCCTGAAAAAGAACAGGGATTTCAATATTAACTGTTTCCATAATTGCATAAATGTAACACTATCTTTTTATATCTTTATTTTTTTCTGTTGAACAGGATTTTATCCATCAATACACGAAGTGAAACGGAGTTAAATCAGCAATGAAATTATTTATACTGACGGTCTTTATACTCATTTTTGTCTCTTGCGGCATAAACAATCGCAGAGAGGCAGAAACAAAAATTATTGAATTTGAACAGCAAAATGTACCGGATAAAAGAGAGGTAATTTTTGATGCACATGCCACTTTTGAAAACGGCCGGCTAACGATTACCGGAGAAACAAGCAACCAGGATTTGAAAAGCAAACTTTATTCTCTCCTGAAAGAGTTTCGGTTCAAGGATAATTTAAAGGTTCTGCCTGATTCAACTGTTGGGCAGAAAAAGTGGGGACTTATTAATTTATCCGTTGCAAACCAACGCTCAATGCCTGATCATTCCGCCGAACTGGTCACTCAGTCTGTTTTGGGAACACCGGTTAAAATTCTTAAAAAACAGGACGAATGGTATCTTGTGCAAACCCCGGATAATTACATTTCATGGATTGATTCGGGAGGAATTCAACCTTCCTCCGCAAATGAACTGGAAGCCTGGAAAAATTCAGAACGATTAATTTTTACCGGTGACTTCGGCCTGATTTACAAAAGTGAAAATCATGAACAACCGGTTTCAGATGTTGTTTTGGGAAACATTGTTGAATTAACAGAACATTCCGCACAAGGATTAATAGTAAAATTACCAGATGGCAGGCAAGGTTATACTTCTCCGGAGAAATGGATTGATTTTGATGAATTCAGTACAAAAACACATTCGGATACTTCGTTGTTGAGAAACCAGGCATTGCAATTAGTGGGAAGGCCTTACTTATGGGGCGGAACTTCAACCAAAGCAATGGATTGCAGCGGATTTACAAGAACCATCTATTTTATGAACGGAATCATACTTGCCCGTGATGCTTCGTTGCAGGCAAACCATGGAGAATTAACAGATACAACAAATAATTTCAGTTACCTGCATCCTGGTGATTTACTTTTTTTTGGCAGAACACAAACGGAAAAAGTTACACACGTGGCACTTTCACTTGGGGGTACTGAATTTATTCATGCTTCAGGAAGAGTGAAAATAAACAGCTTTGATCCGGAGAGTAAAATTTATTCTGAATACCGGAAAAATTCATTTATCCGCGCCAGAAGAATTGCAGGATTTGAAGGAACCGAAGGTATTCAACTGGTGCGTAAGCATCTGTGGTACTGGTAAAAATATTGAGAACTTTTAAAATAGATTACTATTTATTAAAAATGAAATACGACAGGCGAAATTTTATAAAAAATACTTCAATTATCACTTTGGGTGGAATAATTTCGCCTCGGCTAATAAATTCTAAAATGAAAGGAAAACTTCCCAAAAAAGGATTAAAACTGAGTTTTGAACCTTACGACCTCCGGTTAAAGCATGTTTTCACACTGGCAAACAGTTCGCGAACCACCACTCCGGTGATGTTAATAAAATTGGAATATGATGGGATAACCGGTCACGGTGAAGCATCTATGCCGCCGTATTTAGGCGAATCGCAGGAATCTGCAGCTGCATTTTTAAGCAGGTTAAACCTTTCGCAGTTTACTGATCCGTTTCGGATGGATGAAATTCTGGATTATGTGGATGAAGCTGCCCCGAAAAATACTGCAGCCAAAGCATCGGTTGATATTGCGCTGCACGATTTAACCGGAAAAATAATGGGCCAGCCCTGGTATAAAATCTGGGGTTATTCACCCGAATTAACTCCAGGTACTTCATTTACAATTGGCATTGATGAACCGGAAGTGGTCAGGCAAAAAGTAAAAGAAGCTGCAGGTTTTAAAATTCTGAAGGTAAAACTTGGACGTGATAACGATAAGGAAATGATTGAAACTATCCGATCGGTTTCCGATGTTCCGCTTTGTGTGGATGTAAACCAGGGTTGGACAAACAAAGAACAGGCCCTTGATATGATTCACTGGCTGGCAGAAAGGGGAATTGAATTTGTGGAACAACCAATGCCAAAGGAAATGCTTGATGAAATTGCATGGCTGACGCAAAAATCACCGCTCCCGGTTATTGCCGACGAAGCGGTTCAACGGCTTCCCGATGTACAAAAAACCGTTGGCGCCTATTCCGGAATAAACATCAAACTGATGAAATGCACCGGAATGCGTGAAGCACATAAAATGGTGAACCTGGCTCATGCCAACCAATTGAAAGTGATGATTGGCTGCATGACAGAAACATCGTGCGCCATTTCGGCGGCAGCACAACTTTCACCAAAAGCCGAATGGGCTGATTTGGACGGTAATCTTTTAATTCGCAATGATCCTTATCATGGAGTCGAAGTAATAAACGGAAAAATAAAATTAAACGAAATTCCGGGCATCGGTATTCGTACAGTATAAATCCTCTTCGAACCAAACAACAGAATGGATTGTCTTTAAATTGTAATGAACTTACAATGTATTTTATATTGTAACATTAATTGGGGAATAAAAAAGAGAAAAAGTCTGAACAAAAAAGAAAAAAATGACAGAGTACAATCCATTAACAGATTTCGAAAAATATGTAATACTGGATAAGGGAACTGAACGTCCTTTTACAGGTGAATTCAACGATTTTAAGGAAGAAGGAACTTACGTTTGCAAACGTTGTGGTGCACCACTTTACAAATCAACCCACAAATTCAGTTCGCATTGCGGCTGGCCAAGTTTCGATGATGAAATTGAAGGTGCTGTTACAAAAACTGTGGACGCCGACGGCAGGCGTACCGAAATTACCTGCAGCAATTGTGGTGGACATCTGGGACATGTTTTTTATGGAGAAGGTTATACAAAAAAAAATACCCGGCACTGTGTAAATTCGGTATCAATGGATTTTATTCCTGCTGAAAAGAGCAAAGAAGGAGGACAATAAAGTGCCTTCCTTCTTTTGATATATACATGTATTTAAAGTTCCTTGTTCACTTTAATACCTTCGATAAAATAAACCACTTCGGCAGCTTCCTGCGCATCGGCAATCACCTGGTGGGCATTTGCAGTTTCTGCACTTTCCGCTGCTTCTGTTTCACCATGTTGCTGACCGGGATTATGTGCATCGGCAGCAGTTTTAACCTGTTTTAAAACACCGCTGATTTCGAGTTCGCTTCCCATTTGCTCCTGTTTGAAAGCGCCAATTTTTTCGCCGGCTTCCACCCTGATATTAATATCTTCGTTACTTCCCATCAGAAACAGGCGTTCCCCACCCTGCTGACAAACATGCATCACAGTGCCTTTTACAACCACTTCCTTATCGACAAGGTTACCGGCATTTTGATATAAATCATCAACTGTTAATACTATTGCGGTTTGCGGTTCTTCCGTATTTACCACATTTTGATTTTTCTGATTTCCGCAAGCGGAAAGAAAAATGACTACTCCAGTTAAAAAGGCTAATTTTTTCATCTCTTATTGATTTTTTAGTGATTTTAAATATACAAAATTGCAAACAATAATGGGATTATAATTCCGGCAAAAGTTAACCACCATCCCCAGCGGCCAAATCCACGTTTCCCTTTCAGAATAAAAAGACCGGTTACTGCAACAAAGATCATTACAACTCCCATAAAATCACTTGTCCATTTCCAGAATGTTCCCAATGTTGCTTTGTGCAGTTTGTTCATCTCAAAAATTACAGGCCTCCTTTGAAGATAACTCATTCTCCCCTTTCCTGTAGTCGGATTAATAACTGCTTCTCCATTTTCAATGAAAATTTTAATCAATCCTTCATTGTTGATGTAATGTTTTTTAAATACAACCGAATGATCCAGTTTCACCAATTCATTCTTAATCATTGCTTCTGTAATTGGAGTATTTAAATTAATATCCGTCTGAAAATCAGAAATATAAATTTTATAATCGGGATTAAAATCATGCCGGTGATTCAGGAAAATTCCGGAAAGAGCATAAACAATTGTCATTCCAACAATAAAATAGCCAAAATCGCGGTGAAGAATTCTGATTGATTTTCGAATTTTCATTTACGTTCAGATTAAAACGCAAATATAGTGGATTTGAAATACAGATTTATGACATAGGTTACAAATGAATTTTTTAAAATCCACAAAGAGAAAAAACTCCCGGCAACACTTTTTAAAATGGTTGATAAAGATAAGAGCTGTGAAAACTGCAAAAACATATGGTTTAAAATAGTTAAACGGTTAATTTTATTTTCAGCTACTCATCTGTCTGCTGCCGCAAAGATAAATACGACATGGGGAAGCAGGCCGGAAAAAGTTGTTGATGGAGAAATTTTGAATCAGATAACACAAAAAATCACAATCGTGAGTGCCGGACCAACTTAAGGAACTACTAATGGAATAAGATAGAAATTCCCTACTTTTTCTTCGCAGTTAATTCGCAGTATCTTCGCAGTTAATTCGCGAAATCGCGAACCAACTGCGAAGATACTGCGAATTTAATCCGAAGTAAAGATAGCCATGGTGTATCACGAAAATGGCAAAAAACTCCCATCAGTTCTGACCTATGCTGTTTTTGTGCAGGGGAGAAAGAGGATAAATGGAGGATATGTTTTTACTCTACCGGAAAATTAAAGTGGCCGGTTAACCATGAAAAAAACAGTTGATTTACATCAAATACGAAAAACAGAATGGGAGAAATAAATGAGATGAATAACAGTAAAACAGATTTATTTAAGAAATAAAAAGATTCTCAACGAATTGACCAGAAGCAGATTATTTTGTAACTTGTATCATCCTGGCAAAATCCGGGACTCTGGTTTTATCACAACTTAATTGGGTGCCACCGGGCATTGGCCCGGTGGCTTATTTTTATCCGGTTAAGAAGAATAATATTCATTTAATGATATTACATCTTCGGAGCTGCAGACAGGACATTCTGATTTTTCAGAAAAATCACTAAAACTAGCCTGGCAAGAATTGCATTTGTACCAGTTTTTATCGAAATAAATATCTCCCCCTTTGAATAAGATATCGCGGCCTTCAACAAAAGCAGTCGCAACTTTATTTCTCGCTTCTTCATAAATCCTTGTCAGTGTAGGCCTTGACACATTCATATGGACTGCCGCCTGTTCCTGAGTCAGATTTTGATAATCGAGCAATCGGATTGCTTCGTATTCTTCCAGCCGTAACAAAACCTCATTCGATTTTCGTCCGCGGACGCCAAAAACCGACATTCCTTTAATTACTGGGGGGACCTGAATTCTTCTGTTCTTTTTTTTCCTGGGCATATCAAATTGAATTTAGTTTGCTTAACAAAAAATGATCGGCAAGAACCAATGCAGCCATTGCTTCCACAATTGGCACAGCACGGGGCAATACGCAAGGATCATGTCTTCCTTTTGGATTTATAGTTACTTCATTACTATCCTTATCCACTGTATTTTGTTCTTTCAATAATGTGGCAATGGGTTTAAATGCTACATTAAAATAAATATCCTCGCCATTTGAAATACCCCCCTGGATTCCCCCCGAATTATTTGTTTTTGTTCTGATTCCTTCATTAGAACGTACAAATACGTCGTTATGTTCAGAGCCGCTGAGCTTTGTACCGGCAAAGCCTGAGCCGTATTCAAACCCTTTTACAGCATTAATACCAAGCATGGCAAATCCCAAATCGGCATGAAGCTTATTAAACACTGGTTCTCCCCAACCTGCAGGAACACCTTTTGCCACTCCCGTAATAACACCACCTACAGTATCCTGATTTTTGGCAGCTTGTTCAATTCGTGCAATCATTTTTTCGGCAGTTTCAGAATCGGGACAACGGACAATATTTTCTTCGGCATCCGGAATATGCAACTCGGTATAAGGTTTTACTAATTTCACTTCGCCAACCTGCGAGACAAACGCCTGAACTGACACTCCTATTTTGGCAAGAATTTGTTTTGCGATGGCGCCGGCAACTACCCGGGCAATTGTTTCACGGGCAGATGAACGGCCACCGCCACGATGATCACGCGTTCCATACTTTTTAGTATAGGTATAATCTGCATGTGAAGGGCGGTAAATATCCTTTAAATCATTGTAATCATTCGAGTGCTGATCTTTATTCCAGATGGCGAAAGCAATGGGCGTTCCCTGGGTTTTACCTTCGAAAACACCGGAAAGAAACTCCACCTGATCGGGCTCCATTCGTTGAGTGGTAATTTTTGACTGACCTGGTTTTCTTCGGCTTAAATCTTGTTGAATCAAATCAATATCCAGTTCAATCCCTGCCGGACATCCATCAATGATACCACCAATTCCCCTTCCGTGAGATTCACCAAAAGAAGTTAATCTAAATATTTTCCCAAATGTATTCACATGAATTGGTTTAATCTTTTACCTGACTTTTTAACTTCAATTTTAGAAAAAAGCAGATACAATAAACCTCGTTTTCCTGTAACTGTAAGAAAACGAGGTTAAAGTAAGTAATTTGAACTAATAATCAAAATAATTTTTAGCATCCGCAACCACAGCCACCACCGCTGTCGGAGCCACATGAATCGTCGCTGCAACCGCCGCTGCCGCAACCACATCCTCCGCCGGATAGCATTTCAGCCAGTTCTTCATCTGATGGCTGGCGCACTCCCAGTATCGTTCCGGCAAAATGTAAATCTTCACCGGCAAGCGGATGATTAAAATCCATTTTAACCGTGTCGTCATTAATTTCGAGGACAAGGCCATTTAACCGTTGTCCGTTGCTGCTCATCATTGGTACGGTGTTACCAACTTTAATCAGTTCATCATCAAAGGAACCATCAACCAAAAAAACCTGTTTTGGTAATTCTACAACGGCATCCTCATTTAATTCACCATAAGCATCATTTTTTGAAAGCTTAATGGTAAATGGCTCTCCCTCCTTCAAACCGCTTAAATGCGATTCGAATTTTGGCAACATCACACCTGCGCCATATAAAAACTGCAATGGTTGTTCCTGGGTGGCTTGTTCAATCAACTCCCCGTTTTCATCATCAATACGTAAATCGTATGTCAATGTAACCATTGAATTTTTTGATATCTCCAACATAACTTCATTTTTTATCATGGGTACAAAATAACTGTTTTTAATTTTCCAAACAAAATACCTACAAGTCTTTTATGCGATTTTTAACAATTAAATATTCAAAAAGATTAGATTTCATTAATAATTGTTGAAAGTATTAAATTTTTACAACTTTTTGCTGAATATAACCGCTGTCGGTCTTTATTTTCAACAAATATATTCCTGCAGGAGATTCTGACAAAAATGAAATCTTTATCTTGTTTTCTTTAAAAAACTGTTGCTGAAAAATTATTTTTCCAGAAATGTCTATCAAAAAAAGTGATTTGGCATTTAATGGCAAATCAATAAAGAAATCGTTTTTTACCGGATTTGGCCAAAGATTTAACTTGTCGGTCATTATTTTTTGCGAAATCCCGGTTTCAAATGAAGCAGTAAAATTGTCCATACAAAAATATGCAGGAGTATTCATTCCCCAATCGCCAACATCAGTCGATTCCAATTGAAATTTCAGTTGTGCAACAGAGCCCAAGGCAGTTAAATCCACCCATTTCCATTCATTTACGATATAATCAGCACCGGAACTTTCGGATAGAAAATCAGCAAGAAAAAAATTCACCGTTCCAATTTCATTACCTCCATTATCAATTCCTGTGATAATGAGTTTCAAATAATCGGGATCATTTCCATCAGAACCACCAAATTTTTTGGTGAAATCATCGCCATTTTTCATCGACAAATAGGTGTAAGTATCATTTGTTGCATAAAATCCGTCTACTTGCACCGGATGCTCAAAATCAATTTCCAGGCTATTATTAATATAAACAACAGCATAATTTTCAGAATCATGATAACCTGTGGCTGTAATTGCGCTGTATTGGTTTGTATGACCGGCAGTTAACGAATCTTTCCTGTTTGAAACTGAAAACCCGCTCCAGCTTTGCCAATCAACATTGAAGCTGTTTGGAAACCAAAAACCGGCGCTAAAAAAACCTCCGGAGCCATCAGAGCCATTCCAAAAGGTATTCGTTTCAAGCGGGATGTCATCGAAAGTAGCAACATTCTGCGCTGCTGACGAAATCAGCAGGATTGAAAAAATGCCCAAAAAGTAAATTTTCTTCATCATTTTAAAAGTTAATTGGTATTGAATAAAAAATCGGCCGGATTTATTCCCACTTTGAATGAGTCAATTAAAAGCCCATGGGGAGAATAGCGGTATATAACCGCATCCTGAGTATAATCAATTGCATCGGACACATAAATTTCATTGTTTTGCGGATTGATGCCGATGCTGTAAAAAAGTTTATTCCTTGCAGGAATGAAAAGTGAATCTGGAAGTTGTTTAGATTCAACATCCATTTTATAAATTCCGCCACTAATGTAAAAAAGTGTATCGCCGGAACTGTTCATTTCAAGACCGGAGGGAACAAATCCTTCTTCGAACCTGAAAATTCGTTCCATAGTAAAAGTTAACGGATCAATGCGGCAAAGTGCCGGCTTTTCTTCCGAGTCAGAAAAACCTTCTGTTGCTCCCTGCGAAAGAACCCAGATTTTATCATTTTTATCTTTCACCATATTTTTAGGTTGAAAGGGAACTTTAATTTCAGCGACTAATTCATCCTTTTCAGAATCAATAACCAAAACATATTCATCGAAGGACCAACTTGAAACAAAAACATATTTTCCGGCCTGTATCATTTGTTCCGAAGTATGTTCCCCAATTTCAATTTTTGCGTTAATTGTATAAGTTTCAGGATTTATTATGGTAATATGATGGGCATGTAAATCAGAAACATATGCTTTTTCATCGGATAATAAATGGACGTACCTGGGCGAATTCAATCCGGTAACTACACCTTTAAATTCTATTGTTTCTGCATCAACTGCATAAATTTTACCAGAATTATTAACCACAACAAACAAGGTGTTTTTATGCAATGTAAGCGACTGGGCAACATCGCCCAGCGGTGCATTGTTTCGCGCATAAAAAAGCTGATTGGTTACTTTTTGTTTTTCAGAATTGTAAAATGAAAGAGAACTGTTCCCGTACATAAAATTTCCTTCGCAGGCAATAAAAACGCCTTTTTTTGTATTCAAATCAAAAAACACAGTTTCCACAGGTTCATCTTTGCACGAATAGAAAAAGAAGAATAAAACTACTGCAATAAGAATCTGTTTCATGGTTTTTTATAATTTAATGCAACCGAAAAATTGTAATACCGGCCCGGCATTGGCCTCCACAAAATACTTTGGTAATTTTCGCTGAATAAATTCTCAACAGTAAATTTAAAATTCACCCTTACCGCATTAATATCAAACTGTTTATCAGCAGTAAACCTGCTGAGCCAGTAGGGATTTAAAACCCTCTCGTATCCTGATTCCTCATTGCTGGAGGTTGTGAATCGTTTCCCGGTGTAATTAATGTCATACTTCAATGTAATTTTCTGCCATGTTGTGCTGAAATACAAATTGCCCTTATTTTTAGGAATGTAAATTAATTGTTTTCCACGCGATTTATCCACTGAACTTGCTGCATTTTGATTTGCCGTGTTGGTGCAGGAATAATTTCCACCTGAATAAAAACGCCATCCCTTCCATAAGGCGCTCCCTGAAAACTGGTATTCAACTCCCTTCGAAATAACATTTTTCACATTTTCAGCCTCCCAGTAATAAGCACCATTTGAAGCAGGTTGCCAGATAATCCAGTTTTCGATCTCCGACACAAATGCCGTAATTTCATTTTTAAATGAAATGTTTCCGGATTGCAAATTATACTCCAGTGAAACTTCACCGGAATAACCATCTTCAGGCAATAAATCAGGATTTCCACCGGGCAGCCAGTACAAATCGTTCAATGCAGGTTTGTGATAATTGCGCGCTGCATTTGCCCGTAAAACCAAGGGTAATCTTTTGGCAAACTGCCATTCCAGGCCAGTCGAAGGAATTAAAGGAACTGTATGGTTGTCGTAATTTTCGGAGCGCAGCAAAACAAATCCGGCAAACTGATCGGAAGGTTTTAAATGTACATTCAACATTAAACTTGTTTCAAGTCTGTCTTTCCGGTAGCCGTTTTCAGTAACATTGTTTGTTGCATTTACCTGATGATAATTTACATCGAAACTAATTGTAGCGTAGGTTCTTTCATCGAATTTGCGGAAAATCCGGAGATGGTTCAGAAAGCTTGATTCGTTACTTTTAAAATCTTCGTTTATAAAATTGAACTGCGGTGTCGATCTGAAATAATCAAGCCGGTTTGCATTCATTCCTGTAAAAAAATGGTAATTCAGCAATCCAGCATATTTTTTCCATTCATACTGAAATCTGAACTGCTTATCTTTTTGATATTCTTCTCTTTCGCTTCCTTCATACGACATTAATGCAGGCAAATTGCGGTTACTTTTCTGGTACCAAATCCGCAGGGTATGAATTCGATCGGAAAACGGTCGGTAATAAAATTCCTGTAAAACTCCCTTTTTCCGGTAATCTGCATTCTTCAGAGTATCCTGCCGGTTTGGAATAATGCCCACATTGTAAAACGGAAAATCATTTTCAGAACTTTCATTAAAAATCCGGAAAACCGATTTTATTTTTTTGCTGCCCAGCATCAATTTTAAAAACGATTTGCGGGTGTGAAATGATCCTGTTTCAATAAAAGCCTGCACATTCATTTTTGAAGTCCAGTCGGGTTGATTTTGAAGGTGAATACTCCCACCCAAAGCACCACTTCCTTCGGTCATCGAACTTCCTCCGTGCAACAGGTAAACATCGTCGGTAAAAAATACTGGCAGCAGCGACAAATCTGCAAAACCACGCATAGGGGAATTCAAATTCATTCCATTCCACATCACCTGTGTATGAGTGGCGGCAGTTCCCCTGAAGCTCGCTGTAGCAGTGGAACCACGGCCAAAGGAACGAATAAATACTGGTGAATAATCAGAAATTAATTCAGACAAACCGGTAGTAAGCGTGGATGACCTTGCAATAGAATCGGGTCGTGTAATTTTCAGTCCGGCCTCCTCCACTCTGCGCTTTGCCAAAACTTTTACTTCTTCAATCCGAACGGTATCTTTTAAATTTTGTGCACCGGAAAATTTAAATACAAATGCTAAAAATACAACGGTTATCAGTAACTCCTTCATTTTACTTTTTTATTATTTTGAAGGTGTTTATTGTACCATTTTGTATCAATTTCAACAGATAAATTCCGGATGAAAATGTTTTCATATCCAGTACATCATTATCAGAACGTGCAATTTTGACAAGCAATTGCTCACCATTTATGTGATATAATATAATTTTAGTGTTCGTTATACCTGCACCCGAAAAGTGCAATTCATTTTCTACCGGATTAGGAAAAACATTTACAAAAGACAAACCTTTTAAATCAGAATTTGTAACTGTTTCTTCTTTAATCAAAACTGCATTATTTCCCGAAGATATTATCCACGGCGAACTGGATTCAAGTGTTAATTTTACTTCGCCAAATTCATTTGTAAAATATTTTAATCCTGCATTTATTTCTGCATTTTCAACAGGGGCAAAATCGGTTTCAGTAACTGTACCATTTTGAAAAGAACAACTGGTTTCTTCCAGTTTAAATTGAATCTGGTCTCCTTTTCGGGCGGTAATTTTATCAGGAATAAACTGTGAGAAAATCCATGAATTCGTAATATCTGTAACATGATACAATACAATTGTATCGCCTTCAGAAATTTTCAGTTTATCAAAATCGTTTAAATATTGATGGTTATTTAACCGGGCTATCCAGGCTTTAGCAAAAGGTTGAGGGTTAATTTTTCCACCCCAGCCATAGGTAAAGAATCCATCATTTTCAACAGAATAGAGATATAATTTGCCATTTGAATTTACATCATCACGAAATGAAAGATTCACTGAAGCTTTTTGTAAACCCTGTAAAATTGCATGAGCCAGAGTATGACGATATATTTCGGCATAATCACTCTGACGATTTTCAACATATGAATTCAAATCCGTTAAACCCACATCAACCGATTGCAATGGAAATATGTTTCCCTCCTCAGTTTTCGCAGTAAAAAGAATTCTCATTTTATCGGAAGGAGAAAGTACTTTGATTGTTTTCGACTGCCAAAAACCGGCACCCAAAGCTTTACATTTTATTTCAGTCTGCCCCGGGTTTGATGCAACAAACCATCGCTTATCATCAGATGCCACAATTGTTCCTGTTTCAGAATCAGTCAGCTCAAAGGTTACTGAACGTTCAATCAAATCACCTTCACTATCAAATATTCGCGCATCAATCAAAACTGAATCACCGGGATAAACTGCCGAAAAATCACCAGTAATTTGAACCGAATCGATTGAAACTAACTTTTAACTGTTGCGTTTTTACAAATCCATCCGAAGTGGCAGAAATCTCAGTAACACCAGGATTTTCGGCTTTCAGTATATTTAACGGACCAAAACCGGCTACACTTTCAACTGAGGATGCAAATGCTACAGTTTCATTCTGTGGTTTTCCGCTTTTAAACAAAATAGCAGCTGGTTCGATAACATCGCCAACGACAATTTTTTGAGGTTGCAAAGGATAGAACACCAGTAACTTTTCAGTCCCTGAAATTGCAGCATTTGGCTCGACATCAACAAGATTTGAAACATCAGTTGAAGCTTCACCAAGCCAGCCCAAATCCTGAAGATAACCAGTCGCTATTTTAACAAAGCTGACAGACTGCAAATCCACATAATTTCCGGAACTGTCAACTGCCCAGGAAATATCTATCGGATCACCACCTGCACCTTCTGTTTCAAGAGAATACGGATTGTCAGGGACAGCAGGATTTATCCCTTGCTTTTTGGGATGATTGTCAGCATAGCCAAACTCCAGCGGCTCAATTTTAAATTCAGCGGGATTTGAACGGTTAATATTTGCCATCATCAATGTTCCATTAAAAACAACTGAATCCTTCGGATATTTTGGAAAATTTGCTGGTGTAGGGTAATATTCCTGTGTATTGTAGGTATTGGCTTTTAACATTCCGGATTGCCCCAAATTATCCTTCCATTTCACATTCCGGGTGTCAGTTTTAAAATATGTAACTTGATAGTTTCTGACTGTACCTGCATGAAAATACTGACTCCCGGCAATTTCGTACCATGTATCATCGGGTAGGTTATTCTGGTTTTCATCGTTCATAACCCAGATAATACCTGATTCAGATGAGCCTGAAAATGCATTTCCAAAAATAGTAAAATCAATACCATACGGATTTTCAGGATCATTTTCGCAGGGGTTGTTAAATTGCAGGACGATGTAACCGCCAAAACTACCCAGGGAAACCGAACTGCTTTCATTCTCAGACATATTCTGAGCTGCCACAGGTGTTCCTATAGCTTCAACATTAATATGTTGCCCAGGTGCCGGCATGTATTCAACAACATTGAATACAGAATTTTGCCCGCTGCAATAAAATACATACAGAGTCAGTAAACCGATTAATTTAATTTTTTTCATTCCCCTTTGTATTATTTAACATGGGGAAATAAAACTTCAGGTGTTTAAACCGTCGCTTTTATTCCCGAAAGCATTTATTTGAAAATGGCAGGTCTTCTGGCTTTCTCAATTTCAGGGCGCCTTCCCGTTCATTTTAAGTTGAACAGTGACATTAAGCCTGAATATTACTGAGATTACAGCTGCGGGTACAGCTCCGGTTTTGCACCGGATTCCCATTTCATCGTTAAATAAAATGAACCATTTCAGTTGCAAATTTAACAATCTAACTGATTATTTAGTTATCTGGTGGTAATTTTAAATTTGTCTGCTCTTTTTATTCATTTAGAATAAAAATTCAACTTCATTAAGTGCAAAACATCAACTTCATAAACAGGAGAAAACCGGATTACAATTATAAATTAAAGTTTTGGTAATGTTCGCCTAAACCCGGCAATCCATCGGAACTTAGGTATTAATTTTTGAATCATTCAAAATGCAGATTTTTGTATTGTGCTATTTGTCATTTGTATAACCATCTCATCTTTTTAATTTTGCAGTAAAAATCAGATGAATTATGTATTGCGCGATTGTACCAAAAGACATCAGTGAGATTGAATCCAGCAATATTGCACAGCAAACATCTTTTTGGGCAGAAGTGAAATTCCAGCAGGGTTTGCAGCCTTTTGCATTCCGGTATTCTGCCACACGTGATATTTTATCGCCGGTTACACAAAGCAACAGCACAATAGAACATGATTTGCTTGTATTGGTGCGCTATATTGATTCCAATCATTGTTTTGCATATGTTCCTTACGGACCGAAAGATGAGCCTGATTTTGAAAATCATGGTATTTTTCTCGAAGAACTTTCAGAAGTTTTACGCCCGCACCTTCCCAAAAATTGCATTTTAATCCGTTACGATCTGCCTTGGGAAAACCAGTGGGCCAACGAGGATGATTTTTATGATGAGCAGGGCAACTGGAACGGACCACCTTCACTACAAAGTCAGGAATTCAGGGTAAATTTCAACACCCGCAACTGGAACCTGATGAAAAGTCACACCGATATTTTGCCTTCAAATACAATTTTCCTAAATCTGAATCAATCCAGGGAAAACCTGCTGCAACAAATGAAAGCAAAAACACGCTACAATATCCGGCTGTCGTTACGTAAAGGTGTAAATGTAAAAAATTACGGAATGGATCATCTGGATACCTGGTATTCGCTTTACCGCGAAACTGCTTTCAGAAATAATATCAACCTGCACAATAAGGATGGCTTTCGCGCTGTACTCGACAACAGTTTCAGTGATAACGTAAAACCACATTTGCTGCTTGCAGATTTGGATGGTGAATTTCTGGCGGGTATGTTTTTGTTACTATCAAAAAAACGTGGTACATATTTGTATGGTGCATCGTCAGGCACAAAACGAAACCTAATGGCAACTTATGCAGTACAGTGGGAAGCTATTCGTATGGCACAGGAAGCAGGTTGCGAAGAATATGACATGTTTGGAACAGCGCCAAATGCCAATTCAGGACATCCGTTATACGGTTTGAATCGCTTTAAATTTGGCTTTGGAGGCAATCCGTTTCACAGAATGGGTTGCTGGGATTATCCTCTGAATCCTGAAACTTATCCGGCTTTCAGGGCTCAGGAAGTGAACAATCAAAGTTACCATACGAATTAATCTTCAGTATCTTAAGATATAAGTCAACATTTGAAACTGAACAAACCTCCGGTTTTAATTGCTTTAATGAGTACAATGTTCAACTAAAAACCTGTACAAATGAAAAAGCTCTTCGCAACTATTGGGTTTCTGATTCTACTGGCAACTGCAATCGCTCAAACGCCGGAGATGTATCCGCCTCCTGATCCGGAACCTGTAGAGGTAACTACATTGAACATTATTCTTTTTGTTGTAATGCCAATTGTTTTAGTTATCATTTTTGTGTTTTACATGCGTTGGGTAAAAAAAGGGCGGAAGAAATAAATCTAAACGCAACTTTTAACAGACAGGTTTCATCTTTCAGATATCACTTTAAAATCTGTAACATGAAAACATTTTTCCAAATTGCGGTTATACTAATTTTATCGGTATTAGCTATTTCCTGTGAAGATGAAATTGTTGCGCCATCCAACCACTCTGAAATAAAGGTAAAAAACAGCGATACTTACCAATTCAATTTAAATATTTCGGGAGATGAAGAAGGTGCTGTTATCATTGAACAAGCCAGTCATTTTGAAATAAGTGAGCTAAAAAGGGATGCCTCAACCGACTGGAGTGTAATTTATTTTTACAAACCTGAATCCGGATATTCCGGCACCGATTCGGTAAGAATTGAAACAAATACCGGCAGCGATGGAGCTTCTGCAGGAATTTTGGATACAATTAAAATCGTCTTTCAGGTAACTCCTTAATGTTCTGCTTTTATATTCTTAAACAGTTACTTGTGTTTTGCTGTTAATGAATTTAGCTGCGTTTATTGTCAACTATTTATTCATTTAAAAAGCAACAAGATGAATTGGGAAAAAGAAGATAATTATTTGGTAAAGGAATTTACATTTGATGATTTTACAAGTGCAGTTGATTTTGTACAGCGAATTGTTCCGTTGGCAAATGAAGCTGACCACCATCCAGATGTATTGATCCATTCATACAAAAAAGTGAAAGTGACATTAACAACCCATGATGTGGGAAAAATAACAGAGAAAGATTACGCACTGGCAAAGGAAATTGATAAAATATAACGAAACAAAAAAGCTCTCCGTATTGGAAGAGCTTGATTTGGCTTATCTATTTTTTCCTGTTAAACAGCTTGCACAGTTTCAACTATTTCCTGTCCTTTTTTAATGGCTTCCAGGTTGAGTGGTATTAATTTGTGATATCTTTCGGGCAGCGATTTCTGAAGCCCTTTTTCTACATTATCGAGCGATAAAATCGGACGCACTTTAAGGTAACTGCCAAAAACAATCATGTTAAAAACCTTTGGATTTCCCATTTCCACAGCTGTTCGGGTACCTTCCACTTTATAAATACTGATATCCGTCCGTTTTGGCGGATTAATGACGCCATTTGGATCGTAAAGTAAAGTTCCGCCCGGTTTCACTGCCTTTTCAAACTTGTCCATACTTTGCTGATTCAGGATGATTGCTGTATCAAATTCCTGTAGAATTGGGGAACTAATCCGTGTATCGCTAACAATTACGGTAACATTAGCTGTTCCTCCGCGCATTTCCGGCCCGTAAGACGGAAACCAGGTAACTTCACGGTCTTCCATTATTCCTGAGTATGCCAGGATTTTACCCATGGAAAGCACACCCTGACCACCAAATCCTGCTATTATTATTTCTTCAGTCATTACTTTATTTTTTAGTTTTGTGAACTGTTATCCCCTTTTTCGCCATCTTTCAAATCTCCCAGTGGATAATAGGGAAACATATTTTCTTCCATCCAGTTGTTTGCTGCCACAGGAGTCATTTTCCAACCCGAATTACAGGTAGAGACTACTTCAACAAAGGATGTCCCTTTTTTATTCAGCACATTTTGAATGCCTTTTTTAATGGCACGTTTGCATTTACGAACTGCCGCCGCATTATGCACTGCCTGCCGGGTGACATATGATGTTCCGGGGAGTTGGGCTATCAGTTCTGTAATTTTCAGCGGATAACCATTTCGTTCTACATTCCGGCCATTTGGAGTTGTTGAGGTCACCATTCCTTCCAAAGTAGTTGGAGCCATCTGGCCACCGGTCATTCCGTAAATCCCGTTGTTAATAAATATCACAAGGATATTTTCACCACGATTGCAGGCATGCATTATCTCGGCAGATCCAATAGATGCAAGATCACCATCACCCTGATAAGTGAAAACAAACTTTTCGGGATTGAGCCGTGCAATTCCTGTTGCTACTGCCGGTGCCCGTCCATGTGCTGCTTCCTGCCAGTCAACATCAATATAGTTGTAAGCGAAAACAGCACAACCCACCGGTGCAACACCTATCGTTTTTTCCTGGATTCCCAGTTCGTCAATCAGTTCGGCAATTACTTTATGAACCACTCCATGCGAGCAGCCCGGACAATAATGCATGATTGTATCAATCTGAACCTTTGATTTGTCGTATACGAGGTTTTCCGGTTTAATAATATCTTTTAACTCCATAATCAATCTCCCATGAAAATTTTTGTTCCAATGCTTCTATAACTTCATCCGGCGTAGGAATAATTCCTCCCGAACGACCAAAATGATCTACACGTGTATTCTTGCCTGCTTCGTAAACTGCGAGTTTAACATCCTGCACCATTTGACCGCTGCTCATTTCCACCGATAAAAATCCCTTTACTTTTTCGGCAAGTTCACCAATAATTTTCTTCGGAAAAGGGAAAAGTGTAATTGGCCGCAGAAGCCCAACTTTTAATCCTTTGGCCCGTGCAATTTCCACAGTTTTCTGGCAAACACGGGATGAAGTTCCAAAAGCTACCAGAATGTATTCTGCATCATCGCATTGAATCATTTCAAACCGGCAATCCTCCTCTTCCATCTGTCTGTACTTCTGCTGAAATCTTTTATTATTTGCCTCCATTTTCAGGGAATCAAGCTCGAGTGAAGTAATAATATTCCGTTCCCGCAATTTTGATTTACCATTGGTGGCCCAGCTTCCCCACTTTTCCTGCACTTCTTCTTCAGTCCAGCGGGGTTTAAAATCGGCAAGTTCCACTTTTTCCATCATTTGACCGATAGCGCCATCGGTTAAAATCATGGCAGGATTACGGTATTTAAAAGCGAGTTCAAAGCCCACAGCCACGAAATCGTTCATTTCCTGAACTGAAGATGGCGCAAGCACAATCATATTATAATCGCCGTGTCCTCCTCCTTTTACTGCCTGAAAATAGTCGGCCTGCGATGGCTGAATTGTTCCAAGGCCGGGGCCGCCGCGCTGAACGTTAACAATTAAACATGGCAGCTCTGCACCGGCGATATAAGAAATTCCTTCCGACATTAAACTTATTCCAGGACTGGAAGAAGAAGTCATCACCTTTTTGCCCGAACCGGCTGCCCCATAAACCATATTTATTGCAGCAACTTCGCTTTCGGCCTGCAAAACGGTCATTCCGGTTTCATTCCATGGCTCCCGGGCCATTAAAGTTTCCATCACTTCCGACTGAGGTGTAATGGGATAGCCAAAATAGCCGTCACATCCACATCGGATTGCAGCTTCGGCAAGTACCTCATTCCCTTTCATTAGTCTTAGTTCTCCCATAACTATTATTTACTTATTTGTTATTTGTTATTCCTTATTCCTTATTTTGTTATTTCCTTTATTTCTGTTCATTTCCTTAATCTAAAACACCGAATAAGAAATAAGGAATCAGTAAATCTTCCGTTTCTTATTTGTTATTCCTTATTCTTTATTTGTTATTTTCTTAAAATCTAAAATATCGAATAAGAAACAAGGAATCAGAAAGTTTAGGATTTGCTCTGCCTGTTTCATTTCTTTTCTTCCTTTCTCATTTTACATTCCTTATTCCTTATTTTGTTATTTCATTTATGTTCATTCCTTAATCTAAAACACCGAATAAGAAATAAAAAAATAAGAAAGTTTGATTATGTATTATCCCTGTTTTTCATTGCAGTTTCGATGCTTTTCAAAAATATTGCTATCAATTCGTTACATTCATTCAATGTTGGTGTAATCCGTTCTGTTGGAAGCAAAGGTTTGCGAATTATAATTTTAAGACAAACTCTACTTTCACGCAGTTCCTTTAAAACAACTTTTAATTTATGAATAAAATCACCTGGTGATTCAGCCGATTGTGCTTCCCCATAATTTAAACCAGGCGAAGTACTGGAGCGGGTCAATTGATTTCCAACATGATTTGCAAGTTTAGTTACAGGAAGATTTTCAATAATAAAACTGCAAGCAATTGTAAAATCAATCAATCGATCTTCAAGGTCATACTTTTTTGAATTTGTCATATTATATGTAATTCTTCTATTTCCTTATTTTGTTATTCCTTATTCCTTATTTTGTTATTTCCTTAAAATCTAAAACACCGAATAAGAAATAAGGAATCAGTAAATCTTCCGTTTCTTATTTGTTATTCCTTATTCTTTATTTTGTTATTTCCTTAAAATCTAAAATATCGAATAAGAAACAAGGAACCAGAAAGTTTAGGATTTGCTCTGCCTGTTTCATTTCTTTTCTTCCTTTCTCATTTTACATTCCTTATTCCTTATTTTGTTATTTCCTTTATGTTTATTCCTTAATCTAAAACACCGAATAAGAAATAAGGAATCAGAAAGTTTAGGATTTGCTCTGCCTGTTTCATTTCTTTTCTTCCTTTCTCATTTTACATTCCTTATTTTGTTATTTCCTTTATGTTCATTCCTTAATCTAAAACACCGAATAAGAAATAAGGAATCAGTAAATCTTCCGTTTCTTATTTGTTATTCCTTATTCCTTATTTTGTTATTTCCCCAAAATCTAAAACACCGAATAAGAAATAAGGAATCAGAAAGTTTAGGATTTGCTCTGCCTGTTTCATTTCTTTTCTTCCTTTCTCATTTTACATTCCTTATTTTGTTATTTCCTTTATGTTCATTCCTTAATCTAAAACACCGAATAAGAAATAAGGAATCAGTAAGAATCTATTTAGGCCACCTTGACCCGGTAAATGGTGAGACAGGTATCCGGGCAAACAATACCACAATTGGCGCATCCGATACATGCATCCGGATTTTCCATAAAGGAATAGTGATAACCGCGGCTGTTTACTTCCCTGTGCAATGCCAAAACTTCATCTTTGCATGTCTCCACACAAATTCCACATCCTTTGCATCCTTCTTTATTTACCACAACTGCTCCTTTTACTTTTGCCATAATTGTAAATTTTCGCATAAAATTAATATCCTGTTTTTTCTAAAAAACCCATAAAAATCAGGTTCTGCATAAATAAATTGGGGCAATTTAAATCTTTAAATGATTGTGATTCTTTTATGTCAAATTGTAGATTTACCTCAATATTATCTAATAGTTTGATTTTTATCAGTCAAAACTATTTTTTCAAAAATGAAATTAATGCAACTATTGTTGCGAATTCCTTTAGAATGAATATGAATATCAGATTTTATAAAGAAACCGGGTGAGGATGTTGCGGTGAATTCCGAGATAAGAAGCAATATGCTGTCGTTGCAGTTTTTTTCCCAGTTCAGGATTTTCGGCAAAAAACTTCCGGATGCGCTCTTCGGCATTCAACGACTGAAAAGAATGTACTCTTTCCATGGCCTGAATATAACTTTCTTCGGCCAGGATACGCACAGTGCGCTCAAAACGTCTGTTCGTATCGAGAAGGTTTTTAAATTCATCCTTTTCCATATATATAATTTCGGAATCTTCGTAAGCGCGAATCGATTCGGTGGAATCATTCCCAAAGTAAAATCCCTCATGATTGCTGACAATAAAATTATTAGGCGGATAAAAAAAACGTGAAATCCATTCACTACCGCCATCTGATAAATAAGTAGCGTAAAGCAAACCGCTGAGCAAAATTCCAATTCGTTTTGTTTTTTCACCGTAATTGATAAACGAATCGCCTTTTTTCAGGTGGACAGGTTTATTTCGCAGGTCCAGTTTATCGATAACATCAAGTGTAAGATTGTAACGCGATATGACCTTGTTTCTATCCATTATTCTATTTTAGATAAGAAGATTAAAGATTCCTGGATTTGAGACAGGAATTGTTTTGTGAATCCTTCAGCATGCATTTTATCACACCTGTTTATACCTCATTTTTCCTGAATCTTTTGGTTCATTTGTTAAAATTCTCATGAAACAGTTTTAACCGTTTTTCCAGTTCATCAAACTGATTTCGTTGTACAAATGAAACACATGCCCTTATTCCCTCTTCTTCACTTCCTGTGTTATCAAGTGCAATGGCACTTATTCCATAATAAAGCAGGTTTGCCACCAGTTCGTTGCCGGTCATTCCCGAATAGCAAAGGGTAAAATAAAAGCCATCGGCAATGGGTACTTCCAAATCTGTTTTATATACAATATCAAATCCATTTTCAAGGAAAAGGCGCTTCATTATTTTTGCCCGCTCTCCGTATTCCTTAATATCGTGTATAAAATCAAACTCTTCGTCATTCACCGCTTTTAATAAAGCAGCCAGTGCATATTGCGCCGAATGACTGGTTCCTGAGGAAATGGAATACAGTATTCTTAAAATGATTGTACTTCCAAATGTTGTTCCTTTAAATCGTTGCTGCAGGTCAGGATATTCGCGGTTGAAAAGCTGATCAGAAAAAACCATTATTCCGATGCGCTGACCGGCGTAGGAGAAGATCTTGGAACTTGAAACAAACAACATAAAGTTATTGGTATATTTTGCTACAGTTGGCAAAAATGGCGGCTCTCCGGGTTTTGAAAGATTACGGCGAAAATCCATACCAAAATAGGCCAAATCTTCCATCACAATAACATCGTGTTTGTTGGCCAGTTCACCAATTATTTCAAGTTCCTGTTCGGTAAAACAAATCCAGCCCGGATTATTCGGATTTGAATAAATGACAGAATTTATGTTTCCTTTTGCAAGAAATCCCTCCAGCTTTTCCTTCAACTTCTCTCCCCTGAAATTAAATACATCGAAGGTTTCATATTTCAATCCGAGCACCATCATTTGCTGCTTTTGCACCGGAAAACCGGGATCGATGAACAGGGCTGTATCTTTCTTTTTGTCGATGTTGCCGGCAGCCAAAAATGCTGAATAGGTTCCCTGCATGGAACCAACTGTTGGCACACAACTTTTTGGAGAAACATTAATATCGAGGAAATTCTTAATAAACTTTGATGCTTCGTCTTTCAATGGTTTAATTCCGTCAACCATTGGATAAATGGCTGCCACACCTCTTTTCAACGCTTCAATTTCTGCATCAACACCTATTTTTGCCGGCGGTAATCCAGGCACCCCCATTTCCATGCGAATGAATTTTGAACCTGTTTCTTCTTCAACTAAATTCACCAGCGCCACGATTTCGCGGATAGAAGCCTTCCCAATATCGGGAATGCGAAGCTCTTTAATTTTTTGATCAATAATATTTTTATCGAAAGGAGAATTTTTCATAGCGGTAAAGGTTAAAGTAATCCAACATCAGCAATTTGACTGATGTGATTACAACAATCTGGAACATGTAAAATGAAAATCCAAAGTCAGAAACCAAATTCCGGACGAATTTGCTCCACCCAGCTATTTACCCGTTCATCCGTCAGTTCAGGTTCGAAATCTTCATCAACCGGAAGTCCCATAAATTTGCCATCTTCAATTGCTTTTGAATCATCAAATTCATAAACTTCGGCAGGAACTTTACCCACCAGTGTTGCCCCATTTTTCTTCAGATCGCGGGCAAGCAAACCAATATGATCGACAAAAGTGCGGGCGTAAGTGATGTGATCACCTAAACCAAAAATGGCAATGGTCTTTCCTTCATACCTTGTTTTGCTGATTTCGGGAAGAAATTTTCCCCAATCAGGATTGGAATAAGTGGCATGCCATGTTTCGCTTCCAACAGTAGAGATACCAAAAATTATTTTATCGTACTTATCCATATCGGCAGCAGTGGCTGTTTTCACAGGCACCATTTCCACCTTATCTTCTCCAATGGCATCTCGCACTTTATCTGCTACCCGATTAACAGCTCCGCCCAGCGGACCAAAAAATATGGCGATTTTACTCATAATGTTTACTTTTTATCTGATTATTGATTTTGTATTTTTAATTCACCTTTTACATATTCACCCAAAATTGCAAGACTCGATACATTTTTTAATGCCTGATGAATGGCACGATCGTAATTCTTTGGCTCTTCCCATTCCACATCAACATGGATAGTGTATTCATTCGGTTTGCCCAGTATCGGAACCGATTGTATTTTGTTCAGGTTAATTTTATTTTCAGCAAAGATATCCAGTACCCGCGCCAACGCACCATAAAAATGGCCTACTTCGAAACATATGGATGCTTTATTTGTGCCTTCAGTTGGATTACCATGTTTGGAAAGAATTAAAAAGCGGGTATAATTTTTCTTGTTGGTTTCAATCCCGGTTTCAAGAATTTCAAGTCCGTATAATTCTGCCGAACGAAGATTTCCGATAGCCGCTGCATTTTTTAACTTTTCATCTGAAATCAATTTTGCTGCAGCCGCAGTATCCATTCCTTCATGCAAATCAGTATTGGGATAATACTTTTCTATATATTCCACACACTGCTGCAACGCAACCGGATGTGAATAAATATCAGTAATATCATCTGCTTTTACACCGGGAACCACCATCAGATTCAACTGAATATGCAGGTAAATTTCACCAATTATCCGGAGATGGTAATCGCGAATCAGCTGGTAATTTTTAAGCAAACTTCCGGCGATGGAATTTTCTATGGCCATCACTGCATAATCTACTTTATCAGCATCAATTAATTCACACACACTTGTGAACGATTTGCATTCCACAACTTCAATTTCTTCATCAAAATACCTTACTGCAGCATCTTCATGAAAAGATCCTATGATTCCCTGTACAGCTATACGCTTCATTAAGTAAAAAATTAAATAAATTCAAATATACAAATTATGAGATTACATTCAGGAAAAGCTTTTCCGGCAGGCAACTAAATTTAATTTTCAGAGTTCATAATGGCTGTCGTTGCCGGTTAACTCATTTTTATGCACTTCCAGTTTCTCTGCACAACGCGCCACATCTGTCGGTCGGATAACAATAACAGCAGTGTTGTCATTCATTGAAAAAGCGTATAAGTATTCGATAAAAACTTCTTCAGAATTAAGAATTTTCAGCATTTTGGACAAAGCACCAGGGCGGTTTGGGCTGTTTACCAAAACAACATCGGTAGTGCGCACCGAAAAATGGTTGTCTTTTAAAATTCTTACTGTTTTATCGGGTTCAGAAACAATTAATCGCAACACACCAAAATCGGATGAATCGGCCACTGTAAAAGCTGATATGTTAATTCCCGATTCTCCTAAAATCCGGGCAACCTCATTTAATCGTCCCGATTTATTTTCAAGAAAAACTGATACTTGTTTTGTTATCATCGTTTTTAGATTTTTCTGTTATCAATAACACGCTTTGCCTTGCCTTCGGTACGTTCAATAGTCTTTGGTTCCACCAGTTTCACATTTACCGAAATGCCCAGTGTACTCTGAATATTATTTGTTATTTTTTTGCGCAAGGCTTCCAGTTCACGAATTTCGTCGGAGAAAAACTGTTCCTGTACTTCCACCAGTAACTCTAAAATATCAAGAGAACCTTCCCTTTCAATTTTAAGTAAATAATGCGGTTCGGTTTCGCTCATATCGAGCAATACACTTTCTATTTGCGACGGAAATACATTTACACCCCTTATAATCAGCATATCGTCTGAACGGCCCATGCATTTTTCCATGCGTACCAATGTTCTTCCGCAGGCACATTTATCATAGTTTAAACGGGTTAAATCGCGTGTACGGTAGCGGATTATTGGAATTCCTTCTTTTGTAACAGTTGTAAAAACAAGTTCCCCTATTTTGCCCGCCGGAACCGGTTTAAGTGTATCCGGATTAATAATTTCAGGGATAAAGTGATCTTCATTCACATGCATTCCAGCCTGGAATCCGCATTCGCAGGAAACACCCGGCCCTATCACCTCGCTCAATCCATAAATATCGATGGCTTTTAATTTAAGTTTCGCTTCAATTTCCTTCCGCATGTTTTCACTCCATGGTTCGGCGCCAAAAATTCCAACCCGTATTTTTAGCGACTCAGGCTCAACACCCATTTCCTTCATCACCTCAGCAAGAAATAGTGCATATGAAGGTGTACAGGCAATAACAGTTGTTCCGAAATCCTGCATCAGTTGAATTTGCTTTTTTGTATTTCCTCCCGAAATTGGAATTACAGTTGCACCAAGATTTTCTGTTCCATAATGCATTCCCAAACCGCCTGTAAACAATCCGTAACCATAAGCTACCTGAACGATATCATTCCGGTGAACACCTGCCATTACCAGGGTGCGTGTAACAACTTCAGCCCACATTTGCAAATCATTGCGTGTATACCCTACTACAGTTGGTTTTCCGGTAGTTCCCGAACTTGCATGAACCCGTACAATTTCGCTCATCGGCACAGTAAACATTCCGAAGGGATAGTTATCGCGCAAATCACTTTTATTTGTAAAAGGAAGTTTTGACAAGTCCCCGATGGATTTTATATCGCCGGGTAGAAGTCCTGCCTCCTGCATTTTTGCACGATAGCTGGGTATATTGTGGTAAATCCGCTGAACAGTTTTTATCAGCCGTTCACTTTGAATTGCATTCATTTCATCCCGCGATGCACACTCAATTTTTTCGTTCCAAATCATCTATATCAATTTATAACTTCTATTTGCCGTAAACCACATGATCTTCGAGAATTGCAATTCCAATACCTCTCAATTTTGCTTTTGCATTAATTACATCAGGAACATCCAAAATAAGTATAGCCATATTTTTCTCCGATATAAGCCGGCTGTATGCATTTTCGATATGAATTCCTGTGCGTGCAATTTTCATAAGCACTTCATCAAGGCCACCGGCTTCGTCTTTCATTTCGAGTGCAATTACTTCACGCAGGGAAACTGAATTTCCTTTTTCGGACAAAACTTTGTATGCCTTTTCAGGCTGATCTACCAGCAGATTTAATACTCCCCACCCGTGAAGGATGTTGTTTAATGTAAGCGAACGAATGTTAATTTTCTCCGCTTTCAAAATATTGGTAATTCCCTCGAAATGAGCAATTTTATTTTCAAGAAACACAGAAACTTCAAAGGCCATTGTTTATGATTTTAAAAAAAGAAGCAACTTGTTTAAAGCTGCTTTTTAATAAATTTCAACAAAAATAAAAGGAAAAATTAGAAATTATAGGCAACAGACAGCATATTTCTAAAATTTGTAGCTGTCATCCCTTTTCCATCGAACAAACTTTTATCGGTATTGACTTTCCCTTTGTTGTTATTTTCATTTATTCCATATGCCACAGTTGTAAGGCTTAGTTCGCATCCAATCATAAAATTTTTGACGGAATAAATCAACTGCGGCGATATTTTGGTCATCCAATCGGCATCAGTGGCAAAACCGTAAATCGGACCAATAATGTTTTCCGATGTTCCAAAATTTTTAAGGTATCCTGCAAACAATCCAAATCTCCAGGTTTTACCATACAGAATATTTACCCAGTTGTAAATGTGATTAAATGAGGTATAGGTTTCGGCACCTGTTAAAGCATCAACCGAAACTACTGCATAACCACTGGGTAGCAAACTTTCGCAAACATTTTGACCATACATTGTTTTTGCCTTGAATTCAAACTTTTCTTTTGTGAATTTCAGGTAAGCCAGTGCCGCCATTGTATTCAGCTTTTCTGAAGTTTTAAATACACCTTCAGTTCCGGTTGTAAAAATTCGCGGCTGAATTGACTTCCAGTCATAAGCAATTCCCAATACCCAGTTTGAATTGTAAAACTGCAACTGCGCGTGCAAATTCGGCACTACAGCATTGCGCTGGTAATGATAAGATTTACCTTCAGGGCCGGTGTTGGTGTATTTAAACTGATAAACTGCCCCTGCAATAAAATCGAGATTATGACTCAATTGATAAGTAAACCGTAGCTGCGGACTTCTGTTAAACACCTGGAATGGTACACCTGTATTTTCATTTAAAGTAGAAGGATAAACCTTTTCAATGAAAGTGGGATGCCAGGCACGGCCAAACAATAATTTCGATTTTGGCCAGACAAACTGTGTGTAGGCATGCCTGAATCGCAGACTATTGGTGGCAGTTCCCCCGGTAAAATCCACCTCTACATAAGCACTAATTTTTGCTTTACCTATTTCAAGTCCCGAAAACCGGGTACCAAAACGGGTAAAAGTATTCAGAAACTGGGCGCTGGGGTGTGCCATGATATCCTCGCCATTTGCATCATAAACAGGCCGTTGCGGGAAGATTTCAAGCAAATGGTCGCAGGCATCAACATTCTCGCGGGTATCGAAAATGAAATCATTACGAACAAAACCTGAAAACTCCATTTTCATGTTTAGCGAAGTAAATATTCCCTGGGAATAAGAGGTTAAAGATAAAACAACAAAGAGTAAGAAGAATATTTTTTTCATAGCAGGCAGTTGGATTTTATGATTCTTTTAAAACTTTTGTTAATTGCAGATTTAGAATGACACAATAAAATTAATAACAATTCAACTGATTTGCAGCCTACTCTTTATAGCTGAAAAACATGTTTTCTAATTTATTCTCATTTTAAATAAAGTGATTTCAAATCAAAAAAAAGTAACAACTGTTACAATTTTGAGCAGAAAGAAATTGCACTTTTACATCCTGAATTTTTAATATCGGATTGAGTTGCATAATACCATGGGTAAGAAAAGAACACTGAAACTTTTTAAAAAACTACATAAGTGGCCGGCCATCATTATCGCTTTTTTTGCCATTCTATTTGCGTTTTCAGGTATAATTATGAACCACCGGCAATTGTTTGCACCGGTTGATGTTTCACGAAAAGTTCTGCCTCACAGTTACCGGTATCAAAACTGGAATCTGGCGGCTGTGAGAGGTTCTGAAAAAATTGCCCCTGATTCTTTTTTAATTTACGGGAACATCGGCATTTGGAAAACCAATGGACGGTTCGACCAGTTTGAAGATTATAATGCTGGATTTCCAAAAGGAATCGACAACCGGAAAGTTTATTCGATAGTAAAATATAAAAATGTATTATTTGCCGGAACACATTTAGGGTTGTTTAAACGACCGGTGAGTTCAGGAGAGTGGAGCAAAACAGATATAAATCTTCAGAAAGAACGCATTGCAGATATAGCTTTGAAAAACGATACACTGCTGGTACTTTCAAGGCATTACCTGCTGAAAAGTGCCGACGGTATAAATTTTAAAAAGTATCAGCTTCCTGAACCATTGGGTTATGTCAGGAAAACCGGATTATTCGATACTTTCTGGGAGTTACACAGCGGTGAATTATGGGGGTTGCCCGGAAAATTAATTGTCGACCTGCTTGGACTTGTTACCATTTTCCTTTCGGTTACAGGGCTACTCCATTTCTTTTTCCCAAAAATGATAAAGAGAAGAAAAAGAAAGCAAAAACCGGTGAAACCACTCGCCGGTCTGACAAAAAAGAATTTACGCTGGCACAATGTTGTGGGATATATTTTCGCGCTTTTCCTCCTGATAAATACATTTTCGGGAATGCATTTGCGCCCACCGCTTTTAATTGCCATTGCCAACAAACAGGTAGGTATTATTCCGGGCACCCACCTCGACAATCCTAACCCATGGTTCGACAAACTCCGCCGCGTGCATTGGGATGAACAAAACCAGGTGTATATCTTTTCCACATCTGAAGGTTTTTACTTTTCGGATGAATATTTCTCCAAACCCTTACAACCATTTTTGTCGCAACCTCCTGTTAGTATTATGGGTTGCAATGTTTTTAAACCAATTGGAAACAGCAGTTACCTTGTCGGATCATTCAGCGGAATGTTTATCTGGAATATTAATACCGGAACAGTACATGATTTTTTTAGCCGAAACCCATATGTGCCGCCAACAGGAATGACAAAACCCATTTCCGATCACATGGTTGCCGGACTGGTTGAATCCAATCATGGTGCATACTGGTTTGATTACAATAGTGGAGCCCTGAAACTGACATCCCTCGGGGAAACATTATCATTTCCGCAAATGCCGGAAGAAGTGTTACAAAAATCCCCGATGTCACTCTGGAATACTGCACTTGAAATCCATACCGGAAGAATATTTGAAAATATTCTTGGCCCGTTTTATATTTTGTATGTGCCCCTGGCTGGAATTTGTTTGCTGATGGTGCTGTTAAGCGGAGTAATTGTGTGGTGGAAGCAATATCGGAAAAAGCGTGTAAAAATCTAGGTAATGTGATGTTTAATTCATCTAACAAAAGCAACGATTACAAATTGAAAATTATAATGAAAAAAATTCCTTCACTGCATAAAAAAGAGTCTCTTTATTTTGCTCCGGAATAAACTAAACATGCGGTCTGCAAATAAATAAACCAAACAAAATCTATTAACAGGTGGATAACACCTTGAAAAAAATTAGTAATTTCGAATAAAATAATAAAAAATGAAAACCGCATTACAAATAGATATTACATTCGATCAAATACTGTCGTTGGTTAAGCAGTTGCCAAAACAACAGAAAATAAGATTGTCCAAAGAATTAGAAAAAGAAGTTGTTGGTTCAAAATTATCAGAACTTTTAAAAACTTTCAAAACCAACGAATTAAGTTTAACTACGATAAACGAAGAGGTTGAAAGTGTAAGACAGGAAATCTATGACAAACAAAAACATTAAAGTCATATTTGATACAAATGTTTGGATTAGTTTTCTGATAGGAAAGCGTTTAAAAAAAATTAATCAATACATTTCCGACGGTCAAATAACAATTGTTACAACAAATCAACTTCTTCTTGAATTGTTAAAAGTTACTCAAAGAAAGAAAATCAAAAAGTACTTCCCCGAGAAAAGTGTCAAAGAATTAATTGAACTTTTAAAAGCAGTAGCTATTACAGTTGAAATCAAGCATACCCATTTCATTAACAGGGATCCAAAAGATAATTTTTTACTGGATTTAATTGATTTTTCCAAAGCTGATTATCTGGTTACCGGTGATAAAGATTTATTGGAACATAATCCATTCAAAACAGCCCGGATACTAACACCTGCTGAATTTGATAAAATGCTTGAGAAATAATTCGAAATCCTCCAATTTACATTTCAATTGTTAACCTGCATAATTTGTTAAATTGGATTTTAGTTTCCAAGAAATGCCGGACTTTAAAAATTCGGCTTCCATTGTAAATAAGACAAAACTTTGTTGGAAACTATGTAACCCAAACCATTTATACATTCAACTGATACGCCATCTTTTGAGCAGTAAGTGCAAGTTCGGTAGCCAAAAAGCAATGATCCTGTGTCATGGCAGTTTCTGTTCGGTTGACCACGTCATTCACCAGTTGTTCGCCGTAAGGCATATAAACCTGTGAACAATCAAAATATTTAGTTTCCTTCTGATTCACCAGAAACAGGTGATTTTCTCCTGAACGACCAGCAATATCTATGTATTTCCTCATTTCGATGTAGCCATCGGTTCCAAGAATGAAAGTGCGGCCATCGCCCCATGTTGCAAGTCCTTCCGGCGTAAACCAATCAATACGGATATAGCCTGTGGCATGCGGACTTCGCACGCTCATATCCCCAAAATCCATATATCGCGGATAATCGGGAATATTGAAATTTCCAACCTGCGAAAAAGCAACTTCCGCCTGCTTTGAACCTGTATAAAACAGAAACTGGTCACATTGATGTGAACCAATATCACACAAAATACCACCGGCTTTATCCGGATCGAAAAACCAGTCGGGTCGGGATTTCGGTCGCATCCGGTGAGGACCAAGTCCGACTGTTTGTACCACTTTACCAATTGCTCCCGATGCAACCAATTTGCCTGCCTGCACCGAGGCAGGATTACTTAAGCGTTCGCTGTACACAATTGAATAAATCCGTTTGGTTTCCTTCTGTACCCTTTTTACCTCTTTAAACTGCTCAAAAGTTACAATGCCGGGTTTATCTGTCATATAATCCTTTCCGATTTTCATTACACGAATGCCAAGCGGTGCACGTTCAACCGGAATTCCGGCACTGGCAACCAGCTGAATGGAATCATCATTTAGGATTTCATCTTCACTTTTTGCAACTTTTGCTTTTGGATAGCGGCGCGTAAAACCGGGCAACAATTCCGGCTCGCGTGAATAAACAGCGATAAGTTCACCGCCACCCTTAATCAGTGAATCCACCATTCCGTAAATGTGCCCGTGATTAAGGCCGATAACGGAAAACCGGATGGAATTTTCTGGCGCGGATGGTTTGCCGGATGGCACAACAATTTCATCAGGACGATGAGTCGAATGAAGGTCGTGCGCAAATAAACCGGCGGGCAATGACATTGCAGTTGCCGAAGCCAGTGTTTGTTTTATAAAATTACGTCTGTCAGATTGCATAATGTTAAATTATTAAAGTTACAGAACCTTCTTCTGAAATACCTTCTGCAGGAAAAACATTTTACCTTTTACTGAGCACATCCTTTTCATATTGCTGAACTTCGATGATATACTTCTCACCGGCCGGAACATCATTCGTCATGCAGTAATAATCCCAAACAGCACCAAAAGGTTTTGATTTCAGCTCTTCCAGCAAAGCCAGCCGTTCGAAATAGCTGCCTGCCTCTTCCAGTTTAACAAGTTGCTGAGCAGGTTCAAGCAAAGCATACAAAAAAGCTTTTTGTGCCGCGCGGGTGCCAACCACGTAAGCTCCAATACGGTTAATTGAAGCATCGAAAAAATCAAGACCAACATTTACGCGGCTGAAAAAATCATTACGGACAATTTCGGAGGCGATAAGTTGCACCTCCTCATTCCAGGTGACCACATGGTCGGAATCCCAGCGCACCGGACGGGTAACATGCAACAATACTTCATCGACAAACTGCAGGCAGGCAGAAATTTTATCGCCAACCTGTTCGGTTGGATGAAAATGTCCATTATCAAGGCAAATTAATTTATTGTTTTTGATGGCATAGCCGAGGTAAAAATCATGCGAACCAACGGTCATAGATTCGGCACCGATGCCAAACAATTTACTTTCCACTGCATCTTTGAGAAATTCTTTTGGAAATTGCTTAACAAAACCTTCATCCAACGATTTTTTCAACAATGTCCGATATCCGTTTCTATCTACCGGAACATCTTTCATTCCATCAGGAATCCATGTATTATGGACGCAAGGACTTTCAAGCTGTCTGCCCATTTCAGCCCCAATTTCGCGACAGCGTTTCATATGTTCCACCCAAAACCGGCGGATTCCTTCATCTTTTGAGGAAAGAGTAAAACCGTCATCAGCCTTTGGATGTGAAAAATAAGTTCCATTAAAATCCAGCCCGATTCCCTGTGCTTTGGCCCAGTCAATCCATCCCTGAAAATGCTTCACTTCTATTTCATTCCGATCCACATATTTTCCACCAAATTCGCCATAACTCGCGTGTAAATTCAGCCGCTGTTTTCCTGGCAAAAGCTGCATCACCTTCTCCAAATCGTTCCGCATTTGTTCTATAGTAACAGCTTTACCCGGATAATTTCCGGTGGCCTGAATACCTCCGCCGCCCAATTTTGCATCAGGAGTTTCAAAACCTCCAACATCGTCGGTTTGCCAGCAGTGCAGGCTTATAATCACTTGATTCATTTTTGCCAGTGCTTTATCTGCATCAACTCCCATATCGGCATATTCTTCTTTTGCCAGTTGCCAGGCTTTTTCTATTCTTTCTTTGTTCATAAAAAATTGAATAAGGTTACATTGAATAACTAAAATGATAACGACCCGATCCCATTTTTAACTGCACTCCATTGTTTACCTGTTCTGCATTATTTTCGTTCAGTGAGCTATTATTCATCAGCACCTTATCCATTTTCGCATCCGGAAGCAGCACAGTTGCCGAAGTATTTGCCGGAATATCGATATCATATGTCAACGTATTATTTTCTATTTTCCAGTCAGAAGTTATTTCACCGTAGATCGATTTATAAGTTGCCCTGGCGAAGGCTAATCCGCCTCCCGGATGAGGTGCCAGTATAAAATGTTTGTAACCCGGATTGTCAATGTCAATCTGAATTCCTGCAACATAATTGTACAACCACTCCCCGATTGCTCCGTATGCATAATGATTAAAACTATTCATGCCAACACTTTGGAAAGTTCCGTCGGGTTTCTGTCCATCCCAACGCTCCCAGATGGTCGTTGCACCCTGCGTTACCGGATACAGCCATGACGGATATTCCTTCCTGTTCAGCAACATAAATGACAGATCTTCGTATCCGTGTTCGGATAACGTTTGACAAAGCAGGGGGGTTCCAACAAATCCTGTGGTAAGGTGCCCCATTTTTTTAACATCTTCTGCAAGATATTCTGCAGCTTTCGGAATTAAATCTTCCGGTAATAAATCGAATGCCAACGCCAGGGAGTAGGCTGTCTGTGTATGGGAAACCAACCTTCCGGCAGGAGTTACAAATTCATTTATAAATGCCTTTTTAATATTTTTTGAAAGCTGCGCATATGCTTTTGCATCCTGATCATTTCCAAGAATTCCTGCAATTTTCGATAACAATCTGCTTGAATACGCAAAATAAGCTGTTGCAATCAGGTCCTTTTCGGTTGTTGCCCCGGGATAATCTGAACGTGTTGTTGCAAATGCAAGCCAATCGCCAAAGTGCTGATCACCTGTCCACAGCAAATCATCTCCTGCCCTGCTGTGCATATATTCCACCCATTTTTTCATACTCGGATACTGAACGTCCAGAATCCGCCGATCGCCATATGCAAGATAATTTGTCCAGGGAACAATGATGGAAGCATCGGCCCATGCAGTAGAACCACCGCCACCTTTCAATACATCCGGAATAACATGTGGCACCACACCATTTTCCAGCTGGTCGGCTGCAACATCGCCAAGCCATTTTGTATAAAATGCAGCCACATCAAAATTATAGGCAGCTGTCATACTGAAAACCTGTGCATCACCTGTCCAGCCCAGGCGTTCATCACGTTGAGGACAATCGGTTGGCACATCAAGAAAATTCCCTTTCTGCCCCCACTGAATGTTGTGCTGCAATTGGTTTATCAGCGAATCGGAACATGCAAAGCTTCCGGTAGGTTTCATATCGGAATGAATGACAACACCGGTAATATCTTCCGGCTGTGGTTTGCCGGGATAATTTATTAACTGAACATACCTGAAACCATGGAAAGTAAAAGCAGGCTCATACACTTCTTCGCCATCACCGCTCATTATATAAGTATCCGTTGCTTTTGCCGAACGTAAATTGTCGATGTAAAAGTTTCCTTCTTTGTCAAGTACCTCAGCAAATTTCAATTTTACCGTATCCCCTTTTTCACCCTGAACTCTCATTCGTACCCAGCCAACCATGTTTTGTCCCATATCAAAAACGACTTCCCCTTTGGGAGTGGTAATCAATTCAACAGGGGTAATTTCTTCAATGGCTTTAACAGGCACGCCCTGCGGAGCAATGAGTATATCTTTGGGATGGTCTGCAGCTACAGCATTTTCCCAGTTGCTGTCGTTAAAACCTGTTGTTTTCCAACCTTCCATTTCAACATTGGCATCATAAATTTCGCCGTTGTATATATCCGATTCTATGATTGGCCCGTTTGAAACTTTCCAGCCGGGACTGCTTGTAACTGTTTCGCTTGTGCCATCGGTATAGTCGATTTTTAATTGCAGCAAAAGCGCCAGTTTTTTTCCGTAGTAACCATCCTGATCCTGCCAGCCGATATTTCCGCGGTACCAGCCATCGCCAAGTACAGCTCCGATAGCATTTTCTTGTTGAAGCATATCGGTGACGTCATAGGTTTGATACTGCAACCGTTTATTGTAGCTTGTCCAGCCGGGAGTAAAAAGCTCATCACCCACTTTTTTGCCATTCAAAAACAACTGGTAAAGACCATGGGATGTAACATATATTCTGGCCGATTCAATTTTCTTCGATGTTGAAAATTCATTCCGGTAATAATGTGCCGGCAACGATCCCCCGTTTGCAGGTGGTTCATTTTTTAAGGTAATCCAGGTGGCTGTCCAGAGTTCAGGTTTTAGAATACCTGTTTCAAAATATGCAGGTTCGCTCCATTTAGTTACCTTCCCTTCGTTATCCCAAACCCGTACCTGCCAGTAAATCCGCTGCATTGATTCAAGTTCCGGACCTTCATATACTACATTTACCGACTGATCACTGTTTACTTTTCCGGTACTCCAGATTTGCCTGCTTTTTTTACTTAATCCGGAGGGAGAATCAGCTGAACGTATTTCATATGCCGATTGCATCAGATTTTCCTTATCAGAAATTATTTTCCAGCTTAAACGCGGTTGCTGAACATCAATACCCACGGGATTGATACGGTATTCACAAATCAAATCCTGTACGTCCGTTTGAATAGCAGCAGTTACATTGTAACCGCTGAATAAAAATACGATAGTGACAAACCTCACCCAGAAAATTCTTTTCTCCATTTTTATTAGTTTATGTTGGTTTATTCCATATAAAAAACTTCTTCCAATTGGATGGTAACCGGCGAATTATCAGGATTTGTTTTCATAATGGCGGCCATAGAATCCCACCATTTCCTTACAATTTCCTGTTGTCCCAAATCCTGCGAACCGCTCCCGCCACTCGTTTTTTGAAATGCAAACAATGTATTTGTTTCTTCATCCAGAAAAATAGAATATTCGCAGATACCTGCATTCTTCAGCAGTTGTTTTAGCTCCGGCCAGATTTCATCGTGCCGCTTTTTATATTCCTCCTTCATTCCCGGATTGAGGTGCATTTTAAATGCTGTTCTCTTCATATTTTAGCTGGAAGTAGTTTTTAAATTCACATCAATCGCTAAATTAAAGAAATTACTGTGAAATCACAGGCGAAGTTGCTTCTAAAAGTTTTTATACGATACAAAAATTTTCTAATTGTCTGCGCTTATTACCAGCGGCAAATGTTTTCCACCGAATTCTTCTGCTTTAAAACTTGAAAACAACTGAATATTTTTCAAACCTGCCTGATGCAACAAATCAAGTAAATCACTGCTTCTTAAAGCGAGCAGAGTTGTTTCGTTTGAAACAGATTCATTCTTGTTCTTCAGGTGTAAATCAGTTTGAAATAAAATGTGATTATTATTTTCTTCAAATTTGTATCTGCGGACAAACTTTATGTTGTCAGTTTCAATCAACGGCAATTCAGAAACTTTTTCATCCAGAATATAATCGTAATTAAGAATCTGCATCAGGAATTTTCCCTTTGGTTTTAAAACATTGCAAACACCATGCAGCATTTTAAGCACCTGAGTTTTGTCAGTTAAATGCACTAAAGTATTTCCGAAACAAAGCACTGTGTCAAAACGTTTGTCACTGAATTTCTTTTCAAGTTCCAGCATATCGCCTTTCTGAAAGTACAGGTTTTCATGATGTTTTTGAGATTTAGCCTGTTTCAGCAAATCTTCATTCAGATCGATTCCGGTGACTTTCGCTCCTTCTTTTGCAAGATGAAATGCAAGTTCGCCGGTAGCACAACCAATATCCAGAATTTCTTTGTTGGTTAAATCACCAACCTTCTCCTTTATGAATTGCAATTGTACATGTTTATAAGGAAATATATCGGAATAAAATCCTGAAATCGAAGAATAGAATTTATTTTGCTGTTCATTCATGGTATATATTATTTCTTTTATTAATATTCACCAGGTTAACTGCTGTCTTCAGGTGAAAAACTGACTGAGACTGAGATTGATCACTGTTCACTGATCACTGTTCACTTCTCCACCCTCACCCGCGCATCTACTGCAAGAATTTCCTTTACGTTTCCCAGCAAGGGATTCACATCCATCTCTTTTATTTCGGCAGCAAAACGCAAAAGGTTAGATAACCGCACAAGAATTTCGGTAAATTTAGCAATATTCACTCCCTGTTGCTTGCGGTATCCTTTCAGAATCTTGTATGATTTTAACTGCTTTATCATTGATTTGGCTTCATCATACGACAATGGTGCAAGTCCTGATGAAACATCTTTCAATACTTCCACATAAATGCCTCCCATACCACATAAAACAATATGACCAAATTTCTGTTCGTATTTTGCACCGAGAAAAAGCTCAGTTCCGGAAGCCATTTGTGCAATCAGTACACTTTCAGCACCTTCAATCCCATTCAGGTAGTGAAATTCCTTTCGCACTTCAGTTACATTCCTGATATTTAAAATTACGCCCCCCACCTCCGTTTTATGAAGTGGCCCTACCACTTTCATGACCACAGGAAATCCAATTTTCAGCGCTGCAAGTACAGCTTCCGATTCTGTCCGGACTACGATTTCCTTAACACGCGGAATACCGGCTGCATCGAACAGCTCGTGAATTATTTCAGGCGGCTGATATCCATTTTTGGTTTTACTGATGATTCCACGGATATTTTCAATGTCCGCCTTATCAAAATAAACATCATTTTCAGCGGGCGACGGGGTATTCATAACTTTGGTGAGCGCACGCCCCAGCAAAACTTCATCCGGAAAATTTACATTCCCGTGGGACAAAAAATGCGAAACATCTTCCTTTACATTTATTATTGACGGCAAAATAGGATAAACCGGCTTTTGACAAACCTGCATCTTTTTGTCGAGTACATCATAGACATCCCGGATAGGAAAAAGTCCGGGACTACCGAAAATCACAGCCATGCCATCCACATCGAAATCATTTTCACATGCATCTACAATTTCGCCCAATTGTGCCGCAGTTCCTGTGGCTAAAAAATCAATAGGATTTTCGACTGACGAACCGGGAAATAATTTGTCCTTCAACGCCTGCTTTGCTTCAGAATCTTCAATTTGCGGTATCTTCAGGCCACCATCTTCCAGCGCATCTGTGAGCATTACTCCGGGGCCGCCGGCATGAGTAATGATTGCCAGTTTTTTTCCCTTCAACTCTTTGCACATAAATATACCCGCAACCGTTGTCAGCTCCTCGCGCCCGTAGCAACGGACAATTCCCGCTTTGCGAAATAATGCATCCACTGCAGCATCAGAACTGGTGAGTGCTCCTGTATGCGATGATGCAGCACGGCTGCCGGCAGAAGAACTTCCGGCTTTTATTGCTGCAATTTTACATCCCTTCCGGATAAGCGAAGCAGCATGCTGCAATAATTTGTCAGGATTATCAATATTTTCGATGTACAGCAACTTTACTTTCGAACTAACACCTTCAGTATAATTCTCATCAAGATATTTCAGCACGTCTTCAACACCGGTCTGGGCACTGTTTCCCACTGAAAAAACATTGGCAAACCGAAGTCCTTTGGGTATTCCTGATTCGATGATGAATACTGCCGTGGCGCCTGAGCCGGAAATAAAATCACATCCTTTTGGTGTTAATTTTGGAATGGGAGTTGTGAAAACACTTGTGTGATTTGGCGTCATCACCCCAATGCAGTTGGGGCCAATTAAACAACCCCTGACCTGCGTAATAATTTCCGAAATCTTCTTTTCAATCTGACTGCCTTCCTTGTTCATTTCACCAAAACCTGCAGAAATAATAATGAATGCCCTTGTATCATTTTGTTCGGTAAGAATTCTTACCGTTTGAAGGCAGAATTTTGCCGGAATTGCAAGAACAGCTAAATCGGTTGACGGAAGCTCCTCAACCGAATGAAACGAAGGAATACCCTGTACCTGCGTCTCTTTGGGGTTCACCGCAAATAATTTTCCTTTAAAATTATTGTCAATTAAATTTTTTAACAGCTTGCCCCCGGGTTTCGATATGTTGTTGGACGCACCAATTACAGCTATACTTCGCGGATTCAGTAGTTGTTCGTTTATCATGAATTTAAATTTGAAAGGATAAAAATAGGGATTTCAAATTCAACTGCTCCTGATATTTTTCAACCTCCGGAATTTTAATAGCTCAGGTCAAATCTCTATTTTTACTCAAATTTTGAAAATGAGCCAAACAAGTGAACAGAAAGTTGTTGTTTTAACCACTCTTAACTCCACAGATAAAAACCTGATTCTAACCGGAATAAAAATTGCTTCAGTTTTTAAAAAAGAGTTGTGTCTTGTTTACAATTCAACAAAAAAGGAGAAAAATAAACTTAACCACTACAAATCAATTCTTCAAAATTATCTTGTCCCGGTTAAAAAGGAATTTCCGGCTTTAAAAACTTCGGTGTTGCTGACTTCTTCCCGTCTTTCAAATCTGCCCGACCTTTTGGCTGACGATTATGAAGGAATTTTATTCATTGCACCTACATCGGAGTTTAAAACCTATTCGAAAGCCATTGCTGAAACACCTGTTCCGTTTTTATTCGTTAATGATGCCGCCGGATTGTCTGATTTCAGCAAAATTGTTTTACCGGTTGATTTGCGCAAGGCCACAAGTGACAGCGCGCTCTGGACCACTTATTTCGGACGGTTCAACGATTCAGAAACTGTGGTGGTCGCCGCCAATGAAAAAAATAAACAGAATGAAAAGGAAGTGGCAAAAAATGTAGTGCTTACCAAAAAGCTTTTCCAGAAATTCAACATCAGCCATAAAATTTACAAGGGTCAAAAATCGAGTTGGCGAAATGCATTTGAAGCAATGGAATTCGCCCAATCATCAGGAAGCAACCTTTTTGTGATTTTGGGAAGTTCAGCAATCACGCCGCTGGATTACCTGATTGGTTTACCCGAGCGAAAAATCATTAAACTGGCCGGTGAAATTCCGGTTTTGTACGTTAACCCGAGAAGAGACAATTATGTGTTGTGTGACTAGTGGTATCTAATTTAATTTTGTCAAAGGTGCAACGCACCGGAATATTTGTAGATTCAGATTGTGAAATCAAAAGCAAGGTGCAGCGCACCGAAATATCTTATTGTTGTGGTATGTTGTAATCCTTGATTCCCTACTGCATTTTTCTTATTCGAATATGATCTTTATTAAGAAAAGTAGAACAATATTTTAGTCTAATCCAGCACTTTTCAAATATCATGAAGGAATTTTGTTTCAAAACGCAAGACATGCTAGAATATCTTCTTTTTCCAAATCAGGAAATTGAATTAAAATATCCTCTGTGGTATCTCCTCCGGCTAAATACTCCAGTATACCCTCGACAAGATGTCGTGTATTTCTTATCGTTGGCTTACCATGACAAATTTCCGGATTTATTGTAATCCTGTTTAAAATATTATTCTCCATAACTTTAATCCAGCACTTTCAAACAAAAATACAAAAAAAAGCTTGTAATATTTTCAACAAAAAGTTTTACATTTCTAAAACCCGCTACTAATTTCACCCTAATCACACAAGGTTTTATTACTTTCGCTTTCTGAAAAATTGAACAGCATGAAAAGACTGCTTTTTATCTCTCTGCTTTTTGTTTCCATTGCAACAAAATCGCAGGATTTTGAATACAAGGTTTTATTTGAAGGAATTGGCGACAACCGCGAATATTCGCACAGCAACAAAGCCATGTCGCAAACCATTTTGGGCAGCCGCGGAGCTTTCGAAATCGGACTGAAAACCGGCAATAACCGCATGCGTGCCGGATTAAGTGAATTATTTGAATTTGGAAGTGATATCGATTATCATAAACCAAGACTTACCCTGTATTATCAGTACAGCGACATGCAAAAAGACTTTCTGTTTGGTGCATTTCCACGACGCGGCAGAATCGATTTTCCGCTGGCTATGCTCACCGACACGCTGTTGTATTATCGCCCAAACATTGAAGGAATGTTTGGCGAAGTACGCTGGGACTGGGGCCATGAAAATGCTTTTGTTGATTGGGTAAGCCGCCAGACCGATGTGAAACGTGAAAATTTTATCGTCGGTTTTTCAGGAGAAGTTGCACACAAAAATCTTTTTATCGATAACTATTTACTCATGTTTCATGATGCAGGGCCGGGAATTGATATTCCGGGCGATCATGTAAATGATTACCTCGGGTATGCATTTCAGGCCGGAATAAGAACCATCGAAAATGCAGTTTTCAAGGGGCAGATAAAAGCCGGAGTTTTGGGCTCATCGTATCGCGAACGAAGTATTACCGACGGATTTGAAAATGCAACCAGCCTTTTTGCCGAAGCCAAAGCACGATATAAGAACCTGGGCGTAAAATCAGTCTTAAGCTCAGGCGAAGGACACAAATTTAAATTTGGTGATCGCTTTTATCGCGTCGATAATTACTGGCGCACAGATGCTATCTGGTATTTTATAAACCACGAACATGTAAAAGGCACATTCAACCTCTCGTTTCATTTAATCGACTGGAAATATCTGGATCAGCAACAGCAACTATCCATCGTTTATATTTTTGGTAAATAATCAAAATCAGTATTTAATGGCTTAATTCGAATTTCAATTTTCAGATTTCAGTACAATATTTATCTTGACAACTCATTTCAAAAAATAATTATCCATGAAGAAATTACTTTTATTTATAACAGTATTATTTCTGTTTAACCCTCTTTTTGCACAGGATTATCCTTTTCAGAATCCAAAGCTTGATGACGAAACCAGGTTAGACAACCTGATATCGCTGATGACACCGGATGAAAAAATCCAATGCCTGTCCACGCGTCCTTCTGTTCCGCGACTGGGAGTAAAAGGAACACGAACGGTGGAAGGGTTGCACGGACTTGCATTAAGCGGACCGGCGAATTGGGCTGTAAAAGGCAAAGGTGCCTCTGCAACAACAACTTTTCCGCAGTCGATTGGGCTGGCACAAACCTGGGACCCTGAATTGCTTCAACAACTTGCATCACTTCAAGCTGATGAAACCCGCTATTTAACTCAAAGTCCGAAATATGCAAGTGCCGGATTAATTGTTTTTGCACCAAATGCCGACCTGGGCCGTGACATCCGCTGGGGCCGAACGGAAGAATGTTACGGAGAAGATGCTTTTTTGGCCGGAGAAATGACTGTTGCCTATGTTAAAGGGCTGCAGGGCGATGATCCAAAATACTGGAAAACGGCTTCGCTGATGAAACATTTTCTTGCCAACAGCAACGAAAATGAACGAACTTTTAACTCTTCCGATTTTGATGAACGCCTTTTCCGGGAATATTACGGATATGCTTTTTACAAAGGAATTACCGAAGGAGGTTCACGCGCATATATGGCCGCATATAACAAATACAACGGCATTCCATGCACTGTGCATCCGGTGCTTGAAGAAGTAACCGTTGAGGAATGGGGCCAAAACGGAATTATTGCAACCGATGGCGGCGCCTTTCGTCTGTTGCTGACTGCCCACCATTATTACCCCAACCTCGAAGTGGCTGCCGCAGAATGTATAAAAGCCGGCATAACCATGTTTCTTGACAATTACCGGGAACCCCTGCAAAATGCAATTGACCAGGGACTGGTTAGCGAAAAAGAAATTGACGGCGCAGTTCGCGGAACACTGCGTGTTTTGCTAAAACTGGGTTTGCTCGATAGTTCAGAGCAAAACCCGTATACCAAAATCGGCATCTCAGATACAGTTGATATCTGGACAAAACCTGAAACGCACGAGTTGGTGCGGAAAGCCACTGCCAGTTCAGTAGTGTTGTTAAAAAATGAAAACCAATTACTTCCACTTCATAAAAATAAAATCAAATCGGTTGCAGTAATCGGACCGAGCGCCAATATGGTGGTTTCCGACTGGTATGCAGGAACACCACCCTACCACGTTACTGCATTGCAGGGCATAAAAAATGCACTCGGAAACAATGTGGAAGTTTTATTTGCACAAAGCAACAAAGCTGACTCGGCAGTTATTGCTGCCTCAAAAGCGGATGTGGCAATCGTATGTGTGGGCAACCACCCGTTGAGCTACAATGTGGGCTGGGCAAAAAGTTATGTTCCCAGCGACGGCCGCGAAGGTGTGGATCGTGAAGCCATTTCTCTTGAACAGGAAGATTTGGTAAAATTGGTTAAAGCAGCCAATCCAAATACAGTAATGGTTCTTGTTTCAAGCTTTCCGTATGCAATAAACTGGTCAAAGGAAAATGTGCCGGCCATCCTGCATATTTCACAATCGAGCCAGGAACTGGGCAACGGACTTGCAGATGTAATATTCGGAAATGTAAGTCCTGCCGGTCGGTTGGTACAAACCTGGTCAGCCTCAATCGATCAGTTGCCAGGAATGCTTGATTACAACATCCGCAACGGGCATACCTACATGTACGATAAAAACGAACCGCTTTTTCCGTTTGGTTACGGTCTTACCTATACCGATTTTGATTATGCAAAAATGAAAACCGAAAAGCCGGAAATTCGTGACGGTGAAACAATCAATGTCACTGTAACAATTGAAAATAAAGGAAATTACGACAGCGATGAGGTGGTGCAACTCTATGCAGGCTTTCCCGATTCACAGGTGGAACGTCCGGCCATAGCACTAAAAGGTTTTAAACGGGTTTTCATTTCGAAGGGACAAACAAAAGATGTGGTTATTCCACTGGATTCCGAAGATTTAAAATACTGGGATGTGGATAAGCATGCTTTTGTTCTTGAAAAAGGTAAAATTAATATTTTTGCCGGGCCTTCATCCGCTGATGCAAAACTGAAAGGGCAACTTTCAGCCAAATAATACGACTTCACATTTTAAGTAAATCATTCAGGAGGGAACGAATATCGTTTTCCTCCTTTTTATTTTCCGGTTTTACACAACAGCATCCAGAAACAGATTCAGAAGTTTCAGTATGCGGCTATACCTTTATTTGTCCTCTGTTATTAAATTAAAAACCGGATAAAAAACATCAAAGGAAATGTAATTTAAGGTCTTCTGAACCGTATCAACAGAATACCCTCTACGTATTATTTTCGGACTAAATTCAGACTAAATTCGGACTAAATTCGCGAAATCGCGAATTTAGTCCGAATTTAGTCCGAATTTGATTTGAGTATAGTACGTATTTAATGGGGAGCAGAATCCGGGAATGTCATGGGAGTGTAATTGAAAGTCTGGGGGCACACAATGAAAAAAGCCTGAAAAAACAAGGCTGTTTTTCAGGCTTTTCCATGTACATGTTTTCTGTTATTTTTTTATCAACTTACCTGAATATAAAATCTCATTCCCATTAATCAGTTTATAAATATAAATTCCACTTTGTAACCGGGAAAGTGAAACTTCCTTCCCGGAAAAAGCCGGTTGCTGCATTACTTTTGAACCTGTAATCTGATACATTTCAAGGATTAGTTGTTCATTACCTTTCCAGCTGATTTTAACAGATTCAGTTGCCGGATTTGGGAAAACTGAAACAGTTGAATTTTGAAAATCAACAGCATTGGTAGAATTTCCCTCTGAATAGTAAAATAAGGTTTTGTCGGTATTCACCCAACTTCCATCCTGCACTTCAAATCCATTCTCTGCAGTAATTAACTTGGTAAAAGAAGATGTAGGATCCTGATATATTCCATAAAATATTAAATTGAACGAAGGGAAAATAACTTCCGATGCATTGGTGCTGTTGTAAGTATACTCATATTTTGAACTTTCAATCCATGATTGGGTTGAGGTATCCCAGTCTGCATCAATTTCGGTTGAAACATCACCTGCAGCATTGTATTCATAGGATGTACGCCAACTTTTTTCAAGTTCAAACGTGGCAAAGCTCAGTGAAGATTCTTCCGATGAAATTAATTGATCCTCATTGTTATAGGAATAATCGGTTTTCGAATACAAGAATTCATCACCTTCCATCAGATAAAAGGTACCTGAAGTTTCAATCTGCCCTGAAGAAGTATAGGTATAAACCATTTTCATATTGTTACTGAAAACCTCACCTTCACCGTTATCTTCAAAAGACCAGAAATCCATTTGGATTAACTGCCCCGAAGAATTGAAATGATACACCTGTTGTCCATCAAGGTTCCATGTACTGCCTGTATCACTCGAATAACCGGTAACCGTATCCAGTCTTTCCTGGTTATCGTATACTGCGGTTAGTTTTTCGTGAGGAAGTAATTCTGAATTTTCATCTTCTTTATAATACATCATCATCGATTTAACATTTCCGGTACTGTTGTATTCCATTTCAGTCCGGCTGTCGGTTGACCAGGATTGAGTTTCAACATTCCATTCCTTTTCAACAACAGCAGAATTTTTCAATTCAGCATTATATATGAATTCATCTTTCCAGTCATTTTGCCAGATTTCGCCATTCTTAAGCTGGGAGACTGTACTATCCAATTTTTGAATAACTTCTGCATTTTTTAAATAAGCATGATTTAAGAAAGGCCGTTTAAAATTTTCAGTCTGTGTTTTTAACCGGTTAAATTTAAGCTGAAGCTTCTGAATTTTCAACGGCAGATTTGAGTTTTGAGTGGTTGCCAATAAAGAAACAAGCAACAGAGAAAGAATAAAGGTAAATTTTTTCATGTTTTGATAATTTAAGTTTAAGATAACATTTCGTCTTCTTCGAAATTAGAATAAACAACAGTCATCTGCAATAGTTTTCAACAATTAAATTATTGTTCAAAATTTTTTATTTTACTAAAAACCAGTCAAAAACAGCGTTGATTGATTTACTTATTAATGAAGGCTAAGAAAATTTATAAGGGAAAATTTTAACGCTTCCGGCAGTACAAATCATTTATTTTTTGTTAAATGATTCCTTATACGATCAACTTATTCTTAATTAAAAGTCCTTTTAATGCAATCCCGACACAATTTAACAACGTTGTGATGTAAATTAAAAAAACAGAATATGCAGGCCCTGTTATTCTTTTGGAGCCTTTTAAAATTTATGATTTGTTTTGACTGCTCTTAAATTCTGCTTCTTTCTTGGTTTAAACTCATTAACATTTTGTAATTTGAAGAGAAAATTTTAAAAGGTCAACATTAACTTGTTTAGGTTGTTTAATTCAAATACAATGTTTAAAATTTATCAACCACAATGTTAATGCTTTAATTATCAGAAACAATAATAGTACACCATGTCGTCTGTTCATGTTTTAAATGAATCGGCTGCTTAATAATTAAACTTACATAAAACTATTCAATAGCATGAAATCAATTATAAGCTTATTCCTGTTTACCTTACTTCTTGGCAGCAATTGTCTAGCTTCATCAAATCATACAATAATTGATAATTTCAATTTTACAAGACAGGACAATTGTCCGGATACTGTAACAAATAATCAAATTGAAACTTTATCAACTGATATTTGTGCCGGGGATATTGTCACATTCACCGGAAGTGAACCAACAATTACACCTTTCCAGGAATTTACTTATCAATGGCAATCTAAAATTGCTGCCGGTGACTGGCAGGATATTTCGGAAGCAACAGTAATTGACTACACTTCCAATCAACTTACAGAGACAACATCTTTTCGAAGGTTGGTGGATGTTAAAGCCTGTAATAATATACATGCAAGCAATGAAATAACAGTTACAGTTCAACCCGCTCCAAATGCACCTGATTTCACGGTTACCGACAACTGTAACGGCACTTCGGAGTTAACTGCTACAACTTATGATATAAATGGCACACTCGAATGGAGTACAGGCGAATCCACCGAAAGCATTGTTGTAAATACAGCGGGAAATTACTGGCTGCAGCAAACTGTTGACGGTTGCACAAGCCAGCCAACGACCAAAACTGCGGTTCCAAAAAGTACACCAACACTTGCAGTATCGGAAAATGATCCGTTAAATTGCGGCGAACAAGGTTCCCTCGGTTTTACATTTACAAATGTTCCGGACGGAAATTACACAATTAATTACGATGAAGGGATTTTTTCCAATGTAACAGTTTCCGGAGGTGCAGCAACTGTTTCGGCAAATGCAGGAACGTTCAGCAATTTAACAATCACAGCAGCCGGCTGTACTTCGGAAAGTGGTGTAAGTGCTGCTCTCTCTGATCCAAATCCACCGGCAGCACCAACTGTATCAGTGCAGAATAACTGTGGCGAATCGGTACTAACTGCCACTAACTTTACGGGAGATTTAAGCTGGAGCAACGGGGCAACAACAGCCAGCATAACGGTTACAGAGGCCGGAGATTATACAGTTACACAAACCATTAACGGATGCACAAGTGATGTGGCAACAGCAACTGCAGCTCCAAAACCTGTTCCCACCATTTCAGCAACAGGAAATGATCCGACAGAATGCGGAGGTTTGGGCTCCATTGATTTTACATTTACCAATGTTCCCGACGGAAATCATACGATTGCATTTGATGGTGGAAATTTTCAGGACATTAATGTTTCAGGAGGTTCTGCATCAGTTAATGCTCCCGCCGATACATACAGTAATTTAAAAATCACAGAAGGTGGCTGTACGTCGACAGATAATGTCAGCGTAACCCTTTCTGACCCCAACCCACCGGCAGCACCAACCATTACCATCGAAAATTTATGCGGCGAATCAATACTGACTGCAAACAGCAGTGAAATTAACCCCCAGTATAAATGGGATACCGGCGAAACTACCAAAAGTATTACCGTCATCGATAACGGGAATCATACAGTTACGCAAACAGTAAACGGATGTACAAGTAATGCTGCAAGTGCATCCGCGACGCCAAAAACAGTACCAGCATTAACAGCCACAAAAAATAATCCTGCCAATTGCGGAGGATTGGGGACAATAAGCTTCACCTTTACCAATGTGCCAAATGGAACATACACCATATTTTATGATTCAGGAAATTTTTCGGGAGTTGCAGTAAACAACTCCAAAGCAACCGTTCAGGCGGAAGCCGGAACTTACAACAATTTGAAAATAAATGTAAATGGTTGTGCTTCTGCAGGAGGAACAAATATTTCCCTTGCTGATCCAAATCCACCTTCAACACCAACAGTAACCGTGGTTAACGAGTGTGAACAATCGGTATTAACAGCTTCAAATTACACGGGAACGCTCAACTGGAGTACAGGTGGTACAGGTGAAAGTATTACAGTGACAACGGCAGGCACTTATAGTGTTACGCAAACAGTAAACGGATGCACCAGTGAAGCCGCCTCAGCAACGGCAGCGCCAAAAAGCCGGCCCACCATTGCGGTTTCGGAAAATGATCCGGCAAACTGCAACGAGCAGGGTTCTCTTGATTTTACCTTTACAGGAGTACCTGACGGAAATTATACAATTTCGTATGACGGTGGCAGTTTTACGGGAGTTACTGTATCAGGCAATACAGCTACAGTTTTGGCAGGGGCAGGCACCTACCAAAATCTGAAAATTACAGTTAACGGATGTACATCAAACGGAATAAATGCTACACTTTCTGATCCCAATCCACCCAGTGCGCCTACTGTTGCGATAGAAAATCAATGTGGTGAATCGGTTTTAACAGCATCCAATTATTCCGGGACACTGCATTGGAGTACCGGTGAAGCTACAGAAAGTATAATTGTTAATGAAGGGGGAATCTACACTGTTACACAAACTGTAAATGGATGTACCAGCAGCGAAACAAATGCAACAGCTTCTCCTAAAACAATTCCCACATTAACTGCTCAGGGTGTAAATCCGGCAAGTTGCCAGGAATCAGGTTCAATTAATTTCACTTTTACCGGTGTTCCGGATGGTACATATTCCATTTATTATGATGGCGGCAACTTCAACGGAGTTTCTGTTTCAGGCAATAAAGCTACTGTTCAGGCTGATGCAGGAGCATACAACAATCTGGTGATATCAGTAAATGGCTGCGTTTCTGCCGATGGAAAAAACGTTGCACTTTCCGATCCAAATCCACCTTCAAAACCAACAATATCAGTTGCAAATAATTGTGGTGAATCAGTTTTGACAGCTTCCAATTATACCGGAACGATAAAATGGAGCACAGGTGAAACAAGTAAGAGTATTACTGTATCTGATGCAGGAATCTATAGTGTAACGCAAACTGTTAATGGGTGCACCAGTGATGCCGCCACGGCAACTGCCGCACCAAAAAATGCCCCTGTACTTTCAGTTGCTGAAAATGATCCTGAAAATTGTGGTGCCCCGGGTTCCCTTAATTTTTCATTTACCGGTGTTCCCAACGGCACCTACACAATTGCGTATGACGGAGGAAGTTTCACCGGAGTTTCTGTATCCGCAAATCAGGCAACAGTATCCGCAGAAGCTGGTGCCTACAATAACCTTAAAATTACAGTAAATGGCTGCATTTCAGCTAATGGCATAAATGCTGCACTTAATGATCCAAATCCACCCAGTGCACCAACAATTGCCATAGAGAATAATTGCGGAGAAACAGTTTTAACGGCTACAAATTATACAGGAACATTAAAATGGAGTACGGGCGAAACAAGCAAAAGTATAATCGTTACCGATGCCGGGACTTACAGTGTTACCCAAACGGTAGGAGGCTGCACAAGCAATCCTTCAAGCGCAACAGTTTCACCAAAAGCAATACCAGCTTTTACAGTTGAAAAGATCGATCCTTTGGTATGCCAGGGATTAGGGACTATTAATTTTACTTTTTCAGGAGTCCCGGATGGATTATACAATATTTTTTATGACGCAGGAAGTTTCCCGGCAGTACTTGTAGTTAATAATAAAGCCATCGTTACTGCAAAAGCCGGTACTTATAACAATTTAATTATCACAGTGAATGGTTGTACATCTGCTGACGGAGTAAACATCGCCCTTTCGGATCCAAATCCGCCGGCAACTCCGGTTATTTCGGTTGAAAACAATTGCGGTGAATCGGTATTAACTGCTTCAAACTTTACAGGTTCCCTGTTATGGAGCAATGGTGAAACAGGCACCTCAATTACAGTGACTGATACCCGCAATTATTCTGTTATTCAAACTTTAAACGGTTGTACAAGCAACGCTGCAACAGCAACAGCTGCTCCAAAACCAATCCCCACCATTTCGGTTTCTGAAAATGATCCTGAAAGTTGCCTCGGGTTAGGTTCTGTTGATTTTACATTTACAAGTGTACCGAATGGAAATTATACGATTTCATACGATGGTGGAAGTTTTACAGGAGTGAGTATATCAAATAATTCAGCAACAGTTGCTGCCGGAGCAGGGACTTACAACAATTTAAAAATAACTGTAAATGGATGTACTTCAGCAAACGGAGTAAATGCAGTTTTAACTGACCCTGTTCCGCCGGAAGCACCGGAAATAAGTGTTGATAACGGATGTGGAGAATCGACATTAACAGCAACCGGTTTTGACAGCAATGCCACCCTTAACTGGAGTACCGGGGAAACCGGTGAAAGTATAATCGTAATACAGGCGGGTTCGTATAATGTCAGCCAGACTGTGGATGGATGTACAAGTGAAAATGCAGTGGCAACTGCAAGTCCCAAACCAGTTCCTGCACTTTCCGTTCAGGAAAATGACCCGGAAGTTTGCCAGGGAGAAGGTTCAATTGATTTCACCTTCACAGGTGTCCCCAACGGGAATTATACAATAACATACGATTCAGGAAGTTTCACCGGAGTTGCAGTTTCGAATAATACAGCAACAGTTCCGGCTGAAGCAGGAACTTATAATAATTTAACGATTACAGTGGATGGTTGCAGTTCAGCAGACGGAATAAATGCTTCACTGACTGATCCCAATGCACCTGCAGCGCCAGTTATTACAGTTGAAAATAACTGTGGTGAATCAGTTTTGACAGCTTCAGGATACGATGAAAATGCAACTCTTGAATGGAGCAACGGCAAAACAGATGAAAGTATCATTGTAATTGCACAACGTGTTTATTCTCTTACCCAAACATTAAATGGATGCACCAGCGATGCTGCTGTTGCAGTAGCAGCACCAAAGCCAATTCCGGCAGCTCCTGATTTCTCTGTTACAGACAATTGCGACGGTACTTCAACATTAATGGCTACAACTTTTGAAGAAAATGCAACACTTGAATGGAGCACTGGCGCAACAGCCGTAGTTATTCTTGTGGATACATCCGGAAATTATTCACTTAAACAAACAGTTGATGGTTGTGAAAGCGAACCAACAACAAAAGCAGTTGCACCGAAAAGCCAGCCAACTGTTGCAGTGGCTGAAAATGATCCTGCAATTTGTGGTGAACAGGGTTCTATCGAATTTACCTTTACTGATGTTCCAAATGGTAATTATACCATCCTATACGATGGCGGAAGTTTTACCAATGTTTCAGTTCAGGATAATTCAGCAACGGTTATTACTGATACCGGCACTTATGAAAACCTCACAATAGAAGTAAATGGTTGTATTTCGGATGAAGGAGTAAATGCAACTCTTTCCGACCCGAATGCACCTGCTGCACCAATTGTAACTGTTGAGAACAATTGCGGTGAATCAGTATTGACAGCCTCAGGATATGACCCTGACGCCGTTTTAAAGTGGAACACAGGAGCCGGCGATAATGAAATTACTGTTATTGAAGCCGGAACATACAGGGTTACACAGACTCTGAACGGCTGCATCAGTGATGCAGGCATGGCCGTTGCTGCACCAAAAGCAGTGCCTGAAACACCGGATTTTACAGTAACTGATAATTGTGATGGCACTTCTACATTAACAGCTGTGAGTTTCGATGAAAATGCTGTACTTGAATGGAGCACATCAGTTACCGGTGAAACAACAGAAGTGAGTGAAGCAGGTAATTACGGACTTATACAAATTATAGACGGTTGTGAAAGTGCAGCGGTAATTAAGGAAGCTAATCCCAAAACAGCACCAGCAATTGTTGTTGCATCAGAAAATAATCCGCTCAACTGCCAGCAACAGGGTTCGCTTGAATTGAACTTTACCGGAGTTCCCAACGGTACTTATACCCTGATGTACGACGGGGGCAGTTTTGAAAATGTTTCTGTTTTAAATAATACAGCAAAAATTCCTGCCTTTGCTGGCTCATACAATAATCTTACAATTACAGTAAATGGCTGCACATCAGCAATTGGAACGAATGCAATTCTTAGAGATCCCAATGCTCCGGAAACACCGGTAATTTCAGTTGAAAACTTTTGCGGACAATCAATTTTAACTGCAACAAATTACGATGAAAATGCAACCCTCACCTGGAATACAGGCGAAACCGGACCGGTGATTACTGTAACTGATGCAAGGATTTACAAGGTAACCCAAAAATTAAATGGTTGCATCAGCGATGCAACAGCTGAAGCAACACCTTTTATGGAACCTGAAAAACCGTTGGTGAATGTAGCCGATAGTTGTGGCGGATCTGTTATAACCATTAACAATCCGGGCGATGATGCATGGTTTATCTGGCAAAATGAAATCATAAAGGACAGCACAAAAAACAACGGTTTTATTATTACTGAACCGGGAATTTATACTCTGCATCAAAGATCTGCTTCCTGCATTAGCGATAGTGTAATGATTACTGTAAATCCACTTCAAATTCCGGAAGCCCCAATCAGTATGGGAGACAAACAAATATGCAAGACAGATCCTATTCAGCCACTAACTGCAGAGGCATCATTGGCTGATACGAATTCTGTTCTTGTTTGGTACGATCAGGAATCTGGAGGAAATGAAGTTTTTGTTCCAATTCTGGACGAAGTAGGTACAGTTACCTATTATGCTGAAGCACAAAACCCTGTCTCGGGTTGTGCCAGTGCTTCCAGGACTCCTGTCACTCTTTCAATTGCCGATGGATTCGCATCGCTGAATCTTGATACTGAAATTATCGGTAAACCAAACAGAAATGTTGCTGTTCTGATATTTCCCGAAGATTCTATGACCTATCAGTGGTATTTGAACGATAACATGATTGCCAGTGCCAATGAACAGTATTATTATATTTCGGAACAGGAACGGGTAAGTGAGAATTTATTTTCGGTAGAAGTTGAAACTGTTGACGGATGTAAAGCAATCTTCGATTTTCAGTATCCGGGAAATTTAAACAGTGGCGAAATTGATGCTATAGAGCAGTCATTTAATTTTGGCGAAAAGAAATCAATCAACATTTATCCAAATCCTGCCGACCAAAATCTTTCCATTTCGGTTGATTCAGAACTTTTAAAAAATGAACATGAATTAAATGCAAAAATATTTTCTGATAACGGCGCCTGTGTAGAAATAATTTCATTAACCAAATCAACTGAAACAGTTAATACCGGACAATTGAAACCGGGTTATTACACAGTAGTGATTTTCAACAAAAAACAACCGGTTGATTCCAAAAAGCTAATCATATCACACTAAAAATCACCTGCCCGATAATGAATAAATATAAATTGAAAATCAAATAAAAGATGAGTAGAAACTATCTGACCAGGCAAAAATACAAATCGCTGTTTAGTTTGAAAAAAACAGCTGTTTCATTCTGTTTGCTTTTTACAATTGGATGGCTGCATGCCGGTGAACCGGCTTTTCCGGAAAAAGAAAATTCTGCAGATAACAAGTCATTTGCATCATCATCGAAGCTGAATTTAGATGATGATTTTATCTATCCGGCGTGGGGGTTTTATTTTGATTTCTCGCCAGGCATTTCAAACATCAAAAACAGCAATTTGTCATCAACAGTCTGGGATTCAAAAAAAGGGTTGGGATTTACATTCAACGTAGGTTATTTTCATTCCTTAAGTGCATGGTTTAAATTAAAATCCGGAATCGGCATAACCAATTATAAAAACACGCTTACTGCAGATACAGATTTACCTTCACAAAATTTTAAAGATATCGACAACGACAGTTATACTGAAATTCTAACCCTTACGAATATTGAAAAAAAATCAAGTCCGTTGTACATCTCTGTTCCGCTTATATTTGAATTTGGAAATCCAAATATCGAAAAGATTGGATTTTATGCCGACCTTGGTTTAAAATATTCTTATCTGTTAAACGAAAGTTATTCATCATCGGGAACCTATTCAACCAAAGGAACTTATCAGCAATATAATGTTACTTTGGAAAATATTCCTGAGCTTGGATTCTACACAAATAAAACTCCGGAGAAAAATGCAGGTCTCAAGAAAAGCAATTTCTCACTTGTAGCAGGAGCCGGTGTATTTATTCCACTTTCGAGTACAATTATTTTTAAGGGAGGATTGGTCACTAATATCGGATTGGCAGATATTGGTAACAACACGCCCGCAAATCCCAACTCAAACGTTATAAACGATAATGTATATTCTTACCGTTCCCGTTACATCGACAATACGCTTGCTGTTGTAAAAGGAAGCAGGACTTTTCATTTCGGAATAGAATTTGGAGTATACATCAGCCATCGCTTAAAATAGTGGAATATGCTAAAATATAACGTCTATAACAAAAGAACCGGGATGAATAAAAGTATTTACTTCCTTTTGATTTTATGCCTCCCTTTCGCTCTTGATTCCAACGGAAAAGAAAAGCAGCATACAAGAAAACAAGCTTCAGCTGCGAAATTGTTTCAGGATGAGGAGGAAAAAAATCCTTTATCAGATTTTAAATTTTATACGATTGGTAAAAATACTTCCGAAGGAATTATAACATTCCAGGATTCAATAATAAAAGTGGTTGCAAGCGGAACTGATATTGGAAGCACAAATGATGAAGGATTTTTCATTTTCAAACAAATCAGGGGGGATTTTGAATTCAGCACACGGATAAATGCCCTATCTCCAAGTGATTTATATGCAAAAGCCGGAATTATGGCCCGGCAGGATTTAACTGACGATTCGAAGGATGTCTATTTTTTTGTATTCCCTGATAATCAGGAAAGATTGAATAATAATGGCGGTTTCGAATTTCAGTACAGGAATAACAGAGGAAATGAATCGCAAAGTATCTTTCCCAGGGAAGAGGTAGCAGAAGAACAATTCAAGGTTAATTTTCCGGAGACCTGGATCAAGCTAAGGCGCGATGGCAATATTTTTACTTCGTTTGTAAGTCATGATAATAAGAACTGGCAGTTTTATTCAAAGCATGAGCAAAGAATGGCGAAAAGCTTACTTGTCGGTTTTGCAGTTACTTCGCACAATCCAAATGGTTTTACAAAGGCTGAATTTTCCGATATTTTTGTAAAAACAAAGTAGCTGGTTTGCCGGGTGTAGTTCCTATTTCACAATCTGCATTTCATCCAGTAAATAACCGGCACCCGCAAACTTGTCGATTAAAAACAATGCATAACGGATATCAATGGCAATGTTGCGGCACACTTCCGGATCGTACATAATATCGCTCATTGTTCCTTCCCAGCAACGATCAAAATTAACCCCAATCAGCTCCCCGTTTGCATTTACCACAGGGCTTCCCGAATTTCCACCGGTGGTATGATTTGAAGCAGTAAAACAAACAGGCAATTCTCCTGATACATCATAATCACCATAATTTTTTGTGAAATAGAGTTCTTTTAACCGCGCGGGCACGTCATAATCATATATTTCAGGATTATCTTTTTCCATTATTCCAGAAAGAGTTGTGTAATATTTGTATTTTATACCATCCACCGGCTCGTATCCTTCCACCTTTCCGTAAGCTACACGCAAAGTAAGATTGGCATCCGGATAAAGTGGTTTATCATCATACATTTTCATGATGCCGGCCATATAAATTTTCATGTTTTTCTGTATTGATGAATTCAGTTTTTTAATCACCGGATTGATATGCATATCCTGATAAAAATTAAGATGGCGATACAATGTTACAAGCGGATCTTTTCTCAATTTAAGCAACTGTTTTTCGTTCCCTTCTTTTAAGATCGCGGTCAGTTTTTGCTGATCTGCCAATACCGATTTACGATAAACTTTATCCAGCAGCTTTTCCTGATTATATTTTTCAGGAATTTCTTCTGTAAAAGCAACAGGTAAAAACTTACTGTCCAAATCATTCAACATTGGTATAAGAGTTTCAAAAAGCTGCTCGTCAACCGGTTGATAAAAATCTTTAAAGAAAGAATCAAGGTAATCCAGCATTTGGGTTCGCTCTTTTTCCAGCTTTTCATCCTGATTGTTTTCGATAGCGCTGATAATTGAATTCAGCCGGTCAGCCAATCTGAAAACCTCCACACCACGCGATACGATTTCAGAATAGTAATCAGAAGCATGGATATATTCCCGGTAATCTTCGTAAACAGAATCAAAATTATTAAAAACCGGTTTGTAAAGTGATTGCCAGGTGCCATCATTCTGAGCCCACTGCTTAAAGTCAGCTTCAAAAGCCTTTTTTTTATCCAATGCATTTACTCTTTCAAGGCCAATGATTTCTCCCTGCCATTTTTTCCAGGCGTTGCTGATTCCGGCATATTTTGATGCATACTGAATTCGTACTTTAGGTGATAAAGCCATTGCCGCACCAATGATTTCAAGCTTTTTATCCCTGATTTTTATGCGGTCGGGGTCGCGTTGATTCATAATTATATCCACTTCCTGCGAGGGAATGTATTGCTGTGTGCTTCCGGGATTTCCAAAAACCATGGTAAAATCACCGGGTTGTACCCCTTTTAACGAAACAGGGAAATACTTTTTTGGCTTGTATGGCACATTGTCAGGAGAATAAGGCGCCGGTTCATTGTCTTTTCCGGCATAAATACGGAACAATGAGAAATCGCCGGTATGCCTTGGCCACATCCAGTTATCAGTATCGCCGCCAAACTTTCCAATTGCCGACGGAGGCGCGCCAACCAAACGCACATCGGTAAATGTCTTGTACACATACAGAAAATACTGGTTGCCATAAAAAAGGGGTTTCACCTGTGTTGAATACTTTCCATCCCCGGATGCTTCTTTTTCTATACGAACAATGTTCAGTTCCATCTTTTTCTTGCATTCCTCATCCGAAAGTCCTTCCGTATCTTTTAAAACTTCAGCAGTAACATCTTTCATATATTCAAGAAAACGAACAGTTAAATCCGGATTTGATAATTCCTCATCCCTGTTCATGGCCCAAAAACCATTGGTCAGGTAATCATTTTCAACTGAGCTGTGTTGCTGAATGTTACTGTAACCACAGTGATGATTGGTTATCAGAAGGCCCTCATCCGAAATTAATTCGCCGGTGCAGCCTCTTCCAAAAATAACCACTGCATCTTTCATGCTGGAGTGGTTTACATCGTAAATATCTTCGGCCGAAAGTTTGAATCCCATCCGCTGCATCTCTTCAATGTTATATTTCTCCAGCAAAACCGGGAGCCACATTCCTTCTTTGGCAAATAATCTGCCACCAAAAATTCCGAATACGATTAAAAAATAAACCAGCTTTCTCATAAATTATAAATCCATTTTTTTAATAGTGGTGCAAAAAGATAAAAAACAATGTGAATAAACCATGACATTTAACAATTGTATCTGCAGGCGCAATTTTGTTTTTAAATTCATCAACTGAAAACCAACAAATATATTTTATCAAAATTGAGTATGGCAAAGCTATTCGGAAAATCAGGATGAATATAGCAGGCAACCAAATAAAATTTTCTATTTTGCATCATATAAACAAAATCAACTTAAATATTAAATAATGAACCGAATTACTTCAATTTTACTTCTTATTACTTTATTTATGTCTCCGGTTTTGGGAAATGCTAAAAGACCGGACAACAAAAATAAAACTGCCCGTATAATTCCGTTTTCAAAAATGTTTACTGCAGATATAGGAGCAAAAACACAACATGGAAATTCATCCCTTAAAAATGAAAGAATTATCATGAAAGCCGGTGGAGCAGATGTTTGGGGAACAAATGATGAATTTCGTTTTGGCTATGTTGAATTAAAAGGTGATTTTGATGTAAGCGTCCAGGTTTTGAATTTAACCAAGCCTCATCTTTATACAAAAGCCGGAATAATGGCCCGCACCGATTTAAGCGACAACAGCCGGCACGTTTATTTCCAGGTTTTCCCCGACAACAGTGCAAGAAACAATAACAATGGTGGTGCCGAATTCCAGTACAGGGAAGAAAAGGGTGGTGAAATGAAAGCCATTTATCCAAATCAGGAAACTGCCGGAAGTAAATTCGATGTAAATTTCCCGGATACATGGATAAGACTGACCCGCGAAGGCGATGTTTTTAAATCGTACATGAGCAGCGACAGTAATAACTGGCACCTGTATTCCACTTATCAGCAAAAAATGCCTAAGAAATTACTGGTTGGTTTAGCTGTAACTTCGCATAATTCAAGCGAAATGGCGACTGCCGGATTTTCACTTTTACATTTGAATAAAAATTAACGATCATGAGCAAACTTACTTTTCAATTCTTCCTGTTTTTTGTACTGCTTTTTACCTTCGGACATTGTAAAAACGATGTATACAAGCCACTGGATATGGAAAATTATTATGCGTGGTGCATTGTTCCTTTCGATAACCAGAACCGGACACCTCAACAACGGATTGAAATGTTGAAAAAGCTTGGGTTTACTTCCTATGCCTATGACTGGCGGCAGGAAAATATTCCGGAAATGGTGCAGGAATTTAAACTGGCCCTCCAAAATGATATTGAAGTAAAAGCAGTATGGATGTGGATTGACAAAACGAATACGCTGGAAAGCCTCTCAACGAGCAATAAACAGGTTTTTAATGCCATTGAAGTCACAGGAATCACCCCCCAGATTTGGGTCAGTTTTCCGGAAGAATATTTTGAAGGACTTTCAGATGAAGAGCGTTTGGAGAAAGCTGTTAAAATGGTGGATAAAATAAGCGGAAAGGCAGAAAAATCAGGTAGTACTGTAGGATTGTACAATCATGGCGGTTGGTTTGGTGACCCTGAAAATCTTGTAAAAATAATAAAGGCCCTTCCCGACAGAAAAATTGGTATCATTTTTAATTTTCATCATGCCCACGAAATGCTGGATGAATTCCCGAAGCTTGTAAAAACAATGAAGCCTTACTTATGGGCGGTGAATTTGAACGGGATGAATCCGGATGGTCCGCAAATTGTAACCATTGGAGATGGCGAAAAGGAAGCCAAAATGATTAAGGTGCTTCAAAAAAATGATTTTGATGGTCCCTTTGGAATTCTTGGTCACCGTGAAGATGCTGATGTAGAGAAAGTACTGCAGGCAAATCTTGAAGGTTTGGAAAAAGTGCTGAACGAATAGATTTCTCCTTTCACCGGAATAACTAATTTCCCCTGGTCAATTGGATGCGGGTGAAACAAAAACCAATAAATATTGCATTGAACCAGAATCCGGTACGGATTCGATTATAGTAGCAATTAATATCCTGATTGGAACAGGAACCCGGTACGGGTGCGATTATAATAATGCTACAGAAAGCCATATTTTTCGACAGTCATCAATTAAATGGTAAATAACATGTTTCAGGAGAAGCCGGTTTATTATCCAACCCGTACCGGGTTGTGGAAAAAAACCATTATATTTTGCTGCTACTACAATCCAATGCATACTGCATTGAAAACAGAATCCGGTACGGATAGATTATAATTGCATATACTGGCTTTTTAGTCCAACCCTTACCGACGGGTATCCCCGGAGAAATCTGCAACATCAAAAACCTGTCATTTCGACGGGTATCCTCGAGGAGAAATCTGCAACATTGAAACAGATTCCTCCATTCACCGGAATGACAATTACGCGTATTCCTCCTTTCACCGAATGACAATTATGCGTACTCCTCCTTTCGAAGGAATGAATGCCAATTAAGGTTAAGCCATAGCAGCGGATTGAACCAAATGCTTTTGATGAAGATTAACAGCAGCGGTGTTTTTGTTAAACAACTTTTTTTTGTAAAATGCATTACATCCGGTACAAATATCCTGATTCTTCTTATCTTGTGTCTGTCCGTCTTGTGTTTCATCGTTTTTTGCTCATTTTCCAGTTCATCGCCTGAAAAAATCTGCACAGGATACACTTCCCTATGGTTTTATGTTTATTTTTATACCACCAAAAACTAAAAATTGAACCAGTTACCGAAAATAACACTCAAAAAAGGAATCCATAAAAACCGGGATATAATTCGCATTGAGTTTCCTTACAACCTGAAAGTAATGGATGTGTTGCGCCAAAACACTTCGGCCACCTGGAGCCGGACGCTGGGGTGCTGGTACATGCCGGAACAGGATTTTAGCCTGAAAATATTCTTCACTACGATGAAACCTGTTGCGTATATTGATTATTCTGCCCTGAAAAAAAACTCTCCTTCACCGGCGAACCCTGTTCAAACCAATAAAAGAAAATTAAACCGGAACAAAAATGTGATATTACCGGCCGGATATCTGGAAAAGTTGCAACAAGAACGTTATGGCGAAAATACCATTAAAATTTACACCCATTATTTTAAAGATTTTATAACAGAATTTTCCGGCAGGGAATTACCGGTAATTTTAAAAGAAGAAATTAACACATACATTTTGCGACTGATTAAAGAGAATGAAATTTCTCCGTCGCAACAAAACCAGCGAATAAATGCAATCAAATTTTATTACGAAAAAGTACTGGGAAGAAAAAGTGAATACTATGATATCGGCAGGCCACGCAAAGAAAGGAAGTTACCGGATGTTTTAAGCAAGGAAGAAATAGCTGCCATGATTAAATCGACTGAAAACAAGAAACATAAATTTTTAATAGCATTGATTTATTCGTGCGGTTTGCGCAGAAGCGAAGCCATAAATTTAAAAACCGAAGAAATAGACCTGAAACGAATGCAGGTAAAAATAAGGGGGGCAAAAGGCAAAAAAGACCGCTATGTGCCGCTTGCCAATAAAACCCTTGTATATTTGAACGCGTATTACAAGAACGACGAACCAAAAGTTTTTGTATTTGAGGTGAAGCGGGGAATAAAATACAGTGCCACCAGCGTTTATAATGTGATAAAAAAAACGGCGGGCGATTCGGGTATCCGCAAACGGGTTTATCCGCATATATTAAGGCACAGTTTTGCCACACATAACCTTGAACAGGGAATGGATTTAAGATTTATTCAGGAATTACTTGGGCACGAAAGTTCTAAAACAACAGAAATTTACACCCATGTTTCACAAAAAGACCTGCAAAAATTTAAGAACCCATTTGACGATGCTTTTTTCGATGATGGATAGCTGATGTAACTATTATTCTCCAATATGGAGGAATATATTCACATTTAAGATAAAGTGATAACTGGAATATATTCACATGAACTTACAACAACGTTGTGCTTCATTAAAATAATAAACGAACTATGATAAAATTCTTTGCTAAAATAAGAGAAATTTACTTTCAGAAGGTAAAACTGTAAAGTATATAAAATATGCAATGGTGAAATTATACTTGTAGTTATTGGTATACTCATTGCGTTGAGCTTAATAATTCGAATGAAAATATAAAAAATTAAGTTCTGATAAAGAATTACACAGAGAATTTAATCAAAGACCTTACAAATGATAGTATTAGATAAATCACTCAATTCTTATTATTAAACGTGATTAGCTATTTAGATAATTATAAGAGTAGAATTTCTATTTCAGCTGCACCATTGGACACAATACTTAAAATTGCACGATATGAATACAGTTTTTTATTAGCAATTCATGCAGATTATAATAACAATACTTACAATGTTCTTATTCTACGGGAAATATTAACTTGTTCAATAATGATATAATGGAAGGCTTAAATGAATTGAATAATCTTCAGGAAAAAGCTATTTATAATCAGAACCAAACGTTTGAAAGTTATAGAAATAATATAACATGGTATGCTCAAAAATATCCTGTTGCTTTTAAATCTAATATTTTAGCTAATGGCACAACGGCAGCAGATATTATTTGGGGGCAAATTTCATTAATACAGCATGCAATTGATTTTAATTCTTTAATTATTAGGGAAGGAGACTCTTATCGGTTATCATTACAATATTTATCAAAGTATTTGGATAAAACAAATATTTTATTAACTAATCTACATGAAATTGAATAAAATTTTAATAACGAAAGCAAACACATTGTATATGGCAGGCGGGGGTTTTAGCGGTCTGACAAGTCAGACCTCGTGCCCACTTTCCTGCGGGTCTGACAGGATTTCTCTTCGAAATCCCGCCCGACCACATACAACTGACGTTGTGCTTCATGCATAGACAAAAGAGATTGACAAAACAAAACCTAACGAAAATGAGAAATATACTTTTATTCTTCGGTCTTCTTACAATTTTATTTGTGTCCTGCAATCAACCAAATGCAGAAGATATACTAAAAAAATCTTTTGAGAAGTGCCAATCAGTCGAAAATGGCTATTATGAAATGGTACAATACATGAAATTCATGACACATAAGGACACAGTAACCAAGTCATTTAATTGTTATTTTAATAAACTACCGGACGATTCAATATTTTCAACTGCTTTTCATTATAAGTCCTACAATCTTGAAAAATATTATCGTGATGTACTTTACACAGGGAACGAATTTGTGACTTATTACGAAAAAGATAGTGTAGGTGAAATTATGTCAAAAAAACGGTGGGCAAAAGACATTCAATCTATTAATCTTGATTTTTATTTTTATTCACCTCTCACTTCTAAAAAAAACTATCCTTTACCTGATAACACCCGTTATTCGGATAAAAAATACAGTTTTCAATTGGTTGGAGAAGAAGAAATCAATGATTTTTCTTGTTACCACATTAAAATGGATGTTATTCCTGAAAATGATAGTACAGAAATGATTCAAAATATACGTGATGAAATTAATTTATGGATTAACAAAGAAGATAACATTCCTGTGCAATACACCGAGAGAAACGATTTAGTAATGAACAATGATACAATGTGTCAATTTGAAAAATATGTTTTAACAAAATATGAATTGAATAATCTGAAGGATAACTCTCAATTAGAATTGTCATCAATTCCTTCTTTCATTACCTTAAAAGATTATATACCTTATAAATCTCCTGAACTATTGGCAATAAATACAACAGCACCAGGTTGGTCGTTAACTTCTCTTGATAATAAAACAATAAATTTATCGGATTTAAAAGGAGAATTGGTGCTAATTGATTTTTTTTATAAACACTGTTATCCTTGCATGCAAGCATTGCCCGCATTACAAGATTTACATGAAAGATATTACGATAAAGGACTTCGTATAATTGGTATTGACCCATATGATACAAAAGAAAAAGATGATATTGACAACTTTTTAGCGAATCGTGGTGTATCCTATACCGTATTGTTAGGTGGAAACGATGTTGCAGAGGAATATCATATTTCTGGTTATCCTACAATGTATTTGATAGATAAAGAAGGTAAGATAATTAATATTCAAGTTGGATATGGTGATAGCACTGAAGAAAAACTTGAAAATATAATTAAACAGAATCTTTAAAAAATTAAAAGCACGAAAGCACAATCGAGTAGCCTGCCCTGTCAGCAAACGCTGACAGGGAGAAGCTCTCACACCACCGTACGTACGGGTCTCGTATACGGCGGTTCGTTAAGTCATGGGAAATCCGAGGGACAGTTTCCCATCCCATTTAACAGGTTTAATTTTATTGTAGAGTTCCAGCATAGGGATGTAACCCCGCTGTTTCAACCGGTCAACCGTAATGGTAGTACCAAGAATCGGGCTTTGGGCAATTGCCCAGCCACCCATCCGTGACCGGCTCCATGTATAGGCTTGCCCCTGTTCAATTCCCAAACGAATAAGACTGCGCCTTTTCTTTTCGGGTTTCTTCCAATGGTGCCAGATACAGTAGCGGAGACGATTTCGCAACCATCCATCCAGTTCATTGAGTTTGTTTTGAATGCTTGCCATTCGGAAAGCATTTACCCAACCCCGCTGAACTTCGTTGAGTTTTTCGATTCGTTCGTCAAAACTCATTGGAGTAGTTTTCCGGGTGATGGTTTTGAGCTTTTGCTTTAGCTTTTCCCAACTCTTTTTGGATACCACCAGTTGATACTTGCCCCGTTCGCCTTTCACATAGGTAGGTACAAACCCAAACCCTAAACAGGTGAATTGTACAGGTCGGCGGATACCGCTTTTCTCCCGGTTGATTGACAATTTCAGTTTCGTTTTCAGAAACTTGTAGATATTGTTGCCAACTTTCCGGGCGGTTGCCTTGGTTTTAACGTAAATGCTAAAATCATCGGCGTAGCGGACGAACCGCACCCCCTGCCGTTCCAGTTCCCTGTCCAGTTCATGCAGCATGATGTTCGACAGTAACGGGCTGAGTGGACTACCTTGTGGTACACCTTTTCTGCGTTTGACCAGTTTCCCGTTTATTTGAATCGGGGAACGCAGCCATTTGCGGATAAGGCGCAGGGTTTCGCGACATTTGATTTTACGGTAAAGCAGTTGCAGCAAATGGCAATGGTCAACTTCGTCGAAGAAAGTCTTTAAATCTATATCTACGATATACTGAAACCCTTCGTTGATGTATCCCTGTGCTTTTAAAACTGCCTGATGCACGTTCCGGTTTGGGCGGAAACCAAAACTGGAATCCGAAAATTCAAATTCGAACCGTGCATTAATTACCTGCAAAACCGCTTGTTGAAGCAACCGGTCGGTTACAGTGGGAATCCCAAGTAATCTGGTCTTCCCGTTCCCTTTCGGGATTTCTACCCCTAAAATGGGTTGCGGCAAATACTTCCCCGAACGAACTTTTGCTGTCAGTTCTTCCTTGTCAATCGACAGGAGTTCCGGCAGTTTGGTCACAGGCATATAATCAACTCCAGCCGAACCGTGGTTCTTCCGGACTTTATACATTGCCTGTAACAGGTTATTCCGTGTTAAAATTTGCTCAATCATTTTAGTTTCAATTTATTGTTTCCCTGTCCCGCTTAATGTAAGGCTAGAATCTTTCGAAAGCTTCCTTACAGCTTTTGGAACAACTTAACGTTCAGCCCTTCAGTTTATCTGTGAGTCCTCCGTTGTTTATAACGGCTCGTTTCCTAAACCTACTATGGCTTCTGCTGACTTCTCATCAATCTTGCAACCGATGAGACCTCCCCAGGTAAGAGCATCTTCCTTCCTCCAATCTCCTGCTGAATCTACTTAATAAACACACTCCCTTTCAGGCTTTTGGACTTCACAATGATGTGCTTGCTCATCCGGTTTATCAAGCCTCGTATCCAGTTTCTGTTCGTCAGTACCGGAGTTTGCCGGTTGGCTTCCTTCACTGCATACCTCACGGTAAACCAGCTTGCCACTTGCTAACGGTTCGGGGCGTTACCCCCGCCCGTAAGGGACTTACACCCTCTGGAATAATTTCATGCTACACACTATTGTTTAATCCCAAAAATTTGTATTTTCAACATTTTTTCTGAGCTTTCAGTAGTGTGTGCACATGCTCATGCTGGGCACACACAATGTATAAAAATAATAGCCGAAATTAGTGGTGAATGTCAATTGTTGTATCCCGCCTCAACTTTCGTTGTAACTTGACAGGAATGAGCTCCGCAATCGGCTACGATATCTTATACGCAACCGTTAGCACCCATGCTGAAAAAAAACCAAAATGACACTGAGTAAAAACTTTTTACATAAAGAACCCGATTTCATAAAATTATCAAGATTCAGACTGATAGTTGGAGGAATCTTGGGACTGCTTTATTCATTTTCCTTTTACTCATTCCTTTATATCATAAGAGAATCATTTAGGATTCTTTCTGTTACCGAAAAATATGATTTGTGGGTTCTTACAGACAAAGAGGTAAATTTTTACAATCTATTCTTTGCATTTTTATCTGTTATCATTGGACAATCAGTTTGCTTCGTTTTCTGGTTTGACCAACCTAAAAAGATATTTGGGATTCGTAATCACAGAAAGACAGCAATTGTAAACGACCAAAGATTTTTAAACTGGTATTTTTTAAGTTGGTTTTCAAAATTGGCGGTTGTTTTTGGACTCTTTTTCGGATTCACATTTCACGGAAGCTGGCATGTTTTCAGCCTCTTTCCTGACTATAATTATGTATTTATTCTTATTATAATCACACTATTCCTTCAAACCTGGAATACAATAAGGTCAACTTACATTCGCAAAAGTTTAAAATGGATGTTTGTTTCAATAATATTTGTTTCAGTTCTTTCATTCGGCTTATCAAAAATAAATCTGACAAATTATAACGTCATTAATAAAAGTATTCTCAGTAAAAATATTCATTATCGATATAAACTCGACCTTCCGTTTTCAGCAATTTATGAAAGACCAGAAAAACTTTCCTTAATTGAGGATATTAATGTTGTCTTTTCTAAAGATGACAAGGTAAGTTCAAAACCAATTATTGTAGCTGACAATAAAGAAATTCCATTAGACAGTTTGCATTTCAAAATTCGTGATTGGCAATCAATGAGAGACGAGATTGAAATTCCTTTTATGGTTTACCGTCTTTATATTCATCGTGGTGTTAAAATGGATTTTATAAATAAATTAAAAACAGAACTATCAAAATCAGGGATTTATCGCATTTCATATGCTGTAATTCCATCCAATGCCGACTTTGACACTCAGTACTATCCAGATGTATCATTTCCGACAAGAATACCCAAATGGTATTCAGATATGACTAAACTGAATGAAATTGAACAGGAAATAAATGAAACACCCAATATCATTCAAATAAAACAAAGTGTAAATGGCATAATTACGGTTAACGAAAATGCAGTTGAAATTGCAAAGTTGAAACCGACAATAAAGCGTTTGATAAAAAATAACCCAGACTATTTAATCAAATATTATATCAATGACAGCATAAATTTTTCCAGTTATTTTACAGTTTTATCAAAATCAACAGAAGCAATACACGAACTTAGAGAAGAATATTCAAAATGGAATTATGCGCAAAAATATGACTGGCTTAATTATGAAGAGCAAAAAGAAGTTCGAGAGAAATACCCGCTGAGAATATTAGAATTGACAACAGAAATGATAAAGAAAATTGAAAATGAATAAAGCACGGGGTGCTAATCGAGTAGCCTGCCCTGTCAGCAAACGCTGACAGGGAGAAGCTCTCACACCACCGTACGTACGGGTCTCGTATACGGCGGTTCGTTAAGTCATGGGAAATCCGAGGGACAGTTTCCCATCCCATTTAACAGGTTTAATTTTATTGTAGAGTTCCAGCATAGGGATGTAACCCCGCTGTTTCAACCGGTCAACCGTAATGGTAGTACCAAGAATCGGGCTTTGGGCAATTGCCCAGCCACCCATCCGTGACCGGCTCCATGTATAGGCTTGCCCCTGTTCAATTCCCAAACGAATAAGACTGCGCCTTTTCTTTTCGGGTTTCTTCCAATGGTGCCAGATACAGTAGCGGAGACAATTTCGCAACCATCCATCCAGTTCATTGAGTTTGTTTTGAATGCTTGCCATTCGGAAAGCATTTACCCAACCCCGCTGAACTTCGTTGAGTTTTTCGATTCGTTCGTCAAAACTCATTGGAGTAGTTTTCCGGGTGATGGTTTTGAGCTTTTGCTTTAGCTTTTCCCAACTCTTTTTGGATACCACCAGTTGATACTTGCCCCGTTCGCCTTTCACATAGGTAGGTACAAACCCAAACCCTAAACAGGTGAATTGTACAGGTCGGCGGATACCGCTTTTCTCCCGGTTGATTGACAATTTCAGTTTCGTTTTCAGAAACTTGTAGATATTGTTGCCAACTTTCCGGGCGGTTGCCTTGGTTTTAACGTAAATGCTAAAATCATCGGCGTAGCGGACGAACCGCACCCCCTGCCGTTCCAGTTCCCTGTCCAGTTCATGCAGCATGATGTTCGACAGTAACGGGCTGAGTGGACTACCTTGTGGTACACCTTTTCTGCGTTTGACCAGTTTCCCGTTTATTTGAATCGGGGAACGCAGCCATTTGCGGATAAGGCGCAGGGTTTCGCGACATTTGATTTTACGGTAAAGCAGTTGCAGCAAATGGCAATGGTCAACTTCGTCGAAGAAAGTCTTTAAATCTATATCTACGATATACTGAAACCCTTCGTTGATGTATCCCTGTGCTTTTAAAACTGCCTGATGCACGTTCCGGTTTGGGCGGAAACCAAAACTGGAATCCGAAAATTCAAATTCGAACCGTGCATTAATTACCTGCAAAACCGCTTGTTGAAGCAACCGGTCGGTTACAGTGGGAATCCCAAGTAATCTGGTCTTCCCGTTCCCTTTCGGGATTTCTACCCCTAAAATGGGTTGCGGCAAATACTTCCCCGAACGAACTTTTGCTGTCAGTTCTTCCTTGTCAATCGACAGGAGTTCCGGCAGTTTGGTCACAGGCATATAATCAACTCCAGCCGAACCGTGGTTCTTCCGGACTTTATACATTGCCTGTAACAGGTTATTCCGTGTTAAAATTTGCTCAATCATTTTAGTTTCAATTTATTGTTTCCCTGTCCCGCTTAATGTAAGGCTAGAATCTTTCGAAAGCTTCCTTACAGCTTTTGGAACAACTTAACGTTCAGCCCTTCAGTTTATCTGTGAGTCCTCCGTTGTTTATAACGGCTCGTTTCCTAAACCTACTATGGCTTCTGCTGACTTCTCATCAATCTTGCAACCGATGAGACCTCCCCAGGTAAGAGCATTCCTGCCCGTCCGGTTCCTCCAATCTCTGCTGGATCTACTTGATAAACACACTCCCTTTCAGGCTTTTGGACTTCACAATGATGTGCTTGCTCATCCGGTTTATCAAGCCTCATATCCAGTTTCTGTTCGTCAGTACCGGAGTTTGCCGGTTGGCTTCCTTCACTGCATACCTCACGGTAAACCAGCTTGCCACTTGCTAACGGTTCGGGGCGTTACCCCCGCCCGTAAGGGACTTACACCCTCTGGAATAATTTCATGCTACACACTATTGTTTAATCCCAAAAATTTGTATTTTCAACATTTTTTCTGAGCTTTCAGTAGTGTGTGCACATGCTCATGCTGGGCACACACAAAGTATATAATTCATAGCGGGGTTCAGTGGGTGATTCAACTGCGGATTCATCCGCATCAGCAGTTCCTGTCGCTTGCGTGACAGGAACGCTGCTCCGAAATCCGCTACTGCAATCATATACCAACCGTTATTGCGACACGAAGTCGTATTATATAATTGTTTTACAGGCTGTTATACAGCTTGATAAAACCTGCTGTTCCTTCAGCAGTATCCTACCGGAGCATCGGATGTATGGTGCAGCCATTATCGGGTGAAGCCTCCGGGAAACAGTACCAATCGTTGGCTCGTGCAGCCATAAACGGGGTCGGAAACCTTGAGGAATCCGGTCTTTGGGGTCTCAATACCAATTAAGGGCTTGGATAAGTGGGCATGGCTAAAATATTTAAACATTCCGTAACTGCCGAGATAAGTCAGGAGCGAAAAAGAGATTGATACGCTCTGTGCCAAAATGGTGGGCTGACAGGTTAGGCACGTTTAACGCAGTGCTTACAAGGATGTTGTTCAGCCGGTAGACAGGATGGGCCTAAACTCACACTATTGTTATGAATACGGAACGTGGAAGCACGACGCTCTCTCCCGATGGTTACCATTGGGATAAAACCGTAACCGCAAGGCATCGGGAAACGTCGGACAGAGAGGATGGACAAAGTGAAAGCCATCATGTAATGTGGTGGATAGTGGTTGAGCCGAAGGCAACATTATCACAGGTGAAAACCTGCCTACCTCCATCTGGTGCTTTATGGCAAAAAGTATTACAGAACCTGCTAATGGAAGAAAGCAAATGAACGAAAATGAAAATTTATCGTGTGCACTCCCACTCCCCAACGATTACTGGGAAACCATTCTTTGGTCGAAGGTAATCCTAAAGGTGAACAGGCTGCAACGCAGGATTGCCAAGGCTGTGAAAGAAAAACATTGGGGTAAAGCAAAAGCCCTGATACACCTTCTTTCAAAATCATTCTATGCTAAATTACTAGCGGTGTTCAGGGTCACAAACAACAAGGGAGGAAAAACTCCCGGGGTAGACAATATTATTTGGAGTAATCCAACTGATAAACTGAATGCAGCTTTAAATCTCAAAACCAGGGGGTATCAGACAAAACCATTGCGAAGAATTTATATTCCTAAAAAGAATGGAAAGAAACGTCCGCTGAGCATTCCCGTAATGCACGACAGAGCCATGCAAACGCTTTATAAAATGGCGCTTGAACCAATGGCGGAAACAGTGGCAGACCCTAATTCATACGGGTTCAGGCCGCGAAGGTCGTGCAACGATGCCATTGAGCAATGTTTTCTTTCTCTCTGCCGGGATATGTCGGCAAGATGGATTTTTGAAGCTGATATCAAAGGGTGTTTCGATAACATCCGGCATGATTGGATATTGAAAAATATTCCCATCAACAAAACCATCCTCAAAAAATGGTTGAAGTCGGGGTACATCGAACAAAAACGTCTGTTCCCAACAAAAAGAGGAACGCCACAGGGCGGTACAATTTCACCGCTAATCATGAACATGGTTCTTGATGGGCTTGAATCGATAATCATGAAAAAGTTTCCCCGATGGAAAAGACAAAAAGTAAACTTTATTCGTTATGCTGACGATTTCGTAATAACTGCCATTGACAAACAAACCATTACCAACGATATTATTCCTTTGGTAAAGGAGTTTCTGGCAGAGCGGGGATTGGAACTCTCGCCCGAAAAATCGAAAATCACGCATATTAACGAGGGGTTTAACTTCCTGTCGCAGAATGTCCGAAAATACAAGGGCAAGCTGTTAATACATCCATCAAAAGAAGCCGTTCAATCGTTCAAAGATAAAATCAAAAAACTGTTCAAAGAAAACCGTGGCATTCCGGCACATGCCCTGATACGAATACTTAACCCTGTGATTAGGGGATGGTCAAACTATCACAAAGGCATCTGTTCCAAACGCTCTTTTGCGCGGTTGGGGACTTTCATTTATTGGCAACTGAAACGATGGGCTAAATACCAACACGGTAATAAAAACCGTTGGTGGATATACCATCGGTATTTTCACGACAACCATTTTACCGACCAGAGAACTACTCCTAAAGGTATCGAACATAATCGTTTGTACCGCATTGCGTATGTTCCCATCCAGTATCATGTAAAAGTGAAAGCCAATGCCAATCCCTTTCTGCCCGAATATGACAGATACTTCTTTCAGAGAACTAAATGGAGAGAAGATTTAGCCAAAGAATGTAAACAAATTACTACATTTATGTCAAATAAAAATAGTAAAAACAGCCGGGTTGCCCTTCGCCGGGACAGCCTTTAAAGTGCCTGAGCCGTATGCGGTGAAAGTCGCACGTACGGTTCTTAGGGGGCGTAAGCTACCCGGTTGGGCAAGTTTGAAATTAAGAAAGTAAAAATAAACTATAAAAAAATAATCAATGAAAAATTTAATTACACTTACAATTTTGATAATTTCCCTTTTTGGGGGATTAAATTCTATGTCACAGACATTTGGGTTGAGAGCAGATTTGCACTCATCATCTATGCAAATAAAATATATTTCTTCGGACAGTGAGAATTCACTTATAAATCCTGGATTTCAAATCGGACCAACAGTAGAAGTTCCAATAAATGAAATTTTCTCGTTTGAATCTGGACTTTTATTTTCAACGAAAGGAGTTAAACTAAAGAAAGAACAAGAATATTTAAACGAGTTTATAAAACAAAATAAAAAATTGAATTTGCTTTATGTCGATCTTCCATTGACAGCAAAATTATCCACAGATGTAGGACAATCAAAAATTTTTGGAGTGTTGGGCCCTTATGTTAGTATGGGATTGAGTGGGACATATGAAAACGAAAGTGAGACTGGAAGTACACCAAAATTGCATGAACTTGATGTAAAGTTTGGTTCAAACGAGGAAGAAGGTGATTTAAAAAAGTTTGATTACGGATTGACTGCCGGAGCGGGTATAATTTTAAAATCTTTTCAAATCGGAGTAAATTACAGTTTAGGATTAGCCGACGTGAATGTATTTAAATATATAAATAATGCCACGAAAGCAACAAATCAAGTTATGGGAATTTCTGTAGAATATAAATTTGGAAAAACAGAATAAATTAAAAACCAGCCCATAACATTGTGCAAATTTCATCCCGGTTTCGGCTGTAAATTCATGTATTTCGTAACGCTAAATATTTTGTAGTATGTTGAAAATAAATCAAACGCATCCGCCCCGAAAACTTGCACTGAACCGTTATTGCGACACGAAGTCGTATTATATAATTGTTTTACAGGCTGTTATACAGCTTGATAAAACCTGCTGTTCCTTCAGCAGTATCCTACCGGAGCATCGGATGTATGGTGCAGCCATTATCGGGTGAAGCCTCCGGGAAACAGTACCAATCGTTGGCTCGTGCAGCCATAAACGGGGTCGGAAACCTTGAGGAATCCGGTCTTTGGGGTCTCAATACCAATTAAGGGCTTGGATAAGTGGGCATGGCTAAAATATTTAAACATTCCGTAACTGCCGAGATAAGTCAGGAGCGAAAAAGAGATTGATACGCTCTGTGCCAAAATGGTGGGCTGACAGGTTAGGCACGTTTAACGCAGTGCTTACAAGGATGTTGTTCAGCCGGTAGACAGGATGGGCCTAAACTCACACTATTGTTATGAATACGGAACGTGGAAGCACGACGCTCTCTCCCGATGGTTACCATTGGGATAAAACCGTAACCGCAAGGCATCGGGAAACGTCGGACAGAGAGGATGGACAAAGTGAAAGCCATCATGTAATGTGGTGGATAGTGGTTGAGCCGAAGGCAACATTATCACAGGTGAAAACCTGCCTACCTCCATCTGGTGCTTTATGGCAAAAAGTATTACAGAACCTGCTAATGGAAGAAAGCAAATGAACGAAAATGAAAATTTATCGTGTGCACTCCCACTCCCCAACGATTACTGGGAAACCATTCTATGGTCGAAGGTAATCCTAAAGGTGAACAGGCTGCAACGCAGGATTGCCAAGGCTGTGAAAGAAAAACATTGGGGTAAAGCAAAAGCCCTGATACACCTTCTTTCAAAATCATTCTATGCTAAATTACTAGCGGTGTTCAGGGTCACAAACAACAAGGGAGGAAAAACTCCCGGGGTAGACAATATTATTTGGAGTAATCCAACTGATAAACTGAATGCAGCTTTAAATCTCAAAACCAGGGGGTATCAGACAAAACCATTGCGAAGAATTTATATTCCTAAAAAGAATGGAAAGAAACGTCCGCTGAGCATTCCCGTAATGCACGACAGAGCCATGCAAACGCTTTATAAAATGGCGCTTGAACCAATGGCGGAAACAGTGGCAGACCCTAATTCATACGGGTTCAGGCCGCGAAGGTCGTGCAACGATGCCATTGAGCAATGTTTTCTTTCTCTCTGCCGGGATATGTCGGCAAGATGGATTTTTGAAGCTGATATCAAAGGGTGTTTCGATAACATCCGGCATGATTGGATATTGAAAAATATTCCCATCAACAAAACCATCCTCAAAAAATGGTTGAAGTCGGGGTACATCGAACAAAAACGTCTGTTCCCAACAAAAAGAGGAACGCCACAGGGCGGTACAATTTCACCGCTAATCATGAACATGGTTCTTGATGGGCTTGAATCGATAATCATGAAAAAGTTTCCCCGATGGAAAAGACAAAAAGTAAACTTTATTCGTTATGCTGACGATTTCGTAATAACTGCCATTGACAAACAAACCATTACCAACGATATTATTCCTTTGGTAAAGGAGTTTCTGGCTGAGCGGGGATTAGAACTATCGCCCGAAAAATCGAAAATCACGCATATCAACCAGGGGTTTAACTTCCTGTCGCAGAATGTCCGAAAATACAAGGGCAAGCTGTTAATACATCCATCAAAAGAAGCCGTTCAATCGTTCAAAGATAAAATCAAAAAACTGTTCAAAGAAAACCGTGGCATTCCGGCACATGCCCTGATACGAATACTTAACCCTGTGATTAGGGGATGGTCAAACTATCACAAAGGCATCTGTTCCAAACGCTCTTTTGCGCGGTTGGGGACTTTCATTTATTGGCAACTGAAACGATGGGCTAAATACCAACACGGTAATAAAAACCGTTGGTGGATATACCATCGGTATTTTCACGACAACCATTTTACCGACCAGAGAACTACTCCTAAAGGTATCGAACATAATCGTTTGTACCGCATTGCGTATGTTCCCATCCAGTATCATGTAAAAGTGAAAGCCAATGCCAATCCCTTTCTGCCCGAATATGACAGATACTTCTTTCAGAGAACTAAATGGAGAGAAGATTTAGCCAAAGAATGTAAACAAATTACTACATTTATGTCAAATAAAAATAGTAAAAACAGCCGGGTTGCCCTTCGCCGGGACAGCCTTTAAAGTGCCTGAGCCGTATGCGGTGAAAGTCGCACGTACGGTTCTTAGGGGGCGTAAGCTAC
>CAWFMB010000002.1:0-31071 GCA_963816685.1 uncultured Prolixibacteraceae bacterium | reverse complement strand
AGCGGATGTATCGATTTCATTCTTTCACCTGAGCTGATTGCCCGTAAAATCATAAAAATTGCACAAATGGAATCAGAAACTTAGATTTTATATTGCCATCCTTCTGTTCTTTGCACCTTGCTCTCCGCCCTTTTCCCTCTGCTCTTTGAACTCTAAAATGTGTGAATGATGTAACCCTTCGTGAAAGTTGTGTAATACTTGTCCTGTTAAAGATCCCCAACTTTGTTCTTTCAATATTCACGTTAATAAAAATAAGCTATTATGGCAGAAATTAAAATTGAACAGAAAAAACAGAACTGGCCGTGGATGATTGCAGGCCTTGTTATAATTGCAATACTTGTTTATTTCTTTGGATTTCGTAACAACAACACGAACGGGGAAGTAACTGAAGAAAATGATGTTTCCGGCACGAATGACACCAACCTTTTGGGAGTAAAGGAAAACAACAGCACCGTAGCTGCTTTTGTAAGTTTTGTGGAAAACGATACCACCCGAATGAGACTGGATCATGCTTATACAAGTGAAGCGCTTTTAAAATTAACGGCTGCAACAAATGCCATGGCCGGTGAAGTTGGTTATGATATTCAGGTAGATTTGGAAAAGGTAAATGAATCAACAAATCAAATTGACAATGAACCTTTCGAAACTTCACATGCCAAAAACATCAGAAATGCGACTGACAAATCGACCAAAGCATTGCAAAACATACAACTGGCTAAATACCCGTGGTTGTCAGAAGAAGTTGATGCATTAAAAAATGCCTCAGCAGCAATTAATCCGGAGGTACTCACACTTGATCAGAAAGATGTGGTGAAGAATTACTTTGCTAAAGCTGCTGACTTACTTGAAAAAATGAATTAATAAATCTTAAAAACTTTAAAAATGGCAAATACAAACAGGAATCTTTTTAATCTGGATGAATTATCCGGTTACAAGGTGGCCGAAAATTACAACGATGTAAGAGGATGGGATGTGAAAGATGCAAACAACCGTATCATTGGTAAAGTGGATCACTTGCTGGTAAATAAAATTGCTGAACGTGTGGTTTATCTCGATGTTGAAGTTGACGAAACGTTGATAGAGGAAGGGTTTAACACGTATCAAAATCATGCGAACAGCGGTGTGCATGAGTTTTTAAACAAGGATGGCGAAAATCACCTGATTATTCCAATTGGAATGGCAAGCATTGATGAGAAAAACAAATTGGTGAATACAAACAAGATTGACAGTTCAACTTTTGCGAAGACAAAACGGTTCAGAAAAGGAGATGTGCTTGATTTTAGGTACGAATTAAATTTAGTACGGCATTACAGAGGAGATAACAAAATTCACAATTCGGATTCAATTGATGGATTTTATGACCGTGAAGAGTTTAACAATTCATTTCATAAGAGAGATTTGGAGTAAAAGGATTAAATGCAGTACATGTTAAACTGGCCTGGTTTACAAGATATCATCAATTAACATTTAATCCCGTGTTTAGCGGGATTATTTTTTGCTCTGATTCCGGGTGCGATGTAAAAAATTTTTCATATGCCTGCAATAAAGATCAACCGCAAAACCAGAGTTTCCGTCCTTGATCATTTGCATGGTTTGGGCTATGTCCGTGAATTAAGATAGAATTCAAAAAAGTTTAAACTGCTTTGAAATCACTTTTACCTGCTTTTTTAGCAGCCTTATCGGCTCTCTTTTCTTTCAGGCTTTTTACTGCTTCCTTTTTTACATTCTTTTTCTCTTTTCCTTCTTTACTTTTTGCCATGACATTTGTTGTTATGTTGTGTATTTATTTTTGCTTCTATACGCTGTATTTATTTTTTTGTTCCAAAGGTCAGGGAAGGTTTCTATAATAAATTTCCTTCATACCCGCTTTTAATTACAGTCGAAATCATTTTAAACCTGCCGTTCGCCCGCACAACATTCGATGTATGTGCAGGAACAATTATTCCCTGTCCTTTTTTAATGATGTTTGGCTGATCATCAATAACCACTTCGGCAGTTCCTTCTATAACCTGAAGAAATGTGTCGAACGGGGAAATTTTTTCAGCCAGCGCCTCACCGGCATCTACCGCAACAATACTTATATTCCCGGTGATTTTACGTATAATTGTTTTGCTAACCACCGAATTGGGAACATACTCTATTATTTGGATGAGAATATGTATTTTAGATTTTTCTGTTTCTTTGGCTTTCATCATTTTCTACATAAGTAAATCTTGCCAAATTTACCCCCGTCCAGATTTGAAAGTATTACACAATTGACTTTTTAATTTACATTATTCACACATTCCGATATTTTAAACCGATAAATGACGGAGCCCGTATACGGTTCTGAAATGATAACCATAAACTGAATAAGTGATGGCTTCAACCAGTAATTGTGGCTTGTTGAAAAGTGTCCAGATAATAAATTTCCAGTATTCGGTTCTGCCCCTATCCCTGAACCCAATGACATAAACCGATTTAATAAAAGCAACCAGCAGTGAAAATTTTACCTTACTTTGTCCTTTTGTCAGCCGGTTGTAATTCTGCAATAATTTTCTAACCCTTTTATAATAAGGTTTAACAGAGTAAATGTTATGAATTATTTTTTTATATCCTTCCTGCAATTCATTGTAATCCATCTTTGGAATAAAATTCATGGATGAATCTGTATTGTTTCCGGTAGCTTCTGTAGTCAGCCGGTTTTCTGCTTCTAACTGACGGTAGAGTTTGGTATTTTTAGGTGCATTCAATAATCCAACCATTGCCGAAACTATTCCACTTTGCTGAATAAAATCAATCTGGCGTTGAAAGACTGTTGGAGTATCACTGTCGAAACCAACAATGAACCCGCCTGAAACCTGAATCCCTGCCTGTTGTATCTTTTTTACGCTTTGGATAAGGTCCCTGTTTTTATTCTGAACTTTATTGCATGCCTGAAGAGATATTTCATCGGGTGTTTCTATTCCAATAAAAGCAGCATTAAAACCAGCATCAATTAATTGCGTCATAAGCACCTTATCGTCGGCAAGATTGATTGAACTCTGGATACTAAAGTTAAAGGGGTATTTATGACTTTGCATCCATTTTTTCATTTCAGGAAGAAGGTTGTTTTTTATTTCTTTTATGTTTCCGATAAAATTATCATCTACAATTGAAACAGGCCCTCGCCATTTGACTCTGTCATACAAAACATCCAGTTCATTAATAATCTGGGCAGTGCTCTTCATTCTCATTTTATGCCCCAGCAAGGAAGTTATTTCACAAAAATTGCAGGCAAACGGGCACCCGCGTGTGACCTGAATATTCATTGTTACATAATCTTTCACCGACAACAAATGAAAATCGGGAACCGGTGTTAGTGTGAGATCTGCAAATTCTTCAGTAATATAAACACGTTGTGGCTGGCCTGCATCTAAATCAGCCAGGAAAAGGGGCATGGTTATCTCTGCTTCATTTAAAACAAAATGATCCACATCCGGATAATTAGGATATTCCTGTGTGAAAAGAGGGCCGCCTGCCACAATCTTTTTATTCCATCTTTTGCTTTCAATAATTACCTTATTCACCGATTCCTTTTGAATATACATTGCGCTGATAAAAATATAATCGGCCCATTGAATATCGTTTGTCTTGAGCGGGGAGATATTTAAATCCACCAGTTTCTTCTGCCAGGTATCCGGCAACATTGCCGACACCGTAATTAATCCAAGTGGCGGAACTGCAGCTTTTTTTGAAATAAACTTAAGGGCATGTGTGAAACTCCAGAATGAGTCGGGGCATTTCGGATAAACTAATAATACATTCATTGGTAACTTTTGTTGATTTTTAATGAGCAAACAGTTGTAAATACAAATTCAAATCAGTACAGTATTGTTAGTGCAGGATTATTTTTACATAAACTACAGGTTAAAGGTCCTGTACCATTTTTCCTTTTTTCCCCTCCCCGGGAAGGTTAGGGAAATTTTACAACTTCTAATTTCGGAATTTGAGTTTTGGAATGTGTTACATTATTTTTAAAAATATTTACATTATTCACACATCTTCAAGTGTTCCGCGCTTTTTATTTTTGAGATTTTTAAAATGGGTAGGGGTGAGCCCGGTGAATTTTTTAAACTGATTCGAAAGATGGGCAACACTGCTGTAGTGCATCCTGTAAGCTATTTCGGAGAGGTTTAGTTCATCGTATACAATCAGTTCTTTTACCCTTTCAATTTTATGGGTCAGGTAAAACTTTTCAATTGTAATCCCTTTCACTTCCGAAAAAAGATTGGCAAGATAGGTATAATCGTAGTTGAGTTTTTCGCTCAGATAATCCGAGAGGTTGATTTTAATCTGTTCTTCGGAATAATGCACCAGTTCAATAATTGCACTTTTAATTTTTTCAACAAGAACACTTTTCTTATTGTCCATTAAAACCAAACCAGCCTTTTTTAAGTCTGTTTTTAACGTTTCAAGTTGTTCCGGCCGCACTTCTCCGGGAATACTGGCTTCACCGATTTTTACATAGTCATACTGAAGCCCGAGTTTTTCAAGCTCCGCTTTCACCACCATCTGGCAGCGAATACAAACCATATTTTTTATGAATAATTTCAAATCCGGATCATCTTAAGAAGTTAAAAATACACCATTAAAGTTACGATTTGATTAATAAGTTGTTTATTTCATAATCCTGAACTTTTAACTCAAAGCAAAACGATTATAAAAATTAACAGCGTAAAACTAAATAAAAACTATCCGAATATAGCGTAATCATTATGAAAGTATATAAGTTCCCGTTTTATTTACCCGATCGGAACAGATTCCACCGGTTTTATCCATTCATGCTTTGAGCATTGACTTTGCCGAGGGATAGTTGCTCCATATTTCATGAATCTTCACTGTAAGAAAACCGAAACAGGACATCATATTGATTTAGAGCAGTTGAAAATTGAAAAAGCATGACATGAAAAATCAGGTAACGCTAATGTTCGGTTACGACTTTTCACATTTTTAAACAGATATGGATTATCGCTAATCCTCAGAGTCTTTTTGCTTTTGGTTGTCACCTTCCTGAGTATGACCTCCTTTGTTTTTACATATGGAAACTTCTCCACATAGGAATCATTTGTATTGTCGGGATTGAAATTTGCAAATATTGCCGGACCGTTATAGTTTTCCGGAGTATTGGAATCATCGATTTGAAGATTTTCGATGGTAATCCGTTCCGGCATATAACAGGTGTATCCGAAATCGTGTTGTCCTGAATAAAACCCGCCGATCAGGCTGGCGCTGGTTGTTTTGCCACCTGCAGGCACAAAAATGCAGTTGCGGATAATAAATTCTCCCTGCCATGTGCTGCCATAATCGTTGCGCAGGTTGATAAGGTTTCTTCCGTAAATGGTGGAATTCTCCACGGTAAAGGTCCCGCTGCCGATTGCATTTATTCCCTGGTGCCCCAGTTTTGAATTGCGTATTGTAGCATTGGCTACACCCATATGGGCATCGAACCTTGAAAAGGTACAATTATCATACAGAAGGTTCTTGCAATAGTTCGAACCCATAATTCCCCAGTACCTGTTGTCGTTGATGTCATTTGTCTGACTGCAGTTTAAAAATGAAACATTAAGGGCCCTGTTAACTAAGATGTCGTAACTGCCCATGGTAACCGAAACTCCAGCGGATCCTATGGTACTGTAAATTTTGCGTCCGGTCAGTAGTGTATTCTGAACTGTTACCTGCGAACAGTCACTGATATGGATAAAGCCACCATAAGGTGCGCCATGCTCTCCTTCGCCGGTTACCCGGTGTTCAAGTCCATCCACCAGAACATTGGAACGCCTGATGGCAATGCCCCGGCTGTAATAGGTATATTTCGATTCGGCTCTGTTGGCAATGGTGGTAAAAATTCCTCCGGTGATGGTCAGCGTCGTTTCGTCGATTGGAAGGGCAGTAATATCCGTGATTTGATCAAAATCCCAGATGATAGGTGCATCCTTATCCACATTGCCGTCTTTGTCTGCGATAAAGATATCCGTCTGTGGCGTTCCATTGTTTTGATTTGGTCCAAACCTGATATAGCGTCTAACGTTTGAATCTGTGACGGTGAAAATACAGGTTCCCGGCAGTGAGATATTAACTTTTTCCTGGTTCCTCTTAAGGGAAGTTATTCCCTCAGGTTTAAATGATTTCTGATTTGAGCTTACGATGAAAACAGGATCTTTGTAATTTTGAACATCCGTATCGTCAATAATAAAATCAGCTGTGCCAAAATCAGTATTGGTTTGTATAATTGCCACACGATTTTTGCCACCGATATAATAGGAAGCTCCATCGCCGGCTTTTACCGGCAGGCCGTATTGATTGGCAAATGCATGGGTGGCAGCAATGGCATCCATATCATCTGTTTTGCCATCGCTTACTGCGCCGAAATCACTGTAGCTGACAAATCCCCTGGTTTTAAACTTTTGAACATCCCCTGGAGATACATTTATAATGAATTCCCCGTTTTCAGCTGTGAGTACCTGTGTTTTCCCCCCGGTTGATGTTAGTGTAATATTATCCGGAGAGTTTGTAGTCTGTCCGTGCGCCATATATAAAACACCTGAAAACAGGAAGAAGAAGAAGAGTTTGTATTTCATAATAATGCTGTTTTTTATGTCTTTCAATATACAAAAGTTAAAGATGAATATAAACAAAGAGATTTTTTGGCAAAAACAAAAAAATACAGGGGAATTCCTTATCCTGATTCAGTCTGTAATCCGTAACTAACTTTCTTTATCATCTGTGAATCTGAGACTAGTATTTTTTGCCACGAATAACACGAATAACACGAATAACACGAATGGCCACGGATTTCATTTTTGAATAATAAGAAACACCGAATAAGCCCGTCTGGCCGAACGGACAGGAATATCAAAATCAGAAAGTTGAAGGAATTCTTTATCTTAATTTACCCGTGATATATGAGACTGATTTGCTTTATGATCTGTGAATCTAAGGCCAGCTTTTTTTGCCACGAATGAAAAGAAAGGCCACGGATTTCATTTTTTGAATAATAAGAAACACCGAATAAGAAATATCAAAATCAGAAAGTTGAAGGAATTCTTTATCTTAATTTACCCGTGATATATGAGACTGATTTGCTTTATGATCTGTGAATCTGAGGCTAGTTTTTTTTGCCACGAATGGCACGAAAAGGCACGGATTTCATTTTTTGAATAATAAGAAACACCGAATAAGGAACATCAAAATCAGAAAATTGAAGGAATTCTTCTTATTAATCCGTGATATATGAGACTGATTTACTTTTTTTCGGTAAGCGTTTATCTGGTGGATATTCTGCCTGATGAAGGCATTTGAGAAAATCTCAGGAGGAGCGGAACTTTTAAGAAAAAAGTCAGTTTTGAAAAAGCTTCAATTTTACGTCAAAGCAATATCAGACTGTTTTTTTTACCTTTACATTTTGGCAACCGGCAGAAATGGATTATTATTATGAATAAACCACTGCCTGATTTTTAATTTTTAAATCGAAATGAAAAGACTAAAATTTTTATCTATTGCAGTGCTGCTGTTAGTTGCATGCAAATCTGGCACCGGACAGAATTTGATACTCAATGATCTTGAGTATTTCGAGACGCAGGGTGTCAATATCCTTGTGTACAATAACCTTTTTACCGGAGGTTTTAATGATGAGAAGACTGCCGGTATAGAATTGATTCACCACGGAGTAAGAACAGCGCAAGGTGGCGCAGTGAGGCTTTCCAGTACTCCGGAGCAATGGGACCTTGTTCCTGAAATACCAACCCGAACTGTGGATCGGGCTTCCAAAACAATTGAGTCTGTGCTAAGGTATGATGATTACGATTTTGAATCAAGGGTGGTGGTCACGGCTAAAGGTAAAGGTGTTGAGATATCTGTTTATCTTGATAAGCCTGTTCCTGCAAAACTGGAAGGAAGCGCCGGATTTAATCTTGAGTTCCTGCCGTCGCAATACTGGGGGAAAACCTATTTGATGGATGGGCGTCCCAACCGGTTTCCGCGTTATGTGGTGGGGAATACTATTACAAGACCTTACAGTGATAAACTGAAGCAATTCAAGGGATATGTAACTTCCGACGACAGGGGGACCGGCAGGTTTATCGATCCGCTCCCACTCGAAACAGGCCGTACCATCCTTCTTGCACCCGATGAACCTGAACGCATGGTAAAAATCATGGCGCATGATGCAGATCTTATGCTTTTCGACGGCCGCATACTGGCACAAAACGGCTGGTATGTCGTTCGCAGTCTGCTTCCTGCAGGAAAAACAGGCAAAGTGTTAACATGGACTGTGGAACCAAATGCCATTGACAACTGGTTGAGAGAACCAAACATCGGTTTCTCCCAGGTCGGCTATCTCCCCTCGCAGCAAAAAGTATCGGTCATTGAACTCGATAAGAAAGACAAACCGCTTGCAAAAGCATCGATTTTTAAGGTTGGAGAAGATGGCAATGCTACTGAAGTTTTCAGCGGCAACATTGACTCCTGGGGTGACTATTACAAATACCACTATGTAAAATTTGATTTTACTTCCGTAAACACTCCCGGGATATACTATATTCAGTATGGAGGCTTTAAAACAAATAATTTTATAATAGAAGATAACGTTTACGATTGGATCACCGATGCCACAAGTGATATATGGATTCCGATACACATGAACCATATGTACGTAAACGAGGCTTACAGGGTGTGGCATGGCGAACCTTTTAAAGAAGGTTATCTCCAGGCTCCGCCAAATACAGATCACTTTGACCTCCATGCACAGGGACCAACTACCGATACAAAATACAAAGCGCTTGAAACGATTCCCGGATTAAACACAGGTGGTTTTTTTGATGCCGGTGATTTTGATATAGAAACAGGATCGAATATTGGTGTAGTGCAGAACTTTGTTCAGACCTGGGAGTATTTCAAACCCTTGCGCGATCAGACTTTTATTAATGAAGAGCAACGTTATGTTGATCTTCACCGCCCTGACGGGACTCCGGATATATTGCAGTTTATCGAGCATGGAACATTGAACCTTGTAGCCCAGGCAGAGATTATCGGGCACATGGCACAAACACTTTCAAATGCTGTTCTTGATAATTACCATCACCTTGGCGACGCAGCCTCAATAACCGACGGGCTTCCTTACAATCCGGAACTCGGCCCTTACGAAGTAGCCGATGATGGCAAGTCGAGCGGAGTTAAGGATGATATGTGGGCGTTTACAAGCCGCAATCCCGGTCTCGATCTAAGAGCAGCAACAATGTTTGCCTCAGTAAGCCGGGCGTTGAAGGGTTATAACGACGATCTTTCAGGAAGAGCTTTGGTGCAGTCAAAAAGACTTCTGAAAGAGGCAACGGAAATACTTGCCAACCAGCCGCAGGACACACGTGGCCGGGGGCGTGGTTCAGCAGATATGGGCACAAATCTTCAACTCTATATCACAACCGGGGAGCAACAATATGCTGATAAATTTCAGGAACTTTTATGGCCAGCTCTGGAGCGTAATGTCAGCTGGACAATATTGACCGCGTTACATGCCATACCACACATGGATGCTTCCTTTAAAGAAAAGCTCCGGCCTTATGTTGTAAAGTACAAAGAATATATTGAAGAGCTTGAAAAGGATAATCCGTACGGAGTACCCATTGGCCTTGGTAACTGGGCAGGTAGCGGGAGTATAGTGAATTTTGGTACTACCATTTGCTTTGCCAACAAACATTTCCCTGACATTATCGATGCCAGCCATGCTTTCAAAACCACCAACTGGCTTTTTGGCTGTCATCCGTATCACAACTATTCGTTAGTGGCAACGGTAGGCGCTGCTCGTCCAAAAGCAGTATTCTATGGTAATAACAGGGCAGATTTCTCATTTATTCCGGGAAATGTTGCCCCAGGTATTTTATTCAGGCAACCCGACCACTTTGAAAACTATGATGACTGGCCATTTCTGTGGGGACAAAATGAGGGAACGATTGGTGGAAATACAAGTTATTTAATTTTTGGATCAGCCTTTAAGAATTTGATAAAATAAAACAGATGAAGCAGCTGGAAGAGCAATAGTTCATGTGGCTGAAAAGAAATAACCGGTTGTTCCGTTTTATTGGGAATTGAATTGAAGATATTTTAAAAAATTCATGTTTAAATCCCGGTCAGCCAAATAAACGGGATGACCTTTCAGGAGCTTAAAATAAAAAAAGCATCCATCAGGTTTCAATGACGAAAGGTTTTTATAAATTAGCCATGGATATCTTTATTTTTCAGTATCATCTAAAATAATCAATCATCATGAAAATCAAACCGGGTATTGATCGCAGGAATTTTTTAGCAAAAACTGCACTTGGAACATTAGGCGCTGCAGGAATTTTAACTTCATGTTCAGGGTCATCCTCAACTAAAGATGAACTCCAACTTCCAAAACTGCTGGATCGCGCACCCGACGGAAAGGTGATTAAGGCTGGTCTTATAGGTTGCGGAGGACGGGGTACAGGAGCTGCCATTAATTTTTTGGATGCAGGACCCAATCTTCAGATAACTGCTTTGGGCGATGTCTTTCAGGATAAGATCGACAGTTGCCGGGCAAAATTGAAAGAGGAAAAGAATGTGGAGATTGCTGATGAAAACTGCTTTACAGGTTTCGATAGTTTCGAGAAGGTCATAGATTCGGGCGTGGATTTGGTACTGCTTTGCACACCTCCCCACTTCAGGCCGTCACATGTGGAGGCAGCGGTAAACGCACGAAAGCATGTTTTTATGGAGAAACCTGTTGCTGTTGATCCTGTGGGTGCCCGTTCGGTAAGGGCATCGGCTAAAAAAGCAGAAGCAATTGGATTAAGTATGGTAAGCGGGACCATTCGAAGGGTGCAGAAAGATTATATGGAAACACAGCGTCGGGTAGCCAATGGTGAGATTGGTGAAATTACAGGTGCAAATATTATACGCAACGGAGGAGCTTTATGGTACCGCACCAGGCAGCCGGAGTGGAGCGATATGGAATATATGCTGCGCAACTGGGTTAACTTTTGCTGGTTGTCGGGCGACCATATCACCGAGCAGTTCATCCATGAAATAGATGTGATGAACTGGCATTTGGGCAGAAACCCTGTAAGGGCAGTCGGCTGGGGAGGCAGACAACGCAGGATAACCGGCGATCAGTATGATTTTTTCAGTATTGAATATGAATATGATAACGGGCTGCGTGTCCATTGCGCTGCACGACAGATTAATGGGTGCACAAATAAAAAAGTGGAGCAGATTAACGGCACCAAAGGCTATGCAAACGCTGCGGGTAAAATCTACGATTTAAAGGGGAACCTGGTCTGGGAATATCCACATCCAAAGGAAGAAGAAACAAACTCTGAATGGAAGGTAACCAATCCATTTGTACAGGAACACATCAACCTGGTTACAGCCATACGGACTGAAAGCCCCATCAGTGATGCCGAAGCTCAGATAAATTCCACGCTTGTAACCATAATGGGCAGGATTTCGGCCTACACAGGCAAAGATGTTACCTGGGAGGAAATGCTGAATTCAAATTTGTACCTGGGACCGGAAACTTACGCACTGGGTTCTGTGCCGGGCATACGTGAGGAAATTTCACTTGCAGGAGAATCAAGTTCACCTTTAGGATAATTTAGGATTTAAAGTTTAAGATGATGAAACGAATTGACATTCTTTTGATTACAGCTTTATTGTTTACGGGTTTAGTGCTGAAGGGCCAGGAACGGGTGGCTGTTTTTGGTAAGGAAGTTCAGTGGCAGGATGTTTTAAGGGGGGAAGATGCAAAGGGTAAACCTGTGAACTGGATACAGGTAAATACAGAGCCTGAAACATGGAGGAATGAAGGTGATATACTTGTATGCAGCGGTTTGCCCATTGGTGTTGTACGCAGTGAAAAGGAGTATGAAAACTTTCTGATGCACATTGAATGGCGGCATATGGAGGCCGGGGGAAATTCAGGGACTTTTGTATGGAGCAAAGCTGTACCGGGTGAAAACCGGCTGCCCGATGGGGTAGAGGTGCAAATGCTTGAACTTGACTGGGTAAACCAGAACCTGAGAAACGGAGAAAAACCACCCGAAGCATATGTACATGGCGAGCTGTTTGGTGTGGGTGGAGTAGAAATTGTACCCGACAATCCGCGGGGTGCACGCAGCAAATCGGTTGAAAACCGTTGCAAGGGCAAGGGAGAATGGAATACATACGATGTGGTTTGCATGGACGGTACAATTAAATTATCTGTTAATGGCAAATTTGTCAACGGCATCAGCAAATCATCACAAAGAAAAGGCTTCATCTGCCTTGAAGCCGAAGGGGCTGAGATTCAGTTCCGAAATATGCGTATTGTTGAAGTTCCATAGATTGACACAAGTTTTGTTTGTTCCTGATGAAAAAGGGGGTGAAATCAACATTCACCAATTAACATTTCCTGTTTAATATAAACGAAATTTATCGGGTATAAATAATTGAGTCAGACAAATCTTCCAATTAAGGCTGGAAGCAGATAGTCTTCATCTATCTACTTTCCAGTAATTATCATCTGTCATCCACTTTTCCAGTTTTAATTCCGATTCCTTATCTGTAATAAACAGGTTTTCGAAATGATTTTCATCGGGCATCCAGTCCTCAATCATCCAATCTTCCAGTTTCAGCGGACTTTCTATCTCTTTTTCAAATTGAATTATTGGAAATTCTGAAAAGACCATAATTGCTGATGTTGAAAAGTTGTAAACGAAAGCTGTTTCACTACCTGCGCTGAAACAAAGTGCAGAGTCATTTTTTAAAATCAGGGGGGTTTCTTTCTTTTTAGCACCTGCCATCTGATAAATAAGCAGTAATGCTGCCATTAAAACTATAATTTGGTAAAAGCCCTTAAAACCATTGTTCCTGTTAAATCCATTGTTTGTTTTCATCTGTACAAATTTTAAAAGTTTCTAATTAGCTGTGGGTTAAACTTAATTTCAATCAACCACTTTCTCACCCGATGCCCACCTGACCATCGGGCAGGGAACTCACATGTAATTTGTTCATCGGTGTTTGTGTTTTTCTGCAAACATGTTCGTTTCATTTCTTCTCCTCCTTTTTATTTGAATGATTAAAATTTGAATAAAATTTAGTGCCCGCAAATTCACGGGCACTAAATCCATTTGTCAATCCATGGTTATTTTCACTGGCACCGGATTGGATACCACATCGAAAACCGGCGAATTCTTTGCAAGAGAGATTAACAATTCCTTCTGTTCGTCGGTAATGTCATCATCCACTTTAAATTTTACCCGAATTTGCCGGTATCCGTTTCTCACCTGGTCGTTCAGCTTCAAAAATCCCTGAACGTCAAGATCTCCCTCCAGTTCCGATTCAACACTTTTCAGTTCAATTCCGTTTGCCGCCGCATGAAGAGCCATTGTGGTGGTCATACATCCGGCCAGTGCGTGTAAAATAAATTCTACCGGATTTGCTCCTTCATTATTTCCCAAAAGAACAGGCGGTTCTCCGTTGTTAAACACAAATGCTTCAGTACGCGATGTATCTTCCATACCCGCTCCGTAAAAACCTTTTATCGTGCTGCGGTTATGTCCGCCGTTAATCCATTTGTTCCTGACCCGGAACTGAAATTCCGCCAATGACGGATCGTTTTGCAAAGCCTGTACAGTTGCTACGATTTCCTCTGGTTTAAAACCATTAATTCTTTTTACTGCTGTTTCCATTTTTTTAAATTTTAAGATTAAACATGATGTCAGTTCCTTTTCACAGCATGTGCCAGAAAACGTATGTCGTTAAAAATTAGCAAATTGTGATAGATTAGTGAATTTATAAATGCTACGATAATTCGTAATTCTACTATATTTCGTAACTTAATTACGAGAATTCGTGAATACAATGAAACAAACTGCAAAGCAATCCACGCCCTCGTTAATTTCGCTGAAACGTATTTTCGAAGGCACTTCAGAATTCACAGGTAAATTGTTTTTCAAATCGCTTGTCAGAAATCTGGCCCAGGTTCTGAATGTGCACGGGGTTTGGGTTACAGAATACAAAAAGGAGGAAAACAGGTTAAATGCGCTTGCCTTTTGGCTGAATGGAAAATTTGTGGACAAGTATGAATATGACGTCAAAAATACACCATGTGAACCGGTTTTGAAAAGCGAACAGATTTGTCATGTTCCTGAAAATGTAATCGAACTTTATCCCTATGATCCGGATTTACCGCCATTGGGAGCCGTTAGCTATATGGGACTGGTTTTGAAGGATGAAAAAAACAACGTTCTCGGGCACCTGGCGATGCTCGATCAAAAGCCCATGAAGGAAATTCCTGAAATATTCCTGATCTTTAAAATTTTTGCTGCCCGTGCCCAGGCCGAAATGAGACGCCTGCAATATGAAAATCTTCTGCAGCAAAGCGAAGCCAAATTAAACAGGCTTTTAAACGGAACAATGGATGCCATTATCGAATTAAATCCTGATTTATGTATTACCCAGGCCAACGATGCAGCATTCAATGTTTTCGAGGTTGAAAAGGATGATTTTATCCGCAAGTCAATTAAAAAATTTCTTGATGATGAATCGTACAAAAGAGTTGATGATACAGTTCCGTTTTTAACGAAAGGGAATGAACAACCCGCAGCTGTCTGGCTCCATGGACACCTGAACTGCAGGAGGGCATCCGGAAAAACTTTCCCCGCAGATGCTACCATGTCAAGGTATGAGTATGAAGGAAGCAATTACTATGCATTATATATTCGCGATGTAAATGACAAACTTCAAACAAAAGAAGCAATCAGAAAACTTACGATAGAGACAACACTTTTGAAGGAACAGTTTCGTGATGAACTTTCAGGTGATTTGATTGGTGAGAGCGAAGCATTGAAAAAAGTTTTCATTCAGATTGAACAGGTGGCACCAACAGATTCCACAGTGCTTATTTTAGGTGAAACAGGAACAGGCAAGGAATTAATTGCAAAAGAGATACACAAACGGAGCAGGCGCAGGGAGAAACCATTTATTGCGGTTAATTGTGCGGCACTGCCTTCCGAACTGATTGAAAGTGAGTTATTCGGTCATGTGAAAGGAGCATTTACCGGTGCGACTGAATCGCGCGAAGGCCGTTTTTCGCTGGCTGACAAAGGGACGCTGTTTCTTGATGAAATTGGCGAGTTGCCGCTGGCCCTGCAGGCAAAATTACTGCGTGTTGTTCAGGAAGGTGAGTTTGAGCCGGTTGGCAGTTCACTGACCAGAAAGGCGGATGTCCGGCTTATTGCTGCAACCCACCGTAATTTAAAGGAAGCTGTACAAAATAAATTATTCCGGGAAGATCTCTATTACCGGTTAAATGTTTTTCCGATACCTGTACCGGCATTGCGTGATCGGGATTCGGATACTCTGTTACTGGCTGATGTGTTTTTGGCAAAATATTGTAAAAAACATGGCAGAATGCTGCTTCATTTGAATGAAAGCAATAAACATGCACTCTTAAAATATTCGTGGCCGGGAAATGTACGTGAACTTCAAAATATCATTGAGCGGGCGGTAATAACCGCACAAGGCAGCAATTTAAATATCCTGCTTGAGCCAATGAGTGATTCAGGAATTACAGAAACAAGGAAACAGGAAACTGTTGTTACCTACGACGAAATGAAACAAATGGAAATAAATAATCTGCAGCTTGCTCTTACGGTAACAAAAGGAAAGATATTTGGTAAAAATGGCGCGGCAAAATTGCTGGGTATTCCGCCTACTACACTTCATTCAAAATTAGTTAAATTCGGTCTTAAATCCGATGCTTCGGGCAGCTTAAATCAAATCAGATAAAACCGTTTAAGTAGTTCCTGTAAAAATTTCATTTCAATGATTTTCTATTGGTGCAAAGGTTTTTAATACTCAGGTAAAAGGAAAATTTGCAATCAGCACAGATATTGTCCTATACCGGCAGGGAGGACAAGAAGTTGAAAATGTTGGCTGCCTAAAATAATTCCGCTTTTACCCTCCGGATTCCGTAAATCCGATTACCGGTACTTCTGAAACCCTCAGGATAAAAAAAGGAAACAAAAGGTCTTTCTTCGTATCAAACTCACATTAAATTCACATTAAATTCGCACTAAATTCGCGATATCGCGAATTTAGTGCGAATTTAATGTGAATTTAGTTCGAATATAATCTGAATTAAATGCTATGGTGATATGGTTAAAAACAGTAGAAATAAATCAGACAGATTTTAAATTACACACCCTTACACTCCTCTGTTAACCAGTCAGGGAAGCTCTGTTTAACCTGGTATATTTCTTTCTTATTTCATCAGTTTCAATTTATTTATCGCCAGCTCCAGCACTTTATCTGAACCAGCTGAAATATCTGCCGTTGTATTTTGAATGAATACATCCGGGGCTAATCCAATACCTTCATACGATTTCCCATCGAACAGTTCAACTTTTTGGGGAACAAGAGAATAAAACCAGCCATTTGTCAATTCCCGGCCAATCATGGTTCCATGAGCTCCATTGGTTGTATCGCCCAGAACCGTTACGTTTGGTAATGTTTTAAACGCCATTACAGCCCGCTCTCCGGCACTGATTGTAAACCTGTCGGTTAATACTGCAATTGATTTATCGATATATTCTTCATTGGGTTTTATGTACCATTCCTTCCAGGGTGTGTAATCATCCTCCCCTTTTCCATTTTTGGTTTTGCTCCGAAAAACAAACCGGGGTTGGTCAGTCAAACTGCCCATTTCTGAAAAGCAATATGTGAAGTCTCCTCCTGTATTGTGTCTCAAATCAATCACATAGCCAAGTGTATTTTCATATTTAACCAGGAAATCATTCAACACGTAAAAGTTTTCACCAACATAATCAAAGAAAATATAAGCGATATTTTCATTTTTTATTTTACCGTACAGGTAGCTGTCATCAGCTCCGGATTTATATCCTTTTTCCAGATAATTCTTAATTAAAGGCAAACTGAAAAGTTCATCGCCAATCCATTCCCTACGATATTTGTTTGAAAAAAACACCTCGCGGTTTGGAGCAGTTAAACTTACATGGCCATCATTCAAGGATACCAGCAAACCAGCTAAAACTGTGAAGAGTTCATCGTTATCGGTTTCCTGACTTATCGTTGGGCGAAATTCATTGTAGAGTGAATCCCAATTTACATGACGTTCTTCAAACAGCGCATATTCTTCATTAAATGAAGTCCATAATTGTTCAAAAACAGCTTCCGGATTATTTGCCGGTGGTTCTGTAATCATATTTTCACACCCAACTGAAAGGAAGAAAAACAGGGTAATGGTAAATGTTATTTTTATGGTTTTCATAATTTAAAATTTTAAGTGAACCGATATGTTTAGTGCATTGCGAAGTGAATACAGGTTTTTGGGATTTACAGCGTGAATTAATTCAACGGAAAATTTTGCACCAATTGCCCACCTGTGATTGATCTCATGAAGATATTTAATGTCAAAATCGAAAATCTGAAGATTATTCAATGTATTCAGTTTTCCGTCTTTCTGAAACTCCGTAAAGCTTTTAAAACCGGAATGCGAACTGATATTTTCAATAAATTCATCATCATTTACCAGGTAGGGTGAACGGGCCAGCCAATTCATAAAAGGCAGTTGGAAAGTCCCGGATAAGCTGCTTTTATCAGAGATATGAAACCCTTTTTTTACAAAGCCTCCCAGGCCTATCGAAGAAAAATAACCGAAGTTTCCGATTCTTCCATACACATAATTCAATAATTGGATATTGGTTGAAAAAAGTAAACCAAGTATTGCGGGATTTTCATTTTTCGAAATTGATTTTCCTATCAGATAATCCAAATCGAATAGTGTAAAATAATGCGGTGAAGCTGTCTTTGTTTCTTCATGTTCTGAAAATTCAAAAGGCACCTTAATGCCGGGCGTAAATGTTGCTAATCCTATTTTTAATTTCTGAAAGCAAAATGCATCTCTTTGATATTCCAGGCTTAGATTCAAAAAGGAAATATCCTTATGAGTTACAGGCGAAAAAATTAAATCCTGCCTTTCGATAATTCCCGGACCGAAATTAAGGGAGAAGGTATTCCTGTAGGAATGATCCTGTCCGTTGTTGTTCAAAGACAACATCCATAGTAATATTATCAATATTAAATTTTTCATTTTTAAAACAGTTTTGTTTTTAACCTGTAAAGTTGTTCTGAAGGCTAAAGGGGGTCAGTCATTATTTCTTTACGATAAAATAGACATTCTGAATATCGTGCTTCAAACGGTGTAGTTTCACATTGTTAAAACCAGCTTGTTTTAGCATTTTCTTTGCAGTATCGACGCCCCACATGGTTCCGAGCCCCATTCCGTTCTGAGCCAGTGAAACGGTCATGCAATGCATGGTTGAGATAGCATATAACATGGAAGCCAAAGGATGTTCCATATTTTTTTCAAGGTGAGAATGACCGTAGATATCCTGCATTACAAAAACCCCGTCATTTTTTAATGATTTAAAAATTGTTTTCAGCACTTTATCAGGCCGGGCCTGATCATGTATGGCATCAAAAGCCGTTATTAAATCATACTGATTATCGGATTCATAATGAGTCAGGTCAGCAGTTTCGAACCATGTATTGGTATTGCCCATATTATTTGAATCAGACCTTGCTTTTAATATTGGTTCTTCACATAAATCAATTCCTGTGAAACTGCTTTTTGGAAAAGCCTCAGCCATTATGTTTATTGTTCGTCCTGATCCACAACCGATATCAAGAACAGTGATTCCATGCTCAAGTTTTTGGATAAGACCAGGTTCCAGTGGAAGAATATGTTCAAATAATGCAGTGCCAACAGAAAGACCACTGTCTTCGGCCATCACTTCATGAAAGCGGTGAAATTTTTCATAAGGCACACCTCCTCCGTTTTCAAAGCATTTTACAATTTCATCTTCAACGCCTCCCAAAACACTTGTATACTGCCCAAATACAGCCATATTGTTTGATCCGGCTTTTCTTGTTAACCATGCCTGATGTTCAGTGGGTAAAAAATAGGTTTTATTTCTGCTGTCGTATTCAATAATTCTTCCGGTTACCATTGCCCCAAGCCATTCTTTAATATAGCGTTTATTTAATCCTGCTTTTTTAGCAATGATTGACAGATCTGCCCTGCCCAGATCGCCAAGGGTATCAAATAACCCGGTACGATGACCGATTGAAATCATAAGGGACAAAGGCCCTCCGTTAATGATGCTTAAAAGTTTCTCCGCGAAATCTTCTGATTTTCTTGTGTCGAATTGTGTCATTGTTGTTTCCATGATATTATTTTTTTATTCATTAATAAAACATTGACACAAAGGTAAAGGGTGCAGCAGGCCTCATTCAAGACGTAAATTACCGTATCGGGAATTATTATTGCCGTAATAAACCGGTTGGATTACGGTAGACTGTAAAAAAGAAATTGATTGATAAAGAGTATTGTTACCGGGCGACCAAACCTTTATTTAATGCAATCCGGACTGCTTCTGTTCTGGTACGGCAATTTAACCGGTCGTAAATATTGCGCACATGCATGTCAACCGTACGGGTACTCAAATGAAGATTACCGGCAATTTCTTTATTTGATAATCCGGAAGCCAACATGGAAAGGATTTCATGTTGTCTCTGGGTGAGTTGCTTATCCGTAAAACTGGTTTGGGAAAGATCTTCTACTTTTAAAGCACTAAGAACTGCATTTTTTTCAATTTCAACAAGGTTACACCAAAAACGTATTCCAAGATTTTTAAAGGCATTGAAAGCTTCAGCCATTGCTTCCAAAGATTTTTTCTCTTTATTCAGGTATTGCAGATTTTTGGAATGGTGATATTGCACAATTGCCTTTTGCAATGGTGCATTTACTATATCAAGATATTCAAGTGCCAGTTCGAAATTTTCATGCGCCTTTTTGTATTCCTTATTAAATACCATTATCATTCCCAATGCGAAGTATAAAACAGCAATTGCTTCCTGATTCTTAGTATGATTAACCATTAATGACAACGCATCAACACAACGGTTGAGTTCCTGAAAATTATTATTGAGGGCATAAAATGATACTGCATCAAAAAATCCGGGTATAGAATCATGCCTGTCCTCAGTCTGAAACCAGAGGTCAATCATTTTATTAAAATGTTGCAACGCTTCATCATTTTTACCTTCAACAACAGCTATTACAGACATGGGCCATAAAGCAATCAGATGATGCAGAACTGAACTCTCTTTACGGGCAATAGCCATAGATTCAATCAGGTTGTGTTTAGCCGATTTTAATTCGCCACGGTAAGCCCTCATTAGCGAAAGTATGACCAATGCAGTACATTTCGAAATGTCCAGACTATATTTACTGTCCATTACTTTACGTGATATTTCAAAACTTTTGCGCCAATCCCCGGTTCGAAGGAACACCCATGCCATGCAACTTAAACATTGTGTCTCTTCACTGTTCAGGCCATTTGTCCCGCAAAAATTTAATGCTACTTCATACGCTTTAACCGATTCTTTGAATAAGGAAGAATATTCAAGGGTTCCTGCCAATCTTCTGTAGGATTCAGAGATTGTCAGTAAATCATTTTCCCTGATGGCAAGATTGACCGCTTTACTTGCCAGTTGATAACCTTCATCAATTTCACCATACATGCCGCTAATATACCCCTTCAGTGCAAGGGCTCTTACATACAGCTTATTTTTACCGGAAAGCAAGCCGTTATCAACTGCTTTATCAATAATCGACAATGACTTTTTAAGATTAAGTTCTTTCAGAAAGTAATTAGCCAAATCCATCCTTTCTATACATAACTTTGCATTTTCCTTCTTCGATTCAAACAATTCGATTGCTTTTTCTTTTGATTGGCGGTAGAGGCTCCATGCGCCTTTCATGCTGTAAAGAAAGGCAAGTTCGCGAAAGGCTTCAGCTTGTTTTAATTCATCAGCCTTTATCAGGTAACTATTTAATAATTCCTTGTTTGCTTTAATGGCATTGGTGATATCACCACTTATTTTAGAACAATGGGCAAATTCATTCAGAATATCAATCCGTGCTTCTTCATTATCGCCGGATGGCCAGTTATCCAATGCTTTTTCCGCCCATCTGGCAGCATCCTGAAAAGCGAATACTTTGCAGCTTTTTTTTGCAGATTGAACAAGTGCCGGCCTGGCTTTTTCGATATTGCCCGCTTTGTGCCAAAAATCAGCTAACACCTGAGAAGGTGCATTTTGTTTTTCAAGTTCAATAGCTATTTTTTCGTAAATACTTTTGCGTTTCGACCAAATGATATCATTTTTAATTATTTCGCAAAATAATATATGTTTGAATGTACCGATTCCCGAAACCTTTTCATAAATAATCCCTGCAGTTATCAGTTCGTCAATGTGTAATGGCGAAACCGAAAATTTTTCCAGAAATGAAAGTTCAAATTCAAAATTGTAACTGGCAGCTATTTCTGCAAGAAATCGCGCTTCATCGCTTAAACTTTCCAGCTTTAATAACAGGATATCTTTTATACTTTCAGGGATTGGTAATTTTTCCAGCCGTTTTAATTTAACCGTATTATTTTCATCATGTTGTATAAAACCTCTTCCCAATAAATGTTTCAAAAGTTCATCGACATAGAGAGGCAAGCCTCCAGTTTGTTTGAGTAAGGTTTCAAGCATATTGTTGTCGGGGTTACCTTTGCATTTTTGAACTAAAAAATCTTCTAATTCTTCTTTACTGAAAGGAGATAGTTTAATTTCGCTGAAATGAGGTAAATTTCGTAATTCAGTTCTTAGTTTACGTAATGACAATTCATTGCTGTGATATTCATCCTGATAACAGGCAATTACAATCAAAGGTGAATGAATCATCCTTCTTAAAGCTTGTCCCAGTATTTCCAAACTGGTTAAATCAGCCCAGTGCATATTGTCTATTATCCACACCAAAGGCTTGAGAGAACTGGCCGTTTCAAGTACTTCAGTAAATGCTTTTATTAAAATCTCCCTGTTTTCTGCAGGATTAGGCAATTCATAACTGAAACCGGACAGCAAATCGGATTTCAAAATAATTTTCTTGTCTGTATTTTGGAAGTATGATTTAACCTGGCCGATAAAATTATTCAGAACACTATATGCCGGAAGCCCTAAATCAAAAACAGTTGTGGTTATTTTGTTAATCGTTTTTGGAATTTTTATGTTTTCGACTAAAGTTGTTTTTCCGATACCTGAACTTCCTGATATAAAGAAGTATGAGGGAATACCGGCATTAACATTATCCATAGCGGATTGTAAAATATTTAATTCCTGTTTTCTGAATATGAAGGATTGTGAATACATTGCAGATGAATTAATAGCCTAAAAATCAAACAACCTGAATTTTAAAAAGTTCCAGGGAAATTCCAAAACCTCCTCCTGTTACATTTAAGGTATCACCATCTTCATCTTTAAATTACCTTTCAGCATGTCCGGCACTACAGGAATCATCAGTTGTATTTAAACAGAAACCAAAGTTAGAGTAAAATGCTCCATGCCTGCATCCGAACCTTACACTGTATTTATTAAACGAACCATATGAATCGCCACATATATTCCCGGTACCTGAATAATTGTATTTGCCATTGAATACAATATTAAAATCAGTCGTAATTGTTGTTGTATTATAAGTAGCAACTAAAGGATTATTCCCACAGAAATGACTTTTCCTTTAATTTCTGTCCAGGATATATCGAGCGGCAGGATTTTAGTCGTGATTTACCAGTAATTCTTCATGAATCTTTTTTCCTTCACGTTGTACAATTTTTATAAGTGCTTCAAAATCGGAATAAACAGTTCTGAAATTTACAATGCAAACCCGGAGACAATAGCGTCCATTCACAATAGCATTACTAAGAAAAACTTCTCCACCGGATTGTAACCGGTTGAGCAACTTTTCATTGATTAAATTCAAATATTCATTGTCTATTATATCGTCTGGTACATATCTGAAAGTGGTGACGCTTAAATTTTGCGATACTGCTTCTATTTCATGGGTTTTCTGTGCCAGTTCGAATAATTTTTGTGCCAAATCAATATTATCGCGTATCATTTCCGATATTCCACTTTTTCCAGCCTGCTTTAGTGAAAGCCATACTTTAAATGCCTTGAATCCCCTCGAGTTTTGCATACCGTACTCGTGAAAGTTTAATGGTCTTTCGCTACCATTTCCTTCAAAATTGTAGTACACAGGTTTAAAACTGAATGTATCGTGTAAATTTCCGGCATCACGCACCAGAATGCATCCTGCTTCAATAGGACTGTACAACCACTTATGAGGATCAAGTGCAATGGAATCTGCTTTTTCGATACCTTTGAAAAAATCCGCTGTTTCGGGTAACATTGCAGCGGGTGCTCCATAAGCGCCGTCTATGTGAAGCCATAAATTTTCATCATGGCATATAGCGGCAATTTCATCCAAAAGATCAATGGCACCCGTGGAAACAGAACCAGCATTTCCAACTACCAAAAAAGGAACATGGCCTTGCAGCCGGTCAGTCCTGATTTGATTTTGAAGCAATCTTATATCCATTTGGTCATTTTCATTTACATCGATTAACCGGATTGAATCTGTGCCATGACCAAACATGTCAACTGCTTTTTCAATCCAGGTATGCGTTCCTTTAGGGCAGTAAACGGTAAATTTTCTTTTTTCATCAGTATTGAGATGATGCTCCGGATTTATTCCCCATGGAGGAACCACTTGTTTGGTAAATGTTACTGGTAATCCTTCTTTCCGAATGTTCCCCTTGATTTTGCTTTTCCGGGCGGCTAAAAAGCCTGAAAAATTAGCCATGTTGCCACCGCTGACAAATAAACCTCCGCAATCTGTCTTGTATCCAATAAGTTCGGCTAACCATTGAATGGTTTGCTTTTCAATCTCTGTTGCTATTGGCGATAAAATAAATGCTCCAACATTTGGATTAATTGTTGACACAATTAAGTCTGCAAGTGCTCCTATTGGTGCGGCTGAGGAGGTAATGTATCCCCAAAATCGCGGGTGTCCGTTAAATAATGAATGCTTAATCATTAAATCTGTTGATTCCTTAAGAATCTCTTGAATATCCTGACCGTCATCCGGTACATTCCTGATTTTAAGTAAATTTTTTATTGCTGCCGGATTCTCTCCTGTTGTGACCTGATAGTGAGGCATTGTTTCCAGGAACGTTGCCAGTTGTTCGATTAACTTTAATCCCGCAGTACGGAATTCTTCTGCACTCATTCTTAATGTTTGTATTTTATTTAATTTCTTTTTCATCATTTTGCTCTCCTTATTTTTACAGGAATTATCCTGGGGGTTAAACTTTTATAGTTAATGTATTTCTTTCCAAATGTCCTGATTAGATCCTTTTCTTCATAATATTGCCCAATTAGAATGTAGCCGGTTAAAAGAACAGAATAAAAGAGATGGGTGACTGTCATTAACGGCGTAGACCATATTCCAATCAAAGTTCCGAGATACAGCGGATGTCTTGAATATTTGTAGAAGGCAACTACTTTAAAGTTAACATCCTTGTAAGGAATATCTTTAAAATTAAGGTAGGCCTGGCGGAGCCCAAACAAATCAAAATGATTGATGAGAAAAGTTGTGATAAAGAGGATTACCCAACCAGTGAAAAACATTCCGTAAAGAATAATGTACCATACAGAATCACTGCTGACCTGCCAAATTATACCACCAATTGGTTCCCATTGCCAAACCAAAAATGTTAACACTATACCTGTGGCCAAAACATATGTACTTCGTTCGGTATGTGATGGAATGTACCGGGTTATCCAGGATTTGAAATTCTTCCGGGCCATTACGGAATGCTGAATTCCAAATAATAAAACCAAACCAGTATTTTTTAGGATGGCCAACGATGTATTTATCCTCGGTGGCCCGTCAATAGATGCATTCGGAAGCAAGTTTCCGGTTGATGCTATCCAGTAAAGCAACGACAGAAATCCTATTACATAACATACCAAAGCGTAAATTGAACTCAATGTTTTTTTCATGACTGCAATTTTAAATGGTGAATAATGAATAACACAAAGTTAATTGCAGATAAAAAGACATAGTTGTCTTATTCGTCCGAATAATTGATAATTTGGCTTGAGATTAATTAAGTAATTGTGGATTGCAATCTGAAACGTAATGGGGGAAGTCCATAGTGCTTTTTAAATGAGCGGATAAAGTGCGAGGTGGATTCAAATCCGGAATGAAAAGCAATATCATTTATGTTCTCTTCGGTGGTAAGCAATCGGGTTTTCGCATATTTAAGTCTTTCTTCGATTAACCATTTGAGCGGTGGCATACCAAATGTTTGTTTAAAATCCCTTTTAAATGCAGAAAGACTCCTGTTGCAAAGATTTGCATAATCCTCAACTGCCAAATTAAACAACAGATTTTTACGCATAACCAATTCAATGTTTTCTTTGCTTTCCTTTAATGTCGATAAAAAATATTTTTTAAGTGGCGTATTATAGTCAGTGGTAAGTATCTGGAGAACCAATTCCTTAAATTTTAGTTTTAAAAGATGCTTTGAAGGAAGAAAATCCTGAGATAAAAAATTAGCGACTGTTTCAAAAAACAGTTTCAGATTATTATCTATATTCATTTGTAACACATGAAAATCATCTGATTTTTCTTCGTTTATTATTGTATGGTTAATCTGGTATTCAAAAACTACTTCGTGAATGAATGTTTTGGGAAAGAAAAAAATCAGGGCACAAAAATCCGATTCGTAAAAGTTTTTCATTATACATGCCCCTTTTTTACAGTAGACGGCATCACCCTTAGAGGCGGGAAATTCTCCATCAGGGGTTATCCAGGTTTTTGTGCCTGAAGTTACATAAACCAGATGGGCATATGGGGACCAGAGACTATAAGTTTCTGCACTGTCAGGAATACATGTATATTCAACAAATAAAAAACCGTCACATTCCATCCGTCTGTAATTAGAAGTAAGGCTATCTTCGTAAAGATTAAACATATGTTCCAGTACTTATGGTTTAACTTTAAAGAATGCTTCCCCTGATTCAAGTAAGGCAATGTATTTAAATTAAACCCAATACATAAATTTAAGTTCATTCAAAAAGAATAAATAACTTGTTATACGAATGTTGAGGATGTTTTGGGATAAAAAGCTTTTGACTATTTTGAATTTCTTCAAAATAATTGGAGGAAATTAGGGAATCCAGATTTTTAATTCCATCTTTTTCTCTTGAGCTTAATACAAAATCCAGCAGCAGTAATAATTTCAAACTGAACCGGCCGGCAATTGGCAGAATTTATATTGATTGAAGTAATGGTGAAATTTTATTTTCAGCTTCAGTTTCTGAATTCTGATGAATGTGATGGTGTTAAATCAGAAATGAGTCCAACATGAGCGTATTTCATATTAAATGTATAAATTGGACACGTAAAAGATCGTTATAAAATATTAACCCGTTATGATGAAAAGCTGGCTTGTTATTCTGATAATTATGCTTTCTGCATCCGGTCTGATAGCCCAGGAAAAGGGGACTGTAACCGGTAATATTTTCGATGCTGAAACCATGGAACCCTTAGTGGCAGTTAATATAAGTGTTGACAAGCGTTCGGGAACCATTTCTGACAATGAAGGAAATTTTATGCTGTCCCTGACATCCGGAAGACATATTCTCGAGTTTTTTTATGTGGGATACGAGGTATTGAGAAAGGAAGTTTTTGTTAACGAAAACGACACTGTTCATCTTACCATACTGATGCAGGTCAGTTCAAGGATGCTGGAAGAGGTGGTGGTCAGTGAAGGGAAATATGAACAGAAGTTATCTGATGTTACTGTATCCATGGAAGTGTTGAAACCGCATCAGCTGTCTCACCAGAACATCACCTCACTGGATATGATTCTTGAGAAAACTCCGGGGATCAGTATACTGGACGGTCAGCCAAGTATTCGGGGAGGGAGCGGATATAGTTACGGAGTGGGTAGCCGTGTATTAATGCTTGTTGATGATATTCCTATGATCACTGGTGATGCAGCCGATATTAAATGGAACTATTTGCCGGTGGAAAATATGAACCAGGTAGAGGTTGTAAAAGGGGCTTCATCTGTGTTGTATGGTTCTTCTGCCCTCAATGGGGTTATCAACCTGCGGACACGTTTTCCGGGTAACGTTCCTGAAACTGAGGTAACCATCTTTAGGGGAGCCTACATGAATCCGGCACGTAAAGAACTTGTTTGGTGGGATAAGGCACCTGCTTTTACAGGGGCGTCTTTCTCGCATCTGCGGAAAATTGGAAACCTTGATCTTTCAGTTGCCGGAAATTATTTTGATGACGAAGGGTACCGGGATCTTGAATTTGAGCGTCGGATACGGGGAAACCTTGGGCTAAGATACCATTTTAAAAAGCTGCGTGGCCTTTCCGTTGGGATAACTGCAAGCGCAATGTACCTGGAGGCATCTGACTTAATCCTTTGGCAAAACGCCGATTCAGGAGCTTACAGGCTGAGTCCTGACAGCTATACACCACTGGCAGGCTACAGATATAACATTGATCCGTTTATTGAGTATTTTACACCAAAAGGAGATCGTCATTCCATTAGAACACGCCTCTTCAGTGTGGGAAATGAAAACATGGATATTGACAAACAGGGATATTCAAAATTGCAATATGCAGAATACCGTTACCTGAATAAGATAAAAGAGAGAACAAACTGGACCAGCGGTATCTCCTACTTACGCAACACTGTATGGGGGAATATGTTTTTGGAACATCATGGCATAAATACAGCGGTTTATTCACAAATTGATACACATATAAAAGAGCATTTGAAGCTCTCTGCCGGTGTAAGATGGGAGATCAATAAACTGAATGATGAAGTGGATTATTCTGCGCCGGTATTCAGAGCAGGGGCCAATTATCAGGCTGCTCCAAACACTTTTTTGCGCGCTTCACTTGGTCAGGGTTATCGCTTTCCCTCAGTGGCTGAGAAATATGCTTCCGCAGAAGTTGGGGCCCTGAGAATATTCAAGAATCCGGATCTTAAAGCCGAATCAGGATGGAGTGCGGAGGTCGGGATCAAACAGGGATTTGGTTTTGGGGGGTGGATTGGTTTTTTAGATCTGGCTGCCTTCCGGACGGAATACAACAACATGATTGAATATACCTTCGGCGCTTATCCAAAAGATCCGGACAAGGTTCCAACTATTGATGATATTGGATTCAAAGCCCTCAACATTGGTACTGCCAGGATTACGGGCCTGGAATTATCCGTAAGCGGAGAGGGCAGGGCAGGGCCTCTTTCCGTACAAACGATGGCAGGATACACCTATATGAATCCGGTGGATCCCTCGATTATAGAAGAAAAGGGTAAGGATGATGATGAATCCTATATTCTTAAATACCGCCGCCGCCATCTGTTGAAGGGAGATGTGGAATTTGGGTTTCGCGGATTGTTTGCAGGCTTTAACTTCCAGTATAATTCAAGGATGGTGAATGTGGATGATGTTTTTATTGATCCCTTAATTGGTAATCTTATACAACCTGGCTTTCCGAAATACTGGTCGAACCATTCCGTTGGTTATTCCCTTCTGGATGCACGACTTGGCTGGGATATCAAAAAGTGGATCAGGATAAATACCATACTACGGAATGTCTTTAATGTGGAATACCTTGGCAGACCCGGAGATATAGGACCACCGAGAAACCTTACAGTGCAGATGAGGTTTAAATTCTGATTGGAATAAAATTATTGATTTAGGCATTTAATGAAAAAAAATGAACCCAGCGGGTTCAAATGTTTATAGAAAGAGTTTTAATAGCTTGTGATGCGACCCTGACCAGGGTCGAACGACCATTTACCGGATCATTTCTATAAACATACGATGCCTCTGGCATCAAAGAAGCTTGTGGTTAAAGACTTTGCTGTTATTTACAAAGTGTCTAATTCAATAAAGTTATTTTAAACCTTACCTGGTTTTTATAAGTTTTCGTGTAAAGTGTGAAGAGCCTGATGTTACCAGGTAAAGATAGGATCCGGCTAACAACTCGCTGCCATTAAAGCGGAAAAAGTGTTCACCCGGATCTGCCAACCTGGATTCCTCATGAATCAGTTCTCCCGAAATACTGTATATCTTAAGATTGATATTATCTGTGACAGGAGTATAAAATCCTATCCTGGTGCTTTGAGAGAAAGGATTGGGTATATTCTGAAGTACCTGAAATTGTTTGGTAGCTGGAATTTCAGCAGGTGTGGCATCTGTAACAGTTAAAACTACAGAAGTATTGTCAACTGTCTGAGGACCTTTAATTGTTCCGAATATTGGATATTTTATATAAGGGGTTACATATAAATTAAGATTAAATTCCCCTTTCCGGGTAGCTGTACCTGATATCAAAACACAATAAGCTGAGTCTGCGTATAACCTGTTTGCGCTTGTAGTATAAGTTATTCCGGGAGGAAAGTTAAGCACAGAATCAATTTCAATATAACCAATCTCAAGTCGGGTTCCTTCAAATTCATATTCTGAAGGAGGGATGATGGTAAGAACAGTTTCGTAGGGTTCGCCTAAATAAACATCCGGCAGCTTTTGCGGGCAAAATGCACCGGCATTATTATTGTCTGTACAGCCTGCATCGGGTTCACATTGTGCGGAAACCTGTATTCCTGTCAACAGTTGAAGACAGAAGAATATATAGGGTATAAATCGTTTCATGATTGTATATTTTTGATAATGCTAAGTTAATGCCTATTGCGATTCAAGTCAATTAATTCGTGTGTATTTTTTTTGTTTAGCCTTTCGTTTTATGCAGGAATAGAATCTTTAGCAGATGTATTTCAGTGATTTGGGATACCGAATCCAATTTTTTATGACTGATTTTTCTGGTGAAAATCTGTTATTTTTCAGCCATTCTAAACTATAAAAGTTTCTTTTCAGGAAGAATAACAATAAAACACCGGCACGTGTATTTCATCGATGATGAAAAAATAAACGTGTTGATTTGTATGGCATTCGTGTGAATACAATATTTTATTCAAAATCAATAACACCTGTTGGCGGAATTATTTTTCAACTTTCCGGTAATCAGACTTCGACTATGCTCAGCCTGACTGTCACAGTGAGCGTAGTCGAACCGCCTTTCAATAAATTAAGGATTAATTCCGCCAACACGTCAATAACATTTTATTTTAGTAAAAGTAAAAGCGCTACAAGAATAACTCATGTAACGCTTTTATTTTCATCCGGCTTATCAGATTACAAAAAAGTTTCAATCTGATTCTTAAGGGCAATGTTTTTTTACGTCATTTAATTCCAGTCTGTTCCTGGAGGTTTAATTAACTGACGGTGTAATAACAAACTTGCGGAATTCCACCGGCCCATGATCACCTTGTATCATAATTGGTCCGGGTTCTCCTTCATTGCTGTCGAGGGATCCACCTGTAATTCCGGGAATAGGACGATTTGAAATAACTTCGACACCATTAAGAATAACTGTAACATGGCGACCAACAAGAGTAACCTCATAAGTTTGCCATTCCCCTGGTTTTTTGGCTGCATACACTGCCGGAGCAATAAAGCCGTAAATACCACCTAAACTTACTTTATCTGTTCTTCCTTTTGAATCTTCAATCTGAAGTTCATAACGGCCGCGAAGATAAATTCCACTGTTGCTTCCTTCGGGATACCTGAATTCTACACTGAGTTTGAAATCGTCGAATTTTTGAGCGCTAACCAGGTTGCCGCCCGATTCGGTATTAACCATTACCCCATCTATCATCTGAAATTTATTATTCTCCGGAATTATCCATCTTTCCATGTTCTTCGTAAGCAGATTTACAGGATTTCCCCAAACCGGCGGTTCTTTTCTTTCCAGCGACGGTGCGCGGACACCTGTCCATTCCAGTTTATTACCATTGAGCATTTGATATCCCGAGAGCTTGTCATCTTTTAAAGTAAATTCAAAATAAAGATCATCGATATCCATCCATTGAGGAGGAATGGTGAAATGGTATTTATCCTCATCGGCATTGTAATGAACTTCGGCAATTGGCCTTGCGCTGCCTTCGTACCCTACATAGTATCCAACCAGTGTGGAAAAGCCCGATAATTTAACCT
>CAWFMB010000001.1:0-49095 GCA_963816685.1 uncultured Prolixibacteraceae bacterium | reverse complement strand
TCCAGTGGAAGAATATGTTCAAATAATGCAGTGCCAACAGAAAGACCACTGTCTTCGGCCATCACTTCATGAAAGCGGTGAAATTTTTCATAAGGCACACCTCCTCCGTTTTCAAAGCATTTTACAATTTCATCTTCAACGCCTCCCAAAACACTTGTATACTGCCCAAATACAGCCATATTGTTTGATCCGGCTTTTCTTGTTAACCATGCCTGATGTTCAGTGGGTAAAAAATAGGTTTTATTTCTGCTGTCGTATTCAATAATTCTTCCGGTTACCATTGCCCCAAGCCATTCTTTAATATAGCGTTTATTTAATCCTGCTTTTTTAGCAATGATTGACAGATCTGCCCTGCCCAGATCGCCAAGGGTATCAAATAACCCGGTACGATGACCGATTGAAATCATAAGGGACAATGGCCCTCCGTTAATGATGCTTAAAAGTTTCTCCGCGAAATCTTCTGATTTTCTTGTGTCGAATTGTGTCATTGTTGTTTCCATGATATTATTTATTTATTCATTAATAAAACATTGACACAAAGGTAAAGGGTGCAGCAGGCCTCATTCAAGACGTAAATTACCGTATCGGGAAATATTATTGCCATAATAAACCGGTTGGATTACGGTAGACTGTAAAAAAGAAATTGATTGATAAAGAGTATTGTTACCGGGCGACCAAACCTTTGTTTAATGCAATCCGGACTGCTTCTGTTCTGGTACGGCAATTTAACCGGTCGTAAATATTGCGCACATGCATGTCAACCGTACGGGTACTCAAATGAAGATTACCGGCAATTTCTTTATTTGATAATCCGGAAGCCAACATGGAAAGGATTTCATGTTGTCTCTGGGTGAGTTGCTTATCCGTAAAACTGGTTTGGGAAGGATCTTCTACTTTTAAAGCACTAAGAACTGCATTTTTTTCAATTTCAACAAGGTTACACCAAAAACGTATTCCAAGATTTTTAAAGGCATTGAAAGCTTCAGCCATTGCTTCCAAAGATTTTTTCTCTTTATTCAGGTATTGCAGATTTTTGGAATGGTGATATTGCACAATTGCCTTTTGCAATGGTGCATTTACTATATCAAGATATTCAAGTGCCAGTTCGAAATTTTCATGCGCCTTTTTGTATTCCTTATTAAATACCATTATCATTCCCAATGCGAAGTATAAAACAGCAATTGCTTCCTGATTCTTAGTATGATTAACCATTAATGACAACGCATCAACACAACGGTTGAGTTCCTGAAAATTATTATTGAGGGCATAAAATGATACTGCATCAAAAAATCCGGGTATAGAATCATGCCTGTCCTCAGTCTGAAACCAGAGGTCAAGCATTTTATTAAAATGTTGCAACGCTTCATCATTTTTACCTTCAACAACAGCTATTACAGACATGGGCCATAAAGCAATCAGATGATGCAGAACTGAACTCTCTTTACGGGCAATAGCCATAGATTCAATCAGGTTGTGTTTAGCCGATTTTAATTCGCCACGGTAAGCCCTCATTAGCGAAAGTATGACCAATGCAGTACATTTCGAAATGTCCAGACTATATTTACTGTCCATTACTTTACGTGATATTTCAAAACTTTTGCGCCAATCCCCGGTTCGAAGGAACACCCATGCCATGCAACTTAAACATTGTGTCTCTTCACTGTTCAGGCCATTTGTCCCGCAAAAATTTAATGCTACTTCATACGCTTTAACCGATTCTTTGAATAAGGAAGAATATTCAAGGGTTCCTGCCAATCTTCTGTAGGATTCAGAGATTGTCAGTAAATCATTTTCCCTGATGGCAAGATTGACCGCTTTACTTGCCAGTTGATAGCCTTCATCAATTTCACCATACATGCCGCTAATATACCCCTTCAGTGCAAGGGCTCTTACATACAGCTTATTTTTACCGGAAAGCAAGCCGTTATCAACTGCTTTATCAATAATCGACAATGACTTTTTAAGATTAAGTTCTTTCAGAAAGTAATTAGCCAAATCCATCCTTTCTATGCATAACTTTGCATTTTCCTTCTTCGATTCAAACAATTCGATTGCTTTTTCTTTTGATTGGCGGTAGAGGCTCCATGCGCCTTTCATGCTGTAAAGAAAGGCAAGTTCGCGAAAGGCTTCAGCTTGTTTTAATTCATCAGCCTTTATCAGGTAACTATTTAATAATTCCTTGTTTGCTTTAATGGCATTGGTGATATCACCACTTATTTTAGAACAATGGGCAAATTCATTCAGAATATCAATCCGTGCTTCTTCATTATCGCCGGAGGGCCAGTTATCCAATGCTTTTTCCGCCCATCTGGCAGCATCCTGAAAAGCGAATACTTTGCAGCTTTCTTTTGCAGATTGAACAAGTGCCGGCCTGGCTTTTTCGATATTGCCCGCTTTGTGCCAAAAATCAGCTAACACCTGAGAAGGTGCATTTTGTTTTTCAAGTTCAATCGCTATTTTTTCGTAAATACTTTTGCGTTTCGACCAAATGATATCATTTTTAATTATTTCGCAAAATAATATATGTTTGAATGTACCGATTCCCGAAACCTTTTCATAAATAATCCCTGCAGTTATCAGTTCGTCAATGTGTAATGGCGAAACCGAAAATTTTTCCAGAAATGAAAGTTCAAATTCAAAATTGTAACTGGCAGCTATTTCTGCAAGAAATCGCGCTTCATCGCTTAAACTTTCCAGCTTTAATAACAGGATATCTTTTATACTTTCAGGGATTGGTAATTTTTCCAGCCGTTTTAATTTAACCGTATTATTTTCATCATGTTGTATAAAACCTCTTCCCAATAAATGTTTCAAAAGTTCATCGACATAGAGAGGCAAGCCTCCAGTTTGTTTGAGTAAGGTTTCAAGCATATTGTTGTCGGGGTTACCTTTGCATTTTTGAACTAAAAAATCTTCTAATTCTTCTTTACTGAAAGGAGATAGTTTAATTTCGCTGAAATGAGGTAAATTTCGTAATTCAGTTCTTAGTTTACGTAATGACAATTCATTGCTGTGATATTCATCCTGATAACAGGCAATTACAATCAAAGGTGAATGAATCATCCTTCTTAAAGCTTGTCCCAGTATTTCCAAACTGGTTAAATCAGCCCAGTGCATATTGTCTATTATCCACACCAAAGGCTTGAGAGAACTGGCCGTTTCAAGTACTTCAGTAAATGCTTTTATTAAAATCTCCCTGTTTTCTGCAGGATTAGGCAATTCATAACTGAAACCGGACAGCAAATCGGATTTCAAAATAATTTTCTTGTCTGTATTTTGGAAGTATGATTTAACCTGGCCGATAAAATTATTCAGAACACTATATGCCGGAAGCCCTAAATCAAAAACAGTTGTGGTTATTTTGTTAATCGTTTTTGGAATTTTTATGTTTTCGACTAAAGTTGTTTTTCCGATACCTGAACTTCCTGATATAAAGAAGTATGAGGGAATACCGGCATTAACATTATCCATAGCGGATTGTAAAATATTTAATTCCTGTTTTCTGAATATGAAGGATTGTGAATACATTGCAGATGAATTAATAGCCTAAAAATCAAACAACCTGAATTTTAAAAAGTTCCAGGGAAATTCCAAAACCTCCTCCTGTTACATTTAAGATATCACCATCTTCATCTTTAAATTACCTTTCAGCATGTCCGGCACTACAGGAATCATCAGTTGTATTTAAACAGAAACCAAAGTTAGAGTAAAATGCTCCATGCCTGCATCCGAACCTTACACTGTATTTATTAAACGAACCATATGAATCGCCACATATATTCCCGGGACCTGAATAATTGTATTTGCCATTGAATACAATATTAAAATCAGTCGTAATTGTTGTTGTATTATAAGTAGCAACTGAAGGATTATTCCCACTGAAATGACTTTTCCTTTAATTTCTGTCCAGGATATATCGAGCGGCAGGATTTTAGTCGTGATTTACCAGTAATTCTTCATGAATCTTTTTGCCTTCACGTTGTACAATTTTTATAAGTGCTTCAAAATCGGAATAAACAGTTCTGAAATTTACAATGCAAACCCGGAGACAATAGCGTCCATTCACAATGGCATTACTGAGAAAAACTTCTCCACCGGATTGTAACCGGTTGAGCAACTTTTCATTGATTAAATTCAAATATTCATTGTCTATTATATCGTCTGGTACATATCTGAAAGTGGTGACGCTTAAATTTTGCGATACTGCTTCTATTTCATGGGTTTTCTGTGCCAGTTCGAATAATTTTTGTGCCAAATCAATATTATCGCGTATCATTTCCGATATTCCACTTTTTCCAGCCTGCTTTAGTGAAAGCCATACTTTAAATGCCTTGAATCCCCTCGAGTTTTGCATACCGTACTCGTGAAAGTTTAATGGTCTTTCGCTACCATTTCCTTCAAAATTGTAGTACACAGGTTTAAAACTGAATGTATCGTGTAAATTTCCGGCATCACGCACCAGAATGCATCCTGCTTCAATAGGACTGTACAACCACTTATGAGGATCAAGTGCAATGGAATCTGCTTTTTCGATACCTTTGAAAAAATCCGCTGTTTCGGGTAACATTGCAGCGGGTGCACCATAAGCGCCGTCTATATGAAGCCATAAATTTTCATCATGGCATATAGCGGCAATTTCATCCAAAAGATCAATGGCACCCGTGGAAACAGAACCAGCATTTCCAACTACCAAAAAAGGAACATGGCCTTGCAGCCGGTCAGTCCTGATTTGATTTTGAAGCAATCTTATATCCATTTGGTCATTTTCATTTACATCGATTAACCGGATTGAATCTGTGCCATGACCAAACATGTCAACTGCTTTTTCAATCCAGGTATGCGTTCCTTTAGCGCAGTAAACGGTAAATTTTCTTTTTTCATCAGTATTGAGATGATTCTCCGGATTTATTCCCCATGGAGGAACCACTTGTTTAGTAAATGTTACTGGTAATCCTTCTTTCCGAATGTTCCCCTTGATTTTGCTTTTCCGGGCGGCTAAAAAGCCTGAAAAATTGGCCATGTTGCCACCGCTGACAAATAAACCTCCGCAATCTGTCTTGTATCCAATAAGTTCGGCTAACCATTGAATGGTTTGCTTTTCAATCTCTGTTGCTATTGGCGACAAAATAAATGCTCCAACATTTGGATTAATTGTTGAAACAATTAAGTCTGCAAGTGCTCCTATTGGTGCGGCTGAGGAGGTAATGTATCCCCAAAATCGCGGGTGTCCGTTAAATAATGAATGCTTTATCATTAAATCTGTTGATTCCTTAAGAATCTCTTGAATATCCTGACCGTCATCCGGTACATTCCGGATTTTAAGTAAATTTTTTATTGCTGCCGGATTCTCTCCTGTTGTGACCTGATTGTGAGGCATTGTTTCCAGGAACGTTGCCAGTTGTTCGATTAACTTTAATCCCGCAGTACGGAATTCTTCTGCACTCATTCTTAATGTTTGTATTTTATTTAATTTCTTTTTCATCATTTTGCTCTCCTTATTTTTACAGGAATTATCCTGGGGGTTAAACTTTTATAGTTAATGTATTTCTTTCCAAATGTCCTGATAAGATCCTTTTCTTCATAATATTGCCCAATTAGAATGTAGCCGGTTAAAAGAACAGAATAAAAGAGATGGGTGACTGTCATTAACGGTGTAGACCATATTCCAATCAAAGTTCCGAGATACAGCGGATGTCTTGAATATTTGTAGAAGGCAACTACTTTAAAGTTAACATCCTTGTAAGGAATATCTTTAAAATTAAGGTAGGCCTGGCGGAGCCCAAACAAATCAAAATGATTGATGAGAAAAGTTGTGATAAAGAGGATTACCCAACCAGTGAAAAACATTCCGTAAAGAATAATGTACCATACAGAATCACTGCTGACCTGCCAAATTACACCACCGATAGGCTCCCATTGCCAAACCAAAAATGTTAACACTATACCTGTGGCCAAAACATATGTACTTCGTTCGGTATGTGATGGAATGTACCGGGTTATCCAGGATTTGAAATTCTTCCGGGCCATTACGGAATGCTGAATTCCAAATAATAAAACCAAACCAGTATTTTTTAGGATGGCCAACGATGTATTTATCCTCGGTGGCCCGTCAATAGATGCATTCGGAAGCAAGTTTCCGGTTGATGCTATCCAGTAAAGCAACGACAGAAATCCTATTACATAACATACCAAAGCGTAAATTGAACTCAATGTTTTTTTCATGACTGCAATTTTAAATGGTGAATAATGAATAACACAAAGTTAATTGCAGATAAAAAGACATAGTTGTCTTATTCGTCCGAATAATTGATAATTTGGCTTGAGATTAATTAAGTAATTGTGGATTGCAATCTGAAACGTAATGGGGGAAGTCCATAGTGCTTTTTAAATGAGCGGATAAAGTGCGAGGTGGATTCAAATCCGGAATGAAAAGCAATATCATTTATGTTCTCTTCGGTGGTAAGCAATCGGGTTTTCGCATATTTAAGTCTTTCTTCGATTAACCATTTGAGCGGTGGCATACCAAATGTTTGTTTAAAATCCCTTTTAAATGCAGAAAGACTCCTGTTGCAAAGATTTGCATAATCCTCAACTGCCAAATTAAACAACAGATTTTTACGCATAACCAATTCAATGTTTTCTTTGCTTTCCTTTAATGTCGATAAAAAATATTTTTTAAGTGGCGTATTATAGTCAGTGGTAAGTATCTGGAGAACCAATTCCTTAAATTTTAGTTTTAAAAGATGCTTTGAAGGAAGAAAATCCTGAGATAAAAAATTAGCGACTGTTTCAAAAAACAGTTTCAGATTATTATCTATATTCATTTGTAACACATGAAAATCATCTGATTTTTCTTCGTTTATTATTGTATGGTTAATCTGGTATTCAAAAACTACTTCGTGAATGAATGTTTTGGGAAAGAAAAAAATCAGGGCACAAAAATCCGATTCGTAAAAGTTTTTCATTATACATGCCCCTTTTTTACAGTAGACGGCATCACCCTTAGAGGCGGGAAATTCTCCATCAGGGGTTATCCAGGTTTTTGTGCCTGAAGTTACATAAACCAGATGGGCATATGGGGACCAGAGACTATAAGTTTCTGCACTGTCAGGAATACATGTATATTCAACAAATAAAAAACCGTCACATTCCATCCGTCTGTAATTAGAAGTAAGGCTATCTTCGTAAAGATTAAACATATGTTCCAGTACTTATGGTTTAACTTTAAAGAATGCTTCCCCTGATTCAAGTAAGGCAATGTATTTAAATTAAACCCAATACATAAATTTAAGTTCATTCAAAAAGAATAAATAACTTGTTATACGAAAGTTGAGGATGTTTTGGGATAAAAAGCTTTTGACCCATTTTGAATTTCTTCAAAATAATTGGAGGAAATTAAGGAATCCAGGTTTTTAATTCCATCTTTTTCTCTTGAGCTTAATACAAAATCCAGCAGCAGTAATAATTTCAAACTGAACCGGCCGGCAATTGGCAGAATTTATATTGATTGAAGTAATGGTGAAATTTTTTTTTCAGCTTCAGTTTCTGAATTCTGATGAATGTGATGGTGTTAAATCAGAAATAAGTCCAACATGAGCGTATTTCATATTAAATGTATAAATTGGACACGTAAAAGATCGTTATAAAATATTAACCCGTTATGATGAAAAGCTGGCTTGTTATTCTGATAATTATGCTTTCTGCATCCGGTCTGATAGCCCAGGAAAAGGGGACTGTAACCGGTAATATTTTCGATGCTGAAACCATGGAACCCTTAGTGGCAGTTAATATAAGTGTTGACAAGCGTTCGGGAACCATTTCTGACAATGAAGGAAATTTTATGCTGTCCCTGACATCCGGAAGACATATTCTCGAGTTTTTTTATGTGGGATACGAGGTATTGAGAGAGGAAGTTTTTGTTAACGAAAACGACACTGTTCATCTTACCATACTGATGCAGGTTAGTTCAAGGATGCTGGAAGAGGTGGTGGTCAGTGAAGGGAAGTATGAACAGAAGCTATCTGATGTTACTGTATCCATGGAAGTGTTGAAACCGCATCAGCTGTCTCACCAGAACATCACCTCACTGGATATGATTCTTGAGAAAACTCCGGGGATCAGTATACTGGACGGTCAGCCAAGTATTCGGGGAGGGAGCGGATATAGTTACGGAGTGGGTAGCCGTGTATTAATGCTTGTTGATGATATTCCTATGATCACTGGTGATGCAGCCGATATTAAATGGAACTATTTGCCGGTGGAAAATATGAACCAGGTAGAGGTTGTAAAAGGGGCTTCATCTGTGTTGTATGGTTCTTCTGCCCTCAATGGGGTTATCAACCTGCGGACACGTTTTCCGGGTAACGTTCCTGAAACTGAGGTAACCATCTTTAGGGGAGCCTACATGAATCCGGCACGTAAAGAACTTATTTGGTGGGATAAGGCACCTGCTTTTACAGGGGCGTCTTTCTCGCATCTGCGGAAAATTGGAAACCTTGATCTCTCGGTTGCCGGCAATTATTTTGATGACGAAGGGTACCGGGATCTTGAATTTGAGCGTCGGATACGGGGAAACATTGGGCTAAGATACCATTTTAAAAAGCTGCGTGGCCTTTCCGTTGGGATAACTGCAAGCGCAATGTACCTGGAGGCATCCGACTTAATCCTTTGGCAAAACGCCGATTCAGGAGCTTACAGGCTGAGTCCTGACAGCTATACACCACTGGCAGGCTACAGATATAATATCGATCCGTTTATTGAGTATTTTACACCAAAAGGAGATCGTCATTCCATTAGAACACGCCTCTTCAGTGTGGGAAATGAAAACATGGATATTGACAAACAGGGATATTCAAAATTACAATATGCAGAATACCGTTACCTGAATAAGATAAAAGAGAGAACAAACTGGACCAGCGGTATCTCCTACTTACGCAACACTGTATGGGGGAATATGTTTTTGGAACATCATGGCATAAATACAGCGGTTTATTCACAAATTGATACACATATAAAAGAGCATTTGAAGCTGTCTGCCGGTGTAAGATGGGAGATCAATAAACTGAATGATGAAGTGGATTATTCTGCGCCGGTATTCAGAGCAGGGGCCAATTATCAGGCTGCTCCAAACACTTTTTTGCGCGCTTCACTTGGTCAGGGTTATCGCTTTCCCTCAGTGGCTGAGAAATATGCTTCCGCAGAAGTTGGGGCCCTGAGAATATTCAAGAATCCGGATCTTAAAGCCGAATCAGGATGGAGTGCGGAGGTCGGGATCAAACAGGGATTTGGTTTTGGGGGGTGGATTGGTTTTTTAGATCTGGCTGCCTTCCGGACGGAATACAACAACATGATTGAATATACCTTCGGCGCTTATCCAAAAGATCCGGACAAGGTTCCAACTATTGATGATATTGGATTCAAAGCCCTCAACATTGGTACTGCCAGGATTACGGGTCTGGAATTATCCGTAAGCGGAGAGGGCAGGGCAGGGCCTCTTTCCGTACAAACGATGGCAGGATACACCTATATGAATCCGGTGGATCCCTCGATTATAGAAGAAAAGGGTAAGGATGATGATGAATCCTATATTCTTAAATACCGCCGCCGCCATCTGTTGAAGGGAGATGTGGAATTTGGGTTTCGCGGATTGTTTGCAGGCTTTAACTTCCAGTATAATTCAAGGATGGTGAATGTGGATGATGTTTTTATTGATCCCTTAATTGGTAATCTTATACAACCTGGCTTTCCGAAATACTGGTCGAACCATTCCGTTGGTTATTCCCTTCTGGATGCACGACTTGGCTGGGATATCAAAAAGTGGATCAGGATAAATACCATACTACGGAATGTCTTTAATGTGGAATACCTTGGCAGACCCGGAGATATAGGACCACCGAGAAACTTTACAGTGCAGATGAGGTTTAAATTCTGATTGGAATAAAATTATTGATTTAGGCATTTAATGAAAAAAAATGAACCCAGCGGGTTCAAATGTTTATAGAAAGAGTTTTAATAGCTTGTGATGCGACCCTGGCCAGGGTCGAACGACCATTTACCGGATCATTTCTATAAACATACGATGCCTCTGGCATCAAAGAAGCTTGTGGTTAAAGACTTTGCTGTTATTTACAAAGTGTCTAATTCAATAAAGTTATTTTAAACCTTACCTGGTTTTTATAAGTTTTCGTGTAAAGTGTGAAGAGCCTGATGTTACCAGGTAAAGATAGGATCCGGCTAACAACTCGCTGCCATTAAAGCGGAAAAAGTGTTCACCCGGATCTGCCAACCTGGATTCCTCATGAATCAGTTCTCCCGAAATATTGTATATCTTAAGATTGATATTATCTGTGACAGGAGTATAAAATCCTATTCTGGTGCTTTGAGAGAAAGGATTGGGTACATTTTGAAGTACCTGAAATTGTTTGGTAGCGGGAATTTCAGCAGCTGTGGCATCTGTAACAGTTAAAACTACAGAAGTATTGTCAACTGTCTGAGGACCTTTAATTGTTCCGAATATTGGATATTTTATATAAGGGGTTACGTATAAATTAAGATTAAATTCCCCTTTCCGGGTAGCTGTACCAGATATCAAAACACAATAAGCTGAGTCTGCGTATAACCTGTTTGCGCTTGTCGAATAAGTTATTCCGGGAGGAAAGTTAAGCACAGAATCAATTTCAATATAACCAATCTCAAGTTGGGTTCCTTCAAATTCATATTCTGAAGGAGGAATGATGGTAAGAACAGTTTCGTAGGGTTCGCCTAAATAAACATCCGGCAGCTTTTGCGGGCAAAATGCGCCGGCATTATTATTGTCAGTACAGCCTGCATCGGGTTCACATTGTGCGGAAACCTGTATCCCTGTCAACAGTTGAAGACAGAAGAATATATAGGGTATAAATCGTTTCATGATTGTATATTTTTGATAATGCTAAGTTAATGCCTATTGCGATTCAAGTCAATTAATTTGTGTGTAATTTTTTTGTTTAGCCTTTCGTTTTTTGCAGGAATAGAATCATTAGCAGATGTGTTTCAGTAATTTGGGATACCGAATCTAATTTTTTATGACGATTTTTCTAGGTGAAAATCTGTCATTTTTCGCCATTCTAAGCTATAAAAGTTTCTTTTCAGGAAGAATAACAATAAAACACCGGCACGTGTATTTCATCGATGATGAAAAAATAAACGTGCTGATTTGTATGACATTCATGTAAATACAATATTTTATTCAAAATCAATAACACCTGTTGGCGGAATTATTTTTCAACTTTCCGGTAATCAGACTTCGACTATGCTCAGCCTGACTGTCACAGTGAGCGTAGTCGAACCGCCTTTCAATAAATTAAGGATTAATTCCGCCAACACGTCAATAACATTTTATTTTAGTAAAAGTAAAAGCGCTACAAGAATAACTCATGTAACGCTTTTATTTTCATCCGGCTTATCAGATTGCAAAAAAGTTTCAACCTGATTTGTAAGGGCAATACATTTTTACCTTTTTAATTCCAGTCTGTTCCTGGGTGATTAGTTAACTGATGGTGTAATAATAAACTTGCGGAATTCCACCGGCCCGTGATCACCTTGTATCATAATTGGTCCGGGTTCTCCTTCCTTGCTGTCGAGGGAGCCACCTGTAATTCCGGGAATAGGACGATTTGAAATAACTTCGACACCATTAAGAATAACTGTAACATGGCGACCAACAAGAGTAACCTCATAAGTTTGCCACTCCCCTGGTTTTTTGGCTGCATACACTGCCGGAGCAATAAAGCCGTAAATACCACCTAAACTTACTTTATCTGTTCTTCCTTTTGAATCTTCAATCTGAAGTTCATGACGGCCACGAAGATAAATTCCACTGTTGCTTCCTTCGGGATACCTGAATTCTACACTGAGTTTGAAATCATTGAATTTTTGAGCGCTAACCAGGTTGCCGCCCGATTCGGTATTAACCATTACCCCATCTATCATCTGAAATTTATTATTCTCCGGAATTATCCATTTGTCCATGTTCTTCGTAAGCAGATTTACAGGATTTCCCCAAACCGGCGGTTCTTTTCTTTCCAGCGACGGTGCGCGGACACCTGTCCATTCCAGTTTATTACCATCGAGCATTTGATATCCCGAGAGCTTGTCATCTTTTAAAGTAAATTCAAAATAAAGATCATCGATATCCATCCATTGAGGAGGAATGGTGAAATGGTATTTATCCTCATCGGCATTGTAATGAACTTCGGCAATTGGCCTTGCGCTGCCTTCGTACCCTACATAGTATCCAACCAGTGTGGAAAAGCCCGATAATTTAACCTGAAGCCATCCCGGAAAACCATCAGAAGCCATTAATCCGTGTCTGAAGAGTCCGAGATTATCAATCTGATCCTGAGTCATATTAATGGTAAGATCCCACTTGCCAATCAATGGCGAATCACTTTCAACGCGCTGTGCCTGCACAGGAACGAAACCAATTAGAGTTAATGCAATGAATAAAATGAAACCTGTTAGTTTTTTCATAGTGTATCAATTTTGATTCGTAAAAGGACAATTTTTATTTTATAAACACAAATCTACTAAAAACAATAGTTGATTAAGGAATAAAATAGTTGTATTAAAGAAAGGGTAAAATTATGAAAAAGTTGTAATAAAGTCAGGGGTATAAGTTGTGGACTGGTAAACATATAACTGATTTGGAAAAAAAATAAAGTTGCAACCTGCGAATACACAAAACAGATACAAGTACTTCTCAATGCCAGCAAGATTTTATCTACTTTTATTAATTGATTTTAATAATGTTCAATGGAATTCACCCCTCAAATCCGGGGATTCGTTTCAAAAATTCGGACTCAAAAAGAAGTTGAATATGAACTCTTTAAATTTTCGCCTCCTCCAACAGTTGGAAGGTGCAACCTGATTTGTAATAGATTGATTTGTCCTGCTATAGTTTTGTGAATTTGTAATGTAAACGGGATTTTGTTATTGTATTAATTATTTAAAAGTTCTTTTCATATCTTCTGTGATTATGTAAAAGCTTATGTTTAGAAGGTACAAATTAATTCAGAAAACCTTTTGAAATCCTGTAATAAAATCTTCTGGGGATGAACAAAGCTACGAACCTTATAATCCTGTTTACCCTGCCGGGAATTACCAATACTTTATTCTTCTTTTTTAATTTTTTAACTGAGACTCTCACTACCTCATCCGGTGTCATCCAGCTTAAATACCGGTTATTTTTAAATTCATTCGTTTTTATACCTGCTCTTTTGTGGAAATTGGATTTAACAAACCCAGGGCAAAGTACCTGGAACTTAATCCCTTTATCTCTAAGGCTTATATGTAATGATTCAGTAAAAGCAATACTAAATAATTTTGTGGCTGGATACATAACATAATCAGGAAACGGTGTAAACGCTGCCAAAGACGATAAATTAATTATAATCCCATTTCCTTTTTGAATCATATTTGGAAGGCATGCATAAATAAATCGCATTGGACAGTTTATATGAACTTTTATCATGCCTTCAAGCTCCGGAATATTATTTTTAAGAAAAGGAATTCCATTAAGAAATCCGGCATTATTTATCAGAACAGTTATTTTTGAATTGTTTTTAATGATATTTTCCAATTCAACTATTTTTTCTTCAATTGCCAGGTCTGCTTTAATCAACTGAATGTTAATATTGAACTTTTGTTTTATCGCTTCCAATGGAAATTCTACAGGATCATTAGGATGTCCGGTGATAATCAAATCAAATCCTTCTCTGGCAAAATGCTCTGCAAAAGCAGCCCCAATTCCACTGGTTGCTCCTGTTATAAAAGCTACCTCTCTTTCCATTTTTTAAGGTTTTAGGTAAAATCAAATAATTAGATGACATAAAGTTATCATTATATTGATAATCAATTGGCTCATGTGTTATTTTTTCATAACTTTAAAGTAAGCTATCTGATATGTCACTTGTCTTAGTAACTTAAACCTAATGTTATCAAGAAAAAATTTATACAGGTTTCCATGGTCAAAAACTGATAATCCGGGGGGATGGGTGGAGGTAACTGACCATTGTAATTTAAATTGTACAGGATGCTATCGTCACAGGATTGAAGGACATCGCAAAGTGGAGGAAATCAAAAAAGATATAGACGACTTAAAAAGAGCTACCAATTGCGACAGTATTTGTATAGCAGGAGGCGAGCCTCTGGAATACCCCAACTTACTTGAGATTGTAGAATATACTGCTTCAAAAAATATAAAACCCATGCTAAGTTCAAATGGAGTTTCGCTAACTCCTGAATATGCAGCCAACCTCAGTAAAGCGGGCCTTTCAAAAATACATTTTCATATTGACAGTTCACAGGACAGGCCTGATTGGGAAAATAAATCTGAACCCGAATTAAATGAACTGCGTCAGTATTATGCCGATATTTTATATGAAACAAAAAAAATTCAATGTGGTTATCATGTTACCGTAAACCGGTCGAATCTGAAATATATTCCCGACGTTGTGCAATGGGCGCAGAAAAATATAAAGAAAGTACATCACTTATCATTTTTGGCATTCCGTTCTGTGGTCAATAATCCCAATTATATTTTGGTGGCCAATGGTAAAAAATTAGAACATGAAAAAACTTTTAATTACAATCCCGATCCTTCTGAAGTAAATATTACATCCGAAGAACTTTTTGAGTATGTATTAAAAGAAAACGGTAATCTCAGGCCATCTGCATATTTGAATGGCACTTCTGCCCATGAGACCAATAAATTCCTGATAATTGTAAACGTTAGTTCTTCAAAGAAACATTTTGGAGTACTCGGTAAAAAAACGATGGAATTCTCACAGGCATTTTATCATTTGTTTAATGGAAGGTATTTTGCCTTTCTGGAAAATCCAAACCCCGGTAAAATATTATTTTTAGCTTCAATTTTTGATAAAGAGGTCAGAAAAGCATTCTCGGGTTATCTAAAATTCTCATTAAAAAATCCGCTGCACTTATTCGACAAAATATATTTACAAAGCATTCATTTACAACAACCAACTGAGATTATTGATGACAGGATCAATTTGTGCGATGACTGTGTAAATATGATGATGTATGATGGAAAATTAATTAATTCGTGCAGACTGGACGAATACAGAATTTTTGGGGGCCCAATGGATGTTATAAAACAAGGACAATTTTAATTTTTATAAAATGGAATTAGACAGAAAATACATGTACAACTTTCCATGGACAAAAACAGATAATCCCGGGTCGTGGATTGAAGTTACCGATATTTGCAATTTGAATTGTCCGGGATGTTTTAGGAAAAATGGTATTGAAGGGCACAGACCACTGGATACAATAAAGAAAGAAATTCTTCAGTGCGCAAAAATGACCAACTGCAACAGAATATCCATTTCAGGTGGCGAACCATTGTTGTATCCGCATATAGTGGAAGTGGTTAAATTTATTACCGAACAGAACCTGGAATCAATTATTCTTACAAATGGCGATTCTCTATCTCCAAAAATTATAACTGAATTAAAAGAGGCCGGATTGGATGAATTTTTTATTCATGTTGATAATGGACAAAACCGGCCGGGATGGAAAAATAAGACTGAAGTAGAAATGAACGAACTCAGGCAGCAAATGACAGATATGGTGCATGATGTTGGTAAAGTTAAATGTGGTTTCAATATGACCATCAGACACTCAAACTTCGACGAACTTCCGGAAATTATTAAATGGTATCGTAAAAACATTGACCGATTGAACCATATATCATTTATAGCCATCAGGGGAATTCCTGAGGATATAGCACAATCGATGCAATACGAAGGTCAAAAAATTGATTTAAAAAATTTGCCTCAGGCGGCTATATCTTCCCAGGAATTTAACATCCAGTCCAACGATATTTTCCATAACCTGGAAAGTAATTTAAATGATGTAGTTCCTGCAGGTTATTTAAAAGGTACAGCTGTTGAAGAAACTTATAAACTAATTGCTTCTGTTAATATTGGTTCAAAGAATAAAATTTATGGCTCGATTGGTTCAAATACTATGAAATTTTATCAGGAGTATCATAGAAAATTTAAAAGGAAATATGATGCATCGGTGAAAAATTTCGGGAAGCTTGTATTTATAATGGCTCTGAATGACAAAATGGTACGCAGGGCTTTAAAAAACTATTTAAAAGAGGTAGCCACCAAACCTTATTTGTTATTTGAAAAGATATACCTTCAATCAATAATAATTCAACAGCCTTTCGAATTAATCGGGAGGAAACTTAATTTGTGCGACGGATGTATGAATTTGATGCCATTTAAAGATGAAATGATAAATTCATGCAGATACGATGAATACAGGTTATTGGGAGGTCCAATAGAATATAGTAGTTGAACAAAAATGATTTTAACTAAACCATAACCTTTACCTTATGGATGAAATCCATATCAAAACCGTTTCGGGGAAGAAAGAAGAGAAAGACTTTATTTACTTACCTGAGAACATCCATAAAAATCATCAGAATTGGGTTCCCCCATTATACAAGGAAGAGAAGATTTATCTTAACCCTGAGAAAAACCTGGGGTTTAGGTATTGTTCTGTCATAATTGCCCTGGCCCAAAAGAATGGTCAAAATGTTGGCAGAATAATGGGAATTGTCAATCATCGTTCAAACGAAATTCAAAATGAAAAAACAGCCCGCTTTTACCAGTTAGAATGCATAAACGATCCGGATGTCTCAAACAAACTCCTTGCATTTGTTGAAAACTGGGCATTGAAAAAGGGAATGAATAAAATAATAGGTCCGTTGGGTATGTACTATCACGATCCAATGGGTTTATTGATTGAAGGTTTTGACAAAAAACCATCTTTTGGAGCCAATTACAATTACGAATATTTGGTAAATTTCCTTCACGCTGCCGGTTACAGCTCTGAAGAAGACCTTGTAGTTTACAAAATTAATGTACCTGAAGTTTTTCCTGAATATTACATTCGTATAAAAGAAAGGGCATTGCGAACAAGTAAGCTTCAAATAGCCAAAATCAAAAACAAAAAGCAGATAAGAAAATTTATTCTTCCGGTATTGAAATTAATGAATGAAACTTATGGTGAAATTCTTGGTTTTTCAATGCTCGACAAAGAAGAAATGTTTGAGCTTGCCAGCCGGTTTGTTCCCTTGTTAAATCCAAAACTACTTGTTATTGCTACTTATGATGATGAGGTGGTGGGATTTATTATTGCATTGCCAAGTTTGAACGAGGGGATAATTGCTGCCAGAGGACGTTTATTCCCCTTTGGATTCATCAAAATCCTAAAAGCCGCAAAAAAGGCAAAACAACTTGATTTGCTTATTGGTGCAATTAAAACCGAATTTCAGGGAAAAGGTATCGATGCGGTTATAGGAATCCATATAATGGAGACAGCAAAAAAGATGGGATTTACAACAATTGACAGTCATTTGGAGCTGGAGTCGAACCGGAAAATCAGGGCAGAAATGGAGAAAATGGATGGCACAATTCAGAAAAGATACAGGATTTTTAAAAAAGAACTAAAACAGAACGTAAAATCTTCTCCGTTTAAAATGTAAAAAGGTTTATATAAATGCCTTGAATCGTGAATAAAACTGTCTTCTATATCATTTTTTATACATTGTTTTTCTTTATCGAGATTTTTAACTGGCTCGGTTTCTTAGTTGACGAGATATTTTTTCACTCTTATAAAAAAATTGAAGTGAAGGAACCTGTATTTATTGTTGGCATGCCACGAACTGCAACCACATTTCTGTTAAAGGCATTAAGTGAAGATGAGGACAGGTTTTCGGCGATGAAGCTTTGGGAAATTATATTCGCTCCTTCAGTTACTCAAAAAAAGTTTTTCATACTATTCAATAAACTGGACACTTTAGTTGATAGACCTTTTATGAGGAATTTTAAAAAAATAGAAAAGAAAATTTTTCATCAATTTGAAAATATACACTCAATCAGCTTATTAAATGTAGAAGAAGATGAATACATTTTGATGCACTTTCTTTCGTGTTCATTGCTGGTCTTCATTTTCCCGAAATGGAAATACATCCATTCCCTCATAAAATTTGACCAGGACTTGACCGATGTCAGAAAGAAACGAATTATGACTTACTACCGGAAGTGTGTACAAAAACATTTGTATGTATTTGCGCCAAACAAAATCTATCTTTCAAAAAGCCCTTCACACACATCAAAAATTAATTCTCTTAAAAATACATTCGCAGGGAGTAAATTTATTTACAACTTAAGAATTCCTGAAGAATGTATTTCATCGGCTATCGGCATGTACAAAGTATATAATATAATTTTTCGCACCAACGCTAAAGTTGAAAAATTGACTCAGATAACCCTTAATTTTGCTGACCTGTGGTATGCTTCCGCTGAAATTATAGAAGATATGGATAACTACAATGCTGTACTTTTTAAATATGAGGACATCACAAAAAACCTGGAAATGTCGATTCGGAAATTGTATAAAGATTTTAGGTACACCCTATCAGAAGCCTTTGAACTAAAACTGGCGCAGTATTGCAAAAAAGTGAAATTATACAAAAGTGAACATATCCATTCTTTGGATGATAGCGGATTAAAAACATCAGACATAAAACAGCGATACAAAAATATATATGATAATTATTATAAAGAAGATCAACTATAAGGCAGATGCAGATGTACCGGGAGTATTTCATACCCTTACGCGATCAGACTTTTGTTAATGAGCAGCAACGTTATGTTGATCTTCACCGTCCGGATGGAACGCCCTTACCAAAAATCAATTAACTTGTATTTCCGCCAATTGTATCCTCATTTTGTTCTCATAAAAATGGCCGGTCATCGTAGTTTTCAAAGTGGTCGGGTTGTCTGAATAAAATACCCGGGGCAACATTTCCCGGAAGCTTTTAAGAACTTAATAAAATAAGCAGAGGAAGAAAATCTCCTGCGGGATACAGGAGATTATTCCGGCATTCAGAACATCATCAGCCATGGGCACTGGTATTGCGATCACCGGTTGCCCGGATTGATAAATTGTATTCTCCATCCAGAAGTCGTATTCGCATTATTTCTCCCGAAAACTTATTATCCGAAAAAGTTGCAACCTTATTTTTTTTGTTGGTATGTATTCCTTCCGGATTAAATTATTGGTATGCTTTAATCGCCGTACTTTGAAGCACTTTAAAAATCAGGTGGGGAAAAGATAAAACTGATAAAACACTGCATAATAAACTTTTTTAGTATGGCTGAAAAGAAGCGACCATAATACTGCATACATAATTGAATTGGAGAGAAAGAACATTGAGCCGGAATTGCACTGTCTCCTGAACCAAATGTAGTTATGACTTCCCAAAAGAGAAGGTTCTCAAGCATTTTCCCCACTACCCCGACTATACCAACACTATGCCTCCGATATTAAATCGCGAACCAACCCCGTCCAAGGTATATGGAAGGTATGCTGATAACGGGTATAAAACTGCTTTGGAAGAAAGTACAAATCCTGCTATTAAAACAGCATTGCCTCATCCCCTTTATTGCAACTTTTGCAATATTATTTATAATAAAGAAAAAAATACAGGTAACTTCTTTAACAAAACCTTTTAAAGCTGCTGTAAGAGGAATTTGTGATATTCTGTTTTTTGTCCGGAAAAATGAAGTTTGAGGTATAAAATATTTTTACTCCACCGAAATATTAAACTTTTACTTTCCAAAATATCTCCCAGCTTTCAACTAAGCAGGAATTAGCAGTAAAGGTGGGCAGGATTTATCTTGTTTTATTTGATTCACAGTATGTTAATGCTGGTAGGGCAAAGATGGTACGGGTTTTGCTTTTCTTCAGGTTAGAATTAAACAATTTGATACTATCAGTCATGAAAAATTTAATCATCATATCTATTCTTGCATTTGTCACTTTAATTGCGGGCAAAGTTACAGCATCTGATTATCCGGAAGAATATCTGGGTTTACCCGGTGACAACCTGAACCTTTATGCTACAATGAAATTATTCCAGGAGTCGGAAACATTGGAAGATTTTGAAAGAAGTCTGAATGATCAGAATTCACACATCAACAATCTCGACCTGAACGAAGACAATCTGGTGGATTATATCATGGTGATGGACTATGTGGATAATGATGTTCACACCATCGTTTTAAGGACCGAATTGAATGATCTTGAAACACAGGACATAGCTGTTTTCACTGTTCAACGTTTCAATGACGGTTCCGCCCGCATTCAGCTTATTGGTGACGAAGCACTATACGGTAAAAATTATATTGTAGAACCTATTTATGCAGACAGTCAGGAAACTCCGAATCCCGGTTACATTGGAAATACTACAGTCATAACAACACCTGAACCGGTTGTTGTTACAACCTACCAGGTGGCAGCATGGCCAATTGTCCGGTTTATTTATGATCCCGGTTATATTTGCTGGCGTTCTTCGTGGAGATGGGGATATTACCCTTCATTCTGGAATCCGTGGCGCCCGTATTACTGGCATACATACTACGGTTATCACAGCCACTTTAACCACTATTATTTTTCACATTATCGTTATTGGAATCATTACCGTTATCACCGTTATCACGATTTTTATTACGGCCGTGTGCGTTCTTATTCTCCAGGAGTTAATGACAGAATCAGGGAAGGAAACTACAGAACTACCTACTCACGACCTGACCTTAGAAGCAAAGGCGATGATCTGTACAGGAGGACTGCCCGCAGGAGTACTGATTACCGGGCAGACCAATCAACCCGTGAAAGAACGAACAGTACACGGTCTGTTAGAAGCAGATCAAATTACAAGTCCGGGGCAGTTTCAGAAAGAGGAACGGTGACACGTAATTCATCGCGGACACGTGCCGGTTCTGCCAGCAATAGTGGAACAGTATCCAGGCAGAAGTCAGCGAATGTTCGCTCCGGCAGAACTACAGCCAATTCCTATCCGGGGAGTAGAAGTTCGGTAACTAAAAGAGCAGGCAGCAGAAGCGGTTCGTCTTACCGGACTGAAACAGGTTCTCCGGTAAATGTAAAAAGGGAGGCGCGACAAAAATCAACTACCGTAAGAAGCAGCAGAAGTTCCGGATCGGTTTCTGCCAACCGGAGTTATCGGCAGCCAACACGGTCCTCTTCTGTTAATTCGCAAAAGTCGGCTACAAAACCATCGGTATCACCGCGATCTTCAAATCCACGAAGTACCTACCGGCAGCCAAAGGTATCATCAAGGAGTAATGGCACAAGCAATCATTCTTATCGGCAGCCAAAGGTATCATCAAGAAGTAGTGGTACAAGCAGCAGAAGCTCATCCCGGAATTCGAGTATTTCCACAAGAAGTTCCTCCAGACCGTCCGGAGTTTCTTCCAGAAGTCATAGCTCAGGCAGCAGAGGTTCAGGAAGCATAGGCAGCAGAAGCAGTCATTCAAGGTCATCGTCCGGAGGAAGGTCAAGGCGCTAATAGAAAAAGAACTAAAAGCCGGTTCAAATAAAGAATGGTGGGAATTCCACCATTCTTTTTAGTATTATGTATTACCTTTTCGGAACATGCAACCCTTCTAAAGCATTTATTCATTGCGATGTGGTATACAAGGCAAATCCGTTATTAATGGCAGGGGCTGTTTTATCAGTATTTAATTGAACCCATTATTCACTTTAAAAAAACAACACTTACAGCGCCCTGAAGTTAAGTTAAAAACTAATTTAAAACATGCTGCTACTTTTTTGTATAAGGTCTCTTGTATTCATTACAATACAATTACTCCTTCAATTTTATCCACCTTTTCTGTTATCTCGATTATTTGATCAGCGGAGTCCATCAGCGCAATACATGTGACCGATACATGTTTTAAATTAGAGGTATGCTTAAATGTCATTAACCCGTTTTCCGGAAGTAAGGCCTTTATCTTGTCCACCTTGCCATCCTGGTTTGGCGAAATGAATTTGAACATATATTTCAGGGGCCAATTCCCGTTTTCCATTAACCGATAGCGCAGGTTTCTGAATTTATCTGTATTCATACTATTCACATTTTCTTATTTATCATTACAAGCCACAGTATAAAATCGTTCATTTTATCTGGAGAAACATTAAAAACAAAAAAGCGCTATATGAAATTTTCACATAACGCTGATGACAGCCGTAAATTGCAACCTAACCTGGGAAAGTTTGGTGTGTATTACCACCTTTTAGAGGTTGATTACAAGTGAAACTTGTTTTCTTTAATCCAGAAGAATTGCGCCATTGTTGAACGCATCCATAAGTGTCTTAATTTGCTTTTGGTTTGAATTTATACAATTGCGTAATGGGTTTACAAATTTATTACGCAATTATTTCAATTCATAAAATGCCCCCGTACCTTTGGTTCCTGAAGATTTAAGTATCCCTGGTTTCACTAATCTTCTTAAATTGATTGTTGCTGTTTCTCTTGAAATATTGATAGAGGCATACAGTATTTCATCCGGCCTTCAAAACAGGTGTTCGTAAAATCATAGAGGATTTGCGTGAAAGGAAGCCAGTCTTCACTTTCAGAAACAGAATAATATAAAGAAAAAATTTCTCAGAAATCCAAAGCTTCACTTTTTAATCAATACAATAGCACATTGGGCAGGTATCAACGCATTTAAATTTCCTTTTCGTACTTTGTAATTAGAACCGCTTACCAGATCTGTGTACTTACCATTGGGAAGCGATAATGGAGAATCAATTTCTTGCTCAGCGCCTAAATTAATAATGCATACTCCCTTATCCTCTCTCTCTATTTGAAGTACACTTTTAGTATTACCCGGATTACTCAACCTTTCACTTACACCTTTCATCTCCGTTCTGAATTTGTTTACTGCCACCACCAGTGGGTCTTTAAACGCATCATTGCCACGTTCACCAACTTTATTATTTCCCCATCGTTTTCCGGGTGCGGAACCAGCCGGACGGCTGTAAAACAGTGGTGTGCCGCCGTTTCGTGCTCCGATTAAAGCCCACCCCAGTTTAATCTGTGCATCTGTTAAACCGGCCGATTCACCCCTGTTGCAGTACGTGTCATGGCTTTCCACCCATGTAACCAGCTGATTGGGATTTGCATCATTTCGCCAACCGGATAATTTATTTGCATCAAATTCTTTTTCCTCCAGTCCTTTTCGTACAGCTGTACCATAATTACTTGCAACTACATCTGCAAATTCAGCATAATCCTCTTCACGTGAATTTCCACCTTGCAAAACTTCGGCATAAATAAATAAACTATCAGCTTTTAACATTTCCTTTCCACGGATTTCTTCACCTTTGGCAAAGATTGGCCAAAAATTATTTTCGGCTGATTTTGGATCCTTAGGATCATCGGGTAGACCAATATGTTTTCCTGTATCGTAACGAAATCCCCTTACTCCACAGGCAATCAAATCATTCACATAATCCATATAATAAACCTGGAAATCCGGATTTTCTGTATTTACATCCGGCAGACGTCCAAGCGCACCGGTGGTACACTGAAGGCGATCGGAATAATCACGTATAGGATTTAACCCATTGGCGTGGTACAAATTTTCCTGCCCCCCAACGGCATTATTCAGTGATTCGCTCACCATTTCACGATTGGTTGTGGTGTGATTGGGTAATACATCAGAAATAACTATTATATTATATTTATGTGCTTCTTTACACATGGCTATAAATTCATCTCGCGTTCCAAAATGGTAATTTCCAATTTTCCAATCGGTTGGCTGATAATGGTAATACCATTTACCATTTCCAAATATTTCCATACCTCCGTTTTCGCCAATTAAGCATTGATTAGGAGGAGAAGTTTGAAGAGCAACATAACCGGAAGCTGCAATATCTGACATATTCTCTTTAATCGTATTAAAACTCCAGCACCAGGCATGAAGAATGCTTCCTCCCCGAACAGGAGTATTCATGTTAACAGGATAAAGCTGTTGTGTATATGCTGATGTTGATGCAATAAGTTGAATAAAAAGAAGGAGAAATACGATGTTGGAGATACTATTTTTCGTCTTCATAATTATAATATTTAAACTGTTGTTACTTTGATGGAATTTCAATTACACTCTTGGTAATTCCCATGGTTTTCGATATTTCCTTCCCAGATATGAATTAGCCTGAGGATTATTAACAAATTCACGTGTCGCAGAATCATAAACAACTTTTGTTCCTGTGCGATATGATATATTTCCCATATGCGCCAAAATAGTAGCAAATGCACCTTTAGTGACTGGACTATTGGTGTCCTGAGAATTTTCCCGTACACAATTACACCAGTTGGTTGCATGAGCGTCAATACCGCCTTCTTCAAATGGTCCATCAACCCTTATTGGGTCCACAGTGACAGAACCATCCCTGTTTATATTTGGGATTAATTCGTATCCTTCCCGATTACATACCAATGCAGCCTTGCTTCCTATCCAGGCAACGCCCTGATTTCGGTTGTATAAATAAGCTTCCTGCTGAGCCCATTCAAGGTGGAAATTCTCAAATTGAAATACAGTGGTCTGGCAACCTGGGGTTTCATTAAATGTTTCAGGATGTTTAAAAGCAGTTGAAAATACAGCTTTGGGAAATTCATTCCTGTTGCTTAATCCCAGAATCTTCAATCCATCAAAAGCCGAATCTATCCAATGAACTCCCCAATCAGTTTGCTGACCGCCCCCGTAATCCCAGAAACCTCTCCAACCTCTGAACACCGACTGGTTAAATGCCCTTTTGGGAGCGGGGCCCAACCACATGTCCCAGTCCAATGTTGTTGGTGCTGCAGAATCCTTAGATCCCGACCTTGGATTCGTGCTGCTGCATAACCATATTTGTACTTTATAAACATCACCTAAAACACCTGATTTCAGAATCTCGTTTGCCCCTTTAAAATATTTTTGACTGGTTTGCCATAATCCGGTAGTGACAACTTTTTGATATTTTTTCTGCAAATCCACCATCAAATTAACCTCCTCAATACTGTTAGCCACTGGTTTTTCGGTGTAAACAGATTTTCCTGCTTTCAGGGCTTCAGCAAAAATATAAGTGTGCCAGTGATCCGGAGTTCCAATAATAACACCATCTATATCTTTATTCTCAAGTAAATCACGGAAGTCAGTATATAATTTTATATCTGATGCCTGATTTGGGTATTGTTTTTTAAAATTTGCAGCCTGTTCATTCAAGCGTTCCTGATTTACATCACACATGGCAACACAACTTACCCATGAATTGGTTAGTGCCCCCTGTAAATCCCTGCATCCCATTCCCAATCCTATAACTCCAAGATTGAGCCTGTCGCTTGGAGCATTCTGGTTAATTTTAGCCATTATCCTATGCGGAACTGCAAAAGATAACCCTACTCCGGCAGCAACTACCGATGAATTTTTCACAAAACTTCGCCTATTTGTTTTCATCACACATGTGTTTTTAGAGATTTCTTATCCAAACATTTCTGAAAGAGGTTTTCGTCCCATGATCCTGTAAAGTAAGTGGCATCCGGCCATGCGCTGTATACTTTGGCAATCCCATATAAGGTGTGTTTCCTTTTAAAACATAGTTATTTTGAACCACAATCCCGTTCAAAACAACAGTAACAATTGCCGGTGATTCCAACTCATCGTTTGTACCAAACTTAGGCGCTTTCCAGTAGATATCATAAATTTGCCATTCCCCGTTTTGGGTATATGCGTTAACTGAAGGTGCATTTTGTTTATAAATACTGCCTACCATACCATTTACGTAAGTAGGATTATTATCTCCATCAAGAACCTGTATTTCATAGGTGCTTTGCATAAAAATGCCACTATTCCCCCTGTTTTGTCCATGATGATTTTCAGGGTCAGGCGATTTGAATTCAATGTGCAACTGGCAGTCTCCGAAGAATTCTTTTGTAGAAATGGTACCGGTGCCTGGTTCTATCGTAAAAACACCATCATGCACATTCCATTTTGCAGGTTCACCTCCCCTGGATTCCCATTTGGATAAATCAATTCCATCGAACAAAATTGTTGCATCTGAAGGGGGTGTATTTCCATGACCTGGCTGTACTTTTTGCGGATTCGGATAATACCATTCTGTGCTTTCCGGCTTCCATTGCTGTTGCCTTTGTCGTTGTTGAGTTTGATCTGTATTTTGTTGCGGTTGATTATTTTGTTGTGCCCATACATTTGTAAAAGTCGCAACTAAAAGTATCAGGGAAAAAGGAATGAATTGTAATCGTTTCATTTGATTAATGTTTATTGATTTTAAAAAGGTTACTTCTGCATATGGTTAATGAATCATTTAAAAAGTCTGGGAGCTAATTGTGACAGATAAATTCTCCAATTTGTCCAGGTGTGTCCTCCTGTACTTTCATGGTATTCATATTTGAATCCGTTGTCGTCATAAAACTTTCGTAAATTTGTTACACTTTCATACAGGAAGTCATCCTCTCCGCAACCAATCCAATATAATTTTATACCGTTTTCCTGAATAGCATGTATCTGATTTTTATGTACTTCTTCATTATAACTACCCGAACGTGGATTGTTTCTTAGTCCCATACTCATTACACCTATATAACCAAATTTTTCAGGGTTTGCATTTGTAATATTTTGAGTATGTCCTCCGCCCATAGATAATCCGGCAATGGCGCGATGGTTTTTATCCGTCAATGTCCGGTAATTATTTTCAATAAAAGGGATGATATCATTTACAAGGCTCTCCTCAAAACTACCTTGCACTGCCTGACCAGGTTCGGTTGATTTCATATTTTGGCTGACTGGTTCTTCACCTGGAGAAGCAGCAGATCTTGCATTTCCGTTGGTCATAACTACAATCATAGGTTCGGCTTTGCCTTCGGCAATAAGATTATCTAAAATATACGGCGCACGCCCAAGTGTTGTCCATGCATCTTCGTCACCCCCAGCGCCATGAAGTAAATAAAATACAGGATATTTAAAATTTCCTTCGCTATAACCCGGAGGAGTATAAACATACATTCTGCGTTCTTTATTCAATGTTGGAGAAGGATACCAAACTTTTGATATTTGCCCGTGTGGAACATCTTTAATCATATAAACATCTGACTCTTGACCCTGAATCATCAGCATACTTTCGAATCGTGTACCATCGCGAACTACCTGCGAATTTGAAGGGTCAAGAACTTTAATACCATTCACCTTAAAAAAATAAGTATAAATTTCAGGTGGCAGAATATCAGTTGTAACCGACCATATTCCCGAATCATTTCTTGTGAGTTCAGGTTGATGTTCAGAAGAAGATATCCAGTTTCCTGAAAGTGTAACCCTGGTAGCTTCCGGAGCTTCTAACTGAAAGGTTACCGTATGGTTTTCATGAACTACGGGAGAAACTATTTCTTGACTTCTTCTTCGCTGCGCAAATAAAGGGACTGCTATTATCAACATTAAAACTATTGAAATTAATTGGATCAGATTTCGTCTTTTCATCTGTTATTCAGTTTAGATTAATTTGAACTGTTAAAGCAGGATATGCTTATACCCTAGTCTTTTACTGATATTTTTATTTGATTATCATTTTCCCAATCCGAATAGATAATTTCTGAATCAGAAACTACTCCGATTTTGTAATATCTCTGTTTTGCTGTTTGCTTTTTACCTCTAAGGGAAAAATTAACTTTAACTGTTTTCCCTGATTTCTTTGCAGTGAATGTATCCACCTCATAATCACCATTACGATAACCAAATCCTTCTCCTTTATCAACATATAAAGTACCGGTGGCTTTATCGTTATTATCAAGGCATACCAACAGAGTAAGTGAATCGGTTTTAAATTCTTCCGTTGATTGAATTACAGGTCCAACAGGAATAATCGATCCACCTCTTTGTTTTAATTCAGGTTGATACTGATCGTTTTTGGAATCTTCACCAACCAGTGAAATTGTTTTCCATGTGCCTTTCGGTAGCTGAGGGTTTTCAGCCCATTTTGGTACAATTAACAAATCGTCTCCCCACAAAAATGCTTCCTGTTCATCCCGAAGAGTAGTATCTGTTACATCGGCAAAAAATACTGGGCGCATTACGGGTAAACCTGTTTCAGATGCTTCCCAAAATAATGTATACAGATAGGGTAACAGCCTGTATCTGCGTTCCAAAGCGACTCTTGAGGTATTTTCAACTTCTTTGCCAAAAGCCCATGGTTCCTGAGCTGCTGTTCTTTTTTCAGTATGGTTCCGGCAGAACGGATAAAATGCACCTACTGACATCCAGTTTGCAAATAAAAGAGTATCAGGTGTTCCGCTAAAACCACCTATATCCGGTCCGGTGAATGGTTGTCCCGAAAGCCCCAGGTTCAATACCATTGGAGTAGCCATTTTGAAATGATTCCAGGTTGACGCATTATCTCCGGTCCAGGTAGCAGCATATTTTTGTCCGCCTAGAAAATTTGAACGGGACAAAACAAAAGGCCGTTTATCCGGATTAACTTTCATCACTCCATTCCGGGAAGCTTCAACCATTAACATTCCATAAATATTGTGATAGCGCAAATGAGGGCCTGGTGGTAAAATTCCACCAGCCCGATGGAAATTATCTTCGGGCATGGTACCACCGGGGCCGTTAAAAACAGCAGGTTCATTCATGTCGTTCCAGACTCCATCAATACCTGTATTCATAAAATCATTGTACAAGGTACCCCACCAATTTCTGGTTTCAGGCATAGTAAAATCGGGAAACACACATTCTCCCGGCCACACTTTACCTGTAAATACCTCTCTGTTTTTATCAAGAACCCAGTAATTTTTTGCTGTTCCCTGATCATATACAAAATAATTATCTTCTTTCTTAACGCCAGGATCAATCATCCAAACTGATTTAAAGTTAATGGAATGCAGGAAATCATTTAATGCGGCCGGATCAGGAAAATGATTTGTATTGAAGGTGAATACCTTGAAATCCTGCATGTAATCTATATCCATCCAGATCACATCACAGGGTATATTTCTTTCCCTGAATCCGGAGGCAATTTCTTTTACTTTAAAATCAGGGAAATAGGAATAACGGCACTGCTGGTATCCCAAAGCCCAAAGCGGGGGCATATCAATTTTTCCTGTCAAATCAGCGAGGGCTTTTAATAATTCCCGGGGAGAATCTTTTTCAATGACAATAATTCTGAATGGTGGGCCATCTGAAGATATGGTGATGGGATTTGATAGATTAAAGGTTTGTTTCCATGTATTATCGGCGAGAATACCAAAGGAAGTTCCATTTTCACGCACACCCATAATCCACGGATGTGATTGATACAGACGTTTTCCTCCCCCTTTTCTGTATCCGTAATTATCAGTGTTCCACAAAATCACCTCAGTATTATTTCTTCTTAATGAACCTGTAACTTCGCCAGTACCATATAAATCAACATCGCCTGTAAAGGTAATTTCTGCAATTGATTTTTCATCCGCGACTTTAAACCTGGGGATTATTTCCCAGTTGGAAGGAATATCTTTCCAGTGTATAAGATCTTTACTGATTGCCAATGAGGGTAATGTTTGTGCTGAATCAAAACTGGCTGGATAAAAAACAGCTATTCCATCTTCTGCCAGAAATGAAGTTTGGCAAAAGGCAGTTTTGAACCCAAGAAACAAAAAGATAAAAAAGTACAGTGTAATTTTTAATTTCATTGCTAAAATACAGTTAAAGGATTGTTATACAAATTCAAGATGCCAACCTGAATACAAGTTTAGGTTTCTAAATCCAACCGGTTCTATTTTCGAAGTACAAGATATTCATAGGGCTTTAATGAAACTTTATCAGTCAATTTTACTGTTCCACCATTCATTGCATTTTTCCAGGATGAATCAGCCAATTCTGAATTCAATGTAAAATTAATCAGTTCATCCCTTAAATTGACAAATACCAGCACTTCTTCATTTATATATTTTTTTGTAAATGCACAAACATCGTCACTGCAAAATGATGTTAACTGACCGCGTCTGATTGCGTCGCTTTCATTCCGGAATGCAATTACTTTTTTGTACTCCGCGGTGATATCGGGATTAATACTCCAGTCAATATTAGCCGAAGTGAATGGAAAAGTCAGCCGGTAAGGGGTGCCAACTTCCTGACCGTTATAAATCATAGGGACGCTTTTCATATAAGCTGCAATTACGAAAGCGGCCATAGAACCATTTTCTCCGTCAAATAAATCAAGTGGGGTACCATCGGAGCCATTTACATCGTGATTTGAGGTATACCTGATTATTTGCTGCCCGTCTGTAGCTCCTTTATAATCAGAAATATTTAAGTCTTCAATGGATTTGACCGACCTGTCGCGTTCGAAGATTATTTTCATGTTTCCAAAAAACATAAAACCAAAATTATAGTCGAAACCGGCCTTGTAATGGTCGCTTCTTCGTCCTTCGGACATCAGTAATAATTTATGATCCGATATATTTCGCAATGTATCGATGGTTTGTTTCCAAAAATCAAAAGGGGGACCATCTGTATAATCGCACCGGAATCCATCGACGTTGGCTTTTAAAACCCAGTTTTTCATGGTTTTAATCATTTCCAGCCGCATGGCCTGGTTTGAAAAATCGAGTTGGGCAACATCCCTCCAGTTATGACCAGGTGGGTCGATGATATTGCCCGTTGAATCTTGCATGTACCAATCCTTATGATCTTCCATCCAAACATTGTCAAAAGCAGTATGATTGGCCACCCAGTCGAGAATAACTGCCATATTTAAATCATGCGCCTCTTCAACGAGGTTACGTAAATCATCGAGTGTTCCAAATTCAGTGCTAACAACGCTGTAATCTTTAATACAATAGGGTGAATTAACTGATTTAACTTCACCAACAGGATAGATCGGCATTAAATAAACAACGTTGGCACCCAGACTGCGAATAGAATCCAATCGTTGTGTAACCCCTTGCAAATTGCCTTCTTCACTAAAAGCCCTGATATTTACCTGATAAATTGTTACATCCCGTGAGTCGGGAACATTACCGAATGGTTTACCATATTGAACAACGTCATTATCCTGAACTGCTGCACTTGCCGGTTCAGTTACACTGCATGCACTTACCGACCAATAAATAACAATCGCAGAAAATAGAAATAATACTTTTTTCATCGGTTTTGGTGTTAAGTATTTTTATTTGACAAACTTTATATCTTTTGCGAATTCTACCTGAAAATCAGCATCTTTCATGCTGGTGAGGAGTTTACCCCCAACATAACAATTATCGAAAGTAACATCTTCAACGATATGATCATCAAATGGCAATCCGGCAATAACAAATGGTTTATCAGGATTTTCCCATCGTATGTTTTTTAAATAAACTCCTTCAATACGACCCGGAGGATTATTTGTGCCATACCGTTGACCTTCGGTAACTATCAGTTCAAGGTTTTTGATTTCAATATTTTCTTCAACCCGGATATCTTCAAAACGAATGTTTCTTACATCACCTGTATTATCACAGACAATGCTAAATGCAGCATGTCCACCGGTATGTCCCTGCCCTCTGGCATACAGGATATCACAGTTTTTCACTAACACATTCTGCATTAATCCTTCAATATTGAATCCAAGGGTAATCCCGTCAGCGTGTTGCCAGCCTACCAGCAAACAATTTGATACAGTAACAGAGTCTGTCTTGATTTCTTTGTTTCTTCCCGATTTTATTGAAATGCAATCATCTTTTGTACGTATAAAACAGTCATCAATCAGGAAATCGGTACATGAAACAGGATTAATTCCATCAATTCCCCAAACTGTTTTAAACGAGAAAACTTTTACATTTCTATAAAGGCTATGGGGACAATTTGTAAGTGTATTTGTCCATCCCCTGTTGTCGTGAAAATTAAAAATATCAGTGACTTCAAGATTGGATGTGCCTGAAATTCTTACATTTCCATGAAGGATACCACGACCTTTGATTTTTACATTTTGAAGATCGTTTCCCCGTATATTTGCATGCACTATCGCACCGGCAGCAATATAAATGGTTTGATTGCTTTCCAGGTTAATTTCACCTACATCATAAGTGCCCGGCGAGTAATACACAATACCAGGATCACCTTGTTTGGGAGCATCCACTTCTATTGGATCGGCAAAAACTGCAAGGTGAGGTAAACTGTCAATTTCGATGTAAAGCTTTTGAGGGCCTGAAATAGTAAATGATAGTTCCTTTCCAGTTACTTTTGATTTTATGTTTAAATTTTTAGGCCGAATGTTGTAATTTCCAATATTAGATGGAGCTGTAATTTTTATTGTCTGAAAACCGGAACATGCAAACCTAACTATATTCAGGTCTTCCATTCCACCATCGCCTAATCGCTGAGTCCACACGTCCTTATTGTTAACCCTCACCGAAAAATCAGGGCTTGTTTCAAGTCCGGGAGGTGTTGGATACGTGACAAGATTTGTTTCAGCTCTCTGAGTAATTTCACCTTTTAAATTGTTCGAACAACTATTTAAATGAATGGAAAAGAAAAAGCTTAAACAAATAACCAGTAATTTTGAAACAGTATTTTGCATAACATCAGGTTGTAAATAAATGAGCGTTATTTTTTTAGTATTACGGTTGAATATTCCGGTATTTCTACTTGTCCGTCTGTTACTTTAGCTTTTTTACTGGTAAAATAGGTTTTATTAAAATCCCTTAAATTTGAAGGAATTTTCAGAGCCTGCTTTTCACCCGCCAAATTGTGGATTACAAGTAATGATTCTTTGTCATCAGACCTTGAAAAAGCGCAGATGGAAGTATTTGCAGAAATATTAACGGGTGTTAGTTCACCATAGGTCAAAGCAGAACTATGATTCCTTAAATGTATCAGTGACTTGTAATAATTCAACACTGAATTTTCATCTTTTTTCTGTACTTCCATAGGTGTGACAGTAGCATCCAGTGAATATTCAGGTTGTTCCCAGCTGGTTCTGAATTTGTCGGTTGAAGCTGTATTCCAAAGGTAAGGTTCCCGTATCAGCTGATCCGGCTTTTTACCCAGCATTCCAATTTCTTCTCCGTAATAAATATACGGAGACCCCGGAAGTGTAAATAAAAAGGCCGCAGCCATTTTTGCTTTGTTCATATCATTTCCGACACTGCTTAATATTCGGTTTTGGTCGTGATTGGTTAAAAATGTGCAGTCAATATAATCAGGATTAACTGTTTTATAAAAATCGATAATTTTACTGTGTTTTATAATCAGGCTATCTGCATTTTCTTCATTTACAGCCTTTGTAATGGCACTGCCCATATCGAAGTTAAACAATGCAGGTATTCCATTTAAATAGGGTGCTACAATATCGGAAGGTGCCCAAACCTCTCCAACGATATAAACATCATTTTTTATCTTTTTCATTTCCTGAAGAAAATATTCCCACCATTCATGATTATCTGCAGCTCTGTGATCTGGAAAAATATGTCTTGCCGCATCCAGCCTGAATCCATCAACACCAACCTCTTCCAACCAGAATTTCCCAACTTTAAAGATTTCCTGTTGCAGTTTTGGATTGTCGTAATTTAAATCTGGCATGTTACCGCCAAAATGTGCAAAATATGAATATTCACTACCTTCAATCTTGTTCCAGTGACTTCGCCATCTTCTGTTATTATTATTCTCTGAGGCCGGAGGTTGAACTTTTGGATCATCATTATGTGCCCATACATAATAATCCCAATAAGGACCATTTTCATTCTTAAGTGCTTCCTGAAACCATATGTTGTTTCTTCCTGAGTGATTAATAACCAAGTCAATCACTACATGAATTTTTCTTTCATGTGCTTCCTTTATAAACTTTTTAAAATCGTCTAAGGTTCCGTAATCAGGATGAATGCCATAATAGTCGTCTACGTTATATTTATGATACGAAGTTGAAGGATTTACCGGCATAAGCCATATTCCTTCTACGCCTAATTCCTGCAGATAATCCAGTTTCGCCGACATCCCGTTTATATCTCCAATTCCATCACCATCTGAATCAGCAAATGACTGAACAAATATTTCATATGTAATTCCCTGCGGCCAATTACTAACATTAGTTTTATTCTGCGCATTTACCAGAATAACCAAAATCATTGAAAAGATAACTGCTCCAACTTTTCTGTAAACTGATTTCATAATATTTATGTTTAAATGATTAATTAGTTAATAAATAACTTATTTCAGGTCCATTACAAATACACCTCTGGCCGGAACATTTATCTGAGATTTAATATCAAATTCCTCACCGGTAATAATATCTGTACCTTTTGTATAATTATTTGTAACATCACTGTACCGCTCCATATCAAGAAGCTGATCTTCATCTCCGCCGTTTAAAATAATTAATGAAGTCTGGTTATCTTTAACTCTTGCATATACATAACAGTCGTTATTATTAGGGGCATAATGGATTAAATCACCTTCAATAACTGCTTTATTTTCTTTTCTCCAGTCCAAAAGAGTTTTCATATAATTCCATGCTTCATTTTGTTGGGCAGTACGACCGTCGGTATTAAAAGCATTTACCTGATCGGCTTCCCAACCACCAGGGAAATCTTTCCGAATACTTCCGTCTCCCTCTTCTTTTGTACCTGTTATCAGAATTTCAGTGCCATAGTATAGTTGAGGAATGCCTCTGGTGGTAAGGAGGAAGGCGACTCCCTGTTTATATTTTCTTAAATCGGGATCGTCCTGGCGTGAAAAACGCCCCAGGTCATGATTATCCAGAAAAATGAGAATATTTTTAAGATCAGGATATAAAAAATCTTGTGCCAGTGATTCATAAATTTTAAAAAGCCCTTTTGAATTACCGTCGCGAGGATCATTTTTATCTGCAAATGCGTTCTGACAGATAAAAGTCAGATTGAAATCCATAACAGTTTTTAAGTGTGAATTTGAATCGCTAATTTTAGAATTACGCTGCCACCAGGCAGTAAATGCGGGGCCGCTTGGATACCAGGTTTCACCTACGATATTAAAATCAGGATATTCATCAGTAACTTCCTTACACCATCTTGACATAAAATCATAATCTGCATAAGGATGAGTATCCTGACGAATTCCGTCAATCCGTGTATATTCAATCCACCAAATACTATTCTGAATTAAATAAGTAGCAAGGAGCCTGTTGTTTTCATTTAAGTCTGGCATACCTCTGTTGAACCAGCCATTGGAGAAGCTTTTTCTTTCAGATTCAGGGGAATGAATATCTGGAATACTCCATTTGTTGTGCGAAGTCTGAATATAGGTGTTATTATTGTTGAGCCAGTCACCTGTTGGTAAATCCTCCATCCACCAGTGATCTCTGCCACAATGGTTAAAAATCATATCCATTACAACTTTCATCTGCCGGTTATGAGCTTTATCAATCATTTCTATATACTCGTCCATTTTACCATACCGGGGATCCACATCATAAAAATCAGTTATTGCATAACCATGGTAAGTTCTTGGTCCATTCTTTTGAACAGGATTTAACCAAACTGTTGATATGCCTAAATCCTGTAAATAATCAAAATGATTGATAATGCCCTGTATATCACCTCCATGACGACCACCTGAGCGTTCCCGGTTTACCTGCGCACCTTCCAGATTATCGTTTGAAGGATCGCCATTGGCAAAACGATCGGGCGTAATTAAATAAAGCACATCCGCAGTAGAAAATCCCAAAGCCCCGGGTTTTTGGTTACGCTCTTTTAATTCAAATGCCTGAATAATTTTTTCGTTAAACCTGGTAAATTCGATGTTCATTGTACCTGGTTTTGCGGATTCTGTAATGTTGATGTAAATAAATAAATAATTTGGATTTTCCACATGTACAATCTCTTTGATATGAACACCGGGATAGTTGATTGCAACCTTCGAAGAGGAAATATTTTCGCCATAAATTAAAATCTGCAACTCTGTATTTTTCATGCCAGTCCACCAAAAAGAAGGATCGATATGCGTAATTTGCGCAGTTGAAATATTAATTGCACATACTGAAAACAAGAATTTTATAAATACTGCTTTGATCAGCGTTTTAAAATTTTCATTAATGGCTAATTTCATTTTCTTATGTCTAAATATTTTTTAATGTTTCACTTTCTTACAAAGCATTTCGGGAGAAGACAAAATCAGTTTATAATCAGATACTTTTTTAGAAAAAGATAAATAAACCCCTCTAATAAATAGAGGGATTTATAAACTAACTAACTAAACCAGACTTTTTATAAAAATTTATATATTTCAAAAAAGTTAATTCCTGAATTAATAATTGGGATTTTGTTTTAATCCCGGATTAACACTAAGTGCCCTTTCCGGAAGTGGAAACCATTCATATTTTCGGTCACGTTGTGCCGGAAGGCTAACTCCTTCATCATTGGCCCGTCCGAAGAACCACCACTGACCTTGCGTGAATTTGTCAAAACGTCTTAAATCTGTACGGCGGCGGCGACCTTCATCCAAAAATTCAATTCCCCATTCACTTAACATCCAATCTTTATCAAATGCTGTGAATCCACGACTTAATTCATCTTTTGCAGTTGCCCAGTCTTCCGAAGAAAAATAACGCTGACGAACCTGGTTAACCAAATTTTTTGCACCTTCAACGTCTCCGGTACGAAGTTTACATTCAGCTAAAGTATAATATACTTCAGCCAAACGAAATTCAACCATGTCGGCTTCACGGAAATCGATTCCCATTTCTTCCGGAAAGAATGGATATTTTATATACCGGATGCCTGAGTTTGTTTCGCCCCAACGAGGAGACATCACCGTTTCAAGTTTGCGACCTTTGTTCAGGAATGTACCCACCTGGTCAACAAATATCAGAGGCTTTTTATTACGATCAGCATCAGCTAAGATGGTATCTCCGGTTCCGTAGCTTTTCCGAAGTACTCCTTTAATAAACTGCCCGACATAATTGCCTGAATTATCGGCATAATACATCTGCCGGCGAATATCTTTTGGATTGAAACGCTGATAAACCGCTCCCAGTTTGTCATTATAAGGAGCATCAAGAAAACAAGTTGCTTCTTCATCATTAGCACCATTATAGAAATTAGCTGAATTATCGAATGAAGGTGCCAAACATGTACAGTTCCATCCACTGTTCGGTGGAGTATAATCAAGATAATCTTTAATTGTATATGGAAGGAAAGGCATATCACGAATCCAGCCAACGTTTTGGTGAGCTGCGTCGCTTGCAAATGCAAAAATTATTTCATTGCAATTATTGTTGTCCGGAGCATATATTTCCTGGTATGCAGGAGCTAGTTGATATGTTCCGTATTTTCCATCAATAATATCCTGAGCCAGTGCAGCACATTCTGTGAATTTATTTTCTCCAACAAAAACTTCAGAATTAAGCAGTAATCTCATTTTAAGAATTCGGTTTGCTGCCTGATTCATTCTGTTAACACTATTTTGAGGCAGTAAATCAACTGTTTCATCCAGCTCTTTTATGATAAAATCATAAATTAGTTTACATCCTTCATCAAAATTATCGGATACACTACCTGGAATTTCTTCTATGGAAACATCCGTATTTAGAGGCAATACACCACCCCAAATTTCATAAATGTTGTAGTAACAATAGGCACGCAGGGTTCTAACTTCAGCAATGTATGATTGTAATGCTTCCTGTGTCATTTCTACACTTTCCGGATCCAAATGTTCAAGATCGAAAATAACATTGTTACACATCCCAATTGCTGTCCAGCCTTTTTCCCATGTAACTCTGATTACAGTTGATTCCGAATCCCATGTGTGAGTTGAGAGAACATATTTGTATGCTTCATCCCATCCCCAGTTACCACCATTCCATGTGCGCCAGGCGATTTGGTCTGCAGAAAACTCCTGCATGTACCAATAGTATTCTGCAATATCAGTCATTTCCTGAGCATAAATAGCTGCGACAACAGCTTGAACAGAATTTTCATCATTGTAATAGTTTAATGGTGAAAGTTGGTTATAAGGTTTTTCCTCAAGATCAAAACAACTTGTAACAATCAGGCTTGTTAGTATTAATACTAATAATAATTTTATCTTTTTCATGGTATTTTCTTAATATTAGTTAATGACATTATTAAAATTTAATAGATGCACCTATAGTAAATTGCGTTACACTTAGGGCTGTTGTTCCGGCAATACCAGGTGTTAGACCAATTGATGAAACCGTTGAAGGATCAACGCCTGAGAAGCTGGTAAACGTATGCAGGTTATTTGCTGAAAGATACCAATACATACTTTTAATGTACGTTTGATTTGCAAATGGAACATTATATCCCAAAGTAACCCTGTCAACCTTAAACCAGGCACCATTTTCGAGAAAGAATGATGAAAGAATTGCTCCGTCTGAATTAATGTGGTCATATTTTGTATAGGCTGATCTAAGCACATTTTGTGCTGTTGATCCTTTAAGCCCAATACCAAATAGCTGACCATTCCACATTTGCATTCCAGCTGCACCACGACAAGTAACACTTAGATCCCAGTTTTTAACCCGAACAGAATTATTCCATGAGAAAAAATGTTTAGGCGCTGTATTGCCTATATACTGTTTATCTGAATTATCCGCAGCAGTTTTTGGAATTGCTTCACCATCCTTGTTGTATACAAGTAATTCCCCATTTTCATCAATTCCGGCATGTTTATAACCGTAAATCTGACCAATCTTTCCACCTTCCTCGATACGGAAATAATATTCGGATGTACCAAGGCCACCTCTCTGATATAAATCAAGATATGAAGCCTGATAAACATCATTGGATAATTTGGTAAGTACAGTTGTTCCGGAAGAATAGGTTCCGCTCATTCGCCATGAAACATTGTTTTTCCTGATTAAATCAAATTCCAAAGAAGCTTCAAAACCTGTATTCTTGGTCGATCCAAGATTTACAAGAATTGAAGGATACAGAAACGGAGGTTGAGGTGCTGTGTAGGTATAGAGCAGATCTTCAGAACGACGGTCGAAGTATTCAACCGATCCGCGCAAACGATTAAAGATATCAAAGTCAATTCCGATATCAGTAGAAACTCCAAGTTCCCACTGTAAATTGGGATTGGCATTTTTACTTGGTGCAAAACCTAAAACCCATTCACCATCAATAAAATATTGACTTCTGGACCTATAGGTTTGAATAGATTGATAGTTGCTGCCAGCCCTGCGGCCCGTTACACCATATGAAGCACGTAGCCTCAAACTGGTAACTTTGTCGTTGATATTTTCCATAAAAGGCATGTTTGCAATTTCCCAGGCAGCAGAAACTGCAGGAAAATTCCCCCATTTTTTATTTTCACCAAACCGTGAACTACCTTCATGTCGTAAAGAAGCTGTAGCTGTCAGCAGGTCGCTCCATGAATAATTTATACGACCAAACAGTGCAACTAAACGAGAAGATTGTTTTCCCGACGACATATCTGCCTCACCAGATGAAAGGTAAGATCCGGAGCCAATATCATGATAAAGAAACTGGTCGATTGGAAAGTCATAATTTGTCATCGACATATTTTCTGAAAAATCTTCAACGTATGAATAACCTGCAACCGCACGTAATGAATGATCACCAGTGTTGAGGGCATAATTTAATGTCCATTCAAATTGTTTAAGCCAATATCTGGAGTGGCTTAATTCTGCTCTGCCGGCATAACCATTCCATTCTGATGTGGCATGGGTTGAAGGAAGATAATAATACGATTTATTATTATTGAAATCTATCGTATAATTTGCAGATGTAGATAATGTTTGTTTTTCATTATTTATAATCTGAAGTTTGGCTCCAACAGTACCCAACACATAAATTCTGTTATTGCCATCGGTTACATCCTTCGCATTCTCAACAGCGTTCGTTGCTCCGGTGCTTGTGGTGGGGTGATAGTATGTTCCATCTTCATTCCGTATTGGCATGGTTGGATTCATGGTTACAGTACCTGCGATGCCGTTTGAGCCTGTATCTGCATCGATACCGGTAACGCTTAAAGTTGAATTAATTTCCAACAAATCATTAAGTGTCTTTTGTGAAAAAGCCATGCGTGAACCATATTGCTTTTCGGCATTTGCTATATCAAGTCCTTTTTTATCAACGTAATTTAATGAAATACTGTACTTGCTTTTTACTGTTGATCCTGTTACAGAAACATATTGATTATTGTCATATGAAAAATCACGTTTTAATTCGCCTAACCAATCATCATGATAACCATAATTAACTCCCCGGTCTCTTTCAATATATTCTTCATATCCCAATGTCTCAGGTAGGTCGTGCATACGATTAACGGCAAAATAACTTTCGTAATTTACATTAAATGTGCCTATACCACCTTCAGCTCCTTGTTTGGTAGTAATAAGAATTACACCGTTGGCACCACGCGTACCATAAATAGCAGCAGATGCTCCATCCTTAAGAACAGTTATTGATTCAATATCCTGTGTTGCCAGATTACTCATATTTCCGCCTGCAACACCATCAATAACAATAAGCGGCTCATTGCCTGCGGTTATAGATGTTGCTCCCCGGATTTGAAAACTAGATGTTGAATGAGGAGATGCTGAAGATTCATCAATGTTTAAACCGGCAACTCTACCCACAAGTAATTCCATGGGATCTGAAACAGCTCCTTTTTGGAAATCCTCCTTATCAACATTTACGATGGAAGACGAAATCTCTTTTTTACTCAAAGAACCATATCCAACTGCAATTACTTCTTCAATGCCAATTGATCCTTCTTCCATAACAACATTAATATTTGGTCCTTGAGAGGCTGAAATTTCCTGTTCCTTCATGCCAACAAAGGAAAAAACAAGAACACCGTCAGAAGGAACATTCGCAAGAGCGTAATCACCATCCGGATTAGAAATTGTACCTATTGTAGTACCTTTAACCACAATTGTTACTCCTGGTAACGGAGAACCGGAAGAATCAGTCACCTTTCCCGAAATTGAAACGGTTTGTTGGGATAGAATTGTTGAATTTGATTCCGTTGAAATTTTGCTGGCAAATACATCAATATGGCTTAGAACTATAAACAATACAATTGGAAATACAATTCTTAATTTACTGTTAGATGCCATTTCAATTGGGGAAAACAGAAATAATAGACTCTTTAGCCTCAGTAATCCTTTTTTCATAAATTTAGTTTTTAGATATAGATTAATTGTTAAACTTAATAGCGCCGTGTTGCACAAAAAAAGTTATTCATTCCTACATTTGCTTTTTCGGTAAAAATTTTGTTTCATTCTAATATTGATTTGATAGAACTTCAAATGTATACACAGATGACATTATTCATTATTACATTTTTATCATTCTTTTTTCATATTATCTCATATTTGATTTAATTAAAAGTCAATGATTTTTTATGAAAGTTAATATGAGGATATTATAACTCATTTAGCAGGGAAAGTCTGAAAATACAGAAAACTTTGATAAATGGAGGTTTACAATTTATGTTCTTAATAATTTATGAGATATAAGTTAAAAATGATAAGATGATTTTAAAAACATAAATTAAAAATTAGGAGTAATTTGCGTTTTCTTTAATGAAGTTAAAAAATCCTTCATACCAAAAAATGATAATGAAAATATGCGCAATATTTTTTTGGATAATATTGATGTTTTTCTCATCTGTATCTGCTGAAAATTATTCCTTCAGGCAATATCAGGTAGAAAATGGATTAAGTAATAATAATGTAACATGTTGTATTCAGGATGAACATGGGTTTATTTGGATAGGGACGCGTGATGGTTTAAACCGTTTCGATGGGTATTCTTTCCGTACTTTCAGGGACACCGACAATGGACCTAAATCCATCGGGAACGATTGGATTACAAATGTGGCTATGGATAGTAAGGGATCTTTATGGATTGGTACATATAATGGTATATACCGATACAATGAAAAAGAAGAGAATTTTGACCTAATACCTTTTTGTAAAGGAATGATGGCAAAAAATCTTGTTTTCGATTCTGCTGATAATTTATGGTTGATACTCGATGGGAAACTTGTAAAATATAACGTTCAGTTGGACGATTATCAGGTATATACTATTCCGGATAATGGTTATCTTATGTCGTTCTGTTATACGTCTGCAGAAAATATCTGGCTTGTATTATCAAATGGAATGCTTTATAATTTTGATATCACAAATGGGGAATTTCATGGTCATGATTTGTTTTCACATTCTCCAAATTATAAAGTTAAAAGCCTTACAATTATTTCTCCGTCAACAACAGAAGAAAAATTATTCATTGGTTCAACAACGCATGGCGCTAAATTATTTGATATTCAAACAAATACTTATAAAGACCTTATGGCAAAGGAGGTAGAGTATGAGGAAATATGTGTTAGGGGAATTATACAAACATCTCTAAATGAGGTGTGGATAGCATCCGAAATCGGTTTATATGTTTACGATATAAAGAATGAGAGTTTAGCTCTGACAAAAAAAAGACCACAGGATCCATATTCTTTATCCACAAATCTTTTATCCGCCATATTTAAGGATAAAGAAAATGGAATCTGGATAGGTACGTATTCGGGTGGATTAAATTATTATACTCCAACCCAACCATTCCAAAAGTTTTATGATTATCCGGAAAATAATGCTTTAAAGGGAGAAATAGTTCATGATATTGCCGTTGATCAATATAATAACTTATGGATTGCAACAGAAGATGAAGGACTTAATTTATTAAATGTCCAAACCAATAATTATACGCATTATACAATTCAAAACGGGAAATTTAGTATCTCACATAAAAATTTGCATGGATTAGTCCCCGATGGGGATAAATTATGGGTGGGTTCAATAATAGGAATAATCGATTTAATAGATATTCCAAAAGGCAAGGTGGTTAAAAGTTATAAACTAGGTAATAATATTACAATAGTTTTAATGAAAAAGCTTTCCAATGGAATGATTTTAATTGGAACCTCCAATGGGATGTATAAATTTAATAAAACACTGGATCGTTTTGAACCAATTCCTGAATTTCCCAGGAATATTACGATACAAAGTATTTTGGAAGATCATACCGGTATAATTTGGGCTGGAACAATTAATAACGGGTTATACTACTTCAATCCTCAGGATAGTTCTTATGGCAAGTTCGCACATGATACCATTTCAACTAATAATAGTAATACAATTAATGATATACTGGAAGATTCAGAGCATAACCTGTGGTTTGCTACTCTGGAAGGAATAAAAAAATATAACCGGAAAAACAGTAAAGTGACACGCTTTACTGTTGAAAATGGTATGCCAAGCAATATAACGTTCAGAATGTTAACTGACGAATCGGATAATTTATGGATCAGCACGACTAACGGATTGGTTTGCCTCAATCCGCAAACAAAAAAAATAAAGATTTATAAAAACGAACATGGTTTAATTACAAATCAGTTTAATTATAATTCATCATGGAAAGACAATACCGGGAAGATGTATTTTGGAATGGTGAAAGGAATGATTAGTTTTTACCCGAAAGAGGTTCAGAATTTTGAATCTGATGTTCAGATTTACCTGACAAAGATGACGGTGTTTGATAAAACTTTAAATACAAAAAATACAACAGTTCCGATTACTTTTTCAAAAGAAATAAAACTAAAAAACAGTCAGTCAACATTTAGTATAAATTTTTCCTCGCTCAGTTTTATCGCCCCTTCAATTACAGAATATGCATATTACATGGAAGGTTTAAGTAAGAACTGGATTTATTTAAATGATTCACAAACAGCCTTTTTTACCAAGTTATCACCAGGAAAGTACATTTTTAAGGTAAAGGGTTTGAACCTGGAAGGAGAATGGAATGAATCTCCGGCAACCTTAAATATAACAATTCTTCCTCCCTGGTGGTTATCAAAAACTGCGATTTTGATTTACTTTTTAATTTTCATTGGAATTTTAGTGTTAATTAGAAAAATTGGAATTAAACAACACAAGAAAAAATTAAATCAAAGTATAAAACAGTTAGAATATAAAAAGGAAAAAGAATTACACCAGTCAAAAATTAATTTCTTTGTAAATATAGCCCATGAAATCAGAACCCCCCTTACATTAATTACAGGCTCTATTGAAAAGGTAATAAACAACCACACCATTTCACCTGATACAAAAAATTATATTTCTGTTGTTGAAAAAAATACAAATCGTTTACTAAAACTAGTTGATCAATTACTGGATTTCCGCAAAACTGAACTTCAGGGTTACAAATTAAATTACGTAAAAAAAGATATCGTATCTCTGTTAAATGAAAATTTTAACCGGTTTAAAAATGCTGCAGAACAAAATAATTTAAGGTTTGAAATAAGTACAAATATTAAACGTATGTATGTTTCTGTTGATGAGGATGCATTTGTTAAAATAACCAGTAATTTGTTACTAAATTCAATAAAATATGCCAAAACTTATATTCTTGTAACTTTTAATGCTGTTGAAGGTGAAGATTATTTTCATGTTGAAGTTGAAAACGATGGACAACAAATACCAGTAGCTGTTAAAGACAAGATATTTGAACCTTTCTTCAGAGGCGAAAATGCAGAATTTAAATCAGGTACAGGATTGGGGCTTCCTCTTGCCCGCTCACTAGCCGAAATGCATCAGGGCACTCTTGAATTACTGACTCCAGGTAGTGAAATTATTACCTTTCGTTTGCAATTGCCAGTCAATCAGGAAAATTCAATTATTTTGGAAGAGGTTGTCAAAGAACAATATAAATCAAATTTAGCCTTTCAGCAAGAATATATCATTGATAATTCCAGACCAACTGTTTTGATTGTTGAAGATAACGAGGAAATGCAAAATTTTATTGGGCATGAGATTAATGCAACTTTTAATGTTTTAACTGCATCAAATGGAGAAGAAGCTTTGATTATCATGAATGATTTCAGTATTCAGTTGGTTGTAAGTGACATTATGATGCCAGTTATGGATGGATTCAGGTTGCTTGAGAAAGTAAAAACTGATCTAAATTATAGTCATATCCCTGTGATTTTACTTACTGCAAAAAATACACAGCAATCCCGGTTGGAAGGGTTGGAATTGGGAGCTGATGCATACATTGAGAAACCATTTTCAATTAATATTTTACTTGCACAAATAACTAATTTAATAACAAACAGGGATAACATTCGAAATTATTATTTCAAATCTCCAATCTCCAATCTAAAATTAATAGCACATACAAAAGCTGACGAAACATTTCTTGAAAATTTGAATGAAATAATTATCAAAAATATTTCAGATACGCATTTAGACGTTGAAATGCTTGCCGATCAAATGAATATTAGCCGGCCAACACTTTATCGGAAAATTAAAGCAGTTTCAGATTTAACTCCGAATGAATTAATTAAAATTTGTCGGTTAAAAAAAGCCGCAGAGCTCATATTACAAGATAAATTAAGTTTAAATGAAATATCTGAAAACGTTGGGTTCAGTTCACAATCATATTTTAGTCGCTCCTTTTCAAAACAATTTGGAATACGCCCTTCTGATTATTCATACAACCATAAGAACAAACTGAAAATTATTGAATAAATTCATTTGGTTATTTGCCGGAGAATGAACTTATTATTATTAAGTGGCATTTATAGAAATTTTCAAATAAAAGAAACATATCCTATTTAGATTTTATAGGCACAGTGAATTTTATTACCGAGGACAATGTTTTTCGGTAAAGTGGAAGGGATAGATGATTTAATAACAGTTGAAGAACTGGAATCTATGTTCAGATATATGGTAGATCAGCATTTAGCTGATTGTTAGAAGAATTAGAAGGAAGAGAAACAGGCAGAAAGGTCATACTAGGAGTATTTAATATATGGATAAGTCCGAAATCGCATGAATATGCATCACATGCCGTAACAAAATCTTGAACCAGATGATTAAACATGCACCTGAAAAGGAACTGGAGGATCATTAAATTAAAAAAGCGTTACATGAAAAATCATATAACGCTTTTACTTTTATTTTGCTTCCCTGGCAGGAATTTGCAACCTGGCTGTCGATTGTAAGTATCAATTATCAGATTTTACTGAATTGTGCTCCCGTCGGCATTGATAACACTAACCGTTCCCATATCCAGTTCATTCAATGAAGTTTCAATTTTTGAACGATCTCCAACGATTACCCAAACCATCTGATCGGGGAATAGTACTTTCTTTTCAGCTGCTGTAATATCTGACATTGTGAGGTTTTTTATCCTGTCGGGATAATTTTTATAGTAATCCTCCGGCAAGCCAAATTTGATCATATCCTCCAAAGAACCGCTGACGGATTGAATGGTTTCCCAGGTTCCCGGTAGTTTTAGAACTTCGTTTTGCCTGGCATTATTCAGCTCGTCTTGTGTCACCGGTCTTGTGTCACCAATATCTTCAAGTTCTTTTTTTATCTCTGAAACAGCCAGGGAAGTCTTGTCTCCTTGAACAGGGGCGATAACAACAAACGGACTCTGTGCCCTGGCTTCAACAATAAAACTGTTGACACCATAAGACCAGTGCTTTGCTTCGCGAAGGTTCATATTCAACCTGGACACAAATTGTCCTCCAAGAATGGTATTCATCATTTTAATTCCAAGATAATCATCATCGGCTCTTGAAGGTGAAACATTTCCTGCAAGAATGAAAGATTGAGGCGATCCAGGTTTGTCAATCAGGTATATGGCCGATTTATTCTTTTGAGGCAATGCTGCAATTTTATTCTTTTTTACATTTCCCTTTTCCCATTTTCCAAAATACTTTTCAAGTAATGGTACAACCTCATCCATTGTAACAGCCCCGGTAACAATCATCGTGGAATTATTGGGTTTGAACCATGTGTCATGAAATTTTTGTAACTCTTCAGTACCGATTTCCGAAACCGATTCTTTTGTCCCCGACCCGGAAAATGATTTCCCGTAAGGATGCTCCGCTCCATATACAAATTTTGGCAATAAGCGAATGGCGATTCCAATCGGCGAAGCTTCTTCCTGCTGGATACCTGCCAGTTGTTCTTTTTGCAACCTGTCGAATTCATTTTCAGGAAAAGAGGGATGCAAAATAATATCAGAGAAAATGTCCATTGATTCATCAAGATTTTTCTTTAAGGCAGATAAGACAACATAGGAGACATCCAGATCGGAACCACTGTTTACCCGGGCTCCCAGCATTTGCAGCTGTTTACTGATTGTTAAAGCATCCCTGTTGTCAGTACCTTCATCCATCATATTCATGACAAGATTTGCGATTCCTTCATGAAAATTCTGTTCGCCGGCAAAACCCGCATCGACCATTAAACTGATATTAACAACCGGCACCGAATGACGTTCTGCCAAAATAACCTGGAGCCCGTTTGGAAGTGATTTCTTTGCAAAAGCCGGGAATACAGGAAGGGGAGCTGTTCCACTTTCAGGAAGTGTACTGCGGTCAACCACCGGTTTCTCGACCTTGTAATCTGGGAATGGATGGACTTCAAGAATATATTCTCCATCAGTTAGCCAATCATTCGCTACCTTTTTTAGTTTTTCGGGAGTGGACGTATTTATTCTGCCAAGAGTAGTCTTGTAAAAATCGGGACTATTTCCGTAAACTTCGTTTCGGGCCAGAATATCCGATTTTCCCCCAAATCCTCCAATTCGTTCGATGCCCCTGATAAAATTAGCCATATACTGGGTTTTCACCAGCTCGAGTTCATCATCGTCTGGTCCTTCTTTTAAAAACCGTTGCAATTCTTCATTCAGGGCATCCTCAACTTGTTTTAAATCCTCGCCAGGTTTCGCTGTTGCAACTATCCGGAATAGGCCGCCTATTTCATTTGCATTAATATATGCCGAAACATCGGTTGCAATCTGATCGTCGTATACCAGCCTTTTGTATAACCGGGAATTTTTGCCAGATGTGAGCACATCGCTTACCAGGTCCAGCATATCGGAACATTCAGTTCCCCATCCCGGGATATTCCACACTTTATAAATTCTGGACTGTGGAACACGATCTTCGGTAACCTGACGGATTATACCTTCACGCCTGGCAATAAATGAGTTATGTTCTGAGACAGGAGGCCCTGAAGGAATATCGCTAAAATACTGTTTTACTTTTTCAATAGTGGCATCGGTATTCACGTCACCTGCTATAGAAAGAACAGCATTGGCAGCACCATAATACGATTTAAACCATTCATGAACATCGTCCAAAGAGGCAGCATCGAGGTCTTCCATCGATCCAATAACAGTCCAGGAATATGGATGGCCGGCAGGATAGCAATTCTTTGCTATGAACTCTTCAACCTGGCTGTATGGTTCGTTATCATATTGTCGTTTTTCGTTTTGAACTACTCCCCTTTGTTCTTCGAGTTTGGCTGAATCAATCGCCCCAGCCAGATGGCCCATGCGATCGGATTCCATCCAGAGTGCCAGATCGAAGGAAGAGACCGGAACATTCTCAAAATAATTAGTCCGGTCATTATTGGTGGTTCCGTTCATATCGGTTGCACCAATCTTCTGAAAAGGTTTGAAATAATCATCGTTGTAATTCTCACTGCCATTAAACATCAGATGTTCAAAAAGATGGGCAAAGCCGGTTTTCCCGGGCTTTTCATTTTTTGAACCTACATGGTACCACACGTTCACGGCAACGATTGGAGCCTTATGATCTTCATGAACAATAAGCGTTAAACCATTATCAAGCACCACTTTTTTGTATGGAATGTCAATTTGAGAGTAGTCTTGCGACTGGGAGGTGCAAACTGGTGAATAAATAAAAAAGAATACGAATAAAAAAACAATTAAATTCTTTTTAGTTACACCAAATAAAGGAGTATTTGTTTCAGGTCTCATAACTGTAATATTAAAGGTGAGTAATCTATTGAAAACACGGAGGTAATACAGGAAATAATCAAGGAACAATTTAAAGATTCAGTTATATTAAATTTACAACTTTTGCTGATTAAAAACAATAGTTGAAAATATGCTGAATTGTCTTGACTTAAGAATTAAATAAATTTGTCAAAACTACTGGCAAAATGAAATGCCAACAGGTAGTCAATGAGGGTTTCATAATTAAAAAAGTGAAGCAAAAAGCCCCCCTTTTTTTAGTGAAATTCATTCAGTAAGTCATGGTTGGTCATTATTTTTTTCTGGAAATTCATTTGACAATTTTGTCCAGACCTTACCCAAACGGTTATATAAATGACTAATATGAGTTCCTTCATATG